>CAVUIG010000020.1:0-61105 GCA_963741355.1 uncultured beta proteobacterium
TCGAGGCGGCGATGCGGAACAACAAGATGAGCGAGTAGCGAGAATCTCGGCCGGGGCGCACCGCGCGTCGCGCGCTCCGCCTTCCCCTTCGATGCCGCGCGGCTGCTGCCCGGCATCGATCGGTGGTCTAGCGAATGGTGAGCCCGCCGTCGGCGGCGAGCACCTGCCCGGTGACGTAGCTGGCGCCGGCCGAGGCGAGGAACACGAACGCCGGCGCGATCTCGTCCGGCTCGGCCCAGCGTCCCATCGGAATGCGGTCGAGGTACTTGTCCCTGAAGCGCTCGTCGGTGCGGATCAGCTCGGTCATCGGCGTCGCCGCGGCGGGCGCGATCGCGTTGACGGTGATCCCGTATTTGGCGAGCTCCTTCGCCGCCGACATGGTGAGGCCGAGAATCCCGGCCTTCGCCGCGCTGTAGTTGATCTGGCCGATCGTCCCCAGCACGCCCGCCGACGACGTGACGTTGACGATGCGGCCGTAGCGCTGCTCCATCATCCCGGCGACGACCGCCTGCAGGCAGTTGAAGCTGCCCGTCAGATGCACCGCGAGCACTTCGCTCCACTGCGCGGCGGTCATCTTGTGCAGCATCGCCGCACGGACGATGCCGGCGTTGTTCACGAGGATGTCGACGCGGCCGAAGCGCTCGTGCATCGCCGCGGCCATCTTGTCGACGTCGGCTCGATTGGCAACGTCGCACCCGAGGCCGATCGCATCGGCGCCGTCGGCGCGCAACTCGGTTGCGACGGCCTCGGCGCGCTCGCGGGAGAGGTCGACCACGCCGACGCGTGCGCCTTCGCGCGCGAACGCCCGCGCCACGGCGGCGCCGATGCCCTGCGCCGCGCCGGTGACGATCGCGACCTTGCCGTCGAGCTGCACGCGTCGCCCCTTCAGTCCATGTTGCGCGGCGGATCGGGGTCGTGCGACCAGTCCGAATCGGGCGGCGGCACCTTTTCCATCCACTCGAGCACGAGGTTGACGTGCTCGCGCTCCTCCGCCGCGAGCTCCCGCGCCGCGCGGCGCACCGAGTCGACCGTGGCCGCACCCGCCAAGTCCAAGAAGAATCTTTCGGCGCGGCGCTCGGAGGCGAGCGCCAGCGTCAGCGCGTGCCACGGCTGCATCAGGTAATGGACGGCGTCGCCGGGCGCCGTTTCCGGTCCTTCGACGCCGGGCCAGTCGCCGCTGCGCGGCGTGAGCGGCGGGGCTTCGGTCCAGCCCATTTCGGCCATGATCGCGTCGGCGTGCTTCGTCTCGTAGCCCGCCATCGTGCGGAACATCTCCGCCACGTCGGGATTGTTGTGCATCTCCATCGCGTCGGCGAATTCGTTGTAGCGCTGCGCGGCCTCGATCTCCATCAGCCAGGCCTGCGCCATGAACTCGGAGAGCGTGCGCGGGGCGCGCACGGCGGGGACGGGTGGCGCCGCGGGCGCCTTCGATTTCGTGGCCGCGGCCGGTTTCGCCTTGGCGACCGATGACGCCGTGCGGGTCGACGCGCGCTTGCGCGCCGCGGTCTTCTTGGTGGTGGTACGTGCCGTCGCCGCGTTCATGGTGCGAACTCCGTTTCGAGGTCGGCCGGCGTGCATTGCGCCTGTCCGGTCGGGATGGGATAGGGCGTGCGCTTGCCCGCATACAGCACGCCGATGTTGAAGCCGTCGTCGGTCATGATGCGTTGCGCCGCGCGCGCCGGATCGTCGGTCGCCGTGACCGGCGCCGGGTGCGCAAGCTCCTTCCAGGCGCGCTGCTCGGGCCGGAACGTCACGCACGGGCTCAGCACTTCGACGAACGAGAAGCCCGGATGCCGGATCGCTTCGGCGATGATCGCGGCCGTCCCGTTCGGGTCGCCGGCGAATCCGCGCGCGACGAAGTTCGCGCCGGACGCGAGCGCGATCACCAGCGGATGGAACGGCCGCACGCCGGTGCCGCCCGGCGAGAGCTTCGAGTCCCAGTCGGGCTCGGTCGTCGGCGACGGCTGCCCCTTCGTCATCCCGTACACGTGGTTGTCCATCACGATATAGGTGAGGTCGACGTTGCGCCGGCACGCGTGCAGGAAATGGTTGCCGCCGATCGAGTAGCCGTCGCCGTCGCCGCCGGTCACGACGACCGTGAGGTCGGGCCGCGCGACCTTGAGGCCGGTCGCGGCCGCGAGCGCGCGGCCGTGCACGCCATGAAAGCCGTAGCACGTCGTGTAGGCGGGAATGCGCGACGAGCAGCCGATGCCGGAGACGACCGCGACTTTCTCGGGAGGCACGGCGATCATCGCCAGCGCCTTGGTGAGCGAGCTCAGCACCGAGAAGTCGCCGCAGCCCGGGCACCAGATCGGCTTGTACGCGGACTTGTACATCGCCGCCGTGCGCAGCGGGGTAACGGTTGCGGTATCGCTCATGACCGAGGCCTCCATCCGATCCCGTTCATCGCCCGCTCCAGTCGAGGATCGCGTTCGCGAGCTGGCCGGGTCGCAGCGGCAGCGGACCCGGCCGGTGGAAGCTCGCCGGCTTTCCCGGGAGGTCGTACATCGAGCGCAGGTAGCGAAAGAGCTGCGCGCCGTGGTTCTGCTCGACGACGAGCACCTTCTTCACGCCCTTTAGCGCAGCTGCGAGCTTTTCCGGCTGCGCCGGCGCGAGGAGGCGCAGCGCGATCAGGCGGAGGCTCGCGCCGTTCGCGGTGGCGCGCGCGACGCCTTCGCGCACCGCGGCGGTTGTCGAGCCGAACGTGATCACGGCGCATTCGCCGTCGCCCTCGACGTCCGCCCACATCGCGCCGTAGTCGAACTGCTCGAGCTTGCGCGCGCGCTTGTCGAGCTGCACGTCGTGATCGCGGGCATTGCTGCTCGGCGTGCCGCCTTCGGAGTGCTCGAGGCCGTCGGCCGTATAGACGACGCCAAGGGTTCCGGGAATCGCCATCGGCGAGACGCCGGATTCGGTGTTGGCGTAGCGCTTGTAGTCCGGCGTGTCGGCGGCGGCGGTGAGGCGCCTTCCAGCGAACGCGATGTCCGCGGGACGGTCGATGATCGCGCGCGATTGCCCCAGAAATTGATCGGACAGCACGATCGCGGGCGCCTGCAGCGATTCGGCGAGATGCACGGCCCATTGCGTCGTCGCGACGCAATCGGCGATCGAGGTCGGCGCCAGCACGAGCCGCGGCGCGTCGCCGTGGAGCCCGCTGACGGCGAACGAAAGGTCGCTCTGCTCGCTTTTCGCCGGAATGCCGGTCGAGGGGCCGCCGCGCATCACGTCGACGACGACGATCGGGATCTCGGCGCCGACCGCGAGACCGATGCCTTCGGTCATCAGCGCGAGGCCCGGTCCCGCCGTCGCCGTGAGCGAGGGCACGCCGCCGTACGACGCGCCGATGATCATGTTGACGGAGGCGAGCTCGTCCTCGGCCTGCAGCAGCGTGCCGCCGACCTTCGCGAGCGCGGGCGCCATCCATTCGAGCAGCTCGGTCGCAGGCGTGATCGGGTAGGCGGCGACGAAGCGCACGCCGCCGCGGACCGCGCCCAGCCCCGCCGCCTCGTTGCCGGAGATGAGCCAGCGCTTGCCGCGACCCGGCGTTCCGGATGGGATTCCGCGAACGCCATCGATGCCGCGCCCCGCGGCGATGCCTCGCGCGAGTGCCTCGAGGTTGGGCGCGAGCAGCGCGGCGTCGCGCTTCCACGACTCGCGCAGCGCGGCTTCCAGCGCCTCGACGGGAATCCCCGCGAGCGCGCCGGCGACGCCGAGCGCGACCATGTTGGTCCAGCTGCCCTTGATCTCCTTTGCGGTCTTCTTGAGCGGCAGCGCGATCTGGCGCGCGCCGCTTTGCGTGAACACCTCCGGCGTGTCGCCTTCGTCGGCGTCGCCGATGACGACGCTGTCGGCGGTGAGCGGAATCTCGTCGGCGAAGCGGTTGACGTTCTGCCAGTCGATCGCGAGCAGCACATCGAATGCGTCGTCGAGCGTATCGATCGGGCTGCGCCCGAGGCGCACCAGCGCCGCCGCCTCGCCGCCGCGAATCTGCGGGCCGCTGGTGCGGACCATGAGGCCATACCAGCCCGCCTTGGCGGCGGCGCCGACCAGCAGCGTGCCCGCGGTCATCACGCCGCTGCCGCCGCTGCCGGCGAGGGCGATCGAAATGCTATGCGCGGCGGGCGCCGCGCGTGGGCGGGGCGGTGCCGTCGTTGCGGCGCGTGCCGGCTTTTCGGTCCGTGGCTCCACCTGTGACTCCCGTTGCATCCGTATGCCGACAGTTAACCGGCTCCCCGGCCGGGGGCAGTTGATCGAGATCAATGCGCCCGCAAGCGCGGCCGCGCATGATGATTTTCAGCAAAACCGGTATTATGGTACTGTAATACCGTAATAGCCGCCAGAAGGGTCTTTCACCCTCGCCCGGGCGGCGCCATTCGAGGAGGAGCTTTCCGCATGAGCATCGAAGCCCGACGGTGGGTCATGACCGCGGTGAAGGCGCCGCTCGCGTCCGCGCAATTCACGGCCGCGCCGGGTCCCGGCGAGGTCGTCGTCGCGATCGCGGGCTGCGGCGTCTGCCACACCGACCTCGGCTACTACTATGACGGCGTGCGGACCAACCATCCGCTGCCGCTCACGCTGGGGCACGAGATCAGCGGGCGCGTCGTCGCGGCCGGCGCCGGCGCCGAAGGCTGGATGAACAAGGCGGTGATCGTTCCGGCTGTGCTGCCGTGCGGGCAATGTGACCTCTGCCAACGTGGTCTTGCGCCGATCTGCCGCGCGCAGAAGATGCCCGGCAACGACATCCACGGCGGTTTCGCCTCCCACATCGTCGTGCCCGGCCGCGGGCTCTGCGAAGTCGATGAGACACGGCTCGCCAAGGTGGGCCTCACGCTCGCCGACGTGTCGATCGTCGCCGACGCGTTGACCACGCCCTACCAGGCCGTGCGCCGTGCCGGCGTCGCGCCGGGCAGCCTCGCCATCGTGGTCGGCGCGGGCGGGGTCGGCGGCTATTGCGTGCAGATCGCGCGGGCATTTGGAGCAAAGGTCGTCGCCATCGACGTCGACGCCGACAAGCTCGCGGCGGTCGCGCAACATGGCGCGGCGCTCACACTCGATGCGCGCGCGCACGACGGCAAGGCAATGAAGGCGGCGATCGGCGCGTTCGCGAAGGCGAACGGCCTCAAGAGCACCGAATGGATCATCTTCGAATGCTCGGGGACGGCGGCGGGGCAGCTCACCGCGTACGGGCTGCTCGTCCATGGCGCGACGCTGTCGGTGGTCGGCTTCACGATGGACAAGGTCGAGGTGCGACTGTCCAACCTCATGGCGTTCGACGCCAAGGCGATCGGCAACTGGGGCTGCCCGCCCGAGCTCTACCCGGCGGCGCTCGACCTCGTGCTGGACGGCAAGGTCGCGATCAAGCCGTTCGTCGAAGCGCATCCGCTCGACACCATCAACGACGTATTCGCGGCGGTGCACCACCACGACATCAAGCGGCGCGTGGTCCTGGTGCCCGCCCTCTAAGGAGACTGTCCATGAATGCTCCCGACATGCTGGCCGCGCAGCGCGAGTTCAAGAATCACGATCTCGTCGACGACAACGCGAAGCCCGGCATCCGCTACGAGAAGCGCCCGGCGACGCTGCCCGACGGCACCGTCGCGGCCGGTCTCTACAACGCCTGGATCACGCTCGACAATCCGACGCAGTTCAATTCGTACACGACCGACATGGTGAAGGGCGTGATCCTCGCGTTCCGCGCCGCGTCGAACGCGCGCGACGTCAACTGCGTCGTGTTCACCGGCGCCGGCGACAGGGCGTTCTGCACGGGCGGCAACACCAAGGAGTACGCCGAGTACTACGCCGGGCATCCGCAGGAATACCGGCAGTACATGCGCCTCTTCAACGACATGGTCTCGGCGATCCTCGCCTGCGACAAGCCGGTGATCTGCCGCGTCAACGGGATGCGCATCGGCGGCGGCCAGGAGATCGGCATGGCGTGCGACTTCTCGGTCGCGCAGGACCTCGCGCGGTTCGGCCAGGCGGGCCCCAAGCACGGCTCCGCGCCGATCGGCGGCGCCACCGACTTCCTGCCGGTCATCGCCGGCGTCGAGCGCTCGATGGCGGCGTGCGTGCTGTGCGAGCCGTTCTCCGCGCACAAGGCGTACTGGATGGGCGTGCTCACCGACATCGTTCCCGCGCTGAAGGTCGACGGTCATTACGTCGCGAATCCGCTGGTCGAGACACGCCGGATGACCGACGACTTCGGGCGCTTCGTTTTCGGCGAGCCGAAGACCGGCGACGCGCTGAAGGCAGGCAAGGCCGAACTCGCGCGCGGCAGCGTCGACCTCACGCTGCTCGACGAGAAAGTCAACGAGCTCTGCGCGAAGATGCTGCTGACGTTCCCGGACTGCACGACCAAGACGCTGGAGGAGTTGCGCAAGCCCAAGCTCGACGCGTGGAACCGCAACAAGGAGAACTCTCGCGCGTGGCTGGCGCTCAACATGATGACCGAGGCGCGCGCCGGCTTCACGGCCTTCAACGAGGGAACGAAGGAAGACCGCGAGGCCGATTTCGTGCTGCTCCGGCAGAAGCTGGCAGCGGGCGAGAGCTGGGTCGGTCCGCTGCACGACTCGATTCAACCGGGAAAGAAGCGCAGGGGCTGACGCGATGGCCGGCGAATCCCCGCTGAAGGACCGGATCGAGCGCGATGGCGCGCTACTGCGCCTCACGCTCGCGCGGCCGAAGGCCAATCTCGTCGACGCGACGATGATCGCCGCGCTGCACGGCGCGTTCGTGGCTTACCGTGGCCATTCGGGATTGCGCGGTGTCCTGCTCGACGCCGAAGGCCCGCACTTCAGCTTCGGGGCGAGCGTCGAGGAGCACCTGCCCGACCGGTGCGCGGCGATGCTGGCTTCGCTGCACGCGCTGATCGTCGCCATGCTCGAATTTCCGGCGCCCATCCTCACCGTCGTCCGTGGCCAGTGTCTCGGCGGCGGGCTCGAGGTCGCGCTCGCCGGCGGCCCGATCTTCGCCGCGCCGGACGCGCAGTTCGGCCAGCCGGAGTTGAAGCTCGGCGTATTCGCGCCGGCGGCGTCAGTGCTGCTGCCCTACCGTGTCAACCAGCCGGCGGCCGAGGATCTGCTGTTTTCCGCGCGCTCGATCGGCGCCGCCGACGCAAAGGCGATGGGTCTCGTGCAGATCGTGTTCGACGACCCGGAAGCCGCCGCGCTCGCATATTTCGACCAGCACCTCGCGGGAAAAAGCGCCGCGTCGCTCGCGCTCGCCCTCACCGCTGCGCGCGCCGCGATGATCCGCGATGTCCGTAAAGGCCTCGCCGAGGTCGAGCGGCTTTATCTCGACCAGCTGATGAGCACGCGCGACGCCAACGAAGGCCTCGTCGCATTCCTCGCCAAGCGCAAACCCAACTGGGAGCATCGCTGATGATTGAACAGCCTGCCGTCATCAAGATCGTCGAGCGCTGCCAGGCGCTGTTCGAGGATCTCGACTTCAACGCCGTCAAGCAATGGAAGGCCGCCGTGCCCGGGCGCAAGGCGATCGGCTACCTGCCGGTTTACGTGCCGCGCGAGCTGATCCACGCGGCAGGGATGCTGTCGGTCGGCATCCTCGGCGGCGGCGATTCGCTCGAAGTGATCCAGGGCGACGCGTACTACCAGAGCTACATCTGCCGCATCCCGCGCTCGACGATCGAGCTCGGGCTCACCGGCCGGCTCGACTGCCTCGACGGCGTGCTGTTCCCGTCGATCTGCGACGTCATCCGCAACCTGTCGGGCATGTGGCAGCTGCTGTTCAAGGACAAGTACGTCCGGTACATCGACGTCCCGCAGAACTATGTCGACTCGATCGGCGGCGCGTTCTACATCAGCGAGCTCGAGGTGCTGCGCGAGGATCTGGGCAAGCTGCGCGGCAAGCCGATCACGGATGACGAGCTCAACGCGTCGATTCGCGTGTTCAACGAGAACCGCGAGGCGATCCGCGAGCTCTATGCGTATCGAGCGGAAAAGCCATGGCAGGCGCCGACCTCCGAGGTCTATCTCGTGCTGCGCGCGGGCATGGTGCTTCCGGTCGAGGACCATACGACGCTCGTCCGCGAATACATCGCGGCGGCCGACGCGATGCCGCGCCCGAAGCGCGACAACGCGCGCATCGTGCTGACGGGAGCGTTCTGCGAGCAGCCGCCGCTCGGCCTCATCAAGTCGATCGAGATGGCGGGCTGCTACATCGTCGACGACGACTTCATGCTGGTGACGCGCTGGCTGCTGGACGAGGTGCCCGCCGACGCGAATCCGCTGGACGAGCTGTCGAAGGCATTCCTGCACCGCTCGGCGACGACCGCCGCCAAGTACGAGACGACGAAGGAAGAGAAGGGCGTGTTCCTGCTGAAGCAGGTCAAGACCCGCGGAGCGGAAGGCGTTATCTTCGCCGCGCCGTCATTCTGCGATCCCGCGCTGCTCGAGCGCCCGATGCTGCAGGACGTCCTCAAGAAGCACGGCGTGCCGTACACGGCATTCAAGTACGCGGAGAACACGGGCCAGATGGCGCCGATCCGCGAGCAGGCGGGAACGTTTGCCGATTCGATAAAACTCTGGTCGGCCGCCTAGGCGCCATCCGGATCAGGAGACCATGCGATGACCACTACCGCCGCCGCAATGCCCGCAGGTACCAAGAAGCCGCAGAACGTCCAGAAGGAGGACGCGATGCTGCTGCAGAAGGATCTCATCAACAGGAACTACATGGAGCTCGCGACCGCGCGCGCCAACAATCGCAAGGTGTCGGCGACGTTCGTGCCCGGCAACCTGAACGAGCTGCTGATGTGCTTCGACTTCGCGCGGAGCCTCCCGGAGACCAATGCGCTGCAGAATGGTCTGCGCAAGAAGTCCGGCAAGATGATCATGGACGCCGAGCGCGACGGCCACTCCGAGGATGTCTGCACGTACGTGAAGGCCGATCTCGGGATGATGATGGGCGGCGAAATCGGCCCGACCGGCGATCCGCTGCCGCGGCCCGACGTCCTGCTCCTCTCGTACACCGGCTGCTTCACGTTCATGAAGTGGTTCGAGCTCATTCGGCACAAATACGGCTGCGAGACGGTGATGCTGCACGTCCCGTACCAGGGCGAGGGCAAGATCGCGCCGAACATGCGCGACTACGTGGTCAAGCAGCTGAAGGAAACCGTGATTCCGACGCTCGAGCGCATCTCGGGCGTCAAGTTCGACATCGACCGGCTGCGCCAGTACATGCGCGAGTCGGAAAAGGCCGAGGAGGATCTGGTTCGTGTGCTGCAATCGGCGAAGAATCGCCCGTCGCCGATCGACGGCTATTTTGGCGCCGTCTATTACATCGGGCCGATCTTCACTGCATTCCGCGGCACGCCCGAAGCGACCCAGTTCTACCGCGTGCTGCGCGAGGAAATCGACCAGCGGGTTCGCGAGGGCCGCGGCCCGATGACGCCCGAGGGCGAGATGACGCAGGAGAACTATCGGCTCGTCGTCGAGGGTCCGCCCAACTGGACCAGCTTCCGCGACTTCTGGAAGATGTTCTACGACGAAGGCGCGGTGGTGGTCGCATCGACGTACGCGAAGGTCGGCGGTCTCTACGACTTCGGCTTCCGCCACGACGCCGACCGGCCGCTCGAATCGCTCGCCGAATATTGCCTCGGCTGCTACACGAATCTCAACCTTCCGTCGCGCGTCGACATGATCTGCAAGTACATCGACGAGTACCAGGCCGACGGGCTCCTGATCAACTCGATCAAGAGCTGCAACAGCTTCTCGGCGGGGCAGCTGCTCATCCTGCGCGAAGTCGAGCGGCGCACCGGCAAGCCGGCGGCGTTCATCGAGACAGACCTCGTCGACCCGCGCTATTTCTCGGCGGCCAACGTGAAGAACCGCCTGGAAAGTTATTTCCAGATGGTCAAGGCGAAGCGCGTGGCGACCGCCGCGCACTGAATGAACCACCCCCCATGCTCGCTGCGCTCGCTACCCCCCGGAGGGGGGCGCTCAGTGCCCTTCGGGCGGCCGGGCGGGCACTGAGGACCTAGCATGCGCTGCTTCATCGGCATCGACCTCGGCTCGACCACCACGAAGGCGGTGGTCATCGACGAGCACCAGAACATCCTGGGGCGCGGCATCACCAACTCGCGGTCGAACTACGACACTGCCGCGGCGATCGCGAAGCAGGAGGCGCTCCTCAACGGGCGCTTCTACCTGTTCCGCCAGGCGCTTTCGAGCACCGGCGCGCTGAACGGCGCGCTCGACGGATTCCTCGGGCAGCTCGAGCGCGACTTCCGCTCCGAGCAGTATCTCGAGCAGCTCGCCGACCTCGAAAGCACGTGCCAGCGCAATCTCGGCACCGCGAAGTTCGGCGACAGCACCAAGGCCGTCGGCGAAGCGCTGACGGAAGTGTTCAGGCGGCTCGCCGTCGAGGCGCCGACGCTGTTCGCGCCGGGCGCCAAGCGCAAGAGCGACTTCTTCCGCGACATCGCCGGCGCCCAGTACCTCGCCGCCGGTGAAGCGGTCGCGAAGGAATCCGGCATTCGATACGACTTCCTCCTCAACGTATTCGACCGCTCGATCATCGAGGTCGAGAACCGCGTCTACAGCGATTCGATCCGGCGTCACCTGCTGGCAGCGCTCGAGCGTACGTTCATCGCGCTGCCCGACACGGCGGGCCGCCGGCAGCAGGTCGAGGCGCCGATCAAGGGCATCCTCGATCTGGAAATGGAGGAGACCTACGTCGTCGGCACCGGCTACGGCCGCGCGCGGCTGCCGTTCTCCAAGGAGCACGTGCGCTCCGAGATCCTCTGCCACGGACTCGGCGCGCACATGATGCACCCGGGCACGGCGACCGTGCTCGACATCGGCGGACAGGACACGAAGGCGATCCAGGTCGACCCGAACGGGATCGTCGAGAGCTTCCAGATGAACGATCGCTGCGCGGCCGGCTGCGGGCGCTACCTCGGCTACATCGCCGACGAGATGAACATGGGCCTGCACGAGCTGGGGCCGATGGCGATGAAATCGACCAAGACGATCCGCATCAACTCGACCTGCACCGTGTTCGCCGGCGCGGAGCTGCGCGACCGGCTGTCCCTCGGCGACAAGCGCGAGGACATCATGGCGGGGCTCCATCGCGCGATCATCCTGCGCGCGATGTCGATCCTCGCGCGCTCCGGCGGCATCCGCAACGAGTTCACGTTCACCGGCGGCGTCGCGAAGAACGAGGCCGCGGTCAAGGCGCTGAAGGACCTCGTCCGGGAAAACTACGGCGACATTGCGCTCAACATCAATCCCGACTCGATCTTCACCGGCGCGCTCGGCGGCGCGACGTTCGCCTGGCGCGCGGTGATGGAAGAGGGCAAGACTGCCGAAGCACGTGCGGCGTGAGGACGACACCATGACGATCACCATTGGCATCGACATCGGCTCCGGCGCGGTCAAGTCGGCGCTGTTCCGGACCGACGGCGGCAAGCAGGAGTGGCTCGCGAAGCGCTGCGAGCGGATCCGCCGCCGCGACCCGATGACGCTCGCGCAGGAAGGCCACGACGGCGTGCTGGAGGACGCCGGCCTGAAGCCCGCCGACGTCGACTACATCGCCACCACCGGCGAAGGCGAGAACGTCAAGTTCGCGACCGGCCACTTCTACTCGATGACCACGCACGCGCGGGGCGGCGTGTTCCTGCATCCGGGAGCGAATGCCGTGGTCGACATCGGCGCGCTCAACGGCCGCGCGATCTACGTCGACGAGCGCGGCAAGGTGCTGTCCTACAAGATGACGAGCCAGTGCGCGTCCGGGTCCGGCCAGTTCCTCGAGAACATCGCGCGCTATCTCGGCGTCGCGATCGAGGAAATCGGCCCGCTGTCGCAGAGCTCGAAGAATCCGGAGAAGTGCAGCTCGATCTGCGCGGTGCTGGCCGAGACCGACGTGATCAACATGGTGTCGCGCGGCATCGCGACCCCTGACGTCCTCAAGGGCATCCACCTGTCGATGGCGTCGCGGATCGTGAAGCTCCTGAAGGTCACGGGCATCAAGGAAGGCACGGCGCTCCTCACCGGCGGCCTCGCGCTCGACACGGGCCTGCTCGCGGCCATCCAGGAAGAGATGGCCAACGAGAAGGTCAGCGTGACGGCCGTCAGCCATCCCGATTCGATCTACGCCGGCGCGATCGGCGCGGCCTTGTGGGGCGCGTTCCGGCACGGCAAACTGCGCGAATTGCAGCAACGGGCGGCGGCCTAAAGCCGCGAGGAGATTCCCATGGCACTGCTCATCAACGACAACTGCACCGCCTGCGACGCCTGCAAGCCGGTGTGCCCGAACGAGGCGATCAGCGTCGGCGATCCGATCTACGTGATCGATCCGATGAAATGCACCGAGTGCGTCGGCGCCGAGGACGAGCCGCAGTGCAAGCTCGTCTGCCCGGCCGACTGCATCGTCGTCAATCCCGATTTCCAGGAAACGCCCGAAGAGCTGATGGCGAAGTACGAGTCGCTGCACGGTTGATTGACCCCGTGCGTCCGCGCGCCCGAAGGCATCGCTAGTTTGGCGATGAGCCGGTCCGCGCGCGTGCGTTTCCGCGCCCCAGAGCCACCGCAACCGCGGTATTCACGATGAACGCCGCGAGCGCAAGCGCGTTCAGCAGTCCTCCGGCGCGCGTCCACTCGAATGCACCGGTGGCATCGCCCACGATGCGCACCAGCAACGACAGGTGCAGCAGCGCCAGCGGAACGTAGAACGCGGGGTGATACGGCACCGCGACGCGCAGCACCGCCGGCACGATGATCGGCGCGTGCCCGAACACCATCGAGAACACGAAGCCCAGCGCGAGCGCGTGCACGGCCGCGTCGTAGGCGGGTGTTCCGGGCTGCAGCGATCCGGCGCCGAGAAAGATGGCGCCGCCGATGGCAAGCCACGCGTAGCCGGACAGCAGGCACACCGCTATGTAGCGCGTGAGGCCCGTCCTGCGCACGGTGTGGCGGGCGATGTCCTGTTTCAGGAGCCAGACCGACAGCGCGAGCAATGATGCTGCGAAGACGGGCGGCCCCCAACCCCGAGCAGCGCCGACGAGCCCCATCCCGATGCTGGCGAGAATCGCGGCGAAGACGCGTTCGGCGATCGGGGAGGGCGGCAGAAAGCGCGACAGCTCGAGGCGCTCTCCCGCGATCGTCAGGATCAGGAAGGCGAGCCACCAGGGGACGCACTGGTAGGGCGCCGCGCCCAGCGCCCACAATGCGCTGCCGACGACCCACGCGAGCGCGCCCATCGTCAGCGTGAAGGTGAACAACGCGCGCTGCCGGGTGAAGATGTCGAGCGTCGCCAGGAGCAGCACGATCGAGCCCGCGACGAACAGCCAGGGCGCCAGGCTGGTCAAGCCGGCGATCGTGGCCACGCCGCCGAGGCCGCAGACGAGGGGCCCGAGATAAGCGACGCCGCGCCCGATCGCGACCGCGCGTTCGAGCGAAATCACGACGCCGAAGAACGCGCAGATCATCAGCGGCCCGTGCAGCGCCGCGTTGGCTGCGGCGATCGCCGGAACCTGCCATCCGAGCCGCGCCAGGCCGGCGAGCACGCCGGCCAGGAGTCCGAGGAATCCGAAGATCAGCAGTGGTACGCGATACGCGGGCGCAAGATTTCCTCGCGCCGGTGCCGGGCCTCGTTGCGTGTCGACGGTCATGATCATCGCTCCGGCGCAGGAGCGAGGAGCCCGAGCGCTAGTTCCAGCCGAAGCGCTCGCGCGCGAGATCCGTCATGCGATCGGGCGTCCAGGGCGGGTCCCACACCAGCCGGATGTCGACGCGCGCGGCTTCGCCGACGACGGATTCGATGGCACCCCTTGCCTGGTCGACGATCATGTCGGCCATCGGGCAGGCCGCGGTGGTCATCGTGAGATCGACCTCGACGGCGCCTTCCGCAACCTCGATCCGATAGACGAGGCCGAGGTCGACGATGTTCATCCCGGCTTCGGGATCGTCGACCTGCATCAGCGCATGGCGAATGGCGTCGTCGTCGAGCGGCGGCGTCATCGTGATCACCGGCCGGTACGGGCGAGCGCGACTGTCGGGAATTCCGGACCGGCTCCCATCAATCGAGATCCAGCGTGAACGCGAGGCGCTGCGCCGGCGCGAAGCCGACGCTGTAGAGGAAACCCAGCAGCCCGAGGTCGCGCGGTGCCACGATGGTCTCGATGCGCTCGACGCGCAGCGCGCCGAGATTGGCGAACAATTGCGACAGCAGCGCATGGCCGATGCCGCGATGCGCATAGCCGGGATCGACGCCGATCGTGTCGATGATCGCCGTCGGCTCGGTGCGGCCGAAGTCGCCGAGATCGACGCGCGCCATCAGGTATCCGGCGACGATGCCGCCATCGGACGCCGTCAGCGACACTCGGATCGCCGAGTCGACCATCGTCTCGTTGAGCTTGTGGCGGACGTAGTCTTCGCGGTCGCGCCCGGTGATGTCGCGGTCGATGCGCACGATGTCGGTGAGATCCTCCGGCCGCATCGCGCGGACCTCGGCGGTGTCGCGGGCGAGCCGTTCGAAGTCGTTGCCTTGCGGCGCCGTCATATGCGATCTCGTGCGCCGGGCCGACGCCGACGGGGAGGGAGATGACGTCGTCGCGCTCCGGCGTGTAGGCGCCGCCGCGCACGGCACTGTCGACGACGTGATTCGGCGCGAGGTTGAATCCCTGCCGGTCGAGCCACGCGACCATCCGGTGATCATTCCATGCCGCGACGGTCCTGATGCTCGTGCAGCCGTGGCGCCGCCCCCACACGGCAAGCGCGTCGATGAGACGGGAGCCGACGCCATGGCCGACCAGATCGGCACGGGCGCCGACCACCTCGAGCCGCAACGCGCGCTGCGCTTTCGCCGAATTCGCCTTCGAGGACGCGCGCCAGGATGTAGCCCGCCAGCCCGCGGGCGTCGGAGGCGGCGAATTGCGCGTGCAGCGCAGGCTCGTGCAGCGCCGCGCGCAGGCGGCGCTCGAAGTAGGCGCGTCGCGACCAGCCTTCGATCGCCGCGTCAATGGCGACGACGGCGTCGAGATCCAGGCGCGCAAGCGGCCGGATCGAAATCGCGTCCGGGGCGGCGGCAGCACTTTGGGTCGGCACGGCGAAGGATCCTTTCATGCGGAAGCGTATTCGAGCGTGAGCTCCGAATCGGCATTCGCGTCGAGCGCGTCGTCGAGCGCCGGCAGGAGCGACATCGTCTCCTTCTGGATGTGCGACTCGAGCCGCTCGACCAACTCCAGCGCGCCGCGTCTCAGCCGCACGAATCCGTCGTCGTCGATCGTGCCCTTGGCGGCCGCGGCGGCAAGCGGCGCGATTTCGGCCGCAACCTCGAGGATCGCAACGTGCTCGTCGTGCAGAAGCTCGCCGAGGGTCCCGTCGCCGGCGGCGGCGAGCCGCGGGAAGAGTTCGTTCTCCTCGAATCCGAAGTGGCGGTCGACATGCTCGACGATGAGGAGGCGCAGCTCGGACGCGAGGGCGGCAATGAGCGGGTCCTTGCCGGCACCCGTGGCGGGCGCGCGGACGAAGGCCGCCT
Source organism: uncultured beta proteobacterium (assembly GCA_963741355.1). Classification (GTDB taxonomy): domain Bacteria; phylum Pseudomonadota; class Gammaproteobacteria; order Burkholderiales; family Casimicrobiaceae; genus CAIWHR01. The sequence continues at coordinate 15,496 of CAVUIG010000020.1, forward strand.
GGACGCGGCCCAGCAGCGCGAGGGTCGACTGATGCTCCGCGTCGAGCGTGCGGGAAACCTGGGTTGCGAACTCCATGGCGGCCTCAATAATGGTATTCGAATACCAAATTACCCGATGGCCCGTCGGGGCCGATTGACGTGCGTCAAAGGGAGCGGCTGCCGCCTGCAGCGGACGATCCGACCCTAGGGCGTTTTCGGACGCAGGTCGCGGACCCGCACCGCCTTGCCCTGCGAGCGCGGGATCGCGCCCGCCGGCTTGACGGTCACGTCGGTGGTGATGCCGATCATCGACTTGATGTGGTGCGTCACGTCCTTCGCGATCCGCTCGAATGCCGCGCTGTCGACGCCGGGATTCGCCTCGACCTCGACGGTGACATGGTCGAGGCTGCCGCGCCGCTCGATGACGAGCTGGTAATGCGGCGCGATGTCGGAGCGCCCGATCAGCACCGCCTCGACCTGCGAGGGGTACACGTTGACGCCGCGGATGATCAGCATGTCGTCGTTGCGGCCCGTGATGCGCAGGATCCGCAGGTGCGTGCGGCCGCAGTCGCAGGGAGCCGTCGTCACCCGCGTGATGTCCCGCGTCCGGTAGCGCAGCATCGGCAGCGCTTCCTTGGTGAGCGTCGTGATGACGAGCTCGCCGGCCTCGCCCTCGGCGACGCGCGCGCCGGTGTCCGGATCGATCACTTCGAACAGGAAATGATCCTCCCAGCCGTGCAATCCCGCGCGGCACTGGCATTCGCAGGCGACGCCGGGACCCATGATCTCCGAGAGGCCGTAGATGTCGATCGCGGTGATGCCGAGACGGGCTTCGACTTCGCGCCGCAGGGCCTCGCTCCACGGCTCGGCGCCGAACAGGCCGATCTCGAGCGCGCTCTTGCGCAGGTCCACACCCTGGTGCTCGGCGACTTCGGCGATCGCCAGCGCGTAGGAGGGCGTCGCGCAGAGCACTCGCGCGCCGAAGTCGGTGATGAGCGTGACCTGCCGTTCCGTCGATCCGCCGGACATCGGCACGACCACCGCGCCGAGGTGCTCGGCGCCGTAGTGCGCGCCCAGCCCGCCGGTGAACAGGCCGTAGCCGTAGGCATTGTGGACGACGTCGCCGGGACGGATGCCCGCGCAGGCCATCGACCGCGCCATCAGGGCCGACCAGGTCTCGATGTCGGTGCGCGTGTAGCCGACCACCGTCGGCTTGCCGGTTGTCCCCGATGACGCATGCAGCCGCGCGAGCGAATGTATCGGCCGCGCGAAGAGGCCGAAGGGATAGCCGTCGCGCAGATCCGACTTCTGCGTGAAGGGAAGGTGCTTGACGTCGTCGAGCGTCGCGATCGCGTCAGGGGTGACGCCGGCGGCGTCGAGCCGTCGCCGGTGCAGCGCGACGTTGTCGTAGGCGTTGCGGACGGTGTCCTGCAGGCGCGTCAGCTGCAGCGCGGCGAGGTGCTCGCGCGGCATCAATTCGAGCGAGCGGTGGAAATGGAAGTGATCGCCCGGCGCGGGCGAGAGTCCGACTTCGGCCATGGTCGTGGCGCCCATCTGAGGTCCTTTCCGAATCGCGTCCGAGGAAACGGCCGGAGTCAGCGGGCCACGCCGCGCACCGGAAGGTGCGGCAGCGCGAATCCCTGGTTGAATCCGGCGCGCGTGACGATGACGAACTTGAGCCAGGAGCCCGCGAGCAAGGCCGCGAGGCCCGTCGCGACGCACAGCGCCGACAGCGTGGCGACGGTCAGCGTCATCGCCGCCATGATCGCGATCAGGCACAGCGGAACTGCGGTCCCGAGCACCAGCAGCACGATGCCGGCGTTGTCGAGCGCGACCCGCGCGCCTTCGGCAACTGACACCGTTCAGCCGGCGACGGTAGGCGATCCACACCCCCATGCGCACGATGACGAGCACGGCGAAGAGCGAGAGAAGCACGAGCGTCGCCGTCCGGTGCAGCGGGGTCGTCGCGACAAAGATTCCGCCTCCCTCCACCAGCCCGGTGACGATGACGAGCGGGACCAGCAGCCGGCTCGCGCCACGCCGGAATGCCCTTGGCGCCCTGCAGCAGCCGCGACTGGCAGTAGACGAACGCCAGCGCAAGGAATGCCGCGGCCCATCCCGCGACCGGCTGGACGAATGCTGCGATGATTCCCGCCGGGAAGAGCGCGCCCGCTACCCACGCTTCGCGCGCCATCCATGACGTGCGCGGATTGCGGATGACGTTGAGCGCGCGCAGCGGACGGCCGAGCTCGAGCGATACGCAGAAGAGGCCCAGCGCGACGAGCGCCAATCCGGCGAGGATCAGCCACCCGCCGTAACGGCCGGTCGTCCCCAGCACGGCAAACACGATGAGACCGGCGCCGGCACCGCCGCAGACGAAATTCCCGGCCGCGCGCGCATCCCAGCTCGTCTGGCGCCACGGATCGGGGCCGTAGGTGCCGTAGCCTTTGGCGGGATAGGTCATTGATGTGCCCCCACGCTTGCGGCTGTCGCCGCTGCGCTGCGTCCCGAGCGGGAGGAATTCGCGCGACCTCCGCTCCCATCTGGTGTTCGCGTTGCCGCTGGAAGTCGGTCGCCGCCCGCGCTTGCAGTCGCGCCCTTCGGGCCTTGGCTTCGCCCTGCTCGCACGGGCGTTCGGGACGGCCCGGCGGCGCTCATGTCACTCCGCCGCCGCCGGTACCGCCGTGCCGCCTTGTCCCACAGATAGTAGAAGCCGGGGCCGGTGCCGAGCTCCTCGTGCATCCGGAAATGTTGGTTCTCGGCGATGAGGCGCGACACGTTGCTCTGCGGGTCGTCGAGGTCGCCGAATTGCAGCGTCTGCGTGATGCAGGCGTTCACGCAGGCGGGTGTTGCCTCCGGATCGACCCCCGGCGTCTGCCCCTTGGCGAGGCCGGCGTCGATGCGGTCGACGCAGAACGTGCATTTGGTCGCGACCCCAAGACGCGAATCGTCGCGGCGCTTGGTCTCGTTGGCCATCGCGTCGCCGTACGCGTACGCCGGCCGTGTCGTCTTGTAGCGCGCCTGGTACGGGCACGCGACCGCGCAGTATGCGCAGCCGATGCACAGATCATAGTCGATGGTGACGATGCCGTCGGCGCGTTTCCTCGTCGCCGTCGTCGGGCAGACGTCCATGCATGGCGGATCGTCGCAGTGCATGCAGCCGACCGGCACGAACGCGCGCTGCACGTCCGGATATTCGCCCAGCTCGACGTCCAGCACCCGCCGCCACTGCACGCCCGGCGGCGTCGCGTTCGCATGGCGGCACGCGGCCGTGCAGGTCTGGCACCCGACGCACCGGCGCAGGTCGGCCACCATCGCCCACCGCGTCATTTCTGTACCCCCACGCTTGCGGCTGCCGCCGCCGGCGCGATGCTCACGCGCACGATGTCGGCGCTCGAGCCCGTCGCGTCGGTGAGGTCCATCGACATCTCGGAGAGCGAATTCATGCTCGGCATGCCGAAGCCCTTGGTGAACGGCGTCACCCAGTGGTCGAACTGGCCGATCAGGAGCAGCGTGTCGGGCCGGATGCCCTGGCGCAGCACCGCGCGTCCGCGCACCTTGTGCTGCGGCGTCGCGATGACGACCTGTTCGCCGTCGCGAATGCCGAGCCGCGCCGCCGTGCTCGTGTTGATGATGACGCCACGGTGGCCCTTGACGTTGTCGGCGACTTCCTTGATGAGCTGCATTCCGACATTCGCGCCCCAGGCGTATTGCATGCTGCGCGCGGTCAGCATCCAGAACGGGAAATCCTGTGGCTTGCCGCCCGATTTCTCGAGCGAGGCGATCCACGGCAGGCCGAAATCCTTGCACTTCGGCAGTGCCTGGTACTCGGGCAGCTGGTTGTCCCACCAGTGCATGTCGTGCTCGTGCAGCCGCCGGCCGAGCTCCGTGCCGATGCGGAGCAGCCGCTCCTGGTACGGCAGCTCGAAGCGGAGCCCTTGGTCGACCAGCGTCGGATACAGGTACCACTTGAGGCGCGGGAACGGCTTGGTCGCGAGGCCGTGCTCCTTCCACCAGCCGAGTCCATTCGATTCGCGGCCGTCGGTGAGCTCAGCGCTCGCGGCGCGGCAGACCGCATCCCAGATCGCCTCGGGTGGATGCGCGGTCGACGGCTCGAGCGCGACGTCCCAATGCGGGCCCTTGAGCGGCACGCCGGCGGCGCCCTTGTTGATCGATGCATTGTATTTCTCGAGGAGGCCCGTGCGGCGGGCGAGCTCGGTCGCGATCGCCGTGAAATCGCGCGCGTCGCCCTGCGTCGCGACCGCCGGCTGCCGCAGCGCGAAGCCCTGGCAATCCCAGAACTGCTCGACGAACTTCGATCCGCCGATCCGGATGAGCTGCAGGCTCTCGAGGTCGGTGGCCTCGGGCAGCAGGATGTCGGCGTGATGATTCGTCTCGTCAAGCGTGTACGCGAATCCGACCATGAACGGGAAGCGCGCCATCTTGTCGCCGACGCTGTCGGTGTCCCAGAACGAGACCGCGGGATTGGTCCGGTAGACGAACCACACGTCCGGAAGCGTGACGCGGGGCAGGCCCTTCGGCGTCTCGTCCATGAACATCCACGAGAAATGCGTCGGTCCCAGCGCCTGGCTCCACGGGCCGTTCGCGGCGAGCGGGACCATCGTCCGGTAGGCGTTGCGGATGTTCGGATTCGGCGACCAGCGCGCCTTGTCAGTCGGGTTGAGCGGGTACTCCATGAAGCCGTCGGGACCCGCCATCACGCTGTCGACACGCGCCGGCACCTGGCGGTTCAGCCGCACCGTCGTGCCGAGCGTTCCGCCCGGAACCTCGAGTCCGCCGACGAGCGCTGCGAGCATCGTCCGCGCCCAGACGCATTCGAAGCCGCCCCAGCCGTTGTTGACCGTCTTGCCGAGGCTGACCGCGACCGGTCGGTACGGCAGTCGCTTGCCTTCGATCTCGATCGTCTCGCCCACCTGCGCGTGGTCGATGAATTCGCGCGGCGATCCGCCGCATCGTCTGCGCGGAGACGTCGCAAACCGGTGCCGCCCATTCCGGCGAATACGGTGCCATGTGCGCGACGAGCTTGCTGAACGCGGTTTCGCCCATCAGCACGCCGTCCGCGAGCACGTCGTCGTCGGGGCCGATCTCGATCGAGTCCGCCGCGAAGCGGCCTTCGAGCGATTCGGCAATGCCGGGCGCGTCGTGCGTCGCGGGCGCGCCGCGCACGGTGTCCCAGACCAGCGGCTTGCGCGTCGCGCGGTCGCGCAGGTAGTAGCCGTGCGGTCCGACGAGGTAAGGCGACGACGTGTGCTTCGTGAGGAACGGAAGGTCGAGCCGCTCGCGCGGGAAGCCGTGCAGCAGCATGTGGACGAGCGCGAACAGGAACGCAGCGTCGGTCTTCGGCTTGATCGGCACCCATTCCGCCGAGCACGCGCCGGTCACCGACAGGTGCGGCTCGACCTGGACGCGCTTCATCCCGCGGATGCGCGCATTCGCGTGGCGCCAGACGCCGACCACGCCGCCGGAGGCTTCGACGTTCGCGCCGCAGGAAATCAGGTAATTGGTGAGCGGCGTGTCCGGCGACACGGTGAACGCGCGATGCCAGAACTCGCCGTAAAGATGTTCCGAGTGGTAGCACTTGACGCCCTGCCCGGAGCCGAAGCCCATGTCGACCGCGCCCCACGCGGCGAGAAAGGCGGGGAACGTTCCCATGTACGACTGCGGCGTTCCCGGCGCCGCCCAGGCTGACCGCGAGCCGCGGATAGCCGGATTCGTCGGTGAGGCCCGCCGCGCGCACCTCATTGAGCTTCGCGGCAACGGTGTCGAGCGCCTCGTCCCAGCTGATCGGGACGAAGCCCGGATCCTCGCCGCGGCCCTTCTTCGGATTCGTCCGCTTCATCGGCGTGCGGATCCGGTGCGGGTTGTACGTCTTCTGCACGAGACCGTACGCCTTCACGCAGACCTTGCCGCCGCCCGGATGCACGTCGGCCGCGCAGAAATTCGGCTCGACTTCGGTGGCGACGCCGTCGACGACCTTGACCGTGAGCAGATCGGGTCCGGCGACGCACTGGTAGCAGTACGTCGCGACGTGCTCGATGGTGGGTGGTTTGGACACAGACCTCCCGCTACGCGAGTCCTGCCTTGGCTTTCTTGGCGGCGAGACGTTCGGCCGTCTTCGCGACGTCGACGACGAAGCGATGGTGGCGGCCGCGGCAAATGAGATCGAATCCGTCGCGCGCGCTCACCTCGAAGGAGACCGCACGTCCCGCGACTTCGTACACCTTGACCGTGAGCTCCACCGTCATTCCGAGCAGCGTTGCCGCAAGATGGTCGATCTCGACGCGCGTGCCGACGGAATCCTCGCCGGGGTCGAGGTGCGCGAGAAGCAACTCGCGGCAGGCAACCTCGATGTCGCGCACGAGCATCGGTGTCGCGTAGACGCGCGCCGCCTCGCCCATGAAATCGATCGTGCGATCGCGATCGACGGTGACTTTCGTCGTCGACGTGACGCCCGGAACGAGCGAAACCTTCATGCCTTCCTCCTCGTGGCCACCGGACGTGGCGGTTGCCGGGCCGGCTCGGGGCGCGCTTCTTCGGATGCCTTCGGCCGGGGCTTTCGCCGTCGAAAGGTTGAGCGTTCCCCCAATAGCCGTTAATCTGGCATCGGAATGCGATAATTGGCTTGATCTGCATCAGTCTTTGGGGGGTGGCGTGGCGACTTCGGGGCGGGGGACGCGGATTTCGGCCAAGGCGGCCCGTGCCCGGCCGGCGCCGCCCGGCGCCGCCGTCGCGATCCGGCCGGTGCGGCGGGAGGATCTCGAGCGCGTCATTGCCCTCGACGCAGCGGTCACCGGCATCGCCAAGCGCGGCTACTGGCGATCCGTGTACGAGCGTTACGGCAAAGCCGGCACGGCTCCCCGCCAGTTCCTCGTCGCCGACCGCGACGGGCAGGTCGCCGGATTCGTGATCGGCGAGGTGCGCGACTGGGAATTCGGATCGCCGCCCTGCGGCTGGGTATTCGCCATCGACGTCGAGCCCGGCGCGCGGCAGGAGGGAATCGGCACGCGGCTGCTCGACACGATCTGCGCGAATTTCCGCCGCGCCGGCGTGCGCAAGGTGCGCACGATGCTCTCGCGCGACAACACGCTGATCCTGTCCTTCTTTCGCAGCCAGGGCATGATGGCGGGCCCGTTCATCCCGCTGGAAATGGATCTCGCGTGATGGAGCGGACGGGCACGATCAGAAGCGTCGCGAGCAGGCCCGGATGCCGCAGTTGCCGCATCGGCCCGCAGCGAGGCGCGAAGCCGTACATGTTGCGTACGGCGAGCACCGAGCGAGGACACAACGACGCAGACGGGCCGCACAGCAGCTTCTGAACCATGAAGCTGCAGAAGAACACGTCGCTCGCGCTCTACAGCGTCCTCGAGATTGCGGCGGACCCCACGCGCCACATCTCCGGCGCCGAGATCGCGGGCAAGTACGACGTGTCGTCGCACCATCTCGCCAAGGTGCTCTCGGAGCTCGCCCGCGCCGGCGTGGTCGAGTCGGTGCGCGGCGTCGGCGGCGGCTACCGGTTCACCGGCAACGCGCGCCGGTTGACGCTGATGGACGTCATTCAGATGTTCGAGGACCCGAGCCGTCCCGATCCCGACCATCGCGATCCCGGCGAGGCGACGCCGGTCGGTCGTGCGCTCGGCGCGGTCCTGTCCGAAATCGACGAGATCGCCAAGGCGACGTTCAGCTCCATCACGCTCGCCACGATGCTGCGCCTCATCGACCGGCATCGCGCCGACAGCGGGAACGGCGCCGCTGCGCGCGGTCCACCGCACCGACGCGCCGCGCCCGGCTCGCGAGACGCGGCGCGGACGCCGCCCGCGAGGATGATTCCGCCGGTCGTCTCTGCGAGAAAGCATTGCGTCGGCAAACGTCCGATGGGAGGAATGCTATACCGGCGTATTGAGCGCGAGATCAGGAAGAGCGGTGGCGCCGAGTCGGCGCCACACCACTGCGGCCACGGCGTATAGCAGGACCGCGAGCACGATCACCGCGCTGAACCCGAGGTGGATAGCGAGCACCGTCGCGAGGACCGCCGCGATCACGGACGCGCAGGCGTTGATGCCCCACGCCCAGGGAATGAGCGCTTTGTCGCGGGTGGCGAGGCGGGAGAGCCCTAACGGAAACGGCATGCCCATCGCGAACGCAAGCGGTGCGATCAGCGCAATCGAAGTCGCGATCCGCGCGAGATCCGGCAGCGGCATCAGTCGCCGAAATATCGCCGGCAGTGCGAGCAGGTAGATGAACGCGATCCCGGCGATCGTGGCAGCCAGGAACGCACAGCGGATGGCGCGCCCAGCGACCTCCCTCCACCGCAATGCGCGGTGAATAGCGGCTTCCGAGTCCCGCAAACGCCAGGAACGCGCACAGCACGACCGCCACCGCGTAGAGCGGATGCGCGAGGAACAGGATGAACTTCTGGATGAATGCAATTTCGACGAACATGAATGCGAAGCCGAGCGCCGCGAAGTAAAGCGCGATGCCGGCGTGCGAGGGCGCACCCGATCGATCACCGGCAACCCCACGTTCGCCGATCCAGAGTGGTAGCACGATCAACAACAGGCTCGCGACCGAGCGCCTGCAGCAGCGTGGCGATCAGCACCGGATAGCCCCATTCGAGCAGCGGAAGCCCACCCTGATCCTTCAGCGCGAAGAACTCCGGTAGCGTGCGCCAGCGGAAGAAGTGAAAGAAATGGGGCTGGTCATCGGTCGCAGGCGCAAGCGCGAACTTGTAGTGCTCGACGAACGCGTCCCGCTCCGACCCGAGCAATGCGACCGCACCATCGTGGAACCAGGAGGTGTCGAGCACATTGTAGCGGTTGGCCTGCTCCGGCTTGATTCCCGGGAAGAAATCGGCATCGAACGAACGCGCGCGACAAAACGCTTCGAGTGTCGCAATTTCTGCCGGCGCGAAGACTCCGTTCTTGACGAGCAGCGTCGCGGTCTTCCAGCTCCGGATCAGCGCCAGCTGGCGGCCGGGCTCGGCGACACCACGCCGCTCGAGCGCCATCGTCGCCGTGGCGAACAGCTTCAGGACGTCACGCGGAGGCAGGTTGATCCAGCGCGTGATCGCCAGCATGCCGCCCGGCACGAGGCGATCGAGATACGCGTCCAGCCCCTCGACAGTGTAGAGATAACTCTCGGATAGCGCATAAAGCCCCGCCGCCGACGCGCCGAACGCATCGAGCAATGCGACCTCGATCAAGTCGAACCGCTCGCGATGCCGCACGACAAAGCCGCGTGCCTCGGCGATGTGAACGCGCACGCCTGTCGAACTGAACGGCCGACCGGAGAAATCCGCAAGATCGCGCTCCACGAGATCGATCATCTGCGGGTTCAATTCGACTGCATCGACGCTGCGCGCGCCGAGGACGATCGCCTGCAACACGTCGGCACCGGTGCCCGCGCCAAGCACAAGCACGCTCGGATGTGCAAGCAGGTGATAGGGCAGCGCAGATGTCAGGTAATCGAGGTATCCGAGCGGCTCCTGCTTTCCGTCGTAGCGGAGGAGCGCGCTCGGCCCGTCTCCGTCGACGAACACACCGAGCTGCGCGGGCGGCTCGGCCGGCGCGTTGAGGCTCAGTCCCGGGGCATGGCGGAACGGCACCTGCGGGCTCTCTACGACGGTAATCATGCCGAGCGGGCTCGACCGCTCGGCCACGACACGCGTACCGGCAATCTGCAGCGTCTGGCTCAGTTCCTTGTATTCGGAAGCGATGAGGCGCGTCCAGTCTGCCGGAAGGGCGAACGGGAGCGCGACCGCGGCGCCGAGCAAGCCCAAGGCAATCGCGCGCGGTTTGATGCCACAGCTCAAGGCGGCCACACCAGCCGCAGCGAGGCCGAGCGCACCGGTGAGCTTCAGCGCGTCGGTCGGCGCAAGAGCGAACAGCGTGGCCAGGATCGCGAGGCTGCCCGCGCCGGCACCCAAGGTGTCGAAGCTGTAGACCTTATACGACTGCTCGCCGAACCGGGTATAGGTAAGGCAAAGCGCAATGGCCGCGCAGAAGAACGGAACGAAGAGCAGCGCATAGACGACGAGCAGACGCAACGGCTGCCGCGGATCCCACAGCATTTCGAGCGGGTTGAACCCTACGCGCTGCGCGAGCGCAAAGCCCGCCACGGCGAGCACGCCGAAGGCCGCCGTTGCACCAACGAAGACCGGTGCGTAGCGCGCGAGCAATGCCTGCCGCGTCAATGCGACGAGCGTACCCGCCGCGCCGTAGCCCAGCAGTGCTACGCTGATCATCATGTAGGCGAAGTGGTGCCACTGGATGATCGAGAAGAGGCGCGTCAGCAAGATCTCGTAGCCCAGTGCGGCTGCGGATAGCAGCGCGATCGCGAGCATCGGCGCACTGGGGCTTTCTGCGGATGCGTCCTTGCTTGAGGTTCCGGCGGCGGGTGCGGCGGACGCCATCGTGCACACCGGGCGTGGTCAATGCTTTCCGGTCAAAGGCACGAAGGCGACCGGCAGTATCTGCCGGGTCATGATCGCCCCGTCTTCGTGTTTTTCCACGAGCATCAGGTGCTGCGCAAGAAACGGCGGGCCGACGGGAATCACCATTCGGCCGCCCGCCTTCAACTGCCGCACGAGCGGCGGCGGGACGTGACTTGACGCAGCGGTGACGATGATCGCATCGAAAGGGCCGCAGTCCTCCCAACCATAATAGCCGTCACCGACTCGCGTGCGCACGTTGGCGTAACCGAGCGTGCGCAGGCGCTCTGCCGCCTCGCGAGCGAGTGGCTCGACGATCTCGATCGTGCACACAGTCTGCGCCAGTTCCGCGAGGATTGCCGCCTGGTAGCCGGAGCCCGTGCCGATCTCCAACACCGCGTGGTGCGGCTTGAGGTTCATGAGGTCGGTCATCAGCGCGACGATGTACGGCTGCGAAATCGTCTGGCCGTATCCGATTGGCAGCGGGCGGTTACGGTAGGCGGCCCCCAGCTCCCCGGTCGGCACGAAGCGATGGCGGGGAACAGTGCCGAGCACCGCCATCACTCGCGGATCGAACGCCGGGCGGCTTGTTTCGAGGGACGTCGTACGCGCGAGCGCGGCGATGTCCTCCATCATTTCCTTGCGCTGGACGGCATAATCGTCTGCAGCGGACGCCGGCACGGCGAATGCGAGGAGAACCGGGGCGAACAGGACACGAATGAAATGGTGCATGGGCCGCATCGGCCAGTACTCCGCGGGCGCTGCGAACGCGGCCCGCATTTTTCATAATAGGCCGGGCCGTGGCGCGAGGCAATGCAACCCGCTCTTAGAGATATGGCCTCGCCGTGCAGCGCAGTGATCCCAATGCGCGTGCGGCAAGTCGCGCCGCACGCGTGAATCGCCGACGGTTATGCAGCGGTCGGCGTGTGCATCGTGGCGTGCTTCTTCAGCCGGAACGCCAGGATCACGAGCAGCACGCCGAAGACGATCGCGAACCAGGCGATCAGCCAGAGCACCGCCAGCGCGCCGGCGCCCGGGTTGTAGATCATCAGCGCCCCGAACACGACGGACAGCGCGCCCGAAAGGATCAGCATCCATTCGTTCGCGATCTCCTTGCGCAGCCTGATCGCGGCGACGATCTGGAAGACCCCCGACACGATCGCCCAGATCGCGATCATGACGAGGAGCGCGATCGCCGTCACGCCGGGCATCACGAAGGTGAGCACGCCCGCGGCGATGCCGACCAGCCCGACCAGCACGATCTGCCACATCGGCTTGCCGCTGTCCTTCGCCTTCCAGCCGGCGACGAGCGCGGTGACGCCGTCGATCAGCGCCCAGGCGCCCCAGAAAAGCACGAGCGTGACCAGCGTGACGCCGGGCCATGCCAGCGCGAGGATGCCGAACGCGATTGCAGCGAGCCCGCGCAGCAGCACGAGCCACCAGGCGCGCCCCAACGTTTGCAGCAACGTGACGTTCATCGGATTCCTCCTTTTCGCGGATCTTCTGACGTGCCGGATGCCCGGCACGCGCCAGCGTATCACTCCCGCTTTTGCCTGTCTTCCCGTGCGCGTTCCCGCTGCTCCTGCCGCCATTCGAGCTCCATCGCGACGAGTCGCGCCACGAGGATCGCGAGGAAGAGCTGGCCGGCCAGCGCCTCCAGCGTCACCAGCGCCCGCGCGAACGGATGCAGCGGCGTGATGTCGCCATAGCCCAGCGAGGTCAGCGTCACGAAGCTGAAATAATTGACGCGGGGAAGGAAGACATTCGCAGGCGCCGGAGCGCCGCCGACGGCGAACGCATCCGCGGCGAGCAGCGCGACGATACGGTAGAGCTGGCTGAACACGGTGCCGATCAGAAGGAAGGAGCCGACGGCGCCCATGATGCGGTGCATGTTGATGCGCCCGTCGCGCAGGGCACGCGTGATGAACATCACGCCGAGCAGGAATGCGGCGATCATGGTGAAGAGTGCGCTCAGGAGATCGAGGCCGAGCCCGCCCAGGCCGAAGTCGGCGACACGCAGGATCGCCGTCGCGCCGAGAAATACGAGGAAGAGCTGCATGACCGGCCGCGGCTCGTACAGGGACCACGCGCCAAATCCGAGAAACGTCGCGAACAGGAGGTCGACGGCGAGACCGCTGACGTCGTTCAGCTCGCGCAGCGGCGAGAGCACGAACACGAACAGCACGAGCACCAGCACGGCAACCGTGAGGCCGCCGTCGCCGCGCAGGAATCGATAGGCCCGCAGCGCAGGACGGAGCATCAGCGTGCGGCTCCGCGGGCGCCCGGCGCGGTGCGCCGTAGCGCGGGTCCGGCGCCGGCGCTAGGCGAGCTCGGGCTCACCTTGCCAGAGCAATTCGTAGCCGAGCTCCTTGGTGTCGCTGCACATCGCCGCCAGCGCGCCGAACTTCTCGCGGAACACGGCGTCGGCGTGCGAGCGCTCGTGCTGCTCGAACGACTTCCAGTACGTGACGATCGCCAGGTGATCCTCGGCGCCGCGCGACGCCGACAGCGACCCCTCGTCGGACACGAAGCCCGTGAAACGGAACACCTGCCCGGCGATGAATCCGCCCTTGTCGTTGCCGTAGGCGGCCTTGACGGTGTTGCACATCTCGCCCAGCGCGAGCTCGACTTCGTCCATGTCGACGCCGGGCTTCAGCGTCACCGTGTTGAAAAGCATCTTGGTCCCGAACGGGATCGTGATGGGTCCGAACATCGTGAGCTCCCTCGATTTCGAGAACGGCGCGAGTTTACGCCAAATGTGCAATCCGCGGGCGCGCGGCCTATACTCCGGCGCACGTCGGCCGCGTGCAGCGGGACCTCCGCGCGGACGTGCGGCGCGCTGCGCCGCGCGATCGGACGCAGACGATGGGGATTCAATTTCCTCGGGGAGGAGTCATCATGGTGTGCAACATCGGCAAGGTGGATCGCGCGGTTCGGGTCATCGTCGGGCTCGCGTTGCTGAGCCTGCTTTTCCTGCTCGACGGCAACGCGCGCTGGTGGGGCCTGCTCGGCCTCGGCCCGCTCGTGACGTCGATGGTCGGCTACTGTCCGCCGTACAAATGGATGGGCATCGACACGACCGGCAAGACCACGGAAACGACGGTCTCGTAGCCCGATGCGTCGGCATCGCGGTCGCACCGCCGCGGCCGCGCCAGGCGCGCATCTCGGCTCTCCCGGCCGGGCGCAACTCGAGTCCGCGTGAGCCCCAGCCCCCGACAGCTCATCGAGCTCGCGGTCGACCGGCTCGCCGGCACCGAGTTCGACCGCGCGCTCGAGCGCGGCCGGCGCGATCCGCGCGGCGGATATCTCTTCTTCTGGAATCGCGGCCTCGGTGACGTCGTGCTGGCGCTGGAGCCGCTGTTCGCCATCGTGCGCGAGAAGGTGCCGGGCGCGCGCATCACCGTCGTCACGCGCGCCGAGCTCGAGGAAGCGTTCCGGATGACCGACGCGGACGAAGTGCGCGTCCTGCCGGGTCTCGCCCGCGGCGCGCAGGCGAGCGCCGCGGAGCTGACAGCGCCCTTCGGGTTCACGGCCGGCGAGTTCTGCGCGGTCTTCGCCGAGACCAATCCGACGCGATGGCTGCGCGGGCGGCGGCATCTTTATCCGGTCCGGCTGCGCTGGCTGCCCGAATGGGATTCGCGCGCCGCGCAGTTCGTGGCCGCTGACGACTCCATTCTCTTCGTCGGCGCGCACCTCCAATCGGAGACGCAGGACATCTACGGTTACGTCAAGGACTGGCCCGTCGACGCGTGGCGTTCCCTCATCGATCGCTTCGGATCGGGCGATCGGGTGCGTTGGCTGCTGTTCGGCAGTCAGCCGACCCCGGCATTCGTGCACCCGCTCGTCGTCGACCTGCGCGGCCGGACCGGCTTCGTCGACATGATGTCGATCATACGAAACCGCTGCCGCGTGCTGATCGGCCCCGACAGCGGCGTGCTGAACACCGCCTACTATCTCGATGCGGCGTTTCCGCTCGACGTGATCTCGCTGTGGTCGGACCCGCGCCACGGCATCCTCGCGCAGCGCCGCGCCTCCCCCAATCCGCTGCTCGTGCACCGCCCGCTTCAGGGCCGCGACGAGGACGTGCGCAATATCGGCGTCGACGACGTGGAACGGGAGCTGCGGGCCGCGATCGCCGCGGCGCGCGAATCGTAAAGCGTGCTCCGAATACGGGATCCGCATCACTGCGCGCGCTATGGGCAAGCCGCCGGCGAATGGCTGCCGCGTCAGGAATCCCGCGGCGGGCGCGATCGCCAAGATCCGCATTCCTGGGTGGGCCCGGCTGGATTCGAACCAGCGACCAAGGGATTATGAGTCCCCTGCTCTAACCGCCTGAGCTACGGGCCCGCGCATGCAGGAACGACTGAGCGTTGCGCCGAGTTCGCACGCGTCGCAACTCCGGCAAAGTATAGCCGACCGCACCATTCCGAAGCGGCGCACCTCCGTGGCGCGTCGATTGGTCTTATCACGCAGATGCTTCGGCCGGTACAATGTGCGGTACGCAACCTGCGGCGCGCGTCCGGTCAACGCAACGAGCGTTGGCGAATGGGCGCCGGCAGACGCCGCGTCCGTCGCATTCGAAAGCGCCACTCGCATCGGAGCGCATGACTGGCCGCGCATCGCGACAAACGCTCCAGACGAATTTCTGAATCCACCTCACAATGTCCGCGCTTCATCACTACCTTCGGCCGCTTCTGATGCCCGCGTCCATCGCGATCCTGGGCGCGTCGCACCGGCAGGGCTCGCTCGGCAGGGTCATCGTCGAAAACCTGCTCGAAGGCGAGTTCAAGGGCGAAATCCATTTCGTCAACCCGAAGCATCGCAAGGTGCTCGGCCGCAAGTGCCATGCGTCGATCTACGCGATCGGCAAGCCCGTCGAGCTGGCGCTGATCGCGGTGCCCTGCGCCGCGGTGACGAGCGTGCTCGCCGACGCGTCGCGAGCCGGCGTCAAGGCAGCGATACTCTTTTCGGCGCCGCCAGGCGACGAGGGCGAGGCTCGCAAATGGCAGCGCGACGTCGTGGCCACGGCGCGCAAGCTGCGCATCCGCCTGCTCGGCCCGCACGCATTCGGCGTCATCCGCACGGACATCGGCCTCAATGCGACACTCGGCGCGATCGGCGCGCATGGCGGAAGGCTCGCCCTGATCGCGCAATCGGGCGCGGTGTGCACGGCCATGCTCAATTTCGCGGCGCCGCTGGGCTTGGGCTTCTCGACGGTCGTTGCGCTGGGCGGCGCCTACGACGTCGATTTCGGCGAGCTGCTCGACGCGCTGCTGCAGGACTCCGGCACCGACGCGATCCTGCTCTACGTCGAGCAGGTGCGCGACGCGCGGCGATTCCTGTCGGCGCTGCGGGCCGCCGCGCGCACCAAGCCCGTCCTGGTGCTGCGCGCCGGCCGGTCGATGGAGCACGCGGACCAGGAAGGCGACCCCGATGCGCCGACGCCCGACGTCGTGTTCGACGCGGCAATGAAACGTGCGGGAACGGTGCGGGTGATGACCTATGCCCAGCTGTTCGCCGCAGCGCGAATCCTTTCCACCGGCCGGATTCCGCGCGGCGATCATCTCGCCATCGTCACCAACGGTCACGGGCCGGGCACGCTCGCGGCCGATTGCGCCGCCGACCGTGGCGTTGCGCTCGCGCGCCTGTCGCGCAAGACGGAGGACGCGCTCGTTGCGATACTCCCGGAGCATATTCCCTGCTCGAATCCCGTCAACGTGCGCGGCGATGCGCCCGCCGAGCGGCTCGCGTCCGCGGTGGGCATCGTGTTGTCCGATCCGGGCGTCGACGCCGTGCTGGTGATCCATGTCCAGCGGCCGGTCGTCGGAGCCACCGACGCCGCTCGGGCGGTGGCGGCGGTCGCGCGCACGTCCGGCAAGCCGGTGCTGGGTGCCTGGCTCGGCACGCTCGACAACCGCGATGTCCGCAGCGCGCTCGAGGCGGGCGGGGTGCCGAATCTCATCACGCCCGAAACGGCGGTCGAGGCGTTCTCGTTCCTGGCCGCCTACCGGCGCAATCAGGAATGGCTGCTCGAAGTGCCGCCGGAGCAGCCCGAGCCGCAGCCGCACAATGTGAGGCTGATGAACGAGATTCGCGACCGCGCGGTCGCCGCGGGCCGAACGGTTCTCGACGAGATCGAAACCCAGCAATTGCTCGCGGCCTTCGGATTGCCGGTCGCGCCCGCGGCCATCGCGACGACGCTCGCCGAAGCGCAGGAAGACGCGCGGCGCATGGGATATCCCGTCTCCATCAAGCTCGACACGCCCGCGCTTTTCCCGCATGCGTCGCCCGCTGTTCGCACCAATCTGCGTGACGGCCGGATGCTCGCGAAGGCGTGGTCGGACCTGGAGAAGATCGTGCGCCCGCAGCGTCGTCCCGGCGCGATCCTGCCCGTCCTCGTCCGCAAGGAACAGAAGCCGGCGGACCTTGCGGGCAGTCGCGATGTCGCCATCGGGGTTCACACCGATGCCGTCTTCGGCCCGGTGATCACGTTCGGCAACGGCGGCAGCGCCGCGCTCGTCGATCGCGATCGCTCGGTGCTGCTGCCGCCGCTCAATCGCCGGCTTGCGCTCGACGTCATCGAGCGGACGCGGATCGCCGCCGCGCTGCGCACGGGGCATGCGGTGACGCCGCCGCTCGAGGCGCTCTCGCGCATCCTGCTGCAGGTGTCGAGCCTCGTCTGCAGGCTTCCGTGGATCCGCTCGCTGCGGCTCGATCCCGTGCGCGTCGGCGAGCGCGGCGCCGTGATCGGCGGAGCGCGCGTCGTCATCGATCCCAAGCGCGAAGTCCGCGTGCAGGCGTATCGGCACATGGCGATCCATCCGTATCCGATCGAATGGGTCGAGGATGTGAGCCTCGCCGACGGCACGCCGATGCACGTGCGGCCGATCCGCCCCGAGGATGCCGCGCTCGAACGGCGGTTCGTCGAAGGGCTCTCCGAGCAGACGCGTTACTTTCGATTCTTCTACCGCCTGCAGGAGCTCACCCCGGCGATGCTCGCGCGGTTCACGCAGGTCGATTACGACCGCGAGCTCGCGCTGGTCGCGATCATCGACACCGAGTCCGCGCCGACCTTCGTCGGTGTCGCGCGCTACATTGCGAATCCCGACGGCGAGAGCGCCGAATTCGCGGTCGTCGTGGCCGACGCGTGGCAGGCGCATGGCGTGGGACGCGTGCTGATGCGGCGCCTGATCGCGGCGGCGAAGCGGCGCGGGCTCGCGCGCCTCGAGGGTGCGGTGCTGCGCAGCAACCCCAAGATGATTCGCTTCACCGAGGGGCTCGGCTTCGTCACGCACGACGATCCCGAGGAGCCCGAGCAGGTCAGCATGGTGCTGGAGCTCGCCTGACCGCGGAGCATCACGCGCCGCCGCGGCGCGCTAGAATCGCGGTGCGCCTGCGCAAGAGGCGGGACCGGCCGGCGACGGGAATAGTGCCGCCGAAATCCTGTTGGCCGTTGCCGACTGCTGCGCGCCTGGGGCGCGGGGCTTCACCAATGCGCGCATCCGCTGTCTCGAAGCGCATCGGCAATCCGGCGCGGCGATTGTCCGGCCGGCAGAAACAAGTGCACCACCAAGAATAGGAGGATTGGAATGAACGGAACCCTACGCCTCACCGCAATCGCGACGCTGGCCCTGCTCGCCGCCGGATCGGCCGGCGTGGCGGGCGCGCAGCAGGCCGGCATGTCGTTCTTCGTCACCAGCACGGGTTCGGGCAAGGGCGCCGATTTCGGCGGTCTCCAGGGCGCGGACAAGCATTGCCAGGCGCTCGCGGCAGCGGCGGGCGCCGGCGCGAAGACGTGGCACGCCTATCTCAGCACGCAGGCGGCGGGCTCCACGCCGGCCGTCAACGCGAAGGATCGCATCGGCAAGGGACCGTGGCAGAACGCGAAAGGCGTGGTGATCGCGAAGGACGTCGCCGAGCTGCACGGCACCAACAACCTCAACAAGCAGACGGCGCTGACTGAAAAGGGCGATGTCGTGCAACGGACAGCGGCACGCGCCCAACAAGCACGACATCCTGACGGGTTCGCAGCCCGACGGCACGGCGTTTCCTCTCGGCGACGACAAGACCTGCGGCAACTGGACGAAGAGCGGCGAGGGAAGCGCGATCGTCGGCCATCACAACCGCGCGGGACTCGACACGAGCCCGCCGACGCTGTCTTGGAATTCGTCGCACGCGAGCGCCGGCTGCAGCGACGATGCGCTGAAGAAGACAGGTGGAGCGGGGCTCATCTACTGCTTCGCCGAATAATCTTCCGCCGCTGCGAAAAGCAAAACGCCCCGGCAACCCGGGGCGTTTTTTCGTGCGGCGAAGCCCTGGTCGTGACGATCAGCGCGGAATCGAATAGTTCGCGGGCACGTAGACGTAGCCCGAGGCTTCGGGGCGGATGTGGCCGATGCCGGGGAAGGGCAGATGCGCGACCGCGAGCCAGTAGCGCTGCTTCGCGCCGTCGGCGTAGACCTTCGCGCGCTGCACCGCGGCCATCTTCGGATCGGTGTCGAACTCGATCGTGACCGCCGGACTCGGAAACTGGACGGCGGCGACGTGCATCAGGTCGCCCAGCACGGCGAGCGTCTCACCCTTGCTCTCGACGACGTACATCGTGTGGCCGCGCGTGTGGCCGTAGGTCGACACGGCCCTGATCCCCGGTGACAGCTCGCCGCTCCCCGCGAACGGCTTGAATTTCCCGGCGGCGATCCACGGATTGACCGACGCCATCGCGCCCTTGAAGAAGTCCCTCATGCCCTCCGGCGCCGCGTTCATGTTGGCCTCGCTCAGCCAGTAGTCGGCTTCGCGCTGGTCGGCGCGCAGAATCGCATTGGGGAAGGCGAGCTTGTCGCCCGCCATCAGACCGCCGACGTGGTCGGCGTGCATGTGCGTGATGTAGATCTCGTCGACCTGCTCCGGCGCGTAGCCCGCGGCCTTCAGGTTGCCGGCGAGACCGCCGAGCGTCGGGCCGAACAGAGGGCCGGTTCCGGCGTCGATCAGGATCAGCTTCGTCCCGGTGTTGACCAGGAACGCATTGACCGACGTTTCCACCGGATTCGCGAGGAACGACCGCTTCAGCAGCTGGTCGACGCGCGTCGGCGTCGTGTTGGTCAGGATCTTGCCGACATCGAGGGGCAGCGTGCCGTCGGAAATCGCGGTGATCTCGAAGTCGCCGAGCATCATCCGGTAATAACCGGGCGCCTGTCCCTTGAGCTGTGGCGCCGCAGCGAAAGCCACGGTGGCGACAAAGAGTCCGGCGGCGAGGGCGGCGCTTCCGGCGGCGAGCTTTCGGACATCGATCATGTCGATCCTCCTTGCGTGGTCGGCGTCATCGCCAGCGCGAATATTAGCTTGCGCAGGCATGCGAGGCACCACCGGATTCGAGATGGCGTGGCGCTCGTGAATCGCCCGGCACTGCCGGGCCTGGCCGAGGCGCCGTCATTGACGGCGCTGGAATTGTCACGACGCGATGGCCTCGAGGCTCACGGAATCTGCTATCGTTTCAATCGACTCACGACGAAGAACTGCCACGGACCGACGCTGTTCAGGCTGACCGTGCAATCGGAGCCCGTCGCCGATTTCGCCTCGACGGAAGGGAGACCCCATGAAGCAGAGCCGATTCTCAGCACTTGTGTTCAGCGCGGCATTGCCGTGCATCCTTTGCGGGCCGGCCGGTGCCGCGACGACGCTCAAAGGCGCGGCAATCCTCGATAACCCCTGCGGCAAGGTGGCCGTCAAGCAGATGGGGCTGCTGCACGCCGGCAAATTCGACGAGGCCAACAAGCTGTCGACGAAGGAGATGCAGGCGCAGTGGGCGGCCATGCCCGCAAAGGATCGCGCCATGATGTCCGCCATGTCGAAGGAGATGTCGCCGACCGAAAGTCAGTTCGCGGCCGACATCAAGTCCAATGGCGTGCTCGTCATCGATGGCACGTCCGCCAAGCTGACCGTGCAGAAGACGACCAAGGACGCCAACGGCACCAGCACGTCCACCACGACGCAGGGGTTCCAGCTCAACGGGAACGAGTGCCTGATCAGCCGGTAAGGCGGGGCCGGCACGCTGGACGTTCTCGAACAAGAAAACGCCGGATGCCGGGGCGTCATTGCGAGGCGCCGTACTGCTTCGCGCTCGGATTGAAGATCAATGCGCCCCGGGGTTGCCGGGGCGTTTCGTTACACTTGCCGTCGATCGCATCGGCGACGCGCTAGCCGCGGCTTGCGCCTCGCCCACCTCGCTCACTCGCCTTCGAGGAAGCTCCGCAGCTTCTCGGACCGCGACGGATGGCGCAGCTTGCGCAGCGCCTTCGCCTCGATCTGGCGGATGCGCTCGCGCGTGACGTCGAACTGCTTGCCGACTTCCTCCAGCGTGTGGTCGGTGTTCATCTCGATGCCGAACCGCATCCGAAGCACCTTCGCCTCGCGCGGCGTCAGCGTGTCGAGGATGTCCTTGCAGACGTCGCGCAGGCTCGCGTTGACGGCGGCGTCCGACGGCGACACCGTCGACAGATCCTCGATGAAGTCACCGAGATGCGAGTCGTCGTCGTCGCCGATCGGCGTCTCCATCGAGATCGGCTCCTTGCTGATCTTGAGGATCTTGCGGATCTTCTCTTCCGGCATCTCCATCTTCTCGGCCAGCAGCGCGGGATCGGGCTCCTGCCCCGTCTCCTGCAGGATCTGCCGCGAGATGCGGTTCATCTTGTTGATCGTCTCGATCATGTGCACCGGGATGCGGATCGTGCGCGCCTGGTCCGCGATCGAGCGCGTGATCGCCTGGCGGATCCACCACGTCGCGTAGGTCGAGAACTTGTAGCCGCGCCGGTATTCGAACTTGTCCACGGCCTTCATGAGGCCGATGTTGCCTTCCTGGATCAGGTCGAGGAACTGCAGGCCGCGGTTGGTGTACTTCTTCGCGATCGAGATCACGAGGCGAAGGTTCGCCTCGGTCATCTCGCGCTTCGCCTTGCGCGCGCGGGCCTCGCCCGTGGACATCTGCTTGTTGATCTCCTTCAGGTCCTTGAGGGGGATCATCACGCGGCCCTGCAGGTTGAGGAGCTTCTGCTGCTGCTCGACGATCGCCTGGCGATACTTGGCGAGCTGCTCGCTGAAGTTGTGATGCGCGGCGACCTCGCGGTCGATCCAGCGCAGGCTCGTCTCGTGCTCCGGGAACTTGCGGATGAAGTCCGGGCGCGGCATGCCGCCCTTGTTGACGACGAGGTCCTGGATCTTGCGCTCGATCTGGCGGATGTTGTCGACCTCGTGGCGCACGGAGTCGCACAGCTTCTCGACCTGGCGCGCCGAGAAACGGATCTGCATCAGCTCGGCCTGCATCTTCTTCTGCAGCTCGAGGTACTTCGGCGACTTGTGGCCTTCCTTCTGCAGCACGGCGAGCATTCGCGTGAAGTGGCGCCGGATGACCGCGAAGCGCGCCATCGCCGCGACCTTGAGGCGTTCGAGGTTCTCGGCAGCGATCGCGCCGGCATCACCCTCGTCCTCTTCCTCCTCGACTTCGTCAGCGGTGTCCTCGAGCGTGGCGAGCTGCTCGTTGAAGTCCATCAGGCCGTCGACCAGATCATCGATCTTGAGCTCGTCCTTGCTGATGCGGTCGGCGAGCTCCAGGATCTGCGCGACCGTCATCGGGCAGGCCGAGATCGCCATGATCATGTGCTTCAGGCCTTCCTCGATGCGCTTCGCGATCTCGATCTCGCCTTCGCGCGTGAGGAGCTCGACCGATCCCATCTCGCGCATGTACATGCGGACGGGGTCGGTGGTGCGGCCGAATTCGGAGTCGAGCGTCGAGACCGCCGCTTCGGCGGCTTCCTCGACGTCCTCGGATGGCGTGGTCGGCGCCGCGTCGGACAGGAGCAGCGTTTCGGCGTCGGGGGCCTCGTCGTAGACCTGGATCCCCATGTCGCCGATCATGCTGATGACGGCCTCGATCTGTTCCGCGTCGAGGACGTCGTCGGGCAGGTGGTCGTTGATCTCGGCGAACGTGAGGAAGCCGCGCTCCTTGCCGAGCACGATCAGGTTCTTGAGGCGGCGCTTGCGCGCTTCGACGTCGGCGGCTGTCAGCACGCGCGGCGCGATCTCGGCATGCTTGCCGTTGCGGCCCTTCTTGCTGGCGGCTTCCTCGGCACGCTTGCCGGCGATCCGCGCGGCAATTTCGCTCGGCGTGGGCTTGTGGCCCGGCGCCGGTGCCGGCGCGCCCTTGGCGCCCTTGACCGGGGCGACGACGGCTGCGCCCTTGGCGCCTTTGAGCGGAGCTACCGCCGGGCGCACCCTTGCCGACCGCCTTGGCGACGATACCTTTCGCGCCCGACTTCGGCAGGAGCTTGGCGGGGATCTTGGCCAGCGCCTTGGTGGACTTCGCGGCGGTCTTGGCGGCGGCCTTGCCTTTTGCCGCAGGCTTCGCGGACCTGCCCTTGGCGACCGGCCTCTTCGCGGCGACCTTCTTCTTCGGCCGCGCCGACGCACGCGCCTTCGACGCGGGCTTCTTCGCCCTCGATTTCGCGGCCGGGCGCGCGAGCTTCTTCTTCGCGACCTTCTTGCGGGCGGGGCGGGCGCGCGAAGCCGCCTTTTTCGAGGCGGGTTTCCGGGCTTTGGCGGCGGATTTGCGGGCGGGCTTCTTGGCCTTGGTCATCTTGGGAGTCCGGGGTGCGAACGCATCCAATATGGGTGCGATCGAGAAAACCTCAAATCATAACATGCGGATAGGCATTTCGGTCCGTCAAAACGCCCTAGGTTCCGGCGGGCGGGCAACCCGCCGGGGCATCCTGCCGGTCGGCGGAGCCCGCTCATGACCGGCCTCGGTCGGGGGCCGGACGCGTCCCGGGGTTGACGGCGCGCCGGACCATCTCGAGCTGGCGCAATCGTTCCGTCTCCTCCGGCTTGGCCCCCGTCGCGGCCCGGACGTCCTCGGCGACGGGTCGGCCCGCGAGTTGCGCCTGCGACCAGTAACGGGCCACGCCGGCGACCAGATGCAGGGCAGCCTGTTCGGGCGTGATGCCGTGATCCTCAGCCGTTGCCAAGGATTTCGACAGCACCCGCTCGTGCGGCGTGCCCACGAAATGCTGAAAAACCCCGGGCGTGGTCAGTGTGTGCTCACAATCGGCACAGAACTCGACCAGCGCCGTGAGCGCATTACCCTCCGGGGTTCCATCCGCAGGCTTCGGCACGTCGACGGAGCGCGCGAGCTCGGGTTGCAGCAGCAGCGCCTGGATGAGCTCGCGCACGAGCGAGGGCGTTCCGCGCTGGCCCGGGCGGCTCCCCCCGGTGCGATCGCGCGTCCGAGCCTCGGGCGCCGTGGGTTCGCGCGCAGGCTGGCGCTCGTGGCCCTGCGGGCGCATGAGGTCCTTGAGCTCCGCTTCGGGCAATCCGGTCAGGTCGGCGAGCCGGCGCCGCAGCAGCGCGGCGATCACGGGCGCGGCGATCTGGGCAAGCAGCGGGCGGGCGGCGGTGACCAGCGCCGCGCGGCCTTCGGCACTGGTGGGCGGATGGCGCGTCGACAACTCCGCGAGCAGATATTCCGACAGCGGCGTCGCGTGGTCGACCAGCGCCTCGAACGCGGCCTTGCCGCGGCTGCGGATGTAATCGTCGGGGTCCTCGCCGTCGGGCAGGAACAGGAACCCGGCATTCTTGCCGTCGACGAGCGCCGGCAGCGCATTCTCGAGCGCGCGCCACGCGGCTTTGCGCCCCGCGGCGTCGCCGTCGAAGCAGAAGATCACGCGGTCGGACTGGCGAAGGAGCTTCTGCACGTGAACGGGGGTCGTCGCGGTGCCGAGGGTCGCGACCGCGTAGTCGACACCGTGCTGGGCAAGCGCGACGACGTCCATGTAGCCTTCGACGACGATCACCTTGCCGGCCTCGCGAATCGCGTTTCGCGCGAGGTAGAGCCCATAGAGCTCGCGGCCCTTGGAGAAGAGCGGCGTCTCCGGCGAATTGAGGTACTTCGGCTCGCCCTCGCCAATCACGCGGCCACCGAAGCCGATCACCTGGCCGCGGCTGTCGTGAATCGGGAACATGATCCGGTCGCGGAACCGGTCGTATCGCTTTCCGGCGTCGCCCGCGAGCACGAG
Organism: uncultured beta proteobacterium; assembly: GCA_963741355.1. Lineage (GTDB taxonomy): Bacteria > Pseudomonadota > Gammaproteobacteria > Burkholderiales > Casimicrobiaceae > CAIWHR01. The sequence goes on from CAVUIG010000020.1 coordinate 39,982, forward strand.
CCCCGCCGTTTCGAGCTCGGGATCGTCATAGCGCTCGAAGGCCTTGGCGAGCGGCTGCCAGCCGTCCGGCGCATAGCCGATCCCGAAATGCGCGGCGATCGCGCCGGTGAGTCCGCGCCCCTTCAGGTAGTCGATGGCGCGGGGCGCGTCCTTGAGCTCGGCCCGATAGAACTTCGCGGCGGTAAGGAGAATGCCGGCAAGGTCCTGCGCCTGCTCGCGGCGCTCGACCTCTCCCGGGCGGGGCTCGACCCGGGGCACCTCGACGCCCACGTCGCGGGCGAGCTCCTCGATCGCCTCGGGAAAGGTCTTGCCGCTGAACTCCATCAGGAAGCCGATCGCGGTGCCGTGGGCCCCGCAGCCGAAGCAGTGATAGAACTGCTTGGACTGGCTTACCGTGAAGGAGGGGGTCTTCTCACTGTGGAACGGGCAGCAGGCGACGAAGTTGGCGCCGGCCTTCTTGAGAGGAACGAGGCGGTCGACGACGTCGACGATGTCGACGCGGGACAGCAGCGTTTGTATGAAATCGTTTGGAATCATCGACTTGACGCTGCCCACCCGCCGCGGTCCTTGCCCGAAGCGGCATCGCGGGCGGCCCCGCTCGCGAGGCCGCCCGGACGCTTCACACGGCAGGAATATTAGGGATTATAGGCAACCTGAGCCGCACGGAAAGGAGGCAAATCCCGGGCCAGCGGAGCGGTGAATTCGCGCCGCCGATCGCCTTCCTGCCTCAACCCGCGAGCTTCGCCTTGACCCGCGCCGACACCGCGCCCATGTCGGCGCGCCCGGCGAGCTTGGGCTTCAGAATGGCCATGACCTTGCCCATCGCGGCGAGACCGGAAGCGCCGGCAGAGGCGAGCGCCGAGGCGATTTCGGCGTCGATCTCGGCGTCCGAGAGCGCCGCCGGCATGTAGCCCGCGAGCACCGCGGTCTCGGCCCGCTCGATGTCGGCGAGATCGGCACGATGACCCGCCTCGAACTGGGTGATCGAATCCCTGCGCTGCTTGATCATCTTCTCGATGACGGCGACGACGTCGGCGTCGGTCAACTCGATCCGCTCGTCGACCTCGCGTTGCTTGACCGCTGCCAGCAGCAGCCTGATCGTCGACAGGCGCGCCGTGTCGCGGGCGCGCATCGCGTCCTTCATGTCCTCGGTGATCTTCGCCTTCAGCGTCATAGGTTCCATAGGTCCTCGTGTTTTCTGGGGACGGCTATCGCGGCCGGCAAAACAAAAAGGGCGAATCGCTTCGCCCCTTCGCTGGACTGCATGAACTGCCGCGGATCAGTAGAGCTTGGGCGGCAGCTGCTGGCTGCGCAGGCGCTTGTAGTGGCGCTTGACGGCCGCGGCGAGCTTGCGCTTGCGCTCGGAGGTGGGCTTTTCGTAGAACTCGCGCGCGCGAAGCTCGGTCAGGAGACCGGTCTTCTCGATCGTGCGCTTGAAGCGGCGCAACGCCACTTCGAAAGGCTCATTCTCGCGGACTCGAACACTGGGCATTTAAAGGGATCCTTTGGTAGTGCCAAACTTGTCGACAGCCTTGAATTTTAACAGGGTACGCCGCCTCCCGCAACCGCCGCCCAGGGCCGGGATCGCGGGGGTTGCCATGGCCGGGGCCTCGGGCGGAGCGGCGGGGTGCGGGATTCCGATCCTGTATCGTAGCCACCCGGGATTTTGCGAGACGCCGCGATCGGCGCGGCCGAGGCAGGAGTCCCGGGCCAGCTCTCATGCGCGTCCTCGGCATCGAATCCTCCTGCGACGAAACCGGCCTCGCGGTCTACGACACCGAGCGCGGGTTGCTCGCGGAAGCGCTCCATTCGCAGATCGCGATGCACGAGGCGTACGGCGGCGTCGTCCCCGAGCTCGCGTCGCGCGATCACGTGCAGCGGGTCGTCCCGCTCGCGCAACGCGTGCTGCGCGAGGCCGGAATCGAGCCGAACGAGCTCGACGGCATCGCCTTCACGCAGGGGCCGGGACTGGCCGGCGCGCTTCTGGTCGGCGCAAGCGTCGCCTGCGCATTGGGCTATGCGCTCGGCAAGCCGGTCGTCGGCGTCCATCACATGGAAGGCCATCTGCTGTCGCCGCTGCTGTCGGATCCGAAGCCCGCGTTCCCGTTCGTCGCGCTGCTCGTCTCCGGCGGACACACGCAGCTGATCGAGGTCGCGGGCGTCGGGCGCTACCGGATGCTGGGCGATACGCACGATGACGCTGCCGGCGAAGCGTTCGACAAGACCGCGATGCTCCTGGGCCTCGCCTATCCGGGAGGGCCAGCCATCGCGCAGCTCGCGCAGGAGGGCCGCGACGGCGTGGTGGCACTGCCGCGGCCGATGAAGGACAGCGGCGATCTCGACATGAGCTTCAGCGGATTGAAGACCGCGGTGCTGACCCTCGTGCGGCGCGCCGAGGCGGCAGGCATGCTCGACGCCGCACGCAAGGCGGACATCGCGCGCGAATTCCAGCATGCGGTCGTCGACGTCCTCGTCGCGAAGTCGGTCGCGGCGCTCGACCATGCCGGGCACAACCGGCTCGTCGTCGCGGGCGGCGTCGGCGCCAACCGCGAATTGCGCGCTCGCCTGTCCGAGGCGATTGCGCGGCGCGGCGGCGAGCTGTTCTTTCCGGATCTCGCCTTCTGCACGGATAACGGCGCAATGATCGCGCTCGTCGGCGCATTGCGGATGGGCGATGCGCGCAGCGGCGCGACCGGATTCTCGGTGAAGCCGCGGTGGGATCTCGCGTCGCTGACGGCGCCCGCGCAGCAGGCGCAAATCAGCTGACACGATTCAGTCAGCTGCCGAACTTCCGCTCGCTCCCCGCCAACAGCTTCGTGATGTTCGCCCTGTGCCGCCAGAAGAGGAGCGCGGCGATCGGAATCCAGATCCACGCGCGCGGGACGTTGCCGAAGACGTAGAACGCGCCGACCGGCGCGAGCGCGGCAGCCGTCAGCGCGGCGAGCGAGCTGATCCTGAAGGCGAGCGCCATCACGGCCCAGATCGCGGCCATCGCCAGCGCGAGCGGCCACGACAGCGCCACCATGATGCCGAATGCGGTGGCCACGCCCTTTCCGCCCGCGAACCCGTGGAACACCGGAAACAAGTGTCCGAGGAATGCCGCCAGCGCCACTGCCGGCACGGTCCACTCGGTGACGCCGAACGACGGTCCGAACTGTTGCGCGAGAAACACGGCAAGCCATCCCTTGGCGCCGTCGCCGACGAGCGTCAGCGCCGCGGCGGCCTTGTTGCCGGTTCGCAGCACGTTGGTCGCGCCCGGATTGCCGGAGCCATAGCTGTGCGGATCGGGCAGGCCCATGAGCTTGCTCGTCACCACCGCGAAGGACACCGATCCGATGAGATAGGCCGCGCCAACGAAGAGAAGCGATGTGAGCACGGCTTTGCGCGGAACTCTGGGTGTCGTCCGTTAGAATGGGCGCATGGATTCTAGCAAAGGTGGCGCGAATTCGATTTTCATCCACGATCTGCGCGTCGAGACGAAGATCGGCGTGTGGGAATGGGAAAAGCGGATGCCGCAGACCGTTCGCCTCGACCTCGAGTTCGGCATGCCGTCGGACAAGGCATGCAGCACGGGGGAGCTTGCCGACGCGCTCGATTATTCGAAGGTCGTCGCACGCATCAAGGCGTTCACCGCCGACAATCCCCATCCGCTGCTCGAGCGCTTCGCGCAGGCGATCGCCGACATCCTGCTGGAGGAGTTCGCAACGCCGTGGGTGAAGGTTCGCGTCGCGAAGCTGGCGCCGCTGGCGGGCGTCCGGGAGCTCGGCGTGGCGATCGAGCGGCGGCGCGCGGACTGAAGCGCAACGCGCAGTGTCGCGCGCCCCGCGAATCGCCGCTCACGCTGCGATGTCGACGGCGATCGGCTGCAGGACCCGCACGAGATCCGACGGCGTCATCCCGACGAGATAGCCGCGCCGGCCGCCGTTGATGTAGAGGTACGGCAGATCCATTATCGTGCGCTGGAGGTAGACCGGCATCGCACGCCGCGTTCCGAACGGGCTCGTGCCTCCGACCTGATATCCGGAGTGGCGGTCGGCGACGGTCGGCGTGCACGGCGCGACGCTCTTGACGCCGAGATGGCGCGCGAGACTCTTCGTCGACACTTCGCGATCGCCGTGCATCAGCACGATGAGCGGATGCTTCGCGTCGTCCTCCATGATCAGCGTCTTGATCACCGCGTGCTCGGGCACTCCAAGCGCGCGCGCGGAGACCTCGGTGCCGCCGCGATCTTCCCAGGCGTACGGATGATCGGTGAAGGCGACGCCATGCTCGCGCAGCACGCGCACGGCGGCGGTGGCGGGGCGCTTGTCCTTTCCCAACCTTCGTCCTCGTCAGCCGCGCGGGTGATGCTTCGAGTGGAGCTGCTTCAGCCGCTCGCGCGCGACATGCGTGTAGATCGTCGTCGTCGTGATGTCGGCGTGGCCGAGCAGGAGTTGCACGACGCGCAGGTCGGCGCCGTGGTTCAGCAGGTGCGTGGCGAAGGCGTGCCTCAGCACGTGCGGCGAGAGTCGCGCCGCCGGGATGCCCGCCTTGCGGCCGTAGCGCTTGATCAGCAGCCAGAAGCCCTGCCGCGTCATCGGGCCGCGGCGGGCGGTGACGAACAGTGCATCGCTCGTGCCGGCGCCGGCGAGTCCGGCGCGCGCCTCGGCGAGGTAGCGCTTGATCCAGGCGATCGCCTCCTCGCCGAGCGGCACGAGGCGCTCCTTGCGCCCTTTGCCCAGCACGCGCACGACGCCCATGTCGAGCGATACCTGCGCCACCTTGAGGCCGGTGAGCTCGGACACGCGCAATCCCGTCGCATAGAGCGTCTCCAGCATCGCGCGGTCGCGCAGGCCGAGCGTGGTCGCGACCGCCGGCGCCGCCAGCAGCGACTCGACCTCCTTTTCGGAGACGTTCTTCGGAAGGCGCCGCGGCAGCTTCGGTGAGCGCACGCGCGCAGTCGGGTCGGCGGAGAGTGTTCCCTGCTGCAATTGCAGTGCATAGAAGCGGCGCAGCGACGACAGCCGTCGCGCGATCGACGTCGCCTTGGCCTTGGCGCTGAATTGCGACGCGAGAAAGCCTTCGACGTCGCCGCGCTGCGCCGAGAGCAGCGCGCGGCCGTCGTGCTCGAGCCATTTCGCCCAGGCCGTGAGATCGCGGCGGTAACTCGCAAGCGAGGTCGGCGCGAGGCCATCCTGCAGCCAGACCTGGTCGCAGAAGGCGTCGATCAGTGCGGCCGCGTCGGACATCTGCTCATCTGGACGACCTGATGGGGTGGAAAGCGAGTCATCGGCCGTCAGGCGCGGCGCGAGCGATTTTTCGAAGCGCCGCCTATATACGAATAGGCAAGCAAGGAAAATCGCGAGCAACAAAGCATCACGGTCGATGGCGAAGCTTAACGCCCCATCAGGCGCCGAAGCGGTAGCCCTCGTGCTTCAACAGCCACCGCTTCACGGAAAGCGGATCGCCTTCGGTCACGCCCATGAATCCGCCGAGCGAGCCGTGCGTTCCAACGACCCGGTGGCAGGGGATAACAACGGCGATGCAGTTGGCGCCGCAGGCGCCGCCGACCGCGCGAGGCGCGGTGTGCAGCAGGCGCGCGAGCTCGCCGTAGGTGCGCGACTCGCCGACCGGGATCCGCGAGAGCGCGTCCCAGACGCGGCGGCGAAACGGCGTTCCTTCGGCGGCGATCGGGACGCGGAAGCGGTGCTGCGGATCGGCGAGATAGCGCTCGATCTCGCGGATCGTGCGCTCGGCGGTCTTGTCGCGCGGGGCCTGGGCGCGCTCGGTGAGCGGGAGAAACTCGATTCCGGTGACCGTGTCGCCTGCGGTGCGAATGCCCAGCACCGCAAACGGCGTCCGCATCTTCGCGGCGTAGGCGGCCGTCGTGTTCATGAATGCACTCCTCGTCAATTCGCGCAGCGTCAGCCGAGCTTCATCTGCCGGGGGAGAAAGGTCACGAGCGCGGGAAAGTACCAGATTGCGAGCACGGCCGCGATCATCAGCCAGAACATCGGCAGCGCGTTCCGCGCGATCCACGTGATCTGCCTGCCCGTCATCCCCTGCAGCACGAACAGGTTGAATCCGACCGGAGGCGTGATCTGCGCCATCTCGACCACCAGCACGATGAAGATGCCGAACCAGAGAAGGTCGATGCCGACCGCCTGCACCGACGGCAGGATGACGCCCATCGTCAGCACGACCATCGAGATCCCGTCGAGGAAGCATCCCAGGACGATATAGAAAAGCATCAGCGCGACGATCAAGCGCGAATGGCGAGAGTCCCAGGCCACCGATCCATTCGGCAAGGTGGCGCGGCAGGCCGATGTATCCCATGGCCAGCGTGAGGAAGGCGGCGCCGGCGAGGATCAGCGCGATCATGCAGTAGAGACGGGTTGCCCCCATCATGCTGTCGCGGAACGTCCTCCACCGAAGCGAGCCCTGCAGCGCCGCGATCGCGAGCGCTCCGACGACGCCGAATGCCGCCGCCTCGGTCGCCGTCGCGACGCCGGCGTAGATCGATCCCAGCACCAGCCCGATCAGGCAGATCACCGGAATGAGGTGCCGCGCCGCGTGAATCTTCTGTGCGAGCGTCGTGCGCTCGGTCGCCGCCGGAATCGCGCCGGGATGGAGGAGCGACCAGGCGACGATGTAGCCGGAGAAGAGCGTCGCAAGCATGACTCCCGGAATCACGCCGGCGATGAAGAGCTGCGCGATCGAAACGTTGGCGCTGACGCCGTAGACGATCATGATGATCGAAGGCGGGATCAGGAGCCCGAGCGTTCCCGCGCCGGCGAGCGTGCCGATCGTGATGTCCTCGGGGTACCCGCGGCGAGCGAGCTCCGGCAGCGTCATCTTGCCGATCGTCGCGCACGTCGCGGCCGAGCTGCCCGATACGGCGGCGAAGATCGTGCAGCCGATGATGTTCGTGTGCAGCAGTCGACCCGGCACGCGCTCGAGCCATGGCGCGAGGCCGCGGAACATGTCCTCGGACAATCGCGTGCGGAAGAGGATTTCGCCCATCCACACGAAAAGCGGCAGCGCGGTCAGGGTCCACGACGACGCGCTGCCCCAGATCGTCACCGCCATCGCGTCTCCCGCGGCGGGCTGCTTCGAGAAGAACTCCATCCCGATCCACGCGACCCCGGTCAGCGCAAGCCCGATCCAGACGCCGCTCCCGAGCAGCGCGAACAGTGCGAGGACGAGGAGCAGCGTGACAACGGCATCCATGCGTGCGGGCTACTCGCTGCGCAGCGCCTCGGCCGGAGCGCGCGCCGCGCGCCGACCGGTCCATTCGAGCACGAGCTCGTCGACGAGCGCGATGAACAGGGTCACCGTACCCGCCGCCATGGCGAGCTGCGGAATCCACAACGGCGTTGCGTCATTCGCCGTCGAGATGTCGTTGAAATCCCACGACTGCCAGGCGAGCCGCACGCTGAAATAGGCGAACGCCGCCGCGAGGCCGGTGGCCAGCACCAGTGCTGACGAGCTCGAGCGCGCGCTTCGGCCGCGCGCCCAGGTGCTCGAGCACGAGCGTCACCCGGATGTGCTCGCCGCGCTTCAGCGTATGGGCGAGCGCGAGGAATCCGCAGCCGGCCATGCAGTAGCCGGCGTAGGCGTCGGTGCCCGGGACGTGGAAATCGAGAAGGCGGCCGGCGATCCCCAGCAGCACCATTGCCAGCGTTCCGGCGAGGAGCACGGCCGCGAGATAGCCGGCGGAAAGATACAGCGCGTCGAGCGCGCGGCGCGGCGTCATCGCAGTGACCGTGGCGCGGCGCGGACGATGCGTTCGCGCCTCCGCTACATCGCCCGGTAGATCTCGATCACCTTGCGGCCGTCGTCCTTCGTCTTGCGCAGCCATTCGGCGAGCATGAAATTTCCGACCTTGCGCAGGTCCGCGGTGAGCTGCTCGGGCGGAACGACGATCGTCATCCCCTTCGCTTTCAGCTGCTCGACGTACCAGCCGTTCTTTTCCTCGGAGAGCTTCCAGCCGCGGACCTCCGCGTCGGCGGCTGCCTTGAGGAGCGCCGCCTGCGTCGGCTTGTCGAGCGCGTCGAACGCCGCCCTGTTCACGATGACCGCGTTCTTCGGGATCCACGCCCTCGTGTCGTAGAAATTCCTGATGTGCTCGTACGTCTTCGAGTCGTAGCCGGTCGCGCCCGACGACATGTAGGAGTCGATGACGCCCGTCGCGAGCGCCTGCGAGACCTCGGCGGCCTGCACGGTCACCGGCTGCGCGCCGACCAGCTCGGCGATCCGCGACGTGGCGGGGCTGTACGCGCGCCACTTGAGTCCCTTCATGTCGGCGCCGGACGCGAGCGTGCGATTGGTGAAGATCCCCTGCGGCGGCCACGGCACGGCGAACAGGACCTTCATCCCCTGCTTCGCGAGCCGCTCGTCGAGCGCCTTGCGCGACGCTTTGTAGAGTTTCATCGCCTCAGGGTAGGACGTTGCCAGGAACGGAACGCCGTCGATGCCGTAGATCGGGTCTTCGTTCTCGAAGTTGACGAGCAGGATCTCGCCCACCTGAACTTGCCCGCCCTGCACGGCGCGCTTGATCTCGGGCGCCTTGAAGAGCGACGCGTTGGGATGCACAGTGATGCTGAGCTTGCCGGACGTGCTCTTCTCCACGTCCTTCGCGAACTGCTGGATGTTCTCGGTATGGAAATTGTTGGCGGGGTACGCGGTCGGCATGTCCCACTTGACGTCGGCTGCGGCCGCCGGCGCCGCGAGCCCGGAGACGATCGCGGCGAGCGTCAGCAGAAGGATGGACGGACGTTTCATCGGGAAGCTCCGGAGGGCGGCGACGACAATTGCGAGGGCGGCGCGGCGACGCGAGACGGCCTCGCTGTTTTTACCACAATTTCACTGCCGCGTGCGTTGCGCTGCCTCACGCAAAGTGCAGCCCGCGCGCTTTGGTCGCGGCAGCGGTTGGCGCGGGAGCCGGCGCCGCGGAGACGCCCTCTATAATGACACCCGCCTGTCGTTGCGTGGCGGCGGCAGCAGCCCGCGGCACAGGGTGATCCTTCGATGAGCGAATCTCAGAATCCTCCGCGCTGGCAGTTCTGGATCGACCGCGGCGGCACGTTCACCGACGTTGTCGCGCGCCGCCCCGACGGAACGCTCGTCACCCGAAAGCTCCTGTCCGAGAATCCCGGCCGGTATCGCGACGCCGCGGTGGCGGGCATTCGCGCCATCCTCGATCTCGCACCCGGCGTGCCGCTGCCGGCGACCGCGATCGAGGCGGTGAAGATGGGCACGACCGTCGCGACCAACGCGCTGCTCGAGCGCAAGGGCGAGCGGACGCTGCTCGTCGTCACGCGCGGCTTTGCCGACGCGCTGCGCATCGGATACCAGCATCGGCCGAAGCTCTTCGTGCGCCGGATCGACCTGCCGACGATGCTCTACGAGGCCGTGGTCGAGGTCGACGAGCGGATGGGCGCGCATGGCGAAGTCGTGCGGCCGCTCGACGCCGCCGCCGCGCGGCTCGATCTTGCTGCGGCGCGCGCGAAGGGCATCGAGGCGGTGGCCATCGTGCTGATGCACGGCTATCGATATCCCGCGCACGAGCGCGCGCTCGCCACGCTTGCGCGCGAGCTCGGCTTCGCGCAGGTTTCGGTCAGCCACGAAGTGTCGCCGCTGATGAAGTTCGTCTCGCGCGGCGACACGACGGTCGTCGACGCCTATCTCTCGCCGATCCTGCGCCGCTACGTCGGCCAGGTCGAGCGTGATCTGCGTGGCGATAGCGATCGAGCCGCGGCAGAGATCGCGATGGATGCGAGGCCTCAGTTGGCAAATGCGGAAGCCGACGACGAGACAGTATCCGTAATACGGCGAGGCGGAGGCGCCGAAGGCAACGAAGCAGACGCGCGATATCTGCCGCGGATCCAGTTCATGCAGAGCTCAGGCGGACTGACCGACGCGCACCGGTTCCAGGGCAAGGACGCCATCCTCTCGGGGCCCGCGGGCGGCGTGGTCGGCGCGGTCGAGGTGTCGCGGCTCGCGGGCTGCGACCGGATTATCGGCTTCGACATGGGCGGGACGTCGACCGACGTCACGCATTTCGCGGGAGAATTCGAGCGCGCGTTCGTCACCGAGGTGGCGGGCGTGCGGCTGCGCGCGCCGATGATGCGCATCCACACGGTCGCCGCGGGAGGCGGATCGATCTGCCGCTTCGACGGCTCGCGGATGCGTGTCGGCCCCGAGTCCGCCGGTGCGGTGCCGGGCCCCGCGTCGTACCGCCGCGGCGGCCCGCTGACGGTCACCGATTGCAACGTGATGGTCGGCAAGCTCGATCCGGAAATCTTCCCCCGCGTGTTCGGCGCCGGCGGCAACGAGCCGCTCGACGCGGCGGTCGTCCGCGAGAAATTCGCGGCGCTGGCGGAATCGCTCGCCGCGGCGACGGGACGGGCGCGCAGCGCGGAGCAGCTCGCCGACGGCTTCCTTGCGATCGCCGTCGCCAACATGGCCAACGCGATCAAGCACATCTCGGTCGAGCGCGGCTACGACGTCACCGAATACGCGCTGTGCTGCTTCGGCGGTGCGGGCGGCCAGCACGCCTGCCTCGTCGCGGACGCGCTCGGCATGACGCGCGTGCTGCTGCATCCCCTTGCCGGCGTGCTGTCGGCGTACGGGATGGGCGTCGCCGACGTCCGCGCGCTGAAGCAGCAGGCGATCGAGGCGCGCCTTGCAACGGAGTCACTGGCCCTCGCGGAGGGCGCCTTTGCGTCGCTCGAGTCCGCGGCGCGCGCCGAGGTGACGGCGCAGGGCATCGCGCAGTCGCGCACGACCGTGACGCGCACGCTGCACCTCAAGTACGAAGGCACCGACACGACGCTCGAGGTTCCGGCGGCGCCATTGCCGGAGGTCACGCGGGAGTTCGCCCGGCGCTATCGGCAGCAATACGGTTTCCTGATGCCGGACAAGCCGCTGGTGATCGAGGCCGTCGCGGTTGAGGTGGCCGGCCGCTCGCACGACGCGGCGGAGGCCGCTCCCCGGTTCGCCCCGCGCCCGGCCGGGCTCCGCCCGATCAAGACCAACCGTATCTTCACGGCCAGCGGGTTCCACGAGGCCGGCGTCTTCGACCGCGCCGATCTTCGTCCCGGCGACGCGCTCATCGGGCCGGCGGTGATCCGCGAGGACAACGCGACGATCGTCGTCGAGCCCGGTTGGCGCGCCGAATTCACCGCGCGCGGCGACGTCATGCTCGCGCGCGCCCTGCCGGCGCGGCGCCCTCACGCGATCGGCACCGACGCCGACCCGGTGCTGCTCGAGGTCTTCAACAACCTGTTCATGGCGATCGCCGAGCAGATGGGCGTGACGCTCGCCAACACCTCGTACTCGGTGAACATCAAGGAGCGGCTCGACTTTTCGTGCGCGCTGTTCGACGGCGAGGGCAACCTGATCGCGAACGCGCCGCACATGCCGGTGCACCTGGGGTCGATGGGCGAGAGCGTGAAGACGATCATCGACGCGCGTCGGGAGACGATGCGGCCTGGCGACGTGTTCGTGCTCAATGCGCCCTACAACGGGGGCACGCATCTGCCGGACGTCACCGTGATCGCGCCGGTCTTTCTGCGAGCGAATGGCACGCCCGAGCCGGAGCCGGGGATGATCGCGCGAAACCCAGGAGGAGAAGGACAGAGCGAGGAGCCGACGACGCAGCTGACAAAGCGAGCGCCCCGGATCCGGCCCGGCCCGAATTCTACGTGGCGTCCAGAGGCCATCATGCCGACATCGGCGGAACCACGCCGGGCTCGATGCCCCCGGATTCGCGGCACGTCGACGAGGAGGGCGTGCTGCTCGACGACGTGCAGCTGGTCGCGGAGGGGCGCTTCCTCGAGGACGAGATGCGCGCGATCCTCGGAGGCGGGCGCTATCCGTCGCGCAATGTCGACCAGAACCTCGCCGACTTGCGCGCGCAGGTGGCGGCCTGTGCGAAAGGGGCCGAGGAGCTCGGCAGGATGACCGAGCATTTCGGCCTGCCGACGGTGCGCGCCTACATGAAGCACGTGCAGGACAACGCCGAGGAATCGGTGCGGCGGGTGCTCGACGTGCTGACCGATGGCCATTACGAAGTCGAGATGGACAGCGGCGCGCGGATCGCAGTGTCGATCTCGATCGACAAGGCAAGGCGCGCGGCAACGATCGATTTCACGGGCACGAGCCCGCAGCAGCCGACCAACTTCAACGCGCCGTCGGCAGTGTGCAAGGCCGCGGTCCTCTACGTGTTTCGCACGCTGGTCGACGACGAGATTCCGATGAATGCCGGCTGCCTGAAGCCGCTGTCGATCGTGATTCCCGAAGGCTCGATGCTGGCGCCGCGCTATCCTGCCGCGGTCGTCGCCGGCAACGTCGAGACGTCGCAGGCGATCACCGACGCGCTGTACGGGGCCCTCGGCGTGATGGCGGCGGCTGCGGGAACGATGAACAACTTCACGTTCGGCAACGACACGTACCAGTATTACGAGACGATCGCGGGCGGCTCCGGCGCGGGCGCCGATTTCGACGGCACGAGCGTCGTGCAGACGCACATGACGAATTCGCGGCTCACCGATCCCGAAGTGCTCGAATGGCGCTTTCCGGTCCGGCTCGACGCGTTCTCGATCCGGCAGGGCAGCGGCGGCGCGGGCCGGCACCGGGGGGGCGACGGCGGCGAGCGGCGCATCCGCTTTCTCGAGACGATGACGGCGGCGATGCTCGCCAACCGCCGTCGCGTCGCGCCATTCGGCATGGCGGGCGGCGAACCGGGCGCCACGGGTCGCAACTGGATCGAGCGCGCCGACGGGACGCGCGAGGAGTTCGGCGCGACGTTCGCGATTCCCGTGAACCCGGGGGACGTGCTGGTCGTCCAAACTCCCGGCGGCGGAGGGTTTGGCGAAGCCTCCCGTCGCCGGCCAAGACACGCGCATAATCGCGCCCATTCCGAAAGGACATCCCCATGGCAAGCCTCTACGACTTCAGCGTCAAGGACATCCACGGCAAGACCGTCAATCTCGACGCCTACAAGGGCAAGGCGCTCCTGATCGTCAACACCGCGAGCCAGTGCGGCTTCACGCCGCAATACAAGGGGCTCGAGGCGCTGTACAAGAAATTCCACGCCAAGGGCTTCGAGGTCCTCGGATTCCCGTGCAACCAGTTCGGCGCGCAGGAGCCGGGCAACGAGGCCGACATCGAGTCGTTCTGCGAGGTCAACTACGGCGTGACGTTTCCGCTCTTCGCGAAGGTCGACGTCAACGGCGACGAGGCTGCGCCGGTCTACAAGTTCCTCAAGAAGGCGAAGCCGGGGTTGCTCAACACCGAGGCGATCAAGTGGAACTTCACCAAGTTCCTGGTCGACCGCAACGGCAAGGTGCTCGAGCGCTACGCGCCGAATGCCGAGCCGGAAAGCCTCGCCGGCGACATCGAGAAGGTCCTGTAGCGTGCCGTCGCTCCGCGGCCTCGCTGCGCTGGTCGCGGCATCAGCGCTGGCGCTCTCGCCGCTTCCGCGTATCCGCGCAGGCGGAGCCCGCGAAGGTGCTGCACGTCGTGTTTCCCGTCGCCGAGACCGGATTCGACCCGCAGGCATGGCTCGACGCGTATTCCGACTACATCAACACCGCGATCTTCGACGCGCTCTACCGGTACGACTATCTCGCGCGGCCCTACAAGATCATTCCGAACACGGCCGCGGCGCTTCCGGAAATCTCGGCCGACGGCCTCACGTGGACGATCAGGATCAAGCCCGGCATCTATTTCGCCGACGATCCCGCGTTCAAGGGAAAGAAGCGCGAGCTCGTCGCCGCGGATTACGTGTATTCGTGGAAGCGCATCCTCGATCCCAAGGTCCGCTCGGCCGAGCCTTCAGGTGTTCGACCAGATCTTCGTGGGCGGCGACGCCGCCGTCGCGAAGGCGAAGGAAACCGGCAAGTTCGACTACGACACGCCCCTCGAGGGAGTGCGCGCGGTCGACAAATACACGCTGCAACTCAAGCTCACGCATCCTGCGTACAGCCTGTTGCCCGACCTCACGACGACGCCGACGGCGGCAGTCGCGCGCGAAGTGATCGAAACGTACGGCGACGCGAGCGCTTGGACGATGGCGAATCCGGTCGGCACGGGGCCGTACCGGCTGAAGGACTGGCGGCGCGGCCAGAAAGTCGTGCTCGAGGCGAATCCGGGGTATCGCGCGACGATCTTCCCCGAGAGCGCCGATCCGGCCGACCGCGACATCGTCGCGGCAATGAAGGGCAAGCGGCTGCCGATCATCCCGCGCGTCGAGATCAGCATCGTCGAGGAGAGCAATCCGCGGCTCCTGAGCTTCGAGAAGGGCGCCTTCGACTACATCACCGTTCCGGGGGACCTCGTCTCGAACGTGACCGATCTCGGCAACGGGCTGCAGCCGCGCTTCGAGAAGGCCGGCGTGAAGCTCGCGCGAGGCGTCCAGCCCGCGATCAACTACACGTATTTCAACATGGAGGACGCCGTCATCGGCGGCTACACGCAGGAGCGCATCGCCTTGCGGCGCGCATTTGGGATGTCCTACAACTGCGAGGAGGAGATCCGCATCCTCTGGCAGGGACAGGCCGAGTGCGCGACGCAGCCGATACCGCCCGGCGTGTCCGGCTACGATCCGAAATTCCAGGGCCACGTCCACTACGACGTCGCCGGCGCGAAGGCGCTGCTCGACAAGTTCGGCTACGTCGATCGCAACGGCGACGGCTGGCGCGATCTCCCCGACGGCAAGCCGCTCATGATCTCGATGGGCACGACGACCGACGCCCGCGGCCGTCAGTACGAGGAGATGTGGCAGAGGAGCCTCACCGCGATCGGCATCAAGGTGCAGTTCGTCAAGCAGAAATGGCCGGAGCTCCTCAAGATGGGTCTCGCCGGACAGCTGCAGATGTGGTACCTCGGCAACATCAGCACGACCACCGACGGCTACGGGTTCCTCGGCCTCCTGTACGGCGGCCATGCCGGGCTCTCGAATATTTCGCGCTTCAAGCAGCCCGATTTCGACCGGCTCTACGACCGCTCGCGCAGCATGCCCGACAATCCCGAGCGGGCGAAGGTCTTCCGCGAGATGTCGGCCATCGTGTCGGCGTACGCACCCTGGTACTTCGACGTCTATCGTTACGAGAACGTGATCCGCTACCCATGGCTCATCGGCTACAAGCACAGCGTCTTCCAGCAGCATCCGTGGCAGTACTACGACATCGACATGAAGATGCCGCGGCGGCCGGTGGCGCAATGAGCGCCGCCGGGGCCGCAAGCGTGGGGGTCCAACAATGACCGCGCGACGGCTCTGGGGCATCTGCGCGGTCGCGGCTGCTCGGCGGGATTCGCGCCCGCCGCGGCGGGCGCCGACATGGACAAGACGCTGCACGTCGCCTTCGTCGCGCCGGAGAACGGCTTCGACCCGCAGGCGTCCTCCGACCTCTACTCGAACTTCGTCAACCGCGCGATGTTCGATCCGCTCTACCGGTACGATCATCTGGCGCGGCCGTACAAGATCGTTCCGAACACCGCCGCCGCCCTGCCGGAGATCTCCGCCGACGGATTGACGTGGACGATCAAGATCAAGCCCGGCATCTACTTTTCCGACGATCCGGCGTTCAAGGGCAAGAAGCGCGAGCTCGTCGCCGAGGACTACGTCTATTCGTTCAAGCGGCTGATCGATCCCAAGCTGCGCTCGAACAACGCGCAGATCCTCGACGACCGGCTGGTCGGCGCGAAGGCCGCGATCGAGGCGGCGAGGAAGACCGGCGCGTTCGACTACGACGCGCCCCTCGAGGGCGCGCAGGCCATCGACAAGTACACGCTGCGGCTGAAGCTCACCTATCCCGCGTACGACCTCCTCACCGACCTCAACTCGTCGGCAACCGCGGCGGTTGCGCGCGAGGTGGTGAAGGCCTACGGCGATCCGAGCGGCTGGATCATGGAGAACCCGGTCGGCACCGGGCCGTATCGACTGAAGGAATGGCGCCGCGGCCAGAAGATCGTGCTCGAGGCCTGCCCGACATTCCGCGACGAGGTGTATCCCGACGAGCACGCAGCCCGCCGACCAGGCGCTCGATCGCGAAGATGCGCGGCAAGAAGCTGCCGATCATCGGCCGCATCGAGATCTCGCATCATCGAGGAGTCGAATCCGCGGCTGCTCGCGTTCGAGAAGGGCGAGCTCGACTACATCACCGTGCCGACCGACCTCGTGCCGAAGGTGATGAACGGCGACAAGCTGAAGCCCGAGTTCGCGGCCCAGGGCATCATCCTCGGGCGTGGCGTGCAGCCCACCGTCGTCTACACGTACTTCAACATGGAGGACCCGGTCGTCGGCGGGTACACGAACGACAAGATCGCGCTCCGCCGCGCGATCAGCATGGCCTACAACAACGAGGACGAGATCAAGGTGATCCGCCTCGGCCAGGCGATGCGCGCGACGCAGCCGATCCCGCCCAACGTCATCGGTCACGATCCCGACTACAACGGCGCAGCCCACGACGACCCCGCCGGCGCCAGGGCGCTGCTCGACAAGTTCGGCTATGTCGACAAGGACGGCGACGGCTGGCGCGACATGCCCGATGGCAAGCCGCTGAAGCTCACGCTGGCGTCCGATCCGTCCGCGATCTACCGGCAGTTCGACGAGCTGTGGAAGAAGAGCATGGACGCCGTCGGCATCCGGATCGAGTTCACCAAGCAGAAGTTTCCCGACACGCTGAAGCAGGGGCTCGCGGGGCAGCTGCAGATGTGGGGGCTCGCGAACACCAACACCAACGACAACGGCGAGCGGCTTCCTCGACCTTCTCTACGGCCCGCACAAGGGCATGTCGAACCTCGGCCGCTTCGATCTGCCGGAGTTCAACGCGCTCTACGACCGCGCGAAGAAGATGCCGAACGGCCCCGAGCGCGTGAAGCTCTACCGCGAGATGTCGAAGCTCGTCGTCGCCTATGCGCCATGGGTGCTGCACACCTACCGCATCGAGAACATCATCGTCCATCCGTGGGTGCTGGGCTACAAGTACGACACCTACAATCCGCATCCGTGGATGTACCTCGATCTCGACCTCGCCCGGCGCAAGAGCGCGACCCGGTAGCAATGCGGCGGATGTTCGTCTTTCCGCCGCGCCTTCGCGGGATCGCCCTGGTCTCGCTCATCGTCGTCGCGCTGGCCGGCCCGGGCGCGGCCACCGCCGCCGACATGAGCAAGACGCTGCGCACGGCGTTCATCGTCGCCGAGACGGGGTTCGACCCGCAGGCGACGAGCGACCTCTATTCGGACCACATCCAGCACGCGATCTTCGACACGCTCTACGGCTGGGATTATTTCAAGCGGCCGTACACGCGGGTGCCGAACACCGCGACGGCGATGCCCGAGATCACCGACGGCGGACGGACGTGGACGATGAAGGTCCGGCCCGGCATCTATTTCGCCGACGACCCGGCGTTCAAGGGAAAGAAGCGCGAGCTCACCGCCGCCGACTACGTCTATTCGTGGAAGCGCCTGATCGATCCCAAGATGCGCTCGCCGTTCGCGTGGTACATCCAGGGCAAGATCGTCGGCGCCGACGCGGTGGTCGAGGCCGGCGCCAAGTCGGGCAAGTTCGACTACGACGCGCCGATCGAGGGGCTGCGGGCGACCGACCGATACACGATCCGGATGCAGCTGAAGGAGCCCGACTACATCATGCAGGGGTACATGACCACGTCGCCGATGGCGGCGGTCGCGCGCGAGGTCGTCGAGGCGTACGGCGATGCGAGCGGATGGATCCAGGCGAACCCGGTCGGCACCGGCCCCTACCTGCTGAAGTCGTGGCGCCGCGGGCAGCAGATCGTGCTCGAGGCGAACCCGAACTATCGCGACGAGGTGTTTCCCGCGATCGCCGAGCCGGGCGTCGACCCGTTCGTCGGCCTGCGCGGCAAGAAGCTTCCGATCGTGGGCCGGATCGAAGTCTCCATCATCGAGGAATCCAATCCGCGGCTCCTCGCCTTCAACAGCGGCGCGCTCGACTACGTCAACGTCCCGTCCGACCTGTCCGACAACGTGCTCCAGAACGACGCGCTGCGCTCCCAGTACACCGCGCGCGACGTCCGTCTCGCCCGCGTCACGCAGCCGGCGCTGCAGTACGCGTACTTCAACATGGAAGACCCCGTCGTCGGCGGCATGGCGAAGGAGAAGATCGCGCTCCGCCGCGCGATCGCGCTCGGCTTCGAGCGGGCGGCGCTGATCCGCGTCGTCTACCAGGGGCAGGCGCTGCCGGCCACGCAGCCGATTCCGCCCAATCTTCCGGGCCACGATCCCGCGCTCGACGTGGGCGTCAAGTACGATCCGGCCGCGGCGAAGGCGCTGCTGGACAAGTTCGGCTACGTCGACCGCGACGGCGACGGCTACCGCGAGACGCCCGACGGCAAGCCGCTGACGCTCGTCATGGCGTCGACGCCGTCGGCGCGCGACCGCGAGGCCGACGAGCTGTGGCTGCGCGGCATGAAGGCGATCGGCCTGCGCATCGAGTTCCTCAAGCAGAAATTCCCGGATCTCATCAAGATGGGCAAGGTCGGCCAGCTGCCGATGTGGCGCGTCGGCTGGATCACGCAGTACGGCGAGGGCGACGCGTTCATGCAGCTCCTGTACGGACCCAACATCGGGCAGACCAACTACGCGCGCTTCGCGCTGCCGGAGTTCGACGACCTCTACCGGGCGTCGCGGCGCCTGCCCGACGGCGCCGAGCGCAACGCCCTCTATCGGAAGATGTCGGAGATCGTCGCGGCGTACAACCCGTGGTGGATCGGTTTCTATCCGATCGAAAACACCCTGGTGCAGCCGTGGGTGTTGGGCTACCGGAAGCATGCGTACTGGGAGCATCCCTGGAAATACATGGACGTCGACACGGCGCGACAGAAGTCCGGGAAATGATGCGCCGCAGCGACGTTGCGCGGTTGCGACACCCGATCGCCGAGTCCGCTCCGCATTCGGGCGTGGATTTGCCGAACCGCCCGCCGCCGCGTAAAATCGCGCCGAGAGCAACAACATCCATCTCGACTGCCTTTTGCGAGCAAACATGAATCACGCGCGCCACATTTTCCCGACGCCGTCCGCCATTGCGGGCGGGGCGGTCGTGCGCGCGCGCGGCAACCGGCTGAAGCATTGGCCGCTGCACATGGCGCCTCGCACCGCCTCGCTTCCGATCTGCCGCGGCGTTACGCGGTAGTCGTCCGGCCGGAGTCCCCGCCCGGGCAGCAGGCGGGAGTAGGATTCCGGCACCTTCGCAGCACCCGCCTGTCGCCATGCATTTTCGCCGCCATTTGCGGCGCATTCCGGCTTTGCCGGTGAACAGGCAACACCATGTCACGCATACAGGATTTTTTCCGGCGCAACTTCCGCGGGCTCTGGCGCCATCCGGAGTTCATGAAGCTGTGGGGCTCGCTGACGATCACGTCGTTCGGCGCGCAGATCACGAACCTCGCGCTGCCGCTGACGGCCGCGGTGCTGCTGCACGCCACGCCGATGCAGATGGGCGTGCTGGTCGCGCTCGAGACGCTGCCGTTCGCGCTCGTCAGCCTGCACGCGGGCGTGCTGATCGACCGCGTGCGCCGGCTGCCCATCGTCATCGCGTCCGACATCGGACGCGGCGTCGCGCTGCTGGCGATCCCCGTCGCCGCGTATTTCAACGCGCTGTCGATCGAGATCCTGTTCGTCGTCGGATTCTTCTGCGGCGTGCAGAACGTCGTCGGCGGCGCCGCCTACCAGGTGCTGCTCGCGCAGCTGGCCGGGCGGCGGCGGCTGGTCGAGGCGAACGCCAAGATCACGCTCGGCGAGACGTCGGCGGCGCTGATCGGTCCGGGCCTGTCCGGCGTGCTGATCCAGCTGCTGACGGCGCCCTTCGCGATCGCGTTCGACGCCTGCGCGTTCTTCGTCTCGGCGCTGATGCTGCGCCGCGTGCGGGCGCAGCGCGACGTCGTGCATCCTGGCACGTCGGCGTCGGTGACGCAGGAGATCCACGAGGGCCTGAAGCTCGTCTGGAACAACCGGACGCTGCTCGCGCTGGCGTGGCTCGCGGGGCTGTGGCAGATCCTGCACCACATGCAGGTCGCGGTGCTGATCCTCTTCGCGACGCGCGAGCTTTCGCTCTCGCCCGGAGCGATCGGCCTCACCTACATGTTCGGCGGGGTCGGCTGCGTGCTCGCGGCCGCATTCGCCGAGCGGCTCGCCGCGCGCTTCGGCGTCGGCCCCGTGATCGTGCACGGGCTCACGCTGACCGCGTTCGGCTGGCAGGCGTTCGGCCTCGTGTCGGGACCCGTCTGGCTCGCGACGACGCTGCTCGGCCTCGCGATGCTGATGTTCGACTTCGGCGCGGTGCTGTTCGGGATCAACTACCTGTCGCTGCGCCAGGCGATCACGCCGGACCGCCTGCTCGGCCGGATGACGGCGACGATGCGCTTCCTCACGGTCGCGGCGGCGCCGCTGGGCTCGCTCGCCGGCGGCGCGCTGGCGACGATCATCGGGCTCCGCGCGACGCTGCTCACCATCGGCGCGCTGGGGCTCGTGCTGGTGGCGGCGGCGATCGCCTGGTCGCCGGTGCGGCGTCATCACAAGCTGCCGGCGGTCGTCGGCGAATGACGGGCGCGCGACCCGGGGATCGGCGGCGCCGGCGCGGCGGCGGCTGGCGCGCCGCTCCGATCGCGGCGCTGGCCGCCGTCGCACTCGTTTGCGGCTGCGACCGGGCCACCACGGTCGCCGCGCGCGTCGGGCTCGTCCCGTTCGAGAAGGTCTGCGAGCGCCAGGTGCCGCCGACGCGGATCGACATCACGACGGCGCCGATCAGCTAGCGACGTCGACGCGACACGATCGTATCGCGAGCTCACGGAGATGAGCCCCGAAGCGGGATCCTACGACCGCGCGCTGGGGCTCACGCTGACCAAGGTCGGCTACCAGAGCTTCACCGAGCTGCAGGGCATCGAGGAAAAGCAGGGCGGGCGCGCCTGCGTTCGGCCGGTGATCCGGATCACGCTCGCGATGAAGCCGATGACGGTCTACGTCGCCAGCGAATACCACGGCGACGAATGCCGAGAGGCCGTGATCCTGCAGCACGAGCGCAAGCACGTCGCCGTCTATTCCGAGTTCATCGCGCTGCTCGCGCGCGAGCTGCGCGAGGCGGTCACCGCGGATTTCGGC
>CAVUIG010000021.1:0-72614 GCA_963741355.1 uncultured beta proteobacterium
GTTCGAGCATCTGGCGGCAGCGCTGCAGCGCTTCTTCCCCGGCATCCGTGAGGCTTACTCGCCTTGTCGTTCGGTGCGGTACCCATACTGCCCGAGCCAACGCTCGAAGCTTTCGAGGTAGCGCGAGACCATGGCCCGCGACATGTCCAGCGCCTCGGCGGCCTCGGTCAGGCTGCCGCGGTCAGCCACTTCGGTGAACACCTGCATGGAAGTGATTCGATCCATGGATTAGATCGATCCAGTAGACAAAGTGTCTATCATTCTACTGTTTATCGACAGTTAGTAGCAAAATATATGGCGCCGTCACCTTCACCACCGCGAGCGATTCCATGATCAAACCTCTCCTTCCGCTGTTTGCAAGCCTGACCCTCGGCGTCGTCGCCAACGAGGCCGCCGCCCAAATGACTCCTGTTGCGCTTTCCCTCCAGGTCTACAACGCCGATGCCGGCAGCTTCCACGTCAACGCCGTTCTGGTATCCGGCAAGACGGAGGCGGTACTCATCGATACCGGGTTCACTCAGGCAGATGCGTACCGGATCGCCGCGATGGTTCTCGACAGCCGCAAGACGCTGAAGACCATCTACATCAGCCAGGCCGACCCAGACTTCTTCTTCGGCGCGGGTGTACTGAAGAAGTTGTTTCCCGAAGCGACGCTGATCGCGAGTGCGCCCACCGTGAAGAAGATCCAGGCGACGCTACCCACCAAGCTGCAGTTGTGGGGGCCGCGACTGGGCGCCAATGCGCCGACGGACGTTCCGGTGCCTGAAGTCATTGCCGGGAACACGATCAAGCTGGAAGGCCAGACGCTCGAAATCAGGGGGCTGGATGATTCCCTCCCGCACCGCAGCTACGTATGGATTCCTTCTTCGAAGGCCATAGTGGGAGGGGTCAATGCTTTTGCCGGTCTGCATGTCTGGACGGCTGACACGCAGACCGCGCAGGAGCGGGCCGACTGGAACAGGAAACTGGGCACGATGGCAGCGCTTCAGCCGACCACCGTAGTTCCTGGCCACATGCTGTCAGGCCAGAAGCAGGACGCTTCGCAGCTTTCCTACACCCAGTCCTACCTGACTCGCTTTGAATCAGAACTGGCCAAGGCGCCGAACTCGGCCGCGCTGATCGAGGCGATGAAGTCGGCCTATCCCACAGCGGGCCTGATGGTGGCACTCGAGATCGGCGCCAAGGTCAACAAGGGCGAAATGAAGTGGTGATGCAAACCAACTGAACGAGCATCGACAGCAGCGGCGCGGTGATCATCCCGCCGACCATCGGCGCGGCGATCCGCTGCATCATCTCCGCGCCGGTGCCGGAGCTCAGCATGATCGGCAGCAGGCCCGCCATGATCACGGCGACGGTCATCGCCTTGGGCCGCACGCGCAGCACGGCGCCCTCCTCGATCGCCGCGACGCAGCGTCGCGCGCGTCGCGGGCTCGCCGCGCGCGAGGCGCGCCTCCCACGCGTGGCGCAGGTACAGGAGCATCACGACGCCGAACTCGGCGGCGACGCCCGGCGAGCGCGATGAAGCCGACCGCCGTCGCCACCGACGTCGCGTAGCCGAGCAGCCACAGCAGCCAGTAGCCGCCGACGAGCGCGAACGGCACGGCGAGCATGATGAGCAGCGCCTCGTCGACGCGGCGGAACGCGAGGTAGAGCAGCACGAAGATCACGAGCAGCGTGAACGGCACGACGTAGGCGAGCCGCGCCTTCGCCCGCTCGAGATACTCGAACTGCCCGGACCACGAGACCGAGTAGCCGGCGGCAGCTTCACTTCGCGCGCGACCGCCGCCTGCGCATCGTGCACGACCGACACGAGGTCGCGGCCGCGGACGTCGACGTATACCCAGCCCGACAGCCGCGCGTTCTCGCTCTTCAGCATCGGCGGGCCGTCGACGACGCGCACGCGTGGCGATCGCGGACAGCGGCAGCTGCGCGCCGCGCTCGGTGACGATCGGCAGCATCCGCAGCGCCTCGACCGAATCGCGCAGCTCGCGCGGATAGCGGACGCTGATCGGGAAGCGCGCGAGGCCCTCGACCGTCTCGCCGATGTTCTCGCCGCCGACCGCGGCGCCGATCATGTCCTGCACGTCGGCGATGCGACAGCCCGTAGCGCGCCGCCGCGGCGCGGTCGATCGTCGACGTCGAGATAGCGGCCGCCCTCGAGCCGCTCGGCGAGCGCCGAGGTGACGCCGGGCACGCCCTTGACGGCGCGCTCGATCGCCTGCGCCACGCGGTCGATCTCGGCGAGATCCGGGCCCGACACCTTGATGCCGACCGGACTCTTGATGCCGGTCGCGAGCATGTCGATGCGGTTGCGGATCGGCGGCACCCAGACGTTGGACAGTCCCGGCACCTGCACCGACGCGGTCGAGCTCCTCGACGATCTTGTCGGTCGTCATGCCGGGGCGCCACTCGATCCTTCGGCTTGAACTGGATCGTCGTCTCGATCATCTCCATCGGCGCGGGATCGGTCGCGGTCTCGGCGCGGCCGACCTTGCCGAACACGCGCGCGACTTCCGGGATCGCCTTGATCATCCGGTCGGTCTGCTGCAGGAGCTCGCCCGCCTTGCCGGCGGACAGTCCGGGCAGCGCCGTCGGCATGTACAGGAGGTCGCCCTCGTCGAGCGGCGGCATGAACTCGCCGCCCAGGCGCATCACGGGCCACGCGGTCGCCGCGAGCGCCAGCGCCGCCACGGCGAGCGTCGACCTTCGGCCAGGACAGCGCCGCGTCGAGCACCGGCCGATAGCCCGCGATCAGGAAGCGGTTCAGCGGATTCGCGTGCTCGGTCGGGATGCGCCCGCGCACGAAGTAGCCCATCAGCACCGGAACGAGCGTCACCGCGAGCATCGCGGCGGCGGCCATCGCGTAGGTCTTGGTGAACGCGAGCGGCGCGAACAGCCGGCCCTCCTGCGCCTCCAGCGCGAAGACGGGCACGAACGACAGCGTGATCACGAGCAGGCTGAAGAAGAGCGCGGGGCCGACCTCGACCGACGCGTCGGTGACGATCGCCCACCGCTCGTCGAGGGTGGGCTCCGGCAGCGTCTCCTTGCCGTCGACGAGCTGCCGCGTGCGCGTGCTTCCACGCCTCGAGCTTCTTGTGCGCGTTCTCGATCATGACGATCGCCGCGTCCACCATCGCGCCGATCGCGATCGCGATCCCGCCGAGCGACATGATGTTCGCGTTCACGCCCTGCGCGCGCATCACGATGAATGCGGCGAGCACGCCGAGCGGCAGCGACACGACGGCGACGAGCGCCGAGCGCAGGTGCAGCAGGAACGCGACGCACACCAGCGCGACCACCGCGAATTCCTCGAGCAGCTTGCCGCGCAGATGGTCGACCGCGCGCTCGATCAGCGCCGAGCGGTCGTACACCGGAACGATTTCCACGCCCGGCGGAAGTCCCGGCTTCAGCTGCTCGAGCTTCGCCTTGACCGCCTGGATCGTCTCCCACGCGTTCTTGCCCGAGCGCAGCACGACGATGCCGCCGGTGACCTCGCCTTCGCCGTCGAGCTCGGCGATGCCGCGCCGCATTTCCGGGCCGACCTGCACGCGCGCGACGTCGCGCAGCAGCACCGGCGTGCCGCCTTCGCTGATCATCACCGGCGTCACGCGGAAATCCTCGAGCGTCTTGAGGTAGCCGCGCGTGCGGACCATGTACTCGGCTTCGGCGAGCTCGACCACCGAGCCGCCGGCTTCGCGGTTGGCGTCGCGGATCGCCGCGACCACCTTCGCGAGCGGAAGGTTGTAGGCGCGAAGGCGCGCCGGGTCGACGACGACCTGGTATTGCCGGACCATGCCGCCGACCGTCGCGACCTCGGCGACGTTCGGCACCGACTTCAACTCGTACTTGAGGAACCAGTCCTGCAGCGCGCGCAGCTGCGCGAGGTCGCTCTTGCCGGTGCGGTCGACCAGCGCGTACTCGTAGATCCAGCCCACGCCGGTCGCATCGGGTCCGAGCGACGCCTTCGCGCCCGCGGGCAGGCGGCCCTGCACCTGGTTGAGATATTCGAGCACGCGCGAGCGGGCCCAGTAGAGGTCGGTGCCGTCCTCGAAGAGCACGTAGACGAACGAGTCGCCGAAGAACGAATAGCCGCGCACCGCCTTCGCGCCGGGAACGGAGAGCATCGTCGTCGTCAGCGGATAGGTGACCTGGTCCTCGACGATCTGCGGCGCCTGCCCGGGGTACGTCGTGCGGATGATCACCTGCGTGTCGGACAGGTCGGGAATCGCGTCGAGCGGCGTCGTCCGCACCGCCCACACGCCCGCGACGGCGACGAGCCCCGCGGCGAGCAGCACGAGGAACCGGTTCGCGATCGACCAGCGGATGAGGCCCGCGATCATTTCTTGTCGGACGCTGCCGCTCCGGGTGCGACGGGAACGATCGACGTCAGCTGCATGTCGCCCTGCGGCGTGAACACGAACTCGAACTTCACGTTCGTGCCCGGGGTCACGTCCTTCGGCAGTCCGCCCTTGGGCGCCTTGAACGCCATCGTCATCGCGCCCATCCCCGCGGTCGGGATCGCGCCGTGCTTGATCAGCACCTCGTCGCCGACCGTGCGCACCACGCCCTCCGCCTTGTGCACCGGCGGCGTCGCCACCGCGGCCTGCGGACTCGCCCGGTGTCCCGCGTGGGGATCCGCGGCCTGCGCGACCACGTCGCCCGTCGCCGCGATCCGCGTCAGCGCGCCCTTGAGGCTCGCCTCGGAATCGACGAGGAACTGGCCGGACACGACCACGCGCTGCCCGGCGGCGAGACCGCTGCGAATTTCGGTGACTTCGCCCGACTCGCGGCCGACGGCGACCTCGACCGGCGTGAAGCGGCCGTTGCCCGCATCGACGATCACGACGTTGCGCTTGCCGGTGTTGATCACCGCTTCGCTCGGCACGAGCACCGCGGGCGCGGCCTGTGCGCCGCCGAAGGCCACCGTCGCGAACATGCCCGGTTTCAGCGCAGCGCCGGGATTCGCGAGGACGATTCGCGCACGCACCGAGCGCGTCTGCGCGTTGACTTCGGGCAGCAGTGCATTGACCGTTCCGTTGAAGGTGCGGTCGGGCAAGCGCCGCGGCTCTCGCCACGACCGACGTGCCCGCGCGAACCCGCGCCGCCTGCGCCTCCGGAACGTCGGCGATCACCCACACGGTTCCGAGTCCGGCGATCTTGAACAGCGTCGTGCCCGGCATGACCGCCATCCCGTCGCGTGCGCCGATCTCCCAGACGACGCCGCCCTGCGGTGCCGTCACCGTGATGCGCGGCGACGGCTTGCCGTCACGCTCGATCCGCGCGATTTCGGCGTCGGGCATGCCGAGCAGCGACAGGCGATGCCGCGCCGCGTCGGCGAGCCTTGCGACGTCGGCCTGAGAACTGGCCTTGAGCGCCAGCAGTTCCTCCTGCGCGGCGAGCCACTCCGGCACATAGAGCTCGGCCAGCGGCTGCCCCGCCGCGACGCCGTCGTACTGCGCGCGCACGAGAAGGCGTTCGACGTAGCCGGCGGCTGCGCGCCTGCACCGCAACGAGCGAGCGCTCGTCGACCACGACCGCGCCGACCGCGGAGAATCCCGTGTCGAGCGTTCCCTCGGTCGCGGCGGCGGTGCGCACGCCGAAGCTTTGCTGCTGGCGCGCGCTGACCGCGACGCCGCCGTCGGCCGCCGCGTCCGCATAGACCGGCACCAGGTCCATGTCCATGAAGGGCGACTTGCCGGGCTTGTCGAATTTCTGGCCGGGCACCATCGGGTCGTGCCAATAGAGAACCTTGCGGCCGCTCGCATCGGCAGTGGCGGCCGGCATGGCGGGTTGGGCCGCCCCGCTCGTCACGGTGCCCGCCGCAGTGCGGTCGGCGGGCGCTTGGCGCGTCCCGAAGAAATAGCCTGCGCCGGCCGCGATCACGGCGACGGCGACGGCGGCGGCGAGCGGCGCGAGCTTCGCGCCGCGCTGAGTGACGTTGATGGATCTCATGATCCCTCCGTGGACGGAACGACGAAATTGAGCCAGGCCCACGCCTTGGCGGCGGCCTGCTGCTGCGAGATGAGGCTGAGCTCGGCGTCGAGCAGCGCGCGGCGCGCGTCGAGCACCGCCGCGAGCGTGCCGGTGCCTCCGCGATAGGCGGCAAGCGCCGCCTCGCGGCGCTGTACGGCGAGCGGGACGAGCGCGGTCTCGATGCGCTGCGCCTGCGCGCGCGCCGATTCCCATTCGGCCTGCATCGACTGAACCTCCGCGGCGCGCATTCGCTGCGTGTCCTCCTGCATCGCGCGCGCGGCGTCCTCCTCGCGGAGCTTCGCCGCGTGCTCGCGGTCCTGGCGCGAGCCCTGCGACCAGGGCAGGTCGATCGTGAACATCACCGAGACCATGTTCGAATAGGGCGAGCCGCGATAGGCGTACGACACCTCGGCGCTCCAGTCGGGCTTCTTCGCGGCACGCGCGATCGCGCTCTCGGTCTCGGCGATCGCCGTCTGCGCGCGGGCGAGGCGGAGCTCGGGCTGCGCATCGATGTCGGCGAGGCGCGCGGCGTCGGGCAGGCGGGCGAAATCCGGCGCGTCGCCCTGCGGGCGCAGCGCCGCATCGCCGACGTAGCGCGCGAGCGCGATTTGCGCGCGCTTCGCCTGCGCCGCGGCGTCGGTCGCGCGGTTGGACAGCTCGATCAGCATGCTTTGCGCCGCGATGAGCTCGCTCTGCGGCGCCTTGCCGGCGCGATAGGCGGCTTCCAGCGTCGCCACGTTCAGCTCCGCTTCCGCCTTCTGGGCGCCGATCGACCGTTCGGCCGCGCTCGCGAAATGGCGGGTGACCCAGGCGGTCGCCGTCTCGCGCTCGATCGCGAGCGTCGTCGCCTCGATCACCGCGGTGCCGCGCTCGGCGTCGCGCTCCACCCGCGTGACCTTCAGCCGGCGCTTTTCCGCGCTCGGGAATTCCTGCATGAGGCCGATCTTCGACATGGTCATGAAGTCGCGCGTCAGCGACCACGCGTCCTCGCCCTGTGTCGGAACGTTCTCGACGCCGGCCTTGAGCTTGGGATCGGGCAGCTCGCCCGCCGGAATCGCCATCTCGCGCGCGGCGTCGACCATCGAGCGCTGCGAGGCGAGCTGCTGCGAGCGCGCGACCGCGAGCTTCAGCGCCTCGGCGAGCGAGAGCGGCGATTCCGCCGCGGCCGCGGGCCATGCCGGCGATCACGGCGAGCGCCGCGATAGCCAGCGTGCACCACGACAGCAGGTGGCGGGATTCAGTTGCCCCGTTGTTGGCCCGGGGCGACGGCCGGAAATGCAGCATGCGACCTCCGCGAACGCGTGAATCGGTCCGGCAACGCAGAGGGCTGCGCGGCCGGGCACGAGCGGAACGCGGGGTCTAGATCAGGAGACGGCAGAACTGCAGCGCGAGCGGCGGTGCGGCGCTGTTGGCGGCCAGCATCGAGCGGCCCCACTCGCGTGCTTCGCCGGGCAGGGTTGCGGGCACCAGCGGCACCGCGCAGCGTGACGAGTGCGACCGGCGGCAGATCAAGCGCCGCGCCCGACGGCGCGCCGTCGGTGCACTGGACTTCGCAGGCATTGCCCTGGGGCGCCTGCGGCAACGCGGCGGCGTGCTGGCCGCCGCAATGGCCTTCGTGGGCAGTTGCGCTCGCCGACGCCGGGTGCGACGGCACCGTCCCCACGCGGAGCGCGCACGCATGCGCGGTCACCGCAAGCTGGGCGAATGCAATGCCCAGGATGCCGAACCAGGCGAGACAACGGCGGCGCGAACGGGTCATAAGGGGCGAAGTGTTACACCGGACGTTACCCGCGAATCGCCCCCCGCGGCTTGATCGGGGTCAAGGCGCGCGGGGTCAGCGCAGGCTCGCGTTGAACGCGGCGAGCGCCGCGGCGCCGGGGACGAGGTCGGCGTCGGACAACGCGTTGAGGGGCGTATCGGCGGTTTCCTGCGCGTCGTGCAGGTCGTGCGAATCCGGATTGGCATAGAGGAGGCCGGTCACGATCTCGCCCGCCGCGGCCCGATCGTGCAGGTAATTCATCGCCGCCAGCCGATTGGTCGGGTCGAAATCGCGATGGACCTTGCGCAGGCGCACCGTCCCGCCGTCGTGCAGGACGACTTCCTCGAGGCTGCCGCTGTCGTACTCGGCGGTGATCGGATCGCGCGGCACCATCACGTCGAGCGCGTTGACCGACGCGTTGTGCTCGCGCACGTAGTCGTAGCTCTTGGTCGACCCGGGATGGTTGTTGAACGCGACGCACGGGCTGATCACGTCGATGAACGCGGCGCCGCGATGGAGCACGGCGGCCTCGACCAGCGGCACGAGCTGCGTCTTGTCGCCGGAAAAGCTCCGCGCGACGAAGGTCGCGCCGAGCTCGAGCGCCAGCATGACGAGATCGATCGGCTCGTCGGTGTTGATCGCGCCGCGCTTCGCCTTCGAGCCCTTGTCCGCCGTCGCCGAGAACTGCCCCTTGGTGAGGCCGTAGACGCCGTTGTTCTCGACGATGTAGACCATGTTCACCGCGCGGCGGATCACGTGCATGAACTGGCCGATGCCGATCGACGCCGAGTCGCCGTCGCCGGACACGCCGAGATAGATGAGGTCGCGGTTGGCGAGATTCGCGCCGGTCAGCACCGACGGCATGCGCCCGTGCACGCTGTTGAAGCCATGCGAGTTGCCGAGGAAATAGGTGGGCGTCTTCGACGAGCAGCCGATGCCGGAGAGCTTCGCGACGCGGTGCGGCTCGATGTCGAGGTTGAAGAACGCCTGGATGATCGCGGCCGAGATCGAGTCGTGGCCGCAGCCGGCGCACAGCGTCGACACCGCGCCTTCGTAGTCGCGCCGCGTGTAGCCCAGCGCGTTCTTCGGCAGTCCGGGATGATGCAGCTTGGGTTTGGCGAGATAGGTCATGGCGGGGCCTGATTCAGTCGGCGGCGCCCAAGGGCGCGACCTTGCGCAGCGGCGTCACGTTGAAGTTGGCAGCCTTCTCGCCGATCTCCTGCGTGATGAAGCGCGCGGTGATCGGCGTGCCGTCGTAGTGCAGCACGGAAATGAGCTTGGCGGGGTCGATCCCGCACTCGTTGACGAGCAGCATGCGGAGCTGCGCGTCGCGGTTCTGCTCGACGACGAAAACGTGCTCGTGCGCGGCGATGAAGGCCGCGACCGCGTCGGCGAACGGAAACGCGCGGATGCGCAGCCGGTCGAGATGAATCCCGGACGCGGCGAGCGTTGCGAGCGACTCCGCCATCGCGGCGCCGGTCGAGCCGTACCAGATGACGCCGGCGCGGGCGGGCTTGTCCGCCTTCTCGACGACCGGCGCCGGCACGAGCTTCTTCGCGGTCTCGAACTTGTGCAGCAGCCGCTGCATGTTGTCGACGTACGCCGGGCCTTCCTCGGTGTAGCGGGCGTAGCGGTCCTTGGTCGTGCCGCGCGTGAAATACGAGCCGCGCGTCGCGTGCGTGCCTGGATAGGTCCGGAACGGAATGCCGTCGCCGTCCACGTCGAGGTAGCGGCCGAACGTCTTGCCGGCGGCAAGCTCGTCGGCCGTCATCACCTTGCCGCGGTCGAGCGTGCGCCTGTCGTCCCACTCGAGCGGCGCGGTCAGCCAGTCCTGCATGCCGATGTCGAGGTCCGACAGCACGAAGATCGGCGTCTGCAGCCGGTCGGCCAGGTCGAGCGCGGTCGCCGCCATCGCGAAGCACTCGGTCGGGTCCTCGGGGAAGAGCAGCGGATGCTTGGTGTCGCCGTGCGACGCGTACGCGCACAGCAGCACGTCCGCCTGCTGCGTGCGCGTCGGCATCCCGGTCGACGGGCTGCCGCGCTGGATGTCGAACAGCACGGCCGGGATCTCGGCGAAATACGCGAGGCCGATGAACTCCTGCATCAGCGAGATGCCGGGGCCGGAGGTCGCCGTGAACGCGCGCGCGCCGTTCCAGGCGGCGCCGATCACCATGCCGATCGAGGCGAGCTCGTCCTCGGCCTGCACGATCGCGTATTTGTGACGGCCGGTCGCCGCGTCGACGCGCAGCTTGCCGCAGTGCTTGGCGAATGCCTCGGCCAGCGACGACGACGGCGTGATCGGATACCACGCGCAGACGGTCGCGCCGCCGTACACGCAGCCCAGCGCGGCCGCATTGTTGCCGTCGATGAAGATCCGGTCGCCCACCACATCCGCGCGCTCGACGTGCATGGGCAGCGGGCAGGAAAAATGGGCGAGCGCGTAATCCCTTCCGAGCGCCAGCGCCTTCCGGTTCGATTCGAGCAGCGCCTCCTTGCCGCGATACTGCTCGGCGAAGAGGTTCTCGATCTCGGCGGGGTCGATCGCGAGCAGCGCGGACAGCGCGCCCAGGTAGATGATGTTCTTGAAGAGCTGCCGCTGGCGCGCGTCGGTGTACGCGGCGTTGCAGATCGCGGTGAGCGGGATGCCGAGAATCGTCACGTCGCTGCGGAAGCTCGTCGCCGGGAGCTCGCGCGTCGAGTCGTAGAAAAGGTAGCCCCCGCCCTCGAGCTCGCCGACGTCCTTGTCCCAGGTCTGCGGGTTCATCGCGACCATCAGGTCGACGCCGCCGCGGCGGCCGCGCCAGCCGGCGGCGGTGACGCGCACCTCGTACCACGTCGGCAGTCCCTGGATGTTCGACGGGAAGATGTTGCGCGCCGAGACCGGCACGCCCATCCGCAGGATCGCCTTGGCGAACAGCGCGTTGGCCGAGGCCGAGCCCGAGCCGTTGACGTTGGCGAACTTCACGACGAAGTCGTTGATCCGCGCGATCGGTTCCTTGGTGCGTCTGACCATCGCGCTCACTCCGCCGCCACGCCGGCGATCTCGCTCGCCGCGGAATACCGTTGCAGGCGCATGCCGCGTGCGGCAGCGGTCGAGCGCCTGGGCGGGCTCGAACAGGAATTTCTGCATGTCCCACGCGCCGGTCGGGCAGCGCTCGGCGCAAAGCCCGCAGTGGAGGCAGACGTCCTCGTCCTTCGCCATCACGCGGCCGGTCTTCAGCGCGCCGGAGACGTAGAGATCCTGCGTGAGGTCCTCCGCCGGCGCGCGCAGCCGTGCGCGAAGGTCGGGTTCGTCGCCATTGCTGGTGAAGGTGATGCAATCCATCGGGCAGATGTCGACGCAGGCGTCGCACTCGATGCACAGCGTGTCGCTGAATACCGTCTGCACGTCGCAGTTGAGGCAGCGCTTCGTCTCGGCAAGCGCCAGCTTCGGGTCGAATCCCAGCTCGACCTCGACGCGGATGCTCTTCAGCGCGATCTTGGTGTCCTTGAGCGGCACGCGGAAGCGGCGATCGCTCGAGATCGCATTGTCGTAGCTCCACTCGTGGATGCCCATCTTCTGCGAGATGAGGCTCGTGTGCGGCGGCGGGCGGCGCGCGATGTCCTCGCCGCGGCACTGCAGGTCGATCGAGATCGCCGCCTCGTGCCCGTGCGCGACCGCCCAGATGATGTTCTTCGGGCCGAACGCCGAATCGCCGCCGAAGTAGACGCCGGCGCGGGTCGACGCCATCGTTTTCTTGTCGACCACCGGCATTCCGTGCCCGTCGAACTCGATGCCGAGGTCGCGCTCGATCCAGGGAAACGCGTTTTCCTGCCCGATCGCGACCAGCACGTCGTCGCAGGGAATGTGCACCGCGGGCTCGCCCGTCGGCACGAGCTCGCGCCGCCCGTTGGCGTCGATGCGCGGCGCGACCTTTTCGAACGTGACGCCGGTGAGCTTGCCGGCGTCGTGCGTGAATTCCTTCGGCACGAGGAAATTGTGGATCGGGATGCCCTCGTGCATCGCGTCTTCCTTCTCCCACGGCGACGCCTTCATCTCGTCGAAGCCCGAGCGGACAACGACCTGCACGCTCTCGCCGCCCAGCCGGCGCGAGCTCCTGCAGCAGTCCATCGCGGTGTTCCCGCCGCCCAGCACGACGACGCGCTTGCCGATCCGCGTGATGTGGCCGAACGAGACGCTCGCGAGCCAGTCGAGCCCGATGTGGACGTTCGCCGCCGCTTCGCTGCGGCCCGGCACGTCGAGGTCGCGGCCGCGCGGCGCGCCGCTGCCGACGAACACCGCGTCCCACGGTTCAGCCGAGCAGCGCCTTGAGGCTGTCGATGCGTTTGCCGGCGCGGAACTCGACGCCGAGGTCGAGCACGTAGCCGACCTCCTCGTCGATGACCGATTCGGGGAGACGGAAGCGCGGGATCTGGCTGCGGATCATGCCGCCGCTGCGC
This sequence comes from uncultured beta proteobacterium, assembly GCA_963741355.1. GTDB lineage: Bacteria > Pseudomonadota > Gammaproteobacteria > Burkholderiales > Casimicrobiaceae > CAIWHR01. The sequence continues at coordinate 12,173 of CAVUIG010000021.1, forward strand.
GAATCGCCGTCGAACAGCACGCATTCGTACCCGAGCGGCGCGAGGTCGCGCGCGACCGTCAGCGACGCCGGACCCGCGCCGACCAGCGCGATCCGCTTGCCGTTGCCCTTGGCGGGGCGCTCGGGCAGGCGATCGCGAATGTCTTCCTTGTAATCGGCGGCGACGCGCTTCAGCCGGCAGATGGCGACCGGCTCGGACTTGGCCTTCTTGTCACCGCCCTCCTCGACACGGCCGCGGCGGCACGCGGGCTCGCAGGGCCGGTCGCAGGTGCGCCCCAGGATGCCCGGAAAGACATTGGATTCCCAGTTGACGAGGTAGGCATCGCCATAGCGGCCCGCCGCGATCAGGCGAATGTATTCGGGGACCGGCGTGTGAGCCGGGCACGCCCATTGGCAATCGACGACCTTGTGGAAGTAGTCGGGCTGGGCGATATCCGTCGGTTTCAAACGTGATTCTCCTGTGGCGGCGACAGGTCTTCGAATTTTTCGGGTGGCGCACCCTCCCGCAAGCACGTTTTGCGCCCGGACCTGTATGCGCTGCCGCGCATGCTACGCCTGCGCGCGCCTGGCGAAAGCCACGGGATCGTCATGGTTTCCTGCCGTCACCATGCACGATGATGGTGCAGCGCCCTTCGAGGCTCGATTCGCAAAGATCGTGTCGTCACTATCTTGTCATCTGCCGGAAACACAATCCGTCTCGCCTACGCCGCATGACTCAATAACCATGCGGACAAGATCAGTAGCCTACATCGGCCGTCCATCGTAAGATTCTTCCCCGCCGCGCGCGAACTCCAATGTCGTATGCGTATGGCTTTGGTGAATCGACACGACGTCTCGACTTCGTTGCAACGATTGGGAGCCACATCATGAGTTTGCGAAGACTGCTCTTCGTTTTCATTGCTGCACCAATACTCGCGTTGCTTGCAGCATCACCGGTATTTGCGCAGACAAAGCCCAACATCCTGTTCATCATGGGCGACGACATCGGCATCATGCAGCCAAGCATCTATCATCGCGGCCTGATGGTCGGCGAGACGCCCAACATCGATCGCATCGGCAACGAAGGCGCGATCTTCATGACGTATTACGCCGAGCAGAGCTGCACCGCCGGGCGTAACGCCTTTTTCACCGGGATGCATCCGCTGCGCACCGGCATGATCCCGCCGCAACTGCCGGGCAGCCCGTCCTGGCTGCGCCCCGGTACGCCGGCGCTTGCCAAGTTCCTGCACGACCTGGGCTACACCACGGGAGAGTTCGGCAAGAACCACCTCGGCGATCATTTCGAGGCGCTGCCGACCTCGCACGGCTTCCAGGAATTCTGGGGCTACCTTTATCACCTCGACGCGATGCAGGGCGTGAGCTTCCCCGACATCAACAAGACGCCGCTGGTGCAGGGCATCGCGCCGCCGTGCAAGAACACGCCGATCACCGGATTGCCCGATGTGCCCGGCGCGATCGATCCGAAGAGCGGGACGTGTCTCACCCCGCCGCGCCCGGTCATCTGGTGCAAGTCCAGCGACGGCACACAGAAGAACACGACCTGCAAGGACGAGGGTCCGCTGACGCTCGATCGCTCGCGGACCGTCGACGAGGAGATTTCGGCCAAGGTGATCGACTTCCTCGACCGCAACGACCCCAGGAAGACCAACAAGCCGTTCTTCGTCTGGTATAACCCGGCGCGCATGCACATCACGACCATGCTGTCGCCGAAGTACGAGGCCATGCTGGGCGAAGCCGGCGGCAAGGACTGGGGCACCAACGAAGCCGGCATGAAGCAGATGGACGACAACATCGGCTATGTCCTCAAGAAGCTCGAGGACATGGGTCAGCTCGACAATACGATCGTCGTCTTCACGACCGACAACGGGGCCGAGAACATCACCTTCCCGGATGGCGGCAACACCCCGTTCAAAGGTGGCAAGCTGACCACATGGGAAGGCGGCATGCGCGCTCCACTGGTCGTGCGCTGGCCCGGCCATCATCAAGCCGGGCACGGTGAAGAGCGACATATTCGCCTCGCTCGACTGGGTGCCGACCCTGGTCGACATCGCTGGTGGACCCAAGGGCAACGCGTTGAACGAGCAGATCATGGCCGGCAAGTACCCCGGCATCGTCAAGACCAAGCTCGACGGCGTCGACCAGAGCCGACTACCTCACCGGGAAGTCCGAGAAATCGGCGCGTGACGTGTTCTTCTACTACACCGGCTCGCAACCGTCGGCGGTGCGCTACAAGAACTGGAAGATGTATTACACGATCGTGCCGGACACCGGGACCGGCGGGCTGTTCGGTGCTCAGGAGCTTTCACTGGACCCAGCTCCTCAACCTCAAGCGCGATCCGTTCGAGCAGACCGTCGGCGACGACGCGAAGTCCCTGCTGGGTTACGGCGGTGCGCTTGGCTCGGCGGGCAATGCGTATATCTACAACTGGAACATGCTGCCGATCGGGCAGTTACTCTGGGAGAAGGAGCTGTTCTCTTACAAGGAATTCCCGCCGATGCAGGCGCCGGAGACCTACAACCTGGACGGTCATCCTGCAAGCAAATGCAGCAGAGTGGTCACAACGGGCACGATTGAGCCCGGAACGCTGACGACTTGCGATGACTACGCGGGCGATCCGGATGGGTCGCCCGTCTTTCTGTGGAGTGTCCGCGCGGCCTGTTCATGCGCGAAACGTCTGCGCTACTGGAACGGCTCGGCGCGCTCGATCAGCTCGTCGAGACCGGGCTCGTTCGGATTGCGCGGCTTGCCCGGATGGATGATCGCGACCTGGCACGCTTCGGCGGCCTCGACCAGCTGACGGAAGGTGCCGGCGTCGATGTCCTTGATGTACGCCTGCTTGTTGTCGTTGTAGGTGAACATCTTGTCGTTGATCGTCTGGCATTCGTTGCAGCTCGGGCAGCGCGACGTCTCGATCCACGCCTCGTCGGACGGGGCGCGTCCGCAGCGGGCGCGGCCACCGGGGCCGCGGCCGCGGCGCGTGCGCCGCGGCCGATTCCGGGCACCTCGGCTCGTGGCGGGCGCCCGGGCGGAGGCGGCCTGCAGCGCTTCCTGCGCCGCCTGCCGCTCGACTTCCCATGCGGCGCGCTCGCGTGCCAGCAGCCTTTCGGCGTGCGAATCGTGAATGCCGGCATGCTCCTGCAACCGGTGCCACAGGAGCAGGCAGCGCCGCGTCCCCTGCATCAGCCGCGCATCGACGATGACGCGATGCAGCCGGTCGTCGGCATCCACGGCCCACAGGTACGGAATGCGCTCGGAGGCCGGACGCTCGGGCAGCTTCAGCCATTCGGCCACCGGGAGCATGCCGGCGTTCCAGCGCTCGCGCGGCACGACGGCGAAATGCGCCGTGTAGCGGCGGTCGCAGAGGACGAAATCGGCGTAGCTGAAGGCGACGTCCTCGCTGACGCGCTGCATCGACTCGTCCGCGTATTCGAACGATTCCTGCGCCCAGTCGGCGTCGGGATTGCGGTTGTGCTCGAGCGAGAAGCGGTCCGCCCAGTTTTCGCCGGCGGCGGCGTCGTACGTGAACGCCGGAAAGGCGCGCGACTCCTTCGCGGCCGCCGCGGTCAGGTACGGCGGCAGGTCGCCGGCGGCGGCGGGCGAGCCCGCGAAGATGCTGAACAGCGCCGGCCCGCGCGCGGCGAACCCGCGTGCCACCCGCTCGCGCATTGCGTAGAGATCGGCCGAGGTCGCCTGCAGCACGTACATGCCGCCGAGACCCATCGCCGTCGTGGCGAGGCGGGCGCTCCGCACGCCGAAGGCGAAGTGACCGGTGCCGATCGACGCTTCCTCGAGGAGCTCGGTCTGCTGCACCAGCACCTTCACCGGCAGGCCGGCGGAGAGCATCTCGATCAGGCCCGCGTTCTCCGGCGCGTCGTTGCGCTCCGGCGGGATGCAGACGAGATAATTCGGGAACAGCGCGAGGTCGTCCGCCGTGAGCGCGTTCTCGTCATAACGCTCGAAGAACGCGTCGTGATCGGCCTCGACGTACGCGCCGTCGGACTCGAGCTCGGCAATGGCAATCGCCTTGACGACTTCGACGAGCCGCGGCAGGCGCTGCGCGGTACGCGTCCGCGGCGGCCGCGCAGTCGTCGAACGCGAATTCGAAGGCCGCGCTGGCGCCGCCGCCGGATCCGCGTAGAACGGCTGCGTGCGGAGAACTTCGAGCGCCCATTCGATGCGCTGCCTGCCGCGCCGGCGGGAGCTCGTCGCTTGGGCGCGCCGCGCACCACGAGCTTCGACATGACGGCGAAATCGAAAACGTCGGCGTGTCCCGATCCGATCGACGCGGCGAGCGCCTTCGGCTGCTGGCCCGCGGCCGAGCGCGCGAAGGCCGCGCGCCGGATGTCGGAGAGCTTGCGCATCAGCGAGTCGACCAGCGCGCGGAATTCCTGTCCCTTGCGCGCCTGCGTGTGCCGCCACGCCTGCGTGACGAAGCGTGCGGGCAGCGCGGCGTCGCAATCGACCACCAGGCCGTCCTGCTTGAGCGCGTCGCCGGCCTGCGCGAGCACCTTGCCGACCGTCTCGTCCGCGTCCGTGCCGAGCTTCTGCGCGGCGATCGCCCAGAGCTCGGACAGATCGCCCGTCGCACCCGCGGCGACCATCACGCGTAGCTCGCGCTCGAGCCGCAGCACGTGCTTGCGCATGCGCTCGCCCTCGAGCCCGCGCGGGGCGAGGTCGGCGATCAGCGCGCCGACGATGCCCGACAGCGAATGGACGTAGTCGGCGCCGGCCGCCTCCGGCAGCACCAGCGGAAAATCGTAGCGCAAACGCGACAGGTCGCGGTATCCGGCGAGCAGCGCAGGGCGCAGCGCGCCAATGTCGATCGGCGCGAGGCCGTCGCCGGCGCGCTTGCCGGTCATGTGGAAGACCAGCTGGTCCTGGAATTTCGCGACCATATCCATGGAAAATTCGCTCTCGCTTGAGTCGTGTCGGCGGATTACGCGGCGCGCTTGCGCGCGGAGTCGTCCTCGGGCCAGATCGTGACCTTGTCGAATTCCGCCTCGAGGCCCGCGCGGGTCTTTTCCGGCGTGCGCGGCGCTCCGGCGCCCCGCAGATCCTCGTAACAGGGGACGTCGGGGTTCTCGTAGAGGATGCCGACCGGAATCGGATCCTCGGACGACGCGATCTCGCGCGCCCGGTGGATGTCGAGCGGATCGTGCTCGCGCTGGTTCTTGTAGATGCGGCTCGTCTCGGCGGAGAGCTGCAGGCCCTTCGCATGCGTCAGCAGCAGCGTCTTGCCCGGGTCGTGCAGCCACGGCTCGAACATCTTGGGCAGGAACTCGGGGCAGCGCTGGATGATGCGGATGAACGAGAAGCCGCGGTGGTGATACGCCTTGGCGATGATGTCGTAGAGCAGCTCGGGGATCCAGTCGACGGCCTGCGCGACGAACGAGACGTTCTGCACGCCCAGCGTGACGGTCAGCGGATTCAGCGCCTCGAGCACCGAGCCGCGTGGCGTCGTGTTGCTCTTGAACCCGATCGGCGACGTCGGCGACGCCTGCTTCTTGGTGAGCCCGTAAACATGGTTGTCGTGCAGGATCACCGTCATGTTCATGTTGTAGCGGATCGCGTGGATCCAGTGCGCGGCGCCGATGCTGCAGCAGTCGCCGTCGCCGGTGTTCACGAACACCGAGAGATCCGGACGCGCCATCTTCACGCCCTCGGCGATCGGGAACGCGCGGCCGTGGATCCCGTGGAAGCCGTACGTCTTCATGTAGTGCGGGAAGCGGCTCGAGCAGCCGATGCCCGACACGAACACGGTGCGTTCGGGAGAGAGGTCCTCGTCGCGGCACAGCCGCTGCACGGCGGCCAGGATCGCGTTGTCGCCGCAGCCGCTGCACCAGCGCGGCACGCCGCCCTGGTAATCCTCGAGGTTGTGGTGCTCCTCGTGGAGCTTGATGATGCATTGGGTGACCGGGGTTGCCATGGCTACTTTCCTTCGCTGAGCTTCGCGCGCATCGCCTTCACGACGTCGCCCGGTTTGATCGGCTGGCCGCGTGCCTCGCTCCAGCAGTCGATGTCGACGAGAAAGCGCGAACGCAGCATCAGCGCCAGCGCCGAATAGCGGCGGTTGTCCTCGTCGATCAGTTCGTCCTCCAGGCGGTCCGACCAGTTGTTCTCCACCGTCATGACCTTGCCGAAGCGATGCAGGATCTCGCGGATGCCCGAGGGCATCGGCTGGATGAAGCGCAGGTGCAGCGACGAGACCTTGAGCCCTTCCGCGCGGGCGCGGTCGACCGCTTCCTCGATGACGCCCTTGTTGCTGCCCCAGCCGACCACCAGCAGGTCCCCTTCCGGGTCGCCATGCACGGACGGCGTCTTCAGCGTCTTCTGCAGCGCGGCGAGCTTCAGGCTCCGGGCGCGCAGGCCTTCTTCGTTGATCGCCGGGTCGTAGGCGACCTTGCTCATCCGGTCGTGCGCGAGCCCGGTCAGCGTGTGCATCCCGTTCGGCTGCCCCGGGATGAAGCGACGCGCGATTCCGGTCACCGGGTCCCAGTCATAAGGCTTCGCGCCGTCGGGCACCGGCGTCTGGTCGAGCGGAGGTGCCAGCCAGTCCTCGGAGAACTGCGGCCGCGGGAACGGCGCCTGCGCGGTGGCGAGGCTCGCGTCCGACAGCACGACGACCACCATGTTGAACGTCTCCGCGATCTTGCGAGCAGTGATCATCGCGTAGAAGCAGTCCTCGATGTCGCTCACCGCGAGCACGACCTTCGGCGCGTCGCCGTGGCTGCCGTAGACGGCCGACAGCAGGTCGCCCTGCTCAATCTTGGTCGGCTGGCCGGTGCTGGGGCCGCCGCGCTGGACGTTGACGACGACCAGCGGGATCTCGGCCATGACGGCGAGTCCCAGTCCTTCCTGCTTCAGCGAATAGCCCGGGCCCGACGTGATGGTCACGGCGCAGCGGCCCGCATACGACGCGCCGATCGCGAACGCGCAGGCGGCGATCTCGTCCTCGGCCTGGTGCACCATGCCGCCTACCCGCTCGAACACGTCCGACAGGTAATGCGACGCCGACGTCGCCGGCGTGATCGGGTACATCGCGCAGATGTCCATCCCGGACGCGAGCACGCCGAGCGCGATCGCCGTGTTGCCGTTGACGACGATCTGCGGCTCCTTCGAGCGCTCCGCGGGGATCGCGTACTTGAAGTCGAGGTTGCGTCTCGGCCCACGCGAACCCGGCCTCGAGCAGCCGCACGTTGGTGGCGATGACCTTCTCGTCCTTCTTGCCGAAGATGCGCGCGACCTGGTCGCGCGAGAGCTGCATGTCGAGGCTGTAGATGCTGGCCAGCATCCCCAGCACGAACATGTTCTTGCCGCGCCGCGCGTCGGTCATCAGCGCGCGGCATTCGCGCTCGAGCGGGATCTCGATCACGCGGTAGCCGCTGTCGTTCAGCGATTTCACCGTCTCGAGATACGACGCGACGATCTGCCGGGTCCTTGTGCTCGCGCCACATGTCCTCGAGCAGGATCGTCGCGCCGGGCTTGAGCTCGCCCGCGCGCACCCGGCCCAGCAGCACCTGCTCGTTGAACGCGACGACGAGATCGGTCTCGTCGCCGCCGTTGGTCACGCGCTCCCTGCCGATCCGGATGCGGATGCCGGACGCGCCGGCGACGCTGCGCGCCGGCGGCTGGATCTCGGCCGGGATGATCTCGACGGTCCAGATGCCGTTGCCGCTGCGCGCGGCGATGGCGCGCGAGCGACTGGCCGCAGCGCTGCGCGCCCTCGCCCGAGTCGCTGATCACCTCGACGATGTGCTCGTTCAGGATCTTGGCGCGCTTGGCGCTGCCCGTCCCTGATTTGGCGGTTCGTTCGAGCAGTGCGGCGTCGGTCATGGAAGGGCCTTGTGGTGAAAGATGGACGCGAAGTGCGGTGTCAGGCGAGCCGGATCCGGGCGAAGCCGTGCTCGCGGCGCGCGATGCCGAACCGTGTGCCGGCGGGATCGGCGTCGTAGACCGACTCGGTGTCGCGCAGGCCGAGATACGCCTTCATGCCGCGCGCCGCCTTGCGGCCGGCGCCCATCGCCTCGATGACGGTCGCGGCGCCGGTGACGATGTCGCCGCCCGCGTAGACGCCCGCGATCGACGTGGCGAGATTCTCGTCGGTGGCGATGTAGCCGCGCTTGTTGAGCTTCAGCTTCGAGGTCTGCCCGAGGATCGGATTCGCGTTGGTGCCGATCGCGTACACGACCATGTCCGTCTCGAGCTCGAATTCGCTGCCGGGCACGACGCACCGGGCGCCGCCGGCCGGATTCGTCGGGCTCGCCCAGCTCCATCCGGACGCAGCGCAGCGCGCGCACGGTCTTGTTGTCGTCGCCGAGGACCTCGACCGGGCTCGACAGCCAGTTGAAGTCGACGCCTTCCTCCTCCGCGTGATGGATTTCCTCGACCCGCGCCGGCGCTTCGGTCTTCGAGCGCCGGTAGACGCAATGCACCGACTCCGCGCCAAGCCGCAGCGACACGCGCAGCGCGTCCATCGCGGTGTTGCCGGCGCCGATGACGGCGACGTGCTTGCCGGGCTTGAGCGGCGTGTCGAAATTCGGATAGTCGCGGGCGCGCATCAGGTTGCAGCGCGTCAGGAGCTCGTTGGCGGAGAGCACGCCGTTCAGCGATTCCCCCGGGATTCCCATGAAGCTCGGATAGCCCGCGCCGGTGCCGATGAAGACGGCGTGGAAGCCCATCTCGGTCACCATCTGCTCGATCGTGAACAGCCGGCCGACCAGCGTGTTGCATTCGAACTTGATGCCGAGCTGCTTCAGCTTGTCGAGCTCGGCGTCGATCACCTCGTTCGGCAGGCGGAAGTCCGGGATGCCGTACTTCAGCACGCCGCCCGGCTGGTGGAACGCCTCGTAGACGGTGACGTCGCAGCCGGCCTTCGCCATGTCGGCGGCGCATGCCATTCCGGCCGGGCCGGCGCCGACGATGCCGACCTTGTATCCGCGACGGCTCGATGTACGGAATGTTGGCCCAGCCTTCCTTGATCGCCATGTCGCCGACGAAGCGCTCGAGGCGGCCGATCGCGACCGGTTCCAGCGTATCGCCGACCGTGCACACGCCCTCGCACTGGTTCTCCTGCGGGCAGACGCGGCCGCAGATCGACGGGAGGAGGTTGGTGTCGGTGATGATGTCGTACGCACCATGATGGTGCTTCTCGACGATCTTCTGGATGAACGCCGGGATGTCGATGCCGACCGGACAGCCGCGCACGCAGGGCTGGTCGGGGCATTGCAGGCAGCGGTCGGCCTCGACCAGCGCTTCCTCGAGTCCGTAGCCCAGCGACACTTCGCTGAAGTTGCGCGCGCGGACCTTCGGGTCCTGCTCCCGGACCGGCGTGCGCTCCTGCGGGATCGTCCGGATCGTTTTCTTCTTCGCAGCCATCAATAGTGCTCCGGATCGTTCCTGGCGGTCGCCGCCGCCAGCTCGTCGGCCTGCTTCATCAGCCTGCAGCGTGTCGTTCCAGTGCTCGAGCGCCATGCGCTCCTCGGCGGTGAAGCGCTTCAGGCGCGCCATGAGGTCGTCGAAGTCCACGAGGTGGCCGTCGAAGTCGGGACCGTCGACGCAGGCGAACTTGATCTCGTTGCCGATCTTCACGCGGCAGCCGCCGCACATGCCGGTGCCGTCGACCATCAGCGGATTGAGGCTCACCATCGTCTTGATCTTGTGCGGCCGCGTCGCCTCCGCGCTGCCCTTCATCATGATCGGCGGGCCGATCGCCACGCACTCGTCGATGTCGGGATGCTTCGCGATCGCGAGCCGGATGCCCTCGGCGACGGTGCCCTTGACGCCGGCCGAGCCGTCGTCGGTGCACACGATCACCTCGTCGCACACCGTGTTGAACTTGTCGTCCCAGAACACGAGGTCCTTGTTGCGGAATCCGATGACGCCGATCACGTAGGCGCCCGCATCCTGGAACGCGCGGGCCTGCGGAAACATCGGCGCGACGCCCAGGCCTCCGCCGACGCAGAGCACCTTCTTCGCGTGACCGATCGGGCTCGGCACGCCCATCGGCCCCACCATCGCATAGAGCGAGGTGCCGACCCGGCAATTCTGCTGCATCTCGCGCGTCGTCTTCCCGACCGCCTGGATGACCAGCGTGATCGTTCCCTTGCCGGGATCGAAATCCGCGATCGTCAGCGGGATGCGCTCGCCGTGCTCGGTCGCCATGACGATGACGAACTGGCCGGGTCGCGCGGCTTTCGCGAGCAGCGGGTGGCGGACTTCCAGCAGGTACGTGACGTCGGAAAAATCGCTCCGCGCGACGATCTCGAAATTCGACATGGTGGGTGGGCTCGGATGAATTACCTGGCGCGCGGCGAGGCGCACCGGTGAGTCGGCGCCGCGGCCGGATGCCGCGCGGCCGGGCCGCGGCGGGATCGCGGCGGCGACGGGTGCGAAACGAGCGCGCCGACCGACCGCCTCCGCGAATCGCTGGCGGTCAGATCATGGTCGGCGTTCAATTCGATTCCTCCTGATGACGCCGTCCATCGCTCGAACCGGCACACCAAGACGACGGTGAATGCAGGCGTGATGGACGATGGAAGGATGCTACGCCGAGGCACTGCTGCTACAAAGCGCCGCACCCCCGATCCGTTTGATCTGCATCAGTTTTGCCTTAATTCGCGCGTCGGTTGCGACTTTCGGCGGCGGTGAACTTCGAATCACCCCGGAAAGTCCTATGACGGAACCCTGATTGCCGCAGGGATTTACAATGACGAATGTGGCGGCTTTGCCTGCGTTCGGCGAATTCGGCAGCGCCCTCCCGTACCCGAGACCCGAAATGCCCGAAGCCGATTCACCGCCATTGCGCCTTACCCAGCTCTCCCACGGCGGGGGCTGCGGCTGCAAGATCGCGCCGGGCGTGCTGCGCGACATCCTCGGCCGCGCGGGAGGCGGCCTGCTGCCGAAGGATCTTCTGGTCGGGCTCGAGACGTCCGACGACGCCGCCGTTTACCGGATCAACGAGCGGCAGGCGATCGTCGCGACGACGGACTTCTTCACGCCGATCGTCGACGATCCCCATGACTTCGGCGCGATCGCGGCGGCAAATGCGATCTCCGACGTGTATGCGATGGGCGCGACGCCGCTGTTCGCCCTCGCGCTCGTCGGAATGCCGATCGACAAGCTGCCGGTCGACACGATCCGCCGCATCCTCGAAGGCGGCGAGACGATCTGCGCCAAGGCGGGCATTCCGATCGCGGGCGGACACACGATCGACTCGGCGGAGCCGATCTACGGCCTCGTCGCCATCGGCATCGTCGATCCGGAACGACTCAAGCGCAACGCCGGCGCGCGTCCCGGCGACCGTCTGGTGCTGGGCAAGCCGCTCGGCGTCGGCATCTACAGCGCCGCGCTGAAGCAGGGGCGGCTCGGCGCCGAGCACTACGCCACGATGATCGCCAGCACCACGCAGCTCAACACGCCCGGCATCACGCTCGGCACGATGGAATCCGTGCACGCGCTGACCGACGTCACGGGCTTCGGCCTGCTCGGCCATCTGCTCGAAGTCTGCCGTGCCTCCGCCGCCACCGCCACGCTCGACTTCGCGCGGATCCCGCTGCATCCCGGCGTGCTGGCGCTGGCGCGCGCCGGATGCGTGACGGGAGCCTCCGGCCGGAACTGGAGCGGATACGGCAGCGACGTGACGCTTCCCCCGGCGCTACGGACGCGGAACGCGCGGTGCTGACCGATCCGCAGACCTCGGGCGGGCTTCTCGTCGCCTGCGCGCCTGACGCGGTGGACGAGGTGCTGGCGATCTTCCGCGCCGAGGGCTTCGCAGCGGCGCCGCCGAAATCGGCGGAATCTCCGCCGGCCCCGCGCGGGTCGAGGTACGATGATGTGCAGACGCCCCGCCCGGAGCCGAGATGACCGCCTGGAAGATCGTTTCGCGCGACGACGCGCCCGCGCCGGCCCATGCAGCGCCGGAGCATCTGCAGGATCGCTTCGCCGCGGTGCGCGCGACGACGCGCTCGCTCGCGGCGCCGCTGTCGGCCGAGGACTGCGCGCTGCAGTCGATGCCCGATGCGAGCCCGGTCAAGTGGCATCTCGCGCACACGACCTGGTTCTTCGAGACGTTCGTCCTCCAGCGCTTCCTGCGCGGATACCGGCCGTTCGACCCCGCGTTCCGCGTGCTCTTCAACTCGTACTACAACGCGATCGGCGAGCGGCATCCGCGTCGCCGAGCGCGGCCTGCTGTCGCGGCCGTCCCTCGACGAGGTCATCGCCTATCGCGCGCACGTCGACGCGTGCATGGCCCCGCTGTTCGCGAGTCGCCGGCGCCGACGCGGAGCTCGCGCAGATCCTGGAGCTCGGGCTGCAGCACGAGCAGCAGCATCAGGAGCTCATCCTGACCGACGTCAAGCACCTGCTGTCGCGCAATCCGCTCGCGCCCGCCTATCGCCGCGCGCGGCCGCTGCCGCCGCATGCCGCAGCCGCTGCTCCGCTGGATCGCGCACGACGGGGGACTGACCGAGGTCGGCGCCGACGGGTCGGGGTTCGCGTTCGACAACGAATCGCCGCGCCATCGCGTGTACATCGCGCCGTTCGAGCTCGCGTCGCATCCCGGTCACCAACGGCGAATATCTCGCGTTCATCGACGACGGCGGCTACCGGCGGCCCGAGCTCTGGCTGGCGCTGGGCTGGGACCTCGTCCAGGCGCAGAAGTGGGAGGCGCCGCTCTACTGGGACCGGCGCGACGGGGGCTGCACGGCATTCTCGCTCGCCGGCCGCGTCGAGGTCGCGCCGGACACTCCGCTCGTGCACGTGAGCCTGTTCGAGGCCGACGCGTTCGCGCGCTGGGCCGGCGCGCGCCTGCCGACCGAAGTCGAATGGGAGGTCGCGGCGCGCGGCGCCCGCGTCGACGGCAATTTCCTGGACAGCGGCGCGCTGCACCCGTTGCCGCCGGATGTCGCGCCGCCGGAATCGGCGCCGGCCCAGATGTTCGGCGACGTGTGGGAATGGACGCAGAGCTCGTACGCGCCGTACCCCGGCTACGTGCCCGCGCCCGGCGCGGTCGGCGAATACAACGGCAAGTTCATGTGCAACCAGTACGTGCTGCGCGGCGGGTCCTGCGCGACGCCCCGCTCGCACATCCGCGCCACGTACCGCAATTTCTTCCCCCCGGAAGCGCGCTGGCAGTTCTCGGGCGTGCGCCTCGCGCGAAGCGTTCGCTGAGCGCGGGATTCTATTCGGCGTGAAAGACGGCGAAGTCGCCGGCAGGATCCTGCCAGCGGCGTACGCGCTCGAATCCGGCCCGCCCGAGCAGCGCGGCGAAATCATCTGGCGCGTACTTGAACGAATCCTCGGTGTGGATGCGCTCGCCGGCGGCGAATTCGCGCAGCGCCGTCCGCAAGAGCGACGCGCTGCGGCGACGCCGCTTCGAGGTGTATCTCGACCCGCCCGGAGGCGGCGGCGTAGAAGGCGCGATGAATCCATCGGGCCGCGACGAAGTCGCTCCCGATCACGTGATTCACGTGATTGAGCGCGTTGCGGTTGAACGCCGCGGTGACGCCGAGGGAATCGGCGTAGGCCGCCTCGATGCGCTCTTCGGACTTCTTCGTGTCGACGCCGATGAGGAGGCCGCTGCCCGGGAACGGTGCAATGACGCCGGATCTGGCCGATGAATCGCTGCGCCTCGTCGGGCGTGAAGTTGCCGATCGACGATCCGGGAAAGAAGAACGTCGCGGGCGCGTCGGTCAGGTCATCCCGCAGATCGAGGCCGTCGGCGAAGTCGGTGACGACGCCCAGCATCTCGATCGACGGATGCTGCGGCGCCATCCGCGCCAGCGCTTCGCCGATCGCGTCCTCCGCGATGTCGACCGCGAGATAGCGCGACGGCAGCGAGCCATTCGAGCCATGCCTCACCCTTGCGGCAGTCGCCGGCGCCGAGGTCGACGAACTGCCGGCCGCGGCCAACGGCGCGCGCGATGTCGGCGCGGTGCGCGTCGAAGATCGCGCGCTCGGTGCGCGTCAGGTAATACTCCGGAAGCTCGCAGATCGCGGCGTACAGCGCGCAGCCCAGCCGATCGTAGAAATAGCGAGGCGCGATGCGCGCCGGCGACGCGCGAAGGCCGGCAACGAGCGCCTCGCGCTCGGCGGCAAGGTCGCGTTCCAGTACGCCTGACGATGCGTGGGGTCGACATTGTTCTTCTTGGATCGGGAGGCGAGCCGCAATGATAGCTTGCCGGCCGAGGCCGATGCGGTCCGTCGCGTCCCGAATTGACGTAGGATGACGCCTCGCCCATCGATGATGGCGCGCGGAACCTGCCCGGTCGCCGGCCAAGACGCCCTGCCGCTCCCGACGATCGCCCCACCGTGTCGCCCGCCGATTCCCGTAATGCCCTGCTGCCTGCCGCGGGCGGCGCTCCGCGCGACGCGCTCGGCCTCTATCCCGCCGCCGGGTTCCGGATCGTGGAAGGGCGTTCCCGCGAGGCGACGGGCCTTCCGCAGGCGCTGTGGTATTTCGAGCGCGAAACGATCGCGCTGCCCGAACCCCGGCACGCCCGTCGCGGGGTTCACGCCGGGCGTTGCGGTCGGCGCACGATCTCCGCGGCTGGATGGCGGGCCGACACGACTCCGATGCGCCCGATTTTCCGCCGCTCGTCTGGATCGCCGCGCCGGAAGTGCGGGCACATGCGCAGCTGTCTCGCGACGCGACCTCCGCCACCGTCGACGGCAGCGTTCTGCCGCTGCGCCTCGTGCCGCGCTTCGCGCTCAACCGTTCGTGGTTCAACGACGCGTCGGCGGCGTTCTTCGCGCAGCGCGAGGTGAGGCTGCGCGGCCGCGTCGACAGCGGCTCGTTCGTCGCCCGCACGATCTGGCCGGAGGATTTTCGCTTCCGGCGCCTCGCCGACACCGGCGATCTCCAGGACGCGGAGGCCTCCGCGCCGTCGCTGCGTGCGCGCATCCGTGCGCAGCCCTCCGGCGGTGCCCGCAGCCCGTTCTCGGCATCGACCCTGTGGCGCCGGCGCGCGCTCGATCCGGACCTCGCCGGCCGCACGATCCTCGGCTTCGTGCTGAACGGCGCGCAGGGCGACGACGACGAAGCGCACGGCGGTCACCTGGCGCTCGTCACGGGCCGCGTCGCGCCGGACGGGGCCATCGGCGACTGGCTCGTCAACAACTTCTACACGCTCGACAGCGAAAGCGAAAAAGGCATCCTCGCGGCGCCGGTGCCGCTCGACAACTATCTCGCCGATCTCAACGCCGGCCAGAACTGGTACCGGCCGTCGTACCTGCTCGTCGCCGTGCTGTCGCGACCCCGCGCCGCCGTGCTCGCCCAGTCCGCGCTGGCGCGCGTGTACAACCAGTTCTATCGCCACCAGCTCATCTATGACATCCGACGATGAATTGCGCCGGCATCACCGTCGACGCGCTGCGCACGCTCGGCTGGAGCATCGCCGCGCGCGGCCCGACCAACCGCCTGCTAGCCTGGGCGTCGCTGCCCTTCGTCGCGATCCGCGAGCGCTCGCTCGCGAAGGCATTGGACGCCTTCGACTATCTCAACGAGGACCAGACCCGGCTGCTGCCGGCGGCGGCATTCGAGGAAATCTTCGCGAGCCTGCGGGAGCTCGCGACCGGCAGCGGCGCAAGGCGGCGCCCGCGGCAAGCTCGAGCAGATGCTCGCGGCGGACGTCGACGCGCTCGCGTTGCTGCATTTGCCGCAGTTCCCGTCGAGTCGCGCGTGGGGAACGGCGCCGGCGGTCACGATCCGGGAGATTCATGAGCGCCTGCCGCGCGACCGCGCAGAACTCAAGATCATTCCGGTGCCACCCCGTCCGTTTCCTCCGGAATTGCGCGATCCCGATCTGCTGCCCGCGCCGCTGCGCGGATCCGAGATCGCGGCCTTTGTGTGGGCGACGGTTTCCCTGGTCGGGATTCCGTGGGTCGCATGGAGGCTGTGGCGCCGGCACCGTCGTCCGGCGATCGCCTCATGACGGCGCCTTCGTATACAGGCGCCGCATTCCATGCGCATCGGCCTAGAATCGTCCGGACAGATACCGCAACGCGAGGAGGATTCCGATGCGACTGCATTCGATTGTGCTCGCCCTGTCACTGGTCGCGGCCGCGTGCGCGACCTCCGACACATCGCCCACGCTTCCCGGCTCCGTGAACGCGCCTCCGCCACCCATCCTGCCGGCGTCGGATGCGGGCGACGCACTGCTCGCGACGGGGATCTGGGTCTGGCAGGGCACGCGGATGGCCAACGACACCCGCGTGGTTCCCGACGCGCCCGAGCGCTACACGCTCGAGTTCCAGCCGGGCGGGCGCGTCAACGTGCGCGCCGATTGCAACCGCGGGTCGGGAAGCTATCTGCTGAACGGCAGGAGCCTGACGTTCGGGCCGATCGCGTTGACGCGCGCGATGTGCCCGCCCGGATCGAAGGACGCCGAATTCCTGAAGGGACTCGCGGCGGTCAGCGGCGCACGAGGACAACGGCAGCGAGCTCGTGCTGACGCTCGCCGGAAATGCGGGCGCGATGCGGTTCCGCTCGACCGGTCGGTGACAGGCGCGGCGCGCCGCGCGCCTACTTCGGCGCGGCGATCAGCCCGCGCGCCGAGAGCTGCTTGATGATGAGATCCGCGAATCCAGGCGTCTCCTGCGCGACCGACTGCGGGTTCATCGTCTGCGTCGTCGCCGACCAGATGAGGCGCCGCGTCTTCACGTCGTAGAGGCTCGCCTCGACCGAGGCGACGTCATATTGCGACACCTGGGTAACCGGGTACCACGCGGGCCCGTAGAAGCCGCCGTACGGGCCGTATCCGGGCCCGAATCCCGGACCCCACCCGGGGCCGCCGCCGGGAACCATCGTCGTCGAGACCTGCGTCTTGGTGTCGACGCCGAGCAGGCGCACGACGAGGAGCCCCTGCGCGCCCGACTTCTCGATCGCGGCGGAGAACGGCCCTTCGGCCACGCGCGCGTCGTCCGCCATCACCGTGTAGCCGGGAACGCCGTCGACGCCGACGGCGCGCAGCTTCTGCGCGAAGATGTCCTCGAACACGCGGCGGTTGGACACGTTGCCGCTGCCCACGCCCACGACGTCGATCTTCTGCATCGGGCCGCCGGTGTACGCGGGGTCGAACCACGCCGACTGGATCGACGTCGACTGGCAGCCCGTCAGCGCGACGAGCAACGCCACGCCGGCCGCCGCGAATGCACGGACAAGCGAGAAATTCATGGAATGGCCTCGTCGAAAGGGGTTGCGACGGGATCGGTGATAGCGACAGGATGCGCTTCGGCGTTCGCTGCCGGCGGCGTCTCGTACCGCGCATTCTATCGCCTTGCCGGCACGCGCCGTGCCGGGCGCGCGGCGTCAGCGGTTCCTGAACACGGGCTTGCGCTTCTCGACGAAGGCACGCATGCCCTCCTTCTGATCGTCGAGCGCGAACGTCGAATGAAACTCGCGCCGCTCGAACAGCAGTCCTTCCGCGAGCGAGGACTCGTAGGCGCGGTTGATCGCCTCCTTGATCTTGAGCACGACGGGCAGCGAGTGCGTCGCGATCTTCGCGGCGACGGCCAGCGCTTCCTCCTCGAGGCCGGCGGCGGGCACGACGCGCGCGACGAGCCCGCTGCGCTCGGCCTCGGCGGCGTCGATCATGCGCCCGGTGAGGCACCAGTCCATCGCCTTTGACTTCCCGACGGCGCGCGGCAGCCGCTGCGTGCCGCCCATCCCCGGCATCGTGCCGATCGAAACCTCGGGCTGGCCGAATTTCGCGGTGTCGGCGGCGATGATGAGGTCGCAGGACATCGCGAGCTCGCACCCGCCGCCCAGCGCGTAGCCGGCGACCGCCGCGATCACCGGCTTGCGGATGGCGCGGATGCGCTCCCAGTCCGTCGTGATGTAGTTGTCATGCAGCACCGTCTGGTAGCTCCAGTCGGCCATCGCGCCGATGTCGGCGCCGGCGGCAAAGGCCTTGTCGTTGCCGGTGAGGACGATGGCCGATATGCCGTCGTCCGCGTCGAAGCGTTCGAGCGCCTCGCCCAGCTCCTTCGCGAGCTCGCCGTTGAGGGCGTTCATCCGCTGGGGACGGTTGAGTCGCACGATGCCCACGCGCCCGCGCGTCTCGACGACGATGTTCTGATAGGTCATTTCGATTTCCTGGCGATTGATGCGGGAAGGACGCTCGCGGGGCACGCGGACGCGCGCCGGGAGGACGCCCCAAGAATGCCTTGGCGGCGGCCACTCGTCGAGTCCCGCCCCGCAGACCGGTCGATACGGCGCGTCCTCGATGCGCCCGCCCCGGCGGCTGCCGGTGCCTCCTTCCGCCCCATCTGCGCCGGACCCGCGCCCGGGCCGTGCCACTCGTTCTCGGGTGCCGGCCCCCCGGGAGGCGGCCCCCCGTTGCCGGCGCCCGCGGTCGACCCGACGAAACGGGTTGACTTCCGACAAGAATCTATGACAATGTGCTATGACATTGGCATGAATCGGGATCCGGCGGAGCCGCCGGCGGGAGGATCCCGGGGGCCGAACGAAGGGCCCGAATCGAAGGCCTCCGCCAAGGGATTGTATTTAAAGCACTAATTGAAGCAAGGCGCAGCTAGCCGCGCGAGGCAGGCAGTCCGGGGGAACGGGACGTCGCGCCGGCCGCCGGCGCAAAGGCAACGCACCACAGGGACGGCACGGCCGTGTGTAGCCAGTCAAAGGAGAAACAGATGTTCTCGTTCAAACAGGTCTGTTGCTTGAGTTTGGCTTTGGGCGTCGCGGCCTTCGCCGCAACGGCCAATGCGCAAAGCGCCGCGGCAGGCAAGACTCTGTACCTCGCCAATTGCAATTCCTGCCACGGCTTTCCCAACTATCCGCTCGTGCAGAAGGGTGCGGCGGCGGCGGTGATCCAGACTGCGATCGCCACCAAGGTGCCGAAGATGAACACGCCCGCGCTGACCGGCCTCACGTCGGCGAACCTGAGCGACATCGCCGCCATATCTCAATTCGATCGTGGGTGCCGGGTTCAACAACTACCAGGGACTCTGGTGGGTGCCGGCCGCTGCCGAGGACGGATGGGGCATCAACTTCGCGCATCAGGGCGACCAGATCTTCGCGACGTGGTACACGTACGACAGTGCCGGCAACCCATGGTGGATGTCGATGCTGACCGCCCGCACGTCGCCCACGAGCAACGTGTACTCCGGACCCGTCTACACCGACACCGGTCCGGCTTTCAACGCCTTCACGGGCACCGGGGTGCCGACACAGGTCGGCATCGGGACGCTGACCTTCACCGACCGGGACAACGGCGTGCTCTCCTACGGCGTCGTCGCGGGAGGCGGCAACGTCCAGCAGATCAAGCAGATCACGCGCTTCCAGCTCAACACCCTGACCAATCCGCCGGTCTGCGCGTACGGGGCTGCGACCACCAGCCAGTTGAAGCAGGCGACGCAACTATCCAGGACTTGTGGTGGGTGCCCGAACGGCGTCGAGTCGGGCTGGGGCATCAACTTCGCGCATCAGGGCACGCAGCTCTTCGCAACCTGGTACACGTACGGACACGAATAACCAGCCGATGTGGCTGTCGGTGCTGGCGACGCAGACGACCGGAGCGCAGTATTCCGGCCCGCTGCTCAAGACCGTCGGGGCCCGCGCTACGACGCATACGACAAGACGGAGCGCAACGCGCCGATTGCAGGTTGGCTCCGCGAACGATCACCTTCGCCAACGGCAATTCGGCGACGTATGGGCTACACGATCAACGGGCAGGGCGGGCTTCCTTCCGTGCAGCAGACGAAGACGCTGACGCGCTTCCTGTTCGGGCCAGGCGCCGCGACGATCTGCCACTAGTATCTGCCGCTTCGATCGGCGTCACGCCGATGCCGCACGCGCGCCGGGCTTCATGCCCGGCGTCGCTTTTTCGGCCGTCCGGATTCGATTCGGATGTCGTCCGATCCGACGCGCGGTCAGGCGCGCGTCGGATCGAAGCGCTTCTTCAGGCCCTGCCAGCAGCGGTAGTACTCGGGCTGGCGCTGCGCCGATTCGAGTGCTGCGCGCGTCGGCCGGATCGGCAGGCGCGTCTCGAACATGAACGCCATCGTGTCGCGGATGCGCGTCGGCAGGGCGAGGTCCATCGTGCTGGCCTTGTCGTAGGTGTCGGCGTCCGGCCCGTGGCCCGTCATGCAGTTGTGCAGGCTCGCGCCGCCCGGGACGAAGCCCTCGGCCTTGGCGTCGTAGGCGCCTTCGATCAATCCCATGAATTCGCTTGCGACGTTGCGGTGGTACCACGGCGGCCGGAACGTGTGCTCCATCGCGAGGATCCGCGGTGGGAAGATGACGAAGTCGATCGTGTCCACACCCGGGGTATCGCTCTGCGACTGCAGGACGAGGAAGATCGACGGGTCGGGGTGGTCGTAGCTGATCGAGCCGATCGCGTTGAACCGCGTGAGATCGTATTTGTACGGCGCGTAATTGCCATGCCAGGCGACGACGTCGAGCGGGGAATGGCCGATCGCGGCGGACCAGAGATTGCCGAGGAACTTCGCGATGAGCTCGAATTCGCCGTCCCGGTCCTCGTACCACGCGACCGGCGTCATGAAGTCGCGCGAGTTGGCGAGACCGTTGGAGCCGATCACACCGAGGTCCGGCAGCCTGAACGGCGCGCCGTAATTCTCGCAGACGTAGCCGCGCGCCGCGCCGTCGGGCAGCTCGACACGGAAGCGCACGCCGCGCGGAATCACGGCAATCTCGAGCGGCGCAACGTCGAGCCGCCCGAATTCGGTCGCGAGGCGCAGGCGGCCCTGCTGCGGAACGATCAGAAGCTCGCCGTCGGCGTCGTAGAAGAAGCGGCCGGTCATCGAGCGGTTCGCCGCAAAGAGGTGGATCGCGCAGCCACTCATCGCAGCGGGTTCCCCGTTGCCCGCCATCGTGATGAGACCCGCAACGAAATCGGTCGGCTCCGCCGGCATCGGCAACGGATCCCAGCGCAGCTGATCGGGCGGCGTGACGACCTCCGTGAACCGGCTTTCGATGCGACCGCTTTCCAGGAGGCGGAACGGCTCGTGCATCGCCGCGGGCCGGATCCGGTACGTCCACGAGCGCCGGTTGGCGCCGCGCGGCGCCGTGAACGCGCTGCCCGAGAGCTGCTCGGCGTAGAGGCCGTACGGCGCGCGCTGCGGCGAATTCTGGCCGACCGGCAACGCGCCCGGAAGCGCCTCGGTCGCGAACTCGTTGCCGAATCCGGAGACGTATCCGAGGGCCGGCTCGTCGGGCGTGACCGGAATCGGCGTAGCGTCCGCCAATGGCGCGATGCGCTTGTTCATCGGGATTCCGTCATGAGATTCGCGTGAGGAGCGCCACGCCGTCACCGCGATTCCAGCACGTCCTCGCGCGCCGCGGCCATCGCCGCAGTCAGCACGCTGGCGTCGCCGATGTGATTGGCGAGCAGCAGGATCAGCTTTGCATTGACGAGCGCGCTCTGCGCTTCGCTGAGGTCGCGATGCAGCGCAATCAACGCCTCGTAGAAATCGTCGGGTGCGGCGATATTGGGAGCGGTCTCTAGTGCCGACATCGGATGATCATCCTTCAATCATTGGCGGTCGCGCGCGCGATCGCACGGCGCACGGCACCGGCGTCGAATTGGCGCCAGCGCGCGACGACGTGCTGGTCCGGACGAAAAAGGTAGCACGTGCCGGGCTTTCCGTCATAGCGCTCCCGGAGGAGCCCGGCCCGGTCCTCGAGCGCGATGCCGTCGCCGCCGGCGTTCGCGCCTACGTGGACGACGCGGCACGGCACGCGGTCCTGCGCCAGCGACGCCGCGGCGGCGGCGGGAACGGCGCCGCCGAACGCGACGAGCGTAAACCCGCCCTGCAAGTAGTCGAGGAACCACTCCGACCCGGGGCCGCGCACCGGCGCATCGGCCGCGGGCGCGCCCGGGGCTTGCGCCGACTCGAACGATTCGCCCGGCGCGTCGGGCGTGCTGAGCGGCGATGCGGCATAGACGTGCGGGATCGACAGGCGCCCGCTGTTGACGAGCTTGCGCGCAAAGGCGTGGCGCTTGGCGAGCGCCAGCACCGCGTCGCGGAACGTGCGCGACATCGCGCTCTTCGGCGTGATGAAGTCGGTCGCGCGCGTCGAATTGAGGATGTTCTCGTCGGCCGCCGCGGTCCGTTCGGCGTCGTAGCTCTCCAGCAGCCTCTCGGGCGCATCGCCGTTGATCACCAGCGCCAGTTTCCAGGCGAGATTGTCGGCGTCCTGGACGCCGCTGTTCGCGCCGCGCGCGCCGAACGGGGAGACGAGATGCGCGGCGTCGCCGGCGAACAGAATGCGGCCGTGGCGAAAGCGCCGCATGCGCCGGCACTGGAACGTATAGACGCTCGCCCACTCGATGTCGAATTCGACCTTCGGTCCCAGCATGGCGCGCAGGCGCGGAAGGATCCGTTCCGGCTTGCGCTCCTCCTCGGGATCGGCGTCCCAGCCAAGCTGGAAGTCGATGCGCCAGACGTCGTCGGCCTGCCGGTGCAGCAGCGCCGACTGATTCCGGTGGAACGGCGGGTCGAACCAGAACCACCGCTCGGCCGGAAAATCCGAGCGCATGTGAATGTCGGCGATGAGGAAGCGGTCGCGAAACACCTGGCCTTCGGATTCGAGCCCGAGCAGCGTGCGCACCGTGCTCTTCGCGCCGTCGGCGACGATGAGCCAGTCACAGGAGAGCCAGTAGTCGCCCTCCGGTGTCTCGACGCGCAGCACCGCGCCGTCGTCATCCGGCGTCACCTCGACGACCTTGTTGTGCCAGCGGACCTCTGCGGAGGGCAGCTCGGCGACGCGATCGACCAGGAATTCCTCGAGGTAGTACTGCTGCAGATTCACGAACGCGGGGCGCCGATGGCCGTTTTCGGGGAGCAGGTCGAAGCGGTAGGCGAGCTCGTCCCGGAAGAAGACGCGCCCGACCTTCCATTCGACTCCCTTGCGCACGACGCGCTCGCCGCACCCGAGCCGATCCAGGATCTCGAGCGTGCGCTTGGCGTAGCAGATCGCGCGCGAGCCGACGCTCACCGTGCTGTCGTCGTCCAGCACGACCACCGGGATGTCGCGCTGCGCGAGGTCGATCGCCGCGGCGAGCCCGACGGGACCCGCGCCGACGACGACGACCGGACGGCGCTGCGGCGGCGAATCCTGGTCGCTCGAGCGCTCGTACGCGTAGACCGGATTCGTGTAGGTCTTCACCGGGAGCCTGATTTCCGCGGGAACGCGAGCCGCGCGACTCACCCTTCGAGCGCCTCCCACAGCTCCTTGTCGCGGCGGGCGGTCCAGATGCGCGGATCCTTGTGCAGCGTCGCCTCGTCGTAGGCGCGCGACACGTCGAACGGCAGGCAGTGATCGAAGATCACCCAGTCGCCGAACTTCGGCTTCAGCAGCGCGTAGGTGTCCTTGTAGACGCTGCGCAGGTCCTTGCCGGCCGCGGCCCCCTCCTTCACCGCGGCGAACATCTCGGTCACGAACGCCCGCGTTCCGTCGAGTCCCGCCTTGACGTCGCGCGGCGTCTGCAGCGTCGCGCCGCGTCCGGGGACGAGCTTCTCGGGCCGCAGCGCCGCGATCGCGTCGAGCGTCGCCGGCCAGTCGGACAGATAGGCGTCGCCGGTGTAAGGCGTCGCGGCATACTCGACGAGATCGCCGGAGAAGAGGATCTTTTCCTGCGGCAGCCAGACGACCGTGTCGCCCTTGGTGTGGCCGCGGCCGAGCTGCAGGATCTCGACCTCGAGGCGACCGAGGCGCATCGACAGCCTCCGGTCGAAGACGATGGTGGGCCACGTGAGGCCGGGCACCGACTCGACGGCGCGAAACAGGCGCGGAAAGCGCTCGATCTCGCTCTTCATGTCGGCCTCGCCGCGCTCGACGATGAGATCGTAGGTGTCGCGGCTCGCGATGATGTTCTGCGCGCCGTAGCCCGCCGCGCCCAGCACGCGTACCGCGTGGTAGTGCGAAAGGACGACGTGGCGGATCGGAAGGTCGGTGACCTCGCGGATGCGGCGCACGACGTCCTGCGCCATCACCGGCGTGGCCTGCGTGTCGATCACCATGACCGCATCGTCGCCGACGACGATGCCGGTGTTGGGGTCGCCCTCGGCGGTGTACGCGTAGGCGTGCTCGGAGAGCTTGTCGAAGCTGACCTGCTTTTCGACGAGGTCGGCCTGCGATGCGAACTTCTTGTCGGTCATGGGAATTCCGGCTCTCTCGCCGCGGAGAAATCGCGGCGCGGCCGGAAATCTTAACCGATCCCCGCGGCGGGCGGCAGACTCCGCGCGCCGGCCCGCCGCAAGACTTGCCGGCTCAGCCGCCGTTCTTCTTGATCAGCGCCTTTGCGTCTTCGAGCAGCGCCGCGCCATTCGCGCCCTTGGCGTTGGCCTCGCCGATCCAGTCCTTGTCGACACCCTCGGTCGCCTTCTTCCAGCGATCGTACTCGGCGGGCGTCAGCACATTGATCGTCGCCTTGTGGGCGAGCGCCGCCTTCTGCGCCGGCGCGACCGTGCCGTCCCAGATCTTGCCCGCCCAGCGCGACGTCTCGACTCCGCTGTTCGCGTCGATGACCTTCTTGAGGTCAGGGGGAAGGCTGTCGTACTTCGCCTGATTCATCGCGACGACGAAGATGGAGTTCGACATCGTCGGCTGGCCCGGCCGGTGAGTCCGTGTGCGTCTTCGCAATCTCGTCGATCTTGATCGCCGGAACAATCTCCCACGGCAGCGACGCGCCGTCGACGACGCCCTTCGACATCGCCTCCGGAACCTGCGGCACCGGCATCTGCACGGGCACGGCACCGAGCGCCGCGAGCACCTTCGTGGCAATTCGCGTCGGCGCGCGCACCTTGAGTCCCTTGAGGTCCTCGAGCGTCTTCACGGTCTTGTCGGTGAAATGCAGCTGCGCGCCGTCGTGGACGTGGACGAGGATGAGCTTCGTCCCCTTGAATTCGTCCAGCGAATTCTTCTGGATGTACTCCCACAGCGCCGGGCTGCCGGTCTCCGCGCTCTTGATGAGGTACGGCAGCTCGAAGACCTCCGACTTGACGAAGCGCCCGGCCTGGTACGTCGGGATCGTCCAGATGATGTCGACGACGCCGTCCTTCGCCTGGTCGAACAGCTGCGGCGGCGTGCCGCCCAGCTGCATCGCCGGATAGATCTGGCACTTGAGGCGCCCGGCCGATTCCTTGCCGATCTTCTCGCACCACGGCCCCAGCAGCTGCTGCTGCGCCGTCGAATTGGGTCCGAGAAAGTGCTCGACCTTGAGCACGACTTCCTGCGCGCCGGCGACGCTCCACGCGAATGCGACCGCGGCCGGCACCATCCACTGCACGAGCTTGCGGGTTTTCATGCGACCTCCTCCTTGACCAGCTTCAGCGCTGGAATGTGTGAACAAGATACAGCGAAATGACCGGAAACATCACGAGCAGCGTGATGCGGACGAAATCCGACAGCAGGAACGGGACGACGCCCTTGAACGTCTCGACCAGCGGAACATCCTTGGCGAGCCGGTTGATGATGTAGACGTTGAGACCGACCGGCGGATGCACGAGCCCGATCTCGACGACCATCAGCGCGAGGATGCCGAACCAGATCGACTTGTCGGACGCCGAGAGGCCATAGTAATCGAGCGCCATGATCATCGGATAGAAGATCGGGATGGTGAGGAGGATCATCGCCAGCGCGTCCATCACGCAGCCCAGGAAGATGTAGATGACGAGGATCATCGCCATCACCGCGAGCGGCGCGACGCCGCTCGCCTTCACCCAGTCCGCGAGCTCGAGCGGCATCTGCGACAGCGCAAGCGTCGTGTTCATCATGTCGGCGCCGAGCAGCACGAGGAAGATCATCGCCGTGGACTGCGCGGTGCCGAGCGCGCTGTCGACGAGCCCTTTTCCACGCATGCCGCCGCTGACGATCGCGATGCCGCCGCACGCGGCCGCCCCGATTGCCGCCGCCTCGGTCGGATTCGCCCAGCCGCCGTAGATGCCGACGATCACGACGAGGAACACGACCAGCACCGGCCATACCTGCAGGAAGCTGCGGATGCGCTCCGGCCAGGCCACGCGCGGCCCCGCCGGTCCCGCGCCGGGCTTCAGCGTGACGACGATCTGGACGACGAGCATGTAGCCCAGCATCGCGATGATGCCGGGCAGCACCGCCGCGACGAAGAGCTTGCCGATCGATTCCTGCGTGAGGATCGCGTAGATCACGAGCGGCACCGACGGCGGGATCATGATCCCAAGCGTGCCTCCGGCCGCCAGCGCGCCGGTCGCAAGCGAGCCCGAGTATCCATAGCGGCGCAGCTCGGGCAGCGCGACCTGCCCCATCGTCGCCGCGGTCGCGACCGACGAACCGCAGATGGCGCCGAAGCCCGCGCAGGCGCCGATCGCGGCCATCGCGACGCCGCCCTTTCGGTGGCCGAGGAACGCGCCCACGAAGCGGAACAGCGCCTTCGAAAGGCCGCCGTGCGTCGCGAACTGCCCCATCAGCAGGAACAGCGGGATGACGACGAGATCATAGTTGGAGAGCCGCGCGTACGCGAGATTCTTGAGCGAATTGAGCAGCGCGGGAAGATTGCCGCCGGACAGATGCAGGTATCCGGAGGCGCCGACGACGAACATCGCGATGCCGATCGGCACGCGCACGACCATCAGCGCCAGCATCACACCGAAGATCACGAAGCCGACGGTCGTGCCGCTCACGACTCGGCCTCCGCCGCGGTCCCGGCGCGCCTGCGTTGAATGGTCGGCCTCCCTCGCCGATTCGCGTTTGTTCGCATCCCCTTGCCTTGGGCATGGCTCGGCCTCTTAAACGGCTCATGGCTGCAGCTTTCCGCGTCGGCCTCGGAACGCGACTCGCGCTTGTGTCGCATCCCCTTGCCTTCGCGTGGGTCCCCTGCTCACCGCTCGCGCGTTCCCCCTGCTCACCGCTCGCGCGCTCGGCCCCTGCTCGCCGCTCACGGCTCGGCCCGACCGGATGCCGCGGCCGCGCGAAGCAGGTGGACGCAAAGGTAGAACCCGGCGGCAGCGAGCAGCGCGAATCCGGGCACCATCAGGATCTGCGCGACCCAGACCGGAAGGCCGAGCACCGCCGACGTTTCGCCGACCTCGCGCAGCGCAAGTGCGCCCACCGTCGTGCGCCAGGCGATGAGCGCGCCGAAGAGGCCGACCAGGAGCGAGCCGAACGCGTCGAGGCGAGCGACCGCACGCGGCGCGAGATGGTGCGTGAAGAAGTCGACCTTGACGTCGCCGTTCACCAGGTGGCAATAGGCGAAGAACGTCGCCGCGGCGAACGCCGCGCACATCTGCAGCAGCTCGACGTCGCCCGGCACCGGCGCGGCGAAAAGCTTGCGCCCGGTGATCGACACGATCGACATCGCGACGAGCGCGACGAACACGAGCCCGCCCGCGATGGCGAGCTGGCGCGACAGGGCGAGCAGCAGCCGCCCGCCGCGCCCGAAGCCCGACCGGCCCAGCGCCGGCGTGTCCTGCGTGATGTCGGTCATCCCGGTCCCCTTGCGAAACGACGATGCGTCAGGTGCTTGTGCCGGCGCGCTGCGCCGGAGCGGGCTTGCGCGGAACGAATGCGATGCGCGAAACGGCGACCGGGCGCGGCGGCGCGCCGTGCCTTGTCAGCGCCGCGTCGAGCGCTTTCCCGCCTTCGTCCGTGAGCGCGGCTTCGCGCGCATCCCGGATCGCCGCCGCGCGCTCGTCCGCGCCAACCTTCGCCGTGGCGAGGTGGCCGAGGATGTGCGCGAGATTCGCCTTGCCGCGCTTGTTCGTCGCGCCGTAGCCCTTGATCAGCCGGCCGCAGAGCGCGATCTCGTGCGCGCACTGCCAGCTTTCCGCGGCTGCGGATTCCACCGCGGCGAGCCAACGCTCGATGGCCGCCTGTTCCTCGCGATAGCGCGCGCCGTGACGGCGAACGGCTTTCATCGCGGCGAGCGCGCGCAAGGCGAGGAAGCCGGACACGTCGTCGGTGCGCAGATGCAGCGAAAACGCGAGTGGCGACTTGCCGCGCGCCTGGCGCCGCCGGTCCCACGCATCGAGCCTGCGCGCGAGCGGCGTCGGCAGCAGCGAGCCGATCTCCTCGGCGCCGGGGCCGAAATAGTCGACGATGCGGACGATGTCCGCGGGCTCGGCCGCGACTTCGCGCCGCACGCGCGCGAACCGGTGGGCGCGGCACTTGAGATGAGCGACGCGGATCACGTCGTCATAGGCCATCCACAGCGCGAGGAAGCGTGCGGCCTCGCGCGTGAGCGCGTGGCCGTGCCCGCCCGCGGGATCGCAGGCCGTTTCCGCCGCGAGCATGCGCGCCAATCGCTGCCGGTACAGCTCGGCGTAGGCGGCGTCCTGGAAATCGAGTTGCCGATCGAATCCCGCGGCGACGATGTCGCGCGTTGCCTCGGGAAAGCCGGCTGCGACTTGAAGCGCGGACGGCGAACGGAGCGTCGACTCGTCATTGCCGCGGGCTCGCGGGGCCGGCGCTTGCGGCGTCGCGATCCCGGCGAATCCGCGGGCGAACCCGGCGAGGCTCGCGTTCGCGCCGCGCTCTCCGCGGCGGATCACCGCTTCGAACGCGTCGCGCGCGAACGGCAGCACACCGGACGCGGCGATCGCGCCGAACATCACCGCGCTGACGACGGTGCCGGCCGCTGTGGCCTCGAGGCCCATGTCGAACGCGTGGAATTCGCGGCTTTGCGCGCGCACGACATCGGAGAGGCGGTCCGAGTCGAGCCGGCCGTCGGCGAGCGGCATCTTCTCCGACGTGGTGAGCGTGCGGCCGAGCGAGGCGATCATCACGGTGCGCTCGGGACTCACCATTCCGGTCTGGACGACGCGCGCGGCTTCCAGGAGCTCCGAGGCGATCGCGAGATCGATGCCGCCGGGAACGGGCAGCAGCGACAGGATCGGCCGTCTTCCGCCGAGCGCGCTCGCCGGCTGCGGCCAGACCTCGACGTAATACGTCGTCGCGCCGGTGCGCTGCGCGACGCCGGGGATCGACGTGCTCTGCGCCGGATGTCCCGCGGCATTGGCGAGGTCGACCAGCCATTCGGCGAGCACGCCGCCGCCTTCTCCGCCGAGCGCCGCGATCAGGATCGTGATGGGTCGCGTCATGTTCGATCTACGCGGGCTGCAGCAACCCGATGATCGGCACCGCGAACGCGCGCGGCGACCCGGTCGCGCCATCCGGGATTGCTGATGACCTCGCCGCGATAGAACGACGGGCACAGCCGCGCGGCGTGCGCATTCTCGCCGCACAGCCCGCAGCCGACGCACCCATCCAGCACGGTCGCCACCGGATCGACCTTGAGCGGATCGGAGCTGTCCTTCAACGACAGCGTCGGGCAGCCGGAGAGCCGGATGCACGAGTGATCGCCGGAGCACGTGTCCTCGTCGACGCCGTACTTGACGCGAACGCCGCGCCGGCCCGCCTTGCGCTGCGCCGCGCGCCACGGCTTGACCCGCCGCTGCCGCTCGAGCTGGCATTCGCCTTCGGCGATGATCACCTTGAGCCCGGCGAAGTCGGTGGTGAAGGCCTCGTGCAGCGCGCTGCGCATCGCGTCGACGCGGTAGCTGTCGACGTTCTTCACCCATTCGACGCCGATGCCCTGCAGCGTGCGCTCGATCGCGCGGTTGCCGTGGACGACGCTCGCCTCCTCGGCGTCGGCCTTGGCGGCATCGGTCGGCGTCGACAGGATGCCCTGCGCGCCCGTCGCCGACGTGTAGCCGTTCTTGAGGATCAGCAGCACTGCGTCGTCGCCGTTGAAGAGCGCCGACTGCACGCCCGAGACGAGCCCATTGTGCCAGAAGCCGCCGTCGCCCATGATCGC
This sequence comes from uncultured beta proteobacterium, assembly GCA_963741355.1. GTDB lineage: Bacteria > Pseudomonadota > Gammaproteobacteria > Burkholderiales > Casimicrobiaceae > CAIWHR01. The sequence continues at coordinate 41,941 of CAVUIG010000021.1, forward strand.
GAGCGTTCGCCGCGACATCACCGGCGACACGCCGGCGCGGCTCGCGAGGCTCATCCCGTAGCCCAGGATCGTGTGGCCGGACGAGAACGGCTCGAACGACGCGAACGAATGGCAGCCGATGTCGGCCGCGATATGGAGCCGGCCGATGTCCTGCTGCAGGAGCTTCAGCGCCGCGAACACCGGACGCTCCGGGCAGCCGATGCAGAATTGCGGCGGGCGCGCGGGCAGCGGCGCGCCGAGCTGCTTCGTCACCGCCTCGCGCCGCGCTGCGGTCGCGTCGAGCCAGGCTCGCCCCGTCCCGATCGTCATGCCGGGCGCTGCGCGCTCGACGAATGCGGCGAGGCCCCGCGCGACGACCTCGACCGTGTATTCGCCGGCCATCGGCAGGACGTCCTTGCCGTGCACCGCGGCCGCCACGTCGTGGCGACGCAGGATCGCGAGGATTTCCTGCTCGATGAATTCGGGCTGGCCTTCCTCGACGACGAGCACCGCGCGCTTGCCGTCGCAGAATTGCGCGATCTCGCCCGGCACCAGCGGGCACGTGACGTTGAGTACGAGCATCGGCAGTGCGGACTCGCCGAACGCATCCGCCAGATCGAGCTGCTGCAGCGAGCGGATCAGCGTGTTGTAGAGGCCGCCCTGCACGATGATGCCGATGTCGTCGCGCCGGCCGGCAAAGATTTCGTTGAGTCCGTGCATCGACGATGAACCGCCGCGCCGCCGGCAGGCGCTCGCCCGTCTTCACCTTTTCGTGCCGGTAGGTCGACGGCGGGTGCGACAGCCGGTCGTAGTCGAACGCGGCCGGATCGTCCATGAGGTGCCGGCTCGAAACTGCGGGCGCCACGTTGTCGGCGCAGACGAAGCTGCCGCGGACGTGGCACGCGCGGATGCGAAGCTGGAACATCACCGGCGTGCTCGCCGCCTCCGACAGCGCGAACGCCGTCTCGACCAGCCGGACCATGTGCGCGAGCTCGGGACGCGGGTCGACGAGGATCAGCGACGACTTCAGCGCGAACGCGTACGTCCGCTCCTGGATGACGCTCGCGCCCTCGCCGTAATCCTCGCCGACGACGATCAGCGCGCCGCCGGTGACGCCGGGCGAGGCGAGATTCGACAGCGCGTCGGCGGCGACGTTGGTGCCGACGATCGACTTCCAGGTGACGGCGCCGCGCAGCGGATAGTGGATCGACGCTCCCAGCATCGCCGCGGCCGACGCCTCGTTCGAGCAGGCCTCGACGTGCACGCCGAGCTCGGCGAGGTAATCCTTCGCCTGCACCAGCACGTCGAGCAGGTGCGACACCGGCGCCCCCTGGTAGCCGCCCACGTACGCCACGCCGGACTGCAGCAGCGCCTTGGTGATCGCGAGGATCCCCTCGCCATGGAAGATCTCGCCCTTGCCGCGGCGCAGCATCGCGACTTCCCGGCCGAACGATACCTCCACCCGCCCCTCCTCGCCGCCTTTTGTTTGATATCAACCATTCATATTATGAATACTTCGTCGCTGAACCTCAACCTGCTCCGGACCTTCCACGCGGTCCACGCGGCAGGCAGCGTCAGAGCCGCCGCCCTGCGGCTGGGCGTCTCGCAGCCGACGGTGAGCCATGGCCTCGAGAAGCTGCGCCTCCTCTGCCAGGATCCGCTCTTCGTGCGCAACCGGCGGTCGAGCTCCTGGCGCCATGCTCCTCGGACCGAGCCAGGGACACGCCGTGCCGCCGCCGGGCTTCCGGCGCTTTGCGCACGCCCGTCGTCTCGAATCTCCGGACCGCGCTGTTCCGCCGGCCCTCCAAACCCACTAAGATAGCGCCCGTACTCGAAGCGCGGGGACGCGCGCGCCCGCCCGACACGATCGGGCAGCGGCCGCCCGACCCGCCACGCGATCCCACCCGTCGTTCACTCGCGAGCCCGCCATGACCTCAGCGTCGATTCCCGTCACGAACGAATTCAGGCGCTGGGCATGGCTGCCGACGCCCGGCACGTGGAAGTACTACGCGCTGCTCGGCGTCATCGGCATCTTCATCCTCGGACCGCTGGGCGGCGTGGCGGCGTCGTACATGAACTTCTCGCTCGGGTTCTTCGTCGGCGGGCAGGTGCTCGCGGGAATCCTGGGATCCACGGTCACGTTCGGATACGGCGCGCAGGGACGCCACGGCGCGAACTACATCCAGACGACGGCGGCATCGGTCGCGGGGATGAGCGGCATGGCGGTCGTCATCCAGGCGATGACGTGGATGGGGATGCCGGCGCCGCCCATGTGGCAGCTCGTCCTCTACATGATGTGCATCGGCATGTTCGGCGTCGGCGTCGGGATGCTCTACACGCCGATCTTGGTCGACCGCCTGCAGCTCACGTTTCCCTCCGGTCTCGCGGTCGCCAACATCCTGCGCGCGCTGACCGACCCCGTGCTGCTGAGGCAATCGGTATCGCGCCTCTTCGGCGGGATGGCGCTGGGCGTCGTCGGCGGCATCGGAAGCGCGAAGATCGCATGGATGGGCGCGATCGACGTGTCGACGTCGACGTTCGGCGCCGGGATGATCGTCGGCGCGCGGATCGGCCTCGCGGCGATCGTCGGCGGGCTCGTCGGCTGGGCGATGATCCCCTATTTCATCTCGATCGGATGGCTCAACCCGGGCGAGCCGTTCCGCAAGATCACGTTCCTCATCGCGCTCGGCATGATCATGGGCGCCGCGATCGTCGATGTATCCCTCATTCTCGTCCGTGCCTGGCAGCGTGCCCGGCAGGTGTCCGCGGAGAAGCCCGTCGAGCAGGAGGACTGGAAGCGCACGAACACCAAGCGTCTCGTCGCGTGGGTCGTGTTCTGGGGGATCGGCATCGTCGTCGTCGGATCACAGGTGCTGCACCAGCCGGTCGGCTATCTGACATTCGCCGTGCTGCTCGTGTTCGTGTTCGCGCTGGTCAACGGAATATCTCTCGGCATCACCGACTCGAATCCCATTTCCTCCGCGTTCGTGGTCACCGTTGTCCTGATGGCAGGCCTCGGGCTGCGCGATCCGATCGTTGGCATGATGGCGGGCACCGTGCTGCTGGTTTCGACCAGCGAGGCCTGCGACATGCAGCAGGACCGCTCCACGGGCTGGCGCCTCGGCACCAATCGGACGATCCAGTTCCGCTTCCAGGTGGCCGGCATCGTGATGGGCGCGATCATGGCCGTCGTGTTCGCCAACCTCTTCATGAGCGCGTATCCGGTACTGAGCCTCGACCAGACGACGATGTCCGCCAAAGACCAGCCGGCACAATGGACGTCCGCGATGACCTACAAGTTCGTCGGCGTGCTGCGCAGCCTCACTGACGACAAGCCGTATCAGCGTACGGCGATCTGGGTCGGCGTGGGCATCGGCTTCCTCACCGAGTTCCTGCGCAAGTACATCAAGTCGCGCGAGCGATACCAGAAGTTCGTCGCCGGAAGCCGTGCGGGATTCGTCACCGACTTCGTGCTCGACTCCGCGGTATTGCCCTCGCCGTACGCGTCGTCGTTCGGCGGCTTCCTCAATCTCGCGACCTCCGCGTGGTTCGCGGCGGGCGGCGTGATCGCCAGCTTCGGCAACACGCTCGCGAAGCGCAAGCAGACCAAGACGGTGCTGCCGGAAGACATGAACACCGCATCGCTCTTGGGCGGCGGCCTCATCGCCGGCGACGCGCTCGCGGCCCTCGGCCTCGGCATTGCCGGACTGCTCGGGACCCTGCTCAGCTGACCGTCGCCCCCGGCGCCGTTGCGGGCGCCGCGGCACGACCCTCGCGCCAAAGCCGTGACGGGCATGGCCGGACAGTTCGCCGGTCGCGGCGGCGGCCGGCTCGCTGATTCCCTGCGCGACACGGGGTTGACAATCGCTGCCTAGGCAGCCATATTGCTGCCATGACAGCGAATTGCCTCCCCGAAGCGCCGTGCGCGGACGCAGCCGGCGTCCGCCTACCCCGGCGATCCCGACGTTCTATCGCGGCGACGACTACCAGGTCGACGAAAGCATCGGCTACCTGCTGCGGCAGCTGCGCATCCAGATGGACCGCGCGATCGACGCCGAGATGGCCGAGCACGACCTGACCGGCGTGCAGTGGGGGCCGCTGCTGGCGATTCATTTCGGCCTCGGCGACACGGCCGCCGAACTCGCGCGCGTCGGCTGTGTCGATACCGGTGCGATGACGCGGATGCTCGACCGCCTCGAGGCCAAGGGACTGCTGCGCCGCGCGCCGCTGCCCCAACGACGCGCGCGTCATGCGCATCGACCTGACGGCCGAGGGGCGGCGCCTGTGCCGCCTGATCCCCTACGGACTTTCGCGGGTGCTGAATTCGCTGTTGCGCGGATTCACCGCCGCAGGAGCTCGAAACGATGAAGTCGATGGTCCGCCGGATGCTCGCCAATGCGGAAGCGAAGTGAGCGGGCGATGAGCTCCCGACGCTCGCGAGCATGTCCGGACCCGTGGCATCGCGCGACGCTTGCCGCCGCCGCGCTGTCGCGCCGCATTGGTGCTGCCGGCGTGCGCGCCCATGGACGCGATGCCGGCGCCGAATCGCGCGTCGACGCCGGCGCGCTCGGCGCGGGCGGCGTGCCATCGACTGGCCCCGCGAGGACTGGTGGCGGCGCTACGGCGACGCGCAGCTCGACGCGCTCGATGGCCGACGGCGCTGGCCGGCAGCCCGACGCTCGCCGCGGCGCGCGCCCGCGTGGCGCGCGCCACCGCCGCGGCCGGCGTCGCGCGCGCCGCGCTGCTGCCCGCAGTGTCACGGCAACGGCGCCGTCACCTACCAGCGCTACTCGGAGAATTACATCTTCCCGCCGCCTTTCGCGGGGAACTGGGACACGGACAACCGACTCGACGCTCGACTTCGTCTACGAGATCGATTTCTGGAACAAGAACGGCGCCGCGCTCGACGCCGCGCTGTCGCAGGCGCAGGCCGCCGACGCCGATGCGCAGGCTGCGCGCGTGCTGCTGACGACCAACATCGCGCGCGCCTATTTCAACCTGCAGCGTCTCTTCGCGCAGCGCGACGTCTCGCGCGCGGCGATCGCGCAGCGCGAGGATGTCGTGCGGCTCACGGCGGAGCGCTTCGCCGCGGGGCTCGACACCAGGGTCGAGGTGAGGCAGGCCGAAGCGGCGCTCGCAACCGTCAGGACCGAGCTCGCGCAGTACGACGACACGATCGCGATCGTGCGCCACCAGCTGGCCGCGCTCGCCGGCGCCGGCCCGCAGCGCGGCGACTCGCTGGCGCGCGATCGCGCCGGCGCATGCGCCCGCATCGGCGCTGCCCGCCGCCATTCCGCTCGACCTCGTCGGCCGTCGCCCCGAGATCGTCGCGTCGCGCTGGCGCGTCGAGGCTGCCGGCAGCGACGTCGAGGTCGCGCAAGGCGATGTTCTATCCGAACGTCAATCTCGTCGCGTTCGCGGGACTCTCGTCGATCGGATTGGTCGAAGCTGTCTCGAGACCGCCAGCGGCATCGCGCGGTGTCGGCCCGGCGATCCACCTGCCGATCTTCGAGGGCGGGCGCCTCAACGCGAATCTGCGCGGGCGCGAAGCCGATCAGGATCTCGCGATCAGCGCGTACAACCAGGCGGTGATCGATGCGGTGCGCGACGTCGCCGACGCGCTGTCGTCGATCGACAGCCTCGCACGCATCGCCGCCGAGCAGGCGCGGGCGCGCGAAGCGACGACCGATGCCTACAACCTCGCCGTGATCCGCTACAGGGCGGGCCTTGGCAACTATCTCACCGTGCTGACGGCGCAGACGCAGCAGCTCGTCCAGGACCGCCTCGACGCCGATCTCAAGGCGCGTGCCTTCGAGCTCGACGTCAATCTCGCGCGCGCGCTGGGCGGCGGCTATCGCCGAGCCGACGCGCGTCAACGTTTCCGCTGCGCCAATCACCGCGCGCTGAGCACGCCTTTCAGGATCTCTCGAATGAATCCGCCATGACCCCTTCCGACGCCGCCGACCAGCGCGCCAGCGCAAGCCAGCGGCGCCGGAAGCTGCTGTCTACGCCGCCGTCGCGTTTTCCGTGATCGCGGACTCGGCTAGGGCGCGTACTGGGCGCTCTATGCGCGCAACTACGAGCGCACCGACGACGCCTACGTGCAAGGCAATGTCGTGCAGGTGACGCCGCAGGTTGCGGGCACGGTGCTGTCGGTGAACGCCGACGACACGGATTTCGTGAAGGCCGGCGCGCCGCTCGTGATGCTCGATCGCGCCGACGCCGAGGTCGCGCTGCAGCAGGCACAGGCCGCGCTCGCGCAGACGGTGCGCGAGGTGCGCACGCTCTACGTCAGCAACTCGACGTGGACAGCCAACATCGCGCAGCGCGAAGCGGACGTCGGCCGCGCCCGAACCGAGCTTGCCCGCGCCGAGGACGACCTCGCGCGGCGGCAGACGCTGCGTCGAATGCGGCGCCGTCAGCGGCGAGGAAATCAACCACGCGCAATCGGCGGTCAGCAACGCGCGCGGCGCGCTCGCCGGCGCCGAGGCCGCGCTCGCGTCGGCGCAGCAGCAGCTCGCGACCAACCAGTCGCTGACCGAGGGCACGACCGTCGAAAAGCATCCCAACGTCGAGCGCGCCGCGTCCAAGGTGCGCGAGGCGTACCTCGCCTATGCGCGCACACGCTGCCGGCGCCGGTGTCGGGCTACGTCGCGAAACGCACGGTGCAGGTCGGGCAGCGGGTCGCGCCGGGCGCGCCGCTGATGGCGATCGTCCCGCTCGACCAGGTATGGGTCGACGCCAACTTCAAGGAAGTGCAGCTGCGCCGCATGCGCATCGGCCAGCCGGTGACGCTGACAGCCGACGCGTATGGGCGCGCGTCGAATACCACGGCACGGTCGCAGGACTCGGCGTCGGAACCGGAAGCGCGTTCGCGCTGCTGCCGGCGCAGAACGCGACCGGCAACTGGATCAAGGTCGTGCAGCGCGTGCCGGTGCGCATCGCGCTCGACCCGAAGGAGCTCGCCGACGCATCCGCTGCGGGTCGGTCTGTCGATGGAGGCCGCGGTCGACGTCGCCGACACGACGGGCGCCACGCTGGCCGCCGCGCCGCGCGTCGCCGCGCCGTACACCACCGCGGCGTTCACGCACGATGCCGAGGAAGCCGACGCGCTCGTCCGCAGGACCATCGCGGCCAATCTCGGCCTCGGCGCGGACGGCGGGCGACGCGAACCGCATGCCGCGCGCGCCGACGCGCCGCGCGTCGCGGCGACGCGACGCCGCACGTGGCGGCACCGCAGCGTCCGCGCGAAGGCGCCGGTCGCCGCGCCGCTGTAGTCGCGCGCGGCGATTCCGCTCCGATACGCGCGAAGCGCATCCACCCGCATGGCCACGTCCGATCGGCCGCGGCGCTCCGCCGCACCGCAGAACCGCCCGCGCCGGCGGCCGCACGCCGCCGCTGCCGGCGCGCCGCTCGTCGCCGGCACGTTCGCGCTGTCGGCCGCGACGTTCATGGTGGTGCTCGACACGTCGATCGCCAACGTCTCGATCCCCGCCATCTCGGGCGACATGGGCGTCAGCACGAGCCAGGGCACCTGGGTGATCACGTCGTTCGCCGTGGCCAACGCCATCGCGGTGCCGCTCACCGGCTGGCTGTCGCAGCGCTTCGGCGCGGTGCGCCTCTTCACGCTGTCGACGCTGCTGTTCGTGCTGGGCTCGTGGCTGTGCGGACTCGCGACCAGCATCGACATGCTGATCGTGTTCCGCGTGCTGCAGGGGCTCGTCGCGGGCCCGTTGATCCCGCTGTCGCAGGCGCTGCTGCTGTCGAGCTATCCGCGCAGCAAGAGCGGCACCGCGCTCGCGATGTGGTCGATGACGACGCTGATCGCGCCGGTCGCAGGGCCGCTGCTGGGCGGCTGGATCACCGACAACATTTCCTGGCCGTGGATCTTCTACATCAACATCCCGGTCGGGATCCTCGCCGTCTACCTCACGTGGGCGATCTACCGGCACCGGGAGACGCCGACGCGCAAGCTGCCGATCGACACCATCGGGCTCGCGCTGCTCGTGCTGTGGATCGGCGCGCTGCAGATCATGCTGGACAAGGGCAAGGAGCTCGACTGGTTCGGCAGCAGCCAGATCGTGACGCTCGCCGTGATCGCCGGGGTCGGATTCGTGTTCTTCCTCATCTGGGAGCTGAACGAGGAGCACCCGGTGGTCGACCTGCGCTTGTTCGCGGGTCGCAATTTCGCGATGGGCACGCTCTGCCTCGGCATGGCCTATGGCGTGTTCTTCGCCAATGTCGTGATCCTGCCGCTGTGGCTGCAGACGCAGCTCAACTACACGGCGACCGACGCGGGCTACGTGCTGGCGCCGGTCGGATTCCTGGCGATCCTGCTCTCACCGGTCATCGGCAGGATGGTCGGGCGCGTGGACCAGCGCCTCGTCGCGTCGGTGTCATTCGTGCTTTTTGCGCTGATCAGCTACATGCGTTCGCGCTTCAACGCGCAGGTCGACATGGAGACGCTGATGATTCCGACCATCCTGCAGGGCGCCGCCGTCGCGTGCTTCTTCATCCCGCTGGTGTCGATCGCGCTGTCCGGGCTTCCGCCGGACAGGATCCCGAGCGCCTCCGGCCTCTCCAATTTCGCGCGGATCACCGCGGGCGCCTTCGGCACGTCGATCTCGACCACGCTCTGGGACAACCGTGCGGCGATGCACCATGCGCACCTCGCCGAGTCGGTCAACTCCGGAAGTCTTGCCGCGACGCAGGCATTGTCGAACCTCCAGGCGTCGGGGATGGACCCCGCGCAGAGCATCGCGATGCTCGACCGCATCATCAACGTGCAGGCCTACGTGCTCGCGGCCGACGACATCTTCTATGCCTCGACCGTGATATTCCTGCTGCTGATCCCGCTGCTGTGGTTCACCCATCCGCTCAAGAGCAGCGCACCGGACGCCGGCGGCGCGCATTGACGGCGCAACAGAAGGATGCGAGGAACGCATCGTTATTGCGCGAGCCGCACGACACCGGGAACCGCGCTTCAATTCGTGATGCAGACGTTGGTGCGACGACCGTCAGCGCCGGCCTCGAATTGCCTGGCCATCTGCTCGAATGAGGCGGTGCGTACGGCACGCGGAACGCGACGGATCATCGTGGGCTCCCCTTCAGAACGAGACATCAACCGCAGCGGGCGTCGCCCTCTTTCCGGGGCAATTGACGCCGCGATGATCCGCGCCCGCACATCCGCATGCGCGCGCTCGTATCAGGCTGCCGGCACCGCCGCTTCGAAACGGTCGCGCCCGCCTTCCTTCGCGCGGTAGAGCGCGGCGTCCGCCTGCCGGACCCACGTCTCGACGTTGACCACATCGCGCGTGGCCTCGGCCGCGCCGAGGCTCACCGTGCATTTCAGCCCGCGCGCGTTGGCGAACACCATCGCGTCGAGCTTCTGGCGGATGCGGCGCGCGACTTCCGCGGCCCCGGCGACGTCGGTCTCCGGAAGAATCAGCATGAATTCGTCGCCGCCGTAGCGGCCCGGCGTGTCGTAGGCGCGGCAGCATTCGCGCAGCGCCGCCGCGACACCGCACAGCACCTCGTCGCCGACCGGGTGTCCGAAGCGGTCGTTGATCGTCCTTCAGGCGGTCGACGTCGAGGATCACCAGCGCGACCGCCTTGCCCGAGCGGAAATGGCGCGCGAGCTCGCTGTCCGCGACCGCGAAGCATTGCCGGCGGTTGGCGAGGCCGGTCAGCCCGTCGGTCCGGCCAAGCTCATCCAGCAGCCGGTTCTGCTGCGCGACCTTGCTCGCCAAAAGATGCGTGACGACGTTGATCGCGATCGGATAGATCACGATGAAAGGCACGCAGGCGACGAGCACCGACATCGGCGAATCGACGTCGATCGGGAACCCCAGCGCCGCAGATGTGAGTCCGCAGGCTGCAACGAGCACGGCCAGTGTTCGCGCGAGGAGGCGCGGCCCCCCGAGGCTCACCTTGTCGATCGCGAGCATCGTGACCAGCAGGACGCTCGGCAGGAGGTTGAAGTGCATCACCGCAATCCACACGCCGCCGAACACTGCGTCGACGAGCAGATTGCGCATCTCGGAATCGGCCGGGCTCTCGCTGTGCTTTGCGATCAGCATTGCCACGTGCGGCCACACGAAGCCGTTCAGCGCGAGCAGCACCCACCACGCGAGCGAAGCGTCGTGGAGGCGAAGCACCGATGCGACGCACAACGCCCCGAGCCCCAGGCCCAGCGTGCGCAGCCGGTGGATTCGCCGGACGAAGCGCAGCTCGCGGCCGCGCGGCCGGTCTGCGCCGCGCGGCGCCGATCGTCGGATTGGGAAGTTGTGCCGCTGGCGTCGCGGCGCCTTCCGCGGCGGTGCTGCCAACTTCCGAAAGCTCTTCGTTCAGTCCGATCTCCTGTGGCCCGATGCATTTCCAGACTCAATGGTACGCGCCCTCCGTCGCGGACCGGTTGACGATCGTTAACAAGCGTTCGGCGTTCGCCGCCCGTTTCTGACGGTGCACGGCTTTTCGCCGTCGCTGTCGACGGGACACACCGTGTCCGGTACATCGCAATTTTCTTGCCAGTCGACCGGCGGCGCAAGGCCCCGTACCGGACAGGCCGCCGCAGCGCGTCGCGCCTGACGGGTTGTACTGTGCAGCTGACCTGGGCCCCACGGCGCCGCGGAAGGGAACGGGCGCGAAGGCTCAACCCTTGGGTCGTCGATCGATGACGCGCTTGGCCTTTCCGAGCGAGCGCTCGATCGTCGCCGGCGCCACGACACGCACGTCGGCGGTCACACCGATCATCGACTTGATGAGATGCGCGAGGCGCACGCCCGCGGCCTCGCCGTCGGCGGGGCCGGCGCCGGGCGAGCGTTCGACGACGACGGCCATCTCGTCGAGGTTCTTCGGACGCGTGATCTCGAGCTGGTAGTGCGGCACGAGCTCCTGCTGCTTCAGGATCAGCTCCTCGACCTGCGTCGGAAAGACGTTGACGCCGCGGATGATCAGCATGTCGTCGCTGCGCCCGGTGATCTTCTCCATCCGGCGCATCGAGCGCGCGGTCGGCGGCAGGAGCCGCGTCAGATCGCGCGTGCGGTAGCGGATCATCGGCAGCGCTTCCTTGGTGAGCGACGTGAAGACGAGCTCGCCCTTCTCGCCGTCCGGGAGCACGCGGCCCGTCTCGGGGTCGATGATCTCCGGATAGAAGTGATCTTCCCAGATGGTGAGCCCATCCTTGGTCTCGATGCATTCCTGCGCGACACCCGGACCGATGATCTCGGAGAGCCCGTAGATGTCGATCGCGTCGAGGTCGAGCTTCGCTTCGATCGCCACGCGCATCGCGGGTGTCCACGGCTCGGCGCCGAAGATGCCGATGCGCAGAGACGTGCCACGCGGATCAATGCCCTGCCGCTCCATCTCCTCGGCGATCGCCAGCATGTACGACGGCGTGACCATGATGATGTCGGGCCGGAAATCCGTGATCAGCTGCACCTGCCGCTCGGTCATTCCCCCGGACATGGGGATGACCGTCGCGCCGAGCTTCTCCGCGCCGTAATGCGCGCCCAGCCCGCCGGTGAACAGGCCGTAGCCGTAGGCGACGTGGATGATGTCGCCGCGCCGTCCGCCGGCGCCGCGGATCGAGCGCGCCATCACCGTCGCCCAGGTGTCGATGTCCTTCGCGGTATAGCCGACGACGGTCGGCTTGCCGGTCGTTCCCGACGACGCGTGAATGCGCACCACTTCGGTGCGCGGCACGGCGAACATCCCGAAGGGGTAGTTGTCGCGCAGGTCCACCTTGGTCGTGAACGGGAATTGCGCGAGGTCGGCGAGCGAGCGCAGGTCCTTCGGATGCACGCCCGCGGCGTCGAAGGCGCGCCGGTAGTGCGGCACACGCTCGTAGGCGTGGTTGAGCGACCAGCGCAGTCGCTCGAGCTGCAGCGCCACCAGTTCATCGCGGCTTGCAGTCTCGATCGGCTCGAGCTCGTCGGGGCGGGGTCTCTTGGCGGGCATGGCGATGCGGCCTCCTCTGGGTCGGGCGATGCGGTCGACGGCTCGGCGCGGCTTCAGGCCTTCGCCGTATCGATCACGTGCCCCTTGATCCGGTAGCTCTTGCCGCGGAAGAGCGCGATCCGCTCGCCGCGCGCGTTGGCGACGTCGATGTCGTAGACGCCGGTGCGCCCCGCGACGCTGATCTCCTGTGCGATCGCCGTCAGCACGTCGCCCTCCCGCGCCGGCGCGAGGAAATCGATCGAGCAGCCGGACGCGACCGTGTTGAGATCGTAGCTGTTGCACGCGTAGGCGAATGCGCTGTCGCACAGCGTGAAGATGAAGCCGCCGTGACAGATCGCATGGCCGTTCAGCATGTCGGCGCGCACCGTCATCGAAAGCTCGGCATGTCCCGGGCCGACCCGCGCGAGACGCATGCCGAGCGCCTGCGAGGCGACGTCGCGCGCCCACATCGCCGCCGCGACCCGTTCGGCGAGCGCCTGCGCCTCGGGTCCGGCGCGCGCCGACGCCGGATGCGGCGCGGGATCAGTCATGCAGCTTTCCCCCGACCAGCGCCCGCCTCGAAAGCAGCGGCGACACGCGGTAGCGGTCCTCGCCATAATGCGCGGCGAGATTCGCGATCACGTCGCGCACGTTCGCGCTGCCGAGCGCGTCGGCCCAGGCGAGCGGACCGCACGGATAGTTGACGCCCTTGCACATCGCCGTATCGATCGCGTCGGGTGCGGCGACGCCCTGCGTGACCGCTTCCGCCGCCTCGTTGGCGAGCATCGCGACGGTGCGCATCACCGCAAGCCCGGCAACGTCGTCGAGCCGGCAAATGGCAAATCCGGCCGCCTGGAGGGCGCCGACGGCCGCGGCACACGCCGCGTCGGTGCACGTGTCGGCGCGGGCGATCGCGATTCGCGAAGCCTTCGCATAATCGAAGGCGAGATCGAACACGACGAGGTTGGCCGCGCCCGCCGCGACGGCACGCGCGGTCGCCGTGCGCCCGTCGGTCAGCGCGAGCCAGGTGCCGCCGCCCTCCCCTGCGACGCGCACTGCGCCGGCCGGAAATCGCGAATCGGCGCGCGCCTCGACAACGGCGATTCCGCCCGCCGCGATCCGGGCGGCGATCGGCGCCGCCATGCCGAGCTCGCCGTGAACCGTCACGGACGTCGGCCGAGCCGCCTCCGGCAGGTCGCATGGCGACGGCTTGGCCGCATCTTCGGAATGATCGTAGAACCCGCGTCCGGATTTGCGTCCGAGACGGCCCGCGGCAACGAGCTCCTGCTGGATCACCGACGGCGCATAGCGCGGATCGTGGAAATAGGCCTCCCACACGCCCCGGGTCACCGCGAGATTCACGTCGAGACCGATCAGGTCCATCAGCTCGAACGGGCCCATCCGGAAGCCGCCCGCGTCGCGGATCACCGCGTCGAGGGTCGCGGCATCGGCCGCACGCTCGGCGAGCAGGCGCAGCGCCTCCGCGTAGAAGGGGCGCGCGCAGCGGTTGACGATGAAGCCCGGCGTCGACTTCGCGTGCACCGGCGACTTGCCCCAGGCCGCGGCCGTCGCATAGGTCGCATCGGCGACGTCGGGCGACGTCGCGAGGCCCGAGACGATCTCGACCAGCGGCAGCAGCGGCGCCGGATTGAAGAAGTGCATGCCGACGAACCGGCCAGGGTGTTTCATTCCCGCGGCGAGCTCGGTGATCGACAGCGACGAGGTGTTCGACGCGATGATGCAATCCTCGGCGACGACGTTCTCGAGGCTCGCGAAGAGCTCCCGCTTCGCCGCAGCGTCCTCGACGATCGCCTCGACGATGAGAGCCGCCGTGCACGCGTCCGCGAGCGTGCCGACGGTTTTCACGCGCGCGAGGGTCGCCTCGGCTGCCGCCGCGGTCAGCTTTCCTTTTGCGGAGAGCTTCGCGAAAGTCTCCGCCATCGCCTTTTTCGCGGCGTCGGCCGCGCCGAAGCGCGCGTCGTGCAGCTGCACCGGATGACCGGCCTGCGCCGCGACCTGCGCGATGCCGGCGCCCATCGCGCCGGCGCCGAAGACGGCGACGGTGCTCCCGGGAGCGAGCGCGGTGGCCATCGCGGGACGCGTCACCGGCCGGTGAAGCGAGGCGGCCGCTTCTCCATGAACGCCGCCACGCCCTCACGATAGTCGTCGCTCATGCCGAGCTCGCGCATGAAATCGCGCTCGAGGTCGAGCTGCGCCGCGAGCGTATTGGCAGGACTCGCGTACAGCGCTTCCTTGGTGCGCGCGAGACCGCGGGTGGGCGCCGCCGCGAACTGGCCGACGATCCGGTCCGCGGTCGCCGAAAGCTCGGAATCGTCGACGCACTGCCAGATGAGTCCCCAGGCCGCCGCCTGCTCAGCGGAGATCCTGTCACCGAGCAACGCCATTCCCATCGCCCGCGCGGTGCCGACCAACCGCGGCAGGAAATAGGTGCCGCCGGTGTCGGGGACGAGCCCGAGCTTCGCGAACGCCTCGATGAAGCTCGCCGAACGCGCGGCGATCACGAGATCGCACGCGAACGCGATGTTGGCGCCCGCGCCGGCGGCGACGCCGTTGACGGCGCAGACGACCGGCAGCGGCAGCGAGCGCAGCGCCAGCACCAGGGGCTTGTAGTTGCGCTCGATCGAGGCGCCGAGGTCGACCGGCGCGCCACCCGCCGACACGGCGCGGTCGGAAAGGTCCTGACCCGCGCAGAAGCCGCGCCCGGCGCCGGTGATGAGCAGCACGCGCGCCGACGCGTCCGCGCGCACGGCGCCGAGGGCGTCGCGCACCTCGGCGTGCATCGCGTCGTTGAAGCTGTTGAGGCGGTCCGGACGGTTCAGCGTCAGGCGGGCGGCGCCGCCGTCCAGCGTGAAGAGAATGTGCTCGTAGCTCATGGCTGCCGCGTCAGCGCAAATTCGGATCGACCGGATCGCAGCGTGTCCCGGGCCGACCTCAGACGTGCATCCGGTGCTGCACCACACGGAACCGGCCGGCGACGAACGCGGCGTCGGTCAGCGCGGCATTCGCCGCCGCATTGGCACCGGTGCCGTGGTAGTCCGAAAACGCCGCCGACTGGTTGACGAACACCGCGCCGGTGAGGTTGATCGACAGCGCGACGCCGACGTCCTCGGCCACCGCGATCGCCTGCTCGATCACCTCCGGCCGCGTCGAATAGACCGAAAACGTGAGCGCGCCCTTCTCCCGCACCGTCTGCTTCGCCAGCGCCAGGCTCTCCGCCGTGTCCTTGGTGGCGATGACGAATGCGATCGGCCCGAACCATTCGTCGCGGTACTTCGCGGTGTCCGCCGCCGCGAGCTTCACGATCAGCGGCGTGCGGATCGTCGCATCGGGGAATGCGGGATGCGCGATCGCCTGCGTATCGAGCACCACCGGCCCGAGCGAGCGCGCGGATTCGAGGCGCTTCATCACGCCGTCGTTCACGACCGCGCCGAGGAACTCGACGGCGCGCGCCGGATCGGCAAGGAGCTTCTGCACGCCCTCGGCGAGCGCGCCCGCGACCTCATCGAACGACAGGTGGCCCTCGGCCGTGTCGATGCCGCCCTGCGGAATGTAGATGTTCTGCGGCGCCGTGCACATCTGGCCCGTGTACAGCGACAGCGAGAACGCCACGTTGCGCACGACGCCCTTGAAGTCGGAAGCGGAGTCGACGACGATCTGGTTGACGCCGGACTTCTCCGTGAATACCTGCGCCTGCCGCGCGTTGGCCTCGAGCCAGTTGCCGTTCGCCGCGCTGCCGGTGAAGTCGATGAGCTTCACATCCGCGCGCAGCGCGAGCTTCTGCGCCACGTCGTCGCCCGCCGCGTGCGCGACCATCGTCACGACGTTCGGGTCGAATCCCGCTTCGGCGAGGACTTCGCGCGCGATCTTCACGCTGAGCGCCAGCGGCAGGATCGCCGCCGGATGCGGCTTGACGACGACGGCGTTGCCGGTGGCGAGATCGGCGAAGAGCCCGGGATAGCCGTTCCACGTCGGAAACGTGCAGCAGCCGATGACGAGACCGATGCCTCGCGGCACGATACGAAAATGCTTTTCCATCCGGATCGGCTCGTTCTTGCCCTGCGGCTTCTCCCAGTGCGCCTTTGCCGGAATGCGCCTGAGCTCGTCCCATGCATAGGCGACCGCTTCGAGCCCGCGGTCCTGCGCGTGGGGTCCGCCGGCCTGGAATGCCATCATGAACGCCTGCCCCGTCGTATGCATGACGGCGTTCGCGATCAGGAAGCTCTGCTGGTTGATCCGGTGCAGGATTTCAAGGCACACACCCGCCCAGGCCTCCGGCCCGGCGGCGCGCCAGGCGATCTGCGCCTTTGCCACCGCGGCGAACAACCGGTCGACGTCGGCCTTCGGGTACGTGATGCCGAGCGCGAAACCGTAAGGCGACTTCTCGCCGCCCACCGTTCCGGCGGTTCCCGGCTGGTCGAGCGGAAACGGCTTGTCCTTGAGCGCATCGAAGGCGGCCTTGCCCGCCTCGGCGGCGCCCTCGCCGTAGACTTTGGGGCTCGCCGATTCGGGGTACGGGCTCCAGTAGCCGCGCTCGGCGATGGCCTGCAATGCGCGATCGAGCGTCGCGCGATGGCGTTCGAAAAACGGATGCGGCACGGCAATGCTCCTTCGAATATCGTCAATTACTCTATCACGGCACGTACAGGCGTGGAGGGTGCCTGCGTATCCGAAGCCATCTCAAAAACGTAGCGAGCAGCCCCGAGCGCCGCAGTTGCCAAATGAGGGCCCGCAGCGAGTTCCGAGACAGTACAAACAGGTACGGCGAGGAACGAGCGAGGACACGAAAGCGAAAGCTTCAGTGAAGGCTAACATGAGCGCAGCGAATGTTAAGCGAAGCGGCCGGAGCTACAAAGCGATCGGGGCGCGCAGTAGTTTTGGAGATGGCTTCAACCGCTCTGATCGTAGTCGACGGTCACTTTGTCGGTGACGGGATAGCTCTGGCAGGTGAGCACGAATCCGCGCGCGACTTCGTAGTCCTCGAGCGCGAAATTGACGTCCATGTCGACTTCGCCCGCGACGAGCTTGGCGCGGCAGGTCGAGCACACGCCTCCCTTGCACGAGTACGGCAGCTCGAGCCCCGCGGCAAGCCCGGCCTCGAGGATGCTCTGTTTCGACTTCTCGAGCATGAAGCTCCGCGTGATGCCGTCCTGCACGACGGTGACCTCGCACTCGGTGTGCCCCGGCTCCGGCGGCCGGGTGATCCTGTGCTCGTGCTGCGGGATGCTCGCCGCGAAGCGCTCGATGCGCACCTTGGCATCCGGATAGCCGCGAGCCTTCAGCGCCTCGGCGACCGACTGCATCATCCCGTTCGGCCCGCAGACGAATACCGCGTCGACGTGTTCGAGGTCGACCCAGTGCGACAGCAGCGCGTCGGCCCGCTCGCGGTCGATGCGGCCGTGCAGCAGCGGAATGTCCTGCGGCTCGCGCGACAGCACGTGGACGAGGTTGAAGCGCGTGAGGTTGCGGTCCTTGATCGCGGCGAGCTCCTCCTTGAACATCACCGTGCCGGACGCGCGATTGCCGTAGAAGAGGGTGAACTCGCTCTCGGGCTCCGCGGCGAGCGTCGTCTTCACGATCGACAGCAGCGGCGTGATCCCGCTGCCTGCGGCGAATCCGACATAGTGCCGGCGGCGCGCGCCGTCGCGCGGCACGTTGAAATGCCCGAGCGGCGGCGTGACGTCGATGGCGTCTCCCGCCTTGATCGTGTCGTTCGCCCAATTGGAGAACACGCCTCCCGCGTGCCGCTTCACCGCGATGCGCAGCTCACCCTCGTGCACCGCCGAGCAGATCGAGTACGAGCGGCGCACGTCCTGCCCGTCGATGTCGGCGCGCAGCGTGAGATGCTGGCCCTGATCGAATCGGAACAGCGGAGTGAGCTCGTCGGGGACCGCGAACGTGATGGCGACGGCGTCGCGCGTCTCGCGCTCGACGCGGGCCACGGCCAGTCGGTGGAATCGGCTCATGCGATGGTCCGGGTCGCGCCGCGTGGCACCGGCCGCGCTCTCAGAACGGCTTGAAGTAGTCGAACGGCTCCGCGCAATCGAGGCAGCGGTAATGCGCCTTGCACGCCGTCGATCCGAATTGCGCGATGCATTCCGTGCTCTGCGAACCGCACCGGGGACAGGAGATCGCCTGGGTGGGACGGCGCATTCCGCGTATCGACGTCACGTCGACGACACTCTCACGCGCCGCGCCGGACGGCGGCGCGATGCCGAAATCACGCAATTTGCGCCGTGCCTCCGGCGTGATCCAGTCGGTGGTCCACGCGGGCGAGAGCTGCATCTCGACGCGCACGCGCGGAACGCCCTGCGCGGTCAGCGCCTCGACGATGCTCGTGCGGATGACCTCCGTTGCTGGGCACCCGGAATACGTGGGCGTCAGGCGCACGACGAGCGTCGTCGGGTCGGCCTCGTCCCACAGGATGCCGCGCACCATCCCGAGCTCGTGCACCGACACCGCCGGAACCTCGGGATCCGGAACCGCGTCGAGCGCACGCCAGAGCGCGTGGATCGACGGACGCATCCGTCGCTCGCCCAGCGCGGCGTCGCGCTGCGCCGCCGCGACGGCGCGCTGCTCGGAGGTCACCATCGCGCCTCCGGATAGGCTCGCTGCAGGTACTGCATCTCCGGCAGCAGATGCCCCAAATGCTCGGTATGCACGCCCTGCCGCCCGCCGCGTCCCTGCCCGCCCTGCATGAAGACGCCGGAAGGCGCCGCGAGCGTGGCTTCGTCGAGAATCGCCTCGACATGGCTCCTCCACGCTGCTTCGAGGGGGCGCGGATCGGCCGCGACGCCGGCGGCGATCAGCGATTCGTCGATCGCGTCGACCGCGAACATCTCGCCCGTGTACATCCAGAGCGTGTCGATCGCCGCCTGCATCCGCTCGTGCGACGTCGCCGTGCCGTCACCCAGGCGGATCACCCAGTCGCCGGAACGCTCGACGTGATATTGCGCCTCCTTCGCGGACCGTGCCGCGATCTCGGCGATGCGCGGGTCGCGCGATGCCGCCAGCGCGCGCAGCGCGAGCACATGCCACGCGTCGAACAGGAACTGGCGCGCGATGGTGTCGGCGAAGTTGCCGTTCGGCTGCTCGACCAGCAGCAGATTGCGAAACTCCGGTGCGTCGCGACGGAACGCGAGCGCATCCTCGTCGCGGCCGCGGCCTTCGACCTCGCCCGCGTAGCTCGAACCACAGGCGCGCCTGGCCGAGGAGATCGAGTCCGACGTTCGCCTGGGCGATGTCCTCCTCGAGGACCGGTCCCGTGCCGACGCTCTCGCCCAGCCTCTGCGCGAGGATCAGCGGCGAGTCGCCGAGGCGCAGCAGGTATTCGAAGAGCGCGTGGTCGGGATCCATCGCCATCACAGGTGCTTCACTTCGTCGGGCATCGGAAAGAATGTCGGATGGCGGTAGACCTTGCTGTTGGCCGGCTCGAACAGCGAGTCCTTGTCCGCCGGCGACGACGCCACGACGTCCGACGAGCGCACCGCCCAGATCGAGACGCCCTCGTTGCGCCGCGTGTAGACGTCGCGCGCGTTCTTGATCGCCAATTCCGCGTCGGGCGCATGCAGGCTGCCGACGTGCTTGTGCGCGAGCCCGTGCTGCGAGCGGATGAAGATTTCCCACAGGGGCCACTCGTTGCTCATCGAACCTCCTTCGATCGGCGGAAGCGGGCGCCGTCGCTGCGTTGCTTGCTCGCTCGCTCATGCCGCCGCCTTGCTCGCGCGCGCGGCGCGCTTCTCGGCGTGCGCCACCGCGGCGTCGCGCACCCACGCGCCGTCGTCCCATGCCTTGACGCGTGTCGCGAGGCGCTCGCGGTTGCACGGGCCGTTGCCCTTGATCACGCCGTAGAACTCGGCCCAGTCGATCGCGCCGATGTCGTAGTGGCCGCGCTCCGCGTTCCACTTGAGATCGGGGTCCGGCACGCTGAGGCCGAGGTAATCGGCCTGCGGCACGGTCTGGTCGATGAAGCGCTGGCGCAGCTCGTCGTTGGACAGGATCTTGATCTTCCACGCCGCCGACTGGGCGCTGTGCACGCTCTCGGCATCGGGCGGCCCGAACATCATCACCGAC
The DNA here is from genome assembly GCA_963741355.1 of uncultured beta proteobacterium. GTDB lineage: Bacteria > Pseudomonadota > Gammaproteobacteria > Burkholderiales > Casimicrobiaceae > CAIWHR01. The sequence continues at coordinate 61,948 of CAVUIG010000021.1, forward strand.
GGCCACCACCAGCGGTTCAAGGCGTCCTGCGCCATCGCCTTCTGCTAAGGCAGGCCGTGCGCGAGCGAGAGCATCAGGTCGTAGCCCTGCCGCTGATGGAAGCTCTCTTCCTTGCAGATGCGCACCATCGCCCGCGCGTAGGGGCCGTACGAGCAGCGGCACAGCGGAATCTGGTTCATGATCGCCGCGCCGTCGACCAGCCAGCCGATCGCGCCGACGTCGGCCCACGTGAGCGTCGGATAGTTGAAGATCGACGAATACTTCGCCTTGCCGGAGTGCAGGTCGGCGACGAGCTGGTCGCGCGACACGCCGAGCGTCTCCGCGGCCGAATAGAGGTACAGGCCGTGCCCGCCCTCGTCCTGCACCTTGGCCATCAGGATCGCCTTGCGCTTGAGCGACGGCGCGCGCGTGATCCAGTTGCCTTCCGGCAGCATGCCGACGATTTCGGAGTGCGCGTGCTGCGAGATCTGCCGGACCAGCGTCTTCCGGTAGGCCTCGGGCATGAAATCCTTCGGCTCGATCTTGACGTCGGCGTCGATGCGCGCCTGGAACGCCTGCTCGTCCGGCGGCATATCGGCCGCGGACCGTACCGACTTGACGCCGGTGTCGACCATCTGCGCGTACACGTTGTCTCCTTCGGCGCCGTGCGCGTGCCACGGCTTTCGGCGAGTGTATCCCGGGCCAGGATCGCCCGCGCGGTCCGCCCCGGGGAAACGATACACTTTTTACTGATCTCGTGTAAAGTATGTATCACGTTGGACGCGGCACCCCGCTGCCGCGAAGTTGCCAGGTACGCCCGATGCCCGACAAGAACCCTGCCGACAGGTCCGATCCGCAGGTCCGGCGCTGGATCGCCCGCGAGCTCGCCGCCGCCGCGCCACGGGGGCCGTCGCTGATCATCACCGTCTGGGGCGACGCCATCGCGCCGCACGGCGGCGCCGTCATGCTGTCGGGGCTGATCCGGCTCCTTGCCGCCGTTCGGCCTCAACGAGCGGCGCGTGCGCACCAGCGTGTTCCGGCTGGCCCGCGAAGGCTGGCTCGCCGCGACACCGGTCGGACGCCGCAGCCTCTATCGCCTCAGCAGCGACGGCGCGCGCCGATTCGAGCGCGCGTATCGGCGCATCTACGCGCCGCGCGACGAGCGCTGGGACGACACGTGGGAAATCGTGGTCCTTGCCGGAATCGCGCCGACACGGCAACGTCACCTGCGCGAGGAATTGCGCTGGGAGGCGTTCGGCCAGCTCGCGCCCGGCATCTACGCGCGACCCTCCGATCCGCGGGCGCAGCCGCCGCGCCTGTCCAAGGCGACGGCAAGCGAGCGCGCGATCCTGTCGTTCCGCGCCCGTGACGACGAGACCATGTTCGCGAATTCGCTCGCCTCGGCGGTGCCTCGCGCGTGGGAACTCGCCGCCGTTGCGGCCGATTATCGGCGTTTCCTGCAGCGCTTCGGCGCGGTGATCGACCGCTTCAGGAACGCGGGGACCGAACGCCACGCGCCCGAGCAATGCTTCGTCGTGCGCACGCTCCTGATCCACGAGTACCGCCGCGTTCTGCTGCGCGATCCGCAGCTGCCCGCCGCGCTGCTTCCGCTCGATTGGCCGGGCGCCGCCGCGTACGCGCTGTGCCGCGACTTCTACCGGCTCACCCACCGGTCGGCCGAGCGGCACCTCATGGCGACGCTGGAAGGCCCGGACGGTCCGCTGCCGCCGGCGAATCCGGCGTTCTACGCGCGTTTCGGGGGACTCGGCGACGACGCGCCAGCGGCCCAGAGCGTGTCCTCTTCCTCGTCGTCGTCTTCCTCGTCGTAGCCTTCGTCGTCCTCCGGATCGATGTTGCCGACCCCGCCCTCCGATTCGTCGTCGTCATCATCGCCGGGACCCGCGGCGCGTCTTGCGTCCGCCATCGGCGCGACGAGCCCGGGCACCCTCGGGAACCATTCGGGGGTATCGTGGCTCAATGGGGGTGCATTCGAACCGCTTGTCGTGAGCACTGGAGGTGCTGTCCGCACGTAGGGCATCAGGAAGCCAACTGTCAGGAAAACGCCACGATACCGCAGATGCGCGTGCCGGCTCAACGACAGGCAGCCGTCCCGCCGGAGCAACGAGCCTTCCGGCACGCCTTGTCAGCCGCATCCGCGAATCGCTTCATAAGGAGTGAACAATGAAGGACGATTCGCGTCAGGCCCGAAGTCAGCGAAGCACCGGTTGGCACCGGCACTCCCCCGCAGCGCGGGGCGATGCGCATGCTGGGGCCGATCGCGGCCCGCTCCGGGATTCCCTTCCGGGTCGTGCTCGCGGACGGCGACGTCGCGGTCGACAGCGCGGCACCGGCGTTCACGATCGTATTCCGGACGACGCGAGCGCAACGGCGGGTCGCGCTGCAGGGCCACGTCGGCCTCCTCGAATCGTTCTTCGACGGCGATATCGACATCGAAGGTGACTTGGCGCAGGCGTTCCGCGCCGGATTCGAATGCGGTAGCGACCTCATCCCGAATCCGATCGTCCGCGTGCGCAACCGCTGGCACGAGCGGCGCTTCTCGAACCGGTCGCTCGCGCAGGCGAAGGCGAACGCGATCTTTCACTACGGGCTCGGGCAGCCGTTCTATCGCCTCTGGCTCGACCTGCCCGCGATGATGTACACCTGCGCCTACTGGAAGGAGGGCACGACGACGCTCGAGGAGGCGCAGCGCAACAAGATGGACCACGTGTGCCGGAAGGTGCGGCTCTCGCCCGGCGAGACGTTCGTCGACGTCGGCTCCGGCTGGGGCGGGCTTCTGTTTCACGCGCTCGAGCACTACGGCGCGTACGGCACCGGGATCAACACGACGACGCGCCAGGTCGAGGAGACGCGGGCCGAAATCGCGCGCCGCGGCCTCGCCGACAAGCTCTCCGTCATCGAATGCGATTTCCGCGAGATCCCGGGCCAGTACGACAAGCTGCTCTCGATCGGAACGCTCGAGCATGCCGGGCGCGATCAGTTGCCCGAAGTCGTCCGAGCGCACGCCGACGCGCTGAAGCCCGGCGGCCTCGGCGTCATCCATTTCATCGGCCACGTCGGCGTGTTCGACACCGAGTTCTTCATCCGCCGCCACATCTTTCCCGGCGGATGGATCCCGAGCCTCGCGCAGGCCATCGCGGAGATGGAGCGCTCGGGCCTCGAAGTGCTCGACGTCGAGAATCTCCGCCGTCACTACGCGCTGACGCTCGACTGCTGGGCCGAGCGGTTCGAGCGTAACTGGGACGAGATCCGCGCGCTCGACCCGCAGCGCTTCGACGAGCGCTTCCGCCGCACGTGGCGGACCTACCTCCGGTCCTGCGCCGAGATGTTCCGCGCGCGCAACGGTCGCACGCACCTCTTCCAGGTCACCGTGAGCAAGGGCGGCATCCGCGCGACGGATTACCCGATGAGCCGGGCGTTCCTCTACCGCCCGCCGGCGTGACGGCCTACGTCGACAAGCAGGCGCAGCTCGTCGCCGCGCTCGCCGCGGCGAACGGCGCGTTGGGCGCGGGGCTCGCCAAGCAGACGTCCAACCTGTTCCGCGACCGCGCGCCGAAGCGCCGGCCGGCGATCGACCTTTCGCATTTCGACGATGTCATCCGCGTCGATCCGGCCGCGGGCCTCGTGGAGGCCGAGGGCATGGTCAGGTATTCGGCACTGGTCGAGCGCACGCTCGCGCACGGCACGATGCCGGCGGTGGTGCCCCAGCTGAAGTCGATCACGCTGGGCGGCGCCGTCGCGGGTGTGGGCATCGAGGCGTCGTCGTTCCGGCACGGGCTCGTGCACGACACCATCGCCGCGCTCGACGTGCTGACCGGCGACGGGCGCATCCTCCACTGCACGCCGGACAACGAGCATCGCGACCTGTTCTGCGCATTCCCCAATTCGTACGGCACGCTGGGCTACGCGCTCGCCGTGACGGCGCGCACGGTTCCGGTGAAGCCTTACGTCGCGCTCACGCATACCCGCTACCCCAGTGCCGGCGCTTGTTTCGCGGCGATCTTCGCGCTCTGCGGGGATGCGACCATTGACTTTCTCGACGGCACGGTCTTCGCGCCCGACGAGATCTACCTGACGACGGGACGTTTCACCGATACGGCGCCGCACACCAGCGACTACACGTACGAGAACATCTACTACCGGTCGATCCGGACGAAGGCGGTCGACTGGCTCACCGTACGCGATTACCTGTGGCGCTGGGACACCGACTGGTTCTGGTGCTCGAAGAACGTCGGCGCGCAGCATCCGCTCGTGCGCCGCCTGCTCGGCCGCGAGCGCCTCAATTCGATCACCTACCAGCGGATCATGCGCTGGAACAGCCGCTGGGGCGTGACACGCGCCCTCGCGACGCTGTCCGGCCGATCGGCGGAATCGGTGATCCAGGACGTGGACATTCCGCTGGAGCGCTGCGCCGATTTTCTCGCGTTCCTGCACGGCGAGATCGGCATCCTCCCGATCTGGTTGTGTCCGATCCGCGTGCCGGTCACCGCGCCGCCCACGCCGCTCTATCCGCTGCGAGCCGGCGCGATCTACGTCAATTTCGGATTCTGGGACGTCGTCACCGACCCCGTGAAGCGCCCCGACGGATACCGGAACCGGATGATCGAGCGCGAGGTCGTGGAGATGGGCGGCCTCAAGTCGCTGTATTCCGATTCGTATTACACGGAGCGCGAGTTCTGGCGGATCTTCGATCGCGCCACCTACCTGGACCTCAAGGCGCGCTACGATCCCCGCGGCGCACTGCCCGACCTGTACGCGAAATGCGTTCTGCGGCGCTGACCGGGTCGGTCCGCCACTGATCCGCGCACCGCGCTGCGCGTCGTCTCTAGGCCGGCGGAATGCGCAGCACCTGGCCCGGGTAGATCTTGTTGGGATCCGACAGCATCGGCTTGTTCGCCTCGAAGATCCGCGGATACTTGTTGGGGTCGCCGTAATACTGCTTCGAGATCTTCGACAGCGTGTCGCCCGAGACCACGGTGTAGTACTGCGCTTCGGGCGCGCTCTGGTCGACGCTCATCATGTCCTTCACCGCGCCGACGCCGGAGACATTGCCGCAGCAAAGCACGATCTTTTCCCGCGTCGCCTGATCGGGCGCGACGCCGAAGACGGAGACGGTCGAGGTCGCGCCGTCGTAACGTGACCGTGAGTCCGGTCGCCGACAGGTTCTGCGACCGGATGTAAGCGAGGATCGCGTCGGCCGCGGCATCGTTGGCTGCCTTGACCTTCTCGGAATCTCCCGGCGCCGCCTCGGCCGCCTGCATCGAGGCTTTCGCCTGCCCGGTGCCGAAGAGCTTTTCTCCGGCGTTCTTCACGAAATCGATGAGTCCCATGTTCACTCCTCCGTGTGGGTTGAAACTCTGCGCCGCCGCGCGCCGCCCGCTCGCGCCGCAGGGGAATCGCCAGAATACGCCGCCGACCCTCGGGTCAGAAACGGCGTCGCCGCGACTATAATTGCGCGTCCCCGCCATCGTCTTGACATGAATCCCCCGGCCGAGTTCATTCCAGCGGCGCCCTCGGTGCGCCCCGGATCCTGGAGCGCATGGAAGGTCGCGCTGCGCCCGAAAACATTGTGGATCGCGACGATTCCGGTGCTGGTCGGAACCGCGCTCGCCTTCGGAATCCGGCAGGAGATCGATTTCGTGGTCGCGCTCATCGCACTCCTTGCATCGCTGCTGATGCAGGTCGTCACGAATCTGCAGAACGACGTCGGCTACACCGAGCGCGGCGGCGAGACCGGCGCCCGCGTCGGCTTGCCGCGTGCCACCGCCAACGGCTGGCTGCCGATTTCCGGAGTCAAGCGGATGATCGTCGTCGTGATCGCGGTCGCGTGGATCGTCAGCGTGCCCGCTGATCGTCCGCGCGGGTCTGCCGGCAATTCTCATGGCGCTCGGATCGACGTTCGCCGCCTGGGCGTACATGGGCGGCCCGCGGCCGATCGCCTACACGCCGCTGGGTGAACTCACCGTATTCGTGTTCTTCGGCATGATCGCGGTCTGCGGAACGTACTACGTGCAGACCCTGTCGCTCGCTCCGCCCGTGGGCATCGCCGCCGCGGCGATCGGATTGCTCGCCGCCGACGTCCTCCTCGTCAACAATACGCGGGACATCGATCACGACGCGACGACCGGCCGGCGCACGCTCGCGGTGGCGCTCGGTCGCGGCAACGCGATGCGGCTCCACGCGCTGCTGGTGCTGGTGCCGTTCGCGCTTGCCGCGCTCCTCGCGTGGCGCGTGAGTCCATGGTTTGCGTTGCCGCTGCTGGCCCTTCCTGCCGCATGGCGGCTGCGCCGGGACGTCGCGGCGACGATGACCGGCGCAGCGATGAACGCGCTGCTCTTTCGCAGCGTGAAGCTCGAACTGATCTTCGGGCTGTTGCTGTCGGTGGGCGCGCTCGCCTACGGCCTTCGCTGACCGCGCCGCCCGGCGGCACCTCAGAGGTTGTAGCCGACCTCGGTCCCCTGCGCGATGGCCCGCTTCGCGTCGAGCTCGACCGCGACGTCGGCGCCTCCGATGAGGGTGGTTGGAATGCCGCGCTCGGCGAGCGGCTTGGCGAGGTCGCGCCGCGGCTCCTGGCCCGCGCATATGACGATCGTGTCGACGGCAAGCGTCTGCGGAACGCCATCGACGCGGATGTGCAGGCCGGCGTCGTCGATGCGGTCGTACTCGACGCCCGCGAGCGAAACCACGCCGCGTTTCTTGAGCAGCGTGCGCCGGATCCAGCCGGTCGTCTTGGCGAGCCCTTCGCCGACTTTGCTCGTCTTGCGCTGCAACAGCCACACCTCGCGCGGCCTGGGCGAGTCGACCGGCGGCTTCAGCCCGCCGCGGGCGCGATAGTCGAGGTCGATACCCCATTCGTCGCAATATTCGTCGATCGCGTCGCCGCCGCCGTGATGCGTGAGGAATTCGCCGACGTCGAACCCGATGCCGCCGGCGCCGACGATGGCGACGCGGGCGCCCGCCTCACGCCGGCCTTCGACGATATCGACGTAGGTCGCGACACTGGCGTGCTCGATGCCCGGGATCGGCGGGCGCCGCGGCACGACGCCGGTGGCGAGCACCACGTGGTCGAACGCGGCGAGATCGTCCGCGGCGACGCGTTGATTGAGCCTCAGCGAGACGCCGGTGCGCTCGATCATCCGGCTGAAATAGCGGAGCGTCTCGGCGAACTCCTCCTTGCCGGGAATGCGGCGCGCGAGATTGAACTGGCCGCCGATCTCCGCCGCGGCGTCGAACAGCGTCACGGCATGGCCCGCCTTCGCAGCCGTGGTGGCGCAGGCGAGCCCGGCGGGACCCGCGCCGACGACGGCGACGCGCCGCTTCGTCGCCGCCAGCCGCGGCGATGAGCTTGGTCTCGTGGCACGCGCGCGGATTGACGAGACACGAGGCGATCCTGCGCTCGAAGATGTGGTCGAGGCAGGCCTGGTTGCAGGCGATGCAGGTGTTGATCTCGTCGGCACGGCCGGAGGCCGCCTTGTTCACGAACTCGGGGTCGGCCAGGAACGGCCGCGCCATCGAGACCATGTCGGCGTCGCCGCGCTCGAGCACCGCCTCGGCGACCGCCGGATCGTTGATGCGGTTCGTGGCGATCAGCGGAATCCTCACGGCGCCGCGCAGCTTGCCGGTCACCCATGCGTACGCCGCGCGCGGCACCATCGTCGCGATCGTCGGAATGCGCGCCTCGTGCCAGCCGACGCCGGTGTTGATGATCGTTGCGCCGGCGGCCTCGACGGCACGCGCGAGCTCCACGACTTCATCCCAGCTGCTGCCCCCGTCGACCAGGTCCAGCATCGACAGGCGGAAGATGATGATGAAGTTCGGCCCGCAGGCGGCGCGACAGGCGCGCACGATCTCCACCGGGAAGCGGATGCGGTTCGCGTACGCGCCACCCCACTCGTCGTCGCGATGGTTCGTGCGCGCCGCGATGAACTGGTTGATGAGATAGCCTTCGGAGGCCATGACCTCGACGCCGTCGTAGCCCGCCTGCTGCGCGAGGCGCGCGCAGCGCGCGTACGCGGCGATCGTGCGGCGCACGCCCCAGCCCGACAGCGCGCGCGGCTTGAAGGGCGTGATCGGCGAGCGCACCGCGGAGGGCGCCGCCGACAGCGGGTGATAGGCGTAGCGCCCGGCGTGCAGGATCTGCAGCGCGATCTTGCCTCCCGCGGCATGCACCGCTTCGGTGATCAGCCGATGCCGGCCCACCTGCCACGGGAAAGACAGCTGCGACGCGCGCGGCTCCAGCCGCCCCGAGAAATTGGGCGCGATCCCGCCGGTGACGATCAGGCCGACGCCGCCGCGCGCACGCTCCGCATAGAACTCGGCCATCCGCTCGTAGCCGTCCGGCGCTTCCTCGAGCCCCGTATGCATCGAGCCCATCAGCACCCGATTGGAAAGCGTCGTGAATCCGAGGTCGAGCGGCGCGAGCAGGCGGGGAAAGGGCATTGTCACTTCGGCTTTCTGCGCGGAGAGCAGTCGATCGCTCAGACTCATCGCGACCAGCGCTTCGCCGGCGACCTTGATTTCGCCGGATTCGCTCGTGGCCGCGAGCGCGATGCGGACGAGGCGCGTCCCGTCGCGCTCGAGCTTCTCGACGATGCGCCCCGTGCACGTGATTCGCTCGCCGGGAAGGGTCATCGCCACGAAGCGCGCGTCGAATTCCCGCAGTTCGCGCTGCGCCACCCAGTTGGTGACGACGCGTCCCAGCCATGCCATCTGCAGCATGCCGTGCGCAAGCACGTCGTGCGCGCCGACGGCGCGCGCCGCATCGACTTCGGTGTGGACCGGGTTGGGATCGCGCGACGCCTCCGCGTAGCGCAGGAGCATCTCGCGTGTCACCGGCGGCAATTCCAGCGGCGGCAGCAGGTCGCCGGGGTTCACGCCATCGAAGGTCGGCGCCATCGTCATCCCGCGCGCACGATCACCGTCGAGCGGAACTGCATCACGTTCGCGCCCAGCTGGTTGGTCACGTCGGTCTCGCGAACCATGACGGTCAACGCGCCCCTGCGTCGTATGGCGACGTCCGCGAGGCGTGCGGCAAACGTGAGCCGGTCGCCGCTGAACGCCGGCACGAAATAGCGAAAGCTCTGCGCGCCGTGCAGCACGCGCCCGATGTCGATCTCGAGCTCGCGCAGCCATTCGAAGGGATCGGGCCGGTCCATCTCGAGGCACACCGCGTAGGTGGGCGGAACGAGCAGCCCGGGATGGCCGGCGGCGCGGGCGGCGGCTTCGTCGACGCATTCGGGGCGTGTCTCGCCGATCGCGGCGGCGAAGCGAATCAGGTCGGCCTTCGCGACCGCAACGGTATAGGGCGCATAGACGCGCCCGATGCAGCTTGCGTCGAGCATCGCGTCACGCGCCGCGGTAGAGGGTCACGACGCAGGCGCCGCCGAGGCCGAGATTGTGCTGCAGCGCCAGCCGTGCGCCGGGGACCTGCCGCTCCTGCGCCGTGCCCCGCAATTGATGCGTGAGCTCGTAGCACTGCGCGAGCCCGGTCGCGCCCAGCGGATGCCCCTTGGAGAGCAGCCCGCCCGAGGGATTGGTCACGCAGCGGCCGCCATACGTGTTGTCGCCGGCGTCGACGAAGCGCGCACCCTCGCCCTCGGCGCACAGTCCGAGCGCCTCGTAGCTGATGAGCTCGTTCTGCGCGAAGCAGTCGTGCAGCTCGACGACGTCGACATCGTTCGGGCCGACGCCCGCCGCTGCGTAGACCTCGTTCGCCGCCGCCTTCGCCATGTCGTACCCGACGAGCTGCATCATGTCGTGCGCGGCGAAGGTGTCCGGCGTGTCCGTCGTCATCGCCTGTGCCGCGATGGTGACGCGCGGGGCAATGCCGTGGCGCTTCGCGAAATCCTCGGACACGACGACCGCCGCCGCGGCGCCGCAGGTCGGCGGGCACGCCATCAGCCGCGTCATCACGCCCGGCATCAGCACCGGCGAAGCCATGACTTCGTCGACGCTGACCTCCTTGCGGAACAGCGCGAGCGGATTCCGCGCCGCGTGGCGGCTCGCCTTGGCGCGGATCTTCGCGAATGTTTCGAGCGTCGTCCCGTACTTGCGCATGTGCGAGGCCCCTGCCCCGCCGAAATAGCGGATCGCGAGCGGAACGTCCGGCATGCCGACGAGCGCATCGGTCTCGCGGTCGAAGTCGTCGAACGGCGTCGGCCGGTCGGGAAATTTCGCGGTCAGCGCGCCCGGCGCCATCTGCTCGAAGCCCGCGGCGAGCGCGCAGTCGACCGCTCCGGAGGCGACCGCCTGCCGCGCGAGATAGAGCGCCGTCGAGCCGGTCGAGCAATTGTTGTTGACGTTGAAGATCGGGATGCCGGTCATGCCCAGCCGGTAGAGCATCTTCTGCCCGGCGGTCGAGTCGCCGTACACGTACCCCGCATACGCCTGCTGCACGTCGTCGTAACCGATCCCGGCGTCGGCCAGCGCCGCCGCGGATGCGGTGGCACCCATCACGTCGTAGGTCTCGCTGGCGCCGGGCTTGGCGAACGGGATCATGCCGACCCCTGCGACGATCACTTTTCGTGTCATGACGAGCTGCTGCTCATGGTCCGGCCATGGCCACTGAATATCATGAAGCCAGTAGGGATTTTAATGCATCCGCCCCTCCTCCGCCGGTGTCGACGCAATTTCTTCGTTCGCAGGCGGCCTGCGTGATACGCTGCCGCGCT
>CAVUIG010000022.1:0-61007 GCA_963741355.1 uncultured beta proteobacterium
TTGTGCCCTGCGCCGCGGAACCTTCCCGACTGGCCATCGAGGCGCGCCCGGCGACCGGTATCGGCGCCCGCCATCCAAGGACGAACCTGAATGAGGGACTGCAAATGCTGCGCAATGCGCGTCAACTCCTCGTCGATGCATGCCTGCTGGCGTTGGTGAGCGCCATGTCGATCGTGAACGCGCAGGCGCCGGCTTATCCGGCGACCAAGAAGGGTGACGTCGTCGACGACTATCACGGCACGAAGGTCGGGGATCCGTACCGGTGGTTCGAGGACCTCGGCTCGGCCGAGACGAAGGCCTGGATCGAGGCGGAGAACGCGGTCACACTTCCTTATCTCGAAGGGCTTCCCCAGCGTCCCGCGCTCGTCGAGCGCCTGACCCAGTTGTGGAATTACCCGCGGACGAGCCTTCCGCTACGCGAGGCCGGCCAGATCTTCTACCGGCAGAACACCGGACTGCAGAAGCAGGCGCCGCTGTATCGGCGCGCCTCGCTGACCGCGCCGGCGCAACTGCTGCTCGACCCGAACACGCTGTCCGCCGACGGCAGCATCTCGCTCGCGCAATGGCAGCCCTCGCCGGACGGGCGCTACCTCGCGTACGGGCTGTCGCAGGGAGGCGCCGACTGGGCCGACGTGCACGTGCGCGAGATCGCGACGGGCAAGGACCTCCCCGGCGTCGTCCGCTGGTTCCGCTTTTCCGGCATCTCGTGGACCAAGGACAGCAAGGGCTTCTTCTATGCCCGCTTCCCGGAGCCGCCGCAGGGCAAGGCGCTCGAAGCCGACCTCAAGGACCATCAGGTCTGGTACCACCGCGCGGGAACGACGCAGGACCAGGACCGGCTGATCTACTGGCGCAAGGAACTCCCGCGCTATTTCGTCGGTGCCGACGTCACCGACGACGGCCGCTACCTGATCGTCGCGCTGCAGAACGGCACCGATCCGAAGAACCGCCTCTTCTATGCCGATCTCGGCGACCCGATGCACCCCAATATCGGTGCGCCGATCGTCGCGATCGTCGACGAGGACATCGCGCAGCTGGACGTGCTCGGCAACAAGGGGCCGGTGCTGTTCGTGCGCACTGATCTCGATGCGCCCAACCGCCGGATCATCGCCATCGACCCGCGCCTGCGCACCGGCCGCGCAGGATGGAAATCGGTCGTGCCCGAAAGCAAGAATGCGCTGGAGCACGCGACGATGGCGGGCGACGGCTGTTCTGCCAGTACCTGGTCGACGTGAAGGCGGAGGTGAAGATCTTCTCGCTTGCCGGCAAGGACGAGGGCGCGCTCGACCTGCCGGGCATCTCGAGCGTCCAGGGCATGAGCGGGCGCGAGAGCGTGCGCGAGCTCTTCTACGCGGTGACCTCGCCGCTCATCGCGCCCACGGTGTACCGCTACGACATCGCCACGCGGCATTCCGGCGCGTTCGAGGCGAGCAAGCCCGCGTTCGATCCGTCCGGTTACGAGACGCGCCAGGTGTTCTACACGTCGAAGGACGGCACGCGAATCCCCATGTTCATCACCGGCCGCAAGGGCCTCGTGCTGGACGGCTCGAGTCCGGCATGGCTCTACGGCTATGGCGGTTTCTCCATCAGCATCACGCCGGCCTACCGGATCTCGCTGCCCGCATGGCTCGAGATGGGCGGGATCTACGCGCAGCCCGCATTGCGCGGCGGCGCCGAATACGGCGAGGAGTGGCACCGCGCCGGCAAGTTCGAGAAGAAGCAGAACGTGTTCGACGACTTCATCGCCGCCGCCGAATACCTGATCCGGGAAAAGTACACGTCATCGTCGAAGCTCGTGATCGAGGGCGGCTCCAACGGCGGCCTCCTGGTCGGCGCGGTGATGACGCAGCGGCCCGACCTTTTCGCCGTCGCGATCCCCGAGGTCGGCGTGCTCGACATGCTCCGTTACGACTTGTACACCGGCGGGTCGGCGTGGGCGGTCGAGTACGGCTCGGCGCAGAAGTCCGACGAGTTCGCGTACCTGATCCGCTATTCGCCACTGCAGAACGTGAAGCCCGGCACGTGCTATCCGGCGACGCTCGTCGTCACGGCGGACCACGACGACCGCGTCGTGCCGAGCCATTCATACAAGTTCGCCGCCGCGCTGCAGGCGGCGCAGGCCTGTGCGAAGCCGGTGCTGATCCGCGTCGAGACCAAGTCGAGCCACGGTTACAGCCCGACCGACAAGCAGATCGCCGAGCGCGCCGACGTGCTGTCGTTCGCGGCGAGCCAGGTGGGCATCAGACTGCCCGCGAAGTAGGCAGGGCCGGCGCACGGCCGGCATGGCGTGAGCGGCGGATGACAACCCCAAGCGGTCGGCGGATGCCAAGTGGCGCGCAAATGCCGCGCGGCGAGGGCCGGCGGCGCGCGCATCGGAGATGCCGGACGCGGCGTCAGTGCGGGTGCAGCGATTCCGCCAAGGCATTGAGGTTCAGTGGCGCGACGTGGATCAACCCGCCACGCGGGCTGTCGATGTCGGCGATGAGCAGAAACGAAATCGACACGACCACCGGCAGGATCAGCAGAAGGTTGCGCTCCGACCGGTGATTCCGCATGCCGTAGCCGACGAGGAAGTTGCAGCAGATCGCGATGGCCGCCATCAGCATCCACGCGGCACGCGGAATCCGGTTCCACCACGCGGCCTGCGTGTACCCCTGCGAATTCAGGACGTCGTTCATCCCGACGACGGCGACCGCGGAGATCGGCGTGGGCTGCGCGATCGCCGGCCCGCGCACGGCGGCCCAAAGCTCGTCCTGCAGCGCGGCCGTCTTGCGGTTGACCGCCTCAAGCGCAGCCGCGTCGAACGTGCGGTAGTACTCGATGCGGTAATCGGTGTATTGCCTCAGCAGCGCGCGCACGCGGGCCCCGTCCGCAGCAGGGAGCAGGTCGGCGCGCAAGTACTCGGTGCCGATCGCGTTGGCCTCCGCCTCCTCCAGGTTCTTGCGCTGATCGTAACGGCTGATCGCCATCGAAAAACTGAAGCCGATGATGAGGCCGAGCAGCGTGAGCGCCGCCGCCAGGATCACGCCGTAGTCAGCGCGGAAGGCATCGTCGGGCGCGCCTCGCCGTGCGGCGACGCGGGCGCCCGCGTGCGCGGACAGCCACAGGAGGACGAGCGAGACGACAAAGAGAAGGATGGGATGGTCGCGGGAGGGGAAACATTCGGAATCGCTCTTGTGGATGGGACCGCGGGAGGGCCGGTGCGGGCGACCGTGACTGTAGCCGAAAACCGGAGGATCGGGCCGGCCGGTGGGCGGCCGTGAGTGCTGGAAATGCGGTCCGAATCGGGTGCCCGGCGGCTTCGCCCCTCTGCGCTGCACCGCGATATCGCGGCCTTGTTGATCTGCCCCAAGGTTTCGGCCCCCCGCCGACCCAACAATGGGCCCACGCGTCCGCCAGAGACTCCGGGAAGCACGCTCGACCGGAGCACCGGACCCGACAGGAGATCGTCCTTGTTGCAGATCATCATCCAGGGCCGAGGCGGCCAGGGTGCGCAGACGGCCGGCAGCCTGCTGGCGATGGCGTTCTTTGCCGAGGGGCGCGCCGTGCAGGCGTTCGCGAGCTACGGCGGCGCGCGCCGCGGCACGCCAGTGAGCTCGTTCATCCGCGTCGACGACCGGCCGATCCGCGTGCGCTGCGACATCGAGCGCGCGGACGCGATCCTGTGCTTCGACGCGAGCCTGCTCGAAGGCCGGTTGCTGGCGGCTGCCCACGCGGACACGCTGATCGTCGTCAACTCGTCGCAGACCGTCGACGCGTTCGCGGCAAAGCTGCCGGGCTATCGCGTGATCCCCGTCGACGGCATCGCGATCTCGCGCCGGCACGGACTCGGCCGGATCGTCAATTCGGCGCTGCTGGGCGCGCTCGCACGCGCAATCAGATCGCCCGGCCTCGAGGCGCTGACCCGCGTGCTGACCGACGAGGCGCCGAAGCTGCACGACGAGAACATCGCCGCCTGCGAGGACGGCTATCGCTGCGTCGATGCGCAACTCGAACCGGTGGCGGCGGCATGAACGCGAAAGAAGAAATTCCGAGCATCTGGACGACGGGCACTACGGAGGTGTTCAAGACCGGCACCTGGCGCGCCGCGCTGCCGCAGCACATTCACGCGCCGTCGCCGTGCCACGCGGCCTGTCCGGTGGACGGCGACATCGCCGAATGGATCGGACGCGCACGCGAGCGCGATTTCCGCGGCGCGTGGGACATCCTCACTCGCCACAATCCGTTTCCTGCGGTCGCCGGGCGCATCTGCCATCACCCGTGCGAGACCGCCTGCAACCGGGCGAACTACGACGCGTCGCTCGCGATCTGCCGCCTCGAACGGCTCGTCGGCGACATGGCGCTCGAAAACGGATGGGCGTTCGCCCCGGTCGAGACGCAGCGCACCGAACGCATCGCCGTCATCGGCGGCGGGCCGTCGGGCCTCTCGGCCGCCTTCCACCTGCGACGGCGCGGCTACGCGGTCACGCGTGTTCGAATCCAGGCCCGAGCTGGGCGGCGTGATGCGCCACGGCATCCCCTCGTATCGCCTCGCGCGCTCGGTCCTCGACGGCGAGATCGCCCGCATCGTGGCGCTCGGGGTCGAGGTCCGCTGCGAATCGGTGGAGACGAGCGAAGCGTTCGAGGCCCTGCGCCGCGAATTCGACGCCGTCTATGTCGCCGTGGGAGCGCGCTGCCAGAAGCGCCTCCCGAGGCTCGATTACACGCGCCCGTGGATTATTGATGGCGCCGACTATCTCGCGCGGGCGAATGCCGGCGCCCCGCCCGCGCTCGGCCGTCGGCTCGTGGTCGTCGGCGGAGGCAGCGCCGCGCTCGACGTCGCGCGGAGCGCGCGGCGCGCGGGCCACGCGGTCACCCTCCTCGCGCTGGAAAGTGCGGCGCAGATGCCGGCGCAGCGCGAGGAAGTCGCCGAGGCGCTCGAGGAAGGCATGGTGCTCGTCGACGGCGCGATGCTGAACGAGGCCGTCGAGGCCGGCAGCGCAGGCCTGCGGCTGGAATGCGTGAAGGTGACCTTCGCCGCGGGCGCGGCGCGAGGTCAATTCACGGTGACGCCGATCGCCGGCAGCGAGTTCCGGCTCGAGGCCGACGCGATCGTCGTCTCGATCGGCCAGGATCCCGACCTCGCACCTTTTGCTGCGGCCCTCGACACCGAAGGCGCGCTCATCGGAGCGGGCGAGCGCCAGACGACGAGCGCCGATCGCGTATATGCGGGCGGGGACGTCGCGAGCATGGCGCGCTTCGTGACCGAAGCGATCGGGATGGGACAGCGCGCCGCGCAGGAGATCGACCGCGAGCTCACCCAAGCGCACCGATGCCGATGCCGCGTGCGTGGACCGAGCCCGTCGTTCCGCTGGCGGCGATCAACACGTTCTACTACCCCGAACAGGCGCGCGCGCCGGAGCGGCGGGTGCCGCCCGAACAGCGCATCGCGACCGATGCGGAAGTGCAGATCGGCCTGGCGCTCGACGAGGCACTCGCCGAAACCGGCCGCTGCTTCTCGTGCGGGACCTGCATCCACTGCGACAACTGCGTGATCTACTGCCCCGATCTCGCGGTCAAGCGGACGGACGACGGCTATCTGGTGCTGACCGATTATTGCAAGGGGTGCGGCCTCTGCGTCAAGGAATGCCCGACCGGCTCGATGAAGATGATCGAGGAATCGCGATGACGCGGCGGGCGAGGCAACGCCGAGCCAAGGCCGACTGCGCGCGGTGCGCGATCGGCGCACGCGACGCTCCGGAGGCGCACTGAACGCGCGCGACGGCACCGCGGCGCAAGACGATGCTGCTGACCGGCAACCACGCGGTCGCATGGGCTGCGCGCCTCGCCCGACCCAAGGTCGTCCCCGTCTACCCGATCACGCCGCAGACGCCGATCCTCGAGCTGCTCACCGACTTCCAGGCCGCCGGCGAATTCGACGCGGAGATCATCACCCCCGAGTCCGAGCACTCGGTGATGTCGGCGTGCATCCCGGCTTCGCTGGCAGGGGTGCGCGTGTTCACCGCGACCGCGTCGCAGGGCCTGCTGCTCATGCACGAGCTGCTCCACTATGCGAGCGGCGCGCGGGCGCCGATCGTGATGGCGAACGTCAACCGGACGCTCGCGTCGCCGTGGGCGTTCTGGCCCGACGAGACCGACAGCCTCGCGCAGCGCGATACCGGCTGGATCCAGTACTACACGGAAAGCGCGCAGGAGTCGCTCGACACGGTCATCCAGGCCTTTCGCGTCGGCGAGCATGTGCTGCTGCCCGTGCTGGTGAACCACGATGCCTTCTACGTTTCGCACGCGCTCGAACCGGTGAGCGTGCCGTCGAAGGAACAGGTGGACGCGTATCTGCCGCCTTACGCGCCCGAACATCGGCTCGACACCGAGAACGTCGAATCGTGGGGCAACGTGGTGACGCAGGAGATGTTCTACCGCCACCGCCGGGCGATCGGCGACGCGATTTGCCGAGGCCGCGGTGGTCGCGCAGGACGCCGATCGCGAATGGAAAGAGCTCACCGGCCGTGGCTACGGCGTGATCGAGCGCTACCGCTGCGAGGACGCCGACATCGTCATCGTGACGATGGGAAGCATGTGCGGCACCGCGCGCGACGCGGTCGACGCCATGCGCGTCGAGGGCCAGGCGGTCGGCCTGCTGAAGGTGCGGCTGTTCCGCCCGCTGCCCGTGGAGGCGCTGCGGACCGCGCTCGCCGGCGTCCCCGACGTGCTGGTGCTCGATCGCAACTATTCGCCCGGGCACGGCGGCGTGCTGCATCAGGAATTGCGCTCGGCGCTCTACGGCGTCTCCGACGCGCCCCGCATCCACGGCTATCTCGCCGGGGTCGGAGGCGTCAACGTCTCGCCGGAGAAGATCGCCGAGTTCGTCCGCAAGGCGGCGGCCGGCGAACCCGCGACGGAATCGGTCTGGGTCAGGTGACGCGAATGAAGATGCTCGAGCTGCACGAGGAGTCGATGCTCTGCCCGGGCCACGCCGCGTGCCCGGGATGCGTCGACGCGCTGTCCGTGCGTCACGTGCTGGCGACGCTCGGCCCGAAGACGATGGCGGTGGTGCCTCCGTCGTGCATGGCGATCATCGCCGGCCCGCAGCCCTACAGCTCGCTCAAGATTCCCGTCTACCAGCCGACGCTGGAATCGAGCGCGGCGGCGGCTACCGGGCTGCGCCGCGCGCTCGACGCCCGCGGCGAGCACGACACCCACGTGGTCGTCCTCGCCGGCGACGGCGGCACCTACGACATCGGCTTCCAGTGCCTGTCGTCCGCCGCCGAGCGCAACGAGAACTTCATCTACATCTGCCTCGACAACGAAGGCTACATGAACACCGGCGCGCAGAAATCCTCGTCGACGCCGCATCTCGCCCGTACCGGTTCGACGCCCGCGGGCAAGACCTCGCGCAAGAAGAACCTGGTCGAGATCATGGCGGCGCACGAGGTCCCGTACGTCGCCACGGCAAGCGTCGGCCACCTGGCCGACATGCTGCGCAAGGTCGAGAAGGCGAAGGCGATCCACGGCACGCGCATCATCACGCTGCTGATTCCCTGCCTCGACGGCTGGGGGCTGCCCGACGACGCGGGCCTGACCGCGGCACGCTATGCGGTGGAGTGCGGCGCGTATCCGCTCTACGAAGTCGAGAATGGGCGCACCTACACGCTCAATCACACCTCGAAGTCACGACCCGTGAGCGACTACCTCGCGCTGCAGCGCCGCTTCCGCCATCTCGGCCCGGCCGACATCGAAATGCTGCAGGCCGAGGTCGACGACAACTGGGCGCGGCTCATCGAGCGGGCGGAAGCATCACGGCGCAGGTCCGCGTCCACCGGAGCGTCTGCCCTTCCAACCGGTTGACGAAGGGTCGCGCGATAACGCGGCGCACCACAGAGGCGGTCGCTGCCGCGGTCCGTCAACGCGGCAACACGACCGCCGCGCCGGTCCGAGCGCTGGTCGTCAGAGCTTCCAGGGTGATGGCGATGTCGATCGACTCCTGCTCCGAGACGCCAGTCCAGCGATCCTGGCCGTATGTCACCAGATCGCGGAACGATTCCGCCTGCGCGAGAAAGCCATTCGTCATCGCATTTGCGATCGATTCGCGCTTCGCATCCCATCCTGAGCCGCGCTTGAGCTCGAGGACCGCCGGCATCGCCGCCGAAGTGTCGTTGAAGTAATTCGTGCCGATCGAGCCCGCGTCGCCTGCGATGAACGCGTGCCGGTGTCGCGCGGTGGCGAAGCTGGTCGAAATCTGCGCCAGCAATCCGTTGCCGTGCTCGATCGACGCTACCAGCGTGCGATCCACGCCGGTGTCGGCGAGATCGGCCATCGCGTGGACACGCGTCGGCCGGGTGCCGGCGATCATCCGGACGAGGCTCACCGGATAACAGCCGGCGTCCATCAGCGCACCGCCGGCCAGCTCCGGATTGAGGCGGATGTTCTTCGGATCGCTCATCGGAAAGCCGATTGACGCTTGGATGAACCGCACGTTACCGATCGCGCCCTCGGCGAGAAGCTCGCGCAGCTTCTGCGTCTGCGGCTGGGCGCGGTACGGGTATCCCTCGACCAGGCAGACGTTGGCGCGCCTCGCCGCGTCGAACATGGCGCGGGCGTCGGCCGGCGAGGTGGCCAGCGGCTTTTCGCAAAGGACGTGCTTGCCCGCCTCGACGGCGCGGATCGACCACTGCGCGTGAAGGTTGTTGGGAAGTGGATTGTAGATCGCGTCGACCTCGGGATCGGCCAGGAGCGCCTCGTACGTTGAGTACGCCTGCGGCACACCCATCTCACGCGCAAACGCGGCCGCCTTGTCGGCATTGCGGCTGGCGACCGCGTTGACAGTGATCTTCGCCGACGAGCGAACGCCATCGATGAGCTGGCGCGCGATGTTCGCGGTGCTGAGGATGCCCAGCCTGAGCGGGCGTGACGAATTCATGCGGGAGCCCCTTCGAACTGTTGCGATGAAAATTCATGAATGACACGTAAGGTCATCGGCACCCCCCGCGAGGTGCGAGGATTGGGTCCCGATGGAACCGCTTGGCCGGGTGCACGTGCCCGCCTTGCCGTTCGCGCGTCCTGCCGCACGTCACTGCGCGCTGCGCATTCGCTCGACGTTCGGCACCGGCAGCGCGCGGCGGAGGACGGTCTCGCCCATCCAGTCGGCGGAGCGGCGCGCGCGATCGGCGACGGTTTCCGCGGGAAGCTTGAGATAGTCGTCGTTGTAGACGTCGAAGCTGTAGTCGCCGAAATAGCCGAGCTTGTCGATCTGCCGCACCAGATCGGCCAGCGCGTCGCTGTGCGCCCCTTCGCCGGGAAATACCCGGAAATGCGTGGCCGTGGCGTCGTGCTCGGAGACCGAGCGGAATTCGTTCCACATGAAGTCCGACAGCTGCACGAGGTACGTCTCACCCGGATCGAGCGCGTCGATTTCCTCGCGCGGCGCGGGAGTGACCAGCGCGTCGAACAGGTCGACGGCGAGGCCCAGGCTCGGCGACGCGGCACGGAACACGAGGTCGCGTGCGGTGGCGAGATCGGGCGCCGTGCGGCTTCCGGTGCGCGCCTTGTACGCGATTCGCACGCCGAGCGGAATCGCGAGCATCGCGAGCTTGCGCAGGTCGCGCACGGTCCGCTCGGCGTCCGGGTCGGCGTGCGTCGATGTCGTCGCCTCCACCAGCAGCAGGTTGCTCCCGATCCGACGGCAGACGTCGAGCATCGATTTCGCGACGTCGACCTTGTACGCGTGCAGCTGGCCATCGAGGCCCTCGAAATCGCACAGCGACTCCAGCCCGGTGACGCGCAATCCGCTTTCGCGGACGCAGCGCGCGCCCGCATCCACGCCCGACGGATGCGCGACGACGTCGGCGGCCGAGATCATCACCTGCGCGAACCCCGCGGCGCGAATCGCCGCGAGCTTGCTCTCGAGCGTCCCCGCGAGCGACGCGGTATCCATGCCGAAATCGGCAAAGTTCATTTGCGCTTCGCCGCCCTGTCGTGGTCGCTGTGGACGAGCTCGAACATCACGCTGCCGAGATAGGGCTTCGTCAGTGCCCCCCGGTCGCTGGTGTGCACCGTTGCCGATGAGACGAACTCGACGCCGCGCTTCTCGAGCTGCGCCACGGCAGCCGGCACGTCGGGCGCGCCAAGGCCGACGCGCTGCAGATGCTCCTCCCACGCCACGTCCGCGGCGGCCGCGTCCGGCTCGATCAGCTGCAGATAGAAATTGCGGCTCGGGCTCTCCAGCAGCAGCCCCTTGGGCATGATGCCGAAGCGGACCTTGTTCGGCAGCGGCGTGAAGCCGAAGATCCGGGAGTAGAACTCGACCCAGTCCTGCGTGCGATCGGCGCCGATGTACTGGACGATGCCGAAGAAATGCTGGCCGGCGAGCGCCGGCGGATGCGGGTCGACATTGGGGATGGGGACGAAATCGATGTCGTAGATCGCGAACTGGTCGTAGCGATCGACGAAGTAAATCAGGCTGTCGCCGACGCCGTGGATGGCCGGGATGTTGAGCTCCATCGCGCGCGCCCGCACCGGGATTCCCCAGGCGCCAAGGTCGAGCGCGCGACGGAATGCCTGGTCGGCGTCGCGGACCCGGACCGCGAACGCGCTGATCACCGGGTGCTCGACGGGCTGTGCGGTGCGCGGGACGTCGGCGGGCTGCGCATTGACGATGACATTCATCGAGCCCTGACGATAGAGCTCGACTTCGCGAGAGCGATGCCGCGCGATCGGGCGAAACCCCATCATTTCGAGCGTGCCGCCCAATGCCTGCGGCTTCGAGGTCGCGAACTCGATGTACTCGATGCCGTCGAATCCGATCGGGTTGGCCGGCTCGGGAACGCCCTCGCGGACAGTGTCGCTCGTCACATTCGCTCCTCGTCGTTTCGCATGCGCAAAGGAAAGCGGCAAGGGATGCTCGGTCGGGCGGTCCCTTCGACACGTTGACACCGGATCGCCGCCGGATCCGTGCCTCCACCGTTTTGCGTCATCGGCGTGACTGGCAAATGATACGTGCCGCAGGCGACGAGCGCCAGTCCGACGCGGTGTCGAGGGACACGGGCGCGTGGCGCACAGGATCATCTGCCAGGCATCGAACAGGCGCGCGACGATCCGCCGCAACGCAATGCGGCGCCGGTCGACGACTAGCGATTTCCGCGCGCGCGGCGGATGACCTCGTAGACGGCGACGAGATCGGCGATCGGCATCTGCCCCGGCGCCGAGCTGCCCTCGCCGACGGCGAAGCTCAGCGACGAGCCGAACACGCCGCCGATCATCCGGGTCACGGCGCCCAGCGGCCCCATCGACATGCTGATGAGCGGAATGCGCGCCTTGGCCTCGGCCTGCGAGGTTGCCGCGAGCAGCGTCAGCACGTCGCCGCGGTCGCGCGGCATCACCGCCACCTTGGCGACGTCGCCGCCGAGGCGCTCGGCCTCGAGGAATCGCTTGACGAGAAAATCCTGTTCCGGCGTGGCGCCGAAATTGTGATACGAAAGGATGACCCGGGTGGCATTGGCGTGCGCGCCGGTCACGACGCGGCGCACCTGATCGGCATCGTTGCCCATCTCGAAATCGAGGAAGTCGACCAGCCGGCTCCCGCCGACGGCGTCGTACAGGCGCACGACGCCTTCGTCGTCGAGCGCGGTCGACTCGCCGCCCTCCTTCGTCGAGCGCCGCGTGAAGATGATCGGGACGTCGCCCGCGATCGCGCGCAGCGCCTTGCCGGTCTCCAGAACCGTGGCCGTGTCGCCGATCGCGTCGAAATAATCGACACGCCATTCGATGACGTCAGGCTTCTTGGCTGCGACGATCGCCGCCTCCGCAAGCACGCGCTCGCGCGTCCTGCCGACGAGGGGCGAGCAGATCAGCGGCGTTTCCCCGCCCAGCTTGCGCCCCCTGATGTCGATGACTTTCGTCGTGCTCATGATCCGCTCCGCGGTGAACCACAATTATCGCATCCCGTGCGTTTCAGGCGCGGCGAACCAGAAAAGTGCGTTCAGTAAGCGATCCTTGCCACGGCCCGGAGCTCGTCGGGCGTTGCCGTACCGAAGCCGAAGAACTCGAGGTACGCCGGGATCATTTCGAAAAGCATGTCGGTGCCGACGACATAAGTGGCAGCCCCTCTCCTTCGCCGCCTTGAGGAGTGGCGTGATCTCCTGCTTCATCACGACCTCGCCGACGAAGGCCTGCGGCGACAGTCGGGTCGGGTCGAACGGCAACGGGATCGGCGGCGTTCATTCCGAGAGGCGTTGCATTGACCACGAGATCGTAGCCCGCGGGATCGTTGCCTCGCTCCGCGATGTCGATCTGAGGATAGTGTTCGCGCAACCGGCCGGCAAGTCCGCTCGCCGCCGCCGCCGCGGGTGTCGAATAGCGCAATCGCCCGCGACGCCTCCGCAGCAAGCGACGCCGCAATTGCCGAGCCGACGCCACCCGCGCCGACGACGAGGCATTTCGCTCCGCTCGAATCTGAAGTCCCTTGCGCGCCAGACCGCGCGTGAATCCGGCGCCATCGAACATGTCCGCGAGCAGCGAGCCGTCGGGACGCTTGAGAAGGGCGTTCGCCGGAGCCGGCGATCCTGGCCGTCGTGGTCGCGTCGTCGGCAAGCCCCACGGTCGTCGACCTTGTGCGGCATCGTGATGAGTGCGCCGTGCAGATTGGTGAGCTTCGACAGCGACTTGAGGAAGGCCGGGTAATCCTCGGCCTTGCAGCCCATCGGCACGACGACCGCGTCGATGCCGGCATGCTCGAACCACGGGTTGTAGATCAGCGGTGCCTTGAACGCCTCGGTCGGATAGCCGATGTGCGCGATCAGCGTGGTCTTGCCGCTGATCATGGCCACACCTGCGAGCGCCCGAAGCGGCTCGCCAATGCCGGACGCTCGACCGGCAATGCGAGCGTGCGTTCGCGCTGTACTCGCGTCGTGCGCATCGGAAAACGCCTGGGACAGGGAAGGAAACCCCGAGGCGGTCCGTGCGCCGCCCCGGGGTGCATCGCACGGTGCCGCTTACTTCGCCGCGCGGACCTTGTCGACCTCGGCGTAGACCTGCTTCGCGAAATCCGCGCCGACATTGGCGCTGTACTTGTCGATGACGGGCTTGAGCTTGGCGCGGACCTTGGCGATCTCGGCCGGCGGCAGCTCCGTGTACTCCATCGTCTTCTTCAGGTTCGCGAGCGACGCGTCCTGCGCGTCGCGGGAGAACTTGCGCTGGTAGACGGCGGATTCCTTCGCCGCGTCGAGCAGGATCTGCTGCTCGTCCTTGTTGAGGCGGTCCCAGGTCTTCTTGCTGATGAACATCGACTGCGGGTTGTACATGTGGTGCGTGCCGGCGAGGTACTTCTGCACTTCCTGGAACTTGTTCGCCTCGATCACCGTGTACGGGTTCTCCTGCCCGTCGATCGCCTTCTGCTCGAGCGCCGTGTAGACCTCGGTGAACGCCATCGGCACCGAGTTGGCGCCGAGCGCGTTGAACGTGTCGACATAGATCGGCGACTGGATGACGCGGATCTTGAGCCCCGCGATGTCGTCCGCCGTCTTGATCGGGCGCCTGCTGTCGGTGAGGTTGCGGAAGCCGAGGTCGTAATAGGCGAGGTGGACGAGGCCCTTCTCGGGCAGCTTGTCGGCGAGCTGCTTGCCGATCGGGCCGTCGAGGATCGCGTCCGCTTCCTTCGCGTTGTCGAACAGGAACGGGAAGTCGACGATCGCGTATTCCTTGATCTGGCCCTGCAGGATCCCGGAATTCATCGACGCCATGTCGACCGTGCCGCCCTGGACCGCGGAGAGCACCTGCACGTCGCCGCCCAGCACGCCGCCCGGAAACACCTTGACCTGCATCTTGCCGCCGCTCTTCGCCGCGACGAGGTCGGCGAACTTCTGGCCGCCGACCGGGATCGGGTGCCCTGCCGGGTTGGCGGTCGTCCACCGGAACGTCTGCTCCCGCACCTGCGCCTGCGCGGCCCCGGCCATCACCAGCGCGCCACAGGCGATCGCCAGCATCAGTTTCGTCGATTGCTTCATTTTCATGCTCCTCTCTGAGTGACACCACATTGACGCCACGGCCGGCGGCTCCGCGCCGGACCGCGTTACCGAATATCTCGCTGCCTCAGCTCGCTGAACCACCTCGCCGGACCCGTGACCAGGATCGGGAACAGGATCAGCAGCAACAGCACGACCAGCTGCGCGACCATGAACGGCCACACACCCTTGATGATGTCGTCCATCTTGATCTTGGCGACGCCGCAGACGGTATTGAGCACGGTCCCGACCGGCGGCGTGATGAGGCCGATCGAGTTGTTGATGATGAACAGCACGCCGAAGTAGATCGGGTCGATGCCGGCGGCCTTGACGATCGGCATCAGCACCGGCGTCAGGATCAGGATCGTCGGCGTCATGTCGAGCGCCGTGCCGACGATGACGACCAGCACCTGCATCGCGATCATCAGCATCATCGGGCTGCCCATGAACGGCTGCAGCAGCGCGGTGACCTGCCCCGGCAGCTCGGCGACCGTGATGAGCCACGCCGAGACCAGCGCCGCGGCGACGAGGAACATCACGATGGCCGTCGTCTCGGCGGCGGTGACGAACACGCCGAAGACGTCCTTCCACTTGAGCTCCTTGTAGATGAAGATCGCGACGAACAGCGCATACACCGCGCAGACGACGCCGGCCTCCGTCGGCGTGAAGATGCCGAACTTGAGACCGAAGATGATGATGCCGGGCAGCGCCAGCGCCCATCCGCCCTCGACCAGCGCGCGGACGACATCCCGGCGCGACGCCTTCGGCGGCGGGACGATGTGCTCCTGCCGGACCTCCCACCACCACGCGATCGCGAGGCCGGCGCCGATCAGGATGCCCGGGACGATGCCGGCGAGGAACAGCTTCGAGATCGACAGTCCCGCGGCGACGCCGAAGACGATGAAGCCGATCGACGGCGGAATGATCGGCCCGATGATCCCGCCGGCGGCGATCAGGCCCGCCGATTTCGCCGGATTGTGGCCGGCCTTGACCATCATCGGGAACAGCAGCGCGGAGAGCGCCGCCGCGTCGGCGACCGCCGAGCCGGACAGCGCCGCGAGGATGCACGACGCGAGGATCACGACGTAGCCGAGGCCGCCCTTGACATGGCCGACGAGCGTCAGCGCGACGTTGACGATGCGCTTCGACAGTCCGCCGGAGTTCATGACCTCGCCGGCCAGCAGGAAGAACGGCGCCGCCATCAGCGGGAAGCTGTCGGCGCCGGCGATGAGGTTCTGCGCGATGATCTGCGCGTCCATCATGTTGAGCTGGTACATCATCGCGACGGCGCAAACGATCAGCGCGAACGCGATCGGCATGCCGAGCGCCATGGCGCCCAGCAGCGAGAACAGGAAGACGGCGATGGTCATGGCGGTTTCCCTAGGCCTTCCTGCGATCGTTCGTGGCGCCAGCGGACTCGATCACCCCCTTTTCGTGCAGCTTTTCGATCTCCACCTTGTCTTCGGACTCGCGGATCTGGATGAGGTCCCTTTCCGTCAGCTTGCCCGTCGCCGCCTGCCAGAGATTGCGCAGCAGGAGGCCGGCGGCGCCCACGGAGAAGACCAGCCCGACGCTGTAGTAGAAATATCCCATCGACAGGTCGGTGGCCGGCGCCATGTTGTCGAGGTTGATCACCGTCTGCTGCCACGTCCCCGAGAAGAACAGCCACACGCAGCCCAGCATCAGCAGGTTCGACAGCACGAAGCAGGCCTTCTTGCCCCAATCCGGCAGCCGCGACACGACCGAGTCCATGCCGAGGTGGGCGTGGTCGCGCAGCGCGACGACGGCGCCGACGAACACCAGCCAGACGAACAGCCAGCGCGACAGCTCTTCGGAGATCGAGATCCCCGAATTGAACGCGTACCGGAGCACGACGTTGCCGAACACCAGCACGACCATCCCCAGCATGCACAGCGCGATGAAGATGCGCATAAGCTTGAACGTGCCGTCGACGATGCGAATCATGCGGCGCTCCTGTGGTGATGCTCGTGGTCGAGCGTCCTTCCGGCGCCTTGGCCGCGCCGTCGAGATGGCTCCGCGCGACCGTGATCGCGAGGCGCGCCACTTCCTCCGGTCCGACGGCCTTCGTCAGCGCGACGCGCGGAATCTCCAGCGCGTAGGGAATGTCCTGCGGCATGCGCGGCAGGATACCGCGGACGTCGATTCCGCCCTCGCCCGGAAACTGCCGTTCGTCGCGCGCGGTGTGGATGATGCCGGCCATCGTCGGCGGCACTTCCTTCGGCCGCGTCGCAGACGTGCGCGAACCTGAACCATTCACGCGGCAGGGCCGCGAGCTGCTCGAGCGTCGAATCCGACCGGCCGAAATGCAGCATGTCGACGAGGATTCCGGCATTGCTCCGGTTGACCGCCCGCACGACCCGCGCCGCCTCGGCGAGATTGCCGGTCTCGGTCCAGTGCGGGAATTCGAGGCTCACGAAGATGTCGCGCTCGCTCGCGAGATCGCACAATCGCGCGAATCGTGCGATCTTGCGCTCGCGGTCCGGGTCGGGCAGCTGCGCGATGAGGTGATGCGCGCCCAATTCCGCGGTCGCGTCGAGCTCCGGAATGAAATCCTCCGGCTCGAGCGACGGGTCCATCCGGAAGAGCTCGGCGTCATGCACCGCGACGCCCGTGTCGGCGAGCCTCGCCTTCGTCGCCTTCATCAGCGCGCCGTCGCGCGCGAGGTCGTAGAGCACTTCGTCGGGCGTCACGCGCGTCATGCGCAGTCCCACGTAGCGGTACCCGGTGCGCGCCGCGACGTCGACCACTTCCGGCGGCGTCAGCGACAGCACGGTCAGGTGCGCGAGCGAGTAGTCGTGCTTCATGGTCCGGGCCCCGTGTCTTGGCGATGGGAGACGGTCTCTGCTCCGCGTGCCGCGATCAGCCGCCCGTGGCGACGTGATGGACCTTCTTGCCGGGCGAATAGATGTCCATGATGTTCCAGTGCCCGGCCGTCGGGACCGGCTCGTTCTGCATGTAGACATCGATGACGACCGGCCGCTTCGACCGGATCGCCTTCTGCAGCGCCGGCTTGAACTCGTCCGCCGACCCACCTTGACGCCGTCGATGCCGTAGGCCCGCGCAATCGCCGCGTAATCCGGCGACCACGACTTGCCATCCTTCTCGAACACCGTGCCGAACGTCGTGCCGTAATGCGCGGCCTCGAGGCCCGCGATCGTGCCGAACGCGTGATTGTTCATGATCACCCAGACCACCGCGATGCCTGCCTCGGAAGCAGTGGCAAGCGCCGCCGGGTTCTGGCCGAAGCCGCCATCGCCGATCAGTGCCACGACGACGCGATCGGGGCACGCGACCTTGGCGCCCAGCGCGGCGGGCGATCCGAACCCCATCGTCGCGAAGCCGCCCGGCGTGAAGATCGTGCCCGGCGTGTAGATCGGGAACTGCTGGCCGACGCCGTTCTTGTTCCAGCCCACGTCCGTGCAGATCGAGCGCATCGCGCGGCAGCGCTTCGCGCAGGTCGGCCAGGATCCGCTCGGGACGCATGGGCCACGCGTCGCTTTCCATCGCCTTCCTGTTCCCGGCGACGAACGCCTTCCGGTTCGCCGCCATTTCGGCGAGAAGCTTCGGCCGCTGCACGCCCTTCGGCGCAATCCTGCGGGCGACGCGGTTCAGCACCTTCAGTGCTTCCCTGAGGTCGGCCACCGCGCCGATCGCCACCGGGTAGTTGCGGCCGATCTCGGCCGGATCGATGTCGATCTGGATCAGCTTCGTCGGCGGGAAGCTGAACGTGTACTCGTCCTCCCACGAGCTGCAGTCGGCCTCGGAGAACCGCGTGCCGAGGGCGAGGATCCAGTCGGCGCCCTTGCACTTGTCGTTGATGAACTTCGTGCCCCAGAAGCCCGTCATCCCGAGGATCAGCGGATGGTCGTCGGGCAGCGCGCCCTTGCCCATCAGCGTGTGCGCGACGGGCAGCGACAGGTGCTCGGCGAATTCGCGCATTTCCTCCGCCGCATCGGCGAGCAGGATGCCGCCGCCGACGTACAGCAGCGGCGTCTTCGCCTTGATCAGCTGGCGGACGATCTCTTCCGCGGATTCGTCGTCGAGCGACGGCTTGCGCAGCACCTTGGTGTTGCCGAGCACCTGCTTCCACAGCGCGACGTCGATCTCCTTCGAGAAGATGTCCATCGGCACGTCGACCAGCACCGGGCCCGGGCGGCCGCTCTCGGCCAGCGCGAACGCCTTCTCGATGATCTCGGGGAAGAGGTGCGGCGAATCCACGCGCCACGCGCGCTTGACGAACGGCCGGTAGATTTCGTATTGCGACGCATCGGCATGCAGGTTCACTTCCTGGTGCGGGTGCTTGCCGTAGTAGTGCGACGGCACGTCGCCGGCGATCACGACCATCGGAATGGAGTCGAGCGCGGCGTTGGCGACGCCGGTGGCCGCATTGGTGAGGCCCGGGCTCGAGGTGCGACAGCACGACGGACGTCGTCTTCGACGCGCGCGCGTAGCCGTCGGCCGCGTGCGCCGCGATCTGCTCGTGGCGCGTGTTGACGAACTTGATCTTCTTGCTCTTCGAGAGCGCCGCGAGCACCGCGATGTTGGTGTGGCCGCACAGCCCGAAGATGTGCCGGACGCCGCGCGCTTCGAGGTACTTCACCAGCTGGTTCGAAATCAGGTCCTTCATCGCATGCTCCTCCGGTCCTTGCGCACGCGGCGAGACGCCGCGCGGATGTCGTTCAGTCGTCGCCGCGGCCGGCGTCGGGCGGCAGCGCGCGGCGCGCCGGCCCGCTGTAGCGATAGGGAATCTCCCGCGGCATCGGTCCCATGATGCGGCGGCCGCGCTGCTTCTGCTCCCAGGCGTGGGCGAGGATGCCGACCGAGCGCGACAGGGCGAACAGTCCGCGGCCGAGCTCGGGCTCGAAGCCGAGCTCGCAGAAGATGACGGCCGTGATGCCGTCGATGTTCATCGGGATGTGCCGCTTCTTGATCGCCTCGAGCGCGGTTTCGACGGCGTGCCCGATCGACGCGAAGCGTCCGCGTGACGACTCCCGCGGCCTGCGCCTTGGCGACCAGCGCGAACAGGGGCGCGGTGCGCGGATCGATCGGGTGGAAGCGATGCCCGAAGCCCGGGACGATCTTCTCGCCCGCATCCATGTTGGCGCCGGATGATCGCGCTCGCGGCGGCGACGAGGTCGCCGTCCGGACCCGCCGCCGCGTCGATCTCGCGGTAGAGCTCCATGCATTGCTGGCCGGCGCCGCCATGGATGTCGTCCAGCACGTTGATCGCCGACGCCATCGCGCCGTTGACCGGCAGCCCGCACGTGACCGCCATCCGCGCGATCGCGATCGACGGCGCGTGCGGGCCGTGATCGACGCCGGGCACCATCGCCGCCTCGAGCAGGTCGCGCTTGGCCGCGCGTCGGCAGCTCGCCGCGCAGCATCAGCCAGATCATGTCGGGAAAGCGCACGCGGCCGATCAGCTCCTCGATCGGGTAGCCGCGAATCGCGATCTTGCCCGGGTGGATGTCGATGATCGACGTGTCCCACCACGCGGAGGCGTCGGCGAGCAGTTCCTCGGGAGTCTTGGTCGGCATGGTGGTGCGTGCGGCGTGGAGTTCGGTGACGAGGCGGGTCCGGGGATCAGGTCGTGATCGTCTCGGTCGCGGCCTCGGCTTCCATGCGCCGGGTCGTAGAACGCGCCGAAGAGCTCCTCGTCGGACGGCTTGTCTTCCTTGATCGGCACCGACACCCAGGTCGTGTTGAGGTAATGCTTGAGGTGGACGTTCTCGGAGATGACGTTGCCGCCCCACGTGCCGCAGCCCAGGCTCGACGTCATCGGCATCCCGTTGTTGAACGCGCCGGCGTTGGCCTTCGACTGCGGCTGCCGGACCATGATCCGCGACACGGGCGCCGCCATGGCGAGGCGATGGATGTGATCCTGGTCGAACGAGTAGATGCCGCACGAGTGGCCCTTGCCGCCGACTTCGTAGACGGCGCGCATCATGTCGAGCGCCTGGTCGAAGCCCTTGTACTTGTAGACCGCGAGCAGCGTCGTCAGCTTCTCGCCGGAGAAGTGATGCTCGCGGCCGATGCCGTCGCCGTGGACGATGATGAACTTGCGGTCGGCGGGAATCGTGAAGCCCGCTGCCTTGGCGAGTTGCTGCGGAGCGATCGCCACGGTTTCGACGGTGCGATGCCGCTCGTCGTCCCACATCGCCTTGCGCAGCGCCTCTTTCTCCTGCGGCGAGGCGAGATAGCCGCCCTCCTTCTGCAGCTGCGCGAGCAGCGCGTCGAAGATCGACGCCTCGATGATGAGGTTGCCGTCGGCCGAGCAGCCCGAGCCGAAGTCCGACGTCTTCGACAGCCGCGTGTTGCGCGCGGCTTCCTCGATGTTCGCGGTCTCGTCGATGATCATCGTCGAGTTGCCGGCGCCGACACCGTAGGCCGGAGTGCCGGAGCTGTAGGCGGCGCGCACCATCGGCTGGCCGCCGGTCGCGATGATGAGGTCGGCGCGCGCCATCAGCGCCTGCGACATCGGGATGTTGACCTTCGTGAGGCACTGCAGGATGTCCGCCGGCGCGCCTTCGCGCTCGAGCGCCTCGCGCATCAGGCGAACCGTCTCGAACGACGTCTTCTTCGAGCGCGGGTGCGGCGAGTAGATGACGACGTCGCGCGCCTTGATCGCGTAGATCGCGTTGCCGGCGGGCGTCAGGTCGGGATTCGTCGTCGGCACGATGCAGGCGATGATGCCCGCCGGCTTGCCGTACTTGACGATGCCCTTTTCCGGCAGCTCCTCGATGATGCCCACGCTCTTCTGGCGCAGCGCGTCGCGCAGCACGCCGCGGATCTTCATCCGCTTGCCCATCCGGCTCACCGCGTCGCCGAGGCCGCTTTCCTCGATGCCCATGTCGACGAGCCGCGTGAACGTCTGCTTGTTCGCCACCGCCCATGCGACGGCCTGGCACAGGCGGTCGACGCGCGCCTGGTCGTAGGTCTCGATGATCGCCAGCGCCTTCCGCGCACGCGCGAAGACTTCGTCGAGCTCCTGCTGCTGTTCCTCGGTGATGCCTTTCTTCGATTCGGGGGCGGCCATCTGCAATCCTCTTCGTGTCTCATTTCGCGACGGGCCGTTGCGCGGCGCGCCGGTCGTCGCATGCGGAATCACCGGTCCCGTCCGTGGCTCGGACGCGGAAGGTGACACCGTCATTTCGCTTGATCGGGAATCTCCTCCGACTACCGTGGCGCATTGCACATCGGCATCGACGCTGCCCGGGACCGCTTGGCGCGGCATCCTCTTTTGGCTGATTCGGAGATGCGTCGAATGTGACGTCACGATAGGACTTCGGCGGACCGGGACAAGTGCGTCTGACGACAATGTGTGCGCCAGGCGCACACAAAATTGACCATTCCGCCAAATCCGATGCGACGTACTCTCGCCGTATTATGTGCGGCATGGGCGCCTGGCGCCCATTGGGTCGATGCGCGACCCGAGCCGCCCTTTTCTCCATCGCCGACCGGACGAAACGCATGCCCAAGCCCACCGCCGCACTCCGAAAGGCACAACCGGAGCAGCCAACGCTGGCCGGTCGCCCTCGCCGCTCGCGTCGTCCGCGCCGCCGCCATCGTTCGCCGACCCGGACGCGCTCCCCGCCGACGCCATTGCCGCTTTCGCCGACGATCCGGATTTCGTGACGGCGCTCGCGCGCGGCCTGGCGGTCCTGCTGGCGCTGTCCGACAAGCGACGCCGCATGTCGATCGCGCAGGTGAGCCACCGCACCGGAATTCCCCGCGCGGCGGCACGGCGCAGCCTGCACACGCTCGCGAAGCTCGGCTTCGTCGCCGCCGACGACGCACGCCGGTTCTACCTGCGGCCGCGCGTCCTCTCGTTCAGCCACGCCTATCTCTCCGCGTCGCCGATCGCGGTGCTGGCGCAGCCGATCCTCGACCGGCTGGGCGAATCGCTGCGCGAGGCATGCTCGCTCGCGACGCTCGATGGCGACGAGATCGTCTACCTCACGCGGTCGACCTCATCGCGAATCATGTCCCCGTCGCTCAATGTCGGCCGCCGCCTGCCCGCGTACTGCACGTCGATCGGTCACGTGATGCTCGCCCACCTGACGCAGGACGAGCTCGACGCTTATCTCGCGCGCGCGCGGTTCCATCCGTACACCGAGCACACGCCGAACACCGCGGAAAAGCTCGTCGCGCTGCTGGCGGCGGTGCGCGAATCGGGGTTCGCGTTCGCGAGCCAGATGATGGAGCCGCGGCTGTGCACGCTCGCCGTGCCCGTGCGCGACGCAGGCGGCCATTACGTCGCCGGAATCAACGTCATCCTGCAGGGGCGCCTGTTCTCCCGACGCGAAATGGCGGAGCGCTTCTACCATCCGCTGCAGCAGGCCGCGCTCGAGCTGGGGTCGCTGCTGCTGCCGTGAGGGCGCGCGCCTCGTGTGCCAGGTCGCTGCAGCCCGGGCTCACGATGGCGCGCGAATGCGCCAGACCGAGAGCACGTCGTCCTCGTAGTCCGGCGGGCCATAGTGCTCTCGCACCCAGGCTTCGCATTCGGGCTCCGGCGCACTCATGCCGGGGAGCCTCACCGGCCGGAAATAGGCGAGGTAATCGACGCCGCGCGCGACCAGAGTCGATCGGTCCTTGAGATGAACGGCGTTGCGAAAGTCGAACCGCGCATCCGGCGGCACCTCGCCGTGGCGGCCTTGCGTGCAGGTGCCCCACAAATAGGCCGGAATGACACGCTGATGGCTGTCCCGCTCCCAGATCGGGGCGGGCCACTCGAAGCTTGCGTAACGGAACGGCGCGACGGCGACGGTGATGGATCCGCGCGGCGCCGCGGAGATCGTCTTCCAGAAATCGGAATTCGAAATTCCTCCGGTACCGAGGCGGGCGGAATTGTATCCCTTGCGGTAGTCGTATTGAAAATACGAATGCTCGGCGTACGAGTTCGGCCGATCGAGAGTTTCCCGCAGCGGTGATGTGAGCCAGAGTGCCGCGAGCAGCGGAATCGCTGCGACCATCGTCCACGCCGCGCGCCTGCGTTCCCTGTCGAAGGCGCGGCACATCGCATCGGCAACGCGCACCACGCCGGCGGATACTGCGAGGAGCAACAGCGGCACGACGGGCAGCAGATACCGGCCGAACGCCAGGGGCTTGTCCACCCACCATGGCCGCGCGGCGAGCAACGAGAGCACGGTCAGCACGGTCCCCAGCGTTGCCCAGCGCGCGATCGGGACCGATCGCCAGACGATTCCCCATCCGAGCGCCGCCAGGGCGATGCACGCAAGCACGACGCCACGTGATTCGGTGCCGAACCACAGGAACGATGCGGCGTAGAGGGTGTTCGCGGTCACGCTGTCGATGCCGGATTTCCCCGTGAGTGCGCCGGGATCGTGCAGCAGCGGGGGCAACACTGCGAGGCTCATCGTCAACCCGGCCGCAATCGCCATGGCGATCAGGGGCCGCCATGCCGTGCGCTCGCCGCGCCACGCCGCCCACGCGCGGGCGAGGATCGGCGCGACCAGCATCGGCCCGGTGATGGCGTGGGTCCAGACGGCGAGCCCGCAAAGCACGCCGTAGCCAAGTACGGACTTCCACCGTATTTCGGGCCCGGCCGACGCGCGTTCGAACAGGCCGTACGCGAGGTAGACGGCGAGCAGCGTCAGCGCGTACGGTCGAGCGATGCGCGAATACGAAATCAGGAACGGTGACAACGCGAGGAGGAGCGCGAACAGCGCAATGACGCGCCCCTCGAGCCGCCCGCGCAGTCCCAGCGGCAGGACGATCACGGTCAGGAGCCCCGCAAGGATCATCGGCAGGCGCAGCGTGAATTCGCTCACCGCGAATTGCTGCATCGCCGCCCAATCGAGCAGTGCCAAGGGAATGCTGTAATCGGCGCCGCCGAAGGTCGTCACCATATGTGTGGGGCGGTAGTAGGTGATCTGATGCACGAGGTGCCATTCGTCATCCAGCAGCACCTGCGCCAGCACCTGGTCGAGACGGAGGATCGCGCCCACGACGAACGCGGCAACAAGACACACGGGGAACAGCAGGCGCCGACCTGCGGGAGACGACGCAGTCAGGGTTCTCTCCGCGAGTGGATGCATCGTTCGCGGGCGTCGCTCGCAAAGTGAAACGCGCCGCCGCCGAGCACCGCGAGCGCGCCAGCCGCGAGCCCGTTTCGGGCAAATGTGATCAGCCCGTCGTCGTCCTCATCCACAATCGTTGGCGGCATCGCAATGCCTGAGTATCCGCATCGGGACGAGAGCACGATGCCTTCAGCGCCGACTCGCCGGGATCCCCCGGGGCTTCCGTCCGACCGCGCGCGGTTCGCTCAATCGTTCGCCCAGCAGCGCGAGCGCCTTGCGCATCGGCACATCGGAGATCCGCACGACCCCCGTCAGCGGATCGTCCATCTCCAGGATGATAAAGATGGCGCCGGACACCGACAGCGCGCACAGGAAGAGCGCGGCGACGACGGTGGCGTTGCGCGGCGGGGAGAAGAGCCCGAATCCCATGAAGATCAGCGTCAGCCAGAACACGACGACGACCAGAGCGGCGTCGAGATCGAGTCGTGCTGCTGCAGCAGCAGCAGCCAGCGGTTGGCTTTCACGTCCTCGGCCAGCATCAGCGCACGCGCGCGGAGCTCCCGCTGCACGTCGCTCGCCGGCGAGAGCCCACGGATCGCGGACACGAGATCCTCGATATGGCTGCCCGCGGCACGGGCCTGGAGCTGCGCGAGCCGGGTAGGATCGTCCGAAGTCAGCGCGTCGACCGCGTTGCCGTAGTTTCTGCGCAGCGCCTCCCGCATGCCGGCCGTTTCGGCGCCGTATTGCGCAAGCGCGCGATCGAGCTGGACCACCTTGGACGCCGTCAGCGTCAGCTCATCTTCCGTCCGGTCGAACGACCCCTTGGCGGACGACACGAGGAGACCCAGCACCAGCGCAGCCATGGTCGCGACCACGCCGATCGACAGCTTCACGATGTCCTTCGAGTCGTCGCTGAGATGGCGATCGGGCAGACGGGCCCGCAGCGCGAGGCCCAGCAGCGCGCCCCCGAAGATGCAGGCGAGCACGACCGGTGCGACGAGGAGCGCCTTCATGGCGATTTGGGAGCACTGCCCGCCGCGCCCGGTCCGGCAGGGGAATCGGGAACGACGGCCGCCCCGACGTCCTTCAGCAGCCGCTGGAATTCGGGGGACGCCGTGATGATCGTCCCCGCCGCGGCGCGCAGGCGGTCGACGGCCTCGGGCGGCAGGACAAACGACGTGGGCTGATCATTCAGGTAGGCGCGTTCCTTCGGATCGGGCAGCGCGGCGAACGACACGTCGATGGCGTAGATCTCCGCCTGCGGGACCCGTACCGCCGTGCAGATGCGGCGAATCCTTGTTGGTGGAGCATGCGGCCAGCCTCCGAATCTCCTGGTCCTTCTTCCAGCGCGCCGAAATGTCCTTCAGCAATTCGACCGCCTCGTAGGAATAATGGTCGATCGGCACGCCGGTGGCTTTCAGCAGGATGTCGATGGTGCCGGGCGGCGCCTCCGACTCGTCCCAGTTGGTCGGAGGCGACGACAACGAATTGACGACGAAGACGACGATCCTGCGCACGTGGTCGAGCGGCGTCGGCAGGCCCGCGTCGTCCAGCGCTTCGAGGAATTCCAGCGCGTCGAGCACGCCGCGCATGCCGACGTTGTCGGCCACGCCGCCGTCGACGAGGTGAATGTACGGGTGATGCACGCTGTCGCTGTACGGTTCGGCATCCTTCAGCTCGCGTATTGCGCGCGCGGCGGGCCGCGGCGGGTCGGCGGATTCGGCGAACGCCTTCATCCAGGGCGGCATGACGGAGTTGCAGGTGCCACCGTAGTTGTTGATCGTCACCGGCGAAAGCACCACGGGGACGGCCGACGATGCGGCGGCCGCGCGGGAGAGCCGCACGGCATCGAGATCCGAGCAAAATACGTTGAAAATGTTCTGGGTGAAGACGACCCGGCCGCCGGTCGAGATGTCGGTCGCTGACGCCATGATGAGCGGCCCGTCGCCGCGGTCGAGGTCGCCAAAGGTCGCGCCGTTGAACAGGATCTCGTCGTACAGCTGGGCCGCGAGCTCGGAACGGCCCCAGCCCGTCGATGACAGATCGAACCAATAGGCCGGCCGCAGCGCACGGCGTGAGGAGCTCGCCCTGGACGTCGCGCTTGAGGAACCGTTGCTCGTAGTCGTCAAAGAGCTTTTCGCCGTACAGGCCGTAGGCCAGCGCGGTGAAGCTGCCCCCCGAAACGCCGGTGATGACGTCGACGGCGTCGAGCAGGCGAACCTTCTGGCCGTACTTTCCGACGACCTCGGTTCGCCGGAGAAACTCGAGAACGCCATAGGAGAACGCGGCGGCCCGCGTCCCGCCGCCCGAAAACGCCAGCACGACGAGGTTTTCCTGGCTCTTGAAGTGCTTCTGGCGCGTCTGGAACGTGTACCCCTTGTCGAGGTAGGCCTGCGTGATCGGCGGGTTGATCGGGCGAGTGGCGCAGCCGCCCAGCGCCAGCAGCGCCGCAAGCAGGAACAATCGCTTTCCATTCATGACGACTCACCTCTCCTCGATTGCGCAAGGCCGACGAACTGCGACACGACGACGGCGGTATAGAACAGGCCGAACAGCGAGCCGAGCAGGCTCAACGTCGTCGCGGGCGCGCGCACCGGCGTCACGTCCGAGTAGCCGAGCGTCAGCATTTGCGCATAGCCGTAGTACGAGAACAGCGCAATCCTGCCCTGCCAGTCGAGAACAAGCGCGCTGACCTCGGGACTTAGGCTGTACGCCGTCGGCACCATCAGGTAGGCGATCGCATCGACCGCCCCCCACGCGTTGCCGGCGAGAAGATAGCCGCAGATGGCGCCGAGCACGCTCTCCACCCCTGCCGACGCACCGCGAAAGATATCGCGCAGGATCGCGACGACCGCCGCCCACAGGTAGATCGACATCAATGCGTGGAGGACCAGCGATACCGTATGGTCGAGGTCCTGCGACGAGAATCGACGCGCCCAGCCGATGGCAATGGCGGCAACCAGGACCACCGCCATGATTGCCCGCTCGCGCGGGCGGTCGAACACCACGAACAGGATCGCAACGCCCAATACCGTCCGGAAGACATCGGAAAGATATCCCCACGACTCCGGCCTCGCAAGTCAAACGACTGGACCGCAATCGACGCGAGCAGGAGCGTCAGCAGTATCGCGTACCTGCGCCTGCGCACATCGATCGAATTCAAGCCGGGCATCCGAGTGCCCCGTTTCCGCGCAGCGTTCATGACAATATTGCGCATTCTCCCACACGAACGCCGGCACGCCGGAACTTCGATCAGGGCGCGCCGCGATCGAGCGATCCGGATGACGTCCGCGATGTCCTGGCTCATTCGCGCCAGCGCGCGACTGTGGGCGGCGGCAAGTGCGTCGAAGCCGGCTGCCGCTCGCGGGCTCGCGAACGGTAGTGCGGCCCGCTTCGGCCTTGCCATCCCTCGTGCGGCGCACGATCCAGGCTGCGCTGAGCGTCGCGGCCTCTCCCGGCGCCGACTCGAACCGCTGCACCTCGATCGCCACGCGGTAGTCGGCGTTCGCGGCCAGCGACTGCTGGAAGAGGGAGACATGCGGCGTCCCGAGGATGGCGACGAGATCTTCGACGACGACCCGCGCGATGTCGTTCGCCAACGGCGACGCCCACCGGTTGAACTCCTCGAGCGTCACCTGGTTGGGGCCCGTGCTGACGACGATCTGCGGCTGGTCGACGATCGACGGGATCGACACCGGACCCACGACGACCGACAGCCGCGAGGTCTTCGGCGCGGTGGCATCGGCGGTCTTCGCGGTGGCGCTCAACGTGTAGAAATGCGATGGCGCGGCTCGCGCAACCCGCAGCGACCGCGACGATGACGCAAAGAGGAATGGCGACGAGAGCAGCGCGGCGATGCATCACGGATTTCCCCCAGCCTTGCCCCGGATCAGGATCTCGGGATGACGTTCGAGATAGTCGACGAGGATGCGCACCGCCCGGGCCGCGCGGGTCACCTCCTGCAGCGTGTCGCGCAGGTCCTGCGGCGCCGGCGAATCCTTGGCGAGGTACGACGTATCGATGTTGATCAGGGCGCGATCGGCGTCCGCGATGGCCTTGTGCAGCTCCTCGAGCGTCTTCGTGCCCTCGGGCACCCACTGGGTGTCGACCCGCTTGATCAGCGTGTCCGCATCCTTCAACGTCGTATTGAGCGTCTCGATCGCGTTCTTGACGTCGACGCCGATCGCGTCGAGCGGCATGTTGTCGATCTTGGCGAGGATGCTGCCGAGCTTCGACTCGATCGCCGCGAGGCCGCCCGGAACGACGGGCAGCTCGATCGGGTCCTGCGTCGTGTCGAGCTTCACCTTCGGCGCGTTCGGAAAATATTCGAATGCGACGTACAGCTCCCCGGTGAGGAAGCTTCCGGTTCGCAGTTGCGCGCGCAATCCCTGGTCTTCCACGATGCGACGCAACAGGCGCAGCCGGGCTTCCGCGCTCATCTCGGTCATGCGCCTTGCCCGTGGTCGCCCGTTGCTGCTCGTTCAGGAGCCCGACGACCCGATCCGGGAAGAAGGTGATCAGCACGCGCGGACGGAAGACGTTGCGCTTCGCATCGAACGTGAGACCGATCTCGGCGACCTCGCCCACGCGCAAGCCGTACAACACCACGGGTGCGCCGACGGAAAGACCGCGCACCGACTCGTTGAAATACAGCGCGAAGCGCCGCTCGACCGGATCGGGCTGCTTCATCGCGATGGTCCGGTTCTTGTAAAGGATGAACACCGTGTTCTCGGCGGCTGGCGCGGCCGGGGGAGAGAAGTCGGGCGTGGCGAAGGCGAGACCGCCTGCAAGGAGCGCCGCCACCGACTCCGTCTGCACGTCCACGCCATCCGCACCGACCGTGACATCGACGCCACTGGCGTTCCAGAAACGCGTTCCGGTGGTGACATACTTGTCGTACGGCGCGTTGACGAACACCGTGACTTCGACCGACTTGCCGTCCGACGTAAGGTTGTACGCGACCACCTGCCCGACGCCGAGGCGGCGGTAGTAGACCGGCGAGCCGACGCCGAGCGAGCCCAGGTTGGGCGCCTTGAGCACGAATCGCCTGCCGGGCTGGTCCGTGACCACCGGCGGCACCTCGAGACCGACGAAACGTGCGCTGGGATTCGGGTCGACACGCCCGCCTGGAAGCCGATGTAGTTGCCCGAGAGCAGCGTGTTGAGCCCGGAAACGCCGCTCAGCGAGATGCGCGGCTCGACGACCCAGAATTTCGCGTCTGCGACCATCAGCCCGGCCGCATGCTTGGCGATCTTGGCCCTGACCACCACCCTGCCGTAGCCTTCGGAGAGCTCCACCGCCGTCACCAGGCCGATCCTCACGTCCTTGTACTTGATGAAAGTCTTGCCGGCCTCGATGCCCTGCGCTTCGTTGAAGATGATGTTGATGGTCGGGCCCTCGCTCAGGAAGCGCTGGACCGCGATGCCGATGGCCACGACCGCGGCGAGGATCGGGATGATCCACACGACCGAGAAGCGCATGCGCTTCTTGCGCACGACGGTCGCCTGCGGCAGTGCGTTGAGGTCGGGCTCGTCAGCCATGGCGATTCCGTGAGTTGCCTGAATCCCAGATCAGGCGGGGGTCGAAGGTCTCGGCCGCGAGCATCGTCAGCACGACGACGGCCGCGAAGAACAGCACGCCGGTACCGGGCGCCACCGACATCAGGGGCTGCAGCTGCACGAGCGCAACGGTGAACGTGTCGACGAACACGTCGAGCATCGACCACCTGCCGATGAATTCGACCAGCCGATAGAGCCGGGTGCGGTCGCGGCCGTTCTTGATCGACCCGCGCTGCACGGTGATCAGCAGATAGGCGAGCGCGACCAGCTTGCCCAGCGGGATCATCACGCTCGCCACCAGCACGATCAGCGCGAGGGGCCACGATCCCGACGTATAGAGGAACGCCACCCCGCCGAGGATCGTGTCCGCTTCCGTCTCCCCGAGGGAGGTCGTGTTCAGCACCGGCAGCGCATTGGCCGGGATGTAGCAGATCGCCGCGGCGATGATGAGCGCCCAGGTCGTCTCGATCGACGCATGTCTGCGGAATTCGAGCTCCTCGCCGCAGCGTCGGCAGTATCCCGGCTCGGTCGCGCTGACGGGTTGCGACAGAAGCTGGCACGCCTCGCACGACACGAGCCCGGCTTGCGCGGCGGTCGTCAGCGCTGGCGTCATCGGACCGGTTCCGCGGTACGGATCCCGACGGGTCCCGGCGGCGGCATCTCGCCATCGGCCCATTCGACTCTCCGCCAGAGGTCGCGGGCGTCGAAGCTCATGGCGATCGCCGGGAAAAGGATCATCAGCGCGAAAATGGCGTACATGCCCGATCCCGACTCCGACGGTGGCGAGCTCGGAGATCTTCACCAGAGCGACGAGGAT
The DNA here is from genome assembly GCA_963741355.1 of uncultured beta proteobacterium. GTDB lineage: Bacteria > Pseudomonadota > Gammaproteobacteria > Burkholderiales > Casimicrobiaceae > CAIWHR01. The sequence continues at coordinate 30,431 of CAVUIG010000022.1, forward strand.
GCCGAGCATCATGACCTCGAGCATCGACCAGATCTGCATATGGCTTGCCCACCGCAGTATCTCGCCCACCCAGCGCGGCGCAGGCGAGCGCCGCGCCGCGAGCAGGACCGTCAACATGAAGACGATGTAGCCGCCGGGTGCGATCACCGCGCAAAACGCGACGAGCGCTCCGGTCAGCTCGTTCATCCTGCATCCACATCTCGTAGGCGCCCCCGGCGACCGTCGTGCTTGCGTAACGGCCAACGGCGGAAAGATCCATCAGGGGCGCGAAGTTGGCGACGACGAACGCAAAAGCCGCGGCCACCGACAGCGCGAGCGGCAGGTCCGTCGGGCCGGACGGTTGCCTCGCGACCAGGCAGCCGCAGCGCGGGCAGGTGGCTTTCGCGCCGGGCGGCAGCGGCGCAATCGTCTGCAGCAGGTCGCAGTCGGGACAGGCCACCGCTTGCGATTCCAACCGAGCGTTCAACGCTGAGCTCCGATCCAGAGTTCACTGCGGGAAAGATGGGATTTTGGGCACCCGCCATCCCGGGCCGGATGCGGCACCGACGCGAGCATACATGGAGTCATCCGGAACGAGCAAAGCCCGGAGGACGGAAGGAAATGCCGGCAATCGCTGCCGACATGGCGAGGCACCGATCCGCGCACTGCGGCCCCTGCCCGCGGCAAGCCTGCCACGACTACGTCACAGGCCGGGATACCCCGTTCGAGCTGCGGGCAAGCCCACGCGGATCACAAGCCCCGCTGCGGTGCATCTGCCCCGCAGAGCTGCCTTGGGGCCGCGGCTCGTGATGTCACGGAGTCATCCCCACGTGAACATCTTTTTGAAGCAACTTACAATAATCTCAAAGTATTCGCGTTACCTTATCAAAGTGCCGCAGACCAGTCCTCGTTCACATTCCCGGATCGCATGGCTGCTGCTCGCCGCTGTCTCGACCTTCGGCATGTCGATTTCGCACGCGGCGGACCCCCAGTCTTACGCGGTCACCATCGCGCCCACCGGAGACGACGCGCTGGACACCATGCTCAAGGAGAGCTCTCAGCTCGAATCGTTGCGGAGCACAGCCCCGGTCGGTCCCTTCGCACTTGTCGGGCGTGCGCAGCAGGACGTCGATCGCCTGCAAACGGTATTGCAGAGCTTTGGCTACTACCAGGGAAGAGTCAGCATCTCCGTTGACGGATTGCCGCTGGACGACCCCGGCCTCGCCGCCGCGATCGAGGCATTGCCTGAAGAGAGGGCTGCGGCCGTCGCCATCTCCGTCGATACCGGTCCGCTGTATCACCTCCGCAACCTGACAATCGAGGGCGATATTCCTGAAGGGCTCCGCGGCAGCATCGGAATTGCGCCCGGCGACCCTGCGGTCGCCGCGGACGTGCTGAAGGGCCAGGAACGTTTGCTCACCGCGCTGCAGGAAGACGGGTATGCACTCGCCACCGTCAACGCTCCCGTCGCCTATGAAGATCCCTCCGCACGGGTTCTGGACGTGACATTCACGGCGCACGCGGGTCCACGCGTCACCCTCGGCGAAATTGCCATCCACGGCTTGCACGACGTGAACGAAAGCCTGGTCCAGAGCCAGGTTGCTCGTCCATACCGGCGACTGGTACAGCCCGAGCAAGATCGAGGAAGCGCGGCAGGACTTGCTCTCGCTCGGCGTCTTCTCCGGGGTGACCGTGCGCGCTGGCGGACGAGCTGGATGCGCATGGCCGCATCCCCATCGTCTTCGATATGCAGGAGCGCCTGCGCCACGCCGTCGGATTCAACGCGATCTATTCCACCGACCTCGGCATCAGCGCCGGCGCAACATGGTCCGATCGCAATCTGTTCGGCAATGCGGAGCAGCTCAATCTGGCGGCCAGCGTGACCGGCCTCAGCGGCACGGCCACGACGGGGCTGGGGTACAACGTCACCGCACAATTCATCAAACCGGACTTCGGTGTGCGCGATCAGTCGCTCGAGCTCAACCTGGCAGCTCTCAAACAGGATCTCGACGCCTACAATCAGGACGCCATCATCGCGGGGGTCGCGCTGAATCGAAAATTCTCCGACGTCTGGAGCGGCAGCGTCGGCCTGACGGGCATCCAGGAACGCATCGTGCAGGAGACAGTACCGCGCGACTACACGCTGCTCGCCGTCCCGCTCAACGTCAAATACAACACGACCGGGATCGCCAGCAATTCGTTCCTGGATCCGGTGCGCGGCATTCGTGCCTCCCTTGTCGTGACGCCGACCCAGTCGTTCAACCAGGACGACAACGCCACGTTCGTCATCATTCAGGGCAATGCCTCCACGTATATCGATTTCGCGTCGTTTGGCTGGACCGAGCCGGGCCGCAGCGTGCTTGCGCTGCGCGGGCTGATCGGCACTGCGCAGGGGGCGTCCTTGTTCTCGCTGCCGCCCGATCAGCGCTTTTATGGCGGCGGCAGCGCGACCGTCCGTGGGTATCGCTATCAATCCATCGGTCCGCAGTTTCCCGATGGCAAGCCGATCGGAGGACAGTCGATCGACGCTGCAACGATCGAGTATCGCCAGCGTCTATTCGGTAACTGGGGCGCGGCGGCGTTCGTCGATGCGGGCCAGGTAGGCGCGAGCAGCTACCCCGTTTCAGGGCGCGGTGCGCGTCGGCGCCGGCATCGGCGTACGCTACTACACGCCGATCGGTGCGATCCGCCTCGACTTTGCGGTGCCGGTGAACAGGCAGCCGGGCGATGATGCCTTCGAAATCTACATCGGGTTGGGCCAGGCATTCTGATGGAAAGAGCGACCAAGATTTTCGTGTCGGCTCATCGGCGTGCTGATTGTCCTGCCGGTCGTGCTGATCACGCTTGTCTTCCTCGTTGCCAACGTGGATTGGGGACGGCGCCTGATCGAGCGCACGACCGCACAACTGAGCGGCGGCCAAGTCGTGCTGACGGGCGTGTCGGGGCGTTTTCCCGACGACCTGCGCGTTGCACATGTCGAGCTCCGCGATGCGGAGACGCTCTGGCTGAGCGCAGACGACGTGGCGCTGCAATGGTCGCCGTCCGGGCTGGCGAGAAAGCACCTGCAGGTCCAGCTTCTGCGCGCGGGTCGCGTGGAGCTGTTGCGCCGTCCTGCCCCTCTGCCCTCGCGCGAAGAGACTTCGGAGCCATTCGAACTGCCGATGCGGGTCGACGTTACCCAAGTCGAGATCAATGAACTCGATATCGGCGCACCGCTCGCCGGCAGGCCTGCGTCGGTGAGCCTTCAGGGCAACGTGCGCGCAGCTTCGTTGCAGGAGGCCGAGGCGAGCATTGACCGTGAGGCGGCTGGACGCGCCGGGAAGCTACCAATTCAACGGACACATCGATCCCGCGTCCGTGAAAATCGATCTCGATCTCAACGAGCCCCCGCAAGGTTTGCTCGCCGGCCTCGCGAACCTGCCGGATCTCGGCGCTATTGCGGTACAGGCGAGCGTCGCCGGTCCGCGCAATTCGCCGGCGATGCGCCTGGCCGCCGCTGCGGGGTCGCTGCGCGCTTCCGGCGTCGGGACACTGGATCTGGCCGGTCGGATCATCAATCTCGACGTGACGGCCAGTGCCCCGGCGATGACTCCGCGGCAGGACGTCTCCTGGAAGCAGATGTCGCTGCAGGCCCATGTGCATGGCCCGTTCACGAGCCCGGATGCGACGGGGCAGGTTCGCATCGACGAGTTGAAAGCGGGCGCTACACAGTTGCGCGCCTTCAGCGCAGATGTTGAGGGCAATCGCGGTCGGATCGGCATGCACGCGGTGCTCGATCGGCTGCGCATCCCGGGATCGAAACCGGATCTGTTCGAATCCGCGCCGGTCGATCTTCGCGTGGACGTAGCGCTCGACGATCCCAGGCGACCGGCGACATTTGCACTGTCGCATCCGCTCGTCTCCGTGCAAGGCAATGCAGAGACTGGAGACGCATTGAGCGGGACGCTGGTGATCAACGGACCCGCGCTCGCACCGTTTGCCGCCCTCGCCGGAGTGGACCTCAAAGGGCATGCCACCCTCAACGCAAGTTTCGCAGGCCGCGATCAGGCGACGAAAGTCGAACTCGCCGGCGTCGTCGGCGTGACGGGCGGCGCGACGTCCCTTCGAGCGCTGATCGGCGATGGCGCGAAGCTCGCGAGTGTCGGCGACGTTGCAGGCGGAGAACATCACGATCGAGCGCCTGCAATTGGACGGCAGGACATTGCGTGTCTTCGCCGATGGCTCCGTCAAGCGCGACATCGTGGACGTGAACTGGAAGCTGGCTCTGTCCGATCTCGCGGCGGTCGCGTCGCCCTTCTCCGGTCGGATGGAGGCCCAGGGTCGCGTCCAGGGCACGCAAGACAAATTGAACCTCTCGGCGGATGCGACCGGCGACGTGGGGACCGAAGGAATTCCGCCCGGGCCGATCAAGGCCTCTGCGCGCCTGCAGGGACTTCCCCAGTGCGCCCGTGGGCAGGATCGATCTGCACGGCAGCGTCGATGCCTCGCCCCTCGCGCTCGCGATCAATCTCCGGCAGAACACCGACGGCGCATTGCTGGCCACCATCGAACGCGCGGTCTGGAAGAGCGCGCACGCCGAGGGAAGCGTCACTCTGCGAGCAGGCGACCGCCTGCCGCAAGGTCGCGTGGTCATGCGCATCGCGCAGTTGGCGGACCTCAAGCCATGGATGGGACAGGACGTGGAGGGAAGCGTTGCGGCCGACGTGGATTTCGTCCAGTCGAGTGGACACGCTTGGGCCAAGATCCAGTTGGACGCGCGTGATGCCGCCATCGGTGGCAGCCGGATCGAGCATTTGAATGTCACCGGGACGAGTCGAGGACCCGACGACTCGTCCGAAACTCGCATTGCAGTTCGTTGCCGACAACATCGTCACGAATGGAATGACCGCAAACGCACGCATGCAGGCCGACGGACCGTTCGAGGCCCTGGTGCTCAAGCTGTCTTCCGACTTGCACGACGTCGTTGACGCGCCGGCGCAGATCACTGCGACTGCCACGCTCGACATGCCGGCAAGGCAGGTATCGTTGAGCGCGCTGAAGGTGCGATACCGCGAACAGACGGCGCAGCTGCTTGCTCCGGCCCGCGTCTCGTTTGGCGACGGTCTCGCGGTGGACCGGCTGCGCGTGGGCATGCAGCAGGCGGTGCTGGAAGCCGCGGGGCGGGTATCGCCGACGCTCGACCTGACGGGCTCGCTGCGCAATGTCACGCCCGCGCTCGTCAGGACATTCGTGCCGGACCTGCAAGCCGAGGGCACGATGAGCGTCGAGGCGCGGCTCCTCGGCACGACCGCGCAGCCGAGAGGCACGGTCCGGCTCATCGGGAACGGTCTGCGCATGCGAGCGGTTGCCGGCCCGGGCGTGCCTCCAGCCAATTTGCAGGCGAGCGCGGAGCTGGATGGGCAGTCTGCTCGCGTGGAAGCGAAGCTTTCGGGAGGCAGTCAGGTCCACGTGAACGCGAGCGGAACGGTGCCTCTCTCGACGACCGGTCCGATCGACGTGCATGTCGAGGGCAAGATCGACGCGACCATCGCCAATCCGATCCTGGAAGTGAACGGACGCCGCGTGAAGGGGCAGATCTCGCTCGACGTTGCGGTAAGCGGCAACTTCGCCGCACCGCGGATCGACGGCAGCGCAAGGATCGCTCAAGGCGAGATCCAGGACTACACACTGGGCGCGCACCTGACCCGCGTGGAAGCGCTGATTCAGGCAGCGGACGACAGCCTGCGCATCGCCAGTTTCACCGCACAGGCGGGCTCCGGCACGGTCTCGGCAAGCGGGACAGTCGGTCTGTTTGCCGCAGGCCGTCCCGTGGATCTGAAGCTGACTGCGCGCAATGCGCGGGCGTTCGCGAGCGATCTGCTGACGGCCGATACGGACCTCGACTTGACGTTGCGCGGCCAGGCCTCGACGCGGCTCGAAGTGATGGGCAAGATCAGGATCAATCGTGCGGACATCAATATCCCGAACGCTCTGCCCCCTACCGTCGCCGTACTCGATGTGCGGCGGCCCGGGCAGAAGGCGCCCCCGCCTCCTTCCACGCGCACGACGGTCATCGGGCTGGATTTGACCGTGAGCGGACCACAGCAGATATTCGTGCGCGGACGCGGCCTGGACGCGGAAGCAGGCGGCGAACTGCGCGTCGCCGGCAGCACCGACGCACCGCAAATCAGTGGTGGTTTCGAGATGCGGCGCGGCACGTTCGACCTGGGCGGCACTTCGCTCAGGTTCACGTCGGGCAGGGTGAGCTTCAATGGGACGGGACTCACGCAGAAGATCGATCCCACGCTCGACTTCGTGGCGGAAAGCACCTCGGGCAACATCACCGCGAAACTCGTGGTGACCGGCTATGCGGATGCACCGAGGATTGTGCTGACAAGCGTGCCTGACCTGCCGCAGGACGAGATTCTGGCGCGCCTTCTCTTTGGGACCAATGTAAAGCAGCTCACGGCCCTGCAGCTCGTTCAAATCGGGGCGGCGCTCGTTTCGATTACCGGATCGGGCAGCGGATTCAATCCGCTGCTGGCGGCACAGAGGAGCCTGGGCTTGGATCGGCTTGCCGTGGGGAGCACGAGTACTGGCGGGACAAGCGTCGAGGCCGGGCGTTATGTCTTCAGCAACATCTATGTTGGCGCGAAGCAAAGCACGTCGGGCTCGACTCAAGCAAAGGTGCAAGTCGACCTGACGAAGCAACTGAAGGTGCAGGCGACGCTGGGCACTGGAGGGGCGACGGCACAGGGGATAACACCGGACAACGATCCCGGCAGCAGCATAGGACTGTTGTATCAGTTCGAGTACTGATTCCGACGTTACGTTGTAGCACCCGATACCGAATTGCTGCGGGCCAGAGAACGCCCACGGTCGCAATACCTCGGGAGAATTCACGTTCACCGGCAAACAGTCGCCGGGAAAACGAATTAGTTAACAGGTGCTTACCTGCCAACCGTTGTGTTTTTTGGCTCCCCGACCTGGGCTCGAACCAGGGACCTGCGGATTAACAGTCCGTCGCTCTACCAACTGAGCTATCGGGGAAGCGCGGCCGCCCGAAAATCGGCAGCCAAGCCTGCCATTTTACATTTTTAGCGCTCCTCGGGTCAACGCGAGGTCCGTCCGCGAGCGCCTGACGGCCCCCTTCGCCGCGCAGCGGCACTGGAAAGGCGTCGGCGCCCCCAAGACACGCCGCCCCATCCCTCGAATTGGGCTTCGGCGCCGCTCCGGACCTCAGGCGCGCTTATTGCTTACGGTGATTACGATACGGATTCCAACGTGCAAATCTCCACCTTTTCGCATCGCCGCGACGGCGGCTGGACCGCCCCGCTCCCGACGGAGCAGGACTCCGCGGGAACGCTCGTCCTCGCCTTCGGCGCGCCCGACTACATCGACGATCCGACCGCGCTCGCCGAGCTCGCGGCCGCATTTCCATCGAGCCGCATCGTCGGCTGCTCGAGCGCCGGCGAGATCCACGATCGCCTCGTCACCGACGACACGCTGGTGGTCGCGATCGCCCGGTTCGAGCGCACGACGCTCGTCGTCGCGAACAGCGCGGTTTCGGCGATGAATGATTCGCTGGCCGCCGGTACCCGGCTGGGCGCGCAGCTCGCATCCGGATCTCCGCAACTCGTGCTGGTGTTCTCCGACGGCCTCGCGGTCAACGGTTCGGAGCTGGTGAAGGGACTGTCGGGCGCGCTTCCAAAAGGAACGATGATCTGCGGAGGGTTGGCGGCCGACGGCGACCGGTTCGAGCGGACGTGGGTGTTGATCGACGGACGGCCGCAGAGCGGTTGCGTGAGCGCGGTGGCGCTTTCGGGCCCGCTCGTCGTTGGCGCGGGATCGCAGGGCGGCTGGGACACGTTCGGGCCGGAGCGGAAGATCACGCGTTCGCTGGGCAACGTGCTGTTCGAGCTCGACGGCAAGCCGGCACTGGCGCTCTACAAGGACTATCTCGGCGAGCTCGCGTCCGGATTGCCGGCGAGCGCGCTGCGCTTTCCGCTTTCGGTACGCGACGGCCCCGAGTCCGACACGTCGGTCGTGCGCACGATCCTTGCCGTCGACGAGGAAACGCAGTCGCTGACCTTCGCAGGAGACATCCCCGACGGCGGACGAGCGAGGCTGATGCGCGCCAACAACGAGCGCCTCATCGTCGGCGCGATGCGCGCCGCGGTCGACGCCACGGCGGGCTTCGACGACCTCCCGCCCTCGCTGTCGCCATCAGTTGCGTGGGCCGCCGCCTCGTGCTGGGCGCACGCACGGAGGAGGAAACCGAAGCCGCGCTGGAGGCGCTGCCGCCCGGCTCGCACCAGATCGGCTTCTATTCGTACGGCGAGATCTCCTCCGGCGGCTTCGCCCAATGCGAAATGCACAACCAGACCATGACCCTGACGGCCCTCCGTGAAATCCCTGCATAACTTGCTGCGTCGCCAGCTTCACCGGCTGGGCCTCGCGCCTGGCCGCACGCCCGAGCCGCCGGTGTGGGACGAATTCCTGCGCCGGGTGAGCCAGACCTACGGCGACGCCGACCAGGAGCGCTATCTGCTGGAGCGCTCGCAGGATCTCGCGTCGCGCGAAATGACGGGCCTCTACGAATCGCTGCAGCGCGAGCACGACACGCTGGAAGCGCGCGTGCGCGAGCGCACCGCAGCGCTGGCCGAGAGCGAGGCGCGCTTCCGCAGCTTCACGTCGCTGGGCTCCGACTGGTACTGGGAGCAGGACGAGCAGTTCCGCTTCACCTCGATCAGCGGCAACCTGGAGCACGTCGCGGGTTACAGCAGCGATGAACACATCGGCCTCACCCGCTGGCAGCTCCCCGGCATGGAGCCTCCGGAAGGCGGATGGGACGCGCACCGCGCGCGGCTCGAGGCGCACGAGACGTTCTACGACGTCGTCTTCCGCCGCAAGAACCGCGATGACGGCCACAGCTATTCGGCGATCAGCGGCGAGCCCGTGTACGCGGCGGATGGGCGCTTCATCGGCTATCGCGGCATCGGCCGCGACGTGACCAAGCAGAAGATGACCGAGGAGAGCAACAACCGGCTCGCGCATTACGACACGCTGACGGGCCTCTACAACCGCGCCGCGTTCTTCGAGCGGCTCAATCACGCGCTGTCGCTCGCGCGCCGCCACGGCTGCATCCTCGCCGTGCTGTTCATCGACCTCGACCGCTTCAAGGACGTCAACGACGCGTTCGGCCACGTGACCGGCGACGAGGTCCTGAAGCTGATGGCGGAGCGGCTCTCCGACACCATTCGCGTCTCCGACACGGCGGCGCGGATCGGCGGCGACGAGTTCATCGTGCTCGCCGAAAACGTCGTCCGGGAGTCCGACGTCGGCGACTTTGCGCAGCGCCTGGTCGACGCGCTCGCCGAATCGTTCCCGCTGCACGGTCAGGAATGCCGCCTGTCGGCGAGCGTCGGCATCGCGATGTTCCCGCACGACGGCGTCGACGCCGCCACGCTCCTCAAGAAGGCCGACATCGCGATGTACCGCGCCAAGGATGCCGGCCGCAACAGTCACGCGTTCTTTTCCGAATTGGACACGCCCCCTGCCGAGGACCGCATCGTCATGGGGGCAGGCATCCGGCGCGCACTCGACACCGATCAGCTGCTGCTGCACTACCAGCCGAAGGTGTCGGTGCGCACCGGAGCCATTACCGGCGTCGAGGCGCTCGTTCGCTGGCAGCATCCCGAGCGCGGCCTGCTGCTGCCGGAATCGTTCATTCCGCTCGCCGAGGATTCCGGCCTCATCCGCCACATCGGCCGCTGGGTGCTGAACGAGGCGTGCCAGCAGGCCGTCAAATGGGCTGCCGAGCTGCCACAGCCGATCCGCGTCGCGGTCAACCTGTCGGCGCGCGAATTCAGCGACGAGCGGCTCGTCGTCGAGATCGCCCATGCGCTCGCGCGCACCGAGCTTCCCCCCGGCCTGCTCGAGCTCGAGATCACCGAGAGCATGATGATGGAGAATCCCGAGCGCGCCGCGCAGACGCTGCACGAAATCAAGGAAATGGGCGTCCACGTGTCGATCGACGACTTCGGCACCGGCTACTCGTCGCTGGCGCGCCTCAAGAAATTCCCGATCGAGAGCGTGAAGATCGACCGCTCGTTCATCCGCGACATCGCCATCGATTCCGACGACGCCGCCATCGTCGCCGCGGTCATCGCCATGGCACACGGGCTGCGGCTCAAGGTCGTGGCCGAGGGCGTGGAGACGGCCGACCAGCTGCGCTTCCTGCGCGAGCGCAACTGCGACGAGATCCAGGGCTTCTACTTCGCGCGGCCGTCGTCGGCGGTCGACATCATCGCCTTTGCGGAGCGCTTCGGCCCGACGCGGCTCGGCATCGTTGCCGGCGCCGCCTGAGGATCGCCGGCGGCATCGCATCCGCCGGCACGTCGCGGCAGTCAGTTCCGGAAGCCGCGCAGGTGCGGCGCCGCGAGCTTCAGGTAGTGGACCATCGACCACAGCGTCAGCACCGCGGCGACCCACAGCGCGAGCGTTCCCAGAATCGGCGTCGAGACGTAGGGAATCAGCGGCTCGTAGAGCAGCAGCGCGACGATCGCCGTCATCTGCGCCCCGGTCTTCACCTTGCCGACCAGCGCCACGGCGACGCTCTTGCTCTGGCCCTGCTCCGCCATCCACTCGCGCAGCGCGGAGATCGCGATCTCGCGGCCGATGATGATGATGGCAAGGAACGCCTCCGCGCGATCGAGCTGGACGAGCACGATCAGCGCGGCCGCCACCATCAGCTTGTCGGCGACGGGATCGAGGAACGCGCCAAACGCGGTCGTGACGCCCATCCTGCGGGCGAGCCAGCCGTCGAGCCAGTCCGTGATGGCGGCGATCAGGAAGATCGACGCGGACGTCCAGTTCTTCGCGACCGGCGACAGCCACGCGTCGGGCAGGTAGAAGATTCCGACGAACACCGGGATCAGTACGATCCGCAGCCAGGTCAGCAGGATGGGGAGGTTGACGGGCATCGGTCACACCGCGGCGCGTCGGCGGATCGCGCGTGGCGCCATGATTCTACCGCGCCCGATAGGGCTGTGCGTCGAGCGCAGCGGCCCGGCGGTCAATGCAGATCGGCGAAGATGCGCTCGGCGAGCGCGCGGCTGATTCCCGGCACCCGGGCGAGGTCTTCGACGCTCGCGGCCTGCACGCCCTTCAGCCCGCCGAAGTGCGCGAGCAGCGCCTGGCGCTTCCTTGCGCCGACGCCGTCGATGTCCTGCAGCGACGACGTCGTGCGCGCCTTCGCGCGCCGCGCGCGGTGGCCCTGGATCGCGAACCGGTGCGCCTCGTCGCGGATCTGCTGCAGCAAATGCAGTCCCGGATGATCGGGCGGGAGGTTCAGCACCTTGGCACGATCCGGAAACACGATGTCCTCTTCGCCCGCCTTGCGCTCGGGACCCTTTGCGATGCCGATGAGGCGGGTGTCGTGCAGCCCCTGCTCGGCGAGCACCTCGCAGGCGATCGCCACCTGCCCCTTGCCGCCGTCGATCACGAGGAGATCCGGCGCTGGAAATTCACCGGCAACGATGCGGGCGCAGCGGCGCGTCAGCGCCTCGCGCATCGCCGCGTAGTCGTCGCCTCCGACGGTGGGCGCGACGTTGAAGCGCCGGTATTCGCCGGTCTTCATCGCGAGCCCGTCGAAGATCACGCACGACGCCACCGCCCGCTCGCCCATCGTGTGCGAAACGTCGAAGCATTCAATGCGCTGCGCCGATGGCGGGAGACCGAGCGCCTCCTGCAGCGCGGCGAGCCGGTCCTCCTGCGTCGCCTTGCGGGCGAGCTTCTGCTTGATCGCGAACACGGCATTCTGCCGCGCCATCGTGAGCCAGACGCGCCGCTCGCCGCCCGGATTGTCGGTGATCTGCACGCGCTGGCCGGCCTGCGCCGAGAGGACCTCGGCCAGCGCGGCATGATCGCCGCCATCGGAGACGATGATCGTCGGCGGCACCGGCCGCTCGACATAGTGCTGCTCGAGAAACGCCTCGACCACCTCGGCGGGCGCGCCGGCGTCGGCATGCTGCGGGAAATACGAGCGGTCGCCGACGTGCCGGCCGCCCCGGATCATGACGACGTTGACGGCGACCTGCCCCGATTCCGATTCGGCGGCGACGACGTCGATGTCGCCGGCGGTCGCGCTTTCCACGAACTGGCGCGACTGCAGCTGCGTGAGGCGGGTGATCTTGTCGCGCAGCCTGGCGGCGCGCTCGAAGGCGAGCGCCGCGCTCGCCTCCGCCATCTGCGTCTGCAGCTGCGCCAGCACCTCGCCGGTCTTGCCCTGCAGGAACAGGACGGCGCTCTGCACGTCCTCGCGATAATCGGATTCACTGACGAGGCCGACGCAAGGCGCGCTGCAACGCGCGATCTGGTGCAGCATGCATGGACGCGAGCGATTGGCGAACACCGTGTTCTCGCACGTGCGCAGCTGAAAGACCTTCTGCAGCAGCGCCATGCCCTCCCGCACCGCGCCGGCGCTCGGGAACGGCCCGAAATACCGGTGCTGCCGGTCGAGCCGGCCGCGGTGGAACCGGAGCTGCGGAAATTTCTCGCCGGTCAGCGCGACGTAGGGATAGCTCTTGTCGTCACGGAACAGGATGTTGTAGCGCGGCTCCTCGGCCTTGATGAGATTGTTCTCGAGCAGCAGCGCCTCGCCTTCGGAGCGCGTGACCGTCGTCTCGACCTTCGCGACCTGCGCGATCATCAGCGCGATTCGCGTCTCGTGCGCGCTCTTCTGGAAGTAGCTCGCGACGCGCTTGCGCAGGTCGCGCGCCTTGCCGACATAGAGCGTCTCGCCATCGGCGCCGAACATCCGGTAGACCCCCGGGCGGTGCGGCAGCGACGCGATCAGCTCGCGCGCGTCGAACGGCGCGGGCTTTTCCGCAACGGGAGGGGCATCGCTCATTTGCACCCCGCTGATGTGCGGGCGAAACCCGCGCCCGCAAGATGCGACGCGACGTCGTCGAACACCGCGCGGAACATTTCCGGGGTGAGCCGGCGCGTATTCGTGTTGTAGCGGCTGCAGTGGTAGCTGTCGAACAGCGCGACGCCGCGCGGGAGCGCGTGGCGCGCGCCGTGCGCGAAGGCAAACGCGGACGGCCGGAGCCCGAACGCGCGCAATGCCGCGCCATGGGCGATGCGGCCGAGCGCCAGCACCGCGCCGCCCTCGGGAACCCGGGCGAGGTCGGCTTCGAGAAAGCGGTTGCAGCCGGCGATTTCCGCGGGAGTGGGCTTGTTCTGCGGCGGCAGGCATTTCACCGCGTTGGTGATGCGGCAGCCGGTGAGCACGAGGCCGTCGCCCGCCGCCGTCGCTTCGGGGCGCGACGCGAATCCATAGGCGTAGCAGCGTCGCATAGAGCAGGATGCCCGCGTAATCCCCGGTGAACGGGCGGCCCGTGGCATTGGCGCCATGCATTCCCGGCGCGAGGCCGACGATGACCAGCGCCGCGTCGGCCGCGCCGAAAGGCGCGACCGGCTTGCACCAGTAGCCCGGATGCGCGGCGCGGACGTCGTCGAGGAACCCGGCGAGCCGCGCGCAATCGCGGCAGGACGCGTCATATGCGGCGGCGGCGTTCACTTCTGGCAGAATGGCGAGCGTTGTCGTTGCGGCACGCATCGGGCGCGAATCCTAGCATGCCTCGATGGCCGTACGACCGCGCCGGCCACGGCGGGTTTCCGCCCGCGGCATGAGCCGCACCACTTCCCCCGGGATCTCCATCGCGACGATGCTTTCCGCCGAACCCAAGCTCGAGCTTCGCTCGCGCCTTCCGAGCCGCGCCAACGGCAGGAAGCCGCCGCTGTTGTTCGTGCATGGTGGCTACAGCGACAGCTGGTGCTGGGACGCGTTCTTCCTGCCCTGGTTCGCGCGGCAGGGCTATGCGGCGCACGCCGTCAGCTTGCGCGGCCACGGCGGCTCCGCCGGCGCCGAGATGCTTTTCATCGCGGGGCTCGACGATTATGCGGCGGACGTCGAGCGCGCGGTCGCGCAGCTGCCGTCGCCCCCGGTGCTGATCGGGCATTCGATGGGTGCGGCGGTGGTCGAGCGCCTGCTCTCGACGCGCCCGGTGCGCGCCGCGGCGCTGCTCGCCCCCGTGCCGCCCGCCGGATTGCTGACGATCGCCGCGAGGCTCGCCACCGAACGGCCCGATTACCTGCTGTCGATGATGCACCTCGACGCGACGAAGCTTTCGCGCCACGTCCTCGACACGTTGCGCCCGTACTATTTCAGCGACGACGTGGCGCCCGAGATTCTCGCCGAGGCCACGCATCATCTGGGCGCGGAGTCGCCGCGCGCGCTGCTCGACCTGTCGCTCCGGCTGCACTGGCAGCTGCCCGAGCGAAACGGCGTGCCGGTGCTGGTGTTGGGCGCCGAAGGTGACCGCATCTCGACGGCCGACGATGTCGCGGCCACCGCACGCCACCACGGCGTCGAGGCCGTGATGCTGCCCGGACTCGCGCACATGATGATGCTGGAGCGCAAATGGGAGACGCCCGCGCGCGCGCTCGCGCAGTGGGTGTCGGAGCTCTGAGCGTTCCGGCGGGATCAGGCGGGCGCCGCCAGCGGCTTGCGCACGAATTCGAGGAACTGGTCGGTCGGCAGCGGCTGGCTCACCCAGAACCCCTGGAAGCAGTGGCAGCCGCGCGCCTCGAGGAATTCGAGCTGCGCCTGGGTGCCGACCCCCTCGGCGATCGACTTTGAGCCCGAGCCCGCGCGCGAGGCCGATGATCGCCTCGGTGATCGCGGCGTCCTGCGCGTCCGTCTCGAGATCGGCGATGAAGGAAATGTCGATCTTGAGCGTGTCGATCGGGAAGTGCTTCAGGTGCGTCAGCGACGAATAGCCGGTGCCGAAGTCGTCGATGGCGACGGTGAATCCCTCGTTGCGGAGCTGGTGCAGCACCTTGCGGATCGCGTCGAGGTCGTGCAGCAGGCTGGTCTCGGTCACCTCGAGCTCGATCCACGACGGATCGCAGCCGACGTCGCGCACGATCTCGGAGATCCGCTGCGCGAGGTCCTCGCGGTAGAACTGGCGCGCCGAAAGATTGACCGACACGGTGAGGTCCATCCCCTCCGCGCGCCACGCGACGCATTGCTCCGCCGCGGATTTCAGCACCCATTCGCCGAGCGCGTGGATGAGGCCTGATTCCTCGGCCAGCGGAATGAACACCTGCGGCGGAACGCTGCCGTGCTCGGGGTCGGTCCAGCGGAGCAGCGCCTCGGCGCCGACGACGGCACGGTCGGCGATGCGAACGACCGGCTGATAGTGCAGCCGCAGCAGGCCGTCCTTCAGCGCGCTGCGCAGCGCGCTCTCCAGCGTGTGCTGCTTCAGGCGCCGCTGCGCGAGATCGGCGTCGAGGAACTGGTAGGTATTGCGGCCGAGCTCCTTCGAGCGGTACATCGCGACGTCGGCGTGCTTCAGGAGCTCCTCGGGATCGTCGGAGTCGTCCGGATAGACGCTGATGCCGATCGACGACGTCACGTAGATGTCGTGCTCCTCGATGCGGAACGGCTGCGCGATCGCGTCGAGCAGCTTCTGCGCGATGCGGCCCAGCACCGACGGATCGTCGAAATCCTCGACGATGACCATGAACTCGTCGCCGCCGAGGCGCGCCAGCAGGTCGGTCTCGCGCAGCGCGGTCGAGAGCTCGCGCGTGACGCCCTTCAGGAGCTCGTCGCCGATCCGGTGGCCGAGCGTGTCGTTGACGTTCTTGAACCGGTCGAGGTCGATGAACAGCACGCCGACGCGACGGCCGCTGCGCTTCGCCTGCGCAATCGCCTGCGCCAGGCGCTCGTGCAGCAGCAGGCGATTCGGCAGTCCGGTCAGCGCGTCGCGCGTGGCCATGTACTGCAGCCGCTCCTCCGCCTGGATCCGCGTCGACACGTCCTGCACGAACGACAGGATCGACGCGATCTTGCCGTCGGGATCGAGCAGCGCCGAGTGATACCACTCGCACCAGATCGTGTCGCCGTCCTTGCGATTGTTCCGGGTCAGGCCCGTAGCGCGCGGCTCCTCGCCGCTCATCAGCGTCTGCAGCAGTCCCGCGACCGCCTCGCGGTCGGCCTCATGCACGAGCTGATCGCTGTCGATCGGCATGCCGAGCACTTCCTCGGCGCGCCAGCCGAAGATGTTCTCCGCCTGCGGTGACCAGCGCACGAGACGGAAATCCTTGTCCCACTCGAGCACCGCCAGCGGCGTGTTGCTGATGTGTGACGACAGCATCCAGTTGGCGCGGCGCAGCGCCTCCTCGTTGCGCTTCTGGTCGTGGATGTCGATGTACGCGGAATAGATGCCGATCACGTTGCCGTCGGAATCACGGTGCGGCGTGTAGTGGATCGATTCCCAGCGCTCGCCTCCGCCCGGCTGCACCATGAGCTGCTCGGTCGAGATCGCCTCGCCGGCAAGCGCGCGCGTCAGCAGCGGCTGGATCTGCGCGGTGCGCTCGGCGCCGATCACCTCGTCGATGCGCCGGCCGGTCAATTCCTCGCGACGCTCGGAGAGCCATTCCTCCTTGTGCCGGTTGATGAAGCGGAAGCGGAATTCGCGGTCGATGTAGGCGACGCGCGCCGGAACGTTGTCCATGATGAGCCGCAGCTCGGCCTCCGACGCGCGCAACGCCTCCTGCGCCTGCTTCAGCCCATGGATGTCGTTCATCAGCACGAACGCGCCGTGCACCTCGCCCGAGGCGGCGGCGTCGGGCACGACGCGGATCGTCATCCAGCGGCGCACGCCGTTCGCGCCCGGCACGAGCCGGTCGAACGCGGTCGACTCGCCCTCGAGCGCGCGCGTGATCATCGCCTGCGCGCTCTGGTAGATCCCGTGGCCGACCACGTCGCGCAGGCGGAGCTCCGCGACCTGCTCCGGCGCGAGGCCGAAGTACTGCAGGAACGTCCGGTTGACGTAGTGGCAATGCTCGTCGTGGTCGATGTAGGCCACCGGTGCCGGAACGCCGTCCATGATCGCGCGGAGCTGCGATTCGCGCGCCGCGAGGGCGTCCTGCGCCTCCTTCAAGTCGCTGATGTCGTGGCCGACGACGTACTCGCCCTTGGCCGTCCCGTCGTAGTTGAGGTCGGGCACGCAGCGCGCGCGGAACCAGCGCTGGCGGCCCATCGCGTCGACCACCGCGCGCTCGTAGGTGATCGCCTCGCTGAACAGACCGCGCTCGCGATCGGGCGAGAGCGCGAGCGAATTCTCCGCGCCGAGGACTTCCTCCGGGCGCTTGCCGATGACTTCGTCGCGCACGAGCCCGTAGAGCCTGAGGAACGCCTCGTTGACGAACTCGTAGCGACGCTCGCCGTCGAGGTAGACGACGGGCTCCGGAATGTTGTCGGTGAACAGGCGCAGCTGCTCCTCGCGCGCGGCGAGCGCCTGCTCCGTCTGCTTCAGATCGTGGATGTCGTACTCGGTGCAATACAGCCCGCGCACCTTGCCGGTCGAGTCGAGGTCGGGCGCGACGCGGCCGTGCATCCAGCGGCGCTCGCCCAGCGCGTTGTTGCCGATGCGCTCGTACTCGACGTTGTCGCCCTGCTGCGCTCGCTTCAGGATCGGCCGCAGGAACGCCGCGACGTCGCCCGAGAGCACGTTCTGCGGCGCCTTGCCGTAGATCTCGTCCTGCGCCTTGCACACCCAGTTCGCGAAGGCCTGGTTGACGAACGTGTACTTGAGCGAGCGGTCGAGGTAGGCGATCGGGCCGGGAATGTTGTCGGCGAACAGCCGCAGCTGGACTTCCTGCGCCTTCAGCGCGTCGCGGATGCGGACGTCGTCGTCGATGTCGGTCATCACCGCGAATGCGCCGGCGATCCGGCCGCCGATCTCGCGGTCGGGGAAAAGCGTGACGCGCACCCAGCGCAGTTCGCCGCTCGCCTTGCGGTCACGCCGCTCGTAGGCGACGGTCGCGCCCGCGAACGCCCGCTCGATGTAGCCCTGCATCTCGGCCGCCGCCTCGCCGGCAAGGACGTCGCGCAGCACGCGACCGAGGACGTCGTCGGGCGCGACGCCCATCCAATCGCCGAACGGCTTGTTGGCGAAGCGCACCTTGAGCTGCCGATCGAAATAGAGGATCGGCGATCCGACGCTGTCGGTGACGAGGCGAAGCCGGTGCTCGCGCTGCCCCGCCTCGAGCTCCAGCCGCTTCAGGTTGTCGACGTCGGCATACGTCGCGAGGTAGCCGCGGACGAAGCCGTTCGCGCTGCGGTCGGGGTAATAGTCGACGCGGATCCAGATCGTCGGCCGGCCGGGTGCGGCGAGCTGGCGCTCGAAATTCGTGCGCTCGCCGGCGATCGCCGCCTCCACGTAGGCGTGGTAGAGCTGGTAGACGTCGCGGCCGACGACTTCGATGACTTCGCGGCCGAGGACGTCCTCCGGGCGCTTGCCGGTCCAGTCGAGGAACGCCTTGTTGACGAAGCGGTAGCGCTGGTTGCGGTCGATGTAGGCGAGCGGCAGACCGAGCGCGTTGAGCTTGCGTTGCGACAGCGCGAGCAGAACGTCGCGGTCGAGGACGTCGCCGATCGTCTGCTGGATCGTCGCGAGCTCGGCGCGGTTCAGCGGTCGCGGGGCGGCCATGTCGGCTCTGGCGAGGCGGGCAAACGGGACAAAAAGGCCCGCGCCGCCCGTGCCTCGGCGCCGGCGCCGCCAAAGCGGTGTCCGGGCGGGGTGAATCGGGCAGCGGCGCTACGCAGTCTCATCCTGTTGCGGGCAAGCAAGGATCAGGCCTGTGGTTGTTCAGATTGTTCATAGTGGCGACCGGCCGGTCGGACCGGCCGCCCTTCGACAATAAATGCCGGTTTCGGGCGTCGTGGCGGCGTTTTTGCCCTCAAACGGGCTTTTTTCCATATGGACGCTTCGCCGGGAACGACGAAGTCGCGCGCGCCCTCCCTCGACAAGCTACCGCAGCCCCGCGCGGCATGCAAACCGAATGCGGTCTTCCGGCGGACGTCCACGGCCGATCGGCTAAGATTCCGGCTTTGACGCCCCTGGCAACCGCCGCGGGCGAAGCCGACCGGACCGGACCCCTCCATGCGCCCCCTGCTCGCCGCCCTCCCATGGCTTCTCGGTCTCATCCTTGCCGGAACTGCCCACGCGGGCGAGGTCACGCTGTACGAAGCCGATAATTTCTCGGGCCGGTCTCTGACCGCCACCGACACGGTTTCGAATTTCGCCGCGGTCGGCTTCAACGATCGCGCGGCATCCGCTGTCATCGCCCGCGGCACGTGGGAGCTCTGCTCGGACGCCAATTTCCGCGGCCGGTGCGTCACGCTCAATCCGGGGCGCTATCCCGACCTCGGGTCGATGGGGCTCGACCGCAACATTTCGTCGGTGCGTGAGATCGGCGGCGCGCCGGTGTACGGAGGCGGCGGCGAATCGTGGGGCGGCGGCGGCAACCGCGGCCGGATCACCCTGTACGACGGCTTCGGCTTCGCCGGAGAGCCATTCGTGAGCGACGGCATGCAGCCGAACCTGCATGACCAGGGATTCAACGACCGCGCGCGTTCGATGATCGTGCTGCACGGTCAATGGGAAATCTGCTCCGACGCCTACTACCGCGGTGCCTGCGAAACGTTCGGCCCGGGACGTTACGCGAATCTCGGCGGGCTCGCCGGGCAGGTGAGCTCGCTGCGCCTGGTCGCGATGACGCCGGTCGCACCGCCGCCGCAGCGCTTCGCCCGGGCGATCCTCTACGAAGGGCCCGACCTCACCGGACGCTCGTTCGCCATCGACAATGAAGTCGTCGAGAATTTCGCGCGAACGGGATTCAACGACCGCGCGGCGTCGCTCGTAATCGAGGGGGGCTACTGGATCTTCTGCTCGGACGCGAATTTCCAGGGCGAATGCCGGACCTTCGGCCCCGGCGAATACCGAAGGCTCCCTTGGGAGATCGAGCGGAAGATTTCCTCCGGTCGCCGCGTGCATGCGACGTATCCGTATTCGCAGAATCCGTCGTGGTCGCGATAGCCTGACGTGAGCGTCGTCGACGACATCGCCGGATTGCGCCGGATACTCGCCGAATCGCGCGTCATCGCCGTCGTCGGCCTGTCGGCGAGCTGGCATCGCCCGAGCTATTTCGCGGCGAAATACATGCAGGAGCACGGGTATCGGGTGATCCCGGTCAACCCGAACTGCGAGAGCATCCTCGGCGAGACGTGTTATCCGAGCATCGAGGCCATCCCCGGCGGCGTCGACATCGTCGACTGCTTCCGCAAGCCCGGCGAGATGCCCGCCCTCGCCCGCGAGGCCGTGGCCAAGGGCGCCAAGGTGCTGTGGATGCAGCTCGGCATCCGCAACGACGAGGCGGCGAAGATCGCCGGTGACGCGGGACTCGAAGTGGTTCAGAACCACTGCGTGAAGATCGAGCACGCGCGGATCATGGGCGGGCTCAACTGGGCCGGCGTCAATACGGGCGTCATCTCCGCGAAGCGGCCGAGCCGGGGCCCGGGTCAATGAGCGCTGCGTTCCCGCGAAACACAGGCCCGCATGCCCGACCATAAATTCGGCTTCGACACGCTGTGCCTGCACGCGGGGCAGATTCCGGACGCGGCGACCGGTGCGCGCGCGCAGCCGATCTACCAGACGACGTCGTTCGTGTTCGACAGCGCCGATCACGCGGCGTCGCTGTTCAATCTGCAGACCTTCGGCAACGTCTACTCGCGCATCTCGAATCCGACCGTCGCGGCGCTGGAAGAGCGCGTCGCGGCGCTCGAGGGCGGGCGCGCCGCGCTCGCCACCGCCACGGGCATGGCGGCGCAGACGGTCGCGCTGCTGACCCTCGCCCGCGCCGGCGATCACATCGTCGCCGCGCGCACGCTCTACGGCGGCACCTATTCGCAACTGGCGGTGACGTTCGCGCAGTTCGGCATCGACGCGACGTTCGTCGACGCCGACGATCCCGCGGCGTTCCGTGCGGCGCTCAAGCCGAACACCAAGGCGGTGTACGCCGAGACGATCGGCAATCCGCAGCTCAACGTCTGCGACATCGCCGCGCTCGCCGACGTCGCGCACGGCGCCGGCGTGCCGCTCGTCATCGACAACACGCTCGCGTCGCCCCACCTTTGCCGGCCGTTCGAGCACGGCGCCGACATCGTCGTCCACTCGCTCACCAAGTACCTCGGCGGGCACGGCACGACGATGGGCGGCATCGTCGTCGAGTCCGGCAAATTCCCCTGGGACAACGGCCATTTCCCGCAGATGACGGAGCCCTCGCGCGGCTACCACGGCGTGCGCTTCTACGAGACCTTCGGCGACTTCGGCTTCACGATGAAGGCGCGGATGGAGACGATGCGCACGCTCGGACCGACGCTCTCGCCGCTGTCGGCGTTCCTGTTGCTGCAGGGCATCGAGACGCTGCATCTGCGGATGCCGCGGCACTCGGAGTCCGCGCTCGCGGTGGCGCAGCATCTCGCGCGCCATCCCGCGGTCGATTGGGTTTCCTACCCGACGTTGCCCGGAGGGCGCTACGAAGCGCTGGCGCGCAAGTACCTGCCGCACGGTGCGGGCGGGATCCTGACCTTCGGCATCAAGGCCGGAAAGATCGGCGGCGCGGCCGCGGGCGTGCGATTCATCGAGGCGGTCGAGATGCTGTCGCACCTCGCCAACGTCGGCGACGCCAAGACGCTGGTGATCCATCCGGCCTCGACGACGCACCGGCAGCTGTCGGAGGACGAGCAGCGCGCCGCGGGCGTCTCGCCCGAAATGATACGGTTGTCGATCGGCCTCGAAACGCTCGACGACATCCTGTGGGACATCGACCAGGCTCTGGAGAAATCACAGCAATGAGACGCTACGCCCCCATTCCCTGGCCGGTCGCCGGCCTCCTCGTCGCCGCCGCGCTGATCGTCCAGGAGATGCTGCTCAGCTGGCTGGGCGCGAATCCATCGCTCGCGCAGACCGCCTACCGGATGCTCGTGTGGACCGTCGCCGCGACGTCGCTCGCGCTGATCCTGCTGCCGCAGCGGCGTCCGGCGTACCTGCTCGGATTCTTCATCTGCGCGGGCCTGATGGGCTGGGCGCTGTGGCTGCAATACGGGCTCGACCTCGAGCCCTGCCCGCTGTGCGTGTTCCAGCGCATCGCCGTGATCAGCACCGGCGTCGTGTTCCTGATCGCGGCAGTCCACAATCCGGGCCGCTTCGGCGCGATGGTCTACGCGGGCCTGACCGTGTTCGTCTCGGGCATCGGCGCCGCGCTCGCGCTGTGGCACGTCTGGATCCAGGCGCAGCCGAAGGGAAGCGTCGCCGCCTGCGGGATGGGACTCAACTACATGATGCAGACGCTGCCGCTGTACGAGGTGATCGGCCGCGTGCTGAAGGGCAGCGGCGAATGCGCCGAGCAGGGCTGGCTCTTCATGGGGCTCGCGATTCCGTCGTGGACGTTCGTCTTCTTCATCGCGATGATCGCCGCGGCAATGGCGCTCGTTGATCGCGACGACTGAGGTCCGGCTACTTTTCCGGGATTCCCGCCTTTGCGCAGCCCGCCGTAGAGGTACTGCTCGGCCTGCCGCAGATATTCCGCATGGTTCGAGTATCCATTGGCGATTGCTCGAGTGCGCAACGGCTCGCCCACCGTGTCTCGAACCGGCCCTGCGAGCATTATCGAAATTTGGACACCGCCGCGCGAATCCGATCATGGGCACAGCCCGTCCAGCGGGGCCTCATCGAACGCGATCGCTGCTGCTTGCTCTTCAGTCAGGCGTTCGCCCGCGCGTAGCCAGGCGTCGACTATGGCGGCAGGATGCGTGGCAGCGGCGCGGTCGCGCACCCGTTGCTGCACCTGCAGACAGATCGGCAATACCTTCTGACTCGGCACGGCCAACGCGTTGACCGCGTAGCCGGCGAGCAGCACGGCACGCCGCAGATCATCGCGTCGGGCGTGATGCAACGCGGTGGCCAACACCGGGTAGCTCGTTGTACCGAGCCCTCGGAGATGATCGAACGCTTCGCGCGCGAGCGCAGGAATGTCGATGTCATCGCCACGCAAAGCCAGCCCCACCGACAACCAAGCGAGGCGTGACTCCTTGCCGTAAGGTGCGTTGATTCGACCTAGACCATCGACCGCTTTTCGCAGCGATTCGACCGCCGCATCGACGTCGCCCGATTGGAGCTGGGCAGTACCCACGTTGCCGAGCGCCAGGTACTCGCCGAGCTCAGCGCCTGCTCGGTGATACAGCTCGCCTTGCCGCCGAAAAGCTGCGATCGCGCCCTCAGGCTCGCCGAGCTGCATTAAATGCTCTGCCTGCGTCGCGGCGAGTGCCGCCTGCTTGCGCAGCGCTGTGGCATCGTCAACTAATTCCTCGGCCTGGCGAAGTGCCTGCTCAGCCTCGGGCATGTGTTTTAGAGTCCAACCCGTTGTTCCCATAAGAAGCAGGGCATCGCCGAGTCGGTCAGAGTCGCCCAGCTGCCGATATAGCGCCTCGGCGCGCCGCGCGGCCTGCCAGTGTTCTTCGCGCGCGCAGCCTCCATTGAGCCGCGCCAGGGCCAGACAGAAATCTGCCTCGACACTGATCGGCAGATCCGACGCCGGCGGCCATAACTTGCAAGCATGCGCTCCATGCCTTCTCCGATGACGCCATTGTGCATCCACACGAGCCAGCATTTGGCCAGCAGCTCATAGCGCAATGTGCGGTCATCCTCGGCGGACATCGCCCAATCGACTGCCGCGCGCAGGTTGCCTAACTCCTGCACCGCGCGCCTGCGTTCGGGTGGCGATAGATTCCAGCAGTTCGCATCGGTCTTCGCCATCAGCTCGCACATCACCTGCGCGTGACGCCGAAGCATCGCTTCGGACTCGCCGGCGGCCGCGAGCTGCTCCAGCGCGAATGCACGCGTGGTCTCGAGCAGGCGATAGCGAGGCAGGGTCTCGCCGCCGGCGATCACCAGCGATTTGTCGACCAGATGGCCCAGCAGATCCAGCACGAGCCATTGATCGATGCCTTCATCCTTGACGACCTCTTGCGCCAGTTCGAGAGTGAAGCCGCCGGCGAAAACGCCAAGTCGGCGGAATGCGAGCTGCTCGTCGGCAGACAGCAGGCCGTAGCTCCATTCGAGTGCAGCGCGCAGCGTCTGGTGGCGCCGCAGCTTCATGCGTGTGCCGCCGGCCAGCACGTTGAATATATGGTTGAGTCGCGCGTGGAGGCCGTGCACACCGAGCAGCGGCACGCGCGCGGCGGCCAGTTCAATGGCCAGTGGAATGCCATCCAACCGCCGGCATATGTCGACCACGACCTCGACGTTATCGTTGGCGAGGCGAAACCGGGAGTCGACGGCATGCGCGCGTTCAACAAACAGCGCCACGGCGCCGAACTGGGCGGCCTCTTCGAGCTGTGCGCTTGCGGGTACCGCGAGCGCCCCGAGTCGATAGACGTGCTCGTCGAGACACTTCAGCGATTCCTGCGAGGTCACGATGAGCCGTACGTTCGGTGCACCGGCGCGCAACAGGTCAATTAACGGAGCGATGTCATCGGCAAGGTGCTCGCAGTTGTCGAGGACCAATAGCAGGCTCTTGCTCGCCACGGCCATGGCAAGCGCCTCATTCGGCGACCGACCCGACGAAAGCTGCACGCCGAGCGCTCCGGCGATGCTGGTCGGGACTTGCGCTCCCTCCGTCATCGGTGCCAACTCCACCCACCAGCGCCCATCCGGCAGCTCGGTTCCGGCGGACGCCGCAGCCACCAGCGCCATGCACGTCTTGCCGATGCCGCCGGCACCGACAATGGTCACCACCGCGTGCTCGTGCAGAAGTGCCCGCACCGCATCCAAATCCTGCGCTCGCCCAAACAGGGCGGGCGCGGCCGGCAAGTTGCCGCGAATCGTGACCGGCGGCGCCACAGAATCAGACGATCCGCCACGGTTCACCTCGTCGACCGGCATCACGAAACGATAGCCACGACCGGGAATGGTGGCGATCGCTCGCGGACCGAGCAGCTTGCGCAAGGCCACCATATGGACCAGCAGGTTGCCTTCCTCGACGACGAGCTTGGGCCACACCAAGTCCATCAGCTCGTGCTTGGGCACCACCCGGTCGCGCCGCTCGACGAGTGCAAGCAGCACATCGAACGCCCGCGCACCGATCTTGGCCGGCGCGCCATCGATCAGCACACTCCGCTGCAACGCATCGATTTCGATGGCGCCACTCCGGTACCTGCTATTGGAATTATTCGATCTGACGTCGTCCATGGCCGCCAGAATAGGCCGGTTGGTGTCGTGCGGAAAGTGCCCGCGGGCACGATTAATAAGGATTAATCCCCGCCCCATTGACTCGAATCACCCCTCAGGGAACGCTTCATTTGGGGCTCCTCCTTCCCGCGATCTGGGAGCCTGGCGGTCAGCCCGACGGAGACCATGATGAAAAACGTTGCCCTGGCAACAAAATTCCATTTGCTCTTGCGCTCGATCCTCGCACTGACGTTGGCAGTCGCAGTCGCGTCCGCAGCCTGTGCTGAGACGATGGCGGGCGATGCCGCAGTTGGCGTATCGTCGCCGGCCGTCGGTATGAATCAGCACGGTCTCACCGGCACCGGGTACCCGCCCGCAATGAGCGGACAGGGCATCTTTCCGACGGCGCAGGGTGCAGGAATCGATCTCCACCAGGATGGACTCACGGGCTGGTGGTTCGACCCGCGGAATAGCGGGCAGGGGCTCTTCGTGCAGGTGTATCCGGATCTCCTGGCACCCGGAAAGGGCATCGTGCAGGCCAGCTGGCTCACTTACGACAATGTCGTTGGCGGAGCCGAACACCAGCGCTGGTACACGCTCAGCGGAACGGTGGTGAGCGGACAGACTCAAATGGCGCTGACGATCTATCAGAACACCGGCGGCAACTTCAATGCCCCGCCGATCACGACCGCACAGCCGATCGGAACCGCAACGTTGAGCTTCGACTCGTGTACCAGCGGCGAGTTGACGTACAACCTCATGGGTCGCACGTCGACCATAGCCTTGACCCGTTTGATGCAGAACTTGATCTGCTCGGCAACGCCCCCGGTTCCCACGACTGATCCTGAAAGTGGACTCTCCGGGAACTGGCTCAATGACGCAACGTCGGGCCAAGGTCTCGCAATGGAGGTCAACTGGATTTCCAACGTGATCTTCTTCGCCTGGATGACTTATGCGCCGAACGGCGCGGATGCCGGACCCGCCGGACAGCGCTGGTACACCGGAGTCGGAAAGTTACAGGGGATCGACCCCGTGCAACTCTACGAGAGCACAGGAGGTTTGTTCGACCAAGGTGAGCCTGTCCCGACAACGGTGCCGGTGGGCAGCGCTACTTTGAATTTCATTAATGACTGCTACCTGGAGTTGAGTTTCAAGTTTACGGGCGGAAGCAGCGTTGGCACGTCGGGGAAGATTGCCTTAGGGTGGCCTGGCGCGCCCCCAGGCGGAGCCGGCTGTTGGACGATTAAGGCACCCGTTGACGTGTCCCACGTCTAGCCAGGGAGATATGGCGATGGAACTCAATGCATTCGCGACGA
Organism: uncultured beta proteobacterium; assembly: GCA_963741355.1. Lineage (GTDB taxonomy): Bacteria > Pseudomonadota > Gammaproteobacteria > Burkholderiales > Casimicrobiaceae > CAIWHR01. The sequence goes on from CAVUIG010000022.1 coordinate 56,850, forward strand.
AGGTCAAGGCCCTCGGCTGCCTGATCCGCAGTTTGACGCTGGCGATCGTGATCGTCCCTGTGTCACTCGCCGGGACCGCGCTAGCGGTCGACCTGAACCAGCACGGCCTCACCGGCACCTCGTACCAGCCCGCATTGAGCGGACAGGGCATCTCGCCGACGGCGCACGCTGAAGGAATCAATCTCCATCAATATGGACTCGCGGGCTGGTGGTACGACCCGCGGACGAGCGGGCAGGGGTTCTTCGTGCAGGGGTATCCGGATCTCTTGGCACTCGGAAAGGGCATCGTGCAGGTCAGTTGGCTCACTTACGACGATGTCGTTGGCGGAGCCGAACACCAGCGCTGGTACACGCTCAGCGGAACGGTGGTGAGCGGACAGACTCAGGTGGCGCTGACGATCTATCAGAACACGGGCGGCAACTTCAATGCCTCGCCGATCACGACGGCGCAGCCGATCGGAACCGCGACGTTGAGCTTCGACTCGTGTACCAGCGGTGAGTTGACCTACAACCTCATGGGTCGCGCGTCGACCATAGCCTTGACCCGTTTGATGCAGGACGAGCTCTGCGTCGATCGTTGGCCGTATGAGGACGAGTTCTGGCGTTCCGGCGACTATTACGACGCTGCAACGTCGGGCCAGGGCCTCACAGTGGAGGTCAACCCCCTTTCCGGCATGCTCTTCTTTGCCTGGATGACGTATGCGCCGAACGGCGCGGCTGCCGGACCCGCCGGACAGCGCTGGTACACCGGAGTCGGAAAGTTACAGGGCCTTTTTGACAATCCCGTCTCCGTGCAACTCTACGAGAGCACCGGGGGTTTGTTCGACCAAGGTGAGCCTGTCCCGACAACGGTGCCGGTGGGCAGCGCTACTTTGAGTTTCGTTAATAACTGCGACGTGGAGCTGAGTTTCAACTTTACGGGCGGAAGCAGTATTGGCGCGTCGGGAACGATTTCCTTATCGACCGGGGATCGGAGCGGAGCTGGACTGTTGGGACTATTAGTGCACCCGCTGCGGTGCGCTGAGTCCAGCAACCTGGCCGTGTTAGCGGATCTGGAAGACATCCGGGGTAGGGTTACCGGTGCTACCCACCCCTACCACGCTCATTTAGGCCCGGGGAGACGACGACGATGGAATTCCGTGCATTCGCGACAAAGGTCAAGGCCCTCGGCTCCCTGATCCGTGGTTTGACGCTGGCGATCGTAATCTTCCCTGCCTCACTCGCCGGGACCGCGCTAGCCGTCGATCTGAATCAGCACGGCCTCACCGGCACCGGGTACCCGCCCGCAATGAGCGGACAGGGCATCTTGCCGGCGGCACACGGTGCAGGAATCGATCTCAACCAATATGGACTCACGGGCTGGTGGTACGACCCGCGGACGAGCGGGCAGGGGTTCTTCGTGCAGGTGTATCCGGATCTCCTGGCACCCGGAAAGGGCATCGTGCAGGCCAGCTGGCTCACTTACGACGTTGTCGCTGGCGGAGCCGAACACCAGCGCTGGTACTCGCTCAGCGGAACGGTGGTGAGCGGACAGACTCAGGTGGCGCTGACGATCTATCAGAACACGGGCGGCAACTTCAATGCCCCGCCGATTACGACGGCGCAGCCGATCGGAACCGCGACGTTGAGCTTCGACTCGTGTACCAGCGGTGAGTTGACGTACAACCTCATGGGTCGCGCGTCGACCATAGCCTTGATCCGTTTGATGCAGAACGAGACCTGCTCGGCAACGGCCCCGGTTCCTCGCGATCTTCCAGGCTTATGGGACGGAAGCTCCGCGAACTGGGTGGATGACGCAACGTCGGGCCAAGGTCTCGCAATGGAGGTCAACTGGTCTCCAACGTGATCTTCTTCGCCTGGATGACCTATGCGCCGAACGGCGCGGCTGCCGGACCGGCCGGACAGCGCTGGTACACCGGAGTCGTAGAGCTGCCGCATTATTTCGCCGCTTTAAGCCCGATCCCCGTGCAACTCTACGAGAGCACCGGGGGTTTGTTCGACCAAGGCGAGCCTGTCCCGACAGTGGTGCCGGTGGGTAGCGCTGCTTTGAGTTTCTTCAATGAATGCTTCTTGGAGTTGAGTTTCAACTTTACGGGCGGAAGCAGCGTTGGCGCGTCGGGGAAGCTTGCCTTAGTGCGGTCTGGCGCACCCCTAGACTGTTGGGATTAAGACACCTGTTGACGTGTCCCAGCGTTGCCCACAGGATGAAAGCGATCTTAGAAAAGCGTCTGCTTTTTCTCAGGCCGGACGGGTGCATGTCGGCGGCGAATCGTCTCGTCATGGCGTCGGCAGATTCGTCGATTCGGGGCCGCCGTCTTGCGCTCTCACGACGAACGCGACGCCAATGCGGTCGCCCGCCGCCCTTTGGCCGTGTCGAACGCAAGGAGCACGGACATGCCGAAACAAGTTGCCAGTATTGTTACCGCGCCCGTTTCAGATTCACCTCTTCCACAAAGGCCGTCTCATCAAACGCGTACGCAACGCGCCAAGGCTGCCACATTATTTGCCTCTCGACTTCACACCGGTCTGATACTGACTCTGATCGGGTCGATGGCCGCATTCATGGCACCAGGCTATGGTCAGGATCGTCCCCTATCTGCGCTGGGCACAAAGGCGCTGACGGCGCTTCCGACCTGGATCCGCACGGGCAATCTCAACACGCCTCGTGGCTCTCACACCGCAACATTACTGCCCAGCGGCAAGGTCCTGGTAGTGGGCGGCTTCGGCGATGGCCTCACAAGACCCCTCAACGAGCGCGGAGCTGTATGACATCGCCACCGGGACGTGGAGCGTCACCGGCTCGCTTAGCTCGGCCTACTATCATCACACGGCGACGCTGCTACCAAACGGCAAGGTCCTGGTAGTTGGGCACCGCATCGACGACATTATGTTTTCCGAGTTGTACGACCCGGCCACCAGGACGTGGAGTCCCAACACCATGCCCCCCGTGGCCCCCGTAACCCCCCACACCGCTACGGTGCTTGCAAACGGCAAGGTCTTGTTGGTGTGGGATAACTGGGCTGTCGGCAACCGGACCGCGTATCTGTACGACCCGGCGACGCCATCTCGCTCCCCGCCGCAACGCCGACCTCTGACCACTATGACAGCACGCGACGCTGCTCCCAACCGGCAGCGTCTTGGTGCCGGCGGAAATCGACCCAGGCCCCGGCTCGGATAACTCGCACCCGAACCAGCAGAGCAGAGGTGTATGACGCGGTTTCTGACTCCTGGAAGGGAGTCGGGACCGCCCTCGTCCTAGGCCGGCATACCGCCACACTATTGCCCAACGGCAAGGTCCTATAACGGGGGGTTGGAACTCCGTGCGGCCGCGAAACTGTATGATCCGGCCACCGAGACTTCACCGATACCGACACTTTCACTGTAACGCGAGGAATGCTGCCACACGGCGACACTACTGCCCAATGGCAAGGTACTGGTTGCGGGAAGCTCGGACAGTTGCCCAGTTCTGCCGAGTAGTATGACCCGGACACCGGAGAGTGACCAGCACCAGCAGCCTGAACGTCGAACGCGCGGATCGCACAGCAACATTGCTGCCCGACGGTCGCGTGCTCGTCGCGGGTGGGAACTGCGAAGACTTTGTTGCGCTCAACAGCGCGGAGCTATATGAGCCTTCCGCTTCGCCCGTGGCTATCGGACCCGGATTCACCGGCGCCTGGTTCGACCCGGCGCAAAGCGGGCACGGCATCTTCATTGAGGTGTCGCCTGAGAACTGCCTGCTGGCCGGGTGGTTCGGGTTCGATCCGGCCGGCACCCAGCAAGCTTGGTTCTTCGGCGTGGGCACCTACACCGGTAACACGGCGGCGATCACGGAGGTGGTGCAGACCACCGGCGGGCGCTGGATTCCAAATTTCGATCCGCCCCGGGTCGTGCACCGCCCCTGGGGCACGCTCACTTTCACCTTCACCGACTGCAGCCACGGCAGGGTGGATTTCAACTCGGTGCTTGGCTATGGCAGGGGGAGTATGAACCTGACGCGCTTGACTAAGCCCGCGGGTTGACCTGTCCGTGAATCAATCGCGGACTCCTCCTTCCGCACGAGAGTTGGAACGCTCGCCGGGACCGCGCTCGCGGCCGACCTTAACCAGCACGTCCTCACCGGCACCGGGTACCGGCTCGCAATGAGCGGACAAGGCATCT
>CAVUIG010000023.1:0-111563 GCA_963741355.1 uncultured beta proteobacterium
ACCATTTCGCCGACGATCGCCGTAAACTGCTCGGTGACCTCGTGCTCGAGGAACGCCCTCGACATTATCGTGCTGGCGAGAAGGCTCGGAACGATCTCGAGGTGGTAATTGATCCGTGTTCCCTTGCCGTCGGGCTCGAGCAGGATCGTGGACTCGACGCGGCGCAAGCTGCCCTTCAGCTGGGTCGTCTTGATCGCCGTTTGCGGCGTCAGCTCGATCTTGCGCTCGGTAACGTAGGGAAAGCTCGCGGCGCCGAACTTGGCGGTGCCACGCTGCTCGACCATCACCCAGTTATCCTCGCGCTTCGTCGCCTTGCTCTGCGCCACGTTGGGCACCCACGCGGCGAGCTTGTCGAAATCGGTGAGCACGTCCCAGGCGATCGACTGCGCGACCGGCGCGAACATGACGGAGTTGAGGATATAGGTATCCCCTTCGCGGACGACCTCAATGGTGCGTATCGGGGAATCGGCGGCGTGAACCGATGCACTGGCGATCAGCGCAAGGATCGCGAGGAGCAGGCGACCGCATCCGCCCAGGGTTGATGTCACCGGATTCAATCGACTGATGCGCATGCGTCGCCTCGACGGGTTCATTGCCGCAGGCGCGTACGCCACCTGCCGCCTCGTGCCAACTTCGGCATCGGGTTTGCCTTCCGAACCGCGCCGTTGGTCCTGGCCGTCGGGTGCGGGGATTCTCACCGAAAAACGCCCCGCAGGCAAACGGGGGCCCGGGAGGCTGAACCTGTCACGCTCAGGCACCAATATTGCATCGCAACGAGACCCCTCTACCGAATGCTCCCGTGGCCCCATCGCCGATTCTCGATTACCTCGAAACGATTCGATCCCGCCTGCAAGACCTGTCGGAAGGCAACGTCGCCGATTACATCCCCGAGCTCGCGCGCGGATCCCGACTGGTTCGGCATCTGCATTGCCACTCGCGACGGATTCGTCTATGAAGTCGGCGATTCCGGCCAGCCGTTCACGATCCAGTCCGTCTCCAAGCCGCTCACCTATGGGCTCGCGCTGGAGGAAAACGGCGAGGATGCGGTGCTCGCGAGGATCGGCGTCGAACCCTCCGGCGACGCCTTCAATGCGATCAGCCTCAGGCCCCAAACTGGTGCTCCGCTCAATCCGCTGATCAATGCTGGTGCAATTGCGGCGTGCGGCCTGATCCCGGGCGCCACCGTCGGGCAGAAGACTCACGCATCCTCGCGACGTTTTCCCGCTATGCCGGCCGCTGCGCTCGACATCGACGAGCGACGTCTACGGCTCCGAGAGCGCGACCGGGCACCGCAATCGCGCGATCGGCTGGATGCTGCGCAATTTCTCGATCCTCGCCGACGAGCCGACGCCGACGCTCGAGACCTATTTCCGGCAATGCTCGATCCGCGTCACGTGCCGCGATCTCGCGATGATCGGCGCGACGCTCGCCAACGGCGGCGTGAATCCCGTCACCGGGCGTCCGCGCGATCGCCGAGGAGTACGTGGACAACGTCCTGTCGGTGATGGCGACGTGCGGCATGTACGACTTCTCGGGCGAATGGCTGTACCGGACCGGGCTTGCCGGCGAAAAGCGGCGTCGGCGGCGGCATCCTCGCGGTCCAGCCCGGGCGCCTCGGCATCGGCAGTTTTTTCGCCGCGCCTCGACGCGCAGGGCAACAGCGTCCGCGGCATCGCCGTTTGCCGCGAGCTTGCCGCCGATCTCGGCCTGCACCTGTTCGACCCGCGCAGCGCGCGGTGCCGGCGGTGCGCCTCGCGACGACGCGCCGCAGCGTGGCCTCGAAGCGGCGCCGCTCGCCGGTCGCGGCCGAGCACCTGCGGCACGTCGGCAACCGCCTGCGCCTCTACCACCTGCAGGGCGCGCTCGCGTTCGCATCGGTCGAGCCGGTGGTGCGCGAGCTCATGGCGCGCGCCGCGGACGCCGAATACTTCATCGTCAATCTGCGGATGGTCCAGGGCATCGATCGCGCGGCGACGCGCCTGCTCGCGGCGCGCGGGCGGAGCTCACCGACGCGGCAAGACGCTCGTCTTCACCGAAGCCAGCGCCTGGTGGCAGCAGCTGATCGACGCCGGGTGTCGACCGCGAAGCGTTCTATGCCGACGACGACTTCGCGCTCGAGCACGGCGAGAACCTGCTGCTCGCCCAGCGTTTCCCGGACCAGGCCTGGGAAGCCAAGGTCGCCGCTCGCGAACTGCGCGCTGTTCGCGGGACTCACCGCGACGAGCTCGCGTTCCTGGAGCGCCTGCTCGCCCGTCGCACCTATCACCGGGGCAGACGATCATCGCGGCCGGCCAGGCCTCCGACGAGCTCTTCGTCATCACGCGACGGCGCGGCGATGGTGAGCATCCCGACGCAGAGACGGCATCGCGCGGCTCGACGCCTTCACGTCCGGCATGACGTTCGGCGAGCTCGCCTTCGTCGACCACTCGCCGCGCTCGGCCAACGTGACCGCGCTGGGCGACGTCGAATGCCGCGTGCTCACGCGCGACGCGTTCGCGCAACTCGACCGCGAAGCGCCCGCGATCAAGATCCGCCTGCTCGAGAATCTCGCGCTCGGCCTACCGGCATGCTGCGGCAGGCCAATCGCGAACTCGCCGTGCTGAGTAGGGATAGCGTATCGGCCGGCGCAATTACGCGGGATCATTCGACAGACGTTGCGCCCTGAGAGCGGCGATCGTCAAACCTGGCTGCTGTTGGAGCAGGATCATCTTCTCCGCTTCGGCTTTGGCACTCTCGCCCTTTTGCGCGTAGGCTGCCACGAGGTAGGTGTGCGGAATCCAATAATCCTCCCCGACGACCGATTTTTCGCAGGCGGCGATCGCATCGTCGTAACGACCGAGCGCCTGGTAGGCTCGACAGCGCATGAGCATGGCGACACTCCCGGCGTTGGGGTCCACCGCGAACGCCTTGTCGATCGACAGCAATGCCTCGGCGGGCTGCCCGGCATGCACCATGATCCAGGCGCGAACGACGAATGGCCACGGCGATGTTGGATTGAGGCTGCTCGCTTTCGTGATCGCCTCGAGCGCTGCCGGCCAGCGCTGTTGCCACATTAGCGCCAAGCCGCGAGCCAGCCACGCGTCCCAATTGTTGGGCTCGACAGCAACGGCGCGGTTGGTCACTTCGTCGAGCTCGCGGATGAGCTGGTCATGCTCGGCATGCAAATCCCACCAGAGCTGGTCGCTCAGGGTATCCGCCCGCGCCGTCATTGCGAGGACAAGGTTGGGATCGAGCCGTAGCGCCTGGTCGAACGTCTTGCGGGCTTCGAGCATCGCCTTCACACAGTCGGCGGCCACCGCACAGCTTGTTTTGCCCAACACGGCGTTGGCGTGCCGCGCGAGATCCGCGGCACTTGCCCCCGGTGGTAACGGTCTGCTGTCCCGGCGAAACTCCTCTTCATTCATCGCGTTGCGCACGCGTCGAGTCAGAACTGCGACGAGGCCACGCGTGTCTTGCGTAACCTGCGCCGGGTCGACGTCCAGGCGGTCACTCCACAACTGCGTTGTATTGCCGGTATCGATGAGCTGCGTGGTGACCACGATCCGCTCGCCCGCGCGTCGAACCTCACCCTGGACGAGGTAGCGGACGTTAAGGTCGCGGCCGACGGCGCGTGCATCGATGGCCTTGCCCTTGTACGTGACCGCGACGCTGTGCGAAACGACCGGTATCGCATGGCCGAGCCCGACTGCCATGGTTAGATCGTTCGTGAGCGCCTCGGCGAATTGTTCGTCGACCGGTGTGCCGCCGGGCGCGGTGAATGGAAGGATCGCGACGGAAGAAGGTGGCGGCGCTGGCGTGGGCATCGCGGGTTTCCAGAGCTGGGGTATCGCCCACGCCGCTATGCCGGCGAGGCCGAGCGCGATAGCGCCGGCGGACAATCCAACGGCCAGGACCGCGCGTCAGGTTCCGCCAGCGCCCCCGACCGCGGCCTGGCGGTCGTAACGCATCGGTCCCCAGTTCCACGCGGTACACCTCGACCGGGCGGGTGATGTTCTTGACTTCCTGCGGCCCAAGGTCCTCGAAGGCAAAGCTCAGTTTGTCCAGAACCTGATCGCGCACCACCTTGCTGACGCAGATGCCCCCGGGATAGGCCAGCGTCTGCAGCCGTGCGGCGACGTTGACGCCGTCGCCGAAGATGTCGTCGCCGTCGCTGATGATGTCGCCGACGTTGACGCCGATGCGAAACTCGATTCGCTGCTCGGCGGGCACGCCGGCATTGCGCTCGGCCATGCCACGCTGCACGTCGACCGCACAGCGCACCGCGTCGACCACGCTGGGGAACTCCAGCAGCAGGCCGTCACCGGTGGTCTTGACGATCCGGCCGCCGTATTCGGCGATCTTGGGATCGATCAGCTCCCGCCGGTGCGCCTTCAGGCCCGCCAGCGTGCCGCTGTCGTCGCGGCCCATGAGCAGCGAATAGCCAACCACGTCGGCCGAGATGATCGCCGCCAGTCGCCGCTGGTCCCGCGTCAAGGCGCCCTCCCCTGAGCCCTCTTCCGGCTTACATCATAGGAGCTATCGATCGACGCCACAACGGACGCCAATTGCGTTTTCCAATCAAATCTGACAGGTGACGATGCGGCGAGAGATCACGCGGCGGGACGCATGCGCCGTAGTGTTGGATCGCCCGTCACTTCAGATCGGCCGTGGCGCGCTCTTCCTCCAGCGCCTTCGCGTACGCATGCCGGGCACGCAGCCGCGGACTGCTGACGATGCTGACGATCGTGCCGGCGATTACCCTCACGACGCCGGCAAGGGGCAGCACGAGGATCAGCCCGGCGACTCCTGCCACCGCGCCACCGGCGAAGATCAGCAGCACCGTCGGCAACGGATGCATGCGAATGCTGCGTCCGACGGTGAGCGGCATGAACACGAAGTCGTCCAGCAGGCGAACTACCAGGAACAGGACGATGGCTTCATAGGCCACCCAGGGATTCACCGGGAGATCCGTTGCTGCGACGAGCACCACGATCACGCAGGCGATCACCGATCCGATGAACGGGACCCAGGCCAGCACTGCCGCCGTCAGGCCGAGTGCAAGGGCGCCAGGCATGCCGATCGCCCACAATCCGAGCGCAAGAAAAATCGTATCGACCAGCGTGAGCTTCAGCAGCCCCTGGAAGTACGCGCGCGCGGTGCTGTCGACGCGTTCCAGCATGTAAAGCGTGCGTTCGAAGTACGCGTTCGGCACCGATTCGCCGATGAGCTTGAGAAACACCCGACCGTCACGCAGGAAGAAGAACGCCAGGAACGGCGCGAGCAGGAGTCCCGGCAGCCACGACGCCGCGCCGAGCAGCGCCTCGGTCAGGTGCTCCTGCAGGTACGTTCCGCTGAACTCGGCGATCTTCTTGCCCATTTCGGCGTGGAAGTCCATCCGCTGGAGGAAGCCGAATTGGGCCTCCATCGCGATCAGCGTCCGGTCGATCAGCATCCGGCCGCCTTCGAGGTAGCGCAGCAGCGCGACGTCGCCGCTGCTCGCCTGCGCGGCGAGCCATGGCAGCGTCGGCACCAGCGCCGCGACGATCAGGAAAAGGAACGTGCCGGCGACGATCGCCGCGGCAGCTTCTCGCGAGAGCCCCGACAGCGTCAGCCGGCGGACCACCGGGAACAGCGCGTAATACAAAATGATCGCGAGCAGCAGCGGCACGACGAGCCACATCACCTGATTCAGGATCGCCAGCAGCAGTATCGTGATCGCGAGCGTCGCCGACCAGACCACGGGACCCGCGGCGAGATGCCGGCTCGGGCCGGCGTTCGAGACCTGCCTCGATCTCATGACGGTTTCGGCTCGACGTATGACGATGCGTCGACCAATTGTCGCGCCAGATGCCGCGCGAGCTGCAACAGGACCTTGGACGCGATCACGGCGTGCGTGTCAATCAGGTCTTCGAGATCGCCGCGCGAGAGCGAGGCCAGCACGCAGTCCTCCTCCGCGCGGGCCTGCAGGGCGCGCGGTGCGTTCTCGAGCAGCGCAATCTCGCCGAACACTTCGCCGGCATTGATCTCCCGGACCCTGCCGGTGTCCGGGTCGCCCTGCCGGCAGATCAGCACGCGGCCCGCGACCAGGACATGCAGCGCCTGGCCTTCCTCGCCCTGATCGAAGACGATTTCGCCCTTCAGGTAGTGGCGGTCGTGCAGCAGGCCGTCGATGACGCCGAGCTCGCGGCGCGACAACGTCGAGAACAGCGAAAGCTGCCGGAGCGCGCGCAAGCGCGGCGTTTCCTCTCCACCCTGCAGGAACCCGAGCATCAACGATCCTCCGTGCCGTCCCGCCGAAAGGGGACGATGCCGCGTATTTCACCCTACAAACCTCGCCCGGAGCAAGCTCGTCAGCCGGATCGTGGGACCGCATGGGTCACCGATCCCGGCAGGCCCCCGTTGCGCTCCACCTCGGCGGCATCGCGGGCGGAGCCGACGGACGCCGCCCTGCCGGGCGGCGCTCAGCCGACGAGGAGGATGTGGACGCGGAACGGTCCGTGCGCGCCGAGCTGGATCGTCTGCTCGATGTCGCCGGTGCGCGACGGCCCGGAGATCATGTTCATCGCGCGCGGCATCGCGCCCCGCTCGCGCCGGACGAGGTCGAACGCCTCCTCCATGCCGGACACGATGCGGTCGGGACGAACGACGGCGATATGCGTGTCGGGCAGCAGGGTCGACGCCGTCGGCGTGTCCGCTCCCGAGAGCACGACCAGCGTGCCGGTCTCGGCGATCGCGCAGAAGATCCCCGTGATGCCGATGCGATCGTGTCCCTGCGTCGGCCGGGCCTCGATCGCGAGACCCGCCGACGCCCAGTCGAGGTCGGCGAGCTCGGGCCAGCACACACCCGCGCGCGACTGCTGCGCCGCGAGCGCCGGCGGGAGCACCAGCGCGTCGAGATAGCGAGCGACCGCGCCGGGAATCTCCGTGCGCGCGGCGATCCGCTCGACGGTGCTCTGCATGTCGGTCGCGCGCTGCAGGAACTTGGAGACGAGGTCGGCGGGCATCGCCGGGCGCGGCCCCTGCGTGCGCGCGGCGATGTAGCGCTCCGCATCGGCGCGCGCCGCAGCGCGATCGCCCGACTTGCCGAGCGCCTTCTTCACGCGCGCCAGTGTGGCGTCGCGCGCGGCGCGGTTGGAGGCGAGGGTCGTGGCCATGCGCGCCTACTTCCTCGTCCGGCGCACCACGGGAGCCTTCTCGCCGGGAGCCATGTGGCGGCGAATGAAGGCGTCGATGCGCGCCACGCCGTCGCGAATCGCGTCGGGCGAGGCCGCGTAGCTGAAGCGGATGTGCTGGCCTTCGCCGGGCACGCGGCGGCCGAAGTGGATGTCGGCGAGCACGGCGACGCCGGCCTCGGTCAGTAGCCGCTTGCGGAAGGCCTCGGAGTCGACGCAGCCGGTGATCGAGCAGGCTTCGGTGACATTGGGCCATGCGTAGAACGCCCCGCCCGGCACCCTGCACGAGACGCCCGGCACTTCGTTCAGCAGGCCGACGATGAGGTCGCGCCGCTCGAGGAAGCTCTTTCGCATCGCGGCGGCGGCGTCCTGCGGGCCGGTGATCGCCTCGACCGCCGCCCATTGCGAGATCTGCGACGCGCAGGAATCGGTGTTGGTGATCCAGCGCGTGAACACGGGCGCCAGCGCGCGATTCGCCGCAAAGCCGATGCGCCAGCCGGTCATCGCCCACGTCTTCGACGCACCATCGCAGATGATCGTGCGCTCCTGCATCCCCGGCCGGCGCGCCAGCGTGTCGAATGCGCCCGGCGTAGGCGAGACGCGAATAGATCTCGTCGGCGTACACCCACACCTGCGGATGCCCGCGCAGGATCTCGGCGATCGCGTCGAGGTCGGAGGACTGCAGCATCCCGCCGGTCGGGTTGTGCGGCGTGTTGAGGATCAGGAGCTTCGTCTGCGGCGTGATCTTGGCGTCGAGCTCGGCGGGATCGAACGCGAAATCGCGCGACTCGCGCAGGTAGATCGGCACCGGCATCGCGCCGTTGGCGACGATCTGCGACTCGTAGATCGGGAATCCGGGCACCGGATAGACGACCTCGTCGCCGGCTCCGTAATCGGTGACCGACGCGATCGCATAAGCGATGAACGGCTTCGCGCCGGCGCCGATCACGACGTCGTCGGGCTTCACGTCGATGCCGCGCCGGGCGCCGATGTCCTTCGCCGCGGCGACGCGCAGCTCGTCGATGCCGGCCGACGGCGTGTAGCCGTGCTTGCCCGCGCGGATCGCCGCGATCGCGGCGTCCTGCACGTTCACGGGCGTCGGGAAGTCGGGCTGGCCGATGCAGAACGAGACGATGTCCTTGCCCTGCCGCAGCAGCGCGTTGACCTCGGCCAGGACGACGAACGCGTTCTCGGTGCCGAGCGACTCGGCGCGCCGCGACAGCGGAGGCGCGACGCCGGCGTGCGGAGCGTTCATGATCGCCTCTTCGCGGCGTAGAGCTCGCGGAACGTGCGGCCCTGGGGTGCCGGCATGTCGCGCTCGTCGGTCCAGCCGCGGCCGATCGGCAGCGTATGGATCATCCCCGTCGCGCCGCCCATCCACTTGAGGACGCGCACCCCGATGCGGCTTGCGAGACCGTACAGCGCGGGCCGTTGCGCGCACCACGACCAGACCGCGAGCCCGGTGCGCTCGTACCACGGGCGCAGGCCTTCCTCGAACGCACGCTCGCGCAGCTTGCGCTGCAGGTCCGGCAGCGGAATCCTGACCGGGCACACGACGCCGCACTGGTTGCACATCGTCGACGCCGCGGGAAGGTCCTGCGCCTGCTCGAGACCGACGTACATCGGCGTCAGGATCGAGCCGATCGGGCCGGGATACACCCAGCCGTACGAATGCCCGCCGACGTTCTGGTAGACCGGGCAATGGTTCATGCAGGCGCCGCAGCGAATGCAGCGCAGCGCCTCGCGGACCGTGCTGCCGAGCACGGCGCTTCGCCCGCTGTCGACGATGATGAAGTACATGTGCTCGGCGCCATGGAATTCACCCGTGCCTTTGGCACCGGTCAGCACGTCGACGTAGTTGGAGATCGACTGCCCGGTCGACGAGCGCGGCAGGAGGCGCATCAGCGTCGCGACGTCCTCCAGCGTGGGAACGATCTTCTCGATTCCGGAGATCGCGACGTGCACCTTCGGCAGCGTGGTCGTCAGCGTCGCATTGCCCTCGTTGGTGACGAGCACCACGGAGCCCGTCTCCGCGACGAAGAAATTGCCGCCGGAGATGCCCATGTCGGCGGTGAGATAGTGATCGCGCAGCACTCCGCGCGCCTCGAGGCAGAGCTCGTCGATGCCCATCTTCATCGGCGTGCCGTGCGTCTTGCGGAAGAGCTCCGCCACCTCCTCCTTCGACTTGTGCAGCGCCGGGCCGATGATATGCGACGGCGGCTCGTAGTCGTTGATCTGCAGGATGTACTCGCCAAGGTCGGTCTCGACCACCTTCATTCCCGCGGCCTCGATCGCGTGGTCGAGCGCGGATTCCTCCGAGACCATCGATTTCGACTTGATGATCTTCTTCACCGCGTGCTTCGCGGCGATCTCGATCACCAGCGCGTTGACGTCGGCCGGCGTCTCCGCCCAGAGGACCGTCGCGCCGCGAGCCGCGGCGTTGCGCTCGAACGTCTCGAGCCAGACGTCGAGCTCGTCCAGCGCCCGGTTGCGGATCGCCTTGGCGGCGTCGCGCGTGCCCTCGAAGTCGTCGAGCTCGACCAGCGACTCACGCCGCTTGGCCACGAACTTGCCCTGCATCTTCTTCAGATTGAACTGCAGGCGCTCGTCGTTGAGCTTGACGTGCGCCGTTTCCTTGAAGTGCATCGAGGCGACTTTCATTGGCCGCCCTTCCCGGTCAGCACCTCGGCGACGTGCAGCACCTTGGTCGTCGTGTCGCCGCGGCGGCGCAACCGGCCCTCGATGTTCAGCATGCAGCCGAGATCGCCCAGCACGACGGCGCCCGCCTTCGTGCCGACGACGGCCTCGCACTTGTTGTCCGCAAGACGAGCCGAGATTTCGCCGAACTTGATCGAGAACGTTCCGCCGAAGCCGCAGCAGACCTCGCATTCGCCCATCTCGGTGAGCGAGAGCCCGGGTACCTTCGCGAGCAGCGCGCGCGGCGCGGACTTGACGCCCATCTCGCGCAGCCCGGCGCAGCTGTCGTGATAGGTAATGGTGCCGTCGTAGCGCCCGGGCACGCGCTCGAGCTTCAGGACGTCGACCAGGAACTGCGTGAGCTCGAAGGTCTTGGCCGTGAGCGCGGCGACGCGCGTCGCCATCGCCGGATCGTCGGCGAAGAGGTCCGCATAGTGCGTGCGGATCATGCCGCTGCACGAGCCCGACGGCGCCACCAGGTAATCGCAGGATTCGAACTCGGCGACCACTTTCGCCGCCAGCGCCTTCGCGTCGGCGCGGTCGCCCGAGTTGTAGGCCGGCTGGCCGCAGCACGTCTGCGTCGGCGGCACGAACACTTCGGCGCCGCCCGCCTCGAGCAGCTCGATCGCGGCGAACCCGATCGACGGGCGCATCAGGTCGACGAGGCAGGTGACGAAGAAGCCGACGCGCATGGGTTCGACGACCGGATGGAGGCTGAAAGGCAAAGCGGGCAGCCAATCTTAGCACGCACCTCGCGCTGCCTGCTCATCAACGGCGCGGCGGCATTGCGCCGAGCCGCTTCAGAGGAATCCGGAGTTGACCAGCGCCACCACGCACCAGCCCATGAGATGCTGCGGGAAGATGCCGAGGGCGAGCAGCGCGATGCCGTTGCCCGAGAGCAGCGCCCGCGTGTCGGCGCGGGCGACGATCGGCGCGCTGTCGGTGGCATCGTCGAAATACATGAGCTTCACGATGCGAAGGTAATAGAACGCGCCAATGAGCGATGCGAGCACCGCGACCACGGCCAGCCAGACGAATCCGCCGTTGACGGCAGCCTCGATCACGGAGAATTTCGCGTAGAACCCGGCGGTCGGCGGAATGCCGGCCAGCGAGAACATCACGATCAGCATGATGAACGCCCACCAGGGAGAGCGCTGGTTCAGTCCCTTGAAGTCCGAGAGCTGGTCCGCTTCGAAGCCCTCGCGCGCGAGCAGCATGATCATGCCGAAGGAGGCCAGCGTCGTCAGCGCGTAGACGACGACGTAGAACATCGCCGCGCTGAACCCGTCGAGGTTCGCCGTCAGGAACCCCATCAGCATGTAGCCCATGTTGGCGATCGTCGAGTACGCCAGCATCCGCTTGAGGCTCGTCTGCGCGATCGCGATCAGGTTGCCGAGGATCATCGACAGCAGCGAGAGCACCATCAGCATGCCCTGCCAGTCGAACTCGAGCGCGGGCAGGCCGCCTTGGAGCAGGCGCAGCATGAACGCGAACGCGGCGATCTTGGGGGCGCTGCCGATCATCAGCGTGATCGGCCGTCGGCGCCCCGTCGTACACGTCGGGGACCCACATGTGATAAGGCACGGCGCCCAGCTTGAACGCGATCGCCGACACGATGAACACGAGGCCGAACAGCAGGATCATCCGGTTGCCCTGCCCCGCCAGGATCGCGCGCGTGATCTGCTCGAGGTCGAGCGAGCCGGTAGCGCCGTAGACCATCGACATGCCGTACAGCAGCATTCCCGAGGCGAGCGCGCCCAGCACGAAGTACTTCATCGCGGCTTCGGAAGCGCGCTTCGCGCTCCGGTCCATCGCCACCAGCGCATACAGCGACAGCGCCTGCAGCTCGAGCCCCATGTAGAGCGTGAGGAAATTGGCGGCGGAGATCATCACCATCATGCCGAGCAGCGTGAACAGCGCCAGCACGAACGTCTCGCCGCGGAAGAGCCCTCGCGTCGTCAGGTAGTCGCGCGAGAAGAAGAGCGTGAGCGACACCGCGGCATAGGTGAAGAACTTGAGCAGGTCGGACAGCATGTCGTCGACGACAAGCCCGTTCATCGCCCGGACCGGCTCGTCGCCGGCGGTCACGACGGTGATCGTCGCGCAGGCGAGGAGCGTCAGCTGCGTGAGCCAGTAGCTCGCCCGTTTCTCGGCCTCCGACAGGAACAGGTCGAGGATCAGGATGACGCAGGCCGCGGCGAGCAGGACGACCTCGGGCAGCACCGGGAGAAGGCTTGGTATCGTCATTGCGGGACCGCGGGTCACAGCTTGCTCCGTGCGACGTGCGTCAGCAGATCGGCGACCGACGAATGCATCACGTCGATCAGCGGCTTCGGATAGACGCCGATCGCGAGAACGCCGGCGGCGACCGCCGCCAGCAGCCAGAATTCGCGCCGGTTGATGTCGGTCAGCTTGGCGACGCTGTCGTTGGTCACCGGCCCGTAGATCACCCGCTTGTACATCCACAGCGTGTACGCGGCGCCGAGGATCATCGTCGTCGCCGCCGCGAATCCGATCCACAGGTTGGATTTCACCGCGGCGAGGATCACCAGGAATTCGCCGACGAATCCCGATGTGCCGGGGAGCCCCACGTTGGCCATCGAGAACAGCATCATGAAGGCCGCGAACTTCGGCATCGTGTTCACCACGCCGCCGAAATCCGCGATGCGGTGCGTGTGCATGCGGTCGTACATCACGCCCACGCACAGGAACAGCGCCGCCGAGACGAATCCGTGCGAGACCATCTGCACCAGTCCGCCCTCGGTGCCGAGCTGGCTGAACATGAAGAAGCCGAGCGTCACGAAGCCCATGTGCGCGATCGACGAATACGCGATCAGCCGCTTCATGTCGGTCTGCATCAGCGCGACGAAGCCGATGTAGATGATGGCGATCAGCGACAGCGCGATCACGAATCCGGTCAGGTAGCGGCTTGCGTCGGGCACGATCGGCAGGATGAAACGCACGAAGCCGTACGCGCCGATCTTGAGCGTGATCGCCGCCAGGATCACCGAGCCGCCGGTCGGCGCCTCCGGGTGCGCGTCGGGCAGCCACGTGTGCAGCGGCCACATCGGCACCTTGACGGCGAACGACAGGAAGAACGCGATGAACAGCAGCACCTGCACCGGCAGCTCGAGCGGCAGCGGGTACCACTCGAGGATGGAGAACGTCTCGGAAACATTGTAGAGGTAGATCAGCGCCACCAGCATCAGCAGCGACCCCAGCAGCGTGTACAGGAAGAACTTGATCGCCGCGTAGACGCGATTCGGGCCGCCCCAGACGCCGATGATGAGGTACATCGGAATCAGCATCGCCTCGAAGAACACGTAGAACAGCATCCCGTCGAGGGCGCAGAACGCGCCGTTGATGAGGCCGGACTGGATCAGGAAGGCCGCCATGTACTGCGCGACGCGCGTCTGGATCGCCTCCCAGGCCGACCAGATGACGAAGAGCGTCATCAGGCTGTTCAGCAGCACGAACGGCATCGAGATCCCGTCGACCCCGACGAAATAGTAGATGTTGAACCGGAGAATCCATTCGCCGCGCTCGACGAACTGCATGTCCGACGTGCCGGTCTGGAACCCGAACCACAGCGGCAGCGTGACGAGGAACGATGCGAGCCCGCCGAGGAGCGCGATCCGGCGCGCGATCGGAGCGTCCTGGTCGCGGTTGACGAACAGCACGCCCACGCCGAACGCGATGGGCAGGAAGATGGCGAGGGTGAGATACGGCGGCATCGTCGTCATCGTGTCAGTGCACGTACCAGCTCAGCAGCGCGAACAGGCCGATGATCATGGTGAACGCGTAGTGGTACACGTATCCCGACTGCAGGTGCCGCATCAGCGCCGCCGACCACCCGATCACCCGGGCCGTCCCGTTGACGAAGAATCCGTCGATGATCGAGGCGTCGCCGACGTTCTTGAAGAACGCTCCGAGGCGCCGCGCGCCACCGGCGAAGAACCAGTCGTTGAAGCGGTCCGCGTAGTACTTGTTCTCCAGGAGCGCGTAGATCGGGCCGGCGGCCTTGGCGATGCGCGCCGGCAGCTCGACGCGGACCAGGTAGAGGTACGCAGCGGTCGCGATGCCGGCGATGGCCAGCCAGAATGGCGCGCTCACGATGCCGTGCCGGATGAACTCGCCGACGCCATGCCACTCCTCGGCAAGCTCCGCGAGAACCGCGTGCTGCGGCAGGACGACGATGGACGTGCCGAAGAAATCGCCGAACAACATCGGCTGGATATAGATCCACCCGGCGATCACCGATGGAATGGCGAGCGCCACGAGCGGCAGCGTGACGACCCACGGGCTTTCCTTCGGCGGGCCGGAGGCGTGTTCATGATCGTGCTCCGCGTGCGCGCCGCCATGCGCATCGAATCGGGGCGCGCCGTGGAACGTCATGAACACCAGCCGGAACGTGTAGAACGCCGTGACGAAGACGCCCGTCAGCACGCAGAAGTACGCATAGCCGTGGCCCGGGATCGTCGAAAGATGCACCGCCTCGATGATGGCGTCCTTCGAGAAGAATCCCGCGAACGGCGGGATGCCGCACAGCGCGAGGCTTCCGATCAGCATCGTCACGTAGGTGACCGGCATGTATTTCGCGAGCCCGCCCATCTTGCGCATGTCCTGCTCGTGATGCAGCGCGATGATCACGGACCCTGCGCCGAGGAAGAGCAGCGCCTTGAAGAACGCATGCGTCATCAGGTGGAAGATGCCGCCGGCGTACGCGGACACGCCCAGCGCAACCGTCATGTAGCCCAGCTGCGACAGCGTCGAGTAGGCGACGACGCGCTTGATGTCGAACTGGACCATGCCGAGGATGCCGAGGAACAGCGCGCCCGTCGCGCCGACGACGGTGACGAACGACAGCGTGGCATCGGAAAGCTCGAAGAGCGGGCTCATCCGCGCCACCATGAAGATCCCGGCCGTCACCATCGTCGCGGCGTGGATCAGCGCGGAGATCGGCGTGGGGCCTTCCATCGAGTCGGGCAGCCACACGTGCAGCGGCACCTGCGCGCTCTTGCCCATCGCGCCGACGAAAAGCCCGATCGTGATCGCCGTCAGCAGCAGCACCTGGGTGTCGCCCCAGAGGCTGATCGTGGTCCCGGCGAGGCCCTTCGCCAGCGCGAACACCGGCGCGTAATCGAGCGTGCCGAAGTAGGCGAGGATGAGGCCGATCCCCAGGATGAAGCCGAAGTCGCCGACACGGTTGGCGAGGAACGCCTTCAGGTTCGCGTAGATCGCCGTCTCGCGCGTGTACCAGAACCCGATCAGCAGGTACGACACGAGACCCACGCCCTCCCAGCCGAAGAAGAGCTGGAGGAAATTGTTGCTCATCACGAGCATCAGCATCGCGAACGTGAACAGCGAGATGTAGCTGAAGAAACGCGTGTAGCCCGGATCCTCGTCCATGTAGCCGATCGTGTAGATGTGCACCATCAGCGAGACGAACGTCACCACGACCATCATCATCGCGGTCAGCGGGTCGATCAGGAACCCGATCGACAGCTTGAAGGTGCCGGACTGCAGCCAGGTGTAGACGTCGCCGTTGAAGACGTGGCCCGCCATCACGTCGCGCAGCACCAGGATCGACGCCACCGTCGAGACTGCGACGCCGGCGATGCACAGCCGGTGCGACCAGGCGCGGCCGAGCCTCGCGCCGGCAAGCCCGACGAGGATCGCCGCGACGAGCGGCGCCACCGGCACCAGAAGATAGAGTTGCTGCATCGTCAGTCACGCGATCAACCCTTCAACCGGTCGAGGTCCTCGACGTCGATCGACCCGACGTTGCGGAACAGGAGGACGAGGATCGCGAGCCCGATGGCCGACTCGGCCGCGGCGACGGTCAGGATGAAGAACACGAACACCTGCCCGGCCATGTCGCCCAGGAAGCTCGAGAACGCGATGAAGTTGATATTGACCGCGAGCAGCATCAGCTCGATCGCCATCAGCATGATGAGCACGTTGCGCCGATTGAGGAATATCCCCGCCATGCTGATGGCGAACAGGATCGCGGCCAGCACGAGATAGTGCGACAGCGTCGGCGCGGCAATCGAAAGCACTCGCGAACCTCCCTTGTGCAACCTGCGACCCATCCGCCGGCGCGCAATCGCGCGCCAGCGGCATCCGTGTGATCTAGCCTTCTTCCTTCTTCTCCGACGGCATCGACAGCACCCGCAGCCGGTCCTTCGCCCGCACCTTCACCTGCAATCCGGGATCCTGGTGCCGGCTGGTGCGCCGCTCCCGATGCGTGAGCACGATCGCCGCGATGATCGCCACCAGCAGGATCACCGCCGCGATCTCGAACGGATAGACGTATTCGGTGTAGAGCAGCTCGCCCAGCGCCCTGGTGTTGCTGCCGCCCTGGACGACCGCGGCGCCGCCTCCGACCACGCCCGTCAGGCGGTTCGAGACGAGCACCAGCGCCATCTCGACGACGACCAGCACGCCGACGGCCGTGCCGACCGGCAGGTAGCTGCGGAATTCCTTGCGCAGCACGTCGAAATTGACGTCCAGCATCATCACGACGAACAGGAACAGCACCATCACCGCGCCGACGTAGACCAGCACCAGCACGATGGCGAGGAATTCGGCGCGCAGCATCAGCCAGTGCGCCGCGGCGGTGAAGAACGCGAGCACCAGCCACAGCGCCGCGTGCACCGGATTGCGCGCCGTCACGACGCGCAGCGCCGCGAACACGAGGATCGCGGCGAAGACGTAGAAAAGGACGGTCGTGACGGACATGGATTCGGGAGTCGGGTGCGCTGTGCTGTCGGTGCGGTGTCGTTGAGCGGGCGCCGGTCGCGGCGTCAGCGGTACTTGGCATCCTCGGCGCGATCCCTGGCGATCTGCGCCTCGTACCGGTCGCCGACGGCGAGCAGCATTTCCTTGTTCATGTAGAGGTCGCCGCGCTTCTCGCCGCAGTATTCGAGGATGCGCGTCTCGACGATCGAGTCGACCGGACAGCTCTCCTCGCAGAAGCCGCAGAAGATGCACTTGACGAGGTCGATGTCGTAACGCGTCGTCCGGCGCGTGCCGTCGGCGCGCTGCTCCGATTCGATCGTGATCGCGAGCGCGGGACACACCGCCTCGCACAGCTTGCAGGCGATGCAGCGCTCCTCGCCGTTCGGATAGCGGCGCAGCGCGTGCAGGCCGCGAAAGCGCGGGCTCTGCGGCGTCTTCTCCTCCGGAAACTGGACGGTGACCTTGCGCTTGAACATGTGCCGGCCGGTCAGCATGAGGCCGCGCCCCAGCTCCAGCAGCAGCCACGTCCTGGCGAAGGATTTCACGCGTTCGAGCATCGTCGCATCCGCCGTCAGTGGAAGAGCCCGGCATAGCGCGTCTGCATCATCGCGCCCAGGAACACGATCCAGACGAGCGTGACCGGAATGAACACCTTCCAGCCGAGCCGCATGATCTGGTCGTAGCGGTAGCGCGGGAACGTCGCCCGCACCCACAGGAACAGGAACAGCACGCCGGCCATCTTGAGCAGCAGCCAGGGCAGCCCGTCGCCGAACGGGCGGAGCTGCGTGCCCCAGATCGTGACGTCGTTGAGGCCCGGCCACGGCGAGAGCCAGCCGCCGAGGAACATGATCGACGTCAGCGCGGCGATCAGGATCATGTTCATGTACTCGGCGAGGAAGAACACGGCGAACGTGATCCCCGAGTACTCGACGTGGAAGCCCGCGACGATCTCGGATTCGCCCTCCGCGACGTCGAACGGGTGGCGGTTGGTCTCGGCCAGCCCGGAGACGAAATACACGACCGCGAGCGGCAGCAGCGGCCAGAAATACCAGTACGCGGCCCCGCCCTGCTGGCCGCGCACGATGTCGGAAAGGTTGAGGCTGCCCGCCGCCATCAGCACGCCCACCAGCGCGAAGCCCATCGCGATCTCGTAGGAAACGATCTGCGCGGCGGAGCGAAGGCACCCGAGGAACGCGTACTTCGAGTTCGACGCCCACCCGGCGAGGATGATCCCGTAGATGCCCACGGAAGTCATGGCGAGGAGATAGAGCAGGCCCGCGTTGATGTCGGCGATCACCATGTCGCCGGACAGCGGCACGACCGCCCAGGCCGCCACAGCCGATCCGATCGCGAGCAGCGGCGCGAGGTAGAAGAGATAGCGGTTCGCGCCCGCCGGCAGGATGATTTCCTTGAACAGCAGCTTGGCGACGTCGGCGAACGGCTGCAGCAGGCCGAGCGGGCCGACGCGGTTGGGGCCGATGCGAACCTGCATCCAGCCGATCACCTTGCGCTCGGCGAGCGTGAGATACGCGACGCAGAGGATCAGCACGACGACCAGCACGACGATCTGCGCAAGCGTGACGACGACGACCCAGCCCGAGCCGAAGAATTGCGCGACGGGGGCGAGCGCGGCATCCATCAGCACGCCTCGACCAGGACGGGGCCGGACAGGCCTTCGAGCCCGCAGGTCGACGGATGCGCCGCGGCGATCCGCACCACGTTCGCGGGAACCGTCGCGTCGGCGGACGCGGCCAGCACCGCCTCGCCGCGCCCCTGCCGCACCTTGACCATGGCGCCGTCGGCGATGCCGAGGCGCTGCATCGTCGCAGCCGCCATCCGTGCGCGCGGTGGCTTCGCATCGCTCGTCCGCTGCAGCGACGGCGCGCGGCGCACCAGCGGATCGGCGAAATAGATCGGGACGTCGGCGATGCGCTCGAGGCCCTGCGCCGTGGCGGCGGGCGCCGCGACCGCGACGCGCGAATCGTTGCGAAGGCGCGCGGTGACATCCGCCTGCGAAGGGAGCAGCGCGGCGCGAACGGCGTCGATCGAGTCGTAATCGAATCCCGGCAGACCCGAGCAGCGAGCCGAGCACGCGCAGGACCTTCCACGCGGGGCGCGTCTCGGCGTGCGGCGGGGCGACGCCGGTGAACGACTGGATGCGGCCTTCGCAGCTCACGAACGTGCCCGCGGTCTCGGTGAACGGCGCAATCGGCAGCAGCACGTCGGCCCATTCCATGCCATGCCGGAACGGCGACAGCGCGACCACGAAATCGGCCTGGTCGAGCGCCGCGCGCGCGGCGACCGGGTTGGCGCAATCGAATTCGGGCTCGGCGCCGAGGACGATGTAGGCCTTGCGCGGGTCCTCGAGCATCGCCCGTGCATTGAGACCTTTCGCCTGCGGCAATGCGCCCGCGACGTAGCCTCCGACGCTGCCCGCGGCTTCGGTGAGGCAGCCGAGCGTGGCACCGGTGATCTCGCAAAGCGATTGTGCGAGTGCCCGCAACTGCGACGCGTCGGCGTGCTGTTCCGCGCCGTTGCCGAGCAGCACGGCCTTGCGCTCGCCCGTGAGAAGTCCCGCCGCGACGACCTGCGCCGCGGCGGTCGCCTCGACTTGCGCCAGCGCCTTCGGCACCGCCTTGCCGGCTCCGGTCGCCGCGGCGACCACGATCTCGGCGAGCAACTTCGTCCATTGCGACGGCGGCGCGACCAGCGAGTGCGCGACGCGAATCAGCGAATCGTCCGCCACCGCAGTGGAGCAGCGACACTTGCGCGCCGTGGCGCGCCGCCTTGCGCAGCCGTTGCGCGAGCAGCGGATGGTCCTTGCGCAGGAAACTGCCGACCACGAGCGCGCGGTCGAGGCGCTCGACGTCCGCGATCGGCATCCCGAGCCACGCGATGCCGGCGCCCTGCCCGTCGCCGCGGAAATCCGACTGGCGCAGCCGAAAGTCGATGTTGTCCGAATCGAGCGCGCGCGAGAGCTTCGCCGCGAGCGCCATCTCTTCGACCGTCGCATGCGGCGACACGATCGTGCCGATCGCCGCGCCACCGTGCTTCGCGACGACGTCCTTGAGGCCGTCGGCGACGCGCTCCAGCGCCTGGTGCCAGTCGACGCTGCGCCATTCCCCGTTCTCGCGGAGCATCGGCGTCGCCAGGCGCTCCTCGCTTCCGAGCGCCTCATAGGAGAAGCGGTCCTTGTCGGAGATCCAGCACTCGTTGACCGCCTCGTTCTCGAGCGGCAGCACGCGGAGCACACGGTCGTTCTTGAGCTGGACGATCAGGTTGCTGCCGTGCGCGTCGTGCGGCGACACCGATTTGCGGCGCACGAGCTCCCACGTCCGCGCCGCGTAGCGGAACGGCTTGGAGGTGAGCGCGCCGACCGGGCAGACGTCGATCATGTTGCCCGAGAGCTCCGAGTCGACGCTGCGGCCGACGAACGCGACGATTTCCGCGTGCTCGCCGCGGCCGATCATCCCGAGCTCCATCATCCCGCCGATCTCCTGCCCGAAGCGCACGCAGCGCGTGCACTGGATGCAGCGCGTCATCTCCTCGGCGGCGACGAGCGGCCCCAGCTCCTTGCGGAACACGACGCGCTTCGGCTCGTCGTAGCGGCTCGCCGACGCGCCGTAGCCGACAGCGAGGTCCTGCAGCTGGCATTCGCCGCCCTGGTCGCAGATCGGGCAGTCGAGCGGATGGTTGATCAGCAGGAACTCCATCACGCTGCGCTGCGCCTGCTTCGCGTGCTCCGACGCAGTCCACACCTTCATGCCTTCGGCGACGGGGGTCGCGCAGGCGGGCAGCGGCTTGGGCGCCTTCTCGACCTGCACGAGGCACATCCGGCAATTGGCCGCGATCGAGAGCTTCTTGTGCCAGCAGAAGTGCGGCACATAGATGCCGAGCGTGTGCGCGGCCTCCATCACCGTGCTGCCGGGCGCGACCTCGATCTTCCTGCCGTCGATTTCGATGTTCAGCATGAGGCGGCGGCTGGGCTAGACGTACTCGGGCACAAGACAGCGCTTGTGATCGATGTGGTGCTGGAATTCGTCGCGAAAGTGCTTGACGAAGCTCTTGACCGGCAGCGCCGCGGCGTCGCCCAGCGCGCATATCGTGCGGCCGGCGATGTTGTCGGCCACCGAGGTCAGCAGGTCGAGATCCTCGTTGCGGCCCCTGCCATGCTCGATCCGGTCGACCACACGCCACAGCCAGCCGGTGCCCTCGCGGCAGGGCGTGCACTGGCCGCAGGACTCCTCGTAATAGAAGTAGGACAGCCGCAGCAGCGACTTCACCATGCAGCGCGTCTCGTCCATCACGATCACGGCGCCCGATCCCAGCATCGATCCGGCCTTGGCGATCGAGTCGTAGTCCATGTCGCAGCCCATCATGACGTCGCCGGGCAGCACGGGCATCGACGAGCCGCCCGGAATCACGGCCTTCAGCTTGCGCCCGCCGCGCACGCCGCCCGCCATCTCGAGGAGTTGCGCGAACGGCGTGCCGAGCCGCACCTCGAAATTGCCGGGGCGCTCCACGTCGCCGGAGACGGAGAAGAGCTTCGTGCCGCCGTTGTTGGCCTTGCCGAGCGCGAGGAACGCCTCGCCGCCGTGGTTGATGATCCACGGCACCGCGGCGAAGGTCTCGGTGTTGTTGATCGTCGTCGGCTTGCCGTAGAGGCCGTAGCTCGCCGGGAACGGCGGCTTGTAGCGCGGCAGGCCCTTCTTGCCTTCGAGGGACTCGAGCAGCGCCGTTTCCTCGCCGCAGATGTAGGCGCCGTAGCCGTGGTGATTGAAGAGATGGAAGCTCCAGTCCGAACCCAGCACGTTCTTGCCGAGGAGGCCCGCGTCGTAAGCCTCGGCCAGCGCCGCCTCGCAGCGCTCGTAGATCTCCCAGATCTCGCCATGCACGTAGTTGTAGCCGCGCGTGCAGCCCATCGCGTACGCGCCGATCGCCATCCCCTCGATCAGCGCGTGCGGGTTGTAGCGCAGGATGTCGCGGTCCTTGAACGTGCCGGGCTCGCCCTCGTCCGAATTGCAGACGAGGATCTTCTCGCCGGCATACTGCTGCGGCATGAAGCTCCACTTGAGGCCGGTCGGAAATCCCGCGCCGCCGCGTCCCCGCAGCGCGGACTTCTTGACTTCGGCGATGACGGTTGCCGGAGGCACTTTTTCGGTGACGAGCTTGCGCAATGCCGAATAACCGCCGCGCGCGACATAATCGGCGAGGCGCCAGTTCTCGCCCGTGAGGCCGGCCATCAGAATGGCATCGGGTCCGTAGTCGAGCGTGCGCGCGGATCCGCTCATTCTTCGTCACCGCCTGGGCTCGCGGACGCCCGGAGCTCGGCGAGCAGAGCGTCGAGCCTGTCCGGCTGCATGTAGCTGCACATGCGCTTGTTGTTGACGAGCATCACCGGCGCGTCGCCGCAGGCGCCCAGGCACTCGCCCTCCTTCAGCGTGAACAGGCCATCCGCCGTGGTCTCGTTGAAATCGATGCCGAGCTCGCGCTTCAGATGCTCGGTCGCCTTCACCGCGTCACGCAGCGCGCAGGGAAGGTTCGTGCAGATTGTCAGCTTGTAGCGGCCGGCCGGCTCGCAGTTGAACATCGTGTAGAACGTCGCCACTTCATACACGGCGACCGGCGGCATGCCGAGATAGTGCGCGACGAAATCCATCGTGTCCGTCGCGAGCCAGCCTTTCTCGTCCTGCGCGATGGTGAGCGCCGCCATCACCGCCGACCGCTTCTGGTCGGGCGGGTATTTCGCGATCGCGCGATCGATCTTTTCGAGGGCCTGAGGCGAGAGCATCGGAGAGCCGCCGTTATCGAATCTGGTAGCCCGAGACGCGCCACGACGTATCGTTGAGCGTCCAGGTCACCATCTCGGTCGTTTGCTTGCGGTTGGCGAAGACGGATTCGAACCGGACGATCGCGTAGTCGCCCTCGGGCGCGCCGGCAATCGTGTGCGTGCGCGCGACGCGACTCCACCTCGCGCGACACGAGCCTGCCGTACGGCTTGCGAATGCCGCGAATCCCCTCGATCCACTTCGCACGCGAGACCGACGCCTTGAGCTGCGCGCCCGCGCCGTCCCACGCCTGCCCCGCCTTGTCGGCGTCGATCAGCGCCAGCCAGTTGCGCGATTCCTGCACGACTTCCGTGTCGTCCGCCTCGGTGGCCGCGTCTGGCGGCGGCTCCGTCGGTGGCTTCGCCGGCTGCGCCTCGGGCGGGCGCACGGGCGGGGTCACGGGCTGCGCCGCGGCCGCGAAAGTCGGGTACAGGGACGCGGCGGCCACCACGAGGAACAACGGGTACAGCGCGCGGATCGTCATCGATCGATCGACCCGAACACGATGTCCTGGGTGCCGATGATCGCGACGACGTCGGCGATCATGTGCCCGCGGGACATCTCGTCCAGCGCCGCGAGATGCGGAAAATCGGGCGGGCGCAGCTTCACGCGATACGGCTTGTTGGCGCCGTCGGAAACGATGTAGACGCCGAATTCGCCCTTCGGATGCTCGATCGCCGCGTAAGCCTCGCCCGGCGGGACGTGCATGCCTTCGGTGAAGAGCTTGAAATGGTGGATCAGCGCTTCCATGTCTTCCTTCATCACCTCGCGCGACGGCGGAGCAACCTTGCGGTTGTCCGCGATCACGGGGCCAGGATTCGCGCGCAGCCAGTCGATGCACTGGCGAACGATGCGGTTCGACTGGCGCATTTCCTCGACGCGAACGAGGTAGCGGTCATAGCAATCGCCGCTGGTGCCGACCGGAATGTCGAAATCCATCCGGTCGTAGACCTCGTAGGGCTGCTTCTTGCGCAGGTCCCACGGCACGCCCGAGCCGCGCAGCATCGGGCCGGTGAATCCCAGCGCGATCGCCCGCTCGGCCGTCACGACGCCGATGCCGACCGTGCGCTGCTTCCAGATCCGGTTCTCGGTCAGCAACGTTTCGTAGTCGTCGACGCACCCGGGGAAGCGCCTCGTGAAATCCTCGATGAAATCGAGCACCGAGCCCTGCCGGTTGGCGTTGAGCGCCGCCATCCCGCGCTCGCTGCGCGTGTGCTGCGCCTGGTACTGCGGCATCCGGTCCGGCAGGTCGCGGTAGACTCCGCCCGGCCGGTAATACGCGGCATGCATCCTGGCGCCGGACACGGCCTCGTACACGTCGAACAGGTCCTCGCGCTCGCGAAAGCAGTAGAGGAACGTCGTCATGCCGCCGACGTCGAGCGAGTGGGCACCGAGCCAGAGCAGATGGTTGAGGATCCGGGTGATCTCGTCGAACATCACGCGGATGTACTGCGCACGGATCGGGACTTCGATGCCGATGAGCCGCTCGATCGCGAGGCAGTACGCGTGCTCGTTGCACATCATCGAGACGTAGTCGAGCCGGTCCATGTACGGGAACCGATTGCAGGTAGGTCCGCGTCTCCGCGAGCTTTTCGGTTGCCCGGTGCAGCAATCCGATGTGCGGGTCGGCGCGCTGGATCACCTCGCCATCGAGCTCGAGCACGAGCCGCAGCACCCCGTGCGCCGCCGGGTGCTGCGGCCCAAAGTTCATGGTGTAGTTGCGGATTTCGGCCATCGGCATCTCGGCCGATCCCGTCACTCGCCGTGCCGTAGCTCTCTTCGCGGATGACGCGCGGCGTGATCTCGCGCGGCTCGATCGTGACCGGCTGGTAGATGACGCGGCCCTGCTCCGGGTCGTAGCGCATCTCGACGTGGCCGGATATCGGAAAGTCCTTGCGGAACGGGTGGCCGATGAATCCGTAGTCGGTCAGCAGGCGGCGCAGGTCGGGATGCCCGGTGAAGACGATGCCGTAGAGATCGAACGCCTCGCGCTCGAACCAGTTCGCCGAGGGCCATACGTCGATGACGCTGGGGATCACGGGAAACTCGTCGTCGGGCGCGAACACGCGCACGCGCAGGCGGCCAGTTGTTCGCCAGCGAAAGCAGGTGATACACGGCCGCGAAGCGCGGGCCGTCGGGTGCGCGGCGTCGCCGTACGTCGAGTAGTCGACGCCGCACACGTCGATCAGCATCTCGAAGCGAAACTCGGGACGGTCGCGCAGGACGCGCATCGTCGCGTCGAGATCGTCGGCTCGCGACCTCGGCCGTCACCTCGCCCAGCGCCACCGTGACGCCCGAGAGCCTGTCTCCCAGCGCCGCGGGAAGCGCGGCAGCCAGCACTTCGATTCGTGTGGCCATCAGCGCGCGATCGTGTTGGTGCGCCAGATCTTGTTCTGGAGCTGCAGGATGCCGTAAAGCGTCGCCTCGGCGGTCGGCGGGCAGCCGGGAATGTAGATGTCGACCGGGACGATGCGGTCGCAGCCGCGCACGACCGAATACGAATAGTGATAGTAGCCGCCGCCGTTCGCGCACGAGCCCATCGAGATGACCCAGCGCGGCTCCGGCA
Source organism: uncultured beta proteobacterium (assembly GCA_963741355.1). GTDB lineage: Bacteria > Pseudomonadota > Gammaproteobacteria > Burkholderiales > Casimicrobiaceae > CAIWHR01. Next base: position 24,984 of record CAVUIG010000023.1, read on the forward strand.
TCTGGTCGTAGACCTTGCGCAGCGCCGGCGCCATCTTGTTGCACAGCGTGCCGGCGACGATCATCACGTCGGACTGGCGCGGGCTCGGCCGGAACACGATGCCGAAGCGGTCGAGGTCGTAGCGCGAGGCGCCCGCGTGCATCATTTCGACCGCGCAGCAGGCGAGGCCGAACGTCATCGGCCACATCGAGCCGTTGCGCGCCCAGTTGATCAGCGCGTCGGCCGTCGTGGTGACGAAGCCTTTCTCGAGGACGCCTTCAATCGCCCATGGCGCCTCTCCTGGCTCCGATTGCTATTCCCATTCCAGCGCGCCCTTCTTCCACTCGTAGATGAACCCGACGACGAGCATGGCGAGGAAGACCATCATCGCCACGAAGCCGAAGAAGCCGATGTCCTGCAGCACGACCGCCCAGGGAAAGAGGAACGCGATCTCGAGATCGAACAGGATGAACAGGATCGCGACCAGGTAGTAGCGGACGTCGAACTTCATGCGCGCGTCCTCGAACGCCTCGAAGCCGCACTCGTACGGGGAGAGCTTCTCGCGGATCCGGGCGGTTCGGCGACAGCAGCGTGCCGACGGCGAGCAGGACGACGCCGACGGTGAGGCCGACCGGATGAAGAGCAGGATCGGAAAGTACTGTTCCAGCATGATCGTATCGCAGCGTCGTCACCCGTCGAGCGGCGTGACCGTGCGCCGCGGATCACCTGGGCTGTCACGCGCTCGCGCCGCCTCCACTCGATTCTGGTGCCGACGGGGAGACTCGAACTCCCACGGGTTACCCCACTGCCCCCTCAAGACAGCGTGTCTACCAATTTCACCACGTCGGCGTCGTTCGAAATCCTTGTTCCGATGCGAATTGCGCCAACGATTCCCCGTGACGCCTATTTCGGCACGTCGCCGGACTTCGAGCCTGCCGCGTTCGCCGGTGCGGCCTTGGCTCGGATCCGCGGGCGCGGGCGTCGTGGGCACCCCGGGTGACGCCGGCACTTCCGACGACTTGGCGGCGCCCTTTTCCTCGATGCCCTGCTGCATCAGGCCCTTGGCCGGTCCGTGCGTGGTCGCGAACCAGGTGAGGCCGAGGCTCGAGGCGAAGAACAGCGCGACCAGGACCGCGGTCGACCGCGAAAGGAAATTGGCGGAGCCGGAGGCCCCGAAAAGGCTGCCCGACGAGCCGCTGCCGAACGCGGCGCCCATGTCGGCGCCCTTGCCGTGCTGCAGCAGCACGAGGCCGCAGATCGCCAGAGCGATCATCACGTGCACCACCAGGACCAGCGATTCCAGCATGTTCATTCGTAACTCCAACCGCGGATACGCTCTCCGCGCCGCGCGATGCCTTCGTTAGGCACGCGCAATGGCCAAAAATTCGGACGCCTTGAGCGACGCACCGCCGATCAATCCGCCGTCGATGTCTTCCTGCGCGAACAACGCGCTCGCGTTGTCCGCCTTGACGCTGCCGCCGTAAAGCAGCGGAATGTCCCCGGCGCCGGCCGCGCGGAGCTGCTTTCGCAGCGTCGCATGCACCGCCTGCGCCTGCGCTGGAGTCGCCGTCCTGCCGGTGCCGATCGCCCATACGGGCTCGTAGGCCACGACCAGCCTGGGCGCATCGCCGGCGACGGCCGCCAGCACCGCATCGAGCTGCCGCAGCACGACGGATTCCGTCGTCCCTGCCTCGCGCTCGGCGAGCGACTCACCGACGCACGCCACCGGCGTCAATCCTGCCCCCAGCGCCGCGCGGGCTTTCGCGCCCACCACGGCGTCGGTGTCGCCGAAATGCTGGCGGCGCTCCGAATGCCCGACGATCGCGAAGCGGCAGCCGAATTCGGCCAGCATCGCCGCCGACACTTCGCCGGTAAACGCGCCCGCCGCATGCTCGCTCACGTCCTGCGCACCCCATGCGATGGGCGTCGACGCGAGCGCCGCCTGCGCCTGCATGAGGTACGGATACGGAACGCACACTGCCAATTCGCGCCCCGAGGTTCGTCCCCACTGGGACACGAGCTCGCCGAGAAGCGCCGCGTTCGCCGCGAGCCCGCCGTTCATCTTCCAGTTGCCGACGACGAGTTTGCCGCGCATGCCTTTTTGCCGGTTTTCTTGCGCAAACACGCCGTTCAGCCCGAAAAGCGCGGGCGTGCCTGCAAAACTGGCGGATTATACCGCAGCGCGGCAAACCGCGGCAACGCGCGCCGGCGGGCGAGAATTCAGATGCCGGCGAGCCGGCGCAGGCGCCGCAGCAGCAGCGGGAGGAACCAGACGGCGAGCGTCATCGCCCCCAGCGAGGCGGCGATCGGACGGGCGAGAAATGCCGTCATGTTGCCGTCCGACTTGATCATCGACGTGATGAAGTTCTCCTCGAGCATGCCGCCCAGCACGACCCCGAGGATCGCCGGGGCCACGGGAAAGCCGTTTTCCTCGAGCACCCACGCCGCCACCCCCGCTACCAGCATCACCGTCACGTCGAACGCCGTGTTGTTGATCGCGAAGGACCCGACGACGCAGAAGAGCATGATGACCGGCATCAGCACGGAACGGGGCACCTTGAGGATCTGCTTCGCGACCTTGATGCACCACCAGCCAAGCGGAAGCATGATCAGGTTGGCGATGATGAACAGCAGGTAGACCGCGTAGATGTTCTGCGGATTGTTGGTGAAGAGCTGCGGGCCCGGGTTCATGTTCTTCATGTAGAGCACGCCGATCACGATGGCCGTGATCGAGTCGCCGGGAATGCCGAACACGAGCGCCGGGATCCACGCGCCAGCGAGCGCGCTGTTGTTGGCGGACCCGCTTTCGACGATGCCCTCGACGTGCCCGGTGCCGAATTTCTCGGGCTCCTTCGAGAACTTCTTGCTGATCGCATAGGTGATCCAGGCCGCGATGTCGGCTCCCGCGCCCGGAAGCGCCCCGATCAGCGTGCCGATCGCGTTGCCACGCAGGATCTGCACCGGATATTTCTTCGTCAGGCCCCACATCCCCTTGAAGACGTTGCCGATCGGCCGGTCGATGATCTTCAGCGGCGGACTGGTGTCGACGGCATAGCGGAGGATTTCCGAGATCGCGAACATGCCGATCATCATCGGGATCATGCCGATCCCGCCCAGCATCTCGATGCTGCCGAATGTGAAGCGCGGGAACGCCGCCGGATTGCCGAGACCGACGCACGCGACCATGAGCCCGCCCAGAAGCGAGACGAATCCCTTGAGCGGCCGCTCTGACGTCATGAACACCGCGCAGGTGAGCCCGAGCAGGACCAGCCAGAAATATTCGAACGAGCTGAACTTCAGCGCGAATTCCGCGAGCGTCGGCGCGGCGAGGATCAGCACCGCGGTGCCGAACAGCCCGCCCAGCGCCGAGAACACGAGGCCCGCCCCGAGCGCCGTGTCCGCGAGGCCCTTCTTCGCCATCGCGTATGCCTCGTCCGTGTAAGCCGCCGACGCCGGGGTTCCCGGCATTCGCATCAGGCAACCCGGGATGTCGCCCGAGAAGATCGCCATCGCGGTCGCGGTCACGATGGCGGCGATCGCCGGCACCGGCGCCATGAAGAACGTCACCGGAACGAGCAGCGCCGTCGCCATGGTGGCGGTCAGCCCGGGCACCGCGCCGACGAAGAGGCCGAACAGCGACGCGACCAGCATCACGACGAGGTTGTACGGATCGAACACCATCGCGAACGCCTGGACCCATGCGCTGCTCATGACCGCGAACCCTTCACCGCTTTCGCGCCGGCTACCACGCGATGCCCTGCAGAAGGCCCCAGGGGAGCGGGACCTTCAGCAGCTTGTAGAACGCGTAGTGGATGCACAGCGTCACCACGAGCGCGAGCGGGACGATCCATCGCGGCCGGACCTCGAACACCGCGAAAAGCACCGCGAGGTAGACGACGCCGGTCGGAATGAATCCGAGCCGGTCGACCAGCGCGATGTAGAAGACATTGACGCCGACGGCGAGCGCGAACGCGAGCACGTGGCGGCGCGACCGGGTCCATTGCTCGAGCTCGAACCAGCGCGCGCGCTCGCCGCCGGAGGCGCGCGCGGCGAGTCCCTTCCCGACGAGGAGGACGCCGCAGATCCCGAGGCCGATCGCGATCAGCCCCGGGAACAGGCCCGGCCCGACGTTCTGGCCGGGGATTCTCGGAAACGACTGGACGTGGACGAGGACGACGGCGCCGAACAGCAGCAGCAGCGCGCCCCAGACCGCGTCATTGAGCTTCACGCGATGCGCGCGCGAGAGGGATCGGGACCGGCGCGGCTGCTACTTGACGATGCCGACCGCCTTCATCGTCGCGCCGAGGTCGGCGTCCGACTTCGCCATGAATTTCGCGAAATCGTCAGGGCTCGCGTAGATCACGCCGAAGCCGCGCTGCGCCATGAAATCCGTGTAGTCCTTGCTGGCGACGATCTTCTTGATCGCGGCCGCGAGCTTGTCGCGCGCTTCGGGGGTCAGGTTCTTCGGCGCCGCGATGCCGCGCCAGGCGGCCATCGTCCAGCTGCTTCCCGTCGCCTGCTTCAGCGTGGGAAGGTTGGGATAGAGCGCGGGCGATGCGTCCGCCATGATCGCGAGGCTCTTCACCTTGCCCGCGTCGATCAGCGACCTTGCCTCCGGAAGCGAGACAGGCGCGATCTGGACTCCGCCGGCGACGAGATCCTGCAGCCCCGGCGCCGCTCCGTTCGAAGGCACCCAGGGGACGCTGGCGGGATCGACCTTGAGATCCTGCAGCATCCCCGCGATCGCGAGATGCCAGATGCCGCCCTGCCCCGTGCCCGACGCCTTCAGCTTGCCGGGATTCGCCTTGATCGCGGCGATCAGATCGGCCGCCGTCTTGTACGGCGCGTCGGCGGCAACCTGCAATCCGGCGGGATCCGCGTTGACGAGCCCGATCGGCGTGTACGACGCGCCGTTGAGCTCGGTCAGTCCCTGCCAGTGCATCATCCCGATCTCGACGGTGATGAGCCCGATCGTGTATCCGTCCGGGGGCGCCAGCGCGATCGCCGAATGGCCGACGACGCCGCTGCCGCCCGTCCGGTTCACGACGTTGACCGGCTGCCCGAGCTCCTTTTCGAGCAGCGCGCCGATGATCCGCGCGGTGGCATCGGTGCCGCCGCCGGCCGCCCACGGGACGATCAGCGTGATCGGCCGGTCCGGATAGGCCGCGCCGGCAATCGTGGCGAACAGGAGGATCCCCAGCGTGGCGATACGAGCGAGCATGCGTCCGGATGCGATCATTGCGTCCTCCTGCGGCTGCGTCGAATGAAGGGTCGCCGTGGCGCGCAGCGCAACGCCCGGCGATGCGTGCGGAGTTTGGCAGCGGCCCTCCAACCGGTCAAGTGGTCTGACCAATCGACGCGCTCAGGATCGGCGGCGCCGATCCGCCGCGCCGAATCAGAGGCGGCTTCGCACGAACGCCGCCAGCCGCGCGGCGAGGCGGTCGAGGTCGCCCTCGAGCCTCGCATACCCGGCATTTGGGAGCAGCGTGTCTTCGTCCATGTACAGACGCCGGTTGATCTCGATCTGCAGGCTGTGTCGCCGCGAGTCCGGTCGGCCGTGCCGGCGCACGATCTCGACCCCTTTGTAGGGATCGTTGATCGCCACCTTGTACCCGAGATCGCGCAGCGCCGCGGCGACCGCAGCGGTGAATTCGGGTGCGCACGTCGTGCCGTCGCGGTCGCCGAGCACGAAATCGTCGCGCGCGCGCCCCGGGTCGTCCGAATTCACGTCGCCGACCGCGGGCATCGAATGGCAATCGACGAGCCACACCGCGCCGAACCGCTGGCGCAGCGCGTCGAGCTCGGCGGACAACGCGGCGTGATAGGGAAGGTAGCAGCGCTCGATGCGCCGGCGCACCTCGTCGGCGCGGAGCTTGTGCGCATACATCGGAACGCCGCCCCGCGCGAGGCGCCAGACGAGCCCGATGCCCTGCTCGGTCTTGCGCGAACGCTCGAGGGGACCGTCCCACGTGTCCGCGATGAGATCGGGATCGAGATCGTCGAGGCTGCGATTCGGGTCGATGTACGCGCGCGGGAAGCACGCTTCGATCAGCGTCGCCCCGTGCCGCACGGCCCCGTGCCACAGCCGCGCGACATGCGTGTCCTCGGCGCGCCGGATCTCCGCGCGCGGAGGCGCGTGGTCGAAATCGTCGGGATAACGCTCGCCGCTGTGCGGCGAGTCGAGCACGAGCGGCAGCGGCTCTCCCGCAGGCGGATGGCGCAGGAACGGCGCGTCGTCGCTCATGCCGGCGCCTCGTTGAGGTGGCAGGCCGACCATCGCGCCGGCGCGATTTCCCTGAACGCCGGAGCGACCTCGCGGCAGCGCGGCATCGCATGCGGACAGCGCGGATGGAAGTGGCAGCCCGGCGGCGGCGCGAGCGGCGACGGGATCTCGCCGACGATCGGGATGAACTTCCGGCGTCCCGGCTCGACGCTGCCCACCCCCGCGAGCAGCGCCGCCGTGTACGGATGGTTCGGCGCCGCGAAGACCGCGGCGGCGGGGCCGGATTCGACGATCCGGCCGAGGTACATCACCGCGACGCGGTCGCTCATGTGGCGCACGACGCCGAGGTCGTGGCTGATGAACAGATACGTGAGGTTGAAGCGCGCGCGGAGCTCCATGAAGAGGTTCAGCACCTGCGCCTGGATCGACACGTCGAGCGCCGCCACCGATTCATCGCAGACGAGGAATTCGGGGGCGACCGCGAGCGCGCGGGCGATGCCGATGCGCGCGCGCTGCCCTCCCGAGAACTGGTGCGGAAAGCGCCGCATCAGCGTCGGGTCGAGACCCACCCGGTTGAGATGCAATCCCACGAATTCTGTCTTCGCGCGGGCGCTGATGAGGCGGTGCGCGACCGGTGCCTCGCCGACGATGTCGACGACACGCAGGCGCGGATTGAGCGCCGCATAGGGATCCTGGAAGATCATCTGCGTCTTGAGACGCAGGCCGCGGGCGCGCGCGGACGTTCCAGCCGCGAGCGGAACGCCGTGCCACAGGCGCGTTCCCGAAGACGGAGAGAGCAGGCCGGCCGCGAGGCGGCCGAGCGTCGACTTGCCGCACCCCGATTCGCCGACGAGCCCCATCACCTCGCCGGGGCGGATCGCGAGATCGACGTTGTCGACCGCCAGCACGGCCTCGGCGCGCCGGCCGGCGCCGACCCACGCGGCAAGTCGCGCCGCGGCGTCCTGCGCCTGCACGAACCGCTTCGACACGCCGCGCAGCTCGATGAGCGACGCCACGCCGGCGGCCGTGCTTCCCGCGCCTTGCGCCAGTGCGCTCAAGCGTCCTCCCCGCCGAGCGGATGATGACAGCGCACCGCGTGCGCGCGGCCCGGCAGGCCGATCGCGCGAAGCTCCGGCATCGTGCCGCACACGGCGCTCGCGAATCCGCAGCGCTCGCGAAACGCGCATCCGCGCGGCGGATCCAGCGCCGAGGGCGGCATCCCGGGAATCTGCCTGAGCCGCGCGCCGCGCGGCGCGCGCGCCGGCACCGAGTCGATGAGCCCCTGCGTGTACGGATGACGCGGCCGCACGAGGACGTCGTCCACCGCGCCCTGCTCGACGATCCGGCCCGCGTACATGACGCAGACGCGATCGGCGAGTCCCGCGACGACGGAAAGATCGTGCGTGATCCAGAGGAGCGCGGTTCCGGCGTCGCGTACCTGCTTCTGCATCTCGTGGAGGATCTGGCCCTGGATCGTCACGTCGAGCGCCGTCGTCGGCTCGTCGGCGATGATGAGCTCGGGGTCATTGAGGAGCGCGATCGCGATCGCGACGCGCTGCCGCGTGCCGCCCGAGAGCTGGTGGGGATACGCGGCGAGTCGCGCGTCCGGCGCCGCGATGCCGACCTTCGCGAGCGCGTCGCGGGCCTCCTGCTGCGCGGCGGCGCGCGAAACGCTGCGGTGCGCGCGAATCGCCTCGACCATCTGCGTGCGGATCGACAGCACCGGATTCAGCGTCATCATCGGATCCTGGAAGATCATCGCGATCCGGTCGCCGCGCAGCCGGCGCATTTCGCGCGGCGACAGCGCCGTGATCTCGACGCCGTCGAAGCCGATGCCGCCCGCGACGATGCGTCCCGGCGCGTCGACGAGCCCCATGATCGAATAGCCTGTCATCGATTTGCCCGAACCGGATTCGCCGACGAGCCCGACGATCTCGCCGCGCGCGACGGTGAACGAAACGCCGTCGACCGCGCGGACGACGCCCGCCCGTGTCGCGAAATGGGTCGCGAGGCCGTCGACCTCGAGCAGCGGCGAGGACGCCGCGACGGCGGATGTCGCCGCAGCCGCTGTCGACGTGTTTGCCGCCGTCATCATCGAATCACGCGCGAAGCCGCGGGTTGAGGACATCGCGCAGCTGGTCACCGACGAGGTTGATGCCGACGATCGCGATGACGAGCGCGATGCCCGGGAAGAAGCTGATCCAGTATCGCCCTGACAGGAGATACTGGTAGCCGTTGGCGATGAGGAGGCCGAGCGAGGGCTCGGTCACGGGCAGGCCGAGCCCGAGGAACGACAGCGTGGCCTCGAGCGCGATCGCCGCGGCGATCTGCACCGTCGCGACGACAAGCACGGGCGGAAGGCAGTTCGGCAGCAGATGCCGCAGCACGATCCGCCACGGCGACAGCGCGAGTCCGCGCGCCGCCTCGATGTACTCCTTGCGCTTTTCCACCAGCGCCGCCGCGCGCACGGTGCGCGCGTAGTACGCCCATTGGATCGTGACCAGCGCGGCGATGACCTTGCCCGTCCCCTGCCCCAGCACCGCGATCAGGATCAGGGCGATCAGGATCGCCGGGAACGAGAGCTGGATGTCGACGATGCGCATGACGACGGTCTCGACGCGCCCGCCGGCGTACGCGGCGGAGAGCCCCGCGACGAGGCCGATGCAAAGTGCCAGCAGCGTCGCCGTGACGCCGACGGCGAGGCTGATGCGAAGCCCGTACAGGATCGCCGACAGCATGTCGCGTCCCTGTCCGTCGGTGCCGAGCCAGAATGTCATTCCGCCCGCCGATTTGGTGCCCGGCGGCAGCCCCGCGTCGAGGACGTCGAGCGTGGCGAGAGCGTAGGGATTTTGCGGCGCGATCAGCGGCGCGAGGAGCGCGGCCGCGACGACCAGCGCGAGCAGCGCGACGCCGAAGACCGCCAGCGGATTCGCGCCGAATTCCGCGGCGAAGCGGCGCCACGGCGTGTCCTGGGGCCGCGATTCGTCGGCGGGCACCGTCATCACGCGGCCTCGGCGTGGCGCACGCGCGGATCGAGCGCCGCGTAGAGCAGGTCGACCGCGAGGTTGATGAAGATGACGATCGTCACGATGACGAGCAGGTAGGCGACGATGACCGGGCGGTCGAGCAGGTTGATCGAATCGATCAGCAGCTTGCCCATGCCGGGCCACGCGAACACGCTCTCGGTCACGATCGCGAAGGCGATCACCGAGCCGAATTCGAGCCCGGCCACGGTGACGATCGGAAGCAGGATGTTGGAGAGCACGTGGACGCCGATGACGCGAGCCGGCCCGAGTCCCTTGGCGCGGGCGTATTTCACGTAATCCTGCATGAGCGCCTCGCGCGTGCCGGCGCGCGTGAGGCGGATCAGCAGCGCGAGCTTGAACAGCGCGAGATTGACCGCCGGAAGAATGAGGTGCTTGAGGCCCGCGAGCGTCAGGAACGACACCGGAACGATGCCGAACAACAGTGTGGTCGGGCCGCGCCCGCTCGCCGGAAGCCATCCCAGCATCACCGAGAACACGACGATCAGCATCAGCCCGACCCAGAACGTCGGCAGCGAGAAGCCGAGGATCGAACCCGCCATGATCGCTCGCCCGGCTGCGCCGTTCGGCCGCAGCCCGGCGAAGAGACCGAGCGGAATGCCGAGGAGAACCGCGATCAGCATCGCCGACACGGCGAGCTCCAGCGTTGCCGGCATGCGCTCGACGACAAGGCGCAGCGCCGGCGTGCCGTGGACGAACGACTTGCCGAGATCGCCGGTCATCGCGCCGTGCAGGAAGCTTCCGTACTGCTCCGGCAGCGGCTTGTCGAGGCCGAGCGCCGCGATCGCCTGCTCGCGCTCGATCGCGTCGGCCTGCGGATTGATCAGGATGTCGACCGGATTGCCGATCGCGTAGACACCGGCGAACACCAGCAGCGACATCGCGAAGAGCACGATGACGCTTTGCAGGCCGCGGCGGATCACCTGGACCAGCATCGCTCGCGGGGCATCGTGCGCGCGCCGGTCAGGTGGAGGTCAAGCCGGGGGAGGCGCAACGGATCTCGTCCTCTCTCGTCGCGGCAATCGTCTTCGGCGCGGCCGCGCGTCAGACCACCCGCACGCTGATGTCGGGCAGGCCGTCGATGTGGCCCAGCATGACGTCGCCCTTGACGACGGGTCCGACGTTCTCGGGCGTGCCCGAGTAGATGATGTCGCCGGGAGCGAGCTCGAACGCCTTGGACAGGTTGCTGACCTGCTCGGCGACGTTCCAGATCATCTGATCGAGGTTGGCGCTCTGCTTCGTCTCGCCGTTGACCTTGAGCCAGATGGCGCCCTGGGTGAGGTGGCCGGTCTTCGCGGCCGGCTGCAGCGGGCCGAGCGGCGCCGAGCGGTCGAAGCTCTTGCCGATCTCCCACGGCTTCTTCTCGTCGCCCATCGCGCGTTGCAGGTCGCGCCGGGTCATGTCGAGCCCGACGGTGTACGCGTAGACGAGCTCGAGCGCGCGCTCGGTCGGGACGTCGCGCCCTCCCTTGCCGAGCGCGGCGACGAGCTCGATCTCGTAGTGGTAGTTCTTCGTGAGCGTCGGATACGGATGGTCGACGGTGACGCCGGGCGGAACGATCTGTACGCATCGGTCGGCTTCTGGAAGAAGAACGGCGGCTCGCGTGAAGGGTCCGAGCCCATCTCCCGCGCGTGCGCCGCGTAGTTGCGTCCGATGCAGTAGATGCGCCGCACCGGAAAGAGCTGGGCGCTCCCGGCGATCGGGATGAACGTGGCGGCGACGGTGAATGGCGTCGCCGGCGCCTGGGCGCGTGCCGGCGCGGACAGCGCGGCGCCCGCCGCGACCGCGACGGACGATTTCAGGAGATTCCTGCGTCCCTGGCTTGCCATCGTGTCCTCCTTTCCCTCAGGGCGCCGCGTCCGGGTTCGCGGGGCAGCGCGGCCGGTGCTCGGCAACGAGCCGCTCGAGCGATCCGAGGAGGCGCTCGTCACCAAGCGCATCCTGCTCCGCCTGCGCGCGCGCCGCCGCCGCGGACAGCGCGACTCCCGCCGCCGTCAATCCGCGCGCGTCGACGAGGCGGCCGTGCTCGTAGACGTACTCGCCGCGGAGCGTGCCATTGTCGTACCACGACCGTGAGGTGCCGTGGCGCTCGCCGGCGACATAAGGCGCCTCGAGCCGGTGCGACAACTCGGTCGACGCACGATCGCTCACGTACCACGCCGCGACGGTGCCGGTCCTGACGCCGTCGTCATAGGGTATCACCGCGATGCGCGCGCCGGCAGCGGTCCAGAAGAGGAACGTCCCGATGGGACGCTCCATCGCGAAGGCGCCCGCGACGCGCAGCGCGCCGGCCGGCGTCCGGAGCTCGTACATGCCGTTGGGGATGCCGTCGCGGCAGGCGCCGCTGGCGAGGAGCGCCTGCGCGGCCGCAACGACCGGGAACACCGCCGCGAGCGCCGCGATGGCACGCATCGCGCCTCCGGCGCGCCCCGTCAAGCGTTGCGCCGCGCCCACCACGCGCCGAGCTCGCCCACGATGCCCCGGCGAAACGCCAGCACGCACACGACGAAGATGACTCCGGTGATCACCGTGACCCATTGCGCGCCGAACGTCCAGCCAAACACTGTGATGCCGGCGGACAGATAGGACTCGATGCCGACGATGACGAACGCGCCGACCACCGGCCCGAAAATCGTTCCCATGCCGCCCAGCAGCGTCATCAGCACGACCTCGCCGGACATCTGCCACTGGACGTCGGTCAGCGACGCGAGCTGGAACACGATCGCCTTGGTCGCGCCAGCCAGGCCCGAGAGCGTGGCGGACAGGATGAACGCCAGCAGCTTGTAGCGCTCGGCGTCGTAGCCCAGCGAAAGCGCGCGCGGCTCGTTCTCGCGGATCGCTTTCAGCACATTTCCGAACGGCGAATGGATGACGCGATAGATGAGGAGGAAGGCCGCCAGGAAGATCGCCAGGACGACGTAATACATGATCAGCGGCTGCGCGAGGTCGAGCACACCGAAGAGCATGCCGCGTGGCACCGCCTGGATGCCGTCCTCGCCGTGCGTGAACGACGCCTGCAGGTAGAAGAAGAACACCATTTGCGCCAGCGCGAGCGTGATCATCGCGAAGTAGATGCCCTGCCGGCGGATCGCGAGCAGGCCCGTGACGACCCCCAGCACCGCGGAGGCCAGCGTGCCCGCGAGGATCGCGAGCTCCGGCGGCGCGCCCCAGACCTTGGCGGCGTGCGCGCTGACGTAGCCGGCGGTGCCGAGGAACATCGCATGCCCGAACGAGAGGAGCCCGCCGAACCCCAGCAGCAGGTTGAACGCGCAGGCGAAGAGCGCGAAGCAGAGCGCCTTGGCGAGAAAGATCGGATAGATCCCGACGAACGGTGCGAGCGCAAACGCGCCGGCCATCACGAGCATCGCGACGGCGAAGCGGCGCGCCTCGCGCGCTTGCCGATCCAGTTGCGACGCCGTCGGCGCCGCCATGGGCTGCGCGGAAATCCCGGCCATCTCAGCGCTCTCGCCCGAACAGCCCGGCCGGCTTCACCAGCAGCACGAGGACCATGATGACGAAGATCACGGTGCTGGACGCCTCGGGATAGAAGACTTTCGTGAGGCCCTCGACGATCCCGAGCCCGAAGCCCGTGAGGATCGCGCCGAGGATCGATCCCATGCCGCCGATGACCACCACGGCGAACACGACGATGATCATGTTCGCGCCCATCTGCGGATTGACGCGTGTAGATCGGCGCCGCCATCACCCCGGCGATCGCGGCGAGCGCGACGCCGAAGCCGTAGGTCAGCGTGATCATCCGCGGCACGTTGATGCCGAACGCCTGCACCAGCGGCGCATTCTCGGTCCCCGCGCGGAGGTACGAGCCGAGCTTCGTGCGCTCGATCACGAACCAGGTGCCGAAGCAGACGATGAGCGACGCCACGATGACCCACGCCCGGTATTTCGGCAGGTACATGAATCCCAGGTCGAACGCGCCGGCGAACTCGGGCGGCAGCACGTACGGCAGCCCGGAGCTGCCGAAGAAATTGGTGAACACGCCCTGCAGGATCAGCGCGAGCCCGAACGTCAGCAGGAGGCCGTACAGGTGGTCGAGCTTGTACAGGCGCGAGAGCATCGTGCGCTCGATGATGATGCCGAAGAGGCCCACGGCGATCGGCGCGAGCAGCAGCGACCACCAGTAGCCGATGCCGAGGTACTGCAGCAGGAACCACGCGCAGAAGGCGCCCAGCATGTACTGCGCGCCGTGCGTGAAATTGATGATGTTGAGCAGGCCGAAGATCACGGCGAGCCCGAGCGAGAGGATCGCGTAGAACGCGCCGTTGATGAGCCCGATCAGGAGCTGCCCGAACAGGGCCTGTGTCGAAATCCCGAACATATTCAGCGGGTGGCGAGGTTGCGCCCAATGGCGCATTGGAGCGGCGCGGCGCGCCGCTCAATGCGTGTCGTTTGTCCGTCGCGCCGGGAGACGTCGAGATTCATGCTCGAACATCGCGGCGCGACGGAAAACGCTGTTCATGCGTGCGAAAGCGTCACTTCTTCGCGACGAGCGGGCAGTCGCCCTGGTCCATCGGACGGAACGCCTGATCGGCGGGAATCGTCGCACTGGATCTTGTACAGGTCCCATTCGCCCTTCGACTCGGACGGCTTCTTCGCCTCGACCAGATAGGCCGGATGAATCTTGCGCCCGTCCGCGCGGATCGTCCCCTTGCCGAACAGCGGATCGTCGGTCGGCATCTCCTTCATCTTGGCGATCACCTTGGTGCCGTCGTCGCTCTTCAGCGCCTCGACCGCCTTCAGGTAATGCGTGACGGCCGAGTAGACGCCCGCGTGGACCATCGTCGGATGGATGCCCTTGTCGCGCTCGGCGAAGCGCTTGGCGAACGCGCGCGTCTGGTCGTTCATGTCCCAGTAGAACGTCTCGGTGAAGATCAGCCCCTGCGCGGTCGGCAGGCCGAGCGCATGGATATCGGTCAGGAAGACGAGCATTCCGGCGAGACTCTGGCCGCCCTTGACGATGCCGAACTCGGCCGCCTGCTTGATCGAGTTCGTCGTGTCGCCGCCGGCGTTGGCGAGACCGATGATCTTCGCCTTCGACGCCTGCGCCTGCAGCAGGAACGAGCTGAAGTCCTGGTTGTTGAGCGGCACCTTGACGCCGCCCAGCACCTTGCCGCCGTTCTTGGTCACGACCGCGGCCGTGTCGCGCTCCAGCGCCGCGCCGAACGCGTAATCGGCGGTGATGAAGAACCATGTGTCGCCGCCGGTCTTCACGATCGCGCTGCCGGTGCCGTTCGCCAGCATCCACGTGTCGTAGGTCCAGTGCACCGTGTTGGGCGAGCAGGCCTTGCCGGTGAGGTCCGACGACGCGGCGCCGGAGACGAGGAACGCCTTGCCCTTGTCCTTCGTGATCTGGTTCACGGCGAGCGCGACGCCCGAGTTCGGGACGTCGACGATCACGTCGACCTTGTCGGTGTCATACCACTGCCGCGCGATCGCCGATCCGACGTCGGGCTTGTTCTGCGTGTCCGCCGAAACGAACTCGACCTTGTAGCCGCGTTTCTCGATGCCGGAATCCTCGACCGCCATCTTCGCCGCGACGACCGATCCGGCACCCGCGAGGTCGGTGTAGAGGCTCGACATGTCGGACAGCACGCCGATCTTGATGAGGTTGTCGGAAATCTGCGCCTGCGCGGCGCCGGTGAAGCCGATGGCCGCGCCGATCGCGAGGCCGAGAATGCTGCGTTTGAAGCTCTTCATGTACCGCACTCCTTCAGGATTGTTGTGCGCGTTGCCGCGCAAGCTTGCGACAGTTTCCTGCCTCAATCAGACGCCGAGATAGTCGTGGAGCTTCTTCATGTTGGCGTCGAGCTCCGTGTTCGGAATCATGTCGACCACCCGCCCGTGGTCCATCACATAGTGGCGGTCGGCGACGGTCGCGGCGAAGCGGAAGTTCTGCTCCACCAGCAGGATCGTGAAGCCCTGCGATTTCAGCCGTCCGATGGTGCGGCCGATCTGCTGGACGATGACGGGCGCCAGCCCTTCGGTCGGCTCGTCGAGCAGAAGCAGCCGCGCGCCGGTGCGAAGTATGCGTCCGATCGCCAGCATCTGCTGCTCGCCGCCCGAGAGCTTCGTGCCCTGGCTCGCGAGCCGCTCCTTGAGATTCGGGAACAGCTCGAAGATCTGCTCGACCGAAAGCCCGCCCGCGCGGACGGTCGGCGGCAGCAGGAGGTTCTCCTCGACGTCGAGGCTCGCGAAGATCCCGCGCTCCTCGGGACACCAGGCGATCCCCAGCCGCGCGATCCTGTTGGACGCGAGCGTCGCGATCTCGCGGCCCTCGAAGGCGATGCTGCCCTCGCGCCGGGGGACGACCCCCATGATCGACTTCAGCGTCGTCGTCTTGCCGGCGCCGTTCCTGCCGAGCAGCGTCACGACCTCGCCGGCGGCGACATCGAAGCTGACGCCGTGCAGCACGTGCGACTCGCCGTACCACGCGTTGAGCTCGCGCACGGCGAGGAGCGGCGCCGTCGCGGCGGGCGGGACCGCGGCGGCGGGGGCGGCGCGCTCGTCAGGCATGGGCGGTTCCGAGGTAGGCCTGCATCACGTCCGGGTGATTCGAGACGTGCGCGTAGTCGCCCTCGGCGAGCACCTCGCCGCGGGCCAGCACCGTGATGTGATCCGACAGCGTCGATACGACCGACAGGTTGTGCTCGACCATCAGCACGGTGCGGTTGGCCGCGACCGTGCGGATCAGCGCCGCGATGCGCTCGACGTCCTCGTGCGTCATGCCGGCGGTGGGCTCGTCGAGCAGCAGCATCTCGGGGTCGAGCGCCAGGGTGGTCGCGATCTCCAGCGCCCGCTTGCGCCCGTAGGCAAGCTCGACCGCCGCCGTCTGCGCGAACTCGGTGAGTCCCACCGCGTCGATCAGCTCGCGCGCCCGCGCGTCGTGCTTCGCGAGCGACCGGCTCGAGCGCCAGAAATCGAACGAATGACCGTCGCGCCGCTGCAGCGCGATCCGGACGTTCTCGAGCACGGAGAGGTTGGGGAACACGGCGGAAATCTGGAATGAGCGCACGAGACCCATCCGGGCGATGGTGGCCGGGCGCGAACCGGTGATCTCGCGCCCGTTGTAGAAGATCTGGCCGCGCGTGGGAACGAGGAAATGCGTGAGCAGGTTGAAGCAGGTGGTCTTGCCCGCCCCGTTGGGGCCGATCAGCGCGTGAATGCTGCCGCGGCGCACCTTGAGGCTCACGTCCTTCACCGCGACGAAGCCCTTGAACTCTTTTGTCAGTGCGCGTGTTTCGAGAATCGTGTCGTCGGACATCCAGCACCGGCGCGCCCGGCGCACCGCCCTCCCGTCAGCCTGGGGTAACCATTATGCGAACTGGACGGGCGAATAGCAATGGGAAGGCGCCTCCGACGGTCAGTAGTCGATGCGCGCGAAGTAGGTCTTCTGCGACGCCTCGCGCGCCTCGCCGAGCGTCCGGATCCCCTGCTCCGCGAGCAAGGGGATCATCCGCAGGAAGACTTCGCCCGTCATGATCGCGTCGCCCAGCGAGGTATGGCGGCCGATCGCGCTCACGCCCATTCGCTCGGCGATCGTCTCGAGGTCGTGCGCCTCGGAATCCGGATGGATGACGGCGGACAGCAGCAGCGTGTCCAGCACCGGCTGGGTGAAGCGGACGCCGGTCGACGCCTCCTTGAGCCGCAGGAAACGCATGTCGAACGCCGCGTTGTGCGCGACCAGCACCGTGTCCTCGCAGAATTGGCGGAACGCCGGGAGCACCTTGTCGACGGTCGGCTGGCCCTCGAGCATCGACGTCTCGAGACCGGTGATGCGGATCGCGTCGGGCGACATCGGCCGACGCGGGTCGACGAGCTGCTCGAACGCCTCGTGCTCGAGCAGGCGCCCGTTGACGATCCGCACCGCGCCGACCGAGACGATCTCGTCGCCCGCCGACGGCTGCAGCCCGGTGGTCTCGGTGTCGAACACCGTATAGGAAAGCGACGCGAGCGTCCGGTTGTCCTGCTCCGGCGTCTGCCCCGGCTGGTGGAAGAGATCGAAGTCGTAGAATTCCGGCCGGCTCTCGGCCGCGGACGGCGCGCTCCAGCTCGATTCCTCCGGATTGATCCGCGGGATCGCAATGCGGAAGTACTCGCGGTGCGAAGGCTTGTGGATCTGATACCAGATCTCGCCGTTGTGTCGCTCGACGATCTCCTTGAGCGTCAGCGGGCACGCCTCGCCGCCCTGCTCCATCGAGTCGGTCTGCCACGCCATCGTCGTTTCGGATCCGAGCGGCGCGCCGGTCCAGATGAGGTCGAGGTGGGCGAGCGCCCCGGCGGGGCCGAGCGCGAAGCGGACCTCGCGGATGCCGAACTCGTCCTTGAGCCGGCACGCGAGGTAGGTGATCGATTGCAGCAGCGAGTAGCTGTCGACGTTGAGCCAGATCGAGTCGTCGACGTCCTCGAGCTTGGTCGGCAGCGAGAGCTTCGCCTCGATCCGGCGCCGCGCCGCCGCGACGAGGTCGGCGCCGCGCATGTGCTCGAGCGGCCACTCGGTGCGCAGCGAATCGGCGAACTCGCCGACCGTCGCGTCGAGCTTCGACGAAAGCTGCCGGGCTTCGTCGCCGATGATGCCGATGAAGCGCGCCTGGGCGTCCTTGTCCATCTCGGGAAACGCGGCGATCGTCTCGACCGCGGCGCGCACGCTGGCGAGCGACGCGCGCGTTCCCTGCGTCAGCGTCTGCAGCAGCAGGTCGCGGCGATTGCCGCTCTCGATGCGGCGGGTGATGTCGTCCAGCACCAGCACGAAACCGGTGATTCCAGGCGTGTCGGGCATCGCGGTGCCGGCGACGCCCGGCACCGCCGCCACCTGCACGCGGATCAGCTGCCCGGACGGCGCGGTGGTGACGAAGCTCGCGACAGGGCCGCGCGTGTCCTGCCGCAGCCGGTCGTGGATGCTCTCGAGCGCGTGGAGGATGAGGTCGCGGTCGAAGATCGCGAAGATCGATCGCCCCAGCCCGACGAGGCTCGGCGCCTTTCCCCCGGCGGACGCGCCTTCGACCGGCTTGCGCAGCAGTTGCCGCGCGCGCGCGTTGTAGAGGAGGATGCGGCCCTCGGCGTTGCAGACGACCACGCTCTGCGCGAGCTCGGACATGAGCGCCGCGAGGCGGTTTCGCTCCTGCTCGATCCGCGCGTTGGCTTCCTGCACCCGTCGTCCGACGTCGTCCTTCAGCGATTCAAGCGCGTCCGCGAGACCGTTGACGGCCTCCGCGAGGCGGCGGATTTCCTCCGAGCCGCTCGGCGCCGCCCGATGCGCCGGATTCGCGTTCAGCATGATCCGCGCGTCCTCGGCGAGCTTGCGCGGCGCCGCCACGTACCTCCTGAACAGCGCATTGAGGATGAACACCAGCGGCACGAGCAGCAGCAGCGAGACCACGACCACGCTGGCGGCACGCTCGCGCAGCACCGGCGCCAGCATCGTGCGCTCCGCGTCGCTGAGATCCGCTCCGACGAGCAGCAGCGTGGCGCCGATCGCCGCGAGGACGAGTCCCCAGGCGGCGAGGAGCGCGAGCGCGATGCGAACGCGATCCGTCACCGATCTAATCGCCGAGCATCTGCGCGACGGTCGCGATCAGTTCGCGTGGTCGCGAAAGGCTTCGTCACATAGGCGTCCGCGCCGACCGCCATGCCCTTCGTGACCTCGACGTCGCGTCCCTTGGCCGAGAGCATGATGATGCGTATTCCCTGCCAGGCCGGATTCTCGCGCACCTTCTGGCACACGTCGTACCCGCTCATGCGCGGCATCATCACGTCGAGCAGGATGAGGTCGGGGCCGAATTCGCCGACGGCGCGCAGCGCGTCTTCGCCGTTGCTCACGGTCCTGACTTCGTAGCCTTTCTGCTTCATCAGGAATTCGAGCGAGACCACGATGTTGGGCTCGTCGTCCGCGATCAGAACCTTCTTGCTCATGCGCTTCTCCTTCCGGCGGCAGCGTCGGCGCGTCCGGCCGCGGGCCGCGCCAACGGCAGCTCGAAGACGAACTTCGCCCCTTCGCCCGGCACGCTCTCGACCCAGAGCCGGCCGCCGAAATGCTCGATGATCTGCCGGCTGATCGGAAGGCCGAGGCCGGTGCCTTGCGGCCGGTCGGTCATGACGTCGCCGGCCTGGCGGAATTTCTCGAAGATCACCTTCTGGTCCTCCACGCGCACGCCGGGTCCGTTGTCGGCCACGGTCACGCGCAACGCGCCGCCCGCGGCGGCGAGCTCGACCTCGACGCGACCCACGTCGGCGGGCGCGAACTTGGCGGCGTTGGACAGCAGGTTGATGAGCACCTGCACCAGCCGGTCACGATCGGCGTTGACGACGAAGTCGCCTTTCGGCTGCCGGGTCGTGAGGCGGACATTGCGGGCGCGGAAGAGCTGGCCGGTGGCGTCGATCGAATCCTGGACGACCGCCCGGAGGTCGATCGCCGACACCTGCCACTCGGCGCGTCCGGATTCGAGCTTCGCGAGGTCGAGCACCTGGTTGATGAGGCGGGTCAGCCGCTCGCTCTCCTGGATGATGATGGTCAGGAATCTCTCCCGCTCCGCGGCGTCGAGGCCGGGATTGTCGTGCAGGATCTCGGTGAAGGCCCGGATCGACGTCAGCGGCGTGCGCAGCTCGTGCGTGACCGTCGAAATGAAATCGTCCTTCATGCGATCGAGCTCCTGCAGGCGCTCGTTCGCCGCGCGGAGCTCGGCGGTCGCCATCGTGAGCGCCTGCGATTTCTGCTTGAGCTCGTGGCTGTAGGCGATCACCTGCGAGGCCTCGTCCAGCATCGAGCGCACCTCGTCGAACGACAGCGCGTCCTCCTTGACCGCCGAGGCGACCATGATCCGCGCCGACGCCCCGCCGATCGCACCGGCGAGCGCGGTCTCCGCGAACTGGACGAGTCCCGCGTCCGCGGGCACCGCCGCAGGCGCCGCGACGCCGCGACGGCGCGCGTACTCGGCGAACGACGCGCGCGCGCGCTCCGCGCCGAGGAAGCGCGCCAGCAGCGCCTGCAGGTCCGGCGCCGACGCCGTGCCCTTCCAGACGTGGACCTCCTGCCCGTCGCCGGTGTGGCGGAACACGTCGACGAAGCGCGCCGCCTGCGCCTGCTCGGCGACGGTCTGCCGCGAGAGCGCCGAGACGATCACGTACGCGCCGATGTTGGCGAGCATGCTCCACAGCATCGCGTGCGTGATGTCGTTGAGGCCCGCGAGCCCGAACAGCGCGTAGGGCTTGAGCAGCGCGATGCCGAACGGCCCGTCCTCGAGGAAGCCGATCGGCAGCCATCCCGACTTGGCGAACGACGGAAGCAGCAGCGTGTACATCCAGACCGCGAATCCGGCCAGGAGCCCGGCGAGCGCGCCGGAACGCGTGGCGCCCTTCCAGTAGATGCCGCCGATCGCGGCGGGCGCGAACTGCGCGACCGCGGCGAACGAGATGAGGCCGATCGCGACGAGCGCGTACGCTTCGCCGGCGAGCCGGAAGTAGAGATAGCCCAGCAGGATCACGGCGACGATCGCCCCGCGGCGAATGCCGAGCAGGAGTCCCGTGAGGTTGCGCCGCTCGGAAAGCCGCATCGAGCGCATGCGCAGCAGCACCGGCATCACGAGGTCGTTGCAGACCATCGTCGACAGCGCGATCGTCTCCACGATCACCATGCCGGTGGCGGCGGACAGCCCGCCGATGAACACGAACAGCGCCAGCGCCTCCTGCTTCTCGGCCATCGGCAGCGTCAGCACGAACGTGTCCGGATCGACGCCCATGCCCGCGAAATGCATGACGCCGCCGAACGCCACCGGCACCACGAACAGGTTCATCGCCAGCATGTAGAGCGGGAACAGCCAGATCGCCTTGCCGATGTGGTTCTCGTTGACGCATTCGACCACGGCGACCTGGAATTGGCGCGGCAGGAACATGATGGCGAGCATCGACAGCACGGTGAGCCACGCCCAGCTCGCGTAGCTGCCGGCCGCCGCCGCGAGCGGCGCCTGCAGCGCGGCGAGGCGCGGGTGCGCGCCGGCCCGTGCGAAGAGGTCCGGCAGGCCCGCGTAGATGCCCCACGTGACGAACACGCCGACGGCGAGGAACGCGACCAGCTTGACCAGCGACTCGAAGGCGATCGCCGCGACGAGCCCCTCGTGGCGCTCGGAGCGTCTCGAGATGGCGGGTGCCGAAAAGAATCGTGAACGTCGCGAGGAGCATCGCCGTCCAGAACGCCGTGTCGGCGTGCACCGGCACCGCTTCGTGCGTGCGCGATCGCCGGCGACCTCGGGGTAGCGGAGCAGGATCGTGAAGCTGCTCGAGACCGCCTTCAGCTGCAGCGCGATGTAGGGGATGACGCCGACGACCGCGATGATGGTGACGAGGCCCGCCAGCAGCGCGCTCTTGCCGTAGCGCGACGAGATGAAATCCGCCAGCGACGTGATGCGGTTGGTCTTGCTGATGCGGATGATCTTGCGCATGACCAGCCACCACAGCGCCATCATCAGCGTCGGCCCGATGTAGATCGGCAGGAACCCGACGCCGTCGCCGGCGGCGCGGCCCACGCTTCCGTAGAACGTCCACGCGGTCGCGTAGACCCCGAGCGAGAGCGCGTAGGTGTACGGATTCGCGATGATCGAGCGCCCTTCGTCGGCGCGCTTGTTGCCATAGCCGGCGATCGCGAACAGGACGCCGATGTAGGCCAGCGCAACCGGAAGGACCACCCACGTCTGGAGCATGCCGGATCGCCCCCTGGGTGCCGCTAGCGCGAGCGCTCGACGACGAGCGCGAGCAGGCCGATCAGCGCCGCCCAGGCAGAAAAGATGTATGCGTAGAGCAGCGGTATTCCGCCGATGTCGGCCGCGCGGTTGAAAAGCGCCAGCACCGGATAGTTGAACAGCGCCACGCCGGCCAGGAACGCCGCGACGAGGCGCTGGCTCTTGACGATTGACTGGAACATCGGCCGCCTCCTCCCGAGGGCTCGCTCGCGCGTCCCCATAGTAGCAATTCACGCCCGCGCCCGGTCGTGCGGCGCGCGGCCGCGTCACAACCGGTACGACAGGCGCAGCCGCTCCTGCAGCTGCTTCGCCTGCCGCAGCGCCTCCTTCAGCATCCGCTGGTCGACGTCGTGCAGCGAATACGGGATCGATCCGGTTCGGGTCGCCCCCGTGCGCCGGCGCATCCTGCTGGCGCAGCCGCAGCATCTGCAGGAAATGAAACGATTCGACCGTCGCGTCGACGTGCCGCGGCAGCGACGTGGAGTCGCTCCCCGGCCTGGCGCAGCCGTGCCGCGGTTCCGGTCTCGGCGATCCCGTGGGCGAGCGAGAACACGCGCGCGCAGTCGACGAAGATCCGCGTTCCCCGCGTCTTGAGGTCCAGCGTGCCCTTGAACGGCGCGTCGTCGTCGACGACGAACGTGCGGATCAATCCCAGCGGCGGCTCGACGCCGAGCGCGTTCTGCACCATCAGGCGCAGGAACGTCGGGTTCGCCTCCGAATATCGGAACAGCCAGTCGCGCAGTTCGGTGCACAGCGTCAGATTGCCGTAGAGCGGACGGAAGTCGAACACGATGTTCGCGTTGAGCAACGCCTGCGGCGTCGGCTGGCGGATCCAGCCCAGGAACTTGGCCTTCCACGCCTCGGTCGACAGGCACAGCTCGGGGTTGCCCGCCATGACGTTGCCGGTGCACAGGGGAAATCCAAGCCGGTCGAGGCTGGCGTTGACCTCGCGCGCGAACGCGAGGAGACGCGCCTGCCGTTCTGCGGCGTCGTGCTCGTCGCCGGCGGCGAACAGCAGCGCGTTGTCCTGGTCGGTGGCGAAGGTCTGCTCGCTGCGCCCCTCGCTGCCGAGCGCCAGCCAGCACCAGTCGATGCCGGCCAGGTCGTGCCGCGGGAGCACGATCTCGATGGCGCGGCGCGACAGGGCGTCGTTGAGCGACGCGATCGTGCGGGTCAGCGGCTCGGCGCCGACGCCTTGCGCCAGCAGGTTCTGCGTGAGCCGGCGAATGTCGTCGCCGGCTTCCTTCAGCTTGTCGATGGTGTCGGCGTTGTGCAGCTCCTCGTTGACCTGCCGCATCGAGACGCGCTGCAGCGCGAAGAGGTCGCGCTCGTTGATGACGCCGGCGAGACGGCCGTTGTCGACCACGGCGATCTGCCGCACGCCGCGCGCGGCCATCACGTGCATGCCCTCCGCCGCCGTTGCCGACGCCGGCAGGGTGACGAGCGGCGCCGTCATGACGTCGTGGAGCGGCGTGTCGAGCGTGCGTCCGGCAAGCACGACGCGCCGCAGCAGGTCGACCAGCGTGAACATCCCGACGGGGGCGCCGTCGCCGTCGAGCGCGATGATCGTGCGCACCCGGGCATCCGCCATCCGCTGCGCGGCCTCGCGCAAGGGCGCGGTCGCGGCGCACGCGACCGGAGGATTGCGAATCAGCTCCGCGAGCGTCCGGGTGAGCGTCTGCTGCTCGGCGGCGCGCTGGCTGTACTGGCCGTACAGGCTCTCCAGCGACTGGCGCAGCGTCTCGGTGATCGCCTGCGTGCAGTAGCGCTCGAATTCCGGCGACGCGCTCCGCAATTCGAGAAAATCGCTCCGCGCGAGCAGCAGACACACGGTGTCCTGCAGCGCGGTGAAGACCTTGGTGGTCGTGCCGCCGGCGGAGAGCGCGCCGACCGGGAAGAGCTCGCCGGGGCCGAGCGTCCGGTCCGGGTCGGCCTGCACGTTGTTCGGCCGGCTGCCGACGAGACCACGCTCGATGATGTGCAGATGGCCGACCGGCCCGCTGTGCGTCGCGAGGATCGTCGCATCCTTCGCGAATCGGGCCTCGGTCAGGCGCGCGACGAGGAACGCGAGCGACGCATCGCTCATCCGGTCGAACGGCACGAAGCGGCGCAGGAATTCCTGCCTCGGCTCGAGTGTGGCGGGCGAATTGCGACGTGACGCGCTCATGGACGATGCCGGCCGATGCGACGGTTCACGCCGGATAGTGTGCCTCGCGGCGGCTCAAGAGCAAGAACCCCCGCGCGAAGGCGGGGGTCCCTTGCGTCGCATGTTGCCTGCGTCGTCAGTGCGCCGCTGCCTTCGTCGCGAGGATGCCGGTGTTCTGGCGCACATAGAGCTCGTCCCACATGTCCTCGGCGCGCTTGTCGCGATAGAGCAGCGAGCCGATGATCACCGCGAGGAAGCCCAGCGGAATCGAGTACAGGCCGGGGTTGCGCAGCTCGAACCAGGGCTTCTCGAGACCGACGAGGCTCGTGTTGTCGCCCTTGAACTTGTCGAGATTGGCCTGCGCCGCCGCGACGCCCTTGTCGAGCGTGGCGATCGACTTCGCGACCTTCGCCTTGGCGGCGTCGTCCGGCGCCGCCGCGAGGTCCGCCTCGAGCTTCGGCTTGGAAACTGCCGCCCCGTCGACGACCTTCTGCGCCGACGCCTTGACCGCCATCGGATAGGTCATGTTCGGCGACACGAGCACGAGGCCGATCGCCGTCAGCGTGCCGACGATCATGCCGAGCACGATGCCGCCGGTGTTGCACTTCTTCCAGAACAGCGTCAGCAGCACGCACGGGAAGTTCGCCGACGACGCGACCGCGAAGGCGAGCGCGACCAGGTGGGCGACGTTCTGCCCCTTGGCGGCGATGCCGATCGTGATGGCCATCGCGCCGACAACGACGGTCGCGATTCGCGCCGCCTTGACCTGCTCCTGCGGCGTCACGTGGCCTTCGCGGATAACGCCGACGTAGAGGTCGTGCGCCATCGCCGAGGCCGCCGCGAGCACGAGGCCCGCGACCACCGCGACGATCGTGGCGAAGGCGACCGCCGCGACGAAGGCGAGGAACAGGTTGCCGAGCATCGAATCGGGACCGCCGCCCACCCATTGCGCGAGCAGCGGGCCGGCCATGTTGCCGCCCGGATCGACCGCGCGGATGTTGGCCGGGCCGACGTTCATCGCGGCGCCCATGCCGAGGAACAGCGTCAGCACGTAGAAGCCGCCGATGATCGCCATCGCCCAGATCACCGACTTGCGCGCGTCCTGCGCGGTCGGCACCGTGAAGAAGCGCATCAGGATGTGCGGCATGCCGGCCGTTCCCAGCACCAGCGCCATCCCCAGCGAGATCTGGTCGATCGGATTCTTGAGATAGCAGCCCCGGCTCGAGGAAGCGCTGGCCGAGCTGCTCCGGCGTCATGTTCTTCGCCGCGTCGCCGAGGAGCGCCGCGACCTGCGCCTGCACCTTGGCGTCGCCGACGACCGAGGCGAGGAAACCGGGCAGGCTGAAGCCGTACGGCGTCCAGACGAACATCACCAGCAGGATCGACGCGGTGACGAGCAGGATCGCCTTGATGATCTGCACCCACGTCGTGGCGACCATGCCGCCGAACAGCACGTAGCCCAGCATCAGCACGCCGACCACGATCACCGAGATCTCGTAGTCGATGCCGATCAGCGTCTTCACCAGCACGCCGCCGCCGACCATCTGCGCCGTCAGGTAGAACGTCGACACGGTGATCGTCGAGATCGCGCCGACGATGCGCACCTTCTTCGGGTCGTTGCGGTAGGCGAGGATGTCGGACAGCGTGTACTTGCCGATGTTGCGGCAGGGCTCGGCGATCACCAGCAGCACGGTGATGTAGGCGACCAGCCAGCCCACCGAGTACATGAATCCGTCGTAGCCGTAGAGCGAGATGAGGCCCGCGATGCCGAGGAACGACGCCGCCGACAGATAGTCGCCGGCGATCGCCCAGCCGTTCTGCAGGCCGGACACGCCGCCCGATGCGACGTAGAAGTCGGAGGCGGTCTTGACGCGCTTGGCCGCCAGATACGTGACATACATCGTCACGGAAATGATCGCGCCGAACACGACGAACGTGAGCCAGCGGAACTTGTCAGGCAACGGCGCCCTGGGCGAAGCGCCGGCGTGGCGACCGCGGCGAGCGACGACCAGCCCGGCCAGCAATGCGAATCGACGCGAGTTCATTTGCGGCCTCCCATGTTCTTCTCGACGTCGCGCGACGATGGCGGCTGCCTCTGCGTCGAACACCGCGTTGGCGTGGTGGGAGTAGTACCAGGCGAGACCCCAGGCGACGACGAATTCGGAAAGGGCGAAGACGATGCCGACGTTGACCACGCCCCAGACCTTGATCTTGAACAGGTCCTGGAAATAGGCCGCGCCGATCGGCAGCAGGAAGTAGTAGGCCATCGAGAAGACCATCAGCCCCCAGAGGAACATCGTCTTCTTGCGGTGCAGCGCCTGAAACCTGGGATCCTCGTCGATCGCCTTCCAGTTCACCTGCGACATGTCTGCCATGTTTCCCCCGTGGAGATTTGCTGCCGCCCGCGCCGCGTCGCCGTCCCGGCCCGGATCCGGACATCGCATTGCCTCATGATTCTCCCTGCGACGCGTTGACGCAGATCAACCGCCGGGCGGGAGCGCAGCCGTTTCGCGGCCATGTTTTATATAAGATATAAGACATGCGGCCGCAGCTCATTATCGGCCGCTCGGACGATTTCCCGCCAGCCTGGCCGGATCGCCGGACGGCGGGTCAGTCCCGCCAATGCGGCGGCCGCTTGGCGACGAAGGCGTCGATGCCCTCGGCGGCGTCGGGCTCCAGCAGGTTGCAGGCCATCGCCTCACCCGTCACGTCGTAGGCGGCGGCGAGCCCGCGCTCGATCTGGTCGTAGAACGCCCGCTTGCCGAGCGCGACCACGCTCCGGCTGCGGGCGCGGATGACGTCGGCGAACGCGGCGACCGCCGCGTCGAGCTCCGCGGCCGGCACGACGCGGTTGACGAGACCCCAGGCGAGCGCCGTCGGCGCGTCGATCAGCTCGCCGGTCAGCAGCATCTCCATCACGCGCTTGCGGGCGACGTTGCGGCCGACGCCGACCGCCGGCGTCGAGCAGAAGACGCCGACGTTGACGCCGGGGAGCGCGAAGCGCGCGTCGTCCGCGGCCACGGCGAGATCCGCCATCGACACGAGCTGGCATCCGGCGGCCGTCGCAATGCCATGGACGCGCGCGATCACCGGCTGCGGCAGCCGCGTCAGCTTCTGCATCATCCGGCTGCACGCGGCGAAGAGCTCGCGCTGCCAGTCGGCGTCCGGATGCGCGCGCATCTCCTTGAGGTCGTGCCCCGCGCAGAAGCCCTTGCCGCGACCCGCGAGGACGACGACGCGCGTGCCGGTGTCGTCGGCGAGGCGGTCGAGCTCCGCCTCCAGCGCCGCGATCATCGCCCGCGACAGCGGGTTGAAGCGATCGCCGCGGTTCATCGTCAGCGTGCAGACGCCCTCCCGCGTGTCCGCCAGCACGTAGGGTTCCAGTCCGGCTTCGAGCGGTGCGTTCATCGGCCTCTCCGCAAGCGGTCCTTCCGAACGTTTCCGATCACTCGATCGCGCTCGTCGATCTCGCCTGGTCGCGCAGCAGGAACTTCTGGATCTTCCCGGTCGAGGTCTTCGGCAGCTCGCCGAACACGACCTTCTTCGGCGCCTTGAAGCCGGCCAGATGCTTCTTGCAGTGCGCGACGAGCTCGTCCTCGGTCGTCACGGCGCCGGGCTTCAGCTCGACGAACGCGCAAGGCGTCTCGCCCCACTTGGGATCGGGCTGCGCGACGACCGCCGCCGCGAGCACCGACGGGTGGCGATAGAGGACGTCCTCGACCTCGAGCGAGCTGATGTTCTCGCCGCCCGAAATGATCACGTCCTTCGAGCGGTCCTTGATCTTGACATAGCCGTCCGGCTGCATGACGGCGAGATCGCCGGAGTGGAACCAGCCGCCGGCGAACGCCTCGGCGGACGCGGCGGGGTTCTTGAGATAGCCCTTCATCGTGATGTTGCCGCGGAACATGATCTCGCCCATCGTCTCGCCGTCCCACGGCACCGGCGCCATGGTCGTCGGGTCGAGCACCGTCATGCCCTCCTCGACGGTGTAGCGAACGCCCTGCCGGCCGTTGCGCTCGGTGCGCGCGCCGATGTCGAGCGCGTCCCACTCGCCGTGCTTCGCGCACACGGCGGCCGGCCCGTAGGTCTCGGTGAGGCCGTAGACGTGCGTGATGTCGAAGCCGATCCGCTCCATGCCCTCGATCACCGCCGCCGGCGGCGCCGCCGCCGCGACGAGGCAGCTCACCTTGTGGGAGATGCCTTCCTTCCATTCGTCCGGCGCATTGATCAGCATTCCGTGGACGATCGGCGCGCCGCAGTAATGCGTGACCTTGTGCAGCCGGATCGCGTCGAGCACGGCCTTCGCCTCGACGCGGCGCAGGCAGACGTTGACGCCGGCGTTCGCTGCCATCGTCCACACGAAGCACCAGCCGTTGCAGTGGAACATCGGCAGCGTCCACAGGTAGACCGAATGCCGCGGCATGCCCCAGTCGATGATGTTCGACAGCGCGTTGAGGTAGGCGCCGCGGTGATGGTAGACGACACCCTTGGGATTGCCGGTCGTCCCGGACGTGTAGTTGAGCGAGATCGCGTTCCACTCGTCGGCCGGGTGCTTCCAGTCGAATTCCGGATCGCCGCCGGCGATGAACGCTTCGTACTCCGTGCTGCCGAGGCGCTTGCCGCCCGGGCCCTGCGGGTCGGCGATGTCGATGATCCGCGGCTTGGCCTTGGTCAGTGCCAGCGCCTTCTCGACGATCGACGAGAATTCGGTGTCGGTGACGAGCACCTTTGCCTCGGCATGCTGCAGCATGAATGCGAGAGTCTCGGCGTCGAGGCGCGTGTTGAGCGTGTTGAGCACGCCGCCGGCCATCGGCACGCCGAAGTGCAGCTCGACCATCTCCGGCGTGTTGGCCGCCATCACGGCGACCGTGTCGCCGATGCCGATGCCCGCGCGCGTCAGCGCGCTCGCGAGGCGGCGGCTCCGCGCGTAGGTCTCCGCCCAGGTGTAGCGGCGCTCGCCGTGGACGACCGCGAGCATGTGCGGATACGTATACGCAGTGCGCGCGATCAGCGAGAGCGGCGTGAGCGGCGTGTAGTTGGCGGCGTTGCGGTCGAGGTCGCGTTCGAACGGGCTTGACGTTGGCATGATGCGGTCGCGGGATGGAAAACGAATTTGTGCAGGGCGTGAACTGCGATGATACTGCAGCATCGCGTCCGCGCGCTGCGGCCGCGTCGCCGCCCGATCCCGCGCCCGCTTGCCGGCCGATGCGGATTTGGTTAGGCTCGGTCGCCTTCAATGCTTGGAAACGACATCTGCGCTCCATGGGCCATCGCCTCTCGAAGATCGTCACGCGCACGGGCGATGCCGGCAGCACCGGCTTGGCCGACGGCAGCCGCGTGGCCAAGGACTCGATCCGCATCCAGGCGATCGGCGACGTCGACGAATTGAACTCGTCGGTGGGCGCCGTGCTCGCCGAAGCGCTGCCGGCCTCCGTCGCCGACGTGCTCACCGCCGTGCAGCACGACCTCTTCGACCTGGGAGGCGAGTTGTCGATTCCCGGGCACGCGGCGATCACCGAACGTCATGTCGCCCGCCTCGAGGCCGCGGTCGAGAGCTTCAACGCCGGCCTCGGACCGCTGAAGGAATTCATCCTTCCCGGCGGGGCGCGGTCGGCGGCGCTCGCCCACGTCGCGCGCACCGTCTGCCGCCGCGCCGAGCGGACCGTCGTGCACCTCGCGCAGACGCAATCCGTCAGCGACCCGTCGCGGCGTTATCTGAACCGCCTCTCCGATCTGCTGTTCGTGCTCGCGCGCGTCCTGAACCGCGCCGCCGGCAAGCCGGACGTGCTCTGGCGCAAGAACCGCAACGGCACGAGTCCTTGAGCGGCCTTTAGCGCAACGCGCCCCGCGAGAAATCCATGGACGAAGCCGCCGCCGCACGCCGCAGCGAGAAGCTCGCCCTGCTCCTCGGGCGGACGGCGCTCGCCGACCAGGCGGCCTTTGCCGAGCTCTACCGGCAGACCTCGTCGCATCTGTATGCGGTCGCCCTGCGTATGTTGCGTGACAAGGCAGCCGCCGAGGACGCGCTGCAGGAGGCGTTCGTCAGCGTCTGGCATCACGCGGGCAGCTACGTGGCGGCGAAGAGCCGTCCGCAGACCTGGCTCACGAGCATCGTCCGGAATCGCTGCCTCGACCTTCTGCGCCGGCGCGTTCCCGACACCATGACCCTCACCCGCGACGATGACGAAGCCGAGATCGACCTTCCGGCGACCGGGCCGACACCGGTCGAGTTGCTGCTGTCCGGCGCCGACGCTGCGATGGTGCGCACCTGCGTCGACACCCTGGAGGGCGGGCAGAAGCAGGCGATCGCCCTCGCGTTCTTCCAGGGGCTCTCGCACAGCGAGCTCGCGGCGCAGCTTCAGGAGCCGCTCGGAACCGTCAAATCGTGGATCCGCCGCGGCCTCGAGCGCCTCAAGTCCTGCCTCGAGCGCGCCGGGATGACCGAAGCGTGACGCCGCGATGAAGCTCGACCGCCCGGACCGCACGCAGCGCCTCGACGCGCTGGCCGCGCAATACGCGCTGGGCACGCTGTCGCCCCGGGCGCGCCGCCGCCTCGGCCGGATCGCCCAGCGGGAGCCGGCCGTCGTCGCCGCGCTCCGAGCGTGGGAGCTTCGGCTCGCGGGGCTGGCCGACGCCATTCCCCCGGTCACGCCCCCGGCTCGTGTCTGGACGAGGATCTGCACCAAATTGGGTATCGTTGGAACGGAAAGCCCGGAGGATGCGGCGCGCGGCGGGTCCTGGTGGTCGAGCCTTGGCATCTGGCGCGGCTTGGCGTTCCTCGGATTCGCCGCGGCGCTGGTGCTGGGGCTGCGCCTGATGGCGCCCGCGGTCGAGGCACCGACGCCGACGATCGTCGCGGTGCTGGCCGGCAGCGACGCCAAGCCGGTCCTCGTCGCGACCGTGGAGCGGGGCGGCCGCGTCCTCGCCGTCAAGGCGGTGGGCGCGATCGCGATTCCGCCGGATCGCGCGCTCGAGCTCTGGGCGCTGCCGGAGGGCAAGGATCCCCGCTCTCTGGGGCTCGTCCCCGCGACCGGCGTCGTGCGGATCGCGCTGCCCGTGCCGGCGGACGACGCGTTTCGCGGCGTCCCGGCGCTCGCGATCAGCCTCGAGCCGGCGGGCGGCTCGCCCACCGGCAAGCCGACCGGGCCGGTGCTCTATACCGGCGGCCTCGAGCGCATCTGACGCTTCCCGCGCGGGACCGAAAAGACGAAGGGCCGGACGGTTGCTCGTCCGGCCCTTCCGCAGTCGCTCACCTTGGGGGAGAAGGCGGCTGCTGGGGAGAATGATTCGATCTATCCGCGCGTCGCGCTCTTCGCCGTCGCGAGGTTCGTCGAGTGCACGACGACGACGTCGATGCGCGCCGGCGAAATCGTCACCTGGCGAACGGCGGGCGCGCTGGAGGGCGCGGCCAGCATCGTGGCAGCCGCAACCGGCGCGAGGCCGACCGGGACGACCACCGACAGCGAGATCGTGAGCGCCGTCAGCACGGCCGCGGAGGCGATGCCGAACGCGGGGCGGATGGTCTTCGGTTGATAGCGTTTCATGAGTGGCTCCTGAATCGGTTGAGGTCGACGGTTTTGTTCGGTGCTTGTCGATAGGATGCGGCGTGCCCGGGTTCCGGATTCAGTATCTTCATTCCCGTATCGCCGCACCGGGATCCGGTGCTGTCACGATGCATCCTAGGCAAGTCGGGCGGTCTGCTCAATGCGCAAGCGACGAACCCTGAGAATCGCGGTGCGAACGCGAGCGTGGCGCGACGAACGGTGACGGGGCGGTGCGAACGACGGCAGGAATTCGCGCTCTGCCGGTCGCCGAACCTCGCCGTGTTGCGGGCCGATATCACATCCATCGCGGTCTTCGCGGCCCGTTCGCGCGACAACGACGCGATGAAAGACGAAGGGCCGGACGCATGACGTCCGGCCCTCGTGGGGAACCTCTGAACAAGTCCCGCACGGTTGCGACGGGGAATTTTCGGGATGGGATGCCTCAGTTGCCAATGAGGCGTTTGCGTGTCCTCGCTCGTAGTATGGACTACGACCTTCGTCGCGCGTCGCGCATGCATCCGCATTTGGCACTGCAGCGCAACCGCGTGGGACTTATTCAGAGCTCTCGGACGAGGAAGCGATTCGCCCGAGGAAAGGGGTTCGCTTATCCGCGGCGACCGAGCTTTGCCGATTCGGCCGGGGCGCCGGCGATGGCGAGGCCTGCGTCGCGCTCGACGACGACGTCGATCGAAGACGGCTCGATCGTGACTTCGCGAGCAACAGGCAGCGCGGATGCGCTTCCGTAGAGCATCGCCGCATGATCCGCGGCAGGCAGTCCGGCAGGGCCCACCACCATCATGGCGATCGTCAGCGCGGTCAGCGCGACGGCGGCGATCCCGAATATCGGGCGATTGACCAGAGGTTCGTAGCGTTGCATGGTCGACTCCTCAAGCGGATTCGGTTGACGGGTTGCGGGTGTCATGGCCATTGGATGCGGGGTGACGGGATTCCGGATTCACGATCTTTTCGGAGCCGTCGCCGCGCTGGCCTGTGCAGTCAGTTCGCATCGTAGTGAGCGCAGATGACCTGCTCAAG
This sequence comes from uncultured beta proteobacterium, assembly GCA_963741355.1. Taxonomy (GTDB): domain Bacteria; phylum Pseudomonadota; class Gammaproteobacteria; order Burkholderiales; family Casimicrobiaceae; genus CAIWHR01. Next base: position 57,701 of record CAVUIG010000023.1, read on the forward strand.
ACACAAGCGACGAATCGGCCGAATTGCGGGGCGAACGCGACCCACGCGCGACGAAGCGCGGCGTCATCGAACGGAAACGGGGCGCCGGGGCGTGCGCGGCCGCGGTGCGCGGCGCGGAAACTACTGCGCCGGCTGCCTGCGCACGGCCTGGTCGATCGCGCCGAAGATCGTGCGCCCGGCCGCATCGAACATCTCGATGCGGACGCGATCGCCGAATCGCAGGAACGGCGTGACGGGCCTGCCGTTGAGAATCGTCTCCACGGTGCGCTGCTCGGCGATGCACGAATAGCCGATGCCGCCGGCGGCGGCCGGCCGGCCCGGTCCGCCGTTCTCCTTGTTCGAGACCGTGCCCGATCCGACGATGCTGCCGGCGACGAGCGTGCGCGTCTTCGCGACGTGCGCGATGAGATCCGCAAACGAGAACGCCATGCCGACGCCGGCGTCGGGATGCCCGAACAGCGCGCCGTTGACGTGCGACACGAGCGGCCGGTGCAGCTTGCACGCGCGCCATGCGTCGCCGAGCTCGCCCGGCGTCACCGCGACGGGCGAGAACGCGGAAGCCGGCTTCGACTGCAGGAACCCGAATCCCTTGCCGAGCTCGGCGGGAATGAGATTGCGCAGGCTGACGTCGTTGACGAGCATCACAAGGCGTATGTGCGCCGCCGCGTCGGCTGCGCCGGTGCCCATCGGCACGTCGCCGGTGATCACCGCGACTTCGGATTCGAAATCGATGCCCCAGGCTTCATCGGCCGCTTCGATGTCCTCCCCGGGTCCCAGCATGCGGTCCGATCGCTCCCTGGTACATGAGCGGATCGGTGAGGAATTCCGGTGGCATCGCGGCGCCGCGCGCGCGGCGCACGAGCTCGACGTGATTGAGGTACGCCGAGCCGTCGACCCATTGGTAGGCACGCGGCAGCGGCGCCATCGCGGTGGCCGGATCGAACGCTGTCGCGTCGGGAAGCCGACCCGCGTTGAGCTCCTCGGAGAGCGCCTCGAGCGCCGGCGCCAGCCCCGTCCCAGGCGTCCAGCGCGGCCTGCAGCGTGCGCGCGACCTCGGGCACGGCGACGCAACGAGTGAGGTCGCGCGACACGACGACGAGCTCGCCGTCGCGTGTGCCGTTGTCGATGCTGGCGAGCTTCATCGCGTCCTCACGTGCCGGCGGTGGCGCGCTTCTTCAGCGCATAGCCGTCGGCGCGATCCTCCATCTCCCAGCCGGCGGCGCCGATAAGACCGCGCAGGCGGTCGGCCTCCGCCCAGTCCTTCGTCTTGCGCGCCAGCGCGCGCGCCTCCGCCAGCGCCTGCACATCGGGCGGGACCGCGTCGACGCGAGGCACCCAGTCGGCGAGACCCAGGCCCAGCACGGCGTCGAACCGCACGAGCGTCGCGCGCTTGACGCCGGCGGGAAGCTCGCCGCGCAGCGCCTCCCATGCGACCGCCAGCGCGCGCGGCAGGTTGAGGTCGTCGTTGATCTCGTTGCCGAAACGCTCCACCAGCGCGGAATCGGGCGCGCTCTCCGGCGCGTCGCGCAATGCGTAGACGCCGTTGCGCAGGCGGTCGAGCGCCGTGGCCGCCGCGTCGAGCGCGTCCCATGTGAAGTTGAGCTGCCCGCGGTAATGCCCGGTCAGGCACAGGTAGCGATAGGCGAGCGGATCGTAGCCGCGGTCGACGAGCGATTGCACGCGCAGGAATTCGCCGGCGGATTTCGCCATCTTGGCGTCGTTCAGCAGCAGGAAGTAGCCGTGCATCCAGAAGTTCGCGAGCCGCGTTCCGACCCGCGCCTCGGTCTGCGCGATCTCGTTCGTGTGGTGGACGCTGATGTGGTCCTCGCCGCCGCAATGGATGTCGAAATAGTCGCCGAGGTATTTCTGCGCCATCGCCGAGCATTCGATGTGCCAGCCCGGGAAACCCTTGCCCCACGGCGAGTCCCATTCCATCTGGCGCTTTTCGCCTTCGGGCGAGAACTTCCACAGTGCGAAGTCGGTGATGTGGCGCTTCGCGCCGACGTCGACCCGCTTGCCGGCCTCGAGCCCCTTGACGTCGAGCCGGGCGAGGTAACCGTAGTCGGGCTGCTTCGCCGTGTCGAAATAGATGCCGTCCGGCGTGCGATAGGTGAAGCCGTTCTTCTCGATGTCGACGATGAAATCGATCTGCTCGCGGATGTGATCGGTCGCGCGGCACAGGATGGTCGGATCCTCGATGTGGAGACGTTTCAGGTCGGAGAGGAAGTCCTCCGTGTAGATGTTCGCGATCTCCCACGCCGACTTGCCGGTGCGGCGCGCGCCCTTCTCCATCTTGTCCTCGCCGTCGTCGGCGTCGGACGTGAGATGGCCGACGTCGGTGACGTTCATCACGTGCCGGACCCGGTAGCCGTTCCATTCGAGCACGCGCCGCAGCAGGTCCTCGAACAGGAACGTGCGGAAGTTGCCGATGTGCTGGTAGTCGTAGACGGTCGGCCCGCAGGTATAAAGGCCGACCTCGCCGCCCGCATGAAGCGGCGTGAATTCGCGCAGCTTGCGCTCGTAGTTGTCGTAGAGGTGGAGCGGATCGGGCATCGAAGGGCCATCGTTTCGCAAAAAAAAGCCGCCAGCGCTGGCGGCTCGTTCGGGTCGCGTCCTGCTAGTCGGGCAGCCGCCTGCCGCATCGGGACCCCGGCCGACAGCAGCAATGTGCGCAAATGCTCGTCATGTCCGCATCGTATCCAACCCCGGCGGTGTCGGCAAGGCGCGAGGCCTCGTCCTGTTTCTTCGCGTTTCGGCGCTGCAACCTGCCACGGTACAATCGGTCCGGTCGTGGCGCACGCCTTCAGGCGGGCCCGCTGCAACCCTCCGCCACGCCCGTCCCGATGCCCGAGAACCCGATCCTTCCGTCACGTCTCGTCCTCTGGCTCGTCGCGCTCGCGGTCGCGGCGATGTGGTTCGCGAACCTCGGCAGCCACCGCCTCTTTCACCCCGACGAGGGCCGCTACGGCGAGATCGCGCGCGAGATGGCGCAAGGCGGCGACTGGGTCACGCCCCGGCTGAACGGCCTCAAGTACTTCGAGAAGCCGCCGCTGCAATACTGGACGACCGCCGCCGCCTTTCGCGCCTTCGGCGTCCACGAATGGACGGCGCGGCTGTGGCCGGCGCTCGCGGGATTGCTGGCCGTCGCCGTCATCGGCATCGCCGGAAACGCGCTGGGCGGCGCCGCGCTCGGCGCATTCGCCGCGCTGGTGCTCGCCGGAACGCTCTACCACGCCGCGATCGCGCAGATCGTCACGCTCGATTCGGGACTGGGATGCTTCCTGGCGCTCGCGTTCGCCGGGATCGTCATCGCGCAGCGGCCGGAGACGACGCCCGGGAAGCGCCGGGCATGGATGTGGACGACGTGGGCGGCGATGGCGCTCGCCGTGCTCTCGAAAGGCCTGATCGGAGTCGTCCTGCCCGCCGGCGCGCTGGTCGCGTACACGGCGATCACGCGCGACGTCGCGCTATGGCGCAGGCTGCACATGATGTCGGGGCTCGCGATCTTCCTCGTCATCACCGCGCCGTGGTTCGTGCTGGTCTCGCGGGCCAACCCGGAGTTCGCCCGCTTCTTCTTCATCCACGAGCATTTCGAGCGCTTCCTGACGCAGGAGCACCAGCGCGTCGGCGCGTGGTACTACTTCATTCCGCTCGCGCTCGTCGGCATCCTGCCGTGGCTCGCGCCGCTGGCGCTGGGACTTTCCCGCGCGTGGCGCGCCGGAACGCCGAATGCCCTCGGCTTCTCGTGGCAGCGACTGGCGCTCGTCTACGCCGGATTCGCGTTCGTCTTCTTCAGCGCCTCGGGCTCCAAGCTGCCCACCTACATCCTGCCGATCTTCGCGCCGCTCGCGCTCGTGCTGGGCGCGCTGCTGCTGGAATTGCCCGCAACGCACCTCGCGCGCTCCGCGGCCGTCGGCGCCGTCGTCGCCGGCGCCCTGGCCATCGCGCTCTTCGCGGGCTACGACGGCTGGGTCGCGGCGCGCGGCGGCAGCGCCGAGGCCGACCAGCCGGCGGCGATCCTGCAGGCCTACGGTCCCTGGATCAAGGCGGCGATGGCGGTCGCCGCCGCGGGCCAGATCATCGCCTGGACGCAATTCCGGCGCATCGCAGTGTCACCCGGCGCGCGATTCCTGGGCGTGGCAGCGCTCGCGCTGTCGATGCTGGCCGCGGTCTCGCTGGGCGTCGCCGGGTACGAGGCGTTCAGCGCAACGCGGTCGACTTCGGCTATGCTGCGCGCGGCACGCAGTGTTGCGCCCATCGCCCCGGACGCGCCGTTCTATCAAGTCGAAATGTACGACCAGACCGCACCGTTCTACCTCGGCCGCACGACGACGCTGGTCGCGATTCGCGACGAGCTGGGGCCCGGCATCGACGCCGAGCCGGACCGCCAGATTCCGACCACGGAGGGCTGGATCGCGCAGTGGGATGCGCTCGGCCAGGGTTACGCGATGATGCCGCCGGCGACGTTCGAGCGTTTGGCGGCAAACGGGGTGCCGATGCGCGTCCTCGCCCGCGACAGCCGCCGGGTCACAGTGAGCCGCCGATGAGCGTCGCCGCCTTCGCGTTCCTGATGACCGGCGTGCTGCTCAACGCGGCCGCGCAGCTCCTGCTGAAGGCGGGCACCAACGCGCTTGGCGTCATCACGCTGACGCGCGAGGACTGGGCGGACACGCTGATGCGGATGGCGACGCAGGGTCACTTCGTGCTGGGCGCAGCCTGCTACGTCGCGTCGCTCTTCGTGTGGATCCTCGGGCTCTCGCGCGTGCCGGTCTCGATCGCGTATCCGCTGCTGTCGGTCGGCTACGTCGTCAACGCGATCGCCGCGCACTACCTTTTCGGCGAGGCGGTGACGGCCACGCGCTGGCTCGGCATCGGCTGCATCATCGTCGGCGTCTGGCTCGTCGCGCGAAGCTGACGGCGACGCGTTCCGCCATGAGCTCGACCTACCTGAAATTCGCCGGACCCGCGATCGACGCCGCGACCATCGAGGGCGTCGCCGACGTGCTGCGCTCCGGCCACATCGCGAGCGGTCCGTGGGTGCAGCGGTTCGAGGAGGAGCTCTCGCGCTTCTGCGGCGGACGTCCGGTACGCGTCCTGACCTCGGCGACCGCCGCGGTCGAGGTCGCGCTGCAGGTCGCCGGCATCGGGCCGGGTGACGAGGTGATCACCTGCGCGCAGAGCTTCTTTACCGTCCTCAACATGATCGCCAAGGTGGGCGCGCGGCCGGTGTTCGTCGACTGCGATCTCGTCACGCGCAACATCGACCTCGCCGCGGCCGAGGCAGCGATCACGCCGCGCACGCGGGCGATCATGCCCACGCACTGGCCGGGATCGCTGGTCGACATGGACGCGCTCCACGCGCTCGCGCGGCGGCGCGGCCTGCGCGTCATCGAGGACGCCGCGCTCGTGCTGGGATCGCAATGGAAAGGCCGCAACGTCGGCGCGTTCGGCGACCTCGTGACGTTCAGCTTCCACCCGAACAAGAACATCACGACGATCGAGGGCGGCGCGCTCGTCGTCAACGGCGCCGACGAGGCGAAGCGCGTCGAGGCGCTGCGCTTCCACGGCATCACGCTGCTGCCCGACAGGACGCGCGACGTCGCCTTCCCCGGCGGCAAGTTCAACCTGCCCGACGTCAACGCGAGGATCGGCGTCGCGCAGCTGACCCAGCTGCCGGAATTCCTCGCGACGCGCCGCGCGCTCGCCGCGCGCTATTTCGAGCGCTGGTCGACCGACCCCGAATGCCTGCTGCCCCCGCGCCCGGCCGACGGCGACGGGCAGTCCTGGAACATGTGGAGCGTGCTGCTGCCGCTCGACCGTCTCGCGATCACGCGGCGGCAGTTTCGCGACGCGCTCGAGGCCCGGGGGATCGGCACCGGTGTATCGTACGAGGCGCTGCACCTTTGCACGCTCGGCCGCACGTTCGGCTATCGCGAGGGCGACTTCCCCAACACCGAGCGGATCGCGCGCGAGACGGTCACGCTGCCGCTCCATGCGAGCCTGACCGCCACCGACGTCGACCGCGTCTGCGCGGCCGCTGCCGGCATCATTGCCGAAGCGAAGAAGTGAATCCACCGCAAACATGACGAGCGTCGTGCCGCAGCTGTCCGTCGTGATCCCCGTCTTCAACGAGGAGGCGGGCCTGCCGGCGCTGTTCGCGCGCCTCTACCCAGCACTCGATGCGCTGAAGATCGGCTACGAGGTGATCTTCGTCAACGACGGCAGCCGCGACCGCTCGGCGGCGCTGCTGCGCGAGCAATGGGAGCGCCGGCCCGACGTGACGCGCGTCGTCTTGTTCAACGCCAACTACGGCCAGCACATGGCGATCGTCGCCGGCTTCGAGCGCTGCCGCGGCCAACGCGTGGTCACGCTGGATTCCGACCTGCAAAACCCGCCCGAGGAGATCGGCGCGCTGCTCGCGGCGATGGATCGCGGCCACGATTATGTCGGCGGCGTGCGCCGCACGCGCGAGGATTCCTGGTGGCGCCGCGTTGCGTCGCGGGCGATGAACCGGCTGCGCGAGCGGATCACGCACATCCGGATGACGGATCAGGGCTGCATGCTCCGCGCCTACAGCCGCGACATCGTCGACGCGGTCGTCGCGAGCCGCGAGGTGAGCGTGTACATCCCGGCGCTCGCCTTCACGTTCGCCGGCAACCCGACCGAAGTCGAGGTGGCGCACGAGGAGCGCGCGGCCGGCGAGTCGAAGTATTCGCTGTACCGGCTGATCCGCCTCAACTTCGACCTCGTCACCGGCTTCTCGCTCGTCCCGCTGCAGTTCGCATCGATGTTCGGGATGCTGGTGTCGGCCCTCTCGCTCGCCACCTACCTCGTCGTGATCGGCTGGCGGCTCTACCACGTCGACGACTGGCACAACGCGATCGCGGTGTTCTGGGATCGCGACATCCTCACGTTCTTCCTCATCGGCATGCTGCTCTTCGGGCTGGGGCTCGTCGGCGAGTATGTCGGACGCATCTATCAGCAGGTGCGCGACCGGCCGCGCTACACCGTGCGCGCCGTGCTCGAGGCGCCGCCGGACGACACGCGTTGACGCCGATCGGCTCCGCACCGCCGCCGGAGGACATGCGCGCGGATCCCGACACCGCGCTGCCGCGCCTCCGCGACCTCGCCGCCGCGGCGCTGCGCCATTCCGACAGCGCGCGGCTCGAGCAGGCGCTGGCCGCGATTCCGGACGAACACGCGCAGTCCGGCCCGGCGCAGGCGTTGCGCGCCGAGCTGTTTCGCCGGCGCGGCCAGGCGGCCCTGGCGATCCCGCTCTACGCTGACGCGATCGCGCGCTGCCCGGAGCTTCATGCCGCGTATCACGGCGCGGCGCTTGCGCACGTCGCACAGCGCGACCTGTCCGGTGCGCGCGCGCTGTGGGAGGCGCTGATCGCATGCGATCCGGCCGATGCGACCGCGCGCTACCAGATCGCGCTCGCGTGGCACGACGAAGGCAACCTCACGGAAGCCGCGCGCTGGTACGAGCGCCAGCTCGAACAGGCGCCGAATTTCTACAAAGCTGCCTTCAACCTCGGCATCGCCCGGATGGACGCAGGCGATGCCAACGGCGCGGTGGCCGCCCTCATGCGCGCGGCGCAGATCGACTCGCGGCTTGCGAAAACTTTCATGGCGCTCGGCACGGCGCAACGCCGAGCCGGGGACGGCGCGGCCGCGGCCCGCTCGTTCCTGCGCGCGCAGGAGCTCGATCCGGCGACGATTGAGGGGTTTGCGGCGGCCGTGTCGGCGCTGAGCGAAGCCGCCGAGCTGCCGGCGGCGATCGAGGTCCTCGACCGGGCGATCGTGCGCGAGCCGCGCGACCCGTCGCTGCGCCTCGCGCGGGGCGCGAATCTCGCGGCTCTCGGCCTGCACGCCGAAGCGCTGGCCGCGTTTCGCGAGACGCTCTCGATCGATCCCGACTGACATGCGAGCTCACAGCGCGCTGCTGCTCGAAATGCAGTACGACACCCGGGCGTGTTCGCGCGCGGAGCTCGCCCGCGCGCATTGGGAATGGGCCGATGCGCACGTCGGTCGCGTGCGCAAGGTCGGCAGTGTCGCGCCCGCGCGAAGCGAAACGGGTGCACGGCTCCGCATCGGCTACCTGTCGCCCCGCTTCGGCAACGGCCCGCTCGCGAACCTGTTCCTCCCGGTGCTCGAGGCGCACGATCGCGGGCGTTTCCACGTCACGCTGTATTCCGCCCACGCTTACGACGACGACATCGCAGCAACGCATGCGGCGTTCCGCCGACGCCTGGCGCGACCTTCCGGCCGATGACGACGCGGCCGCCGCGATGATCGCCGCGGACGGTCTCGACCTCCTCGTCGATCTCGCCGGCCATGCGCCGGGCCATCGGCTCGCCGTGATGGCGCGCAAGCCCGCGCCGGTGCAGGCGACCTGGCTCGATTACTTCGACACGACGGGCGTGCCTGAAATCGACTACGTGCTGACCGATCCGGTTCATACGCCAGCCTCCGAAGCCGTGCACTTTCGCGAGCGCATCGTCTGGCTGCCCGGGTGCCGCTTCGTCTACCGCCCGATCGTCAAGCCCGAATTGACCGCCGCGCCGTCGCGCAACTCCGGCAATGTCACGTTCGGCTCGTTCAACCGGCACGCCAAGATCACCGAAGAGGTGCTTGCGGTGTGGCAGGCGGTGCTCGACGCGGTGCCTGGATCGCGGCTGCAGCTTCGCGCCTCCGCGTATCGCGGGCCGGGCACGGTCGCGTGGCTGCGCGAGCGCTGGGCGGCGGCAGGGATTCCCGTCGACCGGATCGACTTCCGCCCCTTCGTGCCGGTCGGCGACGCGATCGCCGCGTATCGCGACATCGACGTCGCGCTCGACCCCTTTCCCTACAATGGCGGCGTGACGACCTGCGATGCGCTGTCGATGGGCGTTCCCGTGATTGCACTTGCGGGCGACCGGATGATTGCGCGGCAGGGCGCGGCGCTGCTTCGCGCCGCAGGACACGCCGAATGGATTGCCGGCACGCCGGACGAATACGTCGCCCATGCCGCCCGCGTCGCGCGGAGCGTGGCGGCGGGCGAGGTCCGCGAGGCGCTGTTCCGCGAGTTTCCCGACTCGCCGCTGTGCCGCGCGCGCGAATTCGTCGCGGGGCTCGAGCGCGCCTTCGCGATCATGATCGAGACCGGGCCGCGCGGCGGCGACGCCCTCGCGCCACTCTCGATCGCCGCATGAAACGCCGCTGACATGCCCGGTCCGTCCTCCGGCAACGCCAGCGCCGTCGTCTTCGCGTACCACAACGTCGGCGTGCGCTGCCTGCTGACGCTTCTTGCGCACGGCGTTCGCGTGCCGCTCGTCGTCACGCACGCAGACTCTCCGGGCGAGACGATCTGGTTCGATTCCGTCGCGGCCACGGCGGCGGAGCGCGCGATTCCGGTGATCGCACCGGACGACCCTGGCGCGCCCGAGATCGTCCGCCGGATCGCCGCCCTGCAGCCGGACTTCATCTTCTCGTTCTACTACCGGCGGATGCTGAAGCCGGCGCTGCTCGCGCTTCCCTCGCGCGGGGCGCTCAACATGCACGGCTCGCTGTTGCCTTTCTATCGCGGCCGCGCGCCCGTCAACTGGGCGGTGCTGCACGGTGAACGCACGACCGGCGCGACGCTTCACTACATGGCCGAGAAGCCGGACAGCGGCGACATCGTCGCGCAGGCCGCCGTACCGATCCTTCCCGACGACACGGCGCGCGAAGTGTTCGACAAGGTCACCGTCGCCGCGGAAACGACGCTCGACGCCGTGCTGCCGGCGCTCCTCGCCGGCACGGCGCCGCGCCACCCGCAGGATCTCCGCGCCGGAAGTTACTTCGGAGGCCGCGGTCCGGACGACGGCATCATCGACTGGAACAAGGACGCCGCGGCCATCCACAATCTGGCGCGCGCGGTCGCGCCGCCGTTCCCGGGCGCGTTCACCTCGGTCGGCGGGCATCGCGCCCGCGTGCTGCGCACGCGAATCGTCGATGCGACCGCCGCCCCGACCCTCGCGCCATCGCTGTCGCTCCACGACGGAACCCTGATCGCGCACTGCGGCGGCGGCGGCCGGCTCGCGATCCTGGCGCTGGAAATCGACGGCCAGGCGGTCGACGCGGCGCAGTTCGCGCAGCGCTTCGGAGCGGCGCCGGTCGCGCTGGGCAACGCCGCCGTCCGCTGACGCGCTCGCGGCCCGCCGGAGGCGCCACGTATAATCCGTGCTCCCGCGGCGCCCGAAAAGCGAAAAAGGGATGCGGCCCGGCTTTCGGACCGCCGATGACCGGTCGCCGCCGCGCACACAAAAATCGAGCCTGACCGCTCCTCCCGAGCCCGTCCCATGTCCACGCGCAAGATCCTGATCCTCGGCGTCAATGGCTTCATCGGCCATCATCTCTCCCGTCGCATCCTGGACGACACGGACTGGGAGATCCACGGGATGGACATGCAGTCGGACCGCATCAGCGAGCTCCTGCCCGAAGCCCGGTTCCACTTCTTCGAAGGCGACATCACGATCAACAAGGAGTGGATCGAGTACCACATCAAGAAGTGCGATACCGTCCTGCCGCTGGTGGCAATCGCCACGCCGGCCACTTACGTGCGCGACCCGCTGCACGTCTTCGAGCTCGACTTCGAGGCGAATCTGCCGATCGTGCGGGCGTGCGTCCGCCATGGCCGGCGCATCGTGTTCCCGTCGACGTCCGAGGTCTACGGCATGTGCCGCGACGACGAGTTCGACTCGGAAAATTCGGAGCTCGTGCTGGGCCCCATCAACAAGCCGCGCTGGATCTACTCGTGCGCGAAGCAGCTGATGGACCGCGTGATCCACGCGCTACGGCATGCAGGAAGGGCTCGACTACACGCTGTTCCGGCCGTTCAACTGGATCGGCGCCGGGCTCGACTCGATCAACACGCCGAAGGAAGGCAGCTCGCGCGTGATCACGCAGTTCCTCGGTCACATCGTCCGCGGCGAGCCGATCCAGCTGGTCGACGGCGGCACGCAGAAGCGCGCGTTCACCTACATCGACGACGGCACCGCCGCGCTGATGAAGATCATCGCCAATCAAGGCCGGGATCGCGACCGGCAAGATCTACAACATCGGCAACCCGCGCAACAATTTCTCGGTGCGCGAGCTCGCGCGGATGATGCTCGACCTCGCGATGAAATACCCCGAATACCGCGACAGCGCCGCGCGCGTGAAGATCGTCGAGACCACCGCCGCCGATTACTACGGCAAGGGCTACCAGGACGTGCAGAACCGCGTGCCGAAGATCGACAACACGTGCGCCGAGCTCGACTGGAAGCCGGTCGTGCCGATGGACGAGGCCCTCACGCGCATCTTCGACGCGTACCGGGGCCACGTCGCCGACGCGCGCAGGCTCGTCGAATGAGCGAGCAGGGCGAAGCCCAGGACGCCTGCGCGAGCAGGGCGAAGCCAAGGCCCGAAGGGCGCGTCTGCGAGCGCGGGTGGCGGCCGACACGTAGCGGCGGCGGAATTTCGCAAAGCGAGCGGAGGCCGCACCGCAGGGCGCGTCTGCGAGCGATTGAGCGCGGCCGACTCGCCGTCGCCTCGCGTACCGACTACCCAGCGGAGGCCGCGGCGTGACGGCGCCGCCGGCCTCGCCGATGCGGCTCGCGCTCAAGATCGATGTCGACACGCTGCGCGGGACGCGCGAAGGCGTCGCCAATCTCGTCGCCCTCCTCGGGAAACACGGCGCCGGCGCGACATTCCTGTTCTCGCTCGGCCCCGATCACACCGGACGCGCGATCCGGCGCGTGCTGCGCCGCGGCTTCGTGGGCAAGGTGCGGCGCACGTCGGTCGTCAAGCACTACGGCGTGAAGACGCTGCTCTACGGAACGTTGCTCCCGGGACCCGACATCGGCCGGCGCGCCGCCGACGTGATGCGCAATGTGCGCGACGAGGGCTTCGAGGTCGGCATCCATTGCTGGGACCACGTGCGCTGGCAGGACGGCCTCGCCCGCGCCGACGCCGCATGGACCCGCGCCGAGATGGAGCGCGCCTGCGCCCGCTTCACCGACATATTCAAGACGCCGCCGCTCACGCACGGGGCGGCCGGCTGGCAGATGAACGTTGAGGCGCTGCGCCTCACGCAGCGCCTCGGCTTCGAATACTGCTCCGACGGGCGCGGCACGCATCCGCACCTGCCCGTCTGGAACGCCGAGCTGATCCGCTGCCCCCAGTTGCCGACCACGCTGCCCACGCTCGACGAGCTGATCGGCGTCGGCGCGGTCACCGCCGACAATGTCGCCGCGCACCTGCTCGAGCGGACCCGGGAACCCGTCGCGGCGGGCCATGTCTTCACACTGCACGCGGAGCTCGAGGGCATGCGCTTCGCGCCCCTGTTCGAGCAGCTCCTCGCCGGCTGGAAGGCGCAGGGCTACGCGCTCTGCTCGACACGCGCGCTGTACGATACGCTCCAGCCGATGGCGCTCCCGCGATGCGAAGCCCGCGAGGGCACGGTCCCGGGGCGCAGCGGCACCCTGCTCGTCCAGGGCGATGAGTTCCTGGGCGACGTCGACCTCGCGCAGGCCGCGTGAGCGTCGAGATGTTGTATCTTTGCTGCGGGCCGGCGCGGGCGCAATCCGTGGCCGCCATGTGCCTCGTTCGCCGCGCAGCAGATCGACAGGACCATTGATTCCGCATTGGCGTTCCTCCCTTCTTCCAATCGAAACGCGAGCCCGCGATGCCAACGACCAAGGTCACCGATTTCACCGCCGCCGCGACCGGCGGCAAGGACTTCACGCTGTCGGATCACGCCGGGCACCCGGTAGTCCTCTATTTCTATCCGAAGGACAACACACCGGGCTGCACCGTCGAAGGCGCCGACTTCCGCGACCGGCACAAGCAGTTCGCGAAGCTGGGCGCGGTAATCGCCGGGGTGTCGCGCGACAGCCTCAAGTCGCACGAGGGATTCAAAGCGAAGATGCAATTTCCGTTCGAGCTCATATCGGACGCCGATGAGGCGCTGTGCACGCAGTTCGGCGTCATCAAGATGAAGAACATGTACGGCAAGAAGGTGCGCGGGATCGAGCGCAGCACGTTCCTCGTCGACGCCAAGGGCAGGCTCGCGAAGGAGTGGCGCGGCGTCAAGGTGCCCGGTCACGTGGACGAGGTCCTGGCGGCGGTCAAGGCTCTTTGAAGCGCCAGGATGTTCATTCGGGCACGCCCAGACGTGGCGCACGCGGGGCGCAAGTTCGAAGCCGATACGCCGCCGCAAACGAAAACCCCGCCGTGCGGGCGGGGTCTGTCGGTGCGACGCGATCTCACCAACTGATCGAAGTGACCGTGCCGTCCTGATACGGGATCATGCGCTGTTGTTCGCGGCGCGCAGCGCGGTCCTGGTCGCCGGCCATTTTCATCAGGATCATCACGAACAGGATGCCAAGGCCCCATGCGACCAATCCCAGCACGATCCAATCGAAGTACTCGGCGTTCATGCGCGCCTCCCCTTGATCCAACGATGGCGCATTTTGACTGCGACCCATGGTCGCAGGTTTGTCGCACATCAACAAATAAACCCCTAATGACAATGTGGGAAATGGACGCCTTCAAATCGGCGCTCGGCTGGCGCGCCGCCGCATTTTGATCAATTCGCGACGACTTGTCGCCGGGTGACAATCTGCAGGTGTGAAAACGAATCCGGCCGCGCTGCCGCTTGCCCGAACGATGCCAGCGCGACCCCGTTTCCAAGCGCGAGGCCCGGGTGTGCGATCTGGCACTCCGACCGCACCGGCAGCGCCGGCGCGTGTCATGGTAGACGACCGCACACCAAACTCCGCACATCCCGCCCGGCACGCCCGTCGGCACGGCAGCACGACGCCCAATGCGGGTGCCGCAGCTGCAGGGCGACAACCCGCCGTGCGCGGGAGGGCGCAATCGGTGCGCAGGCCTGTCGCGCGGCATGAAGCGCCGATCTCGCATGGGATTCGGTACCGGCTGTCCCCTTTGCACCACAACAGGTGGCGGAATCGCGCGCGGCCAGCGCTACTGCTTGTGTTCGGCGGCGGGCGCGGGCTAGGATTCCCTTAGGCAGTTCACCGATCCACGCCACGCGTCGTTGCCAAGGAGGCCCATGGTCGAGCGCAAGATCCGCCCCACCCCGCTCACCCTCGTTGCCCGCAAGACCCCCAGACCCACCGGCAAGCAAGGCCCCGCCACCCGCCTCCAGCTGCCCAGCAAGCTCTTCGTGCTCGACACCAACGTGTTGATGCACGATCCCACGAGCCTGTTCCGCTTCGAAGAGCACGACATCTACCTGCCGATCCTCACGCTCGAGGAGCTCGACAACAACAAGAAAGGCGTCAGCGAAGTCGCGCGCAACGCGCGCCAGGCGTCGCGCTTCCTCGACGAGCTCGTCACCGCGATGCCGAACGGCATCGCCGAAGGCATTTCGCTCGCGGAGAAATCCGGCGGCGCCGCCACCGGCAAGCTCTACCTGCAGACCGAAGTCATCACGACGGTGCTGCCCTCTTCGCTCGCCAACGGCAAGGCGGACAACCAGATCCTCGCGGTGGTGATGCACCTCGCGCACCTGCATCCGAAGCGGCAGGTGATCCTGGTCAGCAAGGACATCAACATGCGGATCAAGGCGCGCGCGCTGGGGATCGCCGCCGAGGACTACTTCAACGACAAGGTGCTGGAGGACACCGAGCTCCTCTACACCGGCACGCGCGAGCTGCCGGCCGACTTCTGGGACCGGCACGGCAAGGCGATCGAATCGTGGCAGCACGGCGGGCACACCTACTACCGGCTGTCGGGCCCGCTGGTGCCCTCGCTCCTGGTCAACGAGTTCCTCTACCGCGAGACGGCCGGCGAGGCGCCGCTCTTCGCGCAGGTCAAGGAGATCACCGGCAAGACCGCGGTGCTGCAGACGCTCAAGGACTACACGCACCAGAAGAACAACGTCTGGGGAATCACCGCGCGCAACCGGGAGCAGAACTTCGCGCTCAACATCCTGATGAACCCCGAGATCGACTTCGTGACGCTGCTGGGTCAGGCGGGCAGCGGCAAGACGCTGCTGACGCTCGCCTCCGCGCTGATGCTGACGCTCGAGTTCAAGGTGTACTCGGAGATCATCATGACGCGGGTGACGGTGCCCGTCGGCGAGGACATCGGCTTCCTGCCCGGCACCGAGGAGGAGAAGATGAACCCCTGGATGGGCGCGCTCGAGGACAACCTCGACGTTCTCAACAAGACCGACGACGAGGCCGGAGAATGGGGCCGCGCCGCGACGCGGGACCTCATCCGCTCGCGGATCAAGGTGAAGAGCCTGAACTTCATGCGCGGGCGCACGTTCATCAACAAGTTCCTCATCATCGACGAGGCGCAGAACCTGACGCCGAAGCAGATGAAGACGCTGGTGACGCGCGCCGGCCCCGGCACCAAGGTCGTGTGCCTCGGCAACATCTCGCAGATCGACACGCCGTACCTCACCGAAGGCAGCTCGGGCATCACGTATGTCGTCGATCGCTTCAAGGGATGGCCGCATTCCGGCCACGTGACGCTGCAGCGCGGCGAGCGCTCGCGGCTCGCCGACCATGCCGCGGAGATCCTCTAGACGGAGCGCGACGTGCCTTCCGGCGCGACGGCGTCTTCAGGCAGTCGAGTGTTCGCCGCGCCTCGGCTTTCGTTCCGCCGCGCCGGTCGCATGAAGGCCGGACCCGCCGGAAACGCGAATTTTCCGCGCCGGCGAACCTGATTCTTCCCAATTGGCGGCCTCCCGCCGCCGGCGTAGAGTATCGACGTACCACGTGCGACTCTCAGGAGCTTGGCGTGCACGTTCTGTCGGGGACCACGACCCTTCTATTTACTGACATCGAAGGCAGCACCCGTTTATGGGAGCGGGAAGCCGCGAAGATGTCGCGGGCGCTGGCGCAACACGACGCCCTGTCGCGCCAGTCGGTGGAGAGCAATCACGGCTCCATCGTGAAGATGACCGGCGACGGCATGTACGCATCCTTCGCCGATCCGGCCGACGCGATCAGCGCCACGGTTTCGCTGCAGCAGGCGTTGAGCGACCCTGCGGCAACGGGCGGACTCGCGCTCCGGATACGCTACGGGCTGCACCTCGGGGTCGTCGAACGCCGCGACGAGGACCTGTTCGGAAGCCCCGTCAACCGCGCCGCGCGCATCATGAAGGCGGCGCACGGCGGCCAGATACTGCTCTCGCAGGCCGTGGTCGATCATGTCCGCGAACGCCTGCCGCCGCTGATCTCGCTGCGCGATCTCGGTTTGGTGCGACTGCGCGATCTGGCCACGTCGGAGCACGTGTACCAGCTGCTCCACCCCCTGCTGCGGCAGGATTTCCCCGCGCTGCGCTCCCTCGAGGGCATTCCCAACAACCTGCCGCAACAGGTCACGTCGTTTGTCGGGCGCCAGCGCGAGCTCGCCGAAGCGAGCGTGATGCTCGACGGAACGCGGCTGCTGACGCTGCTGGGCATGGGAGGCCTCGGGAAGACCCGCCTGTCGCTGCAGATAGCTGCAGACGCACTGGAGAAATATCCGGACGGCGTGTGGTTCATCGACCTCGCTCCGATCAAGGATCCGGCGCTCGTTCCGAACGCTGTCGCGCAGGTTCTGAACGTGCACGAAGAGGCCGGGAAGCCGCTCGTGCAGACGCTGAGCGCGCACGTCAAGGACCACACACTCCTCTTGATCCTCGACAACTGCGAGCACCTTGTCGGCGCCTGTGCGAGCCTGGCCGATACGTTGCTCGGGTCCACGGCAGGTGTCCGGATCCTGGCGACGAGTCGAGAGGCGCTGCACATTCGCGGAGAGCAGACCTATCCTGTGCTCCCGCTGGCGGTGCCCGATCGCAGCGCCGATGCCGAGAGCCTTCTCCGATCGGAAGCCGTTCAGCTCTTCGTGGAGCGCGCGCGGCTCCAGAAACCCAGCTTCGCGCTGAACGAGCGCGAGGCACCCGACGTCGCCGAACTTTGCTCCCGACTGGAAGGCATCCCGCTCGCGCTGGAGCTGGCAGCCGCCCGTTTGCGATCGCTGTCGGTAAAGGAGATCAACGAGCGGCTGCACGATCGATTCAAGCTGCTCACCGGCGGCAGTCGCGTCGCGCTGGAGCGCCAGCAGACACTGCGGGCTCTCGTGCGCTGGTCATACGATCTGCTGCAGGAACATGAACAGATCCTTCTCGACCGGCTTAGCATCTTCGCGGGCGGGTTCAACCTCGAAGCGGCGGAGGAGGTCTGCAGCGCCGAACCCCTCTCGCCGGAGGAAGTCCTCGATCTGGTCACCTCGCTCGTCGAGAAGTCGCTGGTCATGGTCAAGCAGGAGGACGGCTGGTCACGCTACGGAATGCTCGAAACGATCCGGGAGTTCGCCCGCGAACATCTGATCGAACTGGATGACGACAGCCCGCGTTACGGTTTGCAGCAGACGATACGCGAACTCGCCCACGAACGCCTGGTCGGGCGCAACGACCTCGCCGCGACAGCGGCGCGGCACTGCAACTACTACCTTGAGTTCGCCAAGAAGGCGCGCCGGCTGCTGCACGGCGCCGAGCAGGCGGAGTGGACGCGACGGGTGGAGGTCGAATTCGACAACCTGCGCGCCGCGATTGCCCTGGCGCTCGCCGGCGGCGTCGACCCGGTGATCGCGGTCAAGCTCGAAGTCGCGCTGATGCGCTTCCGGACGCTTCGCGGCTACTCGAGCGAAGGCCGCAGCAACGTGCGCGCCGCGCTCGCCCTGCCCGCGATCTCCACGCCGGACGCGCGCCCGGGCCAATGCGCTCTACACGGGCGGCGCCCTCGCGATGAACCAGGGCGACCACGCTGAAGCGACGAAGATGCTGACCGAGTGCCTGGCGATTTGGCGAAGCCTCGGCGACGCTCGCGAGATCGCCGCGACGCTATCCAGCTCTCGACTCATCACCTGCAGAGTGACGAATTGGACAAGGCGCGCGAATGCGAAGAAGAAGCGCTCGAGCATCTTTCGTGAGCTCGGCGACAGCATCGGCGAGGGGATCGGGCTGCTCAATCTCGGCGGGATCGCCGTGCGACAGGGCGACCATGGCAGCGCCGGCGCGCTCTTCGAGCAGTCGCTCGCGATCGCCCGGAGCATCAGACATCAGGAACTGGAAAGCGAATGCGAGGAAAGCATCGGCGATCTCGCGCTGCGCGCCGGGAACCTGCGCGGACGCGGAGGCGCGGTTCGCGCGTGCTCTCAGGATCTGCCGGGACGCGGAGGACAAGCGGGGCGAGGCGATCGCCGTGTGGTCGCTCGGCAGAGTCGATGCGGCGAACGGCTACCACGAAGCGGCACGCAGGAAGTTCGCCGACGCGCTGCCGGCCTTCCAGTCCTTCGGAATGAACTCGGAGGCGCTCGACTGCGTCGAGGACTGTGCCGCCTTGCTTTGCGCCGCCGACCGACCCGGCGATGCAGTGCGCCTGCACGCGGCGGCCGCTACCGTCCGCGGGGCGCTTGCCCTGCAATCGCCGGGCGGCGCGGGGGCGCGAGAAAGGAATCTCGAGGCGGCGCGCAGCGCGCTTGGTCAGACCGCTTTCGAGATGGCGTGGTCAAGCGGTGCCGCGTGGACGCTCGAACAGACGATCGAACACGCTCTGGACTCTACGACGGGTTCAGCGGTGACCGCGTGAGTGCGTGATGTCCGCCCGCATCCGCGCTGCAGTCACTTGACATCGGTCGCTGATCCGCCAAACAAAAACCCCGCCACGCGGGCGGGGTCTCGGTCAGCCATCCAGGATCAGTGCACCTTGCGGCGCCGCGTCAGCGCAAGCCCGGCCAGGCCAAGGCCAAGCAGCGCAAGCGTGGCAGGTTCAGGCACCTTGGTGATCGTGGTCACAGTCCCGGTGTCAACTAATGCACCACAGGTGAAATCCACGTGAGTCAGTGAAGGATCTTTGCTGTCAAGCAGAAAACGTAACGTAGGCGAGGACTCGACGCCACAGGGGGACCCTCATCCGCGATGATCTCGTGCAAGCCGGGTATGGTCACCTGAATGCCAATGAGCAAGCCATCGGGATCGATGGAGACCATGTCTCCAATGCCTGGCCGAGGGCCGAGGATGTCCCACTCCCTGCCAGAGAGTGTCGGTGAAGAAGACGCTGAGAACGTCAAAGGGACATGAATTTTCGCTGTCGAGGGCAAAGCACGGCAGCCCGGGGGGAACATCGATCTGGACGAGACCCGGCAGCGTAAAGGGCGGATCAAAGCCTACGTCATAATGAATCGCCTGCGCGGCGGTACCAAAGGCGCCGAACGCCGCAGCGGCGGCGGCGCACAGAAAGTTACGGAAGGTCGTGCGGTTCATCGTGATTCTCCAGGCTTGGCGGCGGACGCGCATGTCGGGTCCTCGGATGAAGCGACAAGAGGCAACCCGGCCAGATCTGGCGCGAGTGGACCCCGCAAGAAACGCACCAACTCCTGAAAGGGAATCTAACGGACTGAATACTTTGGTGATCTTCCGCAACACCCCGCACGCCCTCAAATGCACTTGTAAAATGCCTCGACACCCGAGGCGTGTCTCGTGGGAAAGGCCAGTCGAGGCTTGTCTGGGGAAACGCCGGCCGAAACGAAGACCATGCCGCGAGAATCCTCGGGCCAGACGTACGTCAGTGGAACTCCACTCGATTCAGGGTCACGCCGATCTGATTGACCACCGGTCCCAGTTCCACGGCGATCTCCACCCCCAGAAGATCCGGCTCCAGCACGCCGAAGTCCGGGAAATATCGCAACGCCATTCCTCGCACGTCGATCGACAGATGCTGTGATCCATTCGCAAGGTTCGCGGCGGGCACGCGCGCCGGCACCGCAATCTTCGCCCCTGGATACTGGAAGCTGGACAGGTACGGCCAATTCCAGTTGAGGAAGTAATCCTCCAACGGATCGGGAGAGATGTAATCCTTGTTCACGAAGTACCGCTGCCCCGTGCGCGGGTCGCGGAAATGCAGCATCACCCGAAACCAGGCCACATCGTCCCGTACCCGCTCGACGTCGAAGTCGAGCTCCAGTGTGCGGCCGGGCAGCTCCTTCCATCCCATCAGTCGGGTCTGTGCGTCTCCCTGGACCCCGCGAATGTAGGATGCCGACACGTACGCGATCTTTCCGCAGTACTCCCGAGCGTCGTGCAGCAGGCTCAACTGCAAGGCGGCAGAGGAAGCGGACACCGAAAACGGATACTCGTGCGGGCCGAGACTCTGATTCGGCGGGCCCGTGTTGCATCCGGGGATCTGCACGAACTCGTTGTTGAGCGAAATGATCCACGCGAAATGCGGGTCGGCTGCCGTCGTGAACCCGTTGGTGACCGCGTAGACCGTCGGCAATGCCTGCGCCCCGGAGCACAACCAATCCTGCCAGCCCACCGCCGGCAAGTTCACGCACGGCGACGCGCTCACTTTCATCGGGTCGGCCGCCAGCCCTTCCCGTGTGTCGAGGAAGTCCGATCGCATCTCCGTGAACGCGGGAAATGGCGGCAATGCCGCAGTCGGGGTCCCTCCTCCTCCGCCACCTCCGCCGCCACACCCAGACAGGAGGAATATCGCGGCCAGCAGAAGTCGACTGAACAATCGTGCGCGGGTCATTGAACAACCACTCGCGCAGGTGCCTCGATGTAGCGGGCGGCAAAAGCGCCATATTGGGCGAGGCGCGCACCGACTAGCGGATCCTCCGTGTATTGCTTAGCCAATCGCTGTATTGCGTGCAGCCGCTCGAGCGACGGCGTTGCGGATGTGGCGTCGAGCAGGCCGGCGAAGAAAAGGCCGAAGGCGACATCCGTCGGGTCCCCAGGTACCCTGGGCGCGAGCATTGCGCGCTCAACTATCCGCGGATCCGTCCAATCGATCCCGGCGCGACGATCCGCGAGGTCCGCCAGCCAAGCGTCAAACGCGCGCCGCGCGAGGTCCGGCCGACCGCAAAGAAATAGGGCCTCGCAGGCACGTGGAACCACACCATCCACGTAACCTGCGCTCGCCACCGCGTAGCCGTTCGGCTCGCTGCAGTGCCGTCCCTCCGCGGCAAGTCGCGTGAAGACGTCAGCGGCGAAGGCAGCGTCGCCCTGCGCCAACGCGATGCCAGCCTCCTCGACGCGCGCCGGCCAAACCAACGAATTGCCCTCCAGGAACATCAGCATCGACAAAGCCCGCTACGACCTGCGCAAGTCCGATCGCGCCGCGGTACATCGCACGCGCAGCCGGGAAATTGTTTTCAAAGTACCGCGCAATGGTGCCGCAGTGGAAGTAGAGCCCTATCAGGAAGAAAGGCGCGATCCGGCCGAAGTCAGCGAGTGTGTCGCATGAGGCGGCTCGAGCGAGTGCTGCTTCAGGATCCAGGACGTGCCTGCCGTGGGTCCCGGCGACGGCGGCAAGAAGCGAATGCGCGAGCGGCTGCGCCTCCGCGTACCGCCCCAAATTTGTAAGATCTCGCAGTAGCCGATAGGCATACCCCTGCCATACCGGTGAGCCGGGATCGTGTTGCCCAACGCGGTCAGCCATGTACGCAAGGAACGGTGGCCGATTCCGCGCGTCCTCGAAATCGAGCACCAGTGGCGAGTGCGAGGCCCATAGGATCTGGCGCTCGCCGAATGTGCGCACTTCGACGTACTCCAGCCCGGCCGCTCTGGCGAGATCGCCGAACGCGCGCTGAGACAGCAGGAAACCATGAAATCCGGGCGCGAGCGCGGCGAGTAGCGTGCACGAAAGGTTATCAGGGCGCACGTATTCGATCGTTGGAGTCGTAAGGATGAGCACGCCCCCTGGCCTCAAGCGCTCGGTCAGCATTGCGACGAATGTCCCCGGATCGGGCACGTGTTCCACGACTTCCGATGCGTAAACGATGTCGAAGCGGCGGCCTGCGAGCGGCACGCAATCCTCGAGGCGTTCGCCGAAGATTGGGATATCGAGCAGTTGGGCGCCGATGCGGCCGTACTCCGCGAGTTCGACGCCGACCGCCTCGCCTCGGCGTGTCCGCGTCCAGAAGTCCACGGCGAAGCCGAAGCCGCAGCCAACGTCGAGCAACGTGCGCGTCCTGCCGTCGGCGACCGCAAGGAGAGGCCAGATCGTCTCCCACACACCGCCACCAGCCTCGATGTAAAAGCGCCAGAACTCACCACGATCCTGGTTGATATCGCTGAAGTCGCATATCCCGGGCGGATCATAAAACCCGCTGCCGCAGGCCGCGCAGCGAACGAGTGTAAGCATCGGGTTCGGGGGCGATAATCCCGGGAACGGACAGGATCGGGGCATGCGGGCCCGGGTGTGCGCAGACAGCGCACGGAACAGCGAAGTGCAGGCGAGCCAGCGAGCCAGTGCACGTCAAGTGGCGTGGGGCCGAGGGTCATCACGTCTTGAAAGCGGATCAACTTTGCCGTTGACAGCGGGTCTGGAATCGTCGAACAGCCGCGGCGGCGGGGAAAGGTGCGGATTGTAAGCCGGGTCGTGCGTAAGCATCGCGAGGTGGCGCTCACGCATGTATTCCGCGTCTTCGTCTCGCTCCGCAGACCGCGGCGGCGTTGCTCCCCGAACGCGCAGCGGACGCTAATCCGAGGAACACGATTCCAGGATGCCAGACGTTCCGCAGGCCACGTTCGGCAATCCGAAGGCAAAGGTCGACATCGTGGTGATCTGGCACCAAGGTGCGCGACGTCGAGCCCTCGCACCGAATTCCATGTGGCCCGCCGCACCGCGAGCCCCATCAGACACAGAGCAGAAAGATTCTGCACGATCTGGTTGCGGCCCATCATGCCGATGAAGCCTTGATATTCACGGGAAGAATGCGGTCGCCGCAATAGTGTCTAAGTCGAGAATATATCCGCCTCGCGCGGTCCGGCGGGCCGCATCGAATGTCACGCCGCCCACAACCGTTGGCCGGCTGCACGGCGTGTGCCACCAGCTGGGCGAGCCATGTCTTGTCCGCCGGTAGCGGCGCAGGCAGCGACGAAGACGATCACCTCACCTTTCGCGGTCGTGGCCGCCGCATTGATTGCCCGCGCATCGCCACCCGACAGCCCTAGCGGCGCGTCGCCCAACTCGCGTGCCGACTCGCTCTCCAGCGCAACCGGGATGAAATCGACGGCTCCAGCTTCCGCATGCGCCCTCCATCGATTAGCGGCCTCGCTCGAGCCCATTGCCGAAGGATGCCCTATGATCAGCGAAATGGAAGGCAATGTTGCAATAACGGGGTCCGCCTGCAGAAAGACCCCGTTGACCACGCGTTTGATTGCAATTTCAATGCCGCAGCGACGCGCGTGTTCGTATACGACGCGCTCCTGCGCTGCGATGGCGTAATCCTTGTTCACGAGGGTTGGTGCAGTGGAGCCGGCCGCCGTGCGCCAGTGATAGAGTATCTGCGGAATGTGGCGGATAAGTACCGGGTCGACGCGCTCCGCGCAGCGAAGGACAAGTCCCAATCCTGCGCGCCTTCGAACCCCTCGCGGAAGCCGCCAACTGACCGAATAAGATCGGTGCGGTAGACACCAAGGTGACTCGAAGAAGATTCTGGCTCTTAAGGAGGGCCAGATTCCAGTCCGGCTTGAAGTAAGGGTCGAAGCGGTCGCCCCGCTCGTCCACCTTGTCCTCGTCCGTATATAAGAGACGCAGTGTTGGGCCGGTCACTCAGCACGAGCGCGACCTCCCCGAGCGCATGGGGCGGCAGCGCGTCGTCATGATCAAGCAGCGCCACGTATTCGCCCGTCACAAGCTCCAGCGCCGAGTTGGACGCAGCTGAAATGTGGCCGTTCATCGCACGCCAAATGACGCGAATGCGACCGTCGCGCGCCGCAAATTTGGCGAGGACTTCGCGGGAGGCGGGATCCGTGGACGCGTCGTCGGCGATGCACAGCTCCCAGTGCGTATACTCCTGCGCCAGTACGCTTTCCAGGCAAGCGGTCAACCAGCGCGGCGAGGAGTTGTACGCCGGCATGACGACCGAAAGCCGCGGCGCGATTTCCCTACCTGCGAGGGCGCTCCGCAACGGTGCACGAGCAGCAACCGTTGCGCGCTCGACTGTCGCCACCCAGCTGCGGTATCTTTCAAGCGCGTTAACTCTGCGCAGCGCCCCCTCGACAACCAGCAGGTTGCGCGCCGCATCGGCAATATCCGGGCGCAGGAGGCAAGCGCGACTGATCATCGCGTGTGCATCGGCATAGTCTTGTCGCTTGAAATATGTGACCCCAAGCATGTGCATCGCGTTAAAGTTCGAGGGATCGCCTGAGAGAATTCGCTTGCAGAGGGATTCCGCGTCGTCAAGCCGTCCTTGCTGCTGGGCGGCAAGGGCGCCAGCGAGGAGCACGCGTATTTCCTCTGCGCCCAAATGCGCCCCGTGGCAGTTCTCGTAGTGTCTGCCGCTGCCGCACGGGCAAGGGGCATCGCGAGACGTCGGGGGCGTTGCTTTCATTTGCCGCAGTTCTGAAGTGACGGGCGCAACCGCGCAGCTCGTCTTCGGTCTGGTCAGTAGCTACCCGGCTGGTGCTCCGCCTCGAGCGAATGCGGCGGAAGCTTTAGGACTTCGAGTTGCAGGTCGTCGGGCATGGGCGAGAGCAGGAAGGAGCGTCGATTCTACCGCCGTCGCCAAGAGAAAAGGGGCCGTCGCCGGCCCCCATTCCCACGCCTGGGCGGACGAGCGTCAGATGTGCGGTCGCGGTCTAGGTCAAGGAGATCACGGGCAAGACCGCGGTGCTGCAGACGCTCAAGGACTACACGCACCAGAAGACCAACGTCTGGGGCATCACCGCGCGCAACCGGGAGCAGAACTTCGCGCTCAACATCCTGATGAACCCCGAGATCGACTTCGTGACGCTGCTGGGTCAGGCGGGCAGCGGCAAGACGCTGCTCGACGCTCGCCTCCGCGCTGATGCTGACGCTCGAGTTCAAGGTGTACTCGGGAGATCATCATGACGCGGGTGACGGTGCCACGCGGGACCTCGTCCTTCTCTAGCCCGTCGCGCTAACGCTTTGGCGGCGGCAGGTCGTAGGTCATCTCGAACGACCATCCCGCCTTCGGCGCGTCGACCGTGCGCACGAATCTGCGGGCGTACGCACCGCGCGCCACCATCTGCGCGCCGCGCGTCGGATGGTGGGCGAGGCTCTCGCCGATACGTGCAACGTCAACCAGCACACGATCCGTCTCGGCGCGGGGCGCGCCGCCCTTGCGCGCCAGCAATGCCGCGAACAGCGGCGCGAACAGCGGATCGAGGGGGAGGTCGTCGCCGCGCGCCGCTGCCGTTTCGACGCCGGAGGCAGCGAGCAGAGCGTCGCCGTAGCGCCGGGTCACGTGCTGCCGGTAGCCGTCGAAGATCGTGCCGGCGGCCGCCCAGTGCCCCGATTCGGCGAGCTGCTCGCACAGTCTCGGAACCGTGGCTTCGAGCAGGTACAGCGACGCCTGCGCGTATCCGTTCCGCGCGCTGCATTCGCCACCCTCCCGCGCGAGCCGCGAGAATAGTGCGGCACCGCCGGCGATGTCGCCCTGAGCGAGCACCAGTTCCGCTTCTCGCGCCCGCGCCTCCCACAGGAGCGAAAGCGCTTCCAGCAGGAAGACCGAGCCATAGCGCGCAAGCTCGAGCGTGCATGCAACGGATCCGGTGTAGAACGCGCGCGCCCGCGCTGCGTCCCGATCCGCGTGCTGCGCGAGCGCACCGAGGAAGTAGTAGAGATTGGGCAGGAAATACGGAATCACCCTTCCCGCCTGAGCCAGGTCGGAGCACCGCTCGAGACGCATCACCACCGCGGCATCATCCGTGATGTCGATTCCGTACGCGCTTTCGACGGCGTCGACGAGCCGCGCGGCCAATGCCTTGGCCTCCGCGAAGTGCCTGGAATTCACGAGCTCCTTGACGTAGCGATAGGCGAGGCCCTGCCAGACGGGCGACGCCGGAGCCGTTTCGCTCAGTCGGCCCTCGAGGTACGCGTAGAAGTCGGGCAGCATGCCGGCCGGCGTCGGGTCGACGGCGAGCGGCGCGCGCGACGCCCAGAGCATCTGGCGCTCGCCGAACACGCGCGCATCGACGTGCATGAAGCCGCAGCGGCGCGCCGTCTCGGCAAACGCCTCGGCGCTCAGCAGGAAGCCGTGGAAACCCGGCGCGAGCGCAGCATGCACGGTGGGCACGTGCGACGCCGGTTTGACGAACTCCGCGGCCGGCGTCGTGAGGACGAGCACGCCATTGGGGGCCACGTATTTCGCCAGCAGCGCGACGAACGCGTGCGGATCCGGCACGTGCTCGATCACTTCCGACGCGTAGACGACGTCGAACCTGCGTCCGGCGAGCTCCGGGCAGTCCTGCAGCAGCCGGTCGTACACGGTGATCCCGAGCTCGCGCGCGCCGACCTGTCCGTAGTCGGCGAGCTCGACGCCTACCGCTTCGCCTCCGACGACGCGCTGCCAGTAGTCGACGGCGAATCCGAATCCGCATCCGACGTCGAGCAGCGTGCGCCGCCCTGGGGTGCGCTCGGCGCGGGTCGGCCAAATCGTTTCCCAGACCCCGCCGCCCACCTCGACATAGAAGCGCCAGAAATCATCGCGGCTCTGCCCGATATCGGCGAAATCGGCGATGCCGGATGGATCGTAGTTGCAGCTTGCGCAGTGCGGGCAGCGCAGAAGCGTAAGCGACGCATGGGGCGGCGCGAGCGAGGGCACGGTCAGGACAGGTCGCTGCGCACTCGTGGCGCCGCACACGCAGCAACGCAGCACGCGGTCGGCGGCATCGGCGCCGTCAATCCAGCGGATGTCGGCGGGCGTGGTCAAATCGGACTCGCGATTGCAGTATCAGCGGCGGAGGCAAGGGTTCCGGTCAGCGCGAACTGGCGCAACGCGCCCGGGTCGATCAGCTGACCCATGCCTTCGCGCAGGATCGCGTAGACGAACAACGTGCCCCAGGTCGCCACGGTCGGCGCGAAGGGATTCTCGGGCGCCGTGACGGTCGCCGCCCATTGCAGATAATCACGGCAGATCGTGGCCGCTTCGGCGCGTGCGCCGTCCGGCGACTCCTTGATCGTGTTGGCGCCGTGGAGACGATAGCGGTACATCGGCTCCGGCACGAAGACGGGCTCGGCCTGCCGCATCGCTCGCAGGCAGAAATCCCAATCGTGGTTGAAGCGGTAGTCACGGAAGCCGCCGAGCGATTCGGCCAGCCGGCGCGAGAAGAACAGGTTCCCGCTCGACACCGCGGCGTTTTCGGTCAGCAGCGAAAACGCCGTCGACTCGCGGAGGGGAACGGAATGGACGGAGCACATGAGATCGTACGCGCGCCGGTCGAGGAAGGGATCCACCGCGTGCCCGCTCGCGTCGATGATGCGGATCGCGGAGAACCCCCACTCCGAGTCGGTGCCGGCCACCGCCTCCACCATCTTCGTGATCCGCTCGCTTTCGAACGCGTCGTCCGAATTGAGGAGATTGACGTACTCCCCGCGCGCGTGCCGCAGGGCCTCGTTGATCGCGGCCGGAGCGCCGCGGTTCGACTGCGTGACGAGTCGGTGCGGAAACGGCGACTCGCGCAGGCACCGCTCGACGACAGCGGGCGAGTCGTCGGTCGATCCGTCGTCGACGACGATGATCTCGAGGGCGCGATAGGTCTGCGCGAAGACCGAACGGAGCGACGCCTCCACAAAGGGCGCATGATTGTACGAAGGGACGACGATGCTCACCAGCGGATCGGCCGCGTGCCGGGCGCCGCGCTTGGCGGCGAGGTACTTGCGATAGCGGCGGCGAGCGGGCTCGGCCTCGTCGCCGGCGTTCGAGGCTTCCTTGACGATGACGAGCGCAAGATTGTGGCGCATGTTGCCGAGGCGCCACCCGGTGAGGTCAAGAGCCCGGATCATGAGGGCCTTCGCTTCAGCCAGATCGCCGCGCTCGTACCGGATCACTCCCAGCATGTGCAGCGCGTCCGGCTCGTCCGGCAGGATCGCCAATGCTTCTCGGTAAAGCCGCTCCGCGTTGTCGAGCCGTCGTGCCATCTGATGCGCGAGCGCTTCGCCCATCAGGCGCCCGGCGCGCCCTTCGGGCGTGGTCACGGATTGGCCGCCGGCATCGAACGCGCCGTGACACTCCTTGTAGCGGCGTCCGCTGCCGCAAGGACACGGCTGATTGCGCGACGGCGTGCTCACCTTGTCGCCTGCGTCGCGTCCGCCGCGGGAAGGAGCTCCGCGAAGCGCCGGCCGGTCAGTTTGAGGTCGCGATGCTGCGACACGTCGTCGAACGCGGCCTGGGCGACGGCGTCGCGCACCGATGGCGAATCCAGGAGCGCCTCGAGCGCTGCGATCCACGCGCCGGCGTCGTTGTCGGCGAGGAGCCCGGTCGTACCCTCCGCCACGACGTCGGAATACGGCACGACGCGGCTGTAGACACCCGGGATGCGGCAGCCGCCGTACTCGCGGTACTTGATGTCGGTCTTGAACGACTCGAACCTGCCGCCGGCGAGCGGCGCGATTCCGATGTCCCAACGCCGCGAGATCACGAGCTCGAGATAGCTCGCGTAGTCCGAGACGTGCGGAAACAGCGTGACGTGCGGCGCCCCGATCAGCGTGTCCGGCATCCATCCGACGAACTCGAACTTGACGGCGCCGTCGCGTGTCGCCGCGAAGTGCGCGACGACAGCGTTCAGGAGCGACGTCACCCCGGGACGCCGGCTCGTAGGATAGCCCACGCGCAGCTCGCCCTCATGCGCGTTGTCGCGCGTCGATTCGGCCGCCAGCAGGCGCCCGGGCGCGGCGACGTCGAATCCCGGCGCGGCAAACGCCACGTCGGCCTCCGGAAACCGGTCGAGCAGGTAGCTTCGCAGGAGCTTCGACCAGACGATGACACGGGTGGCGCCGCGCACGAAGCCATCGAGCGTCGCCAGCACCGCCGGATGGTTGAAGAACCCTGCGTTGTAGCTGTCGACGTCCGGCGTCAGCTCCCAGAAGTTGTCGTCGAGGAAGTACGCGTAGCGCACGCCGTGCTCCGCGAGGTACGCCGGCAGCCACGCGTACGCCGGGTGGCACAGCCGCGAGATGACGACCGGCCGCCCCTGGAAGCGCGTCCCGAACAGCGTCTCCGGCGTCCGGACCTCCACCTCGGGATACACGGTTTCGAGCTCGCGCGCCACGAGACGGGTCGTGGCAATGTCGCCGTCCGCGACGACGAGCGGTGGCGACGACGGCGTCGTCATGGTGCCACCGCCGCGTCAGTAGGATCCCGGCGTGGGCGAAGTTCTCGAAGCGCGTGTACTCGCCGAGGAAAGTGAGGCGCGCCGTGCCGATCGGGCCGTTGCGCTGCTTGCCGATGATGATCTCGGCCACGCCCTTTTCCTGCGTGTCCGGGTTGTAGACCTCGTCGCGGTAGATGAACAGGATGAGGTCGGCATCCTGCTCGATCGCGCCCGACTCGCGAAGGTCCGACATCACCGGCCGCTTGTTCGGCCGCTGCTCGAGCGAGCGATTGAGCTGCGAGAGCGCCATCACCGGCACGCGCAGCTCCTTCGCCAGCGCCTTCATCGAGCGCGAGATCTCGGAGATCTCGGTCGCGCGGTTCTCGCCGGTCGTCGACGCCTGCATCAGCTGGAGATAATCGACGATCACGAGCCCAAGCTTGCCGTACGTCTTCATCAGGCGTCGCGCGCGCGAGCGCACCTCGATGGCGTTCAATGCCGGCGTCTCGTCGATCAGGATCGGCGCCTCGTTCAGGCGCCCGAGCGCCGCGGAGAGCCGCTCCCAGTCCTCGCTCGCGAGCCGTCCGGTGCGAAGCTTGTGCTGGTCGAGCCGGCCCACCGAGCCGATCAGCCGCAGCGCGAGCTGCGAGGCGCCCATTTCCATCGAGAACACGGCGACGGGCTGGCCGGTGTTGAGCGCGACGTGCTCGCCGACGTTCAGCGCGAAGGCGGTCTTGCCCATCGACGGGCGTCCTGCGACGACGACGAGGTCGCCGGGCTGCAGGCCCGAGGTCATCCGGTCGATGTCGGCGAAGCCCGTGGGCACGCCGGTCACGTCGGACGGATCGTCGCGGTTGTAGAGCGTCTCGATGCGCTCGACGACGCCGGCCAGGAGCTTGCCGATCTCGGAGAACTGCTGCGCGCCGCGGCTCCCCTGCTCGGCGATGTGCAGCACCTTGGCCTCGGCCTGGTCGAGGATTTCCTTCGCGCCGCGCCCCATCGGGTTGTATGCGCTGTCGGCGATGTCGCCGGCGGTCGCCGCGAGCTGGCGCAGGATCGAGCGGTCGCGGACGATCTGCGCGTAATGCCGGATGTTCGCGGCGGTGGGAACGTTTCCGACCAGCGCTCCCAGATACGCGAGCCCGCCGACGTAGTCGAGCTTCTGCACCGAGGCGAGCGCCTCGGCCACGGTGACGACGTCGGCCGGCTTGCCCTCGGCCGTGAGCCGGATGATCTGCTGGTAGATGATCCGGTGGGCGTCGCTGTAGAAATCCGCGTCCGATATCGCGTCGCCGACGCGGTCGACCGCCTCGTTGTCGAGCAGGAGCCCGCCCAGCACCGACTGCTCCGCCTCGAGCGAATGCGGCGGGAGCTTCAGGGCTTCGAGTTGCAGGTCGTCGGGCATGGGCGAGAGCGGGGAGGAGCGTCGATTCTACCGCCGTCGCCAAAGAAAAAGGGGCCGTCGCCGGCCCCCATTCCCACGCGCGGGCGGACGAGCGTCAGAGCGCGGTCGCGGTCTCGCCGATCACGCGAACGGTGATGTTCGCCACCGCGTCGTGATGGACGGCGATGACGAGCGGGTGATCGCCGACCTGCTTCAGCGGCCCGGTCGGCATCCGGATCGACGCCTTCTCGACGCTGAACCCGTGCTTCTTCAGGCCTTCGACGATGTCGACGTTGGTGACCGAGCCGAACAGCCGCCCGTCCACGCCGGCCTTCTGCGTCACTTCGACGGTGAAGCCCTCGAGCTTCTCGGCAGCCTCGCGCGCCGCGGCGAGCTTCTGCGCCGCCGCCGCCTCGAGCTCGGCGCGCTTCGCCTCGAGCATCTTGATGTTCTCGGGCGTGGCGCGCTTCGCCTTCCCTTGCGGGATCAGGAAGTTGCGCGCGTAGCCCTGCTTGACCTTGACGACGTCGCCCAGGTCTCCCACGTTGACGATCTTCTCGAGCAGGATGATCTGCATCGCGTTCTCCTGATCAGTGAAGGTCGGTGTACGGGAGCAGCGCGAGATAGCGCGCGCGCTTGATCGCGGTCGACAGCTGGCGCTGGTAGCGGGCCTTGGTGCCCGTGATCCGCGCCGGCATGATCTTGCCGTTTTCCTGGACGAAGTCCTTCAGGACGTCGATGTCCTTGTAGTCGATCTGCTTGACGCCTTCGGCGGTGAAGCGGCAGAACTTCTTGCGCTTGAACAGATTATTGCCGCGCTCGCGCTTCTTGCCATCCTTCTTCTTGCCGAATCTTCCCTGGGGACGGGGCATGTCAGTTTCCTTCCATCAATTCGAATGCGTTCACGTGCATCGCAACGGTGATTCCGGTCCGGTAGCGCCGCGCGAGAAATCCCGTGCAGCGCAGCGTGGTCCCGGGAGCCAGTTTCGCCAGCGCCTGCGCCGGATCGCCGAACGCCACGGCCGCGATCTCGCAATCGACGCTGCGCTCGCCGCCGGCTTCGCGCTGGACCGATGCGTGCTTCAGCACGCAGTCGATGGCGGGAATGCCTGCCGGCGTATAGCGTAGGTCGCCGCGTTGCGCGAGGGTGGCGTCGAGCGTCAGCCGGTTGGCGCCGGGCAAGGGGCTCTTCCGCTGCTCCGATCGAAAATTGCGTTACGCCGCGGTGTCCGGCGCGGCCGCGGGTGCCTCAGGCGCGGCAGCGACAGCCGCAGCCTCGGCGGCGGGCCTCGGGCCGCGCTCACCGCGGTCTCCGCGGTCGCCACGGTCTCCGCGATCGCCACGGTCTCCGCGGTCGCCGTCACGGGCGGGTCGCGCGCGCTCCTCGCGCATCATCGGCGACGGCGCGAGCGCGGCTTCCTTCATCGCGACGATCAGATGGCGCAGCACGGCGTCGTTGAACTTGAACGCGTGCTCGAGCTCGTCCAGCGTCTCCTGGTCGACCTCGATGTTCATCAGCACGTAGTGTGCCTTGTGCATCTTGGCGATCGGATAGGCGAGCTGGCGGCGGCCCCAGTCCTCGAGGCGGTGGATCCGGCCGTTCCTGCCGGTGATGCTCGTGCGGTAGCGCTCGATCATCGCGGGCACCTGCTCGCTCTGATCGGGATGCACGATGAATACGACTTCATAGTGACGCATGCAGATCGCTCCTTGTGGTCGGTTGAGGCGGCACCAAAGGCCACCTAATGGCCTCCCCGTCTGCGGCGGGTGAGGCAAGGGAACTCGTGATTATAAAACCTTTCTCTTTACAAAACAATCCCCTGTGAACGGCTGCCGCACCTCGGGGTCGACGAGCGGACCCTAGAGTCGTTCATGGGTTGCGGACACCGCCGAATCGTCAGCGCGTATCGCCGCTCAAAGGCAGAGAGCCCGATGGCGCGGAGCGGCCCTCGGGGGCCAGCGCGGCGAGCGTTTCGTTGCGCTCGGCCCTGGGCATCGACGCCATTTCCTTCACGCGGGCATAGAAGCGCGGCAGGTCACCGCCCTCGGCCGCGAGCAGCGCCGCGAACTGCTCGACCCGATCGGCATAGAGTCCGGCCGCGACGATACCGGCGTTGTTGGCGCCATCGGCGAACCAGCGGTCGAAGACCGGCGCGCCGTTCCATTCGGCCTTGATCGGCTCGTAACGCGCGCGCATCGCGGCGAAGGCGGCCGCCTTCTGCGCGCGCTTTGCGTCATCGGAGAGATCGGAAAGATAGATCTTCTGCAGGCGATCGCGCGTCGCAGCGACGAGCGCGCGAAATTCGCTGCGCTGCCGCTGCGTCCTCATGGCGTCGGCCGCGAGCGTCTTCGCGCCCGGCTCGCCCTGCTGCGCCTTGAGCCACCGCTTGAGTCCCTCCTCCTCGACCGCGACCGCGAACGACTCGTTGAACGACGTATCGTCCTGAACGTAGACGACCTGATGCGCGAGCTCGTGAAAGATGAGGCGTGCGAGATCGACTTCGCGATAGCGGATGAACGTCGAGAGCACGGGATCGTCGAAGTAGCCCAGCGTCGAATAGGCGGGAACGCCGCTCGTATGGACGTCGAATCCGTCCGCGGAAAGCCGCGCCGCTTCCTCGCGCGCGTCGGCCTCCGCGAAATAGCCGCGGTACGCGACGCAGCCCGCGACCGGATAGCACCAGCGCTTGGGCACGAGCGAGAGCTCGGGCGTCGCGAAGACGTTCCAGACGACGAACGGGCGGCCGACGTCGGTGTAACGCGTGTAGCTGCGGTTATCCGGCAGCGCGAGCTCGCGCGACGCGTAGGTGCGGATCACCTGCGCCCGCGCCAGCCGCTGCTTCAGCGCGGGGTCATCCGTCGTTGCGACGACCTCGGGAATCGGCCGCGCGTGCGTCAGCAGGTCGGCCTGGCCCGTTGCGCCCTGCCAGTAGTATTCGACCGCCTGACAACCGGTGACGAGCAGCGCGGCCGCGAGCATGGGCGCTCGCCGCCTGAGGGAATCCATCGAATGGGGTAGGCCGGGAAGGCGCAAAAAGCGTTATGTTATGCCTTCCGAACCCTTGGAAACCGTCTCGCACGACGCAATCGCATGTCCGCAATGCACCGAATCTTCGCGCTGAGCGCGAGCGCCCTGCTGGCGGCCGCCGCGCCCGCGGCCCGCGCCGACGTCTACAAGTGCGCGGGCACGGACAGCACGCCCATCTACCAGGAAATGCCCTGCGCGAAGGGCAAGGAATTGCGCAATTTCCAGACGGACCCGCCCGAGATCACGGTGCTGCCCGCCACACCGGGCGGGAGCTCGCCGCGTCCGCCGGCGAAGGCCGACAAGGACGCCAAGGGCGCGGCGGCGCCGGCGAAGGCCAAGCCGACGACGGCGGCCGCGGCCACCGCCCGCGACGACGCACAGCGAAAATTCCTCCATTCGGGCATGACCGAAGCCGAGGTCCGCACGCTGCTGGGGTCGCCGGACGTGACCAGTGGAAACGGCCGCAAGACGAAGCGCTGGCAATACATGCCCACGCCCGCCGATCCGGACACCATCACGGCCCTGACGTTCGTCGACGGAGTGGTCACGAGCGTCGAGCGCCGCATCGTCCGGAAGTGACCGCGTGCGGGCGCTGGTCCAGCGGGTGAGCGAGGCCAGCGTGCGCGTCGACGATCAGACCGTCGGCGCGATCGGCGCCGGCCTCGTCGTGCTGGGCGGCATGGCGGCGGACGACGCCGACGACGACATCGACTGGATCGCGCGCAAGATCGTCGCGCTGCGCATCTTCGAGGATGACGCCGGCGTGATGAATCGCAGCGTCGCCGACACCGGCGGCGACATCCTCGCGATCAGCCAGTTCACGCTCTTCGCATCGACGCGCAAGGGCAACCGGCCGTCGTGGTCGGGCGCTGCGCCGCCCGGCATCGCGCAGCCGAAATTCGCCGCGTTCGTCGCCGCGCTCGCGCGCGAGCTCGGAAAGCCCATCGCGACCGGCGTCTTCGGCGCCGACATGAAGGTCGCGCTCGTCAACGACGGCCCCGTGACGATTGCGCTCGACTCGCGTCGGCGCGAGTAAGGCGCGCCGCGCCGGCCGCTCGGCGCGTCAGCCCTTGTCGAGACTGAGCCGACCGGGCCCGAACGCGAACACCATCAGCATGCCGCCGATCGCGGCGACGTTCTTGAAGAAGAAGAGCTGATTGGTCATCAGCTCCGGTCCGGCCTTGTTCCAGAAATCGTGGAAGAGAATTGACGCGAGCAGCGTGAAGCCCGCCAGCGCCAGCGCCGCCCAGCGCGCCTTCCATCCCAGTGCCAGCATCAGCCCTCCGCCGAGCTCGACGACGAGGGCTACGGCCGTCGCGACTTCGGGCATCGGAACGTGCGCGCTCGCGACCCAGCCCACCGTGCCGGCGAAGCCGGTGAGCTTGCCCCAGCCCGCAGTAGACGAACATGAACGCCAGCAGCACGCGCCCCGCCAGGGCGGCAACATCGTTCCTTGATTCCATGCCGGTCTCCTAGTCGAGGTCGAACAACAGCACTTCGGCGTCGCGGCCGCCGTCGAGCGTGACGGCCGCCTCGCCGGTGATCTTCGCCGCGTCCCCGGCTGCGAGCTCGTTCCCGTTCACGCGCACGCTGCCGCGCGCCACGTGGACATAGGCACGGCGACCCGGCGCGAGGTCGTGCCGCGCGGTCTCGGCGCCGTCGATGAGCGCGGCGTAGACCGACGCGTTCCGGTGGATGGTGACCGAGCCGTCGCGCTCCGTCGGGCGACGCGATGAGCCGCAGGCGCCCTCGCATCTGCGAAGGCTCGACACGCGTCTGCTCGTAACCGGGATCGATGCCGCGCTGCGCGGGCTCGATCCAGATCTGCAGGAAGTGGACGGGGTTGGCGCGCGACGGGTTGTACTCGCTGTGCAGCACGCCGCGTCCGGCGCTCATCCGCTGCACGTCGCCGGGAACGATCACCGATCCGTTGCCCATGTTGTCCTTGTGCTCGAGCTCGCCTTCGAGCACGTAGCTCAGGATCTCCATGTCGCGGTGGCCGTGCGTGCCGAAGCCCTTGCCCGGCTGCACGCGGTCCTCGTTGATGACGCGCAGCGCGCCGAATCCCATGTGCGCGGGATCGTGATAATCGGCGAACGAGAAGCTGTGATGCGAGTCGAGCCAGCCATGGTCGGCATGGCCGCGGTCGGAGGCTTTGCGCAGCGTGAGCATTCGCGCGATCCGTCGGTCGGTGTCGCGGCGGCGAGGGTCCGGCGCCGCGAAGAGGCGGATGATACGACGTCGCTCGCGCGCGGAAGGCGGTCGCTAGAAGCTGAGCAGGTAGCCGACGTACGTGGAAACGCGATTGGTCTGCGCGGCGTCCTGCAATCCCTTGCCGGCCGAAAACAGAAGCTGACTGTGGCTGTCGATCTGGTAGATGCCGCCGAGCGTAAAGCCGGTGCTCGCGCCCTGCGCCACCGTCTGCGGTGTCGAATGGAAGATTTCGCCCCCCAGCATCCACTTCTCGGAGAGCTGGTACTGCGCCACCCAGCCGAAGAACCAGTCGTTGCGGTTGCCCGCGCCGTTGTTGAGCAGATATCCGCCGCCGCCGTAGGTCGTGAATTTGCCGACGCTCTTCTGCAGCCAGAGCGGCAGGAATATCTGGCTCCCGCCATTGCCCAACCCGCGCTCGGCGTTTCCCGTCGGGAAGAGCGAAATTCGGCACGAAGCCGACCGCCGGCATCGTTTCGGTTTCCTGGACGAACTGGTATTTGATGCCGATCACGGTGTCGCCGAAGCCCCACTGCGTCGACGCGCCCGGCGGCGTGTTGAATGCCGCCTGGACGACCAGGTCGAGCTCGAGGTGGTCCAGCGCGCCGTAATGGATCTCGAGTCCCGGCAGGGCGCCCGAGCGGCCGCTGGCGGTAAGCGTCTGCGAGTAGAAGGCAGGAAGTTCGAAATGGCCCTGCTCGACGACGCCGGGATCGTCGGTGCGAAACGGCGGGCCTGCCAATACGTGGCCCGGCGCGAGAATCAGCGATGCGAGCAGCGCCGGCGTGCCACCCACCGCCCGCGCGCCTTCCAGGCGTCGTCGCGACGCGCTTCATCTCCCGCATGGCCGTCGGGTCACAGCCGGTACGCACGCTTGGCGAGACCGTACGCGAGCTCCGGCGCGAGCTCGAACGCCTCGTCCTCGTCGATCCTGTGCTCCCGCGCGAGGGTGGCGAGAAAGCGGCAGTCGATGCGGCGCGCGACGTCGTGCCGCGCCGGAATCGACATGAATGCGCGCGTGTCGTCGTTGAAGCCCACCGTGTTGTGGAATCCGGCGGTCTCCGTCGTCTGCTCGCGGAAGCGCAGCATCCCCTCCGGGCTGTCGTGGAACCACCACGCGGGACCCAGCTTCAGAACCGGGTAGTGGCCGGCGAGCGGCGCCAGCTCGCGCGCGTAGACGGTTTCGTCGAGCGTGAACAGGATCACCGAGAGATTGCGCTCGTTGCCGAAGCGGTCGAGCAATGGCTTCAGCGCGCGCACGTAATCGGTGCGCGTCGGAATGTCGGCGCCCTTGTCGCGCCCGTAGTCGCGGAAGATGACCGGATTGTGGTTGCGGAAGCTGCCGGGATGAATCTGCATCACGAGGCCGTCGTCGAGGCTCATCCTCGCCATCTCGGTCAGCATCTGCCCGCGGAACTGCTCCGCCTCGTCGGGGCTCGCCGTACCCGAGAGCGCGCGGTCGAGCAGGCGCTGGCACGCCGATTCGGGGAGATCGCATGTCGTCGCCGTCGGATGGCCGTGGTCGGTTGACGTCGCGCCCATCGACTTGAAGAATGCGCGGCGCTGCCGGTGCGCGGCGAGGTAGCCGCCCCACGTCGAAGTGTTCTCTCCCGAAAGCGCGCCGAGCGCGTGAACGTTGTCGCGGAAACCGTCGAACTCGGGATCGACGACGGGATCCGGACGGTACGCCGTCACGACGCGACCCTTCCATCCGCTCGCCCGGATCTTCGCGTGGTGAGCCAGCGGATCGAGCGGCGATTCGGTGGTGGCCAGCACCTCGATGTTGAAGCGCTCGAACAGCGCGCGCGGCAGGAAGGCGGGCTCGGCGAGGCAGGCGTTGATGCGGTCGAAGACGCGATCGGCCGAATCGGCCGTGAGCCGCTCGTCGACGCCGAACACGGTCGCGAACGCGTGATCGAGCCAGATCCGCGTCGGCGTGCCGTGGAACAGGTGAAAGCGCTCGGCGAACGTGCGCCAGATCCTGCGCGCGTCCTGCTCGACGGCGCCGCCGTCGCGCCGCGGAATGCCGAGGTCCGGCAGCGGCACGCCCTGGCTGTAGAGCATCCGGAAGACGTAGTGGTCCGGCGTGATGAACAGCGCGCTCGCGTTCGCGAACGGCGCATTGTCGGCGAACCATTGCGGATCGGTGTGTCCGTGCGGGCTGACGATCGGAAGATCCTTCACCGTCGCGTAGAGCCGGCGCGCGAGCTCGCGCGTCGCCGGGTCCGGCGGGAAGAGCCGGTCGGGGTGAAGCACGAGGGGGATGCGGGGCATCGGCTCAGCCTTTCGTGAGATGTTCGTCGAGCGTCCTGCGAACGCCATCGCGGAACAGCGCGACGACGTTGTGCGTGACCGCGGCGCGAAACGACGCATGCGCGACCAGGTCGCCAAACACGGCGCGCAGGTCGAGGAATCCCGAAGCGATGCCGGGCGCATCGCCCGCCCTCGCCGCGACAATGCGCCGGAATTCGTCGGCGAGCGGATCCGACACCGGGATCGGGCGGCCCTGCTCGTCGGCGCCGCTCGCATAACGGATCCACCCCGCTACGGCGAGCGCGAGGTGACGGATGGAAGCGCCGCCGGCAAGCCGGTCGCGCACGGTGCCGAGGAGGCGCTGCGGAAGCTTCTGCGAGCCGTCCATCGCGATCTGCTGCGTCCGGTGCGGCAGCGCCGGGTTGCGAAAGCGCACGATCAGCTGCGCGCAGTATGAGCCCAGGTCGACGCCCGCCGGCGCGGCGAGCGTCGGCGCGATCTCTTCCGCCATCTGAAGCTCGATGAGGCGCGCGAGCACGGGATCGGACGACGCCTGCCAGATGAACTCGTGCCCCGCGAGAAATCCGAGATAGGCGAGCGTCGAATGGCTGCCGTTCAGCAGGCGCAGCTTCATCGTCTCGAACGGCGCGACGTCGGCGACGAGCTGCGCGCCGTCGTCCTCCCACGCGGGCCGCGGGCCGGCGAAGCGGTCCTCGATCACCCACTGCCGGAACGGCTCGAACACCACCGGCGCGGCGTCCGCGAATCCGGTGCGGCGCGCCGCTTCGGCGACGTCGGCCGGCGTCGTCGCGGGCACGATGCGATCGACCATCGTCGAGGGAAACGCGACGTTGCGCGCGATCCAGTCCGCCAGCGCGGGATCGGCGGCGTGCGCGAACGCGGTCACGATCCCCGCGACGACGCGTCCGTTGTGCGGAAGGTTGTCGCAGCAGACCACCGACAACGCACCCCCGCCGGCTCGGCGCCGTGCGTCGAGCGCCGCCACGAGGAAACCGGGCGCGCTCATGGCCGCGCCGGGCTGCGCGAGGTCGCGCACGATGTCCGGATGGTGAAGGTCGAGCGCTCCGGTCGCCGGATCGTGGCAGTAACCCTTCTCCGTGACCGTCAGCGTGACGACGTGAACAGCGGGATCGGCAATGCGCGCGAGCACGCGATCGCGCTCGGTCCCGAGGAAGAGCGCTTCGCGCAATGCGCCGACCACACGCGCCCTCGTGCCGGTCGCGTCTTTCTCGAGCGCCGTGTAGAGCCCGTCCTGCGCCGTCAGCGCGCGCGTCGCGTGCGGCGTCTTGAGGCTGACGCCGCAGATACCCCAGCGCGGATCGCGCTGCAGCACGCCTTCGGTGTAGATCGCCTGGTGCGCGCGGTGGAAGGCGCCGAGTCCGAGATGCACGATGCCGACGCGAAGCGCCGCGACGTCATAGCGGGGACGGGCCACGTCCGCCGGAAGCCCGGCGAGCACGGCGAGCGAGAGCGATTCCATCCGTCAGGCGGCGCGCGGATGCTCTTTGACCCGGCTCACGAGTTGCGTCGGGTTGACGAAGCGCAGCGCGATCAGGAGCCAGATCAGCGTGACGGCCATGTAGATCATCGCCATCGCGTCGACCGACTGGGGCGCGCGCACGCCCGCGGCGAACACGGCGTAGTAGAGCGCGACCACGAGGGTCTGCGAATCCGGCCCGGCGGTGAGGAACGTGAGCTCGAACAGCCCGATCGTGCGCACGAGGACGAGCAGCGACGCCGCGAGGATTCCGGGCGCCAGCAGCGGCACGAGCACGTGCCAGAACATCCGCGCGGTATTCGCCCCGAACACGCGCGCCGCCGACTCGAGATTGGGGTCGATCTGCTCGATGAACGGCGTCATCACGAGGATCACGAACGGCGCCGCGGGAATGAGATTGGCGAGGATCACGCCGTAGATCGTGCCGGCGAGGTGAACCTTGTACAGGACCGTCGCCAGCGGAATGCCGTACGTGATCGGCGGCACCATCAGCGGCAGCAGGAAGAGCAGCACCAGCACGCGCTTGCCGGGAAAATTGCGCCGTGCGAGAGCGTAGGCGGCGGGAACGCCGATCAGGAGCGCGAGGAACACCACCGCGAAGACGACCTCGACCGTGACCCACAGCACGCAGTCGAGCTGGAATTCCTTCCATGCCGACGTGTACCACGTCGGCGGTCCAGCCGTCCGGCAGCCACGTCCCGAGCCAGCGCTTGGCAAACGAGCTCGTCGCGACGGCGCCGATCATGAGGCCGATGTTGATGACGAACAGCGATCATCAGGCCCCACAGGAAGCCGCTCCACGATCATCTCGAGCCAGCGCTTGTCGATGCGGTGCCCGGCGCCGATTTCGGCGTCGCGCAGTCATCCCTTGCCTCCGACGACCGGCCCGCGATAGAAGAGATTGCGCAGCGACAGGACGGCCGCGACGATGACGAGCTGGACGAATCCCATGATCATCGCGATCGCCGACGCGAGCGAATAGTCATATTGCTCGAACGCCGCCTCGTACGCGGCGATCGAGATCACGCGCGTCGGTCCGGCCGGAGAGCCCAGCAGCACGGCGGACGGGAACACGGAAAACGCCTGCACGAAGGCGAGGCAGAAGCACATTGCGAGCCCGGGCGCCAGCAACGGCAGGTAGATGTGGCGGAATTGCGCGGCGGGCGACGCGCCGAGCGTCGCCGCCGCGCGCGCCAGCGCCGGGTCGATGCCGGTGATGTACGACAGGATCAGCAGGAACGCGAACGGGAAGCCGGACACGACGAGCGAGAGCAGCACGCCCGTGAAATTGTGCGTGAGCCGGATCGGTCCGTCGTAGAGCTGGATCGAGCTGCAGGAACTGCGACAGCCATCCCTTCGGGCCGAAGTACGTCAGCATGCCCTCGGCGATCAGCACGGTGCCGAGCGTGATCGGAACCACCAGCACCGTGGTGATCGCGCGCTGGTACGGCGACTTGACCCGCATCTTGAAGGCGATCGGCAGCGCGATGAACACGTTGATGATCGTGACCGGCAGCGCGAGGCGCAGCGTGGTCCAGATCGTCGGCCACAGGTTGTCCGTCGTGAAGAAGTGCGTGTAGTTCGCGAGCGCGCCGCCCTTTTCCGGATTGAACGACAGCGCGAGGCCGTAGAGAAACGGGTAGACGAAGAGCAGCATCATGAACGCCGCGCCCGGTACGACCAGCAGCAGCGTGCGGTCGAACGACGGCCGT
The DNA here is from genome assembly GCA_963741355.1 of uncultured beta proteobacterium. Lineage (GTDB taxonomy): Bacteria > Pseudomonadota > Gammaproteobacteria > Burkholderiales > Casimicrobiaceae > CAIWHR01. The sequence continues at coordinate 98,897 of CAVUIG010000023.1, forward strand.
GCGAGGGGTGGCGCCGATGCGGCCATGTGCGCCTCAGCCGGCCGGGTAGACGAGCGCGCGCTCGACCGGGCACGTGCACGCGCAGCGCATCGCCCAGCGCCACGTTCGCCGTCGTGCGCACGTGCAGCCGGCTGCCGTCGGCGGCGACGAAATCGACCAGCGAGTCGCGCCCGCAGTACTCGACGTTGTCGACGGTTCCGGAGAGCGTGTTCGCCCCGTCGGGACCGTCGCCGACGAGGATCTCCTCCGGCCGGATGGCGACCGACGCGGTCGCCCCCGCAATCGGCTGCTTCCTGAGGCCGGTGAGGCGAATGCCGGAGCCGGCGAGCGTCACGTGCGCGCCTTCGTCGCGCTCGACCGGCAGCGTGATCACGTTGCGATAGCCCATGAAGCGGGCGACGCCGAGGGTCGCCGGCTGGGCGTAGACATCGGCCGGCGGCGCCACCTGCTGGACGCGGCCCTCCTCGATGACGACGATGCGGTCGGCGAGCGACAGCGCCTCGTCCTGGTCGTGCGTCACGTAGATCGTCGTGCGGTCGAGCTCGCGATGGATGCGCCGGATCTCCGAGCGCGTCTCGAGGCGCAGCTTGGCGTCGAGGTTCGACAGCGGCTCGTCCATCAGGATCAGCGGCGGCTCGATCACGATCGCGCGCGCGATCGCGACGCGCTGCTGCTGTCCGCCGGAAAGCTGGCCGGGGAGCTTCGACTCCTGACCGGTCAACTGGACGAGCTTCAGCGCGCGCGCGACGCGTGCGTCGCCGTCGGTGCCGCCCACGCCGCGCATCCTGAGGCCGAAGCCGACGTTCTTCGCGACGCTCATGTGGGGAAACAGCGCGTAGTTCTGGAACACCATTCCGAAGCCGCGCTTTTCCGGGGGCAGCGTGTCGATGCGATCCGCGTCGAGCCAGATGCTGCCTTCGGAGAGCGGCATCAGCCCCGCGATGCAGTTGAGCGCGGTCGATTTGCCGCAGCCCGACGGTCCCAGCAGCGCGATGAACTCGCCGCGCCTGATCGTCAGCGTCATGTCGGTCAGCGCGTTGAACGCCTTGCCCGCGGCGCCGGCGAACCGCCGGGTCACGCGGTCGAGCCGCAGTTCGGAAAAGTCGTGTGTCATCGGGAGGCGGACGGCAACGTGGAATTCGACGAATGTGTCGGAGCAACCAGGCCGACACCTTGTTTCGATTGCAAGGTCAATCGGCGATCCTCGGGAACGGGCCGACGTGGCGCTGCGAATCGCCGGACGCATCCAAGTCACTCGAACCCCGCCGCGTTAACCGTCGGCGACGCCGACGGTTCAACGCGGCGAGTTGTCCCGTCGCGTATTTCGCGACGGGATGACCCTACTTCGTCTTCTGCGCGCCGACCTGCTGGTCCCAGATGCGGAACGCCTCGACCTGCGCCGCCGGCGGCAGCGACTGCGTGTGCGGGAACTCGGCGAGCCACTTCTCGTATTCGGGCCGGCCGAATTCCTTGATCGCGTCCTGGCTCGCCTTCGGCGCCATCGACAGCGGCACGTTCTTCACCGCCGGGCCCGGGTAGAAATAGCCCTTGTCGTACGTGTACGCCTGCGCTTCGGGGGTCAGCAGGAACGCCATCAGGTCGAGCACGACGGCAACCTTCTCCGGCGGCACGCCCTTCGGGATCGCCATGTAGTGCGCGTCGTTGACCCACGTCATGCCCTTGAACGGTGCGACCTTGTAGTCCTTCGGCACGATGCCGATGATGCGAGGGTTGAGGTCCCAGCCCGTCATCGTCACGGTCATGTCGCGCGAGCCTTCGCCCAGCTCTTTCATCACCGCGCCGGTGCCCGTCGGGTAGTACTCGATGCAGCTGTTGAGATCCTTGAGATACGCCCAGGTCTTTTCCCAGCCGTTGACCGGATCCTTCGGGTTCTTGTCGCCGAGGATGTACGGCAGCCCCATGATGAACGTGCGTCCCGGGCCCGAATTCGCCGGGCCGCGCGTAGATCAGCTTGTTCGGGTTGGCCTTGCACCAGGCGAGCAGCTCGGCGGGCGTGGTCGGCACCTGCTTGACCTTCGCCGGGTTGTACTCGAGCAGCGGGCCCGCCGGCATGAACACGACCTCGATGCCCTGATCCTGCGCGAGCTCCTGCATCTTCGCGGCGGCCGGCTGATAGTTCGCGACGAGGTTCGGGAACTTCGCCGCAGTATTCGGGCAGCAGCTTGACGAGCAGCCCCTGCTCGATGCCGGCGGCGAGGAAGTCGGTGCCGGTCATCACGAGGTCGATGTCGGAGCGGCCCGCGCCCTGCATCGCCTTCAGCTTGCCGGGCAATTCCGGCGCCGGCGCCTTGCGTGAAGTTGAACTTCGCGACGAGGTTCGGATTCTTCTTCGCGTAGAGCTCGATCGCGTCCTGCGTCAGCGCCAGGTTGCCCGCGACGTCGACGATGTTGATCGTCACCGGCGCCTTCGGCATCGCCGGTACGTCGGCCCACGCCGTCGGAACGGCAGCGATGCCGGCGGCCGCGACGGCCAGTCCCGCGATCGCCGCCTGCACGACCGTGCGGCGCGACGCGCCCATCCATTGTCGGTCAGTCTTCATGTTCGTTTCCTCTCCTCGTAGAGCCAGCATATGCGACACGTCCTCTCGGAACCTTCCACTCACAGCCACGGGCGCGCGTCGCGCCCCGCGGATTCCTTGCTCTCATGCCGCGGCCCGGACGCGCTTTGCGCCGGACCCCGTATTCCTGGCCGTCCCTTCGTCGTCGCGCTGGAACTCGCGCTCGACGCGCGCAAGGTGACGATGCATCGCGCCGCGCGCGCCTTCGGGGTCGCGCGCCGCAACGCTCTTCAGGATCGCCGCGTGATCGCGCAACGTCTTTTCGGCGAGCCCGCGGGTGTGGAAATGCTGCTGCGTGCGTCGCCACATCTCGGCGCGCTGGTTCCACAGCTCCTCGACGACGCGGATCAGCGCGCCGTTGCCGGTCGCGCGCGCGAGCCCCACGTGAAAGGCGCGGTCGGTCTCCTCGCGCACGGTGAAGTCGTCGAGATGGGCCTCCATGCGCGCGACGCATTCGCCGAGCGCGGCAAGGTGGGCGGCGGAGGGCTTCTTCGCGGCGAGCGCGGCAATCTCGCCTTCGACGAGCTTGCGCGCGGCGAGGAGCTCGAACGGGCCGGGACCCGCGTCACCCGCATCCGGGACGCGCGACGCGTTGCCGGCGACGAAGATGCCGGTGCCGACACGCACGTCGACGCGGCCGCCGATCTCGAGCGAGATGATCGCCTCGCGCACCGACGTGCGCGACACGCCGAGCAGCGTCGCGAGCTCGCGCTCCGCGGGCAGCCTCGACCCGACCGGGAACTCGCCGCTGTCGATGAGGGCGGCGATCTGGCCGGCGATCTGCCGGTAGAGCCGCAGCGGCTCGACCGCCTGGAACGGCACGGGAACTCCTCCTGTTGCGGCGCAATGCGGCGCCGCCGCATGGCCTCGCGGTGAACGTTGCCGCGCTTCAACGGCGCGGTCTGATCCAAGCCAACTCTAATGCGCGCGCGCGTGGCGGTCAAGTGGCCCAACCACCCGACCAATCGAGCCCGGGAGGTCAGGCCTTCGCGACGTAATGGCCGGACCTGCCGCCCGATTTCTCGAGCAGGCGGACGCGCTCGATGCGCATGCCGCGGTCGACCGCCTTGCACATGTCGTAGATGGTGATGAGGCCGATGGTCGCAGCGGTCAGCGCCTCGATCTCGACCCCGGTGCGCGCAACCGTTTCCGCGGTCACTTCGATGTCCACCGCGGAGCTCCGCGCAACGATGACGAAGGCCACCTCGACGCGATTGAGCGGCAGCGGATGACACAGCGGAATGAGGTCCGAGGCGCGCTTCGCCGCCTGGATCGCGGCGATGCGCGCGATCCCCAGCACGTCGCCTTTCGCGCTGCCGCCCGACCGGATCAGCGCGAGCGTCGCCGGCTGCATCACGATGCGCCCTCCGGCACGCGCAACGCGGTGGCTGACGGGCTTTTCCCCGACGTCGACCATGTGCGCCTGACCGGCCGCATCGAAATGGGTAAAATGGGCCTTCGGCCGGGCGCGCGCCGGCAACGCGCCGCCCTTCCCGACGGACTTCGACCCGGCACCTCGCGTGCGCGCCAAACGAGCCTCCCAAACTTGAACTTCGGCAAGCGTCGCGCATCTTAGCATCAGTGTTTTCGCGGCTTTGCCCTCTCATGTCCCGCCTTCCCCCGCAACCAGCGCATCGATCGTCACCGGCGTTCCGGCGCATCCTGTCCGCCGTCGTCGCAGTCGCGTTGTTCGTCGATCCGATGGCGCCGTCGATGCTGGCGGCGGGCGCCGCGCACGCGCAGGCCAATCCGCCGGACCTCAATCTGCCCGACCTCGGCAGCACGCGCGTGACGCTGCCCGATCCCGTCCCGGCGATGCCGCAGCTCGGGATGGCCAACGTGCAGACGTCGCTGCCCGACCTCGGTGACGAATCGCAATCGCTTGCTTCGCCGGCGCAGGAGCGCCGGCTGGGCGAGACCGTGATGCGGCAGATTCACGGCTCCGGCGGCTATCTCGACGACCCGGAGGTCAACGACTACCTGAACGAGCTCGGCCACCGGCTCGTCGCCGCGCGGCCCGACAGCCCGTGGGATTTCGAGTTCTTCGCGATGGCCGATCCGTCCGTCAACGCGTTCGCGATCCCCGGCGGCTTCGTCGGCGTCAACATGGGGTTGATCCTGATGACGCAGACCGAGTCGGAGCTCGCCTCGGTGCTGGCGCACGAAATCACCCACGTGACGCAGCACCACTACGTTCGCGGTCTCGCCTCGCAGAAGAACGCGCTCCTCCTCCAGATCGCCGCGATGCTCGTCGCCATCGCCGCGGGCCGCGCCGGCGGCAATCAGGGCGGCCAGGTGGCGAGCGCGGCGATCGCGACGGCGCAGGGCCTCGCCATCCAGAGCCAGCTCAACTACACGCGGCAGAACGAGTACGAGGCCGACCGGATCGGCTTCCAGCGGCTGTGGGCGGCGGGCTACGACGTCAACGCCATGGCGACGATGTTCCAGCGGCTGCTGAAGCAGGGGCGCTTCGCCGACAGCAACGCGCCAGGCTACCTGCGCACCCACCCGGTGACGACCGAGCGGATCGCCGATGCGCAGGCGCGCGCGGAGCAGGAGCCGTATCGTCAGGTGCCGGACACGCTGGATTTCCAGATGGTGCGGGCGCTGCTGCGAAGCTACCAGGGGACGACGCGGGAGGCGGTGCAGTTCTTTGATTCCGCAATTGCCGAGAAGAAGTTCAACAACGAGGTCGCCGCGCGTTACGGGCTCGTCGCCGCGCTGCTCCGCGCGCAGAACCTGACGCGCGCCAGGACCGAGCTCGTCACGCTCGAGAAGATCGCGCCGCCGCATCCGATGATCGAGGCGATGGCGGGCCACGTCTACATGGAGAGCGGCGACCTGAACCTGGCGCTCAAGCGCATCGACGGCGCGCTGCAGCGCTATCCCAACAAGCTCCAGCTGATCCTCGACTATCCCGAGGTGCTTCTCAAGGCGCATCGCCCGGCCGACGCCGCCGCGTTTCTCGAGGCCGAGCTGGTCCGGTATCCCGACAACGGCCCGATGCACGGCATCGCCGCGCGCGCCTACGGGGAGCTCGGTCAAAAGATGCAGCAGCATCGCCACCAGGCCGAGCTCTACGCGTGGCAGGGCGACCTGAAGGGCGCGATCACGCAGCTCGAGCTCGCGTCGAAGGCGAACGACGGCGACTTCTACCAGTCGTCGGTCGTGGAGACTCGCCTGCGCGTGCTGCGCCGCGATCTCAACGAGCAGAAGGAGCTGGCGAAGAACGGCTGAAGCTCGCCAGAGCCCGCCGCGGATTCTGTCATCCGCATTGGCCGGCTGACGCACCCCGGACTTAAGACCGATGGCGGGCGCACGCGGGCACCACGTCCCGCCGCGCCGTTCGTCGGCTACGCGCAAAACCTGTCGATGTCGACAGGTGCAAATCCGCCGCACCCCGACTACCGTAAATGCGCCGCCGCGATTGGGTGGCACGCAGACCGGGCGCGCCGCGCGCCCGGCATCCGAGCATTGGGGAGGCGAGCATGAAGATCCTCGTCATCGACGATCACCCGCTGATCCTGGATGCGCTGGCGCAGCTCCTGCCGCAGCTCGGCAACGAGATCGAGGTGCGCGGCGCCATCGATGCGGCCGCCGCGACGCGAATCCTCGACAACGAGCCCGATGTGGCGCTCGTCCTGCTCGACCTCGCGCTGCCCGGGACGCGCGGGCTCGATCTCCTCGCCGACCTGATGCTCGACTATCCGGGCGTTCCGATCGTCGTGCTCTCGGCGACGCACGACATGGCGACCGTCAACGCCGCGCTTTGCGCCGGCGCGCGCGGATTCGTTCCCAAGACCGCCGATCCGCGGATGCTGCTCGACGCGATTCGCCATGTCCTGGACGGTGGCGCGTATCGAACGACCGACGTCACGCTCGCTGCCCGACCGCGACGGCGTGCACATCCGGCCGGACGAGCTGGGACTCACGGCGCGGCAGGCCGATGTGCTGCGGCTCCTGGTCGAGGGCAAGCCGAACAAGCTCATCTGCCGCGACCTGCGGCTCTCCGAAGGCACCGTGAAGGTGCACATCAGCGCGATCCTCAAGGCGCTCAATGTCCGCTCGCGCACGCAGGCCGTGGCGTCGCTCGCGCGGCGCGGCATCAGCGTCGAAACGCTGTCGAACCGGCATTAGGCGGTCCGTATGGCGACGGCCGTGCCCATCGCGCCGCACCTGCTCGCACGGGCGCGCGCCGATCAGGTCGCGACCCTGTACCGGTCGTGGCACCGGACGACGGCCTCGATGGCGCTCGGCGCCATCATTCTGTGCACCGTGCTGTGGGACCAGGAATCCCCCGTCACGATGGCGCTTTGGCTCACCGCGATTCTCGCGAACCAGGCGTGGCGCGGCGTGCTGGCCCGCGCGTATCGACGTGCCGCCCCGCCCGTCGCCGAAGCGCCGCGGTGGGGACGCTACTGGGCGATCGGCTCGGCACTGGCCGGCGCGCTCTGGGGAGCCGCCGCCATCGCGATGTTTCCCGCGTCGCCGTCGCACCAGGCGCTGCTCATCGTCTGCCTTTTCAGCGTGATACTCGGCGGCCTCCATGTCACCGCGGTCTACACGAGGGCGTTCGTCGGCTTCACGCTGGCGGCGCTCGTCCCGCTGATCGCGCGCGTCGCCTTCGAGGGCGGACAGGTGCACCTCTTCACCGCGATCGTTCTTCTGGTCGTGCTGGGATTCGTGCTCCGCTTCGGCCGTCAGCTGAACCACGTGCTCACGCACTCGCTCGCCATGCGTTACGAGAACGTCGATCTCATCCACGAATTGAAAGTGGAGACGCAGGTCGCCGAATCGGCGCGCGCCGCCGCCGAATCCGCCAATCGCGCCAAAAGCCAGTTCCTTGCCGCGGCGAGCCACGACCTCCGGCAGCCGCTGCATGCGATCGGACTGTTCGCCGCCGCGCTCGCCGCCAAGGCGCGCGAGCCGGAAGTGGCCCCGCTGATCGCCAACATCCATTCGTCGATCGAGGCGCTCGAAGGGTTGTTCGCGCAACTGCTCGACCTGTCGCGGCTCGAGGCGGGCGCGCTGCACCCGCAGCTCGCCGACGTCGCGCTCGACCCGATGCTCGCCCGGATCTGCGCCGACTTCGCGCCGCAGGCCGACGCGCACGGCCTCGTCCTTCACGCGCCGAGGACCTCGGCCACCGTCGTCACCGATCCCGTGCTGCTCGAGCGGATCCTGCGCAATCTCATCGCCAACGCGCTGCGCTACACGCGGCGCGGCGGGGTCATCGTCGGCGCGCGCCGTCGCGCGGGCGGCATTCGCATCGACGTCGTCGACACCGGCGTGGGCATCGCCGCGGCGGATCAGTCGCGCATCTTCGAGGAATTCGTGCAGCTCGGGCCCGCGCCGCACCGCCATGCGTCGGGTCGCGGGCTCGGCCTCGGCCTCGCGATCGTGCGGCGCCTGTGCGCGCTGCTCGACCACCGGCTCGACGTCGCGTCGGCACCGGGCGCGGGCTCGCGATTCTCGGTGACCCTCGCGCGCGCGGCACGACGGCCATCGCCTCGTCGACGCCTCGGCGCCACGACCGCGCCATGGACGGCGCCGCGTCGATCCCTCCGCGTTCAGCGGACGCAGCGTCGTCGTCGTCGACGACGATCCGGTGGTCGTGGTGGCGATGGAAGCATTGTTCACGTCGTGGGGCGCGCGGGTCGCCGCGGGGGCAAACGCGGCCGCCGCGCTTGGCGCGCATTCGGGCGTCCATGCCGATCTGATCGTCGCCGATCTTCGACTTGCGGACGGCGCGTCCGGTATCGACGCGGTCGCCGACATTCGCGCGGCGTACGGTAGCGCCGTGCCGGCGCTGATCGTCTCGGGTGACACGAGCGAAACGGCGCGCGCCGAGGCCTGCGCCGCGGGCATCACGCTCCTGTCGAAGCCGGTGGTCGCCGCGGCCCTGCGAATGGCCGCCGAACGCGCGCTGGAGCGTGAGCCGATCCCGCCGCGCGCACTCGGCTCGCGCGCACGGGGCGCGGCACGTGCCGGCGCGTGAACGCGCCGGATACTCGCAAAAAAAACCGCCCGGCGTGACTGCCCGGGCGGAGCATCGGCTTGCGGTCCGCGCGCGCCGGAGATGGATGCGCGCGGATGCCGACGACGTTTTCGTTGCAGCGGGTCAGCCGCCCGTCGAATGCCGCTCCAGCATCTTCTGGCGGAACGAGTCCATCTTCGCCAGGTGCTGCTGGAGGATGTCCTTGACGACGGCCTTCTGATCCGGCGAGAACGTCGCGTAGAGCGCGAGCCAGGCGTCGCGCACCTGGTGCTGCAGCGTGAGCGCCTGCTGCGTGCGCCTTGTCGCCGGCGGCGGCGACCGCGGCGAGATCGGGCTCGGGCTTCGCGAGCTCGGCCGCGAGCGCGTCCTTCACGCCCTGCATCTGCGCGCGTCCCGCCGCGAGGGCCGCCTTCGACTGCGCGACGTTGTTCGCGAACATCTGCTGCTGCGACGTATTGAGGTTGAGCTGCGCCTGCGCGCTTTGAATCACCTGGCCCAGATGATCGCCGAAGGGCCCGCCTGCTGGCCCTCCATGGTGGCCGGGCTGGGACCATGCCGGGACGGCCGCGAGTGCAAGCGCCAGCGCGGCCGCGGCGGCCGCCGAGAGCGTTACGGTACGTGCGTGTCATGATGAATCCTTTCCTCTTGTTGAAGTCGGCGCCGCGCGGTTTCTGTGGTTCCTGACCCTTCGACCCCATTGTCCGCGCCCGTTCCTCGCCGGGAGCCTCGATTGCAACCGGACGTTGCGTGCCGCCCGGCGTTACAATCGGTTACAACCGGGCGCCCACGCCGTGCGCTTCGACACGTCTAATGCACCATGGCAACGAAGGACACCGCCGCAAAGATCCTCGTCGTCGACGACGACGTGCGCCTGCGCGACCTCCTGTCGCGCTACCTGACCGAACAGGGCTTCGAGGTCGCGACGCTGCCCGACGCGCGCGACCTCGACAAGAAGCTGCAGCGCGATCCGCCGCACCTGATCGTGCTCGACCTCATGCTGCCGGGCGAGGACGGCCTTGCCGATCTGCCGCCGGCTGCGCGGCGCCGGCGAGAGCGTGCCGATCATCATGCTGACCGCGAAGGGCGAGGACGTCGACCGCATCGTCGGGCTCGAGATGGGCGCCGACGATTACCTGCCGAAGCCGTTCAACCCGCGCGAGCTCGTCGCGCGCATCCACGCGGTGCTGCGCCGCCAGACCGAGCGCCTCGCGCCGGGCGCGCCCGCGGCCGACGGGCAAGACCGCGTTCGGCCGCTTCGCGCTCGATCTCGCCGCGCGCACGCTCACCGCGACGGCGAGACGATCCACCTCACGACCGGCGAGTTCTCGCTGGTCAAGGTGTTCGCCCAGCATCCGCGCCAGCCGCTCGCGCGCGAGAAGCTGATGCTGCTCGCGCGCGGCCGCGACCACGACGTGTTCGACCGCGCGATCGACGTGCAGGTGTCGCGCCTGCGCAAGCTGATCGAGCCCGATCCCGCGAATCCGCGCTACATCCAGACCGTGTGGGGATTCGGCTACGTCTACGTCCCCGACGACGAGCGCCGACGCGGCCGGCCGCCGGAGCCGTGACGCCGTGACGCTCTGTCCGCGCTCGCTGTTCGGGCGCCTCGCGCTGCTGCTGCTCGTCGTCGTCGCGCTCGCGCTCGCGGCGACGATCTGCTTCTTCCGCCACGACCGCGCGGCGCTGCTCGCGCGCGCAGTTCGGCGACACGAAGATCGCGCAGCTGCAGGCGGTGCGCGCCGCGCTCGAGGCCGCCGACGCGCGCGAGCGGCGCGAGACGCTGCGCCGCATCGGCCGCGAATACGACGTGCGCATCGTGCCCGAGGCCGAGCGGCCGACGCTCGGCGCGTCCGCGCTCGGCGCCCGCGATGCAGCGAACTCGAGAGCGGCTGCGCGAGCAGCTGGGCGACGGCACGGAGCTGCGGGTCGCGCCGCGGCCGCGGACTGCTGTTCGTGCGCGTCGATCGCCGGCGGCGACCGGCTACTGGATCGGCTTTCCGTTGCCGCCGCGGCCGCAGCCGAGGACGAGCCGCTCGCGCGCGATCGTCTGGAGCCTGCGCTCGCGGCGGTCGCTGCTTGCTCGCCGCGTTCCTGTTCGCGCGCTACCTCGCGCGACCGCTGCGCGAGCTCAACGCCGCCGTCGAGCGCGTCGGCCGCGGCGAGATCGCCGCCGCCGCTGCCGGAGAGCGGCCCGTCGGAGATCGCGACGCTCAACCGCGGCTTCAACCCGATGACCGCGAACCTGCGCCAGCTCGAGCAGGACCGCGCGCTGCTGCTCGCCGGCGTCTCGCACGACCTGCGCACGCCGCTCGCGCGGCTGCGGCTCGGCATCGAGATCGACGGCGCGCGACGACGGCGACGCGCGCGGGCATGGTCGCCGACATCGAGGAGATGGACCGGATCATCGGCCAGTTCCTCGATTTCGCGCGCAGCGACGACGACGTCGGCGATCGAGCCGGCGACGCCAACGCGATCGTCGCGCGCGTGCGTCGACCGCTAGCGCGCGCGGGCAGCGACGTGCGGTTCGCGCCGGGCGCGTGCCGCCGGTGCCGCTGCGGCCGACCGCGTTCTCGCGCCTCGTCGCCAACCTGATCGACAACGCGCTCGCCTACGGCGCGCCGCCGGTCGAAGTGTCGACGACGTCGATCGCGGCGGCGACTTCGTGCTCGACGTCGCCGACCGCGGGCCGGGCATCGCCCCGCGGACGTCGAGCGGCTGAAGCAGCCGTTCACGCGCGCGTCGGCGGCGCGCAGCGAACGCGAGCGGCGTTGCCGGCGCGGGGCTCGGGCTCGCGATCGTCGATCGCATCGCGCGCCTGCACGGCGGCACGTTCGACCTCATGCCGCGCGAGGGCGGCGGCAACGTCGCGCGCGGGTCGCGATCCCGCTTCGCGCACGCTCGAGCGTCGCGCTAGATCGGAGCGTAAGAAGCAGCACCGTCGCCAGCGCCGCGATGCCCTCGCCGCGTCCGGCGAAGCCGAGCCGCTCGGTCGTCGTCGCCTTGACGCTCACCTGCTCGACGGCGCACCCGAGATCGGCGGCGATGTTCGCGCGCATCGCCGGGACGTGCGGCGCGAGCTTCGGCGCCTGCGCGATCAGCGTCGCATCGAGGTTGCCGACGGCTAGCGCCTGCGCCGCACCAGCGCAGCACATGGCGCAGCAGCACGCGGCTGTCGGCATCCTTCCAGCGCGGGTCGGTGTCCGGAAAATGCGCGCCGATATCGCCCAGCGCGAGCGCGCCCAGCATCGCGTCGCAGATCGCATGCAGCAGCACGTCGGCATCGGAATGGCCGTCGAGGCCCCGCTCGTACGGGATCGTCACGCCGCCCATCACGAGCCGGCGCCCCGCAACAAGCGCGTGCACGTCGAAGCCGTTGCCGATGCGGATCGTCATCGCGTTCTTTCCTGCGCCGCGATGATCGCCGCGGCGAGCGCGAGATCCCGGGATAGGTGACCTTGATGTTCTGCGGGCTGCCGGCGACGAGCCGCGGCGTCCGCAGGCGCCGGTGGCCGCAAGCGCCTCGACCGCCTGCGCCTCGTCGGTCGCCGCGAGCGCGTCCGGGCAGCGCGAATGCAGCCCGCAGGACGCCGAAGCGGAACATCTGCGGCGTCTGCGCCTGCCACAGCCGGCGCGATCCTCGGTGCGCAGCACGCGGCGCGCGTCGCGCGGTCCTCGCGCTTCAGCGTGTCGGCGACGGGGATCGCGAGCAGGCCGCCGACCGGCGTCGTGCTCGAGCTCGGCGACGAGCCGCAGCAGCGCGTCGAGCGGCACGCAGGGCCGCGCGGCGTCGTGAACAAGGATCCAGTCGTCGGCGGCACAATGCGGCGCGAGCGCCACAGCGCGTTGGCGACCGTGTCGCCGCGCGTCGCGCCGCCGCAGCGCAGCGCTTCGACCCGCCCCGGGGCGAGCGCCGACTCGGAGAGCCAATCGTCCGGCGCCAGCGCGACGACGATCTCGGCGCGGGAGCGCCATGCAAGGCGGTCGAGCGTGCGGGCGAGGAGCGTCTCGCCGCGGAGAGCGCGTACTGTTTGGCGCCCGTCCGCCGAAGCACGATCTGCCGCCGGCCGCCGGGACCAGCGCGACCAGCCGG
>CAVUIG010000024.1:0-125058 GCA_963741355.1 uncultured beta proteobacterium
GCACACGATCGACCAGATGCGGCTGATCAATGCGTTATGTCGGTTTGCGGAAATTGCCGCGGAGCAGGCTGACTTGCGAGGATCGGCGGCTTCTCGCCGGGCTTAGCAGCGTCATGAGCGTCATTCTGCGAACGTGATCTGCCTCTGGCGGTAACTCCATCCTCACTCGATGCTGTAACGCCGCAGTGTGACTGCCGCCCTCAACTCGTTCGGTATGCCCGCCGCCGGAAGTCTATCAATGGCGGTCAGAACGTTGCAGAGAGAGTTCCTATCTTCTTTCCTGTTTAAGCGGCAATCGCCAGTATGTCGCGTTCCACGTAACGCTTGAAGGCTGCAATGTCTGTGAAGAACCGGAACCCGGCGGCGCTACAAGCCTGTTCAACACTCTCCCTCTTCATCTAGCAGTACTGCCACTGGGGAGCTAAGTCCTTGTTGTAGTCCGTTGGGCCAAGCGAGGTCTTGGACAGCTATCGCGACTCCCTCCTCATTCGAGAGTTCGTAACGCAGCGTGCCATCCGGCAGCCCTTGCTGCGCGACCCATGCTGACAGTCCTTCGAGTTCAAGCTCCTCATCTTTAGTCGCGATGCCACCGAGCGTCACGGTGTCGACGGTCGCCGGCCTCGGTGTTAGCGCCAGATCGGGCAGCGGTCCGTGGTAGAGCTCAGCCATGAAGGTGTTCGCCGTCGCCGCCAGCAGTCGCTTTCGAGCTTCGAGAAAATCGCGGTAGTTTTCGATTTTCCACAATCTTCGTCCATGGGGATCCATTGCGAAGCCAAGACGCCAGAATGTTTGGCTTCATATTTGGCAAAGTACTCCTCCGGCTTCTTGTCGCTGATTTCGAGGTTAGTCTCCTTAGTTAGGAAACAGAAATTGGCAATGGCGTTCACCTCCGGCCGCTTGTAGGCGGGTTTCTGCTTATAAAGCTGCGCCTTCGGAAAGATATGATGCACCTCGAGTCGCTCATTTTTCCGAGGAGGTTTGCCTGAGGAAGGGGGTTGCCGGTACCCCAGTCCGCCGCCGCCCCGACACGTGTCAATAAATAGAGCATCGGGTAGAAGCGCGCCCATTCCAGCCCCGAAATGCCCGGCTTGGAAGGTGAGTCCGCCATGCCAAAGACGAAGCTGCTCGATTAGTCGGTCCAGCCCACCGTCAAGATCCTCGATTGCCTTTAGGTCAGAGTCAATAAAGCTTTCGGTTGAACCAGCAAACCGTCCCCAAACTGCGGCGTGGACGTACCAGAACAGCAGTCGGTCCCGTTCAACTTCATTGTTAATCTTCCCACTGCGCTTATCCACATAGTGGGTTAGAACTGGTAGTGCGTATTTCCCGAACAGCACGTCCTCGTGGTCCAAGCCGAGGCGACCAGCAATCGTATTGATCGTGTAGTCGATGGCCCTTTCGGCGCGTTTTAGCCCTTCCGCCACTTCCGCCTGTTGCACCGTGTGGAGGTGTTTGAACTTTGCCTCTCCTGTGAGAACTGTGTTTATGTTGCGTAGTAACCAATCCAGATCGAAGTGAAAGTCCGCTTGACGCCATTTCTTCAGGCGCTTTTTCATTTCGTCCGCGCGTCCGGCCAGGTGGCGCAGATCTTCGCAAGTGCCAGGTCGCCCTGTGAGAGCTTTGTCCTTCCGCTATTCACGCGATTGAATATGTTAACCACTACCTCAATAGTCTTGTCCTTACCAGTCACCTCTTCAATGTGAAGCTCGATATCACGAATACCGAGTAATTGACTGAGTCGGCCATGTAGCTACCTAGTTTTTCTGCAAGGTGAGTTTCTGACCTAGACGAGTGATATGATCCCCAAGTCCATCGTTGCCGCCTTGCATCAGTGCAGTCACGTCTATCCAGCGGTCCGGATCATCCTTCATGCTCACAGGGGAGTAGAAGGAAAACTCTTTCTTATCCAAGTGAAAAAATAACCCGGAAAAAGCATTGGCATTCTCCCATCGAAAAAACGCGGCGGTTCAGCTCGGATGACCCCATAAAGCGAGGTCATGCGCTGTTGCCCGTCAAGCAGAAGCTTTACCACGCCGGGTGCCAACGACCCGTCACCTCGATAGGTGGCGCCTTCCGATTCAGTCACCCAGACTAGCAAGCCGCCTACCGGATGACGACGATAGAGCGATTCAAACAAACCACGTACTTGGTCCCGATTCCACACGTAGCCGCGCTGAAACTCCGGCAGTGCCATATGGCCGCTATCGATGTGGTCGAGAATAGTGGAAATCTGCATTGAAAAATCCCTGACTAAGGCTACTCTTTGTGGGTGAGATATTCAGACTCATGCATCTCTTGAAATGCGTTAACTGAGTGGGAGTCTGCCACGCCTTAACTCTTCCCGCAGCTGCGTAATTTCAGTGCGAAGCCCGGCCATTTCCTCCCGCAGGTAATTCGAAGTCTGCGCACCTTCTGCACCGAACAAAGCATCGAATTGACGACGAAGAAGGTCTACGTCTTTCTTTAGCTCATCCTGGCGGCGGATATCGTCACTGTCTAGCATTCGGCTGATCTTTAGATCGAGCAGGACAATCTGGTTTTGAAACCCCTTGTCGAAGTCGCTGGTCCTCGCCGCCAAGAAATCGTGAAACGATGTTTGCCGTGAAAAGGGCTATTAGCGACGCCAACCAGAGCCGTAACTGATGCAAGCATCCGCGAAGGTCCTGTTGTTGGGACAATGTCACCGTAGCCAATCGTAGTACCAGTGATAAATGCGAGCCACAAGCCATCCCAGTAACTCTTAATGGTCGGCTCCAGCCAGTAGAACATACCGCCGGTAACGAGCATCAATAGGAATGCGATGCCGACCAAGAGGGAGCGCCGCGACGGGTAAGCAGAACGCTCAGATGCGCAAGCATGCGGGTAAGAAGCATTCCGGCAACCGCTACGCGTAGTACACGTACCAGACGCAACCCATACGGTCGTGTCCCAATAGGTCGCAAAAGACTATCGAGAATCACTACATTCATCCAATTGGAGGCAATGTAGTGCCACGGGCGACTTGAGACATGTGCCATCCACACCATCTCCGCTAGAAATGCGCAGAAGATAATTCCGTCCAATACCGTGCCGACCCGGTGCAAAGCGACATGTTCCATACCGTCAAGCACGTATCCAGGCAGCGTAAGAAGGGCAATGCCTACCATGAATCCTTGTAGGCGTCTCTGCCAAGACTTAGCGCGTGCGTTGTCATCCGCATCGACGCCGGCAAAGCCAATCCAAGCGAATGGGTTGCGGGTCATGTTTCTGCTAGGAAAATTGATCGGAGGACTTACGGTGCGTTGGCCGCGCAAACTTAAATCAGACGCGTCACGTGTCCCGTTTATAAGGTGCCCGGCAGTTACATGCAAGCATAGGGCCAGCTCTGGTTATATCCGCGTTGTGCGGTGCAACACGGCTCCACTGATGCTTGTGCCACCATTGGCGAACGCGCCGAGGCGCGCTAAATGCATTCCAATGTGTTTGCCTATACCAATGGGGGCTCCATGGCCGCAATACCTAAGAAGGTTGTTGAACGATTGGTCGCCGGAATCAAGCAGTTTCAACCTGTCCTCGCGTCTGCGCACTCCCGAGACGTAAACGAAGCGGATACCTCAACCATCGTCAAAGACATGCTTGAAGCGGTCTTCGGATACAACAAGTTTACGGAGGTGACGTCGGAGCATTCAATTCGCGGAAACTACTGCGATTTAGCCACTAAGATCGACGGAGCAGTTGCGACACTTATTGAGGTTAAGGCAATCGGCTTAGAGCTAAAGGACAATCACGTGCGCCAAGCGGTGGATTACGCCGCAAACCAGGGCGTCGACTGGGTCCTTCTAACTAACGGGATTTGCTGGCGCGTTTACCGAATTCAATTCACCAAGCCGATTGATCAAGAGTTGGTTGTAAGTTTGGACTTTTGCGCACTCAACCATAGATCCCAGCGAGACATCGAGATGCTATACCTATGGTGCCGCGAGGGGTGGGTCAAATCGGCGTTGGGCGAGTTCCAAACCCAGCGGCAAGCACTCAACCGATATTTCCTTGGTGCGGTCATACTGAGCGAACCGGTTATTGATGTCGTGCGTCGCGAACTGTGCCGGATGTCCCCTGACGTACGCATCGATACCGAGGAAATCCGCGCGGCAATCATCAGCGAAGTCATCAAGCGTGATGTGCTTGAGGGCGACAAGGCAGACGCGGCGCGCAAGAAAATCGCACGGTCCGCGAATACTTCTCTTCGGGTTATGCCCCCTAAGGCCGATACAGCTGAAGCGACGCCTCCTGAGGCCGTCGAAAACAATGACTCTAAGCTGGCATGACAGCGGGCCATGCACGCGTCCCACCCGCCCCGCGGAATAGGCACCGTTGTTGCCCACGGTGATGTCGCGCCCCACGCCCTTCGCGCACTTTGTGTACAGCACCGCGTTGAGAAAGCCGCAGCGCGCCTCCAGCCCTTGATTGAGGTGTGCGACTAGCGCGGGCCACAACGGCGCCGACGCGCGAGGGTCTAACAGACTGGCTAGGTAGGTTTTGCGAGCCCCATTTTCAGCCCGTCGCATCCAGGAGACTCCGATGAACGATTCCGAGATCCGCGCATTCCTGACCATTGCACTCATGGCTGCGCTTGCCGACGGTGCCAAGGACGACCGCGAGAGCGCCGCGTTGAAAAGCCTCGCCGGGCGCCTTGGCGAGGGCCGGATCGATCTCACCGACGTCTACGACGACGTGCTGGTGCGCAAGATCTCCATCGCGGATGCGGTGCGGCCCCTCACCACGACGGAAGCCCGCCGCCAAGCCTACGAAACCGCAGTGGCGGTCGCGGCCGCCGACGGGGTGCACTCGCCGGCGGAGGGCGCGTTCCTGCGCGATCTCGCCGCGGCGCTCGGCCTGCCCGCGGAGGAAGCGCAGGGTTATGTGGCGCAAGCCGATGCCGTCGCGGGAGCCGCGGGCGTCGCCAGCGCGAGCGGTGCCGAGCCGGTCCGCCAGGTGCAAGGGCACGTGATGCCGGATGCGGCCGCACTGGATAAGCAGATCGTGAATGCATCCGTGACCAACGCCGCACTGGAACTGTTACCCGAATCGCTCGCCTCGATGGCGATCCTCCCGCTGCAGGTGCGGCTCGTCTACCAGATCGGCAAGGCCTACGGCTACGAACTCGACCAGGGACATATCAAGGAATTCGTAGCGACCTTGGGCGTTGGCCTGACCGGACAGTACCTCGAGCAGTTCGGGCGCAAGTTGCTGGGCGGATTGCTGGGTACCGTGCTGGGTGGCGTCGGCCGCGCGGTCGGCAATCAGACGGCGAGTTCGGGCATGGCGTTCGCGACAACCTGGGCACTCGGACAGCTCGCCAAGCAGTACTACGGCGGTGGTCGCACGCTCGATGCCGCAAAGCTCAAGGCCGCGTTCGCGCCGCTGCTCGAGCAGGGTCAGGGCCTGATCAGTCGGTACGGTGGCGAGATCGCAGAGCGCGCACGCACGATCGATGTGCGCAACCTGCCGGCGCTGATAAAAACCGCGTAGTGGCGCATCAGGGTTGAAATTGATACGGCGGCAGCGTCGACAGGCGGGTGTCTTCGCGCGGACCGCCCGCGGTGAAGTGATACAGGGATTGCCAGCGCTCGTCTCGGATGCCTAGCAATCGATGCATTTCATCGTCGAAAAAGCAGCCTATCCCGGTCGCCCGCACGCCTGCCGCTTCCGCTTCGAGATAGAGGGCGTGACCCAGAAGGCCGCACTCCCAGAAGAGGTGACGATAACGCCACGGCTCTTCCCGCGCGCGTTCGACGTGCGCGAGCATGCCCAACGCGAAGCAGGAGGCGGCCGCGATGTCCTGGTGACAACAGATCGACTTTGCGCTGGCGCGCAGGTCGTACGGCAACAACAGGTACAGCGGCAGGTGCTGGGGACCGGTCTTGTGCCAGAGCCAATCCGGGCGCATCGCTTGCTGCATCTCGGCCAGGTCCGACGGCTCGCGCAGGAATAGGTACAGTCCGGGATCGAGTCCCGCCACGCGATGCACCATGAGCGCGGCGTGGACCAGCGGGCCTGAAGCAAGTGCGTTCCACGGCGGGACGCGCTCGCGTACGAGGAGCGGGTCCAGCATCGCGAAAAATTGTTCAGCGCTGATGGTCGTGTGGCCGTCGAAGTCCACCGCACTGCGCCGCTGCCGAGCCAAGGTCGCAAAGGACAGATCGAGTGTCGGCTGGGCGGGCGGCGGCAACGCCACGGGGATCGGGTGCCGGGTGAGCCGGTGTCGCGGGCTTTTCCGTGGCATGCTCGATCGCATCGATGTCCGGCCATGGCACATGCTCGGCGCTCAGCCGGTTGGCGCGGCCGAACCAGCGGGCCGCAAGGGCTGCGTCTTTCATGCGCTCGAGCGGTGGCAGCGGCGAGCCTGTGCCGATCCACAACAGGCAATCGGGGGCCTCGCGCTCCGCGTCGCCAAAATCCTGTTCGCGGGCGAGACCCAGCAATGTTGCGACGAGCTGGTCGCTGGCCGCATCGAGGACGCGCGTCTGCCACCCGAGTGCGGCGGCGGCGTATCCCAGCGCGCCGATCGCATGCCCACAATCGTGCTGACAGTACCGCCAGCCGCGCATTCCGTATTTCCACGCCTCGCGCCAATGGATCGAGCTGATGCCGACGATGACACCGTTGCCGGCGAACGCCGATGTCCATGTCGCATCGTCGAGCTCGGCGCGTCGCTCCAATACGTGGTCGCGACTCAGGTAGTGGTAGACGCCGGCCGGGAGACCGGGGAGCGATGAGCACAGCAGATACGCTTCGGTCGGATGCAGGTTGCCGCTCGAAGGATTGCAGCGCAGCGCCCAGCGCGTGCTGCCGTAGGATTTCCACGCGGACAAGCCAAGCGACAGTTCGAACAGGATTGCCACGCTGCGCACATCGAACGCAAACGGAGCCGGCAGTTCGCCGCGACGGATGGCGTTGAATCGCGTCGGCAGCTCGCTAGCGACCAGCGGCAGCTTGATGGCCGAAGCGCCGGCGAAGGACCGAAAGGGATCGGGTTGATTGGCCCAATCCAGCTCGCCGGGACCGGGCGCGTAGCGGTCGATCCGGTGTTTGCTGCGATCGTGATACCCGAGCAGAGCCGATGCCGGCATCTGACTTGACGCTCAGGCGGCTCGTTCGAGCGCCGGTTCCTGCAGCGCCCGCGCGTACGAGAACGTGGACATGGTGGTTTCCTCCGCCACCTGTTATGCGCCGCCGCGTGCCGATGGTCAAGAAATCCGGACTGGTCCGGACCGTTCAGCGACGCACGCATCGGACGAACGGATGAGCGCGACGGATGACGTATTGGTTGGACAATTTCCGAATTGGCGCAGCAGGCCATTTGGCGCTTGCAAGCCTGTAGCCAATAAGCTACAATGCTCGAATTCGAAATTCTCCACTACGTTACCTCGGCCGGTCGCGACCCGTTCGGAGAATGGTTGAATGCAATGCGCGACCGTCGCGCTGCTGCGACGATCTTGCTGCGTATCAGGCGGCTGCAGCGCGGCCTGTTCGGCGATTGCAAGCCCGTGGGAGGCGGAGTGTCGGAGCTTCGAGTCGACATCGGTCCTGGCTATCGCGTGTATTTTGGGCGGGCGGGCGAAAACATCATTCTGCTGCTTTGCGGTGGAGACAAGAGACGACAACATGACGACATCACGCAGGCAAAGCGGTACTGGTCGACGTATTCGCACGCCACCGGTCCGCACCACGGCACACACTGACTATGTTCGCCGCTGGCTCGCCGACGACAACAACGCAGCCGCGCTGCTGGACGCCGCCTTCGCGGGTGGCGACGAAGGCGACATCATGTACGCGCTGCGCGAAGTGGCGATGGCGAAAGAGGGCATCGCGGGGGTCGCGGAGGCGACCGGCTTGTCTCGGGAGACGCTCTACCGGACGCTCAGTCGTTCGGGGAACCCGCGTCTTTCGACGCTGCTTGCTGTCATGCGAGCTGCGGGAGTGAGACTCAAGGTGGAATCCGTCGGCTGACAGGCGCGCGGTGCCGAGCCGGTCCGCCAGGTGCAAGGGCACGTGATAGCGGATGCGACCACATTGGACCGGCAGATCGTGAATGCATCCGTGACCAACGCCGCACTGGAACTGTTACCCGAATCGCTCGCCTCGATGGCGATCCTCCCGCTGCAGGTGCGGCTCGTCTACCAGATCGGCAAGGCCTACGGCTACGAACTCGACCAGGGGCATATCAAGGAATTCGTAGCGACCTTGGGCGTTGGCCTTACCGGACAGTACCTCGAGCAGTTCGGGCGCAAGTTGCTGGGCGGATTGCTGGGTACCGTGCTGGGCGGCGTCGGCCGCGCGGTCGGCCATCAGACGGCGAGCTCGGGCATGGCGTTCGCGACAACCTGGGCACTCGGACAGCTCGCCAAGCAGTACTACGGCGGTGGTCGCATGCTCGATGCGGGAAAGCTTAAGACCGCGTTCGCGCCGCTGCTCGAGCAGGGTCAGGGCCTGATCGGTCGGTACGGCGCCGAGAAATGGCGCGGCGGTAGCTGTGTTATTCAGCCGAATAACGGACTGGACCATCTCCCTTGGCAAATCAATGCGGTCTACTCTCCGGTAAGCTTCCCCTTGGTCCCCCGACCAAGCATCAGGCGGTGCCTCGAGCCCGCCGTTTATCCACAACTCCGGAGACATCCCCATGAATCACCAATCAGCCATCGCCGCCGCGCTCGCCGGCATCTTCGCCCTCGGCGTCGCCGCCACCGCGGTCAGCCAGCCCGTCCCCCAGCCCACCGGCACGGAAAAGTGCTACGGCATCGCCAAGGGCGGCCAGAACGACTGCGGCACGGCCAAGCACGCCTGCGCCGGCCAGGGCGCGAAGAAGGACAACGACGCCGGCGAGTGGAAGTACGTCGCCAAGGGCACCTGCGAAAAGGTCGGCGGCAAGACGATGGCCCCGAAGATGTAATTCGCGGCAACGCCCGCCTCGACCCGGCCGGGCGGCGCGCCGTCCGGCCGGTCGCTTCATGAAATCCTCCCCCGCTCCGCTCGCTGGCGCCGGCATCGGCCTGCGCGCGCCGCACGTCCGGCAGGTGCTCTCCGAGCGGCCGGCGGTGCCGTGGCTCGAGGTCCACAGCGAGAACTACTACGTGGACGGCGGGCCCGCGCTGGCGGCGTTGACGCGCCTCCGCGCCGACTATCCGCTGTCGCTGCACGGTGTCGGCATGTCGCTGGGCGGCGCCGACCCGCTCGACCGCGCCCACCTCGCGAAGCTCGCGCGCCTGATCGAGCGCACCGAGCCCGCGCTCGTCTCCGAGCACCTGTGCTGGAGCGGGATCGGCGGCCGGGTCCTCAACGACCTCTGCCGCTGCCGTACACCGACGAAGCGCTGGCGCACGTCTGCGCCCGCGTCGCCGAGCTGCAGGATTACCTCGGCCGCGAGATCCTGGTCGAGAACGTGTCGACCTACCTGGCCTTCGCCGACGCGACGATCCCCGAGTGGGAGTTCGTCGCCGCGGTCGCGCGCCGCACCGGCTGCAAGCTCCTGTGCGACGTCAACAACATCTACGTGAACGCGATGAACCACGGCTTCGACGCCGACGCGTATCTCGCGGCGCTGCCGCGCGAGGCGATCGCCGAGATCCATCTCGCCGGCTTCGACGCGTCGGGACCGTGCCTCATCGACACGCACGGCGCGCCGGTCGCGCCGGACGTGTGGGCGCTCTACCGCCGCGCGATCGCGCGCTTCGGCCCGGTGCCCACGCTGATCGAATGGGACATCGACATTCCGCCGCTCGCCACACTGCTCGCCGAGGCGGCGACGGCGCAGACCATCCTGGAGACGCCCGATGCCCTCGCTGCGTGAGCTGCAGCAGGAATTCGCCGCCGCGGTGCTGGCGGGCGACGGCGTGCCGCCGCCGTTCGCGACGGTGCCGTCGGAACGCGGCGCGGAGCGCCTCGCGATCTATCGCCGCGCCGTGTTCGCCAACTATCGCAATGCGCTGGGTGCCACGTATCCGGTGGTGAAGAAGCTGGTCGGCGAGCCGTTCTTCCACGCGGCGGTCGACGCGTTCGTGCTGGCGCATCCGTCGGTGTCGGGCGATCTCAACGTCTACGGCGGCGAATTCGGGGCTTTTTTGGCGGGATACGGGCCTGCGGCCGCGTTGCCGTACCTGCCGGACGTCGCGCGGCTCGAATGGGCGATGGACGAGGCGAGCCGCGCCGCGGACGACGACGCTTCGCCCGACGCGGTGCTGGCCGCCTTCGCCGCGGTTACGCCGGAGCGCCTGCCGGCGTTGCGGCTGAGGCTCGCGGCCGCGTGCCGGCTGGTCGTCTCGAAATTCCCGATCCTGCGCATCTGGCAGGTGAACCAATGCGGCGCGAAAGAGGATGAGCGCGTGTCGCTCGACGAGGGCGGCGTGGCGGTGCTCATCCGCCGCGACGCGCACGGCGTCTCGCTCGCCCGGATCGGCGCGGGCGAGCACGCGTGGCTCGCGGCGCTGGCCGCGGGCGCGACGCTCGGCGCCGCGATCGACGCCGCGCAGGACGCCGACGCGACGTTCGACCTCGGCAGCACGCTGCGCGAGCGCATCGCCGACGCGACGATCGCGGAAGTGACCTAACGTAAGTTGCCCGCCGCCGTGGCGACCCATCGGCACGACACGAACCGCGAGGAGTGATAGTCCATGGAAGCCGCCACCGCAACACCGCCGTCTTCGCCGCTCGGGCGCGCCGGCAGCCTGTACTGCGCCGCCACGCGGCTGCTCGACCGGGTGCAGCCGCTGTTCGCGTTGGCGATTCGGCTCTACATCGTCCGCGTGTTCTTCACGTCCGGGCTGATCAAGATCGGCAACTGGACCGGGACGCTCGGGCTCTTCGAGAACGAATTCCACGTCCCGATCCTGCCGCCGCACGTCGCCGCGGTGATGGGCACCACCGCCGAGCTCGTGCTGCCGGTCTTCCTGTTCTTCGGGCTCGGCACCCGCGCCGCCGCGATCGCGCTCTTCGCCTTCAATTTCTGCGCGGCGGCTTCCTACCCGGGGCTCTCCGTCGCCGGCCTCAAGGACCACATCCTCTGGGGCGCGCTGCTGCTCGTGACGATCTTCTACGGGCCGGGCAAGATCGCGCTCGACCACTGGCTGGGACGGCGGTACTGCGCCAAGGACTAGATGGGCGACTTTTCCGCGGGCAGTTGTCCTCCCGGGAATATTGTGGAAGAGTCTCCCGTCTTAGGTTCTATGGAGATCACGGCCATCGACAAGCTTCTCGCGGCCCCGCAACAGTGGGTCAACTTCCTCTTCCGCCACCCCGCGGTGACGTTCGTGCTGCTGGGCGCGTTCTTCCTGGCGTTCGGCATCACGTCGGTCAATCTCTTCGTGCTGCTGAAGATGAACATCGACCTGTTCCTCGAGTACGGCCTGATGGTGATCGAGGACGGCGCGCTGCAGCAGCTGGCCCAGCTCCTCGGCTGTGCGTATCTCAGCATGCTGTTCTGGCTGCTGTTCCGGCTGTGCGAGCGGATCATCGTCGAGCGAATGATCCGCGCGCGCCTGCGCGGCGCCGAGAAGGCGCTGGTCCGCGCGGGCCTGGCGCGGCCTTCCGCGGTGCCGGAACCAACGATCGATCCGCGGCCGCTGAGCGCCAGTCGGCGCCTACCGCATCGGCCGTCCGGCCGATTTCAGGCGTGACCGAATTTCTGCATCCTTCAAGGCGGGGCGGACGCGCCTGCGTCCGCGCGCTTGGCGTGGGACGAGCGGAAGCGGATCGAGAATCTTGCCATCACGGATTGGATTACATTGGTGCGCCGCACGTGTTCGATAATCCGACGCTCACATTCGAGGACGACCGTTTCGATTACGGCGAGCAACGTTTCATGACGCTGGGTCTGCTCGAAGGCATCGTCGTGTCCGTCCTGACACGGAGACGCACGAGTCATCGAATCATTTCGTTTCGCAAGGCACTCGTGAGCAAGCGATCTACTTCGCGCAAATCGGAAACTGACTGGCCGCGCGTTCGCGCAATGGCCAATCGCGACATCGTGCTAACACGCGAGCATCCCGAGGCGGCGCTGCGGCACATCGTCCGCGGCATTGTTCGACGCGGCCTCGAGCCGGTCCCACCGAAGACGGCTATCTCGCTGCGGATGGACGCCGACGTGCTCGACTGGCTCAAGGCGCAGGGGCCCGGCTACCAGACGCGGATCAACACGATCCTTCGCGCTTACAAGGACGCGTCGAATCGCGGAAAGTAGGAGCTTCGCGCGCCCGTCCTGCTCGGCCGTCCGATCGATGGACGCATCGTCCGCCGGCACCGAGACTCCATGGACGAGGGCCGCCGCATTGGCGTGCGGCTTGCCGGAATATAGCATTTTGCTATACTTCCTGGAGGATCGTCCGCGATGCACGTCATTTCCCGGCGCGCGCTGGTCGAGTTCTGGACGCGGCATCCGCCGGCCAGGGCGCCGCTGGCCGCGTGGTTTCGGATCGTCACGGACGCGTCGTTTACCCGGTTCGCTGACGTGAAACGGACATTCAATTCGGCCGACCGGGTCGGCGAGTTCGTGATCTTCGATGTGGGTGCCGGGCACCGGATCGTGACGGCCGTTCATTTCAACCGCGGCAAGGTCTACGTTCGCCACGTTTTCACGCACCGGGAGTACGACAGGTGGAACACCGAGCAAAGGGGACGGCGATGAAGCGAATCGAATTCGACTCTGCGTCGATCGAATCCGCATGGACCGCACTGGAGCAGAGCGTCGGTGAACTCCTGCCGATCCGCACGGATCGCCAGTATCGGTGTGCGGTACGTCTGTTGAACGAATTGCTCGACGTCGTCGGCGCCGATGAGCATCACCCGCTCGCCGGACTGCTCGACGTGCTGGGCGAGCTCGTCAGCACGTACGAAGCACACGAAGTGGCGATGCCTGCCGCGACGCCGCGGGAGGTGCTGCGCCTGCTGATGCAAGACCAACGGACTGACGCAGGTCGAGCTCGCCGTCGAGCTGGGCGGCCAGCCCGTGGTGAGCGCGATCCTCAACGGCAAGCGCGCGATCAACGCGCGTCAGGCGAGTGCTCTTGCCACGCGCTTCGGCATTTCGCCGGCGGCGTTCATCGGCTGAACCCCGCCTTCAAGGCGAGACGGGCTTCCCGAAAAGGGACTCGGCGACAGGAAGGCAGCATCCATGGCCTGTACCTGATTTCGGTACGCTCGTACCTAAAACAGGTACGAAAGCGGGAAAGGCAACGCTCCGAAGGGGCCGGGCGTCGCCGCCCGGCCTGAATGAAAATCCAGTCGTCGATCTCGACGTCAGTCGTCGAGCTCGATGCGCGTCGCCATGAGCACGCCGGACTGCATCGCGCCGGTGGCGTGCACCCGCGTTCCCTCGCGGATTTCGGAGAGGCTTCCGTCGCTGATCCGCGCGTCGCGCGCGTCGACGGTCACGCTGCCGACGGTGAAGACTCCCGGAGAGATCAGCGATGCCACGCGGCCCTCTACTTCGGCGCCGCCCGCGGACGTGCCGTCACTGTGACCCGAATGACCGTCGCCATCGTGACCGCCCGAGGGTGGATTGGACGTGCCCGGCGGAGGCGTGCCGCCGCCGGATTCCGACCCGGCACCGCCCGTGCCATGGTCACCGCCGTGGTTGGACGTGCCCGGTGGAGGCGTGCCGCCGCCGGATTCCGGCCGGGCACCGCCCGAGCCATGGTCACCGCCGTCGCCCATGCCATCGTCCCCGCGGGAACCGGCACCCGGACCCGCGCCGCCGTCGTCGTCGGATTCGTCATCGTCGAACTCGACCGATTTCGCGTTGATGGCGCCGTTGACCACGTGGCCCTCGACGTGGACGACGCGGCCGACCGCGAGATCGGCAGCGGTGCCGCCTGAGAAGTTCGCGTTGGTCGCGTCGATCTCGAACTTGTCGACGATGAACACCAGCGGCGAGACGATGGCGCTGATCGCGTCCTCGACTTCCGCGTCCTCGCCGTTCGACGAGTCGTCATCCTCCGGCTCGAACGTCACTGTATCGGCGATGATGCCCGTCGCGGTCGCGGTGCCCTCCACCTCGACGCGGTCGCCGGCGGCGATCGGCATCGCGAAGCCGATGAATTGCGCGGCGGAGATGTCAACCGTGACGCCGTCGACCACCATCGAGCTCGGCGTGATCGCCGAGGCCACGCCGTGCAGCTCGACCTCGCCCGACGGACCGACGCACTCGATGCGGGTCGCGTCGACGGTTCCGGTGATGCCGTCGCTGTAGCCGTACACGTCGAGTGTGGTGCCGACGGTGATTTCGGCGAGCGAGGCACAGCCCGCAACCACGACGTCGGTGCGCGGGATGACGTCGATGCCCGCCATCCGGATCCGCAGCCCGGTCCCGCCGGTGCCTACGTACAGGACCACCGCGCGCACCACGCGCGTCACGTGGATCGAATTCGCGACGCCGACCTGCAGTCCCGGAACGACGCTGCCGTCGACACCCGCAACCATGCCCGACAGCAGGTCGTCGGACGAGTGGCCAGCCTGACCATTGATGGTGATCGCCGCCTGCGACGCGTCGAAGGTGATGCCCCTGACGACGATGCCGCCCACGAGGCTCAGCGCGCCACGCGCATAGACCCGAAGTCCCGTACCGCCCGTGCCGACACCGAGCGCCGCCGGCGCGACCAGCAGCGCGACCAACGCCGCGAGCGCCATCCGTGCGATTAGGTGGGTGCGTTTCATTTGCTTCTCCTTTTCGGTCCGGGCGCCCCAGCGAGGGCGTGACCAGGCGCGGCTCTCCTCCGCTGTCGCGGCGATCCATGCGACGCGGGGCTGTCCGCGGATTCGTGAAAGAAATACATGCCGATGTTCATGCGGCGCGATGTCTCGCCGGTCAGGCGGTCATGCGCTTCGCACTCGCCGAGCGCCCGGATCAGGCGGCCGACGACGTTTTTCCATTCGTTGCGCGTGAGCTCGGCGACCTTCGCGACGGACGCCTCGGACAGCTCGAACGAGAAGACGCTCTGCTCCATCATCGTCGGCTCGCGATCCACGAGGTTGTGGACGCACGCGGCGAGATGGTCGTGAATGTTGCGGCCGAAGCAGAAGAGCCGCTGCTTGCGGTCCTTCTGCGGCACGAACGCGGAGACGAGGAGCTCGACGTCGCCCTCCTTCGATTTCTTCACGACGCCCAGGCGCACGAGCTCGTCCAGCAGCACGCGCGGACGAACATCCGTGCTGATGCCGGCGACCAGCTCGTCGAACGACGGCGCGGGCGGCTGGGCGGCGCGCGGCAGCACGCGCGGGGCGCCGCGCGCATCGAGATAGCGGGCGTCGCTGATCCAGCGAGTGACCACTTCCGACGCGAACGGCAGCTCGATGGCGTGCGGCGATTCGTCGACCGCCGGGTCGCGCAGGCGGCGGACGTCCTTGCGGTGAACGCCGGTGAGCACGCTGACCCGGCTGTCCGTCGGCGGCTCGTCGCGCAGGCGGTATTCGGCGGAGGCGACCCGGACATAGGCCGCCTTGAGGAGCTCCTCGGCGGTGCCGAACACGAGGCCCTGCTCCAGAAAGAGCCGGACGAGCGGGCGCAGCACGAGTTCCACCGCGGAGATGAGCTCGGCGTCCGGCGTGACAGGGGTGGGACGGGGGGAGCGCACGTGGGAGATTTTTCCACAATATGATGGGTGTCAAGGGAGACAAGGGAGGGAATGGATTATTCCATGCTCATTTCGGCGTTGGGATGGCCGAACGTCGGAAAAGCTATCTGAAGCCGTTGTCATATTCAGGGTTGTCGACAACAACCCGCCCGGCACGGGCGTCCCGACGCCGTCGCGCCGGCGCGCTAGAATGCAGCCCCTTCTGTCGGGAAGCCGCAGGGCTTGCCCCTGCCCGCCTCGCCGCCTCGCATGATCTTCGTCATCTCGACACTGGAGCCGATGCGCATCGACCTGATGCCGCAATGGATCGCGCATTACCGGGCGCTGGGCGCCGAGCGGTTCCTGCTGACGCTGCAGACCGAGCCCGATCTCGCCGATTCCGAGCGCGTGCGGGTCCGTGAGCGCTTCACCGCGATGCTCGCGGCCAACGGCATCGACAACCCGCATTTCCAGGTCACGCCCTACAACGCGACGGCATTGCGCAACTCGCACGACGCGCTGCAGCGCCAGCACGCCAAGGCGACGGACTGGATCGTGTGGAGCGACGCCGACGAGTTCCAGCTGTACCCCGCGCCGCTGCCCGATCTCGCGGCGTGGGCCGGCAAGTACGACATCAACCTGTTCCGCGGCGTGATGATCGACCGCGTCGCCGCCGACGGCGGGTTGCCCCACTGGGATCCGCGCCGTTCGGTCTGGGAGCAATTCCCGCTCGCGTGCTTCCTTCCGACGCGCTTTGGCGGAGGCGAGCGGCAGAAGATCACGTTCGCGCGCGGCGACGTCACGCTGTCGAACGGAAATCACTACGTGAATGCCGGGCAGCGCGTGCAGACGATCGGCAAGTGGACGCAGGTCCACCATTTCAAGTGGGACGCGACGGTGAAGGATCGGCTCGCGTTCCGCCTGCTGCCGGCGTTCCGCGAATCACTCCAAGGACTGGATCGAGTCGCAGCGCTCGCTCGACTATTTCGAGGCGCACGGCGGGCGCTTCGACCCCGACGATCTCAAGCCGCTCGACCTTCCCGCGCGCGATTTCATCGACTGGGTCGGCAGCGGATACCAGAAGGACGTTGCGGCATCGCAGGCGATCGCGACGTCCGACGCGGTTTCTCGCTGCAGCCGACCGCCGTCGCGCAGACGCAGCGCAAGTCGAAGTTCTAAGGCCGCGCTGCCGCGCGGCAATCCCCCGGGCTGTCCTGTCGCGCGGCAATCCCCCGGGTGTCTTGGCGAACGGGCCATCGAGCCGAGGGTCGCCGGCGACTCGGCCTCATGGCCGAATGCATTGTGGCGCATCAGGCGCATAATGTAATGGCATTGCGTTGACATGCTATGCTAAAAGCAATGCATTACACTGTTTCCCGTCCCAACGCATGATCCGCACGTTTCGCCACAAGGGACTCGCCCGATTCTTCATGACGAGCGCAATCAAGGGAATTCCCCACGCGCATCGGATGCGAATAGAGCGAATGCTCGATCGGCTCGATGCAGCGTCGCGCCCGGGGGACATGAACGTTCCCGGATGGCAATTTCATCCGCTGCGCGGCGATCGGGAGGGCACATTCGCAGTCTCCGTAACGGGCAACTTGCGGGTTACGTTTGCGTTCGATGGCGAAGACGCCGTCGACGTCAATCTCGAGGATTACCACTGATGAAATCGCTGCGCGATCGCCGCCGCGCCCCCACCCACCCGGGTGCGATCCTGCGCGAAGACGTGCTCCCCGCGCTCAGGATGTCGCAGGGCGAGCTGGCGCAGCGGCTCGGCGTGTCGCGGGTGACCGTCAACACGCTGCTCCAGGAAAGGCGTGATCTGTCCGTCGAGCTCGCGGCGCGCATCGCGAAGCTGCTCGGCCATTCGCCCGAGAGCTGGCTGCGGATGCAGGAGGCGCTCGACCTCTGGCGCCTCGCGCAGGATCCGTCACGCCTTGCCGACGTGACACCGCTTTCCCGGGACGCCGCGTGAAATCAGCGCGGCGTGACCGAGTGCGGCGCGAAGTGACGTCAGGCCGCCGCGACTTCCTTCTTGACGAGCCCTTCGGCGACGAGCACCGCGTGCACGGCCGGACGTGCGGCGACGCGCGCCTGGAATTGCTGCAGCGCCGGCCACGGCGCGAGGTCGACCTTCAGCATGGGCGCCCAGTTGAGGATCGTGAAGAGATACGCGTCGGCGACGGTGAACGTCGATCCCGTGAGGTAGGGCTGCGCGTCGAGCGTCTTCGCGATGAGCTCGAAACGCGTCGCGAGCTTCGCCTTCGCGTCCTTCGTCGCCTCGGGCGAGATCGGATGCCACAGCGGGCCGAACTGCTTGTGCAGCTCGGTCGCCATGAAGTTGAGCCACTCCATGAGTCGATAGCGCTCCATCGTTCCGAAGAAGGGTGCCAGCGTGCCCGGCTTGCGGTCGGCGATGTACTGCAGGATCACCGCGACTTCGGAAAGGCGCGTCCCGTCGTCGAGCTCGAGCAGCGGCACGTAGCCCTTCGGATTGATCGCGTAGTAGTCGGTGCCGTCGGCGAGCAGGTGCTTCTTCAGGTCCACCCGCGCGACGTCGTACGGCAGGCCGGCTTCGGACAGCGCGATGTGCGGGGCGAGCGAGCAGGCACCCGTGGAGTAATAGAGTTTCATGCCAGATCCTTTCCGAGAAGCCGGTCGACGAGAATTCGACCCATGGCCGGCCCGGAATTCCCGGGTGACGGCATGCCCTGCAATTGGCTTGCCCTTTGATCGCTGCGATCAGGCGCGTTGGGTCGCCAGCGGCGCCCCGAAGCCGCGCAGCGCGAACGCACCGTCGCCGAGCAGGGCCTGCACGAACAGCGTGACGGTCCAGAACGCCGGATATTCCCAGCCGCCCTTCGGCGACGTGAACAGCCAGCCGTTGCCCGAGTGCACCCAGGTCGCGCCGATCAGCACCGGAATCAATGCGATCGATACGGCTCGGGTGCGGACGACCTGCGATCAGCAGGATACCCCCGACGAATTCGGCGGCGACGGTCGCGTAGCCGAGGACGCCCGGCAGCCCGAGCGATTCGAAGAACTGCGCGGTGCCCGGCAGCGTGAAGACGAAGTACTTGAGCAGCGCGTGGGCGATGAACATCGTCCCCAGCGAGATCCGCAGCAGCATTGCGGCGTAGGCATTCGCGACTGAATCATTCATGGTGGCTCCTGTCGATGGCGCGCGTTGGATGGGCGCGATGGAGCCCATCTTGAACGTTGCCGTGATTGGGATAAATAGGGCCATGGCTTGAAATACTGTTGCGTTTTGCGCAATAATGGCCGGACTCGCCATGGATCGCTTCGACGCCATCAACGCCTTCGTCCGGGTCGTCGAGACCGGCAGCTTCGCGCGCGCCGCCGACCGGCTCGGCGTCTCGGTGTCGTCCGTGTCGCGGCACGTGACCGAGCTCGAGGCGCATCTCGGTGCGCGACTGCTCAATCGCACCACGCGCAGCCTCTCGCTCACCGAGGCCGGACGTGCGTTCCACGAGCGCGGCATGCAGCTCCTCGCCGATCTCGAGGAGGCCGAGGAGTCGGCCGGCGCGGGCACCGCGGTGCCGCGCGGGACGCTTCGCCTCACCTGCGGCGTGAACTTCGGCACGCATTATCTTGCGCCCGCCATCGCCGATTTCACCGGGCGGCATCCCGACATGCGATTCGACGTCGAGCTGTCCGATCGCATCGTCGATCTCGTCGACGAAGGCTTCGACGCCGCGGTCCGGATCGGGCCGATCGGCGGCCAGAACCTGGTCGCGCGCAGGATCGGCAGCACGCAGCTCGTCTGCTGCGCGTCGCCCGACTATCTCGCCCGCCACGGCGAGCCGCGCACGCCCGAGGAGCTCGCGCAGCACGCCTGCCTCGTCTACGAGTACGCGCCGCAGCGGGAGATGTGGCCGTTCGCCGATGGACGCGGGCGCGAGCGGAAGGTCCGCATCGCGGGCCCCATGCATGCGAACAACGGCGCGTTCCTGGTGGCGCTCGCGGTCGCGGGGCGCGGCATCAGCTACGAGCCTGATTTCATCGTCGGGCCCGATGTGCGCGCGGGCCGCCTCGTTCCCATCCTGCGCGATTTCGCGCCGCCGGCGGCCGGCATCCACGTCGTCTATCCCAGCCGCCGGCACCTGTCGGCCAAGGTTCGCGCGTTCGCCGATTTTCTGATCGAGCGCTTCCGCGAGCCCGCGTGGACGCTCGACTGCGCGGCAGCGCAGCGCCGCGCAAAGGAGCAGAGCCGCGCCCTGCGCCTCTTCGCGCGAAAGCTGCCGCAAGTAGCGCCGCGCAAACGGCGCTGAACGCATTGCGCGTCGGCGGTCCCGACCTCGCGCGCTATCGCCCCGGGCCGCCGCTCGTCAGTTGCTCCCGGACGTCGCGAAGCCAGGCCTTGGCGGCGCGCTCGTTGCGCAGTCCGATCCGCACCATGAGTTTCTGCCCGGCGGACAGCGATTCGAGGCCGGGATCCGCAAACTCGTAGACGACCTTCGGCTGCACGAGACCGACCGGCCGAGCGATCTCCGGCGCCGCGAGGAGATCGTCGATCGCCTCGATCACGCGATCGTTGAATGCGCCGGAAGGGTAGCCCAGCGCACGGTACTCCTCCTGGAACAGCGGATAGAACCGCGCGTACGCGGCAACGAGCTGCTTTGGGTCCACCGCCGCCATCACCGCCGCATAGGCCGCGTAGCGCGCGTCGTTTGCGGCTGCGAGGGCGAGGCCGTCATTCTCGGACGAGGTCGACGAGCGATCCCGCCGCCGGCCTGACTGGAAGGAGTTGCGCGGGCAGTTTCTTGCGCGGCAGGTTGTCGACCGTGACGACGACTCGCCGGGCGATTTCGTCAGGGATGGAAGAGCTCGCGCGCCGACACGGGGCCGGCGAGTGCCGCCAGGGCTTCCCCCAGCGCGCCGTCGCTGTGCTCGAGCGGCGGAAGCGGCTCCGCGGAACGGACCGAACCAGCGCCTCGGGAAGCGGATGGCGGATCGTGGCACCGGGCACGGGCGCCGGGGAAGGCGCCTCGCGCGATACGCCGGGCGGCGCGGTGCCGGGATCGAAGGTCGCTGGTAGAAATAGATCGCCGCGGCGATGCCAAGTCCGAGGATGAGCGCCGCGACCCATCCGCCCCAGGCGCCGGCGGCGGCGTGCCGCGTGCGGCGC
Organism: uncultured beta proteobacterium; assembly: GCA_963741355.1. Taxonomy (GTDB): domain Bacteria; phylum Pseudomonadota; class Gammaproteobacteria; order Burkholderiales; family Casimicrobiaceae; genus CAIWHR01. The sequence continues at coordinate 20,731 of CAVUIG010000024.1, forward strand.
GCGACGGAATGCTCCAGCGCGTCTTCCGCCGGAACCGCGATCGGCTCGACGTCTGGTCATGCGCGATCCTCCTCACGGCTGCATCCGCTCACGCATCGCGGCTCGGCCGCCGGCGAGTCGACCGCGGCGGCCGCAGCCGCATTAGCAGTGTTGCGCCTAGGAATGACTGTAGCGCGCGATGGCGTCGTCGAGGCAGGAATCACGCTGCGTTTCCGGCCCCGCGATGCATTGTTTCAATGCGGCGCGATAGGCCGGGTCTCCGGTCCCCGACATCGCGACCGGCGGCGCGATCGATTCAGCCGTTGACGGCGTCATCGGGGTGCGCGGAATGCGCGTGCATCTTCCCCGCATGCTTCTTGTTTGCGGATTCCGGTGTCGCGGCCGAGGCCGTTTCCGGGCCGGCGCGTGTCGTGGCCGCGGGCGTTTGCGGGGCGGGCGCGGTGGCTGCCTCCGGGGCCGCAGGCTTCGTGCCCGGCGACGGCGCGTTGCCGTAGTTCACCTGGCCGATCGCCGACATTGAAAATATTGCGATGGTGAAGCCCAGCGCGGAAAAAAGAGGGCGTGTCGTCATGAGATCCTCCAGACAGGAATGACTCGCGTTTGACCGGTTCCCCGCGACGCGAGTTCGCCGCCAATAGGCGTCGGCCCCACCGTGCAAGTCATCGCATCCATGACCCCGTGAGCACCCGTATCGGAACCGCATGGGTCAACTTTCGTCCGCTGCCGCTTGGCGGCTGACGCCGCGCGCGTTACGCTCCGGCCCTTGCCTGACCGAGTCGAAGGATGTGACCGGCGCTTCCCGCGCCGGGCACCGGGGCCACGCCGTGATGCGAAACGGCATCACGCCCGACATCCGCCCGAGCGGTCAACGCTGAACGAGGAGATCTCGCATGCATTCATTGCGCCGCGCGGTATGCGCGCTGTTGGCCGGTGTTGTCCTGCTTGCGGCCTGCGGCAAGTCCGAGCCGCCGCCCCCGCCGCCGAAGGCCGAGCCGCCGCAAGCCCGTCGCCCCGACGGTCAACGCCGAATTGAAGCGGCTGGCGGCGGAGGTCTACGTCTTCGGGTTTCCGCTCGTGCTGACGGACGTCACGCGCGCCGTCGATACCGCGGGACTGCCGCCCGACACATTCCGCCACACGCGCGCGCTTCCCGATGCGAAGACGCCGGGGTCAAGCCCGAACGCCGACTTCCTGTACTCGCAGGCGTGGCTCGACCTGTCCGATGGGCCGGTGATCCTCTCGGTGCCCGACACCAAGGGGCGCTATTACCTGATCGCGATCCTCGACGCGTGGACCAACGTCGCGGGCTCGCTCGGCAAGCGGACCACCGGCACCGAGAAGGGCGAGTTCGCGATCGTGGGTCCGACCTGGAAGGGCACGCTGCCGGGTGGCGTCTCGGAGGTGCGCTCGCCGACGGACCTCACGTGGCTCTTCGCGCGGATCCAGACCAACGGCGGCGCGGACATCGACGTCGCCACGCGTGTCCAGAACGACTTGAAGCTTCGGCCGTTGAAGGCGCCGGCCAAGCCGGCCGGCAAATCCGCGGCGCCGCCTGCGGCGACCGCCGCGGCAGCCGACGTCGAAGACGTCGCCGCGCGATCAGGTCGCGGCGATGGACGCGGCGACGTTCTACACACGCCTCGCGATGCTGCTCGCGCACAACCCGCCCGCCGCGGACGACGCGCCGATGAAGGAGAAGATGACGAAGCTCGGGATCACGCCGGGCAAGCCGTTCGACATGTCGAAACTCGACGCGCTGTCGGTCCAGAGCATCCAGGAGGGCGCGAAATCGGCGATCGAGGCGATCGAGAAGTCCGCGAAGAGCGGCTCGGGCGGCGAGATCCGCAATGGCTGGACGTTCGACGCCGCGCTGGGACGCTGGGGCACGGATTACGGCAAGCGCGCCGTCGCCGCTTACACCGGGATCGGCCTCAACGCGCCCGAGGACGCGATCTTCATGGCGACCGACGTCGACGCCGAAGGCCACAAGCTCGAAGGCGCGAACCGGTACGTCATGCATTTCGACAACAAGACGCTGCCGCCCGTGGACGGATTCTGGTCGCTCAGCGTCTACGACGACCAGCACCACTTCATCGCCAATCCGCAGAATCGCTACAACCTCGGCAGCACGAGCCGCCTCGCGGCGAATGCCGACGGATCGATCGACATCTTCATCCAGAGCGCCGCGCCCGGCGCCGACAAGTCGGCGAACTGGCTGCCGTCGCCGAGCGGCCGCTTCAACGTGATCCTGCGTCTTTACTGGCCGAAGGCGGAAGTCGTCGAGCGCAGGTGGGTGCCGCCCGGCATCCGGAAAGAGAAGGCCGGCTGACGCGCACGTTCGCCGGCGGCTCGATGACCGCGCACGGGCGAATCCGCGCGCGGATGTTTCCTCGTCACCTGTTTTCGCGGGATGCTGCCACCATGCGGTAGCATTCCGGAAACAGGAGGCTTCGCATGAGCGAATTTCCCAGCGACATCTACACCGAACCCGCGAATCTCGACGTCGACACGCTGCGCAATCTCGGCCCGCTTGCACCACTCGCCGGCATCTGGGAAGGCACGCGCGGCCTCGACGTCAAGCCGAAGGCCGAGGGGCCGAAGAAGCAGGCCTACGTCGAGCGCATCGAGCTGCAGCCGATCGATCCGCAGACCAACGGCCCGCAACTCTTCTACGGCCTGCGCTATCACCAGCATGTCGTGAAGCCGGCCCAGGTCAAGACCTATCACGACCAGGTCGGCTACTGGCTCTGGGAGCCGGCCACCGGCACGGTCATCCAGACGCTGACGATTCCGCGCGCGCAGGTCGTGATGGCGGCGGGCAAGGCGAGCCCCGACGCAAGGAGCTTCGAGCTCATCGCCCGTCTGGACGACGAGTGCTACGGCATTCGCTCGACGCCGTTCCTGCAGCACGCGTTCAAGACGGTCGAGTACCGCATCAAGGTCGTCGTCAACGACGACGGAAGCTGGACATACGACGAGGATACGGTGCTGATCATTCCCGGCGTCGCCGCGCCCTTCCATCACACCGATCGCAATACGCTGACCCGCGTCGCCGATCCGACGCCGAATCCGTTGGCTCGCCCGCGACAGACGGAGATCGCCGGGACGTGAGGTGCCGTCGTGGGAGGCAACCCGTCAGCGCGCCCTGCTAAGATGCGTTGCACGCGCGAACGAGTCAGGACGACGCCATGAGCCTTCCCACACAGGTGCTCCCGGATCACCACCGGCATTGCGACGATCTGTTCGTCGCCGCCGAGAATTCCGTCCAGCGTGCCGATTGGGCGGCGGCCGCTTCCGCGTTCGAGCGTTTCCAGCGTCAGATGACGGCACACTTCGACGCCGAGGAGAGCCTGCTCTTCCCCGCATTCGAGGCGGCAACCGGCTCGATCCGCCGGCCCGACCGAAATGATGCGCTACGAGCACGACCAGATGCGCGCGCTGCTGACGCAGCTCGCGGCAGCCTGCGAAGCGCATGACGACGAGGGCTACGCGGGCGCCGCCGAGACGCTGCTGATGCTGATGCAGCAGCACAACATGAAGGAGGAGAACATCCTCTATCCGATGTGCGACCGGGCGCTGGGTGCCGAAGCGGAAGACGTTGGCGCGCGCATCAGCGCCCTGCTGGAAACGGCGAATGCCTGAATCGCGCCTGATCGACGGCCGCGACATGGTGCCGCCGGAGCCGCTGGAGCGCGCGATCGCCGAGCTGCGGACGCTCGCCCCCGGCGATGAGCTGGTGATGCTGCTGCGCTGCGAGCCATTGCCGCTGTACGCGATGCTCGACCGGAGCGGCTTCAGCCATCAAACCACTCCGAGATCCGACGGCACGAACGAAATTCGTATCCGGAAAGCGTAGCCGCGCTTCCCGATGCAGCCGACGCTGTCCTTCGAGCAGGCGCCGCCGATTTCGGTGCCGTTCCGGTTCTTTCTCACGGCACCCCTGTTCGGCGCCGTCGCCGGACTGATTCTCGCCGTGCTCGGCCCGGAGACGCTCGAGTCGCGCTGGTCGCGCGGCGCGCTGGCGATGACGCACCTGATCGTCGTCGACTTCATGCTGCAGGCGATGTGCGGATCGCTGCTGCAGTTCGTGGCCGTGGTGGCCGGCGCGAACATCTGGCGGCCGAGCCTGGTGGCTGCGGTCGTGCATCCGCTGATCACGGCAGGGGCGATCTTCCTCGCCTCCGCATTCCTGTTCGAACAGCCGGTGCTGTTCCTGCTCGCCGCGGGCGTGTTCGTGGCGGCGCTGGGCCTGTTCCTCACCGTCATGGGCATCGCGCTGCTGCGCACGCCGGCGCACAGCATGAGCATTCATGTGCTGCGCCTCGCGGTGCTGGGTCTTCTGGTGACGGTCGTCGCGGGCGCAACCCTCGCGGTCACGCTGGGACTCGCGCTGACGCTGCCCCCGGGCGTGTCGCTGCCGGCACTCATCAATGTCCACGTCGCCTGGGGTCTCGGCGGCTGGGCCCTGATGCTGGTCATCGGAGTTTCGTATCTGGTGGTGCCGATGTTCCAGCTGACGCCGGGCTATCCGGCCTGGTTCACGCGTCTGTTGCCCGCCGGATTGCTCGCGGTGCTCCTGATATGGACGCTGCAGATCGTTCCCGGGATCGACATATCAGCGCGATGGCAGGCCGGCGTCGCGTTGGCCGGTGTAATGCTCGCGGGAGCGTACGCGCTCGTCACGCTATGGCTGCAGGCCCGCCGGCGCCGGCGCCAGATCGATGTCACCTTCATGCTGTGGCGCGGCGCGATGCTCTCGCTCGTCGCGCTGGCCGTGTCCTGGATCGCGTTTGCGACGTTCCCGCAGTTGGGCGACGCATCACGTGCGCCGGTCTGGCTCGGCATCCTGGCCCTGCCGGGACTGTTCCTGTCGGTCATCACCGGCATGCTGTACAAGATCATGCCCTTCCTCAACTGGCTCCACCTGCAGCAGGAGGGCGGCACCGGCATGGCGATGCCCAACATGAAGCAGATGATTCCGGAATCGTCGATGCGTGGCCAGATGACGCTCCACTTCGCCGCACTTGGGCTGCTCCTTGCCGCCGTCGCATGGAACGCGCTGGCACTTCCCGCGGGGCTTGCGCTCACCGCATCCTGTTTGTGGCTCGAATGGAACCTGCTCACCGCGGCTCGCGTGTATGCGCGCTTCCGCGACAAGATCCGGGCGGCCCCGACCCCGCGCCACAGCGCCTGACCGCCGGTAGAGCGCCGGCGCGGGTGGATAACCGCCGTTGGCACGAGTTGTGCGTGGGTCGTTCCGTCTGCGCAATCACCCACGCTCGCCGCCCATGCAAACGCCTGATACGGCCCCGCGCCCTGCGACCGGGCTTCCGGAACCCCTGCGACCTGGAGCGGCAGGGGGGGCGCTCGTACATTCGCTGCCGGGCCGCGACCCGATAGGCGCGCAGAAATCGGCGTGCGACGCGATTTCGAGGATTCTCGCGGCCGACGAGGTCAGCACCGGGCAGCTCGACGCGTTGCTGAGCCTCGAGGCCGGCGGGCAACGGATCTGCAATCAATTGCTGAACCGATACGTCGACGGCGATGCGCAGGTTCGCGCGTTCGACCTGCGGGACTGGATTGCCGCGCTGCGCCTCAGCAAGAAGTTCTGTCAGGGCTACGAGCGCCTCCTGCGACGCGTCCAGGAAGGGACCGATCATCATTGGCTCGCGCACGCGCATTTCGTTCTCGTCAGGCTGTTTCACCACCGGCAGACCGAATTCCTGCTTCGCTTCATCCGGTTCAAGAAACGGATCCCCGGGCAATGGAAAGAGATTCACGAGGCGTACAAGTTCGCGCTGATGCGCGGCATCGCGATGAACAGCACCGCGGAAGACGCCGGGGACGCGCGTGACACGGCGAGCACGCTGGAGCAGCAGTACATCCGGCTCCTGCTGCTCGAGGTGCTCAACAACGGGCAGTTCTCGCCGCGCGATGCGCTGTGGGCGGACGGCTGGTTCAGCCGCTGGGCGAAGGCCCTGCGCCTCGAATGGCGCGAGTCCGCCAATGGAGCGCGGGCCACGAAGAAAGGATTCGTCGTCGATCTCGATGGCACGGACGGCCTCCGGCGCGCGGCCAACGCGGCCCCGCGCAATCCCCTCTATCTCGATCCGACGCCACTTGGAGTTCTGTTCGACAAGGAGCTCGAATCGCTGCGGGGCACGGACGTGCCGCGCGAATCCATGACGCCGGCGACGCGCGCCGGGAAGATCGCGCTGCTGAACAAGCTAAAAATCATTTACGCCCCGGTGCACGTCCAGATCACGCGTCGCGGCGAGCGCGAGCCGGTTGCGCTCGCGATCCAGGTGGTCACCGGTCTTGCGAACATCATCCAGATCCTGCGCGAGGAGGCGAGGACGCACGCGAGGGTCGCGCCGACACCCGAGCCGCAGCTCGATGCGAACACCTTCTCGCCCCTCGGCGCAGCGACGGATTTCCCGGCGTCCGCTGCCGGAGATGCCGTCGGTTCGTCCCCATTGTCAGGCGCGAGCGCCGCCGCCGTGGCGCAGGAAACCTGGCAGGTGAGGGATCGCAGCGATTCCGGTTCCCGCCTTCGCGGGCAGATCGACGACCTCAACCGCATCATTCCAGGCTCGCTCATCGCCACTCGCGAAAACGCGAGCGGTCCATGGACGGTATCGGTGGTGCGGCGATTCCGGCGGCTGATGGTCAACTTTGTCGAGATCGGCGTGGAGCACATCGGCCGCGGGCCGAGCGTCGTCAAGATGGTCGCGAAGCCTTCCGGTAACGCTGGCGCCCACCCGCCCGGAGGCGACGCTCACGACAGGTTCGTGGCGCTCTACCTGCCGCCGAGCGAACGCCAACCTGTGATGCCGATCAAGACTCTGCTTCTTCCCGTGCGAAATTTTGGCGCGGACGGCAAAGTCACGCTGCTGTCGTCGCATTCGACGTACACGCTTCGGCTGAACGACCCGATTCAGCAGCAGTTCGAATACCTCTGGACCTCGTTCACCGTCATCGACGGTGCCGCCGCTTCGGACGGCGCGAAGACGATGGCGGCAGCGTGAACGCAGGGTTCAGCTGACGCGCCGCAATTCCTTGCTCCGGCGGCCGGGCCGGGCCCACTCGGATGTCGCGGCGGGCGCTACTGACCCGAAATGAGATGGCGCGCCCGACAGGAATCGAACCTGTGACCTTTGGCTTCGGAAACCAACACTCTATCCAACTGAGCTACGGGCGCGCGAAGACGGATTTTACCGCGCCCGTCGAACGAGCGTCCACCCAGGGAGCCTCTGCACAGCGCAATCGTGAATACTCGTGCGGAGGCTCCCCAGCCTTGGGACCATGGTCCCGCCACGGTATAATGCGACGCCATTTCGGATCACCTTCGAGATCGGCGGCCGCCGAGATTCCCGAATCACGTCCCCGTCGCGCCTACGCCGGCACTGAAGCCCGCTCCCGGACCAGGAATGCCCATGCAGGAACACGCCAAGCACGTCTCCCCGATCAAGAACTGGAAGCAGCTCGCCGTTGTGGTCGTGCTCGCGTTCGCGGTGCCGGTCGCGGTCGCGGTGATCATCTCGCAATGGGTCACGGGCGGAATGAAGGGTGCGAATGAGACGGACGAGGACGTCATCCGTCGCATCATGCCGGTCGGCGAGGTCCAGCTCGCGGCGGCGGCGGGACCGAAGGCGGCGCGAAGCGGCGAGGACGTGTACAACCAGGTCTGCAAGAACTGCCACGAGGCCGGTGCTCGCCGGCGCGCCGAAGTTCGGCGACAAGGCTGCGTGGGCGAAAGTGATCGCGCAGGGCCCTGACGTCACGTTTCAGCACGCGCTGCAGGGGATTCGCGCGATGCCCGCGCGCGGCGGCAATCCCGATCTCGACGACGACGAGGTGAAGCGCGCCGCGGTCTACATGACCAACAAGGCCGGGGCGAACTGGAAGGCGCCGGCGCTGTCCGGCCGCGCAGCACGACGCCCGATCGCACCGGCGAGCAGGTCGTGCAGCTCGTTTGCAGCAAATGCCACGCGACCGGCGTGAACGGCGCGCCCCGGATCGGCGACCGCGACCAGTGGCGGGAACGCGTCAAGCCGGGCTACAAGTTCGTGCTCGACTCGGCGCTGCGCGGCCACGCCGGGATGCCTGCACGCGGCGGGATGGCCGAGCTGTCGGACGCCGAGATCGGGCGCGCGGTCGAGTACATGATGAACGCCGGCGCCGGCAAGGTGGTGATGGACGTCCCCGCGTCGACCGTTCCGGCCGCAGCCGCCTGCGACACCTGCTGCCGCGCCAGCGACACCCGCTGCCGCGCCTGCGCAGCCGCGACGCGCCTGCGGCAGCCGCGAGCGCCGGCGAAGGCAAGAAGGTCTACGACGCCACGTGCGCGGTCTGCCACGGCGCGGGCCTTGCCGGAGCGCCGAAGTTCGGCGACAAGGCGCAGTGGGCGCCGCGCATCGCGCAAGGCGCCGACGTGCTCTTCGACCATGCGCAGAACGGCTTCAAAGCGATGCCTCCGAAAGGCGGCAACAAGGCGCTCACCGACGCGCAGCTGCGAGCCGCGATCGACTACATGGTGGCCGCGTCGAAGTGACTTGAGTCTAATCCCGATGAAAAACGCGGCCGTGGCCGCGTTTTTCATTGCTGCGCCGGAAGGCGCCGATGCGGGGCGCCGCTACTCGTTCACCGCGAGCGATTCGTGGCCTGCCAATGCCTCGTAATCGCCTTCGCCGCGCAGGACGTCGCGCTCCTGCGCGAGTTGCGACAGGTAGGCCGCGGTGACGTCGCCGGTGATGTACTTGCCGTCGAAGCACGACGCCTCGAACTGGGTGAGCGCCGGATTGGCGGCGCGCACGGCGGCCTTCAGCGCATCGAGGTCCTGGTAGATGAGGAGATCGGCGCCGATCTCGCTGGCGACCTCGGCCTCGCTGCGGCCGGTCGCGACCAGCTCGCGCTGGTTCGGCATGTCGATGCCGTAGACGTTGGGATAGCGCACCGGCGGGCTCGCCGAGGCGAAGTAGACCTTTTTCGCGCCGGCTTCGCGCGCCATCTGGACGATCTCGCGCGACGTGGTTCCGCGCACGATCGAGTCGTCGACCAGCAGCACGACCTTGTCCTTGAATTCCATGCCGATCGGATTGAGCTTCTGGCGCACGCTCTTCCGGCGCATCGCCTGCCCCGGCATGATGAACGTGCGGCCGATGTAGCGGTTCTTGACGAAGCCCTCGCGATACGTGAGTCCCAGCGTGTTGGCGAGCTGCAGCGCCGAGGGGCGGCTCGAATCGGGGATCGGGATCACGACGTCGACGTCCTGCGCCTCCGGCATCGCGCGGATCTTGTACGCGAGCTGCTCGCCCATGTGCAGCCGCGACTCGTACACCGACGTGCCGTCGATCAGCGAGTCGGGTCGCGCGAGGTAGACGAACTCGAAGATGCACGGCGCCAGGATCGGCTTGTCGGCGCACTGGCGCGACGCGAAAGTCCCGGCCTGGTCGACGTAGATCGCCTCGCCCGGCGCGACGTCGCGCAGCACCGTGAATCCGAGCGCCTCGAGCGCGACCGATTCGCTCGCGACCATGTATTCGCGTCCGCCCATCGCCTCGTTGACGCCGATGATGAGCGGACGAATGCCGTAGGGATCGCGGAAGGCGAGCATCCCGTAGCCGGCGATCATCGCGACGATCGCATAGGCGCCGCGGCAGCGCCGATGCACGCCGGCAACCGCGGCGAAGATCGCGCTGGCGTCGAGGCGCGCATGGTGCGCCGCGCGCTCGAGCTCGAGCGCCAGCACGTTGAGCAGCACCTCGGAATCGGAATTGGTGTTGACGTGGCGGAAATCGAGCTGGAAGAGCTCCCGTTTCAGCGCCTCGCTGTTGGTCAGGTTGCCGTTGTGCGCGAGCGTCACGCCGAACGGCGAGTTCACGTAGAACGGCTGCGATTCGAGCTCCGAGGCCGCCGAGCCCGCCGTCGGATAGCGGCAGTGGCCGATCCCGAGGTTGCCGTGCAGCTCGCGCATGTTGCGCGTGCGGAACACGTCGCGGACGTAGCCGCTGCCCTTGTGCATGTGGAACGCCGGGCCGTCGCTGGTCGCGATGCCGGCGGCGTCCTGGCCGCGGTGCTGCAGGAGCAGCAGCCCGTCATAGAGCAGCTGGTTCACCGGCGTGGTGGCGACGGCGCCTACGATTCCGCACATTGCTCGTTCACTCCATGCGACCCGTTCATGGCGGTCGACCGGTTGCCTGCAGGTGCCGGCATCGGCGCCGAATAGTTGAGCCGCGACGCCCACGAAGGAGGGAGATAGGGGCGAAGCGACAGCGCCACAACCCCCAACGCGGGCCCGAACCACGAATTCTGCCACCAATCGCGCTGCGGCAGGGTCGTAATGCCGGCGAGCAGCACGAACACGACCACCGCGAGCATGCCGCGCATCAGCCCGAACACGCCGCCCAGGAAGCGATCGAGGAAGCGCAGCCCGATGGCACGCACCGCGCCGCGGAGCAGCGCGCCGGTGATCGCGCCCGCGATCAGCACCACGACGAGGATCAGCACGAAGGCGAGGAGCTCGCGCGCGAGCGGCGGCGCGTTGATGAAGCCGAGCTGTCCCGCGACCGCTCCGGAGAACGAGATCGCCGCGGCGATGCCGACGAACCACGCGGCGAGCGCGACCAGCTCACGCACGACACCGCGCACCATCGCGAGGACTGTCGACAGCGCGACGACGACGATGATCGCGATGTCGAAGCCGGTCATCGGCGGGATCTTCGAGCGATCGCGAGGCCCATGGCGATGGCCGCGGTCAGCGCGCCGGCGCGACCATGCCGTTGACGAAGCCCTTGGACTCGAGCTTCACGCGGGCGGCTTCGGCCTCGGCGCGCGTCGCGAATCCTCCGACCCGCACGCGCCAGAGCTTGCCGCGGCTCGTGTCGACGGCCTCGACGTGCGCGGACTCGTAGCCGGCCTTCTTGAGCCGGTTGGCGTACGCATTCGCGCCCTTGTCGTCGGAAAATGCGGCGAGCTGCACGGCGAAGCCCGCCGCGGGCGCCGATTTCGCGTCGGGCGCGGGCGTCGCGGGCGCACTCGTCGATGCTGCGCCGGGCGCGGGCGCAGCCTTGGCCGGTGCGCTCTTGGCGTCGGGCGCGGGGACCGCCTTGGCCGCAGGCGTCGCGGGCAGCTTCGACTCCGCTGCGGCAACGGATTTGTTCGATGCCGCCGGCGTGGTCGCATCCGCAACGGGCGCAGCGGGTGGGGCGGCGCTCGTGCCTTCGGCGGCCGGCTTCGCGGCGGGCGTTTCGGGTGCGGCGCCTTTCGCAGCCTCGGCATTCGGGGATGCGGATTTCGCCGCGTCCGGTTTCGGCGGCTCCGGTTTCGCGTCAGTGGGCGCGCTCTTCGGTTCCGGCTTCGGAGTCGGGACCACGGCGTCGCCCGGCTTGCTGCGCGTCAGCCGATTGACGAACTTGCCTTCGTCGACCGGCGGGATCTGCACGGAAACGTCCTCGCCGAGCGGCTGCGGGTCCTTCTCGAGCAGCATCGGCACGATGACCGCGGCGGCGGCCGCCAGCACGACCGCGCCGACGAGGCGGCGCCTCGCCCTGCGTTTCTGTTCGTCGACCGCGCGGTCGCCATCGGGGAGTCGGTCGCTCATGGTCTCGGGTCGATCACTTCTGCACTCCGGGCGGCCGGCATCGCGTCGGCCACGGTGAGAAAGGATCCGAAAACGACGATTTTATCAGCTTCGCCCGCTTCACCCCGCGCGGCGTCGAGCGCTTGCGCGACCGTGCCGAACGAACGGATCGCCGCGGGCGCCACGCCGGCCGCGACAAGCACGTCGACGAGCGCTTGCGCGGACGCGCCGCGCGGACCCGGAAGCGCCGCGACGAACCAGCGGTCGACGCTGCGCTTCATCGCTTCGACGACGCCCGCGATGTCCTTGTCGGCGAGCATGCCGAACACCGCGAGCGCGCGCTCGCGATAGCCGGTCGCGTCGAGCGTCGCGGCGAGCACTCGCGCCGCGTCCGGATTGTGGGCGACGTCGAGGATCACCGCGGGACGGCCGGGCAGCACCTGGAACCGGCCGCGCAGCGTGACTTCGACGAGGCCGGCGCGAATGGCGCCGGCTTCGACCGGATGCGTCTCGCGGAGGAGGTCGAGCGCCGCAATGGCCGTCGCGGCGTTCGCGACCTGGACGGTGGCCCTGAGCGCGGGATAGGGCAGCCCGAATCGCTTGCCGCCGGGGCCGTCGAAATCCCATTGCCCGGATTTCGCGGTCGCGCGGAAATCGCGTCCGATCCGCAGCACCGGCGCGCCGATGGCGTCAGCGGCCTCGACGAGCGCGCGCGGCGGATCGAAGTCGCCGCAGACCACCGGTCGCCCGGGCCGGAAGACGCCGGCCTTCTCGCGGCCGATGGTTTCGCGCGTCGGCCCGAGGTAATCGACGTGGTCGATGCCGATGCTGGTGACCACCGCGACGTCGGCGTCGACGATGTTGACCGCGTCGAGGCGCCCGCCCAAGCCGACTTCGAGGATCGTCAGGTCGGGTTTCGCGCGCGCGAAGAGCCAGAGCGCCGCCAGCGTGCCGAACTCGAAATACGTGAGCGCGACGCCCTCGCGCACGTCCTCGACGGCGTTGAACGCGGTCACGAGATCCGCATCGCTCGCGCATTCGCCGCCGATGCGCACTCGCTCGTTGTAGCGCGCGAGGTGCGGCGACGTGTACAGCGCGGGGCGGTAGCCGGACGCCAGCAGCATCGATTCCATCAGCGCGCACACCGATCCCTTGCCGTTGGTGCCGGCGACGGTGATCACGGGTCGCGGCGGCGCGATGCCCATCCGCGCGTAGACCGAGCGGACGCGCGGCAGGCCGAGCGCCATCTGTTTCGGGTGCAGCGTCTCGAGATACCGCAGCCACGCGGCGAGCGTGTCCGGGCGGACGGGATCGGCGGTCACGGTGCCGCGGATTCGCGAATCGCCGGCGGCTGCGCGAACATGCGGGGGCGCACCGGCGGCGGCTCGCTCAGCTTGCCGGCGCCGGCTGCTTCGACAGCATCGCCAGGAGCCGGGCGATCTCGTCCTTCAGCGCGCGCCGGTCGATGATCATGTCGATCGCGCCTTTCTGCAGCAGGAATTCGGCGCGCTGGAATCCTTCCGGCAGCTTCTCGCGCACCGTCTGCTCGATCACCCGCGGCCCCGCGAAGCCGATGAGGGCGCCCGGCTCGGCGATCACGACATCGGCGACGAAGGCGAACGAGGCCGACACTCCGCCCATCGTCGGATCGGACAGGATCGACAGGAACGGCAGGCGCGCCTTGGTGAGCTCCTGCAGCACGGCGGTCGTCTTCGCCATCTGGAACAGCGAATTCACGCCTTCCTGCATGCGCGCGCCGCCCGAGGCGGTGATGCTGATGAACGGAATGCGGTTTTCGTAGGCGACGCGCACGCCGCGGACGAAGCGCTCGCCGACGACCGAGCCCATCGAGCCGCCCATGAAGCCGAATTCGAACGCCGCGAGCACCAGGGGCACGCTCTTCACGCTGCCCTGCATCACGACGATCGCATCGGTCTCGCCGGTTTCCTCGAGCGCGGCGGCGAGCCGCTCGGGGTATTTCTTCTGGTCCTTGAACTTGAGCGTGTCGACCGGCACGACTTCGGAGCCGATCTCGAATCGGCCCTCGGGATCGAGCAGCTGCTCGATGCGCTCGCGCGCCGGAACGCGCGCGTGATGGTTGCACTTGGGACAGACGTGGAGGTTGTTCTCGAGGTCCGTGCGATAGAGCACCGCCTCGCAGGCGGGGCACTTGACCCACAGTCCCTCGGGCACGGCGGTCTTCTTGACGCCCGGCGTGCTCTTGATGCGCGGTGGCAGGAGCTTCTGCAGCCAGCTCATCGCGTCTCCGTAGGGCGCGCGCCGCGGCCGGCGCGCGTTGTCAATGGCACGGTCGAAGCCGGTTTCGCGCGCATTGTCCTAGGCCGCACGCTTCTTGTCGAGATCGAGCGCGCCGCGGATGCCGGCGAGCCACGCGCCGGCGCGCGCCGCCGCGCCTTCCGGCGCACCGGCCTCGATCTCCTGGATGATGCGGCTGCCGATGACCACCGCGTCGGCGACGCGCGCGATCGCGCGCGCGCTGTCGGCGTCGCGGATGCCGAAGCCCACGCCGACGGGAAGCGTCACGTGGCGGCGAATCTCGGCGAGCTTGCGCGCGACCTCCGCGGTGTCGAGATGCCCGGCGCCGGTCACGCCCTTGAGCGACACGTAGTAGACATAGCCCCGCGCGAGCCGCGCGATCGTCGCGATGCGGTTTTCCGGCGTCGTCGGGGCGAGCAGGAAGATCGGCGCAAGATCATGCTCGCCAAGGAGCGCCGCGAAATCGGCGGCTTCCTCGGGCGGATAATCGACCACCAGAACGCCATCGACGCCCGCCGCGCGCGCGCGGTCGGCGAAGGGCGCGACGCCCATCGCCTCGATCGGATTCGCGTAACCCATCAGCACGACGGGCGTCACCGTGTCCGTCGCGCGGAACGACGCCACCGTCGCGAGCACGTCTTTCAGGCCGACGTGCTGCGCAAGGGCACGCTCGGACGCGCGCTGGATCACCGGGCCGTCGGCCATCGGATCGGAGAAAGGGACTCCCAGCTCGATCACGTCGGCGCCCGCGGCGACGAGCGCGCGCAGGATCGGCAGCGTCTCGGCGAGCGACGGATCGCCGACCGTCACGTACGGAATCAGCGCCGTGCGGCCCGCGGCGCGCAGCTTGGCGAACGTGGCGTCGATGCGGTTCACGCAGGCTTCTTGCCGCGCGAAGCCGGATCGCACTCGGGACGGCAATGGAATTTCAGCCCGGAGCGCTCGGCCACCGTGTTCATGTCCTTGTCGCCGCGGCCGGACAGGTTGACGAGCAGGATGCGGTCCTTGCCCATCGTCGCCGCGAGCTTCGTCGCATGCGCGAGCGCGTGGCACGACTCGAGCGCGGGAATGATGCCCTCGATGCGGCAGCACGTGTGGAACGCCGCGAGCGCCTCGTCGTCGGTGATCGACACGTACTCGGCGCGCTTCGTGTCCTTGAGCCACGCGTGCTCGGGACCCACGCCGGGATAGTCGAGCCCGGCCGAGATCGAATGCGTCTCGACGATCTGGCCGTCGGCGTCCTGCAGGAGGTAGGTGCGATTGCCGTGCAGCACGCCGGGACGGCCGGCCGAGAGCGACGCCGCGTGCTTTCCGCTGGCGATGCCCTCGCCCGCCGCCTCGACGCCGATGAGCCGGACGCCGGCGTGCGGAATGTACGGATGGAAGATGCCCATCGCATTGGAGCCGCCGCCCACGCAGGCGATGATCGCGTCGGGCTGCCGTCCCGCGAACTCCGGCATCTGCACGAGGCACTCGCGGCCGATCACGCTCTGGAAGTCGCGCACCATCATCGGATACGGATGCGGCCCCGCGACGGTGCCGATGATGTAGAACGTCGACTCGACGTTGGTCACCCAGTCGCGCATCGCCTCGTTCAGCGCATCCTTCAGCGTCTTCGATCCGGACTCGACCGGGACCACCGACGCGCCGAGCAGCTTCATCCGGAACACGTTCTGCGCCTGCCGCTTGACGTCCTCCGATCCCATGTAGACGACGCATTCCATCCCGAAGCGGGCCGCGACGGTCGCGCTCGCCACGCCGTGCATGGCCGGCGCCGGTCTCGGCGATCACGCGCCGCTTGCCAAGCCGCTTCGCGAGGAGCGCCTGGCCGATGCAGTTGTTGATCTTGTGCGCGCCGGTGTGATTCAGGTCCTCGCGCTTCAACCAGATCTGCGCGCCGCCGACTTGCCTCCGACCAGCGCCTCGCGTGGTAGACCGGCGAGGGCCGTCCGACGTAATGCGCGAGCTCGTACTCGAATTCGGCGACGAACTCGGGGTCGCGGCGATAGCGCGCGTACTGGTCGCGCAGCTCGTCCAGCGCGCGAATCAGGGTCTCGGCGACGAACACGCCCCCGTACGGGCCGAAGTGGCCGCGTGAATCGGGCAGGTCGTAGGAAAGTTCAGCCATCTGCATTGCGCACTTCCTCGATGAATGCGGCGATCCGCGCGGGATCCTTCTGGCCCTTCACCGTCGTGCCGTCGGCGTGGAGCTTCTCGACGCCGCTCGACACGTCGACGGCCCATGGCCGCACCACGCGGATGGCTTCGCGCACGTTGGCGGCGTCGAGCCCACCGGAGAGAATCACCGGCCGCGCGATTTCCCTGGGCACGAGATTCCGGTCGAAGCCCTGTCCCGTGCCGCCCGGCATCCCGCCCGACGGCGGCGCATCGAACAGGAACCCCGCCGCATCGGGATGGCGCGCCACGCATTCTAGCAAACCGGCGCTCCCCGCTTCCCGGGAAACCGGCACCGCCTTGATGTAGGGGCGGCCGAACGCACGGCAGAGCTCAGCACTCTCGGCGCCGTGGAATTGCAGCAGCGACAGCGGCACGGCGGCGAGCGCGGCCCGCACGTGGTCGGGAGCGGGATCGACGAAGAGGCCGACGACGGTGACGAACGGCGGAACGGCGGCGGCGATCGCGCGCGCCACGTCGAAGGACACGCAGCGCGGCGATCCGGTCCAGAACACGAGGCCGATCGCGTCGGCGCCGGCGCGCGCGGCTTCGATGCCGTCCTCGACGCGGGTGATGCCGCAGATCTTGATGCGCGTGCGCACGGGCGATGCGTCCGTATCAGTCGGACGGCAGCACGACGGCGCGCCGCGTCGGCGGCAGGCCCCAGTCCGCCGCGTAGTCGGCGCCGGCGAGATACAGGCCCTCGGCGCCGAACGTGGGCGCGCCCCGCGTGCGGTCGCGCGCCGCGAGGAGCTCGCCCATCCACGCCGGCGGTGATTTTCCGGCGCCGATGTCGATCAGCGCGCCCACGATGTTGCGGATCATGTGATGTAGGAACGCGTCCGCGGAAAAGTCGAATCGGATGAGCTCGGCGTCAACGGTGATCGCGGCGTGCGAAATCGTCTTGACCGGCGACTTCGCCTGGCATTCCGACGACCGGAACGACGAGAAATCATGCCGTCCGACGAGCATGCGCGAAGCCTCCGCCATCGCCGCGACGGCAAGAGGTCGATGGTACCAGCCGGCGCGCCCGGCGAGGAGCGCGCTCCGCACCGGGCGATTGACGAGCAGGTACGTGTAATGACGGGCCGTCGCCGCGAAGCGCGCGTGGAATTCCGCGCCAACCTCCGCCGCCCACAGCACGGCGACGTCGGCCGGCAGATGCGAATTCACGCCGCGCACCCACGCGGTTCCGGGGCGCTCGACGTCGCTGTCGAAATGCACGACCTGCGACGTCGCGTGCACGCCGGCATCGGTGCGTCCCGCCGCGTTCGTGCGGATCGGCACGCCCGCGATCTGCGCGAGCGCCCGCTCGAGCGCGTCCTGCACGCCGCGGCCGTCGGCCTGCGTTTGCCAGCCCGTGTAGGCAGTGCCCGCGTATTCGAGTCCGAGAGCGATGCGCATAGGAGCCTGTCGGGCCTGATTTCACGTATGCGACGGAGGCGGTTTGGGCGCAGTTCAAGGCGCGAGACCGAGAGCATATCGGGAATATGCCGAGGGCGAGCAACGCACCATTGGCAACTGAGGCGCCCAAAGCGCCCCGTCCCTTCGCTCATCTGGGTCCGCTGCCAAAAAGCGCGTCTGCTTTGTTGCTCGGCTTGCGAAGATTCACGATATTCGCTGCGCCTCGCGCCGCGCATCCATCGCTTTTTGGCCCGGCAACGCATACGCGAAATCGGGCCCGACAGGCTCCTCAGCCGCGTCAAAAAACAACGGGCGGCGGATTGGCTCCGCCGCCCGTCCAATGATCTTGCCGACGTTCAGCCGAGCTTGGCCATGAGCGCCTGCGCTTCGGATTTCTGCTGGTCGTCGCCTTCGTGCAGCACTTCCTGCAGGATCTCGCGCGCGCCTTCGACGTCGCCCATTTCCTGATACGCCTTGGCGAGGTCGAGCTTGGTCGCCGCGTCATGCCACTGGCCGTCCAGCACCGACGGCGTCGGATCCTCGAACGTCGTGCGCTGCGGGTCGAACGAGAGGTCGAGCTTGTCGAGCTCGATCGCCGCTTCGGGACGCGCGAGCGATGCCGCGGCGCCGCTCGCGGCGGGTGCCGCTGCCATCAGCGCCGCCTCGGGCTTCGGGGCGGCGTGCATGGGCGCGGGCTTTTCGGCGTCGTCGAGGTGGAATTCGAGCTCGGTGTCGCCCATCGCTGCCTGCGCGTGGTCGATCTTCTCGGAGAGCGTGGACGCGGCGGTCGTAAATCCCGGTGTCGCCGCGGCGGCGCCGGTGCGGGTGGATTTCTCGACCTCGCTCTGCGCGCCGGCGAGGATGTCGATCGGAGACTTCGCTCGCACGGGGGCGGTGCCCGAGGTCGGCGAAATCGAGATTTCCTCGTCGAGCTTGAAGTCGAGCCCGCCATCGGTGTCGACGATCTCGGTCGTGCCGCGCGGCACCGACTCGAACGGCTTCGCCGGCGCGGGGCGCTCCACCTTCGGCTCGACGACGAACGGCTCCTCTTCGCTCGACGTCGCAGCGACGGCCGCTGCGGCAGCCGCGGCGGCGGCGGCTCCGCCGCCATCGCCGAACATCGGGTTGTTGGGATCGAGCTGGCGGCCGAGGCCGACGGCCTTCTGCCACGTTTCGCCCTGACCGTGCGACACCGAGTACAACTCGGCGGCGACCGTCTCGAATGCCGACGGCTTGTTGTGCTGCGCGTGGATCTCGAGCAGCTTGAGATAGATTTCCTGGCGCTGCGGATCCTTCTTGAGCGCGTCCTTCAGGATTTCCTCGGCCTGCGCGTCGCGGCCGTAGGCGAGGTAGACCTCGGCTTCCGCGATCGGATCGACTTCGTCGGTGTCGATGTTGCCGAGTCCTTCACGGCTGAATTCGCTCGAGAGCGAATTGTCGCCGGTGTTGACGACGCCGCCGCCGGTCGAGCCGAACACGGTGTTGGTCTTGATGTCCGTGCCCGAGATGATGCTGTCCTCGAACTTGGTCGTCTTGCGCCGGCGCATCGCGACGATCCCGGCGATGCCGGCGAGCACCGCGAGCGCTCCCGCGCCGATGACCCACGTCGGCGCGTTGCCGACGAGGTCCTCGAAGAATCCGGGCGGCTCCTTCGCGGGCGCCTTCGTCGCCACCTTGGGCGGCGGCGGCTTCGGCGTTTCGGCTGCCTGGGGCGGCTCGGCCTTCGGAGTTTCGGTCGTTGTCGTCGTCGCAGCAGGCGGCGAAGTCGCGGGCGGCTCGGCCTTCGGAGTTTCGGTCGTGGTCGTCGTCGCCGCGGCGGGCGGTGGGGTCGTCGATGGCGTTGTCGACGGCGTCGTTGCGGACGGCGTCGTTGCGGAAGGCGTCGTCGCGGATGGCGTCGTTGCGGATGGCGCAGTCGCGACCACCGTCGGCGGTGGCGTGCCCTTCGCAGCCTCGGCTTGCGCCTGCATCTGCGCACCCGTGCCGCTCTTCAGCGTGCTCATCTTCTGCAGGTCGGCGAGCGTCTTCTCGAGCGACGCGATGCGCGCCTGCGCTTCCTGCAGCGCCTTGTCGCGGGCGACGGCTTCCTCGGCCGCCCCGGCGCCGCCCTTGCCCTGTCCGGCTTCGCGAGACACCTTGAGCTGGTCGCGGCCCGGCACGGCGGCCGGCGCCTTTTCCTCGACCGCGGTGCCGATCTTGCCGCCCGCGGAACGCCCGCCGGCACCGCCACCTTCGGCGGCCGGCGCGGAGGCGGCGACACGATCGCGGTACGCGCGCCAGTCGGTCGCTTGCACGCGGACGACCTTCGTCGCTTCGCTCGGCTGGCTTGAGGCCACGTCTGCCGCGCTCGGGATCGTCACGATCGCGCCGGTGCGCAGGCGGTTCATGTTGCTGCCGTCGAACGCGTTGGCATTGCCCTTGAACAGCGCGACCAGCATCTGGTCGAGCGTGACGTCGGACGGCTTGTATACGTTGGCGATCTTCGACAGCGTGTCGCCGCGCTTCACCGTGTACGTGCCTTCGGCGTCGCGAGCGGGCGCGGCAGCGGCCGGCGCCGCGGCTTGCGCGCGCGCCGCGCCTGCGCCGGCACGCGCCGGAACCGCGGGCTCGACCGGCGCAGCGGCGACGGCGCGGGTTTCCGGAGGATCGAGCAGGAACGTGTAGTCGCGGACGACGCGGCCCGAGGCCCAGTTGAGCTCGACCATCAGATCGAGATAGGGCTCGTTGACCGGCGCGCTCGAGACGACCTTGAGATAACTGGTGCCGTCGGCGCGGCGTTCGACGCTGACGCGGGCGCGCGCCAGCACGCCCTGATAGTTCAGGTTGTTCTGCCGGTACATCGTCGGGTCGGCGACTTTGGCCGCAAGCGTGTCGAGCTCCTCGCGCGTTGCCGAGGTCAGCTCGATCTGCGCCGAAAGCGGCTGGCCCAGTGCCGACTGGACCGTGAGCCGGCCGAGGCCGAGCGCGGCCGCGTTGCCGGAGAGCGCCATCGCGCTCGCCAGCAGGCTCAACGTCAGGATCGGTCTTGCTCGCATGCCGCCCCCTTCCGAGATTTCGGATTCTTCAACCAAACATAACATCATGGGCTTAGCGGTGCAAGCTAAACCCCAGTATTAGCTGGCATTTTTTCACGCTACCCCTTGGCGCGCGATGAGGAATTCATGCCAGCATCCTAGCGGCGTGCGCTAGCGCTTGCGTTGCGGCTTGGCGTGGCTACAACATATTGTGCTGCAATGCCTTCCTGCGGCGCGGGTCTGCGCCCGGCATCGGGCTGTTGCATTCACGTCGTAGAGCCCGTTGGGCGCGATGGGCTCGCCCTGCGGCACAGCCGCACGGCGACCGCATAAAACATGCTCAAACAGGTCGTGCGCGGCAGCAGCGCGCCGTCCGGTCGCAAACCGACAGCGAATGGGCGCGTCGCGCAGGCGTCAGCGGCGAAGAAGGATGCGCAGCATCCGGCGCAGCGGCTCCGCCGCGCCCCACAGCAGCTGGTCGCCGACGGTGAACGCCCCGACGTAGTCCCCGCCCATCGCGAGCTTGCGCAGGCGGCCGACCGGCACCTCGAGCCTTCCCGTGACCGCGGCGGGCGTGAGATCGCGGATGCTCGCCTCGCGCGTGTTCGGCACGACGCGCACCCAGTCGTTGCCACCGGCGACGATCGCCTCGATCTCGGAGAGCGGAAGGTCGCGCCGGAGCTTGATCGTCAGCGCCTGCGAATGGCAGCGCATCGCGCCGATGCGCACGCAGATCGAATCGATCGGGATCGGCTTTTCGGAGCGGCCGAGGATCTTGTTCGACTCGGCGCCGCCCTTCCATTCCTCGCGGCTCATGCCGTTGCCGAGATCCTTGTCGATCCAGGGAATGAGGCTGCCCGCGAGCGGAACGCCGAAATGCTCGGTCGGAAAGCGCTCGTCGCGCAGGATGCCCGCGACCTCGCGGTCGATGTCGAGGATCGCCGAATCGGGGTCGTCGAGCAGCGGCTTCGCGGCCAGATGCGCCTCGCCCATCTGCTGCAGCAGCTCGCGCATGTTCTGCGCGCCCGCGCCGGACGCGGCCTGATACGTCATGCAGGTCATCCACTCGATCAGGTCGTGCCGGAAGAGGCCCGCCAGCGCCATCATCATCAGGCTGACCGTGCAGTTGCCGCCGACGTAGGTCTTCACACCGCGCGCAAGCGCCGCGTCGATCACGTCGCGGTTGACGGGATCGAGGATGATCACGGCGTCTTCGGCCATGCGCAGCGCCGATGCGGCGTCGATCCAGTAACCGTTCCAGCCGGCGGCGCGCAGCCTGGGATAGACGTCGTTGGTGTAGTCGCCGCCCTGGCAGGTGACGACCGCGTCCTGCGACTTGAGCGCCACGAGGTCGTTCGCCGCGAGCAGCGCCGGCGTGGACTTGCCGATCGAGGGGCCCTTGCCGCCGACGTTCGACGTGGAGAAGAACTGCGATTCGATGTGATCGAAGTCGCGCTCCGCCTGCATCCGCTGCAGGAGCACCGATCCGACCATTCCGCGCCAACCGACGAAACCGACTCGCATTGCGTTCACCCTGAAGTCCGCTGCCTCCGCGATCCTGCCCGCCCCCGGACCGCTCGCGGAGGCGACAGCGGGCCGAGGCGACCGGTCAGGTCGTCTTGATCGTCGTGACTTTGGTCGCGCGGACTTGCGGCGCGATCACGCGCGTGCCGATACCCGCGGCGCGGGCGCGCTGCGAGTGTGATGCCGTGAAGGTGGCGGTAAATTCGCGCATAGGATTGAATCGTAGCACGATTCACGCGGTGTGTTGCAACGCAGCAACGACGGCGTCGCCCATCGCGCGGGTGCCGATGGCGGGCTCGCCGGCAAGCGCGATGTCGCGCGTGCGCTTTCCGGCTTTCAGCACGGCGCGCACGGCCGCCTCGATGCGGTCCGCGACGTCGGGGCGCGCGAGCGTGAAGCGGAACATCATCGCGACCGACAGGATCGTCGCCAGCGGATTTGCCTTGTCCTGTCCCGCGATGTCGGGCGCGGACCCGTGGATCGGCTCGTAGAGCCCCTTGCCCGCGCCGTCGAGCGACGCCGAAGGCAGCATGCCGATCGAGCCCGCGAGCATCGACGCCTCGTCGGAGAGGATGTCGCCGAAGAGGTTCCCCGTGACGATCACGTCGAACTGCTTCGGATTGCGCACGAGCTGCATCGCCGCGTTGTCGACGTACATGTGGGAGAGCGCGACGTCGGGGTAATCCTCACCCATCGCCGTGACGACCTCGCGCCACAGGATGCTGGTGTCGAGCACGTTCGCCTTGTCGACCGAGCAGAGCCGCTTGCCGCGCCGGCGCGCCGTCTCGAAGCCGACCTTCGCGATGCGCGCGATTTCCGACACGCTGTAGAGCATCGTGTCGAACCCCTCGTCCTCGCCGGCCGCATTGGTGCGGCGTCCGCGCGGCTGACCGAAGTACACGTCGCCGGTCAGCTCGCGGACGATGACGATGTCGAGCCCGGCGATGACGTCGGGCTTGAGCGTCGACGCGCCGGCGAGCTCCGGATACGCAAGCGCCGGCCGAAGATTGGCGAAGAGCCCGAGCTCGCGCCGAATGCCCAGGATGCCCTGCTCGGGGCGCATCTCGCGCGGCAGCGCGTCGTAGTTCGGGCCGCCCACCGCGCCCAGCAGCACGGCATCGGCAGCGCGCGCGAGATCGAGGGTGGCGCTTGGCAGCGGCCTGCCCGCCGCGTCGTAGCCGGCGCCGCCGATCGGCGCGGATTCGGTCTCGATCGGCAGGCCAGCGCGCTTCAGGACATCGAGGACCTTGCGGGCCTCGGCGACGATCTCGTTGCCGATGCCGTCGCCGGGGAGGATCGCGATCTTCACGGCGACGTCAGGCGAGCCAGGGATATTGCGCGAGATGCTTCGCCTCGAACGCCCGGATCTCGTCGGCGTGGCCGAGCGTGAGGCCGATCTCGTCCAGCCCGTTCTGCAGGCAGTGCTTGCGGAACGGATCGATCTCGAAGCCGAACACGGTCGCGCCATCGGTGGTCGCGACGGTCTGCGCATCGAGGCTCACGGTGAGCCTGAATCCGGGCAGCGCCGCCGTCTCGTGGAACAGGCGGTCGACCTCGTGCGCCGACAGCACGACCGGCAGCAGCCCGTTCTTGCAGCAATTCTGGAAGAAGATGTCGGCGAACGACGGCGCGATCAGCACGCGAAAGCCGTAGTCGTGCAGCGCCCACGGCGCGTGCTCGCGCGAGCTGCCGCAGCCGAAGTTGCGGCGCGCGAGCAGGATCTGCGCGCCCTGGTAGCGCGGCTCGTTCAGCACGAACTGCGGATTCAAGGGGCGCCGCGAGTTGTCCGCACCGGGCTCGCCGCGGTCGAGGTAGCGCCACTCGTCGAACAGATTCGGGCCGAAGCCGGTGCGCTTGATCGATTTCAGGAACTGCTTGGGGATGATCGCGTCGGTGTCGACATTGGCGCGGTCGAGCGGCGCGACGAGACCGGTGAGCGTGCGGAACGGCTCCATCAGTAGGTCTTCGTCTTGGCGGCGGCCTTCTCGACGGCCGGCCGGTGGCCTTCATGTCCTTGCCGAAGCCCTCGATCGGTATTGCAGCCCGCGACGACGAGCGCGAACGCCGCCAATGCGAGAAGCCATGCGAGTTTGCGTTTCATGATCGTCCTCCGATCGGATTCAGCCCATCCGCCGCACGTCGACGAAATGGCCGGCGATGCCCGCCGCGGCGGCCATGATCGGGCTCACGAGATGCGTGCGCCCTCCCTGCCCCTGCCGGCCTTCGAAATTGCGGTTCGACGTCGACGCGCAGCGCTCGCCGGGTCCGAGCCGGTCGTCGTTCATCCCGAGGCACATCGAGCAGCCGGGCTCGCGCCATTCGAAGCCCGCGGCCGTGAAGATGCGGTCGAGACCTTCCCGCTCCGCCTGCCGCTTGACGGGGCCGGAACCGGGGACGACGAGCGCCAGCTTCACGCTGTCGGCCTTGCGCCGCCCGCGCACGATGGCCGCGGCCGCGCGAAGGTCCTCGATGCGCGAGTTGGTGCACGAGCCGATGAACACCTTGTCGATCCGGATGTCGGTCATCGCGGTGTTCGGCGCGAGCCCCATGTACGTGAGCGCGCGTTCGAGGCCTTCGCGCAGAATCGAATCCTTCTCCTTGTCGGGATCGGGCACGCGCCCCTCGATCGAGGTGACCATCTCAGGTGAAGTGCCCCACGTCACCTGCGGCGCGATCGTCGCCGCGTCGAGCGTCACCGTGCGGTCGAACTTCGCGTCGGGATCGGACACCAGCGTGCGCCAATGCGCGACCGCGCGCTCCCACAGCTCGCCCTGCGGCGCGAACGGCCGGCCCTTCAGATACTCGATCGTCGTCGCGTCGACGGCGATCATGCCGGCGCGGGCGCCCGCCTCGATCGCCATGTTGCACACCGTCATCCGACCTTCCATCGACAGCGCCCGGATCGCCGACCCGTCGAATTCGATCGCGCAGCCGGTGCCGCCCGCGGTGCCGATCCGGCCGATGATCGCGAGCGCGATGTCCTTGGCCGTCGAGCCCCGCGGCAGCGTGCCTTCGACGCTGACGCGCATCGCCTTCGCCTGCCGGGTGACGACGCACTGCGTGGCGAGGACGTGCTCGACCTCGGACGTGCCGATGCCGAAGGCGAGGCAGCCGAACGCGCCGTGCGTGCTCGTATGCGAGTCGCCGCAGACCACCGTCATCCCCGGCAGCGTCGCGCCCTGCTCGGGCCCGATCACGTGGACGATGCCCTGCCGCGCATCGCGGAACGGGAAATACGCACGTGCGCCGGTGGCCTTGATGTTGGCGTCGAGCGTTTCGACCTGCGTGCGCGAGACCGCGTCGCGGATGCCGGCGCTCCAATCCTTGGTCGGCGTGTTGTGGTCCGCGGTCGCGACGATCGACGCCGTGCGCCACGGCTTGCGTCCGGCGAGGCGCAGGCCTTCGTAGGCCTGCGGGCTCGTCACCTCGTGGACCAGATGGCGGTCGACGTAGAGCAGCGCCGTCCCGTCCTCGCCGGTGTGGACGACGTGGCTTTCCCACAGCTTGTCGTAGAGCGTGCGCGCCAACATGGCTCAGGCCTTGTCCAGAGCCTCGATTATAGGCGCGGCCACCGCCTCGGCGAGATTCGGATCCCAGGGATCGAACGACAGCGCGGGAGTTGAGCGGAGCCACGTCATCTGACGCTTCGCGAGCTGGCGCGTGGCGGCGATTCCCATGGCGCGGAACTTCGCCTCATCGATGCGGCCGTCCAGGTATTCCCAGGCCTGGCGATAGCCGACGCAGCGCATCGACGGCAGCGAAGGGGCGAGCGAAAAGCGTTCGCGCAGCGCCCGCAGTTCGTCGACGAGCCCCGCCTCGAGCATCGCGTCGAACCGGTCCGCGATCAACCCGTGGAGGCGCACGCGATCCGCCGGGACGAGCGCGATGCGCACGACGGGCCCGAGCGTCGCGCTTCCCGCGCGCGCGCCATGAAGCGCGGAGAGCGGCGTTCCGCTGATCGCGTGCACCTCGAGCGCACGCTGGATCCGTTGCGCGTCCGTCGGGGCAAGGCGCGCCGCCGTCGCCGGATCGACGCGGGCGAGCTCGGCGTGCAGCGCCGGCCAGCCTTCCATCGCAGCGCGCGCGTCGAGTCCCGCGCGCACCGCGGGGTCGCGGCCCGGCAGCGCGGAAAGCCCCTCGGTCAGCGCCTTGAAATAGAGCATCGTGCCGCCGGCGAGCAGCGGGATGCGCCCGCGGCCGCGGATCGCGTCGACGGCCGCAAGCGCATCGGCGCAGAACCGCGCCGCCGAATACGCGTCGGTCGGATCGACGATGTCGATCAGGTGATGCGGGACGCTGGCCCGCGTCGCGGCGTCGGGCTTCGCGGTGCCCACGTCCATGCCGCGATAGATCTGCGCCGAGTCGACGCTGACGATCTCCATGGGAAATCGTTGCGCAAGCGCCAGCGAGAGCGCGCTCTTTCCCGACGCGGTCGGGCCCATCAGCAGCACCACCGGAAGCACGGGCTAGCGACCCCTCATGAAGAGGCGGTCAAGATCGGAAAGGGAGAGCTGGTACCACGTCGGGCGGCCATGGTTGCACTGGCCGGCGCGCTCGGTCGCTTCCATCTCGCGCAGCAGCGCGTTCATCTCGGGAACGGCGAGCGCGCGATTGGCGCGCACGGCGGCATGGCATGCCATCGTCGAGAGCAGCTCATCGCGATGCGCGGTCAGCACTTCGCTGCCGCCATGCTCGCGCAGGTCGGAGAGCACCGCGTGCGCGAGCGCCGCCGCGTCGGCATCGGCGAGCGGCGCCGGGATGCCGCGCACGGCGAGTGTGGCCGGGCCGATGGCGCTCAACGAGAAGCCCAGCCGGTCGAGCGTGTCGGCATGCTCGGCGGCGGCGGCAATGTCGAGGGGCGACGCGATGAACGTCGCCGGCACGAGCAGCGGCTGCACGGGCACGCTGTGATCGAGCGCGGACTTGAGGCGCTCGTAGACGATCCGCTCGTGCGCCGCGTGCATGTCGACCAGCACCAGTCCGGCGCGATTCTGCGCGAGGATGTAGATCCCGTGCAGCTGCGCCAGCGCGAATCCCAGGGGATGCTCGTCGCCGGTCTGCGGCAGGTCGGGTCCGTCCGCGCCTCCGGCTTCGCGCGGTCCGAAGAGCTTCGCGTAGAACGCGGCAGGCTCGGACGCGCCGAGCGGCATGGCGCCCTGCACGCCACTCGCGAACGGCAGCGGACGCAGCAGCGGAATCTCGCCTCCGTGCGTCGACGGTGCGAACGGCGGCGTGTGCGCCGCCGCGATGCCGAGCCGCTCGGCGGCCGATACCGCGGGCTGCTCGGCGCCGGTGATGGCGAGCGCGCGCTCGATCGCGCTGCGGACGAATCCGTGCACGGCGCCGGATTCGCGGAACCGCACCTCGGTCTTCTGCGGATGGACGTTGACGTCGACCCGCCGCGGATCGAGCGTCAGCCACAGCGCGTACGCCGGCTGCCGGTCGTGGTGGAGCACGTCGCGATAGGCGTCGCGCAGCGCGTGCGCGAGCATCCGGTCGCGCACGTAGCGCCCGTTGACGAATGTGTACTGCCCCGCGGCGTGCGTCGCATACGCCGGACGCACGGCGAATCCGGCCAGTGCGATCGGTCCGGCCTGCGCGTCGACCGCCGCCGCACCTTCGACGAAGCCGTCGCCCAGCAGCGCGAGAACGCGCGCGCGCCGACCCTGCGCGAGCAGCCGGTGCACGACGCGGCCATTGTGCTGCAGCGTGAATCCCACGTCCGGGTGCGCGAGCGCGATGCGCCGGAACGCTTCCTCGCAATGCCCCCATTCGGTCGCCTCGGTGCGCAGGAATTTTCGGCGCGCCGGCGTGTTGTAGTAGAGCTCCTGCACCGTGACCGTCGTCCCTTCGGCGAGCGCCGCCGGCGCCGTCGCGCTGACGTTGCCGCCCTCGACCTCGATCCGCCACGCGTGCGGCTTGCCGGCCGCGCGCGACGCAAGCGCGAAGCGCGACACCGCGGCGATCGACGCGAGCGCCTCGCCGCGAAAGCCGAGCGTGGCGATCGACTCGAGGTCGTCGACGGTGGCGAGCTTCGACGTCGCGTGCCGCGCGACCGCGAGCGAGAGCTCCTCCCGCTCGATGCCGCCGCCGTTGTCGGCCACGCGGATGCGCTGGATGCCCCCGCCGGCGAGATCGACGTCGATCTGCGTCGCGCCCGAGTCGAGCGCGTTCTCGAGAAGC
Source organism: uncultured beta proteobacterium (assembly GCA_963741355.1). Lineage (GTDB taxonomy): Bacteria > Pseudomonadota > Gammaproteobacteria > Burkholderiales > Casimicrobiaceae > CAIWHR01. The sequence goes on from CAVUIG010000024.1 coordinate 48,889, forward strand.
TCCTTCAGGGCCGCGGCCGGCCGCTCGACGACCTCGCCGGCGGCGATCTGGTTGACGAGGTGCTCGGGCAGCGCGCGGATCCGTCGCATCGTCGCTAGGACCTATCGGCGCAGCCCGGCACTCCAGCGCGCGTAGATGCCGTCGGCGACCGCGGAAAGTTCGTCGAGGTGAGAGGCGATGCCGGTGCGGATATCCGCCGCCGACTGCCGCGCGACCGACGATTGCGACGGCAATTCCGCCGAGCCCGTGGCAAGCCAGCTGTCGATGAGATCGCGTGTCATCTCGACGTGGAACTGCATCCCGATGTGACGGTCGTCGACGATGAACGCCTGGCTGGGGCCGGTGTCGCTGGTGGCGACGCCGATCGCGGTCTCCGGCACCGCGAAGGCATCGTAGTGCCACTGGAACGACGTGAACGACGCACGACCGGAGAACCAGTCGCGCCGCGCGCGTTCGTCGCTGACGGCGACGTCGACCCAGCCGAGCTCTGCGGACGGCGCCCGCGACACCGGCGCGCCAAGCGCCTTCGCCAGCAATTGCCCGCCGAGGCAGTGCCCGATCACGGGCACCTGCCGCGCAACCGCATCGCGCAGCAGCCCCGTCAGCGGCGCGATCCACGGCAGGCCATCGTTCACGCCCATCGCGCCGCCCATCATCGCGATGCCGGAGTACCCCTGTGGATCCGCGGGGACCGGCGCGCCTTCGTCGATCGCAACGAGCTTCCACGGCAGCGCGTGCCGGTCGAGCCATTGCGCGAAATAGGCGGGGCCCTCGGTCGGCGAGAAGCGGAAGATGGCGATGGGAAGCATGATTGCGCGGCGCGGCAATCGCGCGATTTTACCAGTGCGGTATGCCACGCGGCGCCAGGATCCGACGTCCCGCGTTTCCACGTCCTCGCCGCCGGAAGCGGCGAATGCTCCTGGAAGCGACAGGCCGGTCGGGAATGCGGGCGGTCAGAGACCGCGGGCGATCCGCGCGTACGCGGAATGGTTGTGGATCGACTCGAAGTTCTCGGCCTCGACGGCGAAGCCATCGATGCGCGGGTCGTTGCCGAGCCGCGCCGCCACGCCGCGGACCATGTCCTCGACGAACCGGGGATTGTTGTACGCGTACTCGGTGACGAATTTCTCGTCCGAGCGCTTGAGGAGGCCGTAGAGCTCGCACGATGCCTCGTCCTCGGCGACGCGGATGAGGTCCGAGAGGAACAGCGACGGCCGCGCGCGCACCGTGATCGTGATCAGCGAGCGCTGGTTGTGCGCGCCATATTCCGAGATTTCCTTCGAGCACGGGCAGAGCGACGTGACCGGGACCGCGACCGCGAGCGTCTGCCGGTATTCCGGGCCGATGCGCTCGCCGCGCAGGCGCACCTCGTAGTCGAGCCGGCTCGCGACACCGGACACCGGGGCCGTCTTGCGCACGAAATACGGGAACGCGAGCTCGACGCTTCCGCCCGGCGCCTCGAGCAGCACGAGCAGCGCGTCGACGAGATCGGAGAGTGAGGCAACGGACAACGCCGGCGCGCCGGGCTCGCTGCGCGACTCGAGCAGCGCGACCAGCCGCGACATGTGCGTGCCCTTGCGGTCCGCGGGCAGCGCGACATAGACGTTGCAGGTCGCGATCGTCGGCTGGACCACGCCGTCGGCATCGACGAAGTTCAGCGGGTAGCGAAGCCCGCGGATGCCGACCTCGTCGATCGCGAGGTTGCGCTCGTCGGCGCCCGACTGGACGTCGGGGATCGGAAACAGGCTGCGCGGAATTTCAGGGCGATTCATGATCGGATGTCTCGGTGATTCGGCGAGATCACGCCGCGGGCTTCACGACCGCATGCGGGCGCCGATGCGGAAAGCGCGCGTTGACGGCGGCGACGATGCCGGCGGCATCGAGACCGCAGGCGGACAGGAGCTCCGCCGGATCGCCGTGGTCGAGGAAACGGTCGGGCAGCCCGAGATGCAGCAACGGGATGGTGATGCCGGCCGCCGAAAGCGCCTCGGCGACTCCGCTTCCCGCACCGCCCATCACGACGTTCTCCTCGATCGTGACCAGCGCCGCGTGGTCCTGCGCGAGCCGTTGCACGAGCTCGGCGTCGAGCGGCTTCACGAAGCGCATGTTGACAACGGTCGCGTCGAGCGTCTCGCCGGCGGCCTGCGCATGCGGCACCACGCTGCCGAAGGCGAGAAGCGCGATGCGGTTCGAATGCCGTCCCGACTCGCGCCGGATCTCGAGCCTTGCCGACGGGCAGCGCGGTCATCGCGCGCTCCACCGCCGCGCCGGTTCCGCCGCCGCGCGGATAGCGCACCGCGCTCGGCGTATCCAGCGTGAACGCCGTGTAGAGCATCTGCCGGCACTCGTTCTCGTCGGACGGCGCCATCACGGTCATGTTCGGGATGCAGCGCAGGTACGACAGGTCGAACGCGCCGATGTGCGTCGCGCCGTCGGCGCCGACGATGCCGGCGCGGTCGATCGCGAACACCACGGGCAGGTTCTGCAGCGCGACGTCGTGGATCGTCTGGTCGTAGGCGCGCTGCAGGAACGTCGAGTAGATCGCGACCACCGGCTTCATGCCCTCGCAGGCAAGCCCGGCCGCGAACGTCACCGCGTGCTGCTCGGCGATGCCGACGTCGAAATAGCGCTCGGGAAACTCCTGCGAGAAGCGGACGAGGCCGGAGCCTTCGCGCATCGCCGGCGTGATGCCGATGAGACGTGGATCGCGCGCCGCCATGTCGGCCAGCCAGTCGCCGAAGATCTGCGTGTACGACGGCTTCGCGGCCGCCTTCGGCACGATGCCGACCGCCGGGTCGAATTTCGTCACGCCGTGGTAGAGGATCGGGTCGTCCTCGGCGCGCGCATAGCCGTAGCCCTTGCGCGTGACGATGTGCAGCAGCTGCGGTCCCTTGAGCTCGCGAACGTCGGCGAGCGTGCGCGCCAGCGTGTCGACATCGTGGCCGTCGATCGGCCCGATGTAGTTGAATCCGAGTTCCTCGAACAGCGTGCCCGGGAGCACCATGCCCTTCAGGTGTTCCTCGGCGCGCTTCGCGAGCGCCTTGACCGGCGGCAGCTTGGAGAGCACCTCCTTGCCGCCGCGGCGCATCGTGTTGTACAGCCGCGACGAGAGCACCCGCGCGAGATAGCTGTTGAGGGCACCGACCGGCTCGGAGATCGACATCCCGTTGTCGTTGAGGATGACGAGGAGGTCCGCGCCCGCCGCGCCGGCGTTGTTGAGCGCCTCGAACGCCATGCCGGCGCTCATCGCGCCGTCGCCGATCACCGCCGCGACGTGCCTCTGCTCGCCCTTGCGCTGCGCGGCGATCGCCATGCCGAGCGCCGCCGAGACCGACGTCGAAGAATGCGCGGTGCCGAACGTGTCGTACTCGCTCTCGCTGCGGCGGGGGAATCCCGAAGGCCCGCCCGCCATCCGCAGCCGGCCCATCTCGGCGCGGCGGCCGGTGAGGATCTTGTGCGCGTAGGTCTGGTGCCCGACGTCCCACACGATGCGGTCGTGCGGCGTGTCGAACGTGTAGTGCAGCGCGATCGCGAGCTCGATGGTGCCGAGGTTCGACGACAGGTGACCGCCGGTCTGCGCGACCGAGGCGATGACGAACGCGCGGAGCTCGCGCGCGAGCTGCGGCAGCGCACTGCGGTCGAGCTTGCGCAGCGCGGCGGGGGAATCGATCTGGTCGAGCAGCGGATACATGGTCGGTCATTAGTGACGTCTGGCACAAAGCCAGTCGGCGAGTTCCCCGAGGCGGCGCGCGCGGCTGCCGAACGACGAGAGCGCCGCGTGGGCGTCGGCGCGCAGCGTCTCGGCACGGGCGCGGGCCGCCGCAAGGCCCAGCAGCGAAACGTAGGTCGCCTTGCCCTGGGCGGCGTCCTTGCCCGCCGTCTTTCCCAGCGTCGCCGCCGAGCCTTCGACGTCGAGGATGTCGTCGATCACCTGAAACGCGAGTCCCGCGGCGGCGGCGAACGCGTCGAGCGCGGCCAGCTCGCGCGGAGCGATCGGATCTCCGGCGAGCGCGCCCAGCGCGACCGATGCGCGGATGAGCGCGCCGGTCTTGCGCCGATGCATCGTCTCGAGCTCCGCAAGTGTGAGCGTGCGTCCGGTGGCGTCGAGGTCGATCGCCTGGCCGCCGGCCATGCCGGATGCGCCGGCCATCTCGCCCAATATCGCGCACGCATCCCCGGCCTCGCGCAATTTCGCGCTTCCGAGAACGGTGAACGCGAGCGATTGCAGCGCGTCTCCGGCGAGGAGCGCGGTCGCCTCGCCGAACGCGACATGACACGTCGGCTTGCCGCGCCGCAGCGTGTCGTCGTCCATGCACGGCAGGTCGTCGTGGATCAGCGAGTAGGCGTGGATCAGCTCCACCGCCGCCGCCGGCGCATCGACCCGGTCGGGGTCGGCGCCGGTCAGCTCGCCCGCCGCGTAGGCGAGCAGCGGGCGGACGCGCTTGCCTCCGCCCAGCACCGAGTAGCGCATCGCCTCGTGCAACACGCGCGGCAGCGCCGCGGCGGAAGGCAGCACGCGTTCCAGCACGCCCTCGACGCGCTGCTGCCGCTCGCCGGACCAGACGGCAAAGTCGACGTCAGGGTTCATCGTCCCGCACGTCGCCAGCCGCCCCGGGGACCTCGAATGACTTGAGCACGCCCTTCTCCAGCACCTCGACCTGCTGCCGCGCGTCCTTCAACGCCGCCTGGCAATACGCGAGCAGCGTCGCGCCGCGCTTGTAGGCCGCCAGCGATTCGTTGAGCGGCAGCGCGCCGCCTTCCATCGTGGCGACGATCTCCTCGAGCTCGGAGAGCGCGGCTTCGAAGCTTGCCGGGGTTTCGCTGGCCTTGGCCATCGGGTTTCCTGTGGGCGCATCCGCCGCCCGGAATTGCGGTTCTGCGGCAGATTACCGGGCAGGTTAACGGTCGGAAGTGATGAAGGTCAAAGGACTCGGCGGCGACGATGCGCGGCCAGTGTGCGTGGACCTGGCCGCCGATCGGCCGGTGCGGGCGGGCCGTCGGTCGATTGACCTCGTTCCGGACACTTTTGTATAATAACAGGTTCGTTACGCGGCCTTCCACGGAACTCTCGTGCGGCCGACTTAGCAAAGCGGTCCGGGGCGGCTGAAAACGCCGTAATCGTCCCGGGTTGTTGGGTTGGGTTGGTTTCACCGGAAACCGAAAGGAAAGGCCGATGTCGAACCTCGCCGCCGCGGGGCATTTGCTGCGCGCCACCACGCAGCTCCCCGTCTCCTCGTATTGCGATCCCGCCGTCTACGACGCCGAGCAGCGGCTGCTGTTCGCGCGCGCGCCCGGCTACGTCGGCCATGAGCTGATGGTCCCCGAGCCCGGCGACTATCAGGCGCTCGAGTGGCGCGACAACGCGCAGGCGCTCATCCGCAACGCCGCCGGCATCGAGCTCGTCTCGAACATCTGCCGCCACCGGCAGGCGATCATGCTGAAGGGCCGCGGCAACGTGCCCAACATCGTCTGCCCGATCCATCGCTGGACCTACGATCTCAAAGGCGAGCTCCTCGGCGCGCCGCATTTCGCCGACAAGCCGTGCCTCAACCTCGGCCGCTCGCCCTTGCAGAACTGGAACGGCCTGCTGTTCGACGGACCGCGCGACGTTGGCGCCGATCTCGCGCGCCTCGGCGTGCACGGCTTCGACTTCTCGAGCCACGTGCTCGACCGCGTCGAGATCCACGAGTGCAACTACAACTGGAAGAGCTTCATCGAGGTCTACCTCGAGGACTACCACGTCGTCCCGTTCCACCCGGGCCTCGGCAATTTCGTCACCTGCGAGGACCTCAAGTGGGAATTCGCGCCGTGGGCATCGCTGCAGACGGTCGGCGTCACGAGCCTGCGCAAGGCGGGCACGAAGACCTACGAGCGCTGGCACAAGGCGGTGCTCGATTATTACCGCGGCGAGATGCCGAAGCAGGGCGCGATCTGGCTCACGTACTACCCGAACATCATGCTCGAGTGGTATCCGCACGTGCTCGTGATCAGCACGCTGATCCCGCGCGGCGTCGACCGGACGACCAACGTCGTCGAGTTCTATTACCCCGAGGACATCGCGTACTTCGAGCGCGAGTTCGTCGAGGCCGAGCAGGCGGCGTACATGGAGACCGCGCGCGAGGACGACGAGATCGCCGAGCGGATGGACGCCGGCCGCAACGCGCTGTACCGGATGGGACGCAGCGAGGAAGGCCCCTACCAGTCGCCGATGGAAGACGGCATGCAGCATTTCCACGAGTTCCTGCGGCGCGAGCTCGACAGTCACATCGTGCCGCGCTGAGACGACGCCCGCGGGGCGGGGCCGCATCGCTCGCTACCGCCTTCGGTTCGCTGCATCCGTTTTCGAGGAGAGTCCTTTGAAGCCTGCCTGGAGCGGCGTTTTCCCCGCCGTGACGACACAGTTCCGCGAGGATCTCTCGCTCGACATCGACGCCACCGCAAAGGTGATGGAAGCGCTGATCCGCCGTGGAGTGCTTGCGCCGTCGTCGAATCCCAAGCAGTAGCGGCGCGAGCGGCCAGCCGCAGTCCCGAAGAAATAGGGGAGGGATTTCTCCCTCCCCTCCCCCTTGCAACGCGAACTACCGACTTACGGTGTGGTCACCGTGGCGACACTCGACCACGCGGAAACACCGAGCGCATTGACGGCCTGGATCCTGTAGCTGTAGGTCGTCCGCCTCGTCACCCCGTTGTCCTGGTACGTGGTCGTGTTGGCCGCGATCGCCGTCGTCACGTTCGCCCAGCCTGCCGCGGCGGGTCCGCAATCGTCGCGCCCTGAATCAGGCGACGACGAGCGGCCGCATCATGTCGTGCTCCTCGTGCTCGAGGATGTGGCAGTGCCACACGTACTCGTTGCCGCCGGTGCGCGGGCTCGCGGGAACTGTGAACGGCAGACCGTGCGGGCGGCAGGTCGAACTTCATGATCACTCGCGTCACCTCGCCCGGATTCATCCGCACGGTCTCCTTCCAGCCGAGCTCGTTCGGGTCGGGAGCGAGCGGCGGGCCCGTAAGTTCGGCGCGCCGCCCGTGTACCGCTTGACGTTGAACGGCTGGCGCGAGAGCACCTGCACGTTCACGAGATGGAAGTGCATCGGGTGCGTGTCGCCCGTCAGGTTGAGGATCTCCCAGACCTCGGTCGCCCCGGCCGCCACGTTCTCGGTCGGCGCCGAATCGTACGCGCGACCGAACTCGGGCATGTCGAATTCGAGTCGGGCGGAACCGACGGAGCGTCCGTGCCGAGCCTCTGGATCAGCCGCCCGAAGTCGTCGACCTCCTCGTTGAGCGTGAGCCGGCGGACCGGCACGCCGGCGGGAATCGGCGTCGGGATCCCGGGCGTCTGCGCGACGATGAACGGATCGCCGGGATTCTGCAGGTTCGTCGCCGGGAGCGAAATCGGCGCATCGGCGGGACCGACACGAGCCTTCACGCGGATCTGCAGGAGCGTGCGCGTGTTCGGGCTCGAGCCGGGGAGCGACGACGGCGTCTTCGGATTCTGCGGATAGTAGTCGTTGTCCGCGTCGCCGACGGGGAACGGTGCGGGCGCGTCGTTGTAGAGGATCAACACCGCGCCCGCGTGCACGTTGCGGAAGTCGACGATGAGGTCCGCGCGCTCGGCGGGCCCCAGCAGCAGCTGTGGCTGCTTCGGGCCGTTCAGCATCACCGGCGCAGGCAGGAACCCCCCCTCGCTCGCGATCTGGACGAAGGCGGGGCCGGCCTCGCTCGCGCTTGGCTCGGTTGCGTCGACGCCCTGCTTGCCCTTCGCGTAGACGAGGCGCGGATTGAGGAACCGTGCGCCGCAGGCGTTGAGCAGGCGAAAGCGGTATTGCCGCTGCTCGAGCTCGAGGAACGGAGAAACAGCGCCGTTGACGAGGATCGTGTCGCCGAAGAACTCCGGCACGCACGACACCGGCGGCAGCGGCAGTCCGCCGCTTTCCACGGGCCACAGCGCGGGCTCATAAACATGCGCATACCAGAGGTCGCCGGGCCGCGAGTTCGGCATGACGGTCGACCATGTGGGGTCTTTCGACGCCATCGCGGCGGCGGTGTCGACGAAGATCTTGTCCTGGAAGACGAGGTACTTCGTCCGCGGATCGAGCGGCCCCGGAAGACTCCACGGCGCGCCGCCCAGCGTCAGCGTTTCGTAGTCGTCGTAGATCACGTAGGCTGACGCGATGCCGGCATAGGCGTTGAGGCGCGTGATGCCGAGCGCGTGATCGTGATACCACAGCATGCGCGCGCCCTGGTCGTTCGGGTAGTAGTACTCGGCCTGCCCGGGTGCAAGGGACGGATTGATCGTCTTGTAGATTGCGCCGCCGGACCCCGCGCTCGCGCCGTAGTCGCCATCAGAGTCGAACCACGAGTGCGGGCCGCCGTCGCTCAGCCACGGCACGAGTCCGCCGTGCAGGTGGATCGTCGCCATGTTCGACGCCTGGCCGTCCTCGGCTCCCATGATCGTGCTGTCGACCGGCAGAATGTGCGCTCCCGGCAGGTTGTTCGTCGCGGTGATCTGCACCGGCGTTCCGCGCTTCACGGCGATGATGCTGCCGAGGTGCCGGTTCGCGCCCGCGCCGATGTTGCTCGCGCGATAGCCCCAGAGGCGCGTGGGATTGGGCAGGTTCGGGTGCAGCTGGTCCTCGAACTGCTCGATGCTGATCGAGTAGTGCGTCGCGGCGCCGGTTGCGTAATTGATGACGCCGTCGCTGGCGGCGAGTGGAATGCCGCCCGCGGTCACGTCGCGCAGAGGCTGCACGAACTTCGGCAGGCTCTGGCTGTGCGAGTACGCCCAGACCGGCTGCCAGCGGCCCGCCTAACATCAGGCCGGCGCCGATCGCGGCGGAGGTCTTGATGAACTCCCTTCGCGATGTCATTGCTGTCTCCTCGAGTCTGAAAAAAAAGGGGAGGGATTCCTCCCTCCCCTCTTGTCTCCCTTACCGCCTCCCTACGGCGTCGTGACTGTCGCCACGGCCGACCAGGCGGAAGCACCGAGCACATTGACGGCCTGGATCCGGTAGCTGTAGGTCGTCCTCTTCGCCACTCCGTTGTCCTGGAAGGTCGTGGCGTTGGCGGCTACCGTGGTCGTTACGTTGGCCCAGGCGCCTGCGGGACCGCAGGTGGTGAGCGTCGTGCCCGTGCAGCGTTGGATCGTGAAGCTCGTCTCGTTGTTGGCGTTGTCGTTCCAGCTCAGCACGACGGCACGGTTGTTGCCGTTCAGCGCCACGCCTGCGCCTGCGAGACTGGACGGCGCAGCGGGCGGAGCTGCGACACCGACGGTAGTCAGCGCAGAAGCCGACGACGTTGCGCCATTGACCGCCGTTACCCGATAGACGTACGTAGGCGGACCGGGTGGCGACGCGGGCACGGTGGCATCCGTGTAAGTCACGGTGTTTGCCGCGAGCGTCGGCGCGAGCACAGTCCACGTGACGCTGTCCAGCGAGCGCTCGACCTTGTAGTTCGCCTCGTTGTTCGCGTTGTCGGTCCAGCTGAGGCGAACCGACGTGGCGCTGAGCAGCGAGCCGTTCAGGTTGGTCGGCGTTGCGATGCTGGTCGTCACCGAAGCCGTGTTCGAGTAGCCGGATGACGTTGCACCGTTGACAGCCTTGACCTGATACGCGTACGTGTTACCCGTCACGACGGTGTTGTCGTTGAAGGTCATCGCACCGGTCGAACCGTGCGCACCGACCGAGCTGAGCGATCGAAAGCGCCGCCGTTGACGGCCCGCTCGATGATGAAGCCGGTTTCGTTGGTGCTGTTGTCGGTCCAGCTGAGCCGCACCTGCGTCGCCGACATCACCGCCGCCGTGAGGCCCGTGGGCGCTGCGGGGACTGCGCCGGCCGCGGTCGTGAGAGTCACCACGTTCGACCATGGCGAAGCGCCGGCCGCGTTGAATGCCTGGACGCGGTAGTAGTACTTGGTGTTCGACTGCGTCGAGGTGTCGGCGATCGACGTCGCATTGGCCTTGGCCGTGAAGGCCTTCAGGTTCTGCGAGAAGCTGCTGTTCGTCGCCCGCTGGACCGTAAAGCCGACTTCGTTGGCGGGATTGCCGAGCGTCGTCGCGGGGAAGGTGCTGGTGGCAAAGCTCCACGGCGTAGCGTCGACCCACGTGAGTCCGACTGCCGGCGCCGGCGCGGCCGGAGCGGCCGCCAAGACAGTCGGCGCCGCCGGGATCGTGCTCGTCACCTGGAACTCGATGGGCCGCATCATGTCGTTCTCTTCGTGGCCCAGCAGGTGACAGTGCCACACGTACTCCCAATTGAAGTTGTTGAGCGCGTTGACGATCGTCACGGGGTTCCCCAGCGGGTCGATGTTCGTGAACTGCCCCGTCGAGCCGAGCGGCATCGTCACGTCCAGCGGGCGAATGCTGTCGGGGAGCCCGAAGGGAAGCTTCGGCGTCGTCGGCCGCATCGCGACGATGATGTCTTCGAGCGGGTTCATGCGGACGGTTTCCTTCCAGCCCACCTCGTTCGGGTCGGGATTCCGGATCGCCCCGTCCCAGCCCACGCGGTTGATCACCTGCACGTTGAACAGGTGGAAGTGGATCGCGTGCGTGTCGACGCCGTTGTGGGTGATCTTCCAGATCTGGGTGCCGTCACCGAGCGTTGGCGGCGCGATCGACGCCGAGGGTGCGAAGAACTCGGTCGTCGGATCGATGTAGCCCAAGGGGATCGTCGTCTGGTTGCCGCCATTGGTGAACGGCACCTCGACGCCCAGCGTGGCGTTCATCCGCCCGTAGTCGAGCTCGAAGAGCTCCTGGATGGCCTTCGATCCCATGGCGAGCGTCAGCGGCGGCGCTGCCGCACCAAGCGGCGTGAACGTCAAGGACGTGTTCGCGATTCCCGAGAGGTTCGCGCCGGGAACATCGACGACAGCTCGTACCATAGGCCGAGTTGTAAGCGGCCTGCGGCACGATGATCGGATCCTGCGACGCCGCGAAGGCGGCGGGCAGGCCCGCAGCCGGCAGCCGGAGCCGACAGCGCGGCCAGAAAGACCGGGTCGACGTAGTCGTTGTCGGCAGCGGCAATCACCCCCGAAGAGGTTCCGTTGACCACGATCTGCATGATCGTCCGGGTGTTGGGGCCCATACCCTGGCAGTGTCGTCGGTGCGCCACCGGTGGCGGTTTGGTCCACCGGGTTGCCCGTGAAGTAGTCGAGGCGCTGGTCGGCCGCCGGTATCGGCGCGGGCGAGTCGTTGTAGAGGATCAGCGTCTTGCCGGCGAAGTTGGTGAAGTCGACGATGACGTCCGCACGTTCGGCCGGCCCGAGGAGCAATGCATGCTCCTGGACACTCAGCACCACGATGTCCTTGCGGTTGTAGGTGTAGTTGACCGGCTGGTTGGGGATCACCGCCGGCGCCGGCAGGATCCCGGCCTCGGTGCCGATCTGGACCATCGCCGGACCCCGCGTCGTCGGATCGGGCACGCCGCCGGTACGGTCGTCGAAAGTGAAGTTGAGTCCGGGGGTGTACCACCAGTCCGGGAACGGCGTGATCGCGTGCTGGCTGTTGTTGAACGGCACCATCTTGACTTCGGTGCAGTTCGCGGGAGGCACCGCGCGTTGTCGGTGCACAGCACCGCCCCCGTGGTGCCGGCCGTGGTCGGCGCCGTTTTGTCGGCCGCGACGAACAGCGACAGGTTCCAGAACCGGTCATTCGCCGCGTTCAGGATGCGGAGTTGGTACTTCGTCGGATCCACGGTCAAGGTCGGATACGCCTTGCCGTTGACGACCGGCGTGTCCATGAACGCTTCCGGCACCAGCGACGGGTTCGGCGTCCCGGGAATCTCGGGCGGCTCGCCGGGCGATCCGAAGTACGGATTGGGCAGCGTTCCGTGGTTCAGCAGACCGGTGAACGGCGGCCAGAACCACAGCGCGTAGTCCCAGCGGCCCATTGCGTTGGCGCCGGAGGCGTCCCACGGATTCTGGTTGGGCATGTAGACGTGGGGGAACCACAGACTTCCCTGCGTTTGGCCCCATGGCTTCGACGGATCGCACCACGTGGGATCCGTGGCGAACGTGCCGTCCCCCAAGGTTGTTCCGCCGCAGGTCGAGCGCAGGAGGCGCGCCATGCACAAATGTCCTGTCCTGGATGACGAGCGGGATCATGTGCGGCAGGTCGGAAAGCGTACCCGGCACGCCGGTGGTGGCAAGCAATGCTTCCTCGGCCGGGTCATAGAGGAGATAGCCGGCGGCCTCGCCCGCGTACACGTTGAGGCGGGTGATGCCGTACGCGTGGTCGTGGTAGAACATCAGCCGGCCGCTCTGCTGGTTCGGCCAGTAGAACGTCATCGAATTGCCGGACGAAAGGTTCATATCGGGCACGTCCTGCGTGCTGACGCCCCTCTTGAGCGGCGCCGTTTCGCCAGAGGGCGTTACCCACTGGTGCGGCGTTCCGTCGCTGACCCACGGGGTGAAGCCGCCGTGGAGGTGCAGCGTGGCGCGGTTCTGCGGATAGTTGGTCCCGTCCGGGCCCGTGCCGGCCCCCATGACGGACGTGTCCGTCGGGATGAACAGGTTGCCGTTCGCTCCCGCCGGAAGGTTGTTGGTGAACTTGATCCGCGTCGGCGGCCCCTTCGTGGCCACGATCACGGGACCCAGATAGCTCGGCGGCGGCAGGGACGATACGCATAGCCGCACGTCGGATCGGCGCGCAGGGCAGTTTCGCCGGTCGATAATGTTCGTTTGCCTGTATCCGCGCAGCTTGGTTGGTATTTGCCCGAGATCGGTGTGGAAGTTCCACGTGTATTCGATCAGCTCGATCTCGTAGTAGTCGGAGTCCGGAAACGTCACCTTGTCCGGCGTGGCAATCAGATCCTTCAGGTCCGGCAGGGTGTCCAAGAACTTGCGCATTGTTGGCGGGCTGAAGGCCCAGTTCGGGACTCCACCGAAGTAGTCGGGGACCAGCGCCCCGGTCAACGGGTCGGTCACGAGCGCCGCGGCCGCGGGCAAACCGGCCGCAGTGGCAGCGGCCTTCGCGGCCTTGAGTCGATCCGCCGCGGCCTGCCTCTGCGCGGGCTTGATCTTCTGCGCCACCGCCTGCGCCGACGACATCTGCTGGAGCTTCGGATCGGGCTTCGTCGCTAGGGTGCTGCCGGGGGCGGTAATCAACCCGGCAGCGACCAGCGTCATCACCAGGCGAGAAAGTGTCGAGACTTTGGGCGTGCTCATGATTCTTCTCCCTTTGCGTCAACAGTAGCGGCCGCGGCTTCCGCGCGACCGGAGTTGTGAGAGCCGCGAGCGCCGATCAATCAACCGGCGGCTCCTTACGACCCCTGATGCCCGAAGCTACGCTCGCCGCCCAGGGGCGACCATCCTCTGGACGAAGGGGTTCGAGCGAAATAAAGGGCCATGTGGAATGGCCCTTGAGGAGGGGGCCGGACTGGCCCGGGATCGGTTCAGCGCGGCGGCGAGCGCTGGTCCGTCAGGCCTGCGCGCATCGCGAAGGTGGCGGCCTGGACTCGGTTCTCGAGATGCAGTTTCTCGAGGATGTTCTTGAGGTGATTCTTGACCGTGTTCTCCGCGATAGAGAGGTGCGCGGCGATCTCCTTGTTGCTCGCACCCTGGGCCACCCGGTCGAGCACCTCGCGCTCGCGCAAAGTCAGAGCGGCATCGGGGGCCGGCGCCCGCTCACTCGTCTGGCGCGCGAACTCGGCAAGGAGTTGCGCCGCCATCACCCGCGAGACCGAGGCCTCGCCGCGCACGACCCCGCGCAACGTGCTGGCGAGCGCGCGCGGATCGATCTTCTTCAGAAGGTATCCCAGCGCCCCGGCTTTGACCGCCTCGAACAGGTTGTGCTCCTCGTCGGACACCGTGAGGATGATGACCTTCACGTAAGGAATCTCCGCCTTGATCAGGCGCGTGGCCTCGATGCCGTCCATGACCGGCATGGACACATCCATCAGGATCACGTCCGGCATCAGCTCCCGCGCCATTTCCAGGGCCTGGCGGCCATCAGCGGCCTCCCCGACCACCTCGAAATCGGCCTCGGCCGCGAGGAACGTCGCCACCCCGTGTCGGAAGAACGTGTGGTCGTCGGCGAGAAGGACGCGAATGCGGGTCATGCGCCGCCTCCCGGGACCATGGCCACCACCCGGGTGCCGCGGCCGGGCGAGGAGTCGATCTGCAGCTGTCCGCCCAGGCCTTCGGCCCGCTCGCGCATGCCCTGCAGTCCGAAATGACGCCGATCGGTCGACGTCATAGGATCCCATCCGATGCCCTGATCTTCGACAGATACCCGGATCCAGTCGCCCTCCCTCTGGAGGCGAACCACGGCGTGATCGGCGCGCGCATGCTTCCGCACGTTCGCGAGCGCTTCCTGGATGATGCGGACCACCTGCAGCTCGGAAGCTTGCGACAGACGGAAGGTCCCGTCGGCGACTTTGAGTTCGACCCTGATTCCATTTCGCACGCTGAACTCGTGCAGCAACTCGGTGAGCGCGGGAACGAGGCCGAGGCCGCGCGAGACGAAGGTACGCAGGCCGAAGATCGACTGACGCACGTCTTCGTACGCGTGGTCGGTGATGTACACCATCTCGCGCATCGCTTGGGCGACGGCTTCCGCGTCGGTCGAGCGCTCCAGGGCGCCGCAGAGCTTCATGTGCAGGAGTCCCAACTCCTGGGCGAGGCCGTCGTGCATCTCGCGGGCGAGGCGCTCGCGCTCCTGGATCACTGCCATGCTCCGGACCTCCTCCGACAGCCTCACCCGCTCGATGGCGTTGGCCGCTTGCGCCGCCAGCCCGGCGAGGAGCTCGGAATCGTCCGCGGTGAACTTCCGCTCCTCGCGCGTGACTTGGATCGTCCCCAGCTGCTCGTCTCCCAGTTGGATCGGGACGGCGAAATGCGCGCGCGCGTACCCCGGTCGAATCATCGCGATTCCGCCGTCGCCGTCGTCGTCGGGGCCCGGAGGCTCGTCCTTCAACCCCTCGCCAGCTCCTCGGAATGCGTCGGCGTCGCCGCTTCGCACCGGGGGCACGAGATCCCCGCCCTCGGGCGCGAACAGCCGCAGGACCACCGCGTCCGCGCGCAGCAACTCGCGCGCCTGGTCGGCGACCGACTGCAGGATCCGGTCGAGCTGCTGCAGTCGCGCGATCTCCGTTCCGATGTGGTAGAGGGCCCTGACTTCGCGCACCTTCTGCTCGAGCGCATCGTGCGCGCTGCGCATCTCGCGCTCGTGCTCCTGCAGCGTGTGCGCCATGGTGTTGAACGTCTGGGCGAGGAGGCCGAACTCGTTCTCGTGGCGGACTGCGACCCGAGTCTCGAGGCGGCCCTCGGCGATCTCGCGGGCCGCGTCGGCGAGCCGATGCAGCGGCGAAGCGATGCTGCGGCTCGCGGCAAACCCGGCGATGACAACCAGTGCCGCGCCCGCGATGGTGAACACCACGAACACGACCACGATGACCTCGATCAGGCGCTCACTGCTCTCGTGCAGGCGCGTGATATTGAATTCGTGCAATCCGGCGAGTTCTTCCGTAAGGCGGGGCACCTCGTGCGTGGCTCGACTGAGCCACTCGAGGTCGGACCTGGCGAGATGCCCGGTGGCGGATAGGCGATTCGTGATGGTTCGCCCCTCGTCGCTGAACTGCCGGAGGGACCCCAGGGCCGCCTGCTCCCGCTCCGCCGTACCCGGTCGGCCCCGAATCTCCTCGCCGATCGCATCCAGCTGCCGCGCGATCTCCTCCTGCATGCGCAGGGCGACCGCGGTGTGATCGAGCTGTCGCGTGGCATCGATGTGATGGAGCTCGAAGATCAGGTCGTCGAAGATCGAGTGAACCTGGTCGAGCTCTCGGATCTGACCGACTGCCTGAGCAGAGGCCTCGTTGTTCAGGTAGATACGCAGCGCGAGCGCGAGTGACGCCCCGCCTACCAGCATGACAGCCGCCAGGACGATGCCGAAGGCAATAGTCAGGCTGCGGCTGATCCGGGCGGGAAACGGCCGCTCGCCTGCGGCTCGGTCCCGTCGCTCGACCCTCCCTAGTCCGGCGGACACTGCCATGTCTGCTCCACTTCAGACACTAGGCAGAAGCATCAACCCATGGCGGCGGCGGGATCATGCGCTAGATCAAAGGGTTCGACGAAAGCCGCCCCGGCGAGCGAACTCCAACCCACGGGCGAGCGGCGTCGGTTGTACTACAATCGGCCAACGCTGCGCGCGGCGCCCCGAAGATCCGAAGATGAGACTCGCGACGTGGAACGTCAACTTGCTGAAGGTCCGGCTGCCGCGGCTCCTCGTCGCGCTCGCCGCGAGATGCACGGCGTGCCGGATCGACCGCAACGCACGCAAGGGCGAGAAGCCCTCCGATCACGTTCCGGTGATCGCCGAAATCTCGGCATAATTCGGTGGCCGGCGTCGAAGCGTCACGCCGGTCCCCTCCCTGCCGCGCAGGGCCCGACGATCAACCTGGGAGAGCCCGATTGAAACCCGATTGGAGCGGCGTATTTCCCGCCGTCACGACACAATTCCGCGAGGATCTGTCGCTCGACATCGACGCCACGGCGCGCGTGATCGAGGGCCTGATCCGAGACGGCGTGTCGGGGCTGATCGTCTGCGGCACCGTCGGCGAGAACTGCTCGCTCGAGCGCAACGAGAAGATCGCGGTGATGGAGACCGCGAAGGCGGTCGCGCGCGGCCGCGTCCCGGTCCTCTCGGGCATCGCCGAATTCACGTCGGCATTCGCGATCGGCATGGCGAAGGAAGCCGCGCGCATCGGGCTCGACGGCATCATGGTGATGCCGGCGCTGGTGTACTCGTCGAAGCCGCACGAGACGGCCGCGCACTTCCGCACGGTCGCCAAGGCGACCGACGTGCCGGTGATGGTCTACAACAACCCGCCGATCTACAAGAACGACGTGACGCCGGAGATCCTCGCGTCGCTCGCCGATTGCGAGACGATCGTCTGCTTCAAGGAATCCTCGGGCGACACGCGGCGCTTCACCGATCTCCGCAACATGGTCGGCGACCGGTTCGTGCTGTTCGCCGGCCTCGACGACGTCGTCGTCGAGAGCATCATGGTCGGCGCCGTCGGCTGGGTGTCCGGCCTCTCGAACGCGTTCCCGCGCGAAGGCGAGACGCTGTTTCGCCTTGCCCGCGCCGGCCGATACGCCGAGGCAATGAGCCTCTACCGGTGGTTCATGCCGCTGCTCCACCTCGACGCCCGTCCGGACCTCGTCCAGTGCATCAAGTTATGCGAGCACATCATGGGACGCGGCACGCACCGCACGCGTCCGCCGCGCCTCCCGCTCGACGCAACGGAAACGGCCGCGATCGAAGCGATGATGAAGCACGCGTTGGCGACGCGCCCCAAGCTGCCGGACGTCGGGTTGAAGCAGGCTGCCTGAATGCCGGATACGCGGCCGCGTTCAATGCGGCGTTGAACATCGGCACCGCGGGAACGGCCGAGTTCGGCCATGAGCAGCCCTTCGTCTGAAGTCGCGGAAGGCGGTCGTTCGATGGTCAGGTCCGGTTTCCAGTCCGGGAAAGCCCCGCGATCGTAGGACTTTTTCGATGCGACAAGCTCATTTAACGGAATTTCGTTCCCAGAACCCACCCGACAAGGGATTTGCGCAAACCGCGCGTGATTGGCCGCACCCGGTGCCACATGTGGGATTGAAAGAAGAGCGCGGTGCCGGGTTTCAACTTTTCAAACGTCAGAGCGCGTTGCTCGACGTTGGGGCCGTAGACTTCGAGATCGAACTGCCCACCCTCGAATTCGTCGTTGAGAAAGACCGAGAAGCTCACTTTGCGGACCCGCATGTCGGGATAGGGTGCCTCCGCCTGGTCCGTGTGCCAGCCATATTCGTCGCTGGCCGAGTATTCGGTGTACTGAAGCGGCTCGACGACATCGAGATCAAAATCCCAACCCGCATCCTTGTTTGCGACTTTCGCAATATTCAAGGCTGCTGAAAGGAGCCCGGGATCCCTGATCCAGACGACATCGGACCTGCGGCGGGTATTGCCGCCCCGGCTTTCGACCGTCGATGCCTCCCGGGCTTGCTGCCGGACAAAGTCTTCAATGGCCGACAAGAACCGGGGAGAAAGCTCGTAGCTCGTGAACCACTTGCCATACCTCATTTTCGTGCCTTTGGCCGAATGCCCTCCGACGGTAGCACGCACTAACCGCATAGGCAAAAATTGCACGTGCTCGGCTAAACTCGCGCTCTCCACAGCCGAAGTAGCCCTAACGCCAAGACACCTGGTCCCCGAGCGGACGTCCAAGAATTTGGGACCAAGTAACACCCAAGATCGCTGAAGGCCGCTTCGAACGAACCGTGCCTAGTCCCTATTCGGCGTTCGAAGGGCAGGATATCGGCATGGACAGCGGCTCGCCGATCGTCGAAAGCAGACAAGCCCCTTTCGCCATCGCAACGACGGTTCGCTAGACCTTCTCCCGCTGCATCGCGAGCAGCCGCTCGAATACCGCGTCGCTGCTGCGCAGGCCGTTGTGCTCGTATTCGTTGGTGAGCCAGGCCTTCATGCCGGCGATCGACGCCGCAGTCGCCTCCGACAGCGCGCGCGGCACGTACATGTCCTCCGCGTAGATCGCGGCGACGCACGGCACGGTGTTCCGCGCGAGCTGCGCCGGGTCGTACAGCACCGGCCAGCGCTCCTCGGCGGCGAGCAGGTCGGCGACCTCGCGCAGCGGCCGCAGCCCGGCGTAGTCCTCGAACATCCACGGGTAGATCATCTCGCCGGTGAACGACGGCGGCCGGCCCGGCGCCCACGCCATGTCGGGAAACTCGGCGCGCACGCGCTCCGCCGACCAGCGCGCGGCGGCGCCCTGCGTGTAGCACATCTCGTGCAGGACGGCGAAGATCGGATTGGTCTCGAACGGCTGCGAGTTCTCGAGCGCGCGCAGGAAGGGAAGACTCAGCTCGTCGCCGTCCGCGCCGCCGCAGAAGGCGCTCTCCAGCAGATAGTGGAGATTCTCGTTGCCGTCGTCGAATCCCAGCATGAAGCCGACCTGCTGGAACCGGCGCACGGTGAGACGACCTCCGGTCGGCAGCGTCACCTCATGCTTGTGCAGGTGCTCCATGATCCGCACGCACAGGTCCCGGTCCGCCGGATAGCGCGCGAAGAATTTGCCCGTCTTGCGCTGCACCTCCGGATACGTGTGCCGGTAGTAGTCGTCGACGCTGCCGGCAAGCGGCGGCAGGCCGCCGGTGATGAAGACCTCGCGCAGGCCGTGCGGATGCGCGGACAGGTAATGCACCGCGCAGAACCCGCCGTAGCTCTGACCGAGCACGCTCCACGGCTCGGTCTCGCCGACGAGCGCGCGCCGGATGACTTCGGCGTCGCGCACGATGCTGTCGGCGCGAAAGTGCATCAGATAATCGGCCTGCGCGCGCGCGTCGCCACGCCGCGCCAGCGTTTGCGGCAGCACGACCGAGCTCCGTCCGTTGCCGCGCGAATCGAGCAGCAATACGTGGTAGTCATCGATCGCGCGCTTCACCCAGCCCGTGTTGGCGAGCGGCCGCGGTCCCGGAAATCCCGGGCCGCCCTGGAGAAAGACCAGCCATGGCTTTTGCGCATCCGCTTGATCGCCGCGCTTGACCGCCCGCGCGAAAATGGAAAGCGATTCGCCCTTTGGCTGCTCGTGGTCGAGCGGCACGGTGAATTCGTGGTCGATGAGCTCCATGCCGTGATGGCGGACGCGGGCGAGCGTGCGGAAGGTCGTCGTCATGGGTTTTCCTTGGCGCGCTTCGAGCGCGCGGAATGGAATCGCTGCGGACGGAAGGGCGCGAGATCGACCGCCGCCGGTCGCCCGGCCATGAGATCGGCGACGATGCGCGCGGTTGCCGCGGCCTGAGTCAATCCGAGGTGGCCATGGCCGAATGCATGAACGACGCGCTCATCCGCCATTGCCGGTCCGATGGCCGGGAGCGAATCCGGCAGCGAGGGACGGAAAGCCCATCCACACGCTGCCGCCTTCGGTGCGAAGCGCCGGCATGAATCGCTTCGCCTTGGCGAGCAGCGACGCCGCCCGCGCGAAGTTGGGAGGCGCGTCGAGCCCGGCGAACTCGACGGCGCCGCCTACGCGCACGCCGCATTCGAGCGGCGTGACGACGAAACCATGCCCGCCGAACGTGAGCTGGCGCTTGAGATCGAACGCACCCACCGGCAGTGTCGTGTTGTAGCCGCGCTCGGTCTCGAGCGGAATGCGCTCGCCGAGCGTGCGTGCGAGATGATGCGACCACGCGCCGGCGGCGATCACCACGCGGCGCGCGAGCAATGCGGGCCCTTCGCGCAGCGAAACGGCGACGCCGTCCGTGCCGGACGCGAGCGACATCGCCTCCGCGCGACGAATTCGACCGCCCTGCCGCTCGAACTGGCGCGCCAGTGCCTCGGTCACCAGCAACGGATCGCTGACCGTCTTCCATCCGGGCACGAACGTCGCCGCCACCAGCGCCGGGCTCAAGCCTGGCTGCAGCTCGGCGATCGCCGCGGCGCCGTGCAGCGGCGTGAACGCAATGCCGTGATCGGCGCGGGCCTGCCAGCCCGGCTGCGCGGCGGAGAGCTCCGCCTCGCTTTCGTAGAGATGCAGCACGCCGTCGCTGCGCAGCATGTGCGCGGCGCCCGCCGCGGCGAGGAGCAGCGGCGTCTCGGCAGCCGACAGGTCCATCAACGACGCCTGCGCGGCGGTGCTCGCGCGGACGCGATCGGGCTGGCTCGCGCGCCAGAAGCGGACGAGCCATGGCGCGATTCGCGGCAGGTAGCCGGGTCGGATCGCGAGCGGACCCAGCGGGTCGAGCAGCCAGCGCGGCGCCTTGCGCAGGATGCCCGGCGATGCGAGCGGCAGGATGTCGGAGAACGCGAGCGCACCTGCGTTGCCGCGACTCGCCTGCGCGGCCACGCGCTCGCGGTCGATCAGCAGCACGTCGCGGCCTTCGCGCTGCAGGCGCAAGGCGATCGCGACGCCGACGATGCCGGCGCCGATCACGAGCACGTCGGTCGAGCGCTCCGTCGCGGCCGGCGCCTGCAACGGCGACGCGCTGACGCTCACGATCGCGTCAAGCCAACCCCCACGCGAACGAATCCGCGGGGTCGAACACGAGGCTGGCGTCGAGCGTGACGAAAGCGCGGCCGTGAATCTCGGGCAGCACCGCGCTCGCGGGAAGGCCTGGAAGCGCTTCGGGCGGGAGCGCGTAACGGCCCGTGAACACGCTGCCGATCACGCTCTCCTGGCGCCACGCGGCGCCGGGCGCGAGCTTGCCGTCGGCGGCGAGGCAGGCGAGCTTCGCGCTGGTGCCCGTGCCGCAGGGCGAGCGATCGTAGGCGCCGCCCGGGCAGAGCACGAAATTGCGGGCGTCGTTGCGCGGATCCGCCGGCGGCCCGACGAGCTCGACGTGATCGATTTCCGCGCCGGCGGCGCCGGTCACGCCCTCTCGCCGCAGCGCGTCGCGCACGCGCAACGCGAATGCCGTCAGCTCGGCGACACGGCCGGATTCGAGCGCCAGGCCGTGATCGGCGCACAGGAAGAACCAGTTGCCGCCCCACGCGACGTCGCCGTGCACGACGCCATGGCCCGGGATGCTGACGCTGACCTGCGCCAGATGCCGATACGACGGCACGTTGGCGACGGTGACGGTGCCGTCGGCGTGCAGCGTCGCCGTCACGTCGCCGACCGGCGTCTCGATCCGGTGCGCTCCGGCCGTAATCCGGCCGAGATAGGCGAGCGTCGCGATCACGCCGATCGTTCCGTGGCCGCACATGCCGATGAAGCCGACGTTGTTGAAGAAGATCACGCCGCATGCGCTCGCGGCGTCGGCCGGCGCGCACAGCAGCGCGCCCACGATCACATCGGAGCCGCGCGGCTCGTTGACGATCGCCTTGCGCCACGCGTCGTGCGCGTCGCGAAAGCGGTCGCGGCGCTGCGCCATCCCGCCGCTGCCGAGATCGGGGCCGCCGCTCACGACGACGCGCGTCGGCTCGCCCGCCGTGTGCGAGTCGATGATGCGCGTCGGCACGCCCGGATCGGGATTCACGTCAGGGAGAACGCCGGTAGAGAAGCCACGGATCGTATGCGAGGGCAGCGGTTGCCGGCGCCCCGCTTGTCAGCCGATCGCCACGTCCACGGAGCGATGCCCGACCCGGCAGCTGCCGACCTTCACCTGGAGGGTGCCTTTGCCTTCGGCGACGATCGTCACGAACCGCTCGTGCCCGTTGCCGCGCGTCCACGGCATGAAAATGCTGGGGCCGCCGTAAAGGCCGCCGCCCCAGCCGTCCAGATGGCCGATCTCGACGATCGCTTCGGCGGGCGCCACGACCTTGATGCCCTTCCCGTGCGCGGTGAGGCGAAGGACTTCCGAGTGCGGCAGGTTCTTCGCGGACGGCATGCCGAAGGTGCTGAGGTAGCCCCGGTTGACGATGCGAAGCTCGACGCGCGTATGCCCGCTCGTCTTCTCCTGCTTCACGACCTCGATCGAGACGCGCGGCAAGAGCGCCGCCACGCGCAGGAACGCGGCGCTCTGCGCGCGGCAGGTCTCGTCGATCCGCTCGTACGGCGGGTTCCAGACGCCCACGCGCGGATCGAATCCGTTCACCTCGACTTCGCCCAGCTGCGGATGCGTCACCTTCTTCCAGTGCCCGAACACGCGGCCCTTGTTCTGCTCGCGGTCGAACCTGGCGAGCGCGACCATGTCCTTGCGCGTGAACTTGACGTAATGGTCGACGAACGGCTTCTTGCGCTCGATCCCGAGCTGCTTGAACAGATCCCAGAGCTCGATCACGTAGGCGAGCGCGCCGCGCTGGTGATAGGCGTAATCGGTGAGGTCGCCATGAAGGGGCTTCTCGGGCTCGTAGAGGAACTCGTGGAAGCCGCTCACCGTCGCGTAGGCCGTGTGCTCGGTCATCCACGCCTCGACCTGCTCGTAGATCGCGAGATCCACCGGGTCCATCTTGGTGTCGGCCTTGTCGCCGAGCGGCCGGATGAGCACGCCGCCGAAGGTGTGCAGGTTGAGCCACGCGAGGATGTTCGGGTGGCTGGTCGCGAATTCCATGATCGCGCGCGTCTCGGGCGCGCTGCCCGGATAATGCCCCGCGCCGACCTGTTGCTGCTCCGGCGCCCACGCGTACGGGAAATTCCGGTTGAAGTCGTACAGGTTGTCGGAGAGGAAGAACGGCGCCGGAATCGTCCGGCCGTCGAAGTTGGCGATGCGCCCCTCGGGATAGAGCCGGAAATAGGGGCCCGGGTCCTCGGGCATGCGCGCGCCCATCACCGGCGGATCGAGGCGCTGTCCCGCATCGTCGCGGATCTCCACGAGCTCGCCGTCCGGGTCCTCGCGCCGCATGTAGCCCGCGATGCCGTCACCGTCGATGTCGGCGCTCTCCCAGTAGGCGTGGCCCTTGTTGGCGCGGTCGTTGACCGGGCTCGAGCGAACGTAGCGGCCGCGCTTGAGCACCTCCTCCGCCCCGTCGGGAGAAATTCGCGGGACGACGTAGAACAGCGTCTCCTTGATGGCCTCCGCCATGTGCGCCGGAAACGGCTTGCCGCCGACCTCGAGCGCGCCGTGGTGCAGCGCGAGGATGTCCTCGGCCATGGCGAGCGCCACGCTCGAGCCGCAGAGCTCGGAGGCGTGCATGTTGCCGTCGATCCAGACCGCAGGGCGCCCTTCGTCGGGGTTGCGGCCGATGATGAGCAGCGGGATGTCCCGCCCTTCGGCGCTCTTCCCGATCGAGATCACGCGGGCGACGTCGGGATGTTTTTTCGACCAGGCCGCGAGCTGTTGCGAAAGTTCGGCGTAGTCGATGTATTTTTGGCGAAACATTCGGGTTCCTGGGCGGGTTGGATTCCGGGGCCGCTATTATGCGCCGGACAGTGCACCGGGACGAGCGATGCGCGACGCCACCACGATTTTCCTGCAGCCGCCGCGCGATGCACTGGGCCACTCGCGGCGACGCTCTTCGTGTCGGGGCTCGCTCGCGGACCCCGCGCTCGCCGCCGATCCGGCGAAGGTGCTTCACGTCGCGCTGACGAGCGCGGAGATGAGCTTCGATCCGCAGTTCTCCGCGGACGCGGGGACCGACGGCATCATCGATCACATCTTCGATGCGATGCTCGACTACGACTACCTCGTCCGTCCCGTGAAGCTCGTGCCGCGCACGCTCGTCGCGATGCCCTCGGTCGAGGATGGCGGCGCCGACGTATGTCTTCCGATTTCGGCACCGGGAATCCACTTCACGCCGGACCCGGCGTTCAAAGGCAAGCAGCGCGAGCTTACCGCCGGCGATCAGGCGTACGCGTTGAAACGACTGCTTGACCCTGCGGTGAGGAGTCCCTGGCTGTGGCTCGTCGATGGCAAGGTGGTCGGCGCGAGCGAAGCCCGAGCGAAGGCGCTGCAATCCGGAAAATTCGACTACGACGCTCCGATTCCCGGCATCGAGGTCGTGGACCGTTACACGCTGCGGCTTCGCCTCAGGCAGCCCGACCTGCGATTTCTCGTACGCGTTCGCGATTCCCAACACCGCCCCTGTCGCGCGCGAGGTCGTCGAGGCCTACGGGTCCGATATCGGCGCGCATCCCGGTCGGGACCGGGCCGTACATGCTGGGCAACTACCGCCGCAGCTCGAAGATCGAGCTCCTCGCCAATCCCGGCTACCGCGATTTCGTCTACACACCGGCGGGGCCGGTGCCGCCCGAATCCGCATCGATCGCGGCCGCGCTCGCGGGCCGAAAGCTTCCGTTCGCCGGCAGGGTCGAGATCACGGTCATCGAGGAGGGACAGGCCGTGTGGCTCGCCTTCCTCAAGCGCGAGCTCGACCTGCTCGAAATCCTTCCCGTGAACTTCGTCGACGAGGCGCTCGCCGGCGGCAGGCTGCGGCCCGAGCTCGCGGCGAGGGGCATCCGCCACGAGGTCCTGCTGCGGCCGAACACGCGCTTCACCTATTTCAACATGGAGGACCCGGTCGTCGGCGGCTATACGCCGGAGAAGATCGCGCTGCGCCGCGCGATCGGCATGGGTTTCGACATGGGCGAATACATCCGCGTCCTCCTCAAGGGCCGTGGCGAGCCCGCAAAGGGTCCGATTCCGCCCGACATCGCCGGGTACGACCCCGCGCAGAAGACCGACGCGCAGCTATACGACCCCGCCGCGGCACGCGCGCTGCTCGACCGGTTCGGCTACAGGGATCGCGACGGCGACGGCTACCGCGAGATGCCCGACGGCAGGCCCACTCGTGCTGACGCGGTGGTCGCAGCCGACGTCGTTCGCGCGGCAGGAGGACGAGCTGTGGAAGAAGAACATGGATGCGATCGGCCTCCAGATCGCGTTTCGCAACGACGCCCAGCAGGAGCTGCGCAAGATGGCGCGCCAGGGGAAGATCCCGATGCGCACCGACGGCTGGAACGCCGATTACCCGGATGCCGAGAACTTCATGCAGATTCTCTACGGCGGGAGCGTCGGGCAGGAGAATCACGCGCGGTTCAGTCTCCCGGCGTTCGACCGGCTCTACGACGCCGCGCGCAGGCTGCCCGACTCGCCCGAGCGCACGAGGCTCTTCGATCAGATGACCGAGCTCGTGCTCGCCTACGCGCCGTGGCGGCTGATGGATCACCGGATCGAGGACCACCTGGTGCAGCCGTGGATCCTGAACTACAGGGCGCATCCCGTACGCGAGGAGTTGTGGCGATACCTCGACGTCGACACATCGCCGCGGACGAAATGACGCGCGCGGAAGTGTCATGGGTTCCTCGGCGCGAAATCCCATGCGACCGACGGGCCATTGCAACTCGCGATGACAGCCGCAATCTACTGGTCGATACTCCCGAAATGAGAACGACGCAGAGCATTCGCACATCCCGCCGCAGAATTCCGGCTCCCGACATGAACTCGACCCTGATTTCCACGTCCGATCTCGCCTCGCGCCTCGACGACCCGGCGCTCGTCATCCTGGACGTCCGGCACGATCTCGCGCAGCCCGAGACCTGGGGCGAGGCGCAGTACCGCGCCGGGCACATCCCGGGCGCGCAGTTCGTGCATCTCGACCGCGACCTGTCGGCCCCGAAAACCGGAAAGAACGGCCGGCACCCGTTGCCGTCGCCGGAAGCATGCGCGGCCCTTTTCGGGCGCCTCGGCATCGACGCGGACAAGCAGGTCGTCGCTTACGACTCGGGCGGAGGCATGTACGCACCGCACGCGTGGTGGATGCTGCGCTGGCTCGGCCACGACGCCGTCGCGGTGCTGGACGGCGGATTCGGCAAGTGGGTGCGCGAACACCGCCCCGTGACGACGGAGATTCCTGCCGTGCGCCCCGCGAAGTTCACGGTCCGCCGCGTCGGCCCGTTCCTTTCCGCCGACGACGTCCTCGCGAGCCTCGAAGGGCGCAGGTTCACGCTGGTCGACGCCCGCGGCGCCGAGCGCTATCGCGGCGAGGTCGAGCCGCTCGACCCTGTCGCGGGGCACATTCCGGGCGCCGTCAACCGCCCGTACACGCAGAACGTCGAGGCTGACGGAACGTTCAAGTCGCCGGAGACGCTGCGCGCCGAGCTCACGGCCGTGACCGGGAATGCGCCGCCGGCGACGATCGTCAACTACTGCGGATCGGGCGTGAGCGCGTGCCACAACCTGCTGGCGATGGAGATCGCCGGGATCGGCGGGACGATGCTCTACCCCGGCTCGTGGAGCGAATGGTGCGCCGGATCCCGGCGCGTCCGGTGGCGCTCGGTCCCGCGTAGACGGTCAGGCGTCGGTCGCCGCAGTGCGGCCGTCGAGCGGCCAGCGCGAAATGTCGCGATAGGACGACCCGCCCGGCCGCAGCGCCGATTCGACGAGTGCCAACTCCTCGACGCGCCATGCGACGCGCGCGGTGCGCCGCGCAACCGGCAGCGTCGTGCATTTGCGCGCCAGCGTCAGGTGCGGCGCGTAGGCGCGCCGATCGACGCGGAATCCCGCGGAGGAAAGCCGGTGTGCGAGCCCATAGGCCATGGCGGCGAGCCCGGAGGGGATTTCCGTCGCGCGCGATCCACGCGATTCCGCCGTCGCGAAACGCGCCCAGCCGGTCGAGCACGAGCGTGAACGGCGCGATCTCCGCGGCGACGTCGCGTCCCGCCCCGAGAAGCAGGTCGACACGGTCCGGCGCGACCTCACCGACGAACGCGAGCGTGAGATGGAGGTTCGCCGCGGCCGGCGCGCGGCCGCCCGTCTCGCCGGCGATCGCCTCCGCGAGACCGGCGAGCGCCGCGCGCGCGGCGGCATCGGGCCAGAGCGCGAAGAACATCCGCGCGGTCGATCCGCGGCGATCGCGGCCGGCCGTCGACGCGGTCGTGGGCGGGTGCATCGTTCGAGTCTAGGCTCACGGCGCGATTCTCCGCAAAACGCGGCCCGGACGGTTGACCGGCGCCGCCATTCCCGAAATACTCCGGGTCGCGCGCGGCGCCGAATGCAAGCGTCGCGCCGTTCGACCCAGACTGCAACTGCGCGGCCCCCGCGCGCGACCCGCGCGAGGCCGTCATTCATCCCCGGCGACCGACCACACAAAGGCCCTGCCTGCCCATGAGCGATTCGACCCCAGCCCCCGTCGCGGCGCCCGCACCCGCGCCCGACGACCCGAAAAAACGCCTGCGCGAGAAGGTCGACAAGCTCCTCGCCTCGGAGCCGCGCAAGAGCGAATCGAGCCTCAGGCAGAACGGGCGCACGCTGAAGTACACGGCGGTCGCGCAATTCATTCCGGTCACCGCGAGCGGCGTCGACGACAAGCGCGGCGAGCCCGAAGCCGCGGTGTTCACGACGTCCTATTTCCTGGCCGACGCCGAGGCGAAGTCCCGCCCGGTGTGCTTCGTGTTCAACGGCGGGCCGGGATCCGCGTCGATCTGGCTGCACCTGGGCGCGCTCGGCCCGAAGCGCGTGGTGATCCGCGAGGACGGCACGATGCCGCCGCCGCCCTACGCGGTGACGGACAACCAGGAATCCTGGTTCGAGCATTTCGACCTGGTGTTCATCGATCCGCCGCACACGGGCTACTCGATCACCGCGAGCGAGGACGCGCGCAAGAAGATGCTCTCCGTCGACGGCGACGTGGACGCGCTGGCCGAGGTGATGCGCACATGGCTGGGACGGCATCGCCGCTGGAGCTCGCCGGTCTATCTCGTCGGCGAAAGCTACGGGACGACGCGCGGCGCGGCGCTCGCGGACAAGCTGCAGGACATCGGCGTCGCGCTCTCGGGTCTCATCCTCGTCTCGTGCGCGATGGACCTGCAGAGCATCATCTTCTCGCCGCGCAACGACCTGCCCTACGCGCTCTTTCTTCCGGCGTTCGCGTGCGTCGCGCAGTTTCACGGCAAGCTCAAGGGACCGATCGCCGAATCGCCGGCCGCCGCGCGCAAGGCCGGCGAAGCGTTCGTCGCCGAGGAGTATCTCGCGGCGCTGCACGCCGGCGCCCGCCTGCCGGAGGCGACGCGCAGGCGCGTGATCAAACGCGTCGCCGAGCTGACCGGCCTTCCCGCTTCGCTCGTCGAGGAAAAGAACCTCCGCATCAGCGACCACACGTTCTTCTTCGACCTCCTGCGCGACCGCGGGCTGATCGTCGGGCGCCTCGAGGCGCGCGTCACCGGCCCGATGGCGGCCAGCCGCACCCGCGACTGGGAATTCGATCCGGGTATCGAGGCGATCGCGGCGCCCTACACGATGGCGGCGCACGCCTACATGAGCGAGCACCTCAACGTCGACACCGAGGCGCGCTACGAAGTGCTGTCGATGGAAGCGCACAAGGCGTGGAACTGGAACCGCGGCGAGGACAAGGGCAACAGCTTCGCCTGCACGAGCCCCGACCTGTCGCGCGCGCTGCGGCGCAATCCGCACCTTCGCGTGCTGGTCGCGAGCGGCCATTACGACCTCGGCACGCCCTACAGCGCGAGCGACTGGTCGCTCGCCCAGCTCGACGTGCCGCCGGACGTGCTCTCGCGCGTGCAGCACCACTACTACGACGCCGGCCACATGATGTACACGCGCGAGGCGGACATGATGAAGCTGAAGCGCGATCTCGCCGCCTGGCTCGCGGAAAAGTGACGGCGCTGGCCCGTCGCGCGTAGAAAAGGCCGCGCCCCTTGCGGGTGCGCGGCCTCGCCTGCGGCGCTCGGGATGCGGTCAGCCGTTCGCGACCGACAGCGCCTTCTTCTTGTCGAAGAACTGCTCGTCTTCGGTCGAGTGCGACAGCGCGGTGGTCGAGCTCTGCGCGCCCTGCACCGTCGTCGTCACCGCGTCGAAGTAGCCGGTTCCGACCTCGCGCTGGTGCCGCACGGCGGTGAAGCCCTTCTCGGCCGCCGCGAACTCGGCTTCCTGCAGCTCGACGAACGCCGTCATGTTGCCGCGCGCGTAGCCATGCGCGAGGTTGAACATCGAGTAATTGAGGCTGTGGAATCCCGCCAGCGTGATGAACTGGAACTTGTATCCCATCGCCCCCAGCTCGCGCTGGAACTTCGCGATCGTCGCGTCGTCGAGGTTCTTCTTCCAGTTGAACGACGGCGAGCAGTTGTAGGCGAGCAGCTTGCCGGGATACTTCGCGCGGATCGCCTCGGCGAACGCCTTGGCGAACGCGAGGTCGGGCTTGCCGGTCTCGCACCAGATGAGGTCCGCGAACGGCGCGTAGGCAAGCCCGCGCGACACCGCCTGGTCGAGACCGTTGCGGGTCTTGAAGAAGCCCTCGACGGTGCGCTCGCCGGTCAGGAACGCCTTGTCATTGTCGTCGACGTCGGAGGTGACGAGGTCGGCGGCCTCCGCATCGGTGCGCGCCAGCACGATCGAAGGCACGCCCATGCAGTCGGCGGCAAGCCGCGCCGCGATCAGCTTCTCGACCGCCTCGCGCGTGGGCACGAGCACCTTGCCGCCCATGTGCCCGCATTTCTTGACCGATGCGAGCTGATCCTCGAAGTGGACGCCCGCGGCGCCGGCCTCGATCATCGCCTTCATGAGCTCGAAGGCGTTCAGCACGCCGCCGAAGCCCGCCTCGGCGTCAGCGACGATCGGCGCGAAATAATCGATGTCGCCCTTGCCTTCCATGTGCTGGATCTGGTCGGCGCGGGTGAACGTGTTGTTGATGCGGCGCACGACCTGCGGCACCGAATTCACCGGATAGAGCGACTGGTCGGGATACATTTCGCCGGCGATGTTGGCGTCGGCGGCGACCTGCCAGCCGGAAAGATAGACCGCCTTCAGCCCCGCCTTCACCTGCTGCAGCGCCTGGTTGCCCGTCAGCGCGCCCAGCGTGTTGACGAACGGCTCGTCCTGCATCAGCTTCCACAGCTTCTCGGCGCCGCGGCGCGCGAGCGTGTGCTCGATGGGGATCGAGCCGCGCAGGCGGACGACGTCCTCGGCGGTGTAGCGCCGCTCGATACCCTTCCAGCGGGGATTCTCGGCCCAGTCCTTCTTGAGCCTTGCTGCTTCCAGATCGTAGTTCATGGTTGCTCCCATCTCTTGTCATGGCCAATCCGTCGCCCGCGAACCTTCTCGTTGCGCGAGCCTCCGGAACCTTGGTCAGCGGCCCGCGCGCGAAGTGGCCTTCGCACGCAGTCCCGCAGGGTGAAGCGACAGGCGGACATCGCCGCCCACGCCTCACTGCACGGTCCGGCGAGGATCGCTCGGCCGGAAGGGCGGGCATGGATGGGGTGGAACCCAGGCCCTTGCTTGCAGTCGCCGCACCGTTCGCGGCAACTGCTCGTGACAAGGACAAGGTAGCAAAGGATTCCCGGGATGACAAGAGAAATGTCGCGTCGCAATACCAAAAAAACCACAAAAAATCAGAAGGTTAAAAACAATTTCCAGGATGCGGAATATAAGAAGTACAAATTGGCCACTTCGCTGCTGCAACGCGGGACAAACGCGGGCGATTGCACTTAAAGGATTGCGCGAAGTCATTTCGTATCCCGCTGAATGAGAATGATTAATTCTCCGACGCCGCGACCCGCTTGGCAGACGCTGCAGGTTGCGCTGCCGCGATCCTTTCGGAATGAATTTCCACGTTGTCGGCGCGATAACATGGCGATGGCCGACCGCCGCGCCCCGAGCAAAAGGAGAAAAGCGGTGAATTTCCAA
Organism: uncultured beta proteobacterium; assembly: GCA_963741355.1. Classification (GTDB taxonomy): domain Bacteria; phylum Pseudomonadota; class Gammaproteobacteria; order Burkholderiales; family Casimicrobiaceae; genus CAIWHR01. The sequence goes on from CAVUIG010000024.1 coordinate 79,894, forward strand.
TCCGTCGCGATCGTCGGCCGCCGCATTCGCGGCAATGAGTGCGGGGCCGGTCGCAGCGCAGGCCAGCGAATCCGATGTTGCGCGCAATCTGGCCGCAACCTGCGCCAGTTGCCACGGCACGGACGGCGTGAGCCAGGGCGCCACCGAGAGCCTCGCCGGCATGAGCAAGGACGAACTCGTTCGCAAGATGCAGGACTTCAAGGCCGGCAAGCGGCCCGGAACCGTCATGCAGCAGCTGGCGAAAGGGTACACGGATCGAGCAGATCGAGCAGATCGCCGGATGGTATGCGACGCAGAAGGCCCCGAAATGAACGGCGCCGGGAAGGAGACCGCAATGAGCATGCAACGGCGTGAATTCCTGAAAGCGGTCGGCGCCGCGTCCGCCGTCGGCGCGCTGTCCGGATGCGCGGCGACGGGGATGCGGCGCGCCCGGCAGGGTCGTCGTGGTCGGCGGCGGCTTTGGCGGCGCCACCGCGGCCAAGTACATCCGGATGTGGAGCGGCGGCACGATCGACGTCACGCTCGTCGAGCCCAACGCCGAATTCATCTCCTGCCCGATGTCGAATCTCGTCATCGGCGGCAGCAAGGACTTTCGCCTATCTCGCCACGAGCTACGATGGATTGTCGCAGCGGCACGGCGTCACGATCGTCCGCGACACGGCGATCGGCGTCGATACCGAGAAGCGAGTCGTGCGGCTCGCGGGCGGCGCCATGCTGCCGTACGACCGCCTGGTCCTGTCGCCGGGCGTCGACTTCATGTGGGACAAGGTCCCGGGGCTCGACACCGCCGACGCGCAATCGCCGCATCCTTCATGCATGGAAGGCGGGCCCGCAGACCGTTGCGCTGCGCCGCCAGCTCGAGGCGATGCCGGACGGCGGCGTCTATGCGATCTCGATTCCGGTGGCGCCCTATCGCTGCCCGCCGGGACCCTACGAGCGTGCGTGCCAGGTCGCGTGGTACTTCAGGCGCGCGAAGCCGAAATCGAAGGTCCTCATCCTCGACGGCAATCCCGACGTCACGTCGAAGGCCGGCCTGTTCAAGAAGGCGTGGGCCGACGAATACAAGGGAATCGTCGAGTACCGGCCCAATCACGTGCTGACCCGCGTCAACGCGGCGACGCGCACCGCGGAGTTCGAAGTGCAGGACGCGGTGAAGGCCGATGTGCTGAACGTCCTTCCGCCGCAGCGGGCGGGTGCGATCGCGCGCGCCGCAGGGGTGGTGACCGCCAACGACCGCTGGTGCGACGTGGACTTCCTCACCTTCGAATCGACCAAGGTGAAGAACGTCCACGTGCTGGGCGACGCGATCCAGATCGCGGCGGGGATGCCGAAATCGGGGCATATGGCAAACCAGCACGCCAAGGTGTGCGCGGCGGCGGTCGTCGCGCTGCTGGCCGGACAGGCGCCGAATCCGGCGCCGGTGCTCACCAACACCTGCTACAGCATGATCACCGACAAGGACAGCGTCCACGTGTGCTCGGTTCACCAGTACGATGCCGAGAAGAAGACGCTGTTGCCGGTGCCGGGCGCGGGCGGACTGTCGCCCGCGATGAGCATGCAGGAAGGCGTCTACGCGTTCGGGTGGGCGATGAATATCTGGGCGGACACGCTGGCGTAGCACTGCAAAAACGGGAGATCGCATGCGATAAAGCGACGACGCTGATCGGAAGTGCGCTGCTGCTGGTCGCCGTGCTGGCGGGCGCGGCCGCAACAACCGGCGCGTCGCGCGGCGAGCTTCTCTACACGACGTACTGCATCGGCTGCCATACGACGCAGGTGCATTGGCGCGACGGCAAGCGCGCGACGAGCTGGGCCGCGCTCAAGGCGGAGGTCCGGCGCTGGCAGAAGACCGCAGGGGCTTCCCTCGAGGACGACGACATCGACGCCGTGGCCTCGTACCTGAACGGCCTCTACTATCACTTTCCGGAGGGCGTCCGCCGGTCCGGCGATGCCGGGGTGCCGCGGCCGGTCGCGGCCCGGCGCGACGATTGATCACCGGAGGTCGCTCCAGGGAACGCCCGGCCCGGCCGGGCGTCGAATACGGACCCGCGATGGTGGGGCCGGTCAGGCTTTCAGCCTGAAATGGGGTGCCGGCCCGGGGGACGTCCCCCGGCGACGGGCTCCGCGGCAACACGTCGTGGTGCATTGCAATAGGCTGGCCTATATAATGGGCGCCCGGCTGGCGATGCGCTGTCATCATCAGTCCCGATAATCTCAGGAGAAACATAATGTTGAAGAGTCTGACCTCGAAGTGGCTGGTCGCGTTGGGTTGCCTTGCGGTGGTCTCGATGGTAATGGCCGCCGAGCCGCCACCGTCGGGTTCCGTCACCATTTCCAGCAAGGCCGTGGCCCTCGGCGTCGGCGTGAGCTGGGGCGACGGCACGCTGAAGTTCGGAGGCAAGGATTACAAGTTCTCGGTTGACGGCCTCAGCGTCGCCGACCTCGGCATTTCGAGCGTCACGACGTGCGGCGAAGTGTTCAACCTCAAGAACGTCGCCGACTTCAGCGGCAACTACGTCGCGGGCGAGGCGGGCATCGCCATCGCCGGCGGCCCGGCCGACCAGATCCTGAAGAACCAGAACGGCGTCGTGCTTCGCCTGCACGGCACGCAGCAAGGCGCGCGCCTGACGCTGGCCGCGCAAGGCGTCAAGCTGCAGATCAAGCCCTGATACGTCGGGCAGTTCGCTTCAAGAAAAACGGCGCCGCAAGGCGCCGTTTTTCTTTGGTGGTGCGCGCAGCCGAAACCGTCGCGCGCCCGTGCGTTACGCCACTGCCGCGGGCTCCGGCGTCTCCTCGAACACGAGCCGCACCTTGTCGTCGTCGCCCACGTCGATCGTGACGTGGCCGCCGTTGGTGAGGCGTCCGAACAGGAGCTCGTCGGCAAGCGCCTTGCGGATCGTGTCCTGGATGAGCCGCGCCATCGGCCGCGCGCCCATCTGCGGGTCGAAGCCCTTCTTCGCGAGAAACTGCTTCAGCGCGGCGCTGAACGACGCGTCGACCTTGCGCTCGTGCAGCTGGTTCTCGAGCTCGAGCAGGAACTTGTCGACCACCTTCAGGATGACGTCGTGGTCGAGCTGCCCGAACGAGATCGTCGCGTCGAGGCGGTTGCGGAACTCCGGCGTGAACATCCGCTTGATCGACTCCATCTCGTCGCCCGGCTGCTTCTCGGTCGCGAACCCGATGGTGCTTCGCGTGAGCTCGGACGCGCCGGCGTTGGTCGTCATGATGATCGTGACGTTGCGGAAATCCGCCTTGCGGCCGTTGTTGTCGGTCAGCGTGCCGTGGTCCATCACCTGCAGCAGGATGTTGAAGATGTCCGGATGCGCCTTCTCGATCTCGTCCAGCAGCAGCACGCTGTACGGGTGCTTGGTCACCGCCTCGGTGAGCTGGCCGCCCTGGTCGAAGCCGACGTAGCCGGGCGGCGCGCCGATGAGGCGCGACACGGCGTGGCGCTCCATGTACTCGGACATGTCGAAGCGCAGGAGCTCGACGCCGAGGCAGTAGGCGAGCTGGCGCGCGACCTCGGTCTTGCCGACGCCGGTGGGCCCGCTGAACAGGAAGTTGCCGATCGGCTTCTGCGGATTGCCGAGGCCCGAGCGCGCCATGCGGATCGCCGAGACCAGCGCGTCGATCGCCTTGTCCTGCCCGAACACGACGTTCTTGAGGTCGCGGTCGAGCGTCTTCAGCGCATTGCGGTCGTCGGAGGTCACGTTCTTCGCGGGGATGCGCGCGATCTTGGCGACGATCTCCTCGATCTCGGTCTTGCTGATGATCTTCTTCTGCTTCGACTTCGGCAGGATCTTCTGCGCGGCGCCGGCCTCGTCGATGACGTCGATCGCCTTGTCCGGCAGGTGGCGGTCGTTGATGAACCGCGCCGAGAGCTCGGCCGCCGTCGTCAGCGCCGCGGGCGCGTACTTGACGCCGTGGTGCTCCTCGAAGCGCGACTTCAGGCCCTTGAGGATCTCGATCGTCTCGGCGATCGACGGCTCGGGCACGTCGACCTTCTGGAAGCGCCGCGACAGCGCGTGGTCCTTCTCGAAGATCTGGCGGTACTCGTTGTACGTCGTCGCGCCGATGCACTTGAGCGCGCCCGTCGACAGCGCGGGCTTCAGCAGGTTGGAAGCGTCGAGCGTGCCGCCCGACGCCGCTCCGGCGCCGATGATCGTGTGGATCTCGTCGATGAACAGGATCGACTTCGGGTTCTCGGCGAGCTGCTTCAGCACCGCCTTCAGGCGCTGCTCGAAATCGCCGCGGTACTTGGTGCCGGCCAGGAGCGCGCCCATGTCGAGCGAATACACCTGGTATTCCCTGAGGAGCTCGGGGACTTCCTGATCGTTGATGCGGCGCGCGAGACCCTCGGCGATCGCGGTCTTGCCCACGCCGGCCTCGCCGACCAGCAACGGATTGTTCTTGCGCCGGCGGCAGAGCACCTGGATCACGCGCTCGAGCTCGAGCGCCCGCCCGATCAGCGGATCGGTCTTGCCCTGCTTCGCCATCAGGTTGAGGTTGATCGTGTAGGCCTCGAGCGCGCCCTGGCTCTCGCCGCCCTCGCCGTCGTCCTTCGGCTCGCCCTTTTCCTGCTTCTGCGGCGTGATCTTGGTGATCCCGTGCGCGATGTAGTTGACGACGTCGAGCCTCGTCACGCCGCGCTGGTTGAGGAAGTAGACCGCGTGCGATTCCTTCTCGCCGAAGATCGCGACGAGGACGTTGGCGCCGGTGACTTCCTTCTTGCCCGACGACTGGACGTGCAGGATCGCGCGCTGGATCACCCGCTGGAAGCCCTGCGTCGGCTGCGTGTCCGCATCCGAATGCGGCGACAGCCGAGGCGTGTGCTCGTTGATGAAGTCGGTCAGCACGCCGCGCAGCTCGTCGATGTCCACGCCGCAGGCCTTGAGCACCTCGGCCGCGGACGGGTTGTCCAGCATCGCGAGCAGGAGATGCTCGACGGTGATGAACTCGTGCTGCTTCTGCCGCGCTTCGACAAAAGCCATGTGGAGGGAGACTTCCAGTTCCTGCGCAATCATTTCCGTTGCCTTTCGCGGTCGCTGCCGCCGGTCCGCGGGGTGCGGCGCCGGCTCCATACGGCCTTAACGCTCAAGTCTCCTCCATCGTGCACTGCAGCGGATGCTGGTGCTTCCGCGCGATGTCCCTCACCTGATCGACCTTGGCTGACGCGACCTCGCGCACGTACGTTCCGCATACCCCCATTCCTTCGCGATGCACCTGCAGCATCACCTGCGTGGCCTTCTCGCGGCTCATCGCAAAAACAGTCTGCAACACCACGACAACAAAGTCCATCGGCGTGTAGTCGTCGTTGAGCAATAGCACCTTATACAGCGGCGGGGGCTTTACCCGGGTCTTTTCGAGCTCGAGCAGCCCGCCGTCCTGTTGCTGATTTGCCATCGTCCAGGGGGCGTGAGCGCTTTCGATCACCCTATGTTTGATGATTGCAACACATTTTTCAAGAGGAGGGGATTTTGGCGCCCGCCTGCTTGACGGCGGCGGGAATCTCCGCTTAAAAATACAATGTTTGGCTCCTAAGTGGCTGCTGTTCCGGTTCGTCCGCGCTTCCAACGCTGCGCCGCCGCACGTGGTACTTGCTGTCCAAACGCCAACATCCCGTTCATTGAAGAAGGAAGCAGCATTATGGCAACCGGAACCGTCAAGTGGTTCAACGACGCAAAAGGGTACGGCTTCATCACCCCGGAAGACGGCGGCGAGGACCTGTTCGCGCACTTCTCGGCGATCAACATGCAAGGCTTCAAGACCCTGAAGGAAGGCCAGAAGGTCAGCTTCGAAGTGACCCAGGGGCCCAAGGGGAAGCAGGCGAGCAACATTCAGGCCGCCTGACCGACTACCACTTACGGTCCCGCACCTCCCGGGTGCGGTAGACAAAAAAGGCCCGCCGTTCCGGCGGGCTTTTTGTTTCCCGGGGCGCTTGGCCCGATGCCGCCCGCCGGGACCGCTCCAAATGGGGCGAATTTTCCGACGAACGGAAGGGTGATCGTGTCCTCCGGGCCGGGTCCGCGGCGTCCAGGCCAGACGCGGGGGCCTTCACCACACCTTGCACACGTGCGCGCGCACCATGGGCTGACCCGCCTTGCAGGAGAACGCCGACGCGAATTCCGGCATGTCCGACACGACGCCGTTGACCCGGAATTCCTCCGGCGAATGTACGTCGGTAATCGCCCTGAGGCGCCGGTCTTCGGGCCGTGAATTCGAGCACGCCCACTGCGCCATGCCCACGAAGAAGCGCTGGTCGGGGGTAAGCCCGTCAATCGGCGTCAGCTCCTTCCCCCGCGTCGCGTCCTTCCACGCGAGGTAGGCAAGCACGACGCCGCCGATATCGGCGATGTCCTCCCCGTTCGTCAGCTTCCCGTTGATCCTGACGTCGTCGATCGCGGTGTAGCCGGAGTACTGCTCGGCCACGCAGTCGGCGCGCTGCTGGAACGCCTCCGCATCCTCGGTCGTCCACCAGTTCCTCAGGTTTCCGCGCGCGTCGAATTGCCGGCCCTGGTCATCGAAGCCGTGGGTGAGCTCGTGACCGATCGTGGATCCCGTGTTGCCGTAGTTCGGCGCGTCATCCATCCTCGGATCGAACAGCGGCGGCTGCAGCACGCCCGCCGGAAAATTCATGTCGTTCATCTGAGGATTGTAATAGGCGCTCACCGTCGGCGGAGTCATGAACCATTCGGCGCGATCGACCGGCTTGCCGATTTTCGCCAGCTGTCGCTTCGTTTCGAATCGTGTCGCGTTGATGACGTTGCCGGCAAAATCGCCGGATGCGATGTGAATGGAACTGTAGTCGCGCCACTGGTCGGGGAAGCCGATCTTGTTCACCATCGCGCGCAGTTTCTGCAACGCCATCTGTTTCGTTTCCGCTCCCAACCACGGCGATTCCCGGATCTCGCCTGCCATCGCGGTCTGAATGCGCGCGGTCATGTCCTGGGTGCTCTGTTTCGCCTCCTCGCTGAATGTCCTTTCCACGAAGACGCTGTCCCAGGGCCTCGCCCAGATCGCGGTCGACGTATTGCACGCAGCGCCTCCATCTCGGCGGAATCTGCACGGCGCCACGCAGGACCTTGCCGTAGAAGGCGAAATTTTCGCGCACGAAAGGCGATGAGAGATAGGGCGCCGCGTCGTGCACGGCGTGCCAGCGCAGGTAGGTCTTTCAAGTCCGCGAGGCGGCGCAATTTAAGCTCGCCCTCCAGCGCGCGGAAGAATTCCGGCTCGGTGACGTTCAGCATCGGGCTTTGCGGCCCCCCGAGGCGATCAAGATAAATCGTCCATTGGAACGAAGGAGTGATCGCCTGCAGCTCCGCCAGCGTCATCTTGTGGAAGACTCTGTATGGGTCCCGCTTCTGCACAAGCATCAGTGACGATTTCGCGAGCGCGGTCTCGATCTGCATGATCGTCCTCGCGTCGGCCGCGGCCCGAGCACGGGATTCGCCGATCAGCACCAGCATCCTTTGCATGTGCTCGACGTACTTCCGGCGTATTTCTTCCGAGCGGGCGCCCTGGTCGGTGTAGTAATCCCGGTCGGGCAGGCCGAGCCCGCCGGCGACGGCGAAACCGATCACCTGATCTGAATCCGCGAAGTCCTGATTGGAGCCATAGCCGAACAGCACGTCAGTGCCGAAGAGCTCGAGGTGCTCGCGCGCGAGCAGCGCCGGCAGGTCTTTGACCGAACGGAGCGCCGCGATCCGGTCGAGCGTCGGCGCAAGCGGCGAGAACCCGGTCTTCTCGACGGTCGCTTCATCCATGCAGGAAAAGTAATAGTCACCGATCAGCCGTTGCACCGGAGCCCTGTCCGGAGACGGCGTGGCCGCCTGTTCCAGGAGCCCCCAGAGGAATCGCTCGTTGTCGTGCTGCAGTTTCTGGTACACGCGCCAGCGTGTTTGGTCCGGCGGGATTGGATTGGACGCGATCCATCCCCCGCAGGAGTATCGGTAGAAATCCTCGCAGGGATCCACCGTGCGGTCCATGGCCTTGACGTCGAGGCCGGGCGTGTAGGGAAGCGTCTGCAGCGGCCGGTCCTGCGCGAACGCAGCGCCCGCGACCCACAGCACCCAGCCCCAGAACGCGACTGGTTTTCGCATCGTTCCTCCCCGGAGCGGACGGCTTTGGCCGGATTATAGGAAATGACGCGAGCGGGTGCTCGTGCGCTCGATTCCGGAGCAATCCGGAATCCCGACACCAAGGGGCCGAATTGCCCGGAATTTGATTTGCTGCAGAATCAGCGTACGGGGCCGCGGGCCGCCGCGCGGCCTCACGAAACTGGCGGGCCGCAGCCGACGGGACACCGTCCGGTCAGACGGCAGCCGAGCCGGCACTTCGCCGGCTTCCTTCCGTCAGGTCACATGCGCTCGATCATCGCCGCGCCGAATCCGGAGCACGACACCTGCTTGGCACCGGGCATCAGCCGCGCAAAGTCGTACGTTACAACCTTGTCGGCGATGGACTTCTCGAGGCTCGTGACGATCAGCGCCGCCGCCTCCTTCCAGCCCATGTGGACCAGCATCATCTCGGCGGAGAGGATTTCCGAGCCGGGGTTCACGTAGTCCTTGCCGGCATATTTCGGCGCGGTGCCGTGCGTCGCCTCGAACATCGCCACCGAATCGGACATGTTCGCGCCCGGCGCGATGCCGATGCCGCCGACCTGCGCCGCCAGCGCGTCCGAGATGTAGTCGCCGTTGAGGTTCAGCGTGGCGATGACGTCGTACTCGGCGGGGCGCAGCAGGATCTGTTGCAGGAAAGCGTCGGCGATGACGTCCTTGACGACGATGTCCTTGCCCGACTTCGGGTTCTTGAACGACATCCACGGACCGCCGTCGAGCGGCTTCGCGCCGAACTCCTTCTCGGCGAGTCCGTACCCCCAGTCGCGGAACGCGCCTTCGGTGAACTTCATGATGTTGCCCTTGTGCACCAGCGTCATCGACTTCCTGTCGTTGTCGATCGCGTACTGCAGCGCCTTGCGCACAAGGCGCTCGGTGCCTTCGCGCGACACCGGCTTGATGCCGATCCCGGAAGTCATCGGGAAGCGAATCTTCTTGACGCCCATCTCCTTGATCAGGAAATCGACGAGCTTCTTCGCCGGCGCCGATTCGGCCTCCCATTCGATGCCGGCGTAGATGTCTTCCGAGTTCTCGCGGAAGATCACCATGTTGGTCTTCTCCGGCTCCTTCACCGGAGACGGCACGCCCTTGAAGTACTGGATCGGGCGCAGGCACACGTACAGGTCGAGCTGCTGGCGCAGCGCGACATTGAGCGAGCGGATGCCGCCGCCCACCGGCGTCGTCAGCGGGCCCTTGATCGACACCACGTAGTCCTTGAGGATCGCCAGCGTCTCGTCGGGCAGCCAGACGTCGGGGCCGTAGACCTTGGTCGACTTCTCGCCGGCGTAGATCTCCATCCAGTGGATCTTGCGCTTGCCGCCGTAGGCCTTCGCGACCGCCGCGTCGACGACCTTGATCATCACCGGCGTGATGTCGAATCCCGTGCCATCGCCCTCGATGAAGGGAATGATCGGCGCGTCGGGAACGGTGAGGCTGTAATCCTTGTTGACGGTGATCTTCTGGCCACCGGCCGGGATCTTCACGTGCTGGTAAGTCATGGGCTCTCCTGGGCATTGCGGCGAATCGGTCCGGCACCGGACGCGGCCGTTGCCGGCGCGGACGTCGCGAACTGTAGGCTGCGGGTGATGGGAAACGGGGATGAACCGGGATCGAATCCCGGCGCACGGGAAGCTGCCGCCGCCGCGCGCGGGACCGGGAAGTGTCGCTCGCTCCTGCGCGCTTTCCGGCAATTCTGCCTGGCCGATATTATCGTCGATTCGACGCGATCCTGCCATCCTGCGGCCGCCGCCGCGGAGCCTCCGGCACGCCATGCTATGATCGCGGCCCGTTCGATGACCGCTCTCCGCCGCGGCGCCCGGCGACCTTTTGCCGCATGCCGCCCCTCGCCGCAACTGCCGGCAGTCGGCCTTCCGGCCGCCTCCGCCGACCCCGACGCACAATGATCCGACGCCTGTTCGCGCGACTGATGCCCGGCAAGAGCAGCAAGCCCGGCCGCGTCCGCGTCTACGGGCCGGGCGATCACCCGCTCCGGCGCAATCAGCTCTCCCGCGGCGCGCAGGACGTCATCCGCAAGCTGCAAGGCGCCGGATTCAAGGCGTACGTGGTGGGCGGTGCGGTCCGCGACCTCCTGCTCGGCATCGTGCCCAAGGATTTCGACATCGCGACCGACGCGCATCCGGAGGACGTGAAGCCGCTCTTTCGCCGCGCCTACATCATTGGCCGCCGCTTTCGCCTCGTGCACGTGCATTCCGGGCCGGAAATCCTCGAAGTCTCGACGTTTCGCGCCGCGCAGACCGGTGACGATGCGACCGACGAGCATGGGCGGCTCCTTTCCGACAACGTCTACGGCTCGCACGCCGAGGACGCGGCGCGCCGCGACTTCACGATCAACGCGCTCTATTTCGATCCGGAATCGGAGGAGATCCGCGATTTCGTCGGCGGGGTCGCCGACATCCGCGCGCGGCGGCTGAAGCTCATCGGGCCGCCGGTCACGCGCTATCGCGAGGACCCGGTGCGGATGCTGCGCGCCGTCCGCCTCGCGGCGAAGCTCGGTGTCGCGATCGACCCGAAGACCGCCGCGCCGATCCCCAAGCTCGCCGCGCTGATGCAGAACGTGCCGCCGGCGCGCCTGTTCGACGAGATGCAGAAGCTCCTTCTCTCGGGACACGCGTCGGAGACCGTGAAGAGCCTCCGCGCGCACGGCCTCGCGCATGGGCTGCTGCCGTTGCTCGACATGATCGTCGAGCAGCCGCTCGGCCACCGCTTCATCGAGCTGGCGCTCGCCAGCACCGATGAGCGCGTCCGCGCCGATCGTCCGGTGTCGCCGGGATTCCTGTTCGCCGCGCTGCTCTGGCACGAGGTGCTCGCGACGTGGAACGCCGCGAAGGCGCGCGGCGAGCGGCCGATGCCGGCGCTGTTCGAGGCGATGGACGCGGTATTGGGACGGCAGGCCGACAAGCTCGCGATCCCGCGCCGTTTCGAGGCCACGATCAAGGAGATCTGGTCGCTGCAGACGCGCTTCGAGCAACGCTCGGGCCAGCGGCCGTTCCGGCTGCTCGAGCATCCGAGCTACCGCGCCGGATGGGATTTCCTGGTGCTGCGCGGCGAGAGCGGCGAGCTCGACGGCGCGCTCGCCGAGCTTCCCGACTGGTGGCATCGCTTCGCCAGCGCATCGCACGCCGAGCGCGAATCGATGCTGCGGCCGGGCGAAGGGCCGAAGAAGCGCCGCCGCTCGCGCGGACGCGGCCGCAGGCACCGCGAGGACGGCGAGGCCCCACCCGACGCATCCGACGCCGCGCCCGAGTGAGCGCCGTGACCGCCTTCATCGGGCTGGGCAGCAATCTCGCCCACCCGCGCCGCCGGCTGGCGCACGCGCTCCATGCGCTCTCGCGGCTGCCTCGGGTTCGCCTCGTCGGCTGGTCCGGCAATTACGCGAGCGCTCCGGTCGACAGCGTCGTGGCGCAGCCCGATTACGTGAACGCGGTCGCGCGCGTGCAAACGTCGCTGCCGCCGCGCGCGCTGCTGGCCGCGCTGCAGCGGATCGAGCGCCGGCAGCGGCGCCGGCGCGAGCACGAACATGAGCGCAACCTGCCGCGAACCCTCGACCTCGATTTGCTACTATACGGCCGCCGTCGCGCCGCCTTGCACGGGCTCGTCATCCCGCATCCGCGCATGCACGAGCGCGCGTTCGTGCTGCGTCCGCTGGCCGACCTGGCGCCGACGGTGACGATCCCCGGGCGCGGTCTCGCACGCAGCTACCTCCGCGGCGTGCGCGGCCAGCGCATCGCTCCCACCCGCAGCCACGCGCTGTCCTGACCCGCCGCCACGATGGATCTCGCCAAGTGCCGCTACGTCGTCGTCGAAGGCCCGATCGGCGCCGGCAAGACGAGCCTCGCGCGGGCACTTGCCCACCACGTCGACGGCGACGCATTGCTCGAGCGGCCCGAGGACAATCCGTTCCTCGGGCGGTTCTACGAGAACATGGCGCGCTACGCGCTGCCCACCCAGCTCAATTTCCTGTTCCAGCGCGTCGACCTGCTGCGCGGCATCGGCCAGATCGACCTGTTCGGGCGCACGATCGTCGGCGATTTCCTGCTCGACAAGGATCCTCTGTTCGCCCGCCTCAATCTCGACGACGCCGAGTACGGCCTCTACGACAAGGTCTACGCGCAGCTCCGGCTCGAAGCGCCGCTGCCCGACCTCGTCATCTACCTTCAGGCGCCGGTGGAGACCCTCATCGAGCGCGTGCACCGGCGCGGCGTCGATTACGAGCGAACGATCCCGGCGCAATATCTCGCGCGCCTTGCCGACGCGTACAGTCGCTTCTTCTACCGGTACACGGCAGCGCCGCTGCTGATCGTCAACAGCGAGCGGCTCAATTTCGTCGACGATCCGAATCACTTCGACCTGCTCGTCGCGCACGTCAACGCGATGCGCGGGCAGCGTGAATTCTTCAACCTGGCGTCGTGACCATGAACTCTTATGCCAATCCCGCTCCGTCGGCCGACCGGCCGAAGCGCCTGACCGTTCCCGCCGTCGCGAAAATGGCGGCCGAGGGGCGCAAGATCGCGATGCTGACGGCCTACGACGCGAGCTTCGCGGCGCTGTGCGAGCGCGCCGGCGTCGACATCCTGCTGATCGGCGATTCGCTCGGCATGGTGATCCAGGGCCACGACTCGACGCTGCCGGTCGATCTCGCCGACGTGCTCTATCACACGCGCTGCGTTGCCGCCGGCAGCGAGCGCGCGCTCGTGATCGCCGACCTCCCGTTCGGGAGCTATCAGGCCGGGCCCGAGCAGGCCTACGCCGCATGCGCGGCGGCGTTGAAGGCGGGCGCGCAGATGGTCAAGCTCGAAGGCGGCGCGTGGCTCGCCCCGACCGTCGAATTCCTCGTCACGCGCGGCATCCCGGTGTGCGGCCACATCGGTCTGCAGCCGCAGTCGGTCAACACGCTCGGCGGATACCGCATCCAGGGCAAGACCGACGACGCGGCGGCCGTCCTGCAGGCGGACCTGGCCGCGCTGACTCGCGCGGGCGCCGCGATGCTGATCATCGAATGCGTGCCGCGCAGCGTCGGCGCGGCGATCACGCGCGCCGCGGGAATCCCCGTGATCGGCATCGGCGCCGGGCCGGAATGCTCGGGCCAGGTGCTGGTACTCTACGACGCGCTCGGATTGTCGCCCGGCCGTCCCGCCCGTTTCGTCAGGAATTTCCTTGCGGGGCATGATAGCGTGGCAGCCGCGTTGTCCGCGTACGTGAGCGCCGTGAGGGACGGGAGCTTCCCGGCCGACGAGCACTGCTTCTGATCGGTCCGCGACGCCCCGGGCCCATTGCCCGCGGTCACAGGGTCCGGTCCCGCCGCAACAACGTTCGACGGAGAATCCGATGGAAATCGTGAGCACCGCCGCGGAACTGGCCGAGCGCCTCGCGGGCGCCGGTCGCGTGGCCTTCGTGCCGACGATGGGCAACCTGCACGACGGGCACCTGTCGCTGTGCCGCATCGCGCGCCAGCACGGCGACGTCGTGGTCACCAGCATCTTCGTCAACCGGCTGCAGTTCGGGCCGAACGAGGATTTCGACCGCTATCCGCGGACGCTGGACGCCGACCGCGCGGGCCTCGAGCACGAAGGCGTCGACGTGCTCTTCGCGCCGCAGGACCAGGAGATGTATCCGACGCCGCAGGTCTACCGCGTGATGCCGCCACCACTCGCGGAAGAGCTCGAGGGGTCGTCCCGGCCGGGATTCTTCCACGGCGTGTGCACCGTCGTGTTGAAGCTCTTCAACCTCGTGCAGCCCGACGTCGCGGTCTTCGGCAAGAAGGACCGCCAGCAGCTCAAGATCGTCCGCGGCATGGTCCAGCAGTTCAACATGCCGATCCAGATCGTTCCGGCGGAGACCATCCGCGCCGACGACGGGCTGGCACTCGCGTCGCGCAATACGTATCTCTCGCCCGGCGAACGTGCCGAGGCGCCGAACCTCTACCGCGTGCTGAGCGGGATCGCCGCTGCGATCGCCGGCGGCCGCACCGACTACGCGAACCTCGAAGCCGCCGGACGCATGGAGCTCGCCAAGCGCGGCTGGAAAGTCGACTACATCGCCGTGCGGCACGGACTCGCGCTGCGCATTCCGCATCCCGAGGGCTACGACCACCCGAATCTGCTGATCGTGCTGGGCGCGGCGACGCTCGGCTCGACCCGCCTCATTGACAATGTGGATGTCATCCGAAAGGATGGCGAAGATTGAGACATCTCATGACATCCACATTGCGGCGCAGGCTAAGTGAGCGCAGCGAACGTTAAGCGACGCAGACTACTTGCGGAGCAAGTTATGCCGGAGCCACTAACGTGAGCGCAGCGAACGTTAAGCGAGCGAATGCGAGCGGCCGGAGCCACAACGTCGATGTCATCAGGAGACGGCGAAGAACGGTCGATCGCGATGAAGCGCCTCCTTTGCGTGATCGCGTCGGCGCTGATCTCGGCGCTGCCGCTCACCGCATTCGCGCAGGCGCCGGCGTACCCGTCGAAGCCGATCCGGCTGATCGTCCCGTTTCCGCCCGGCGCCGGCACCGATAGCGTCGCCCGCCTCGTCGCGCAGAAGCTCGGCGACGCGCTCGGCACTTCGATCGTCGTCGACAACCGCACCGGCGCGGGTGGCGCGATCGGTGCCGCCGAGGCCGCGAAAGCGGCGCCGGACGGCTACACGCTGCTGTTCGTCGCCGGCCCATTCACGACGGTGGCCGCCGCGTCGAGATCGCCGGGCTACGACCCGATCCGGCAATTCACGCCCGTTGCGCCGATCGCCGCGGGCCCGCTCGCATTCGTCATCAACGCGGACGTGCCGGCCGGCACGATGCGCGAATTCATCGCGCTGGCGAAGGCGAAACCCGGCACGCTCAACTACGGCTCGGCGGGAACGGGCAGCATCAATCACCTCGCGCTCGAGCTCCTGAAGCTGCGCACCGGCGTCGACATCGTTCACGTTCCCTACAAGGGCATCGCCCCCGCGACGCAGGACCTGCTCGCCGGGCAGATCCAGGCGATCACCGCGTCGATTCCGGCGACGCTGCCGCAGCTCGCGCAGAACCGGGTCAAGGTCATCGCCGTCACCGGACCGAAGCGCGTCGCGCTGATGCCTGGCGTGCCGAGCTGGCAGGAAGAAGGGGTGGCCGACGCCAGCGTGATCAATTACTGGGGCATCGTCGCGCCCGCCGGCACGCCGGCCGAGATCGTCGTGCGGCTCAACGCGGAATCCCAGAAAGCGCTGGCGCAGCCCGACGTCCGCGCGCGCCTCGACGCCGAGGGCGCCGAGATCATCGCCGGCCCGCCGGAGCGCCTCGGCGCGCTGATCCAGTCCGACCTCGATCGCTGGAAGAAGCTGATCGCCGACGCGAAGCTGCAGCTCGATTAGCGGCGCGCAGCCGCGCTCCCGCTGGCGAATGACGAGCACATTGCCGACGGCGGCGAGCACGACGCCGAGCAGCGCGAGCGCGCTCCAGCGGTATCCCTCGAACAGCGTCGACAGCAGCATCGCCACCACCGGTGTCGCGACGCTCGTGTACGACGACGGCCCGGCGCCGACCTGCTTCAGCAGCGTGAGATACGCGCCGAAGGCCGCCACGCTGCCGAACACCGCGAGATAGGCGAGCGACAGCACGTAGGGGGCGTGCGCGTCGAAGGTCCATGACGCGCCCATGAGCGTCGCGATGAGCGCGGAAAGCGCGGCGCCGTACGCCATCCCCCACGCGGTCGTCTCGAAGATCGGAAGCTCGCGACGCTGCATCTGCATCGTGACCAGATTGCCGCCGGTGGCGATGAGCGCGGCGCCCAGCCCCAGCGCGATCCCCGTCGCCGCATTCCCGCCGTTCTGCGCGGCGAGAATCTCGGGCAGGAAGAGCAGCACGACGCCGCCGACGCCGAGCGACGCCCCGACGAGGGCGCGCCGGGTGATCGGCGTCCCGAACGCGAGCCGCGCTCCGACGAGGCTCATGAACACCATCGTCGAGAACAGCACGGCGACGAGCCCCGAGGCGACGTACAGCTCGGCGCGGTAGACCGCGATGTAATTGAAGCCGAACATCAGCGCGCCCTGCGCGGCCAGCAGCCAATGCACGCGAGGCGGAAACCGCAACGAACGCCCGGTAGCCTTGCACCCGAGCGCGATGAGCGCGGCCGCGAGCGCGAACCGGTAGGTGAGGGAGACCTCCGGCGCGATGTCGCCCAGCTGGAACGTGATCGCGAGCCAGGTCGACCCCCAGATCACGGAGGCGATGACGAACAGCGACGCCGGGGCCTTGACGCGGCGCTTCATCGCCTGGTCATGCCGCACGCAACGCGTCGACAATCTTCAATCGCGCGGCACGCACCGCCGGCAGGAATCCGCCGACGAACCCCATCGCCAGCGCGAACAGCAGCGACGCGACGATGATCCTCGGCGTCAGCGTGAACGAGAACGCGAGCTCCGCGAACGTCTGGAAATTCATCGTCGAGATCGAGATCGCCTGCATGGCGGACGCGGCGGCGAGGCCGAAGATCCCTCCCAGGAGGCCCAACAGCAGCGCCTCGACCAGGAACGCCGCGAGGATCGCCGCGCGGGAAAAGCCGAGCGCGCGCAGCGTGCCGATCTCGCCGGTGCGCGAGGCGACGCTCGCGTACATCGTGATCATCGCGCCGATGATCGCGCCGATCGAGAAGATCACCGAGATCGTCGTGCCGAGGTAGCTGATGAACTTCGACAGCGCTTCCGACTGGTCGGCGTAGAAGCGCGTCTCGCGCTTGGCCTCGACCGTGAGCCGAGGATCGGACTCGAGCTCCTTCTTCACCGCATCGAATCGATCGGTATCGGCGAGCCTGAAGATCACCACCGAGAAACCGAGACGACGGAACGCCTGCAGCATCTGCTCGGCGTCGCCCCAGATCTCCGAGTCGAACCCCGTGTGCCCCGCGTCGAACACCCCGACGACCGTCCAGTCGCGCGACGCGAAACGCAGCGTCTCGCCGACACCGGCGCCCTGAAAGCCATTGGCGATCGCGCGCCCCGCAATCACTTCCGAGGTCCCCGGGCGGAACATTCGCCCCTCGACGAGCTCGACCTGCGGCCGCAACGTCAGCCCGGCCGGCGTCACGCCGCGGATCACGACGTTCGACGGCTTGTTCGTGCCGCGTTTCTGCAGGTTGATGAGCACCACGGGCTCCTTCGAGATCAGGCGCTCGCCGTTCTGGCCGACCGCAATGTCGGGGAGGCTGCTGACGATGCTCGCCTGGCGACGGTCGACTCCCGACTGGATCTCGGTCTGCGCCGAGCGTCGGATCACGACGACGTTATCGTCCTGCCCGGTCGAGACCAGCGTCTTCTCGAGCCCCGCCGCCAGCATCAGCACCGTCGCGAACACATAGACGACGAGCGCCATCCCGCCGGCCGTGAGCGCCGTCGTGAGCTTGCGCGCACCGACGTTGCGCACGATGTAGCTGAACGGGATGGTCATTGCCGCCACGCGATCTCGGCACCGCCACGCGAACTGTCTGGGCCGAGCTTGCTCACGCGGCCTCCGCACCGGAGTACAGATGCGCTTCGCCACAGTGTCGGCCGCTTGCGCTCGCTCGCCGACGCGCCCTTCGGTACGCCCTCCCCGAACGGTCGCGCCGGGCGCAATTGCTGAGCGTCGGGCGACGCCCGCACGCGCGGACGCGCCCT
The DNA here is from genome assembly GCA_963741355.1 of uncultured beta proteobacterium. GTDB lineage: Bacteria > Pseudomonadota > Gammaproteobacteria > Burkholderiales > Casimicrobiaceae > CAIWHR01. The sequence goes on from CAVUIG010000024.1 coordinate 97,659, forward strand.
TCGGGCCTGGGCTGCGCCCCGCTTGCGCAGGCGTCCGTGGCTTCGCCCGTCTCGCTCACGCTACCGCTCTCAAGCCATCGACGATGCGCACCCGCGCCGTGTTCCACGCCGGCAGCGCTGCCGCGACGAGGCCGACCAGAAGTGCCGCACCTGCCTGCGTCAACAGGGTCTCCTCGCTCACGAAGAAAATGGGGAACAGCGATCCCATCTTCTCGGCGAACGCATGCGCGATCGGAAAGGTGGCGGCAATGCCAATGAGGCCGCCCAGCATCGCGATGCCGACCGACTCGGCGACGATCAGCATGCCCACGAAGGCATTGCCGAATCCGAGCGCCTTCATCGTCGCGTACTCGGCGCTGCGCTCGCGCGCCGTCATGGCCATCGTGTTCGCCATCACCGCCATGATGATCACGATGACGAGGTAGGACACCGCCTGGATCGCCAGCAGTATCGCCTCGGTCATTGCGACGAATCCCAGCTGGAACGCCTTCTCGGTCTCGGTCAGCGTCTCGGCCAGCGAATTCTTGAACGTCGCGTCGATCGCCGCGGACACCTCGGCGGCCTGTCCCGGGTCGCGCAGCTGGACGATGAAGACTCCGGTCTGGTCGGCGCGGCGCGGGTAGAGCTTCTTGATCGTTTCATTCAGCAGGTCGAAGTGAAAGTACATCGTCGACTGGTCGGTTCCCTTGTCGACTCCATCGTAGATCCCGCGCAGATTGAACGTCCACGTGCCCGTGTAGATCGTGCCGCGCAGCGGGATCTGATCGCCAACCTTCCAGCCGTAGGTTTCCGCGAGCTTGCGACCGACGATTGCGCCCTTGCGGTCGGTGAGAAACGCCTTGCGCTCCTCCGGCGACAGGATGAACTCCGGGTACATGTCGAGATAGGTCGGCGCGTCGATCGCGAACTGCGGGAAGAAGTTGCGCTCCGAGATGTAGACGCCGCCAAACCAGTTCGCCCACGACACGCCCTTGACGCCGGCGATCTGGCGGATCTTCTGCGCGTAGGTGAGCGGCAGCGGGAACACGAGCGAGACCGCGCTTCTCGTGACGAGCCGTGCGCTGGAGCTTGCATTGGCGCCCGCGTACCACGCATCGACGACGGTCCGCAGCAAGCCGAACGCGGTGATCGCGACGACGATCCCGACGACGGTCAGGATCGTGCGCAGCTTGTGCCGGAACGCGTTGCGCAGAATCAGGAGGGGAATGAACATGGCGGTCGCCGAGGCCCTGGCCGGCACGAGGCCTCAGGCGGCCAGCACGCCCTTTTCGAGGTGGATCAGCCGGTGCGCCTTCTCGGCCGACTTGGGGTCGTGCGTCACCATGATGATCGTCTTGCCGATCTCGCGGTTGAGGCGGTCGAGCAGTCCGAGGATCTCCTCGGCGGTCGTCCGGTCGAGGTCGCCGGTCGGCTCGTCGGCGACGATGATCGTCGGATCGGTGATGAGCGCGCGCGCGATCGCGACGCGCTGCTGCTGGCCGCCGGACAACTCGTTCGGATAATGGTCGCTGCGGTCGGTGAGCCCGACCAGCGCCAGCACGGTCTCGACCCGCTGATGCCGCTCGCGCCGCGAAAGGCTGGTGAGCAGCAGCGGCAGCTCGACGTTGCGAAACGCCGAGAGCACGGGCATCAGGTTGTAGAACTGGAAGATGAATCCGACGTTCGCCGCGCGCCACGCGGCGAGATCGCCTTCGGAGAGCTCGGCGATGTCGACGCCGGCAACCCGGATCTGCCCGGAGCTCGGCTTGTCGATGCCCGCGATGAGGTTCAGCAGCGTCGACTTGCCCGATCCCGACGGGCCCATCAGCGCGACGTAATCGCCGGCGTAGACGTCGAGGTCGATGTCGACCAGCACCGGAATCACCTGGCCGCCGCGGACGTAGTACTTCGTCAGGTTGCGCACCGCGACGAGCGGGTCGCCGCGCGAAGCGGGGTCAGCGTCGATCTTCCGCTCCGTCGTGACGATGGATTCCGACATTCCCGCCTTGAACTTCGGCCTGAATCTGCGCAGCCGCCGCTACTTGGCGGCGACCTTGACGAGCGTTCCCGTGCGCAACTCGGGCGCCGGATTCAGCACCACCTTCTCGCCGGACTTGACGCCGCCCGAGATCGCGGTGAGATCGCCGACCTTGACGCCGGTCGTCACCGGCACCTCGACCGCCTTGTCGTCGCGCAGCGCGAACACGACGGACTTGCCGTCGCGCGTGGAGAGCGCACCCTGGTTGACGCCGGTGAACGCCTTCTGCTGCTCCGGCGTGACCTCCTGCGACAGGAACGCCACCTTGGCGCTCATCTCCGGCAGGATGCGCGGATCGATCGCGTCGAAGCGGACTTTCGTCATCACCGTGGCCTTCGCCCGGTCGACCGTCGGCACGACGCGGCTGATCCGGCCGCGGAAGCGCGAGTCCGGCAGCGCGTCCAGCGTGATCTCGCAGGGCTGCCCGACCCGGATCTTGCCGAGGCTCGATTCGGAGACATCCGCCTCGACCTCGAGCGTGCTCATGTCCGCCATCGTGACGACGGCGCCCTTCGAATCGGTCGCCGACGAGAACGGCGTCACGAGGTCGCCGACGTTGGCGCTCTTCGACAGGATGACGCCGTCGAACGGCGCCCGGATCATCGTGTAATCGACGCCGACATCGGCGTTGCGCGCCGCCGCGATCGCGACGTTCACGTTGGCCTGCGCGTTGGCGACGCCGGCCTGGGCACGGTCGAAGCGCATGCTCGCCGTGTCGAGCGCCGATCTCGACACGAATCCCTTCGCGACGAGGTCCTGGCTGCGCGCAAGCTCCACCTTCGCGTTCTGCCGCTCGACCTCAGCCTGCTGCAGCGCGGCCTGCGCCGCCTTGACGTTGGCCTGCGCGCTCTGCGCCTGCGCGACGACGTCGCGGTTGTCGATCCGCGCGATCACGTCGCCGGCCTTCACTCGCGATCCTTCCGCGACGCCGAGCCATTCGAGGCGCCCCGAGGCCTTGGACGCGATCGCCGCCTTGCGCTGCGCGACGACGTAGCCGGTCGCATTGAGCACGACGAACTGCTGCGACGGATACGACGTGACGACCGGCGTCGTCTGCACGGTGACGGGATGCGGCTGCAGCGAATACCACGAAGCGCCCGCCACCACGATCGCGACGACGACACCGAGCCAGATCCACTTGCGCCGGCGACGCGACCTGACCGGCGCGAGGTTGCGGTCGATGCGAAGCTTGGCGATATCGGGAGCGGGAGAATCCGGCATGGCGGGCGCGGCGATCGGGAAAAAAGCGCCGGCGATGCGCCGGCTCGAGTCGCATTTTACCCCGGCACGCCCCATGACGGCGCGAATTCCGGAGCAGCAGTTGCCGGGAACGCTAACCGCCGTCGACCGGCGTCGGTGTCGCGGCTTCGCGCGGGGCGCGCACGGCCTGCAGCGAAATGATCGCGAGCCCCGCGCCGATGCAGCCGATGCCGAGCCATTCGGTCGCGCTCAGGCGCTCGCCGAACACCAGCATCGACGAGACGAGCGCGATCACGGGAATGGCGAACATGTTGAGCGACGCGGTGCCCGCCGGCAGGTAACGCAGGATCGCGATCCACAGCAGGAATCCCAGCGCCGTCGACAGCGCGCCGACGTGGATCAGCAGGTACACCTGCGCGAGGCTCCACTGCGTCGGCGCGAAGTCGACGAACCACGGCAACAGCGTCAGCGGAAGCACGCCGACCGCCATCTGCCACGCCATGAAGTTCAGCATGTCGAGCCGCTGCCGCTGCTGGAAGTATTTGGTCGCGACCGTCCCCGCCGCCCAGCCGAGTCCCGAGGCGACCGCCCACAGCCGCGGCGCGAGATCGCCCTGCCACTCCCACGGCCCGACGACGAGCACCAGCCCGGCGAACGCCGCGACGATCGCGATCCACTGCGCGCCGCGCACGCGCTCGTGCAGCACCGGCCACGCGATCAGCAGCGTCCAGAACGGCATCGTGAACACGAGCACCGACGTGCGTCCGGCGCCACCGCCGGCCAGCGCCATCGTGGTCGACCCGAAGTTGACCGTCGTCTGGAGGAATCCGGTGACGACGATCGCCCACCATCCGACGGGCCGCAGCGATTTTCGCTGCGCGACGAGCGCGCCGAACAGCACGATCACGGCGATCCACGTCCGCTCGACGTTGAACACGACCGGATGCGCGTGGTCCAGCGCCAGCTTCATCACCACCCAGTTGCTGCCCCAGATGAGCGTCAGCACGGCGAGCGCGAAATAGGCGCCGCGCCGGTCGCGCACGCCCAGCACGGAGGTCATGGCCCGGCCTTCGCGACGCTGGCGAGGAACGCCTCGATCGCCGCGGCTACTGCCGCAGGCTGGTCGTGATGCAGCATATGCCCGGCGTCGGCGATGATCTCGAGCCGCCCGCCGGGGATGTGCGCGAGACGGCGGCGGATGCCCTCCAGGTTGTCGGCGCCGCCCTCGCCTTCCGGATGATCGTCGAGCCAGCGGGGTATGTTCGAATCCGCGGCGGCGACCCAGAGCGTCGGCGCGGCGATGTTGCGCCAGATCGCGTACGTCTCCTCGAGGCGGTAGACCATCGGGAACGGCAACTTGTGGCGCGGGTCGGACACGAGGCGCGCGCGGCCGTCGGGGGTCACCTCGGCCCAGTGCCGCGCGAGAAAGACCGCCTGCTCGCGTGCGAGCCGACGATTGTTCTTCTGCAGCCGGTCGGCGACCGCGTCGAGGCTCTCATACGACGCGAATTCGGGCGGCTTGCGCAGAGCGTCGAGCCACGCCGCATATTTTTCCGGCGCGGCGTCGGGACGCTCGGCCGGAATGCCGAATCCGTCGAGCGACACGAGCGCCCGGACTCGCGACGGGCGCGCGCCCGCGTATTGCATCACGACGTTGCCGCCGAGGCTGTGCCCGATGAGGTTGACGGTCTCACCGGGCGCAAAGGCGTCGAGCAGCGCCTCGAGGTCGGCGACGTAGTCGGCGAACCAGTAGCCCTGCGGCTGCCATTCGCTGCGGCCGAAGCCGCGCAGGTCCGGCGCGATCACCTGCCAGCCTCCCGCAAGCGCGTCGACCAGGAACTGGAACGACGCGGCGACGTCCATCCAGCCGTGCAGCAGGAAGAGCTTCGGCGCGCCCGGCTCGCCCCACGTCAGCACGTTGTGCGCGAGACCGCGCAACGCGACGCGCTGCGTGGCGTAGGGTTTCATCGAGCGCCGCGCGCCAGGGATGCCGGTCGCGCTCACTTCTTGCGGCAGAGGGCGAGGCCGTCCTGCCAGCCGGTGCGATAGTTGCCGTCCGCGCCGAAGCGCGCGGCATCCTTGCGTTGCGCACCCGTCGCGCTCGCACATCCGTCGGCGTAGCCCTGCCGGTATTCGAGCGGAAAGCCCGAAAGGTTGACGGCGGGCGCGGGCGGCTCGCCCTGCGTCGGCGGCGCCGCGGGCGCCGGATGCACAGCCCGCAATCGCGAGAGCGAGCGCACACGCGCAAAGTGCGCGCCACAAGCGCGTCGGCACGGCAGCCGCAAAATCGAGGCATCATCGAAGGAACTTGGACGGTGGACGGAGTAAAATTCTAACAGCCCCCTGCCCTGTCCGTCATGACCGCTCCCGCCTTCGTCCACCTGCGCCTGCACAGCGAGTTCTCGATCGTCGACAGCACGGTGCGGATCGGCGACGCGATCGAGGCGGCGGTGGCCGATGCGATGCCCGCGCTGGCGATCACCGATCTCGCCAATGCCTTCGGCCTCGTCAAGTTCTACAAGGCGGCGCGCCACGCCGGCATCAAGCCGATCTTCGGCTGCGACGTGTGGCTCTCGCACGACGCCGAGCGCGACCAGCCCTACCGTGCGCTGCTCCTCGCGCAGTCGCGCGACGGCTATCTTCGCCTCGCCGAATGGCTCACCCGCGCGTACCGCACCAACCAGTATCGCGGCCGCGTCGAGTTCCGCCGCGACTGGTTCCGCGAGGGCACCACCGGAATCCTCGCGCTCTCCGGCGCGCGTGACGGCGAAATCGGCAAGGCCCTGCTGCAGGGAAATGCCGCCGGCGCAACACGCGCCGCGCGCGACTGGTCGCAGCTCTTCCCCGGACGCTACTACCTCGAGGTGCAGCGCGCCGGACACGCCGACGACGATGCGCTCGTCGCGGCGACGGTGCGCCTCGCGGGAGAGCTCGCGCTGCCGCTCGTCGCGACGCATCCGGTCCAGTTCATGCGCCCCGGCGACTTTCGCGCGCACGAGGCGCGCGTGTGCATCTCCGAAGGCCACGTGCTCGCGGATCCGCGCCGGCCGAGGCGCTTCACGCCGGACCAGTACTTCAAGACGCAGGCCGAGATGACCGCGGCGTTCGCGGACCTGCCCGACGCGCTCGCCAATTCCATCGCGATCGCGCAGCGCTGCAACCTGACGATTCCGCTCGGCAAGAACTATCTTCCCGATTTCCCCACGCCGCCGGGCGTGACCCTCGACGAGTTCCTGCACAAGGAAGCGGTGTTCGGCCTGGAGCAGCAGCTGCTCTCGCTCTTCCCCGATGCCGAAGTCCGCGAGCAGCGGCGCCCCGAGTACGCGGCGCGCCTCGAGTTCGAGGTGAAGACCATCATCCAGATGGGATTCTCCGGCTACTTCCTGATCGTCGCCGATTTCATCAACTGGGCCAAGGTGAACGGCGTCCCCGTCGGGCCGGGCCGCGGCTCGGGCGCGGGCTCGCTGGTCGCCTTCTCGCTCGGCATCACCGGCCTCGATCCCTTGCGCTACGCGCTGCTGTTCGAGCGCTTCCTCAATCCCGAGCGCGTGTCGATGCCGGACTTCGACATCGACTTCTGCCAGACCGGCCGCGACCGCGTCATCGAGTACGTGAAGAACAAGTACGGCGCCGATTCCGTGTCGCAGATCGCGACGTTCGGCACGATGGCGGCGAAGGCGGTCGTGCGCGACGTCGGCCGCGTGCTCGACCTGCCGTACATGTTCTGCGACGGCATCGCCAAGCTGATCCCGTTCCAGCCGGGGAAGCTCATCACGCTGAAGGATGCGCGCAAGATGGAGCCGCTCCTGGCCGAGCGGGAGAAGAACGAGGAGGAGGTGCGCGAGCTCCTCACGCTCGCCGAATCGCTCGAGGGTCTGACCCGCAACGTCGGGATGCATGCGGGCGGCGTCCTCATCGCGCCCGGCAAGCTCACCGATTTCTGCCCGCTGTACGCGCAGGCGGGCTCCGAGGGGCTGATGTCGCAGTTCGACAAGGACGACGTCGAAGCGGTGGGCCTCGTCAAGTTCGACTTCCTCGGCCTCACGACGCTGACGATCCTCGACTGGACCCTCAAGTACGTGCGCCTGCTCGACCCGGCGAGCGCGCCGTCGCTCGAGGCGCTTCCGCTCGACGACAAGGCGACCTACGACATCTTCCGCGCCGGCAACACGACCGCCGTGTTCCAGTTCGAATCGCGCGGCATGCGCGATCTGCTGAAGCAGGCGCCGCCGACGCGCTTCGAGGACATCGTCGCCCTCGTCGCGCTGTACCGCCCGGGCCCGATGGAGCTCATCCCCGACTACGTCGCGCGCCGGACCGGCCGCGAGCGCGCCGAGTATTCGGACCCGCGACTCGAGCCGATCCTCGCGCCGACGTACGGGGTGATGGTGTACCAGGAGCAGGTGATGCAGATCGCGCAGTCGATCGGCGGCTACACGCTGGGCGCCGCCGACCTCCTGCGCCGCGCGATGGGCAAGAAGAACGCGGTCGAGATGGCGCGGCACCGCGACATCTTCGTCGACGGCGCGCAGAAGAACAACGTGCCGAAGCAGCGGGCGACGCATCTGTACGACCTGATGGAGAAGTTCGCGGGCTACGGCTTCAACAAGTCGCATGCCGCGGCGTACGCGCTGATCGCGTACCAGACCGCGTATTTCAAGGCGCACCATCCGGCGGCGTTCGCCGCGGCGAATCTGTCGCTCGTCATGGACGACACCGACAAGGTGCGCCAGTTCTTCGACGACGCCATCGCCTCAGGGCTCGAGGTCGCGCCGCCCGACGTCAACGCGTCGAACTACCGCTTCGAGCCGGTCGACACGAAACAGCTGCGCTATGGCCTCGGCGCGATCAAGGGGACGGGCGAGCAGGCGATCGCGTCGATCGTCGCGGCGCGCAAGGCGGACGGCCCGTTCCGCGATCTCTTCGATTTCTGCCGCCGCGTCGACAAGCGGCTCGTCAACCGGCGCGTCGTCGAGGCGCTGATCCGCGCCGGCGCCTTCGATTCGATCGACCCGCGGCGCTCGGCGTTGTTCAATTCCGTCGGCGTCGCGCTGGACGAAGCCGAGCGTGCCGACGCGACGAAGTCGCAGGTCTCGCTGTTCGGCGACGAGCCCGGCTCCGCACTGACGCTCGCCGCGGTGCGCGACTGGACCGAAGCCGAGCGGCTCGCGAACGAGAAGCTCGCGCTGGGCTTCTACCTGTCCGGCCATCCCTACCACAGCCATGCGGCGGAGCTTGCGCCGCTCGTGCGCACGACGCTCGCGAACCTCGTGCCGACGCGCGAGACCGTGCGGCTCGCCGGCATCGTCACCGCGCTGCGCGTGCAGACGAGCCGGCGCGGCAAGATGGCCTTCGTCACGCTCGACGACGGCGAGGGCTCGGCCGAGATCGTCGTCTTCAACGAGACGTTCGACGCGGCGCGCACCCTGCTGCGCGAGGACCAGCTCGTCATCGTCGAGGCGAGGATCCAGCAGCGGGTGACCGACGACGGCCAGGTGCAGGGCCTGCGCGTCGTCGCGGAGACGCTCTGCGATCTTGCCACGCTCCGCAAGCGTCACGCCAAGGCGCTGCGCATCGCCTGCAACGGCGCCGCCAACGCGGACCGCCTGTTCGAGCTCCTCTCGCCGTTCAGGAACGGCACCTGCCCCATCGTCGTCGAATACCGCAATCACGGCCTCGGCGGCGAGATCGAGCTGCCGGAAGGATGGCGCGTCAATCCGGACGACCAGCTCATCGCGCAGCTCAAGGACTGGCTCGCGCCCGAAGACGTGCGCGTTGTCTACTGAGGTCCCGGCATCCCGGCCCGCGCGGCGGCGCGTGCGCCGCGGCCTGTGGCGCCACCGCGATTTCCTGCTGTTGTGGAGCGCGCAGGGCATTTCCGCGATCGGCTCGCGCGTCACGCGCACCGCGCTGCCGATGGCGGCGATTCTCGTGATCGGTGCGGGCGCGTTCGACTTGGGCCTCCTCGCCGCAGCGGCGACGCTCCCGGGCGTGCTGATCGCATTCCTCGGCGGCGGATGGGTCGACCGGCACCGCCGCCGGCCGATGCTGATCGGCACGGACCTGGTCCGCGCCGGCGCGCTCGCGACGATTCCTCTCGCCGCGTGGGCCGGAATGCTGACGCTGCCGCTGCTGCTCGCCGTCGCCGCGGTCAACGGCGTCGCGCGCGTGCTGTTCGAGCTCGCCGATCACGTCTACATCACGGATCTCGTGGGCCGCAAACGCCTGCTCGACGCGAACGGCAAGCGCGAGGCGGTCGACGCCATCGCCGAGATCTCGGGTCCCGCCCTCGGCGGGGCGCTGGTCGCGTGGCTGACCGCGCCCTTCGCGATCGCCGTCGACGCGGCGTCGTTCGTCGTCTCGGCCTTTCTCGTCGGACGCATCGAGAAGCGCGAGTCGCCGCATCCGCCGCCGGCGACGACGTCGATGGCCGAGGACATCCGCATCGGCGTGCGCAGCATCTGGCGCGTGCCGCCGGTGCGTGCGCTCTTCCTCGCCACCGCGACGATGACCTTCGTGATGAGCTTCATGGCGTCGCTCTACACGCTGTATGCGCTGTCCGACCTGCACCTCACGCCGACGCAGCTCGGGATCGCGATCGGCTGCGGCGGCATCGGCGGCCTCGCCGGGGCCACGCTCGCGGCGCCGGTGGCCGTGCGCTTCGGCGCGCGCCGGACGCTGCTGGGCGCGCTCCTGATCGGCGCGGCGATGCAGGTGCTGATCCCGCTGGCGCCGCCGGTGCCGGCCATCGCGATGGCATTTCTCGTCGGGACGCAGGTGGTCGGCGACGGCGCGCTGACGGTCTATCTGGTCAACGAAACCACGTTGCGGCAGCGCCTGCTGCCGCCCGAAGCGCTCGGCCGCGCGGCCGCGGCGTGGCAGGTCGCCAACGGCCTGTTGACGCCCGTGGGCGCGCTCGCGGGCGCCGTACTCGCCGAAACGATCGGGATGCGCCCGACGCTGTTCGCGCTCGCGGGCGGGCTCTTCGCCGCGGCGCTGTGCCTCTACACCGCGGGACGCACGCTGCGCGACGTCGATGCGGCGTGATCGCGCGACGCGCTCGCGCAATGCCGTCTTCAGCACCTTGCCGGCGTTGTTCTTGGGCAGCTCCGCGAAGAACGCGTAGGCCTTCGGCCGCTTGAAGCGGGCGATCCGGTCGACGCAAAGCGCGTCGAGCGAGCGCTGCAGCGCGATGCCGGCGTCGGCGCCGGGAACCCCGCCGCGGACGACGACGCAGGCGACGACTTCCTCGCCCCATTCGGCGTGCGCGCGTCCCACCACGGCAGCCTCGGCGACGTCGGGATGCGTGAGCAGCACCTCCTCCACCTCGCGCGGATAGATGTTCGAGCCGCCGCTGATGATGAGATCCTTCGAGCGATCGATCAGCGTCAGGAAGCCCTCCGCGTCGAGCGTGCCGATGTCGCCGGTATGGAGCCAGCCGTTGGCGAGCGTCGCGGCGCTGGCGTCGGGATTCATCCAGTACCCGCGCATGACGGTCGGTCCGCGCACCAGGATTTCGCCGGCCGCCCCCGCCGGGAGCGGATGATCGTCGGCATCGGCGACGATCACGTCGATGCCGGTCTGCGCGACACCCACCGAGCCGATCCTGGCGTCGTCGCCGCGCGCGATCGCGTCGGCGAGGAGCGCGCGATTCATGGCGGTGATCGTCATCGGCGATTCGCCCTGGCCGTAGATCTGCGCGAGGCGCGGGCCCAGCGCCGCGAACGCCGACTTGCAGTCGGCGACGTACATCGGCCCGCCGCCGTAGACGATCGCCTTCAGCCGCTCCAGCGGCGTGGCGGAAAGCGCCGGCGACGCGACGAGTCGCTTCACCATCGTCGGCGCCGCGAACAGGCAGCTCCGGTTCCAGTGCGCCGCGAGACGCAGCGTCTCCGCGGCGTCGAAGCTCTCGGCTTCCGGCAGCACGTGCACCGCGCCTGCGAGCACATGCGGCACCGCGTACAGCCCCGACCCATGCGAGAGCGGCGCCGCGTGCACGATCGCATCTCCCGGCAGGATCGCCTCGACGTCGGACAGGAAGCACTGGCTCATCGCCAGCAGGTTGCCGTGCGAGATCACCACACCCTTCGGCCGCCCGGTCGTGCCGCTCGTATAGAAAAGCCACGCCGGATCGTCGGCGCTGCACACCGCCGGCGCGCGCGGCGCCGCTTCGGTCATGCGCGCGTATTCGACGCCGCCGAGCTCGATCGCGTGCTCGACTCCCGCTGCGTTTCCGGCCGGCTCCGCCCAGCGTGGCGTGCCACGCGGCGTCGACGAACGCGACGCGCGTGCCGCTGTGGGCGAGGATGTAGGCGAGCTCGTTCGGATGCAGCTTCGCGTTGATCGGCACCGCGGTGAGGCCTGCCCACCAGCACGCGAAGAGCGCCTCGATGTATTCCGGCAAGTTGTGCGCGACGATGGCGACGCGCTCTCCGGCCTGCAGCTCGAACACTTCGAGCGCGCCGGCAATCGATGCCACGCGTCGCGCGAGCGTTGCGTAGTCGCGAAGCGTCCGCTCACCGAGCGCGAGCGCCGGCAGCCGGGGCCAGCAGTTCGCCGTGCGGACGAGGATCGACGCGAGATTGCCCGCCGAAGTCGGAGCCTGCATGCGCGCACCGTCAACGGACCGTCGCGTTTCAGCCCGCGCGCTCGACCTTGTAGACGAAGTACTTGGTGTCGCCGCGCCAGGGCAGCTTCAGATACTTCTCGTGATACCAGACCTTCGCCTTGTAGTCGCCGGCGATGGCGGCGTCGATGTCCTTGGTCACGTCGTCGCTGGAGACGCTGAAGTCCCAGATCCGCGTCGCCACGCCCGCGTCGGGGTCGTTCTGCAGGTAGCCGAAATCGAGCGTGCCTTCCCACGTCTTGAACACGTAGCCCTTGCGCGAGAGCTTGATGATCTTGCCGACGCGGTAGCCGTCGCTGTAGTCGGCGACGAACGCGAACCAGATCCCGCCGAGGAGAGCGACGGCGAGCACGGCGATGGCAATCGTTGCGGCTTTTCTCATGGTCGCCCTCGCGCGGCAGAAGACATACGCAAGTCTAGCCGAGAAACGCGCGCAGTCGATGCGAAACGACGGCGCGAATGGTTACAATGCGGCGCGAGACCTTTCGCGAACCCGAGATTGCCATGCCGATTCCCGCTTCGATGCGTTACGTCGCCGCCCGCGAGGCCGGTCCTCCGGAAGTGCTTGGCCTCGCCGAGGGTCCCGTGCCGCAGCCGAAGCGCGGCGAGGTGCTGATCGAGGTCAGTCACGCGGGCGTCAACCGACCGGACTGCCTGCAGCGCGCCGGCTCCTATGCGCCGCCCGCCGACGCGTCGCCGGTCATCGGGCTCGAGGTTGCCGGCACCGTCGTCGCCCTGGGCGAGGACGCGCAGGGCTGGCGTGTCGGCGATCGCGTATGCGCGTTGACGCCCGGGGGCGGATACGCCGAATACTGCACGACGCCGGCCGGATTCTGCCTGCCGATTCCGGGCGAGCTCACGCTGCTCGAAGCGGCGAGCCTTCCGGAGAATTTCTACACCGTGTGGCACAACGTGTTCGAGCGCGGCCGCCTCGCCCGTGGAGAGAAAGTGCTGATCCACGGCGGCTCCGGCGGGATCGGGCTCACCGCGATCCAGCTCGCCCACCAGTTCGGCGCGGAGGTCTTCACGACCGTCGGTTCCGAAGAAAAGGCGGCGTTCTGCCGCGAGATGGGCGCCGACCACGCGATCAATTACCGGACGCAGGATTTCGCCGCGGAAGTCGCCCGCATCACGGAAAAGCGCGGCGTGGACGTCGTGCTCGACATGGTCGGCGGCGATTACATCGAGAAGAATCTCAAGTGCCTGGCGCTCGAGGGAAGGCTCGTCTTCATCGCCTTCCTCAAGGGCGGCCGCGCCGAGATCGACTTCCGGCACATCATGATGAAGCGGCTGACCCTCACCGGCTCGACGCTCCGCGCGAGCCCGCTCGCGCGCAAGGTCGGCATCGCGCAGGCGTTGCTGTCCAATGTGTGGCCGCTGATCGCGCGGGGCGCCGTGCGCCCGGTCATCCACAAGGTGTTTCCGCTCGCGGAGGCGGCCGCCGCGCACGCGCTGATGGAATCGTCGCAGCATATCGGCAAGATCATGCTGCAGGTGCGCTGATCTCCGGTGATCAGTAGGTAGCCCGGCCCCCGGACAGGTCGAACACCGCTCCGGTCGAGAAGCTGCATTCCTCGCTCGCGAGCCAGCACACGAGCGCCGCGATCTCGTCGACGCTGCCGAAGCGGCCCATCGGGATCTTCGACAGCATGAAGTCGATGTGCTGCTGCGTCATCTGGTCGAAGATCGCCGTGCGCACGGCGGCCGGCGTCACGCAGTTGACGCGGATGCCGGTCTTCGCGAGCTCCTTCCCGAGCGACTTCGTGAGCCCGATCACCGCGGCCTTCGACGCGCTGTAGGCCGGCGCGTTCGGATTGCCTTCCTTGCCGGCGACCGACGCGATGTTGACGATGCGGCCATAATCGTTCTTCAGCATCGCCGGCACGACGCAGCGATTGCAGTAGAAGAGCCCGTTGAGGTTGACGTCGATCACCTGCCGCCACGCGTCGGGCGGGTATTGCCACGTCGCCGCGTTCGGTCCGGTGATGCCGGCCGAGCAGACGAGCACGTCGATGCGGCCCAGCGCCTGCTCGGTCGCCGCCGTCGCCCGCGCCACCGCATCCGAATCGGAGATGTCGAGCGCCGAAGCGAAGGCGATGCCGGAATCTCCCGCCTTGGCCTTCGCGAGCGCCGCGTCGTCGCGATCCCACAGCGCGACCTGCGCGCCGCTCGCGGCGAGGCGGCGCGCCACGGCGAGGCCGATGCCCGCGGCGCCACCGGTCACGACCGCCGTGCGTTGTTTGAAATCGAGTTGGTTCATGCTGGGGTTCTCCTTGTTCGCGGCGCCGGGACGGCAACGCCGTTACGCCGGGACCGCGCCGGTCCGGCCTCGCATGTTATGCTTTTCGCCCGGTTCCGTCGTGCCTCAACGCGCACTCGCGGCGCGCGCGCGGAGCCGCCGCCGCGCGAACAGCGCACACGATCAGGCAGCGAACGGCGCCCCACTCCGATGGAAAAAGACCTGCAAACACCCTTCGACATCGCGGTCGTCATGGTGACGGTCGTTCGACCGACGATTGCGCAGGCGATGCGGTCGGTATTCGCGCAGCAATTCCCGGGGCGCATCCAGATTCTCGTCGGCATCGATTGCTGGGAAGGCCCGCGCGCGCTGCTCGAGCAACTCGTCGCCGAATCCCCGCCGCATGTCGCCGTGACGATCCTCGATCTCGGTTACTCGACATCGAGGCGCCATGGCGGCCTCTATCCCAGCAGCTACGGCGGCGCCCTCAAGACGATCCTGAGCTACGCCGCGAACAGCCGCTACATCACCTATCTCGACGATGACAACTGGTACGCGCCGACACATTTGGTGACGCTGCGCGATGCCGTCGCCGGCAGGGACTGGGCGTTCTCGCTGCGCCATTTCGTCGACGCGGCGACGGGCGAGATCCTTTGCCCGGACACCTGGGAATCGATGGGACCCGGACGCGGCGTCTACGCGAAGGCACAGGGCGGGTTCGTCGACACGAATTGCTACCTCATCGACAAGCTCGCCTGCCCCAAGGTTTTTCTCGAATGGGCGAATACCCGTTTTGAAGGCGGAACCGGCGGCGATCGCCAGATACTGCAGCGCCTGCTCGGGCGGCCATGCGGAACGAACGCCGCTCATAGCGTCTACTACCGGCACACGCTGGAGGGATTGCCCGCTTACCTCCTGTGGCGGTTCAAGTGCGCGGGCGTCGACCTTGGCCGCTACATGCCCGCCGCCGCGATCCCGCCGGAGTCAGCCTGGCAACAATGCGCCGCCTTCGATCGCGAAAACCAGGACTTCGCGGGCGTCCCGATCGGCGCCGCGGCGCAGTGACGCCGGTGCCCGACGCCCGCGTTGCGCCAACGCAACGATTCAACCCGGGGCCAACAGGATCCCTGTGAGCGCATTCTTTCGCGAATTGCCGACGCCCACCACGGCAGCGCAGCTCGCGCAACGCCTTCCACCGACCGTCGAAATCGTCGGAGACGGCGAGCGGCCGATTCGCGGCATCGCGGGACTCTCGTGCGCGCGTGACGACGCACTTTCGTTCTGCGATCCGGAGCAGCCCGACGATGCGCTCGCGGCCACGCGCGCGTCGGTGGTCATCGTCGCGGCAGGATGCACGGCGCCGCCGCGGGATCGCCAGACATTTCTGCGGGTCGATGACGTCCGCGCGAGCTTCATTGCTGCGGTGGAATTGCTGCTGCCGGGCTCCGCGCGGCCGCGCGAGCTCGCGCCGGGCATCGACCCGACCGCCCGCGTGGACGCGAGTGCGCAGGTGTCCCGTCTCGCCGCGATCGGCGCCGGCGTCTCGATCGGTCCGGGAACGCGCGTGGGTCCGGGCGCCGTGATCTACGATGACTGCACGGTCGGCGCGCAATGCGTGATCGGCCCCAACGCGGTCGTCGGCTGGGTGGGCCTCGCCTATCACGATGGCCGCGACGGGCGTCGGCTGTTCTTTCCGCATCTGGGGCGCGTCCACATCGGCGAGCGTGTCGACATCGGCGCCAATGCATGCATCTGCCGCGGCATGCTTTCCGACACGGTCATCGGCAATCAGGTGAAGATCGGCAGCCTCGTCTACATCGGCCACGGCGGCGTTGTCGAGGCGAACGCGTGGCTGTCCGCGGCGACCGCGATCGCCGGGCATTCCCGCGTCGACGCGCAGGCGCTGGTGGGCATCGGCACCGTCATCGTCGACAACGTCAGCGTCGGCGCGCGTGCCGTGCTCGGCGCAGGGAGCGTCGTGACCAAGGACGTCGCGCCCGGCGAGACGCAATTCGGCGTTCCGGCGCGCACCGTTCCGAAGGCAAGGCGTTTCGGGCCGACGCCGCGGAAATGACGCACGCGAACCGGTAGCGACGGGTTCGCCGCCGTGCCTGCAATGACGTCCATCGTGCGAACGACGCCGTCACGCCTGTGACAAACGGGGGAGATCGATGAGCAACGCCCGCTTCATGATGATCCCCGGCGCACCCGCGCCGGTCGCGCCGTTCTCGCACGCCGTCGAAGTCGACGGATGGGTGTTCCTCACGGGACAGATGCCCACCGATCCGAACGATGCCGCCGCGCCGCTCCCGGCGGGAATCGAAGACCAGACCCGCCGCGTGATGGACAATCTCGTCCTCGTGCTGCGCGGCGTCGGGCTTGGCCTCGAGCACGTCGTGTCGGCGCGCGCCTTCCTCACGCATTTCGAGCGGGACTACGACCCGATGAACCGCGTCTATCGGTCCTATTTCCCCGAGGAGCGCCTGCCGGCGAGGACCTGCGTCGGCGTGACCGGCCTCGCGCGGAATGCGCTCGTGGAGATCGATTTCATCGCGCGCCGCGCCGAGACCTGAGAAGCTCCGAAAACGCGGCAGGTTCGCGATGCGGCGCCGCAACATCGCGCGGCACCGAGATTGTTGGGACGCAGGAGGCGTGTCCGATCTCCCGACACCCCTCAATTCGGCGCCGCTTGGTCGCGGTTGGTTGCATGGTGCGCCCGACCGGGACTAGCATCCTTCCGGCGGGCAGCGCGAGTTGGCCGAAAGCGCATACGGATAGGACGATTGCTCGCTGGCGCGTTACAACGAGGCCCTCATGATCGCCACGACGAGAATCTTCCTTGCGGTGCTGTTCGTTTCCGGATTGCTGGGCTGCGCGGGCAAGGAATTCACGCGTCCCGAGATGGCGACGCTGAAGAATGGCGAGACCACCTATGCCCAGGTCATCGGAAAGGTTCGGCAGGCCCTTTGCCGAAGGCTCGCTGGTCAGGAACGACAGGACGGTGAGGTCCGCCAACTACGTGCACGCGGAGGCCTCCGGCAAGCCGGCCCGGCCGGGGATCGTCGCATCGCGATCGATGGCCTTCTATTTCTACAACGACGTGCTCGTCGGCCACGAGTACCTGTCGTCGTGGGCGGCCGACAGCACCGACTTCGACGAAGCCGATCGAAAGCAGATCGTGAAAGGCAAGACGACGGAGGCCGAGCTGGTGCCATTGCTGGGCAAGCCGAGCGGCTACGAGATCTATCCGATGATCGCGTCGAAATCCGGGCGTGCGGCCGTCTACGCGTATTCGGAGCTCGACGGCGGCGCGCTCTCGCGTAAGGCGTGGCGCAAGGTCCTGATCGTGAGCCTCGACCAGGCGCGGCATCGTCACGGACGTCGATTTCACGTCGACGGCTTCGAAGTAGGAATGGCGACGATCTGTTCGACCGTTTGATGCCCGCCCCGAACCGCAATGTTCGGTCGGATTAAGTCCGTCATCCACCGCGTTCACTGCATCACCCCTTCACAGAGGCCCGCCATGCAAGCCACTTACAACGTCCTGATACTGGGCGCGTCCTATGGCTCCCTCTTCGCGACCAAGCTGCTCGTCGCGGGCCATTCGGCGAAGCTCGTCTGCCTCCCGGCCGAGGCCGACCTGATCAACCGCGAAGGCGTTGTGGTTCGCATGCCGGTGAAAGGCCGCGAGGGACTGGTCGAGATCAATTCCCGAAAGTTGCCCGGCAAGGTTTCCGCCGGCGGCCCGGGCGACGCCGATCCGTCCGAGTACGACCTTGTGGCCCTGGCGATGCAGGAGCCGCAATACCGCTCGCCCGGTGTGCGCGAGCTCCTCGATGCGGTCGCCAAGGCTGACGTTCCGTGCATTTCGATCATGAACATGCCGCCGCTGCCCTACCTCGAGCGCATTCCCGGAATCTCGGCCGACGCGTGCAGGCATTGCTACACCGATGCCACGGTCTGGGACAATTTCGACGCCAGGAGGATGACCCTTTGCAGCCCGGACGCGCAGGCGTTCCGTCCGCCCGACGCGAAGGTCAACGTGCTTGAGGTCAGCCTGCCGACCAACTTCAAGGCCGCCCGCTTCGAATCCGCCGAGGACACGGGCATTCTCCGGCAGCTCGCCTCCGACATCGAAGCCTCCCGGTTCGACACCGGCGACGGAAAGATCGAGCTGCCGGTCAAGCTCAAGGTGCACGAATCGGTCTTCGTGCCGCTCGCAAAGTGGGCAATGCTGCTCGCCGGCAATTATCGTTGCGTGCAGGACAATGGCGTGCGCTCGATCAGGGACGCCGTCCATTCGGACCTCGCCGCATCGCGCGCGGTGTACGACTGGGTGGTTGCGCTATGCGTGTCACTGGGCGCGGACGAGAAGGACCTCGTCCCGTTCGAGAAATACGCGAGCGCAGCGCTGTCGCTGCCGCGCCCGTCGTCCGCCGCGCGTGCCGTGGCGGCGGGGGTCGCCAACATCGAGCGCACCGATCGCCTGGTGCAGGCCATCGCGGCGCAGAAAGGCATGCGCAACGAGGTCGTCGACGCGACCGTTGCGACGATCGACCGCTGGCTGGAGCGCAATCGCAGGAAAGTGGCCTGACCGCCGAAATGCTAAGTTTCCTGCCACCCGCGCTGCGCGGGGTGATCGCGGCGACGCTGCTGATCCTCAACACCCTCTTCTGGTGCTTCGTGCTATTCGCTTTCGCGATCGTGAAGCTCCTGTTGCCGCTGCCGCCGGTGCGCGCCGTGGTCGACCGGATCCTGAACGCGCTCGCCACCTGTTGGGTCGCCTGCAACAGCGGCTGGATGCGGCTCACGCAGCGCACGCAATGGGACGTGACAGGGCGCGACGGACTCGAGTGCAACGGCTGGTACCTCGTCAACTGCAATCACCAGTCATGGGTGGACATCCTCGCGCTGCAGCACGTGCTCAATCGCCGCGTCCCGATGCTCAAGTTCTTCCTCAAGCAGCAGCTCATTTACGTCCCGGTCATCGGGCTCGCGTGGTGGGCGCTCGATTTTCCGTTCATGCGCCGCCATTCCGACGCCTACCTTCGCGCGCATCCGGAGAAGCGGCATGACGACCTCGAGGCCGCGCGCATCGCCTGCCGAAGATTCGCGCTCGCGCCGGCGAGCGTAATGAATTTTGCGGAAGGCACGCGGTTCACGCCGCAGAAACAGAAGAAGCAACACTCGCCCTACCGCCACCTGCTGAAGCCGAAGACGGGTGCGCTCGCGCTGGCGATGAGCGTGCTCGGCGACAAATTCCATTCGCTGATCGACGTGACGATCGTCTACCCCGCCGGCGCCCCGACGTTCTGGCAGTTTCTCTGCGGCAACGTGCCTCGTGTCGTCGTGGGCCTGAATTCGGTGCCGATCCCGCCGGAATTCTGCCGCGGCGACTATCAGGGCGACCCGAAATTCCGCAGGACGATCCAGCGCTGGCTGCAGGAAATGTGGAGCGAAAAGGACCGCCGGATCGACGCGATCCTCGCAGGCGCTTGACGCGCGCAGCCGAGGGCCCGCGTCAGCGCCAGAGCATGCGCTGCGCGAACCTCACCGGCCCGACGCTCAGGCGATTGACGACGGACGGCAACGCCAGCGGCTTCGTGAACATCTTGACCGCCATCTCGGTGGGATAGTGCCGGCGCAACATCGTCGCCGCACGCCCGACGGCCCGGCGATATTCGCGGCCGTCACGCGATGCCCCGGCATGCCGGGAGCGAAACGGATACCAAAGGCCGCAGTCCACGTCGCTTCGGAGCATTTCCCGCAGGCGCCTCGCCAGCGCCCCCAGAACGGCGGCGCGCTTTCTTCGCTCGATCGCGTTGTACTTGCCGAAATAGCGGTAGAAATGCTTGTAATGCCCGACCTCGTCGTGCTGGATGAGCCCGACGAGGCGTTCCAGCACGGGCTCATCGGCGACGTCCCGGATCGCCTTGTAATACGTCGCCGTCCCCATCTCGACCACGCAGCGCGCCGCCATCTCCAGACAGCGGGTGCGCTCGAGCTCCTCGGTCGTGCAGCTCCGTGAATAGTCGGCGATGAACGCGGCGAAGGCGGCCTCCCAATCGAACTCGGGCCAGACCTTGTTGACGTAGGCACGCAACGCGCGGCCGTGGCGCAGCTCCTCCGGTTCCCAATGATTGGCGAGCCACGCGGAGACTTCGGCATCGTCGCTGAATTGCTCGACCAGATTGTGCGAGTAGATATCCGAGCCCGTCTCGACGAACGATGCGCCCGCGAGCAGCAGGAACAGCTCCTCGTTTGTCCTGACGCGCTCGACGTCGATGCGGTCCAGCGGAATGGCATCGAGCGACCATTGCTCGCGATCAGTGATTTCGCTTGTCATTGTTTGTTCCCCGGCCATCGACGCCTCCGCCGGCATTTCGCGAATGTCCCCGAAATTCTCGCCGGAAGGTATGACCGCGACAAGCCCGCGCGGGTTTCAAGACCCGTGTTGGTCGATCGGGGGCCGCCGCAGTGCTCGTGCGCACTGAGCCGCCCTTGAGGCGGATCGCTGAAAATCACGTAATTTCAAACACTTGCGCACACGAGCGCTCCAGATCTGACTCAATCCTGCGCAGAGGCACCGGCCATCGGGCGCGCCACGGCCCACGACGAGCATGCGGGGCAGCGAGCCCTACACTCGAATCGGACGAATTCCGATGGCGGTGTGCGATCGATCCACGCATTCTTCGTCACCGGCATTCCAATGAGGACGACGATGCAGCGTAACGCCCGGCGCTGGTCGGATCGGGTGACGCGGGAAAGCAACGCGTTGACGCTCGAAAAGGGCGTATTCACGAAACGCAGCGCGCGCGCAATCGCACTGTCGCTCAAACGATCGGCCGAGCGAAGCAGGCGGCGGAAGAGCACCCCGTTTCGCTCGGCGATGTCGATGCTCAATTTCTACGTGAACCGGATGGGCGCCAATCTGAGCGCCGCGAGGCGCAAGGTGCTGGAACGCGCGAAGGGAGAATTGCGCGAAGCGTTCAGAACCGGCGCCGCGCCCCGGGATTCGTCGAGCCGCCGATGAGATCACGCCAGTTCGGGCGGCGTTTCGAACGGAGCTCGGGCCCGCGCGACGCCCGGCCGTCGACCACGACCGGCTCGCCGCCGCCGCGGAGCAAGGTCGTCCCCTGCGAAATCGACAAGATGTGCGCAAATCTCAGGTGCGCGGAATGCCTGAAACGGATACCGGCGGAAGAAATGGTCACTTCCGAAACCGAAGATTACGTCCGCCATTTCTGCGGATTGCGCTGCCTTCGCCGCTGGGAGCTGCGGCGCTCACCTTGATCAGGAACCTCCATGAAGACCTATCCCGTCACCGTTCCAGAAATCGCTCTCGTCGCCATCACCCGAGGCATTGCCGGCGCCGGCCTCGGCCTGCTGCTCGGAGGAAATCTGAAGACCGACACGCGGCGCGTGCTCGGCTGGGCTCTGCTCGCCGTCGGTGTCGTCACGACGATTCCGATCGTCGGAGCACTGATTGGCAACCGGCATTCCGGCAACGGCCGATCGAATCTGCAGTCCGCCGTCGGTGAGCCCGCGTCGCGCTTGGGCTTCGGCGAGCCGCTCGAGAACGACTGAGCAAGCGGCGCGTCTGTTCCATCGATAGCAGACGATCGGGCTTCCACAAATCTGAGCTTCGCCTCCCCGCCCGGGCAGTAATCGGCGGGGAGCAGGCACCCGCAGCCGCGGCGCGCCGCGCGGATCAACGCCAGCGCGGCGATCACGCGCGCCTGACTATTCCGCATGCCTCCGTGATCGAGACGATGTCGCGACCGGGCGCCCGAGCTTCGCGATTCAGAGCCTGGCGATCCGCCCCTGTGTTCGACCAGCCGCAGGCGCGGTAGAGTAGCAGCGCAAGCCACCCAACCATCGTGCTGACCGGGAGGACACCATGCATGCCGATTGTCGTTCGCTCGCTTTTGCGCTGTGCGTCCTGTTGGCGTTTTCAACCAACGGTCACGCTACCGTGTCGCACCCGATGGACCCGCTCGAGGACACCGAGATCCTCGCCGCGGCCAACATCCTGCTCGCCGGCCACGCTGCGCAGCCGGGCGCCATCTTCCAAAGCATCGAGCTGCGCGAGCCGCCGAAGGATGTCGTACTCGCGTTCCATCCGGGCGACCCGATCACGCGCGCGGCGCAGGTGTTCTACCGCCAGAACAAGCAGAGCTACAAGACCATCGTCGACCTCACTCACGGCACGTTCACTCCGCCGGTTCTGATTCCGAAGAGCGACGGCCAGCTGGGACTGACGATTACCGAAGTCTCCGATTTTTCGTTCGCATTCCAGAACCCGCAGTTCCTGCAAGCGCTCGCCCGTCGCGGCCTCACCACGCCCGACCAGCTCTCGCACGTGCTCGTGCAGCCGCTGACGGCCGGCTCGTTTGGCCTGCCTGAGGAAAACCGACGCATCGTCAAGGCGCAGATGCTCTACACCGAGGGCGCAGGCATCAACCTTTTCGCGCGCCCGATCGAGGGCGTGCAGGCCATCATCGACCTCGACGACCAGGTCGTGCTCGACGTACGCGACACCGGCGTGGTCCCCGTGCCGGCGCAGACGCATGACTTCGACGAGGTGACCGTCGCCTCGCGGTACGGACTGAGGCCGGCATTGAAGCCGTTGACGATGAGCCAGCCTCAGGGCGCGAATTTCACGATGACGGGAAACTTCGTCGAATGGCAGAAATGGCGCTTCCACGTGCGCTTCGAGCGGCGCGCCGGAACGATCGTCTCGCTGGTAACGTACGACGGTCGCCCCGTGCTGTACCAGGGCTCGCTGGCCGAAATCTTCGTGCCTTACCAGGACCCGGATGCCAACTGGTTCTACAAGACGTACATGGACGCCGGGGAATTCGGCCTGGGCCTCTTGTCCTCGCCACTTGCGCTGGGGCTGGACGTGCCTTCAAACGCGGTTCTCCTCAACGCGCTGGTGTCGGCGGCCATTCCCGATCCGAGCGTGCCCGTGGTCCCGCTGCCGCTGTCCAACGTCGTCGGTGTGTTCGAGCGGCTTACCGGCAATCCAGCGTGGCGGCACTTCGAGCTTTTTTCGGGCGGGTTGTACGAAGGCCGCGCCGAGGTCGAACTGGTCGTGCGCAGCATCTCGCAGGTGGGCAATTACGATTACATGATCGATTGGATCCTTTCGCAGAACGGCGTCATCCGCGTGGAGGTCGGGCTGACCGGTATTGACGCAGGGGAAAGGGGTCTTCAGCGGGATGCTCGCCGACCCGATGGCGTTCAAGCGAAACGCAATTCGGCACGCTGGTCGCGCCCAACCTGGTCGCGGTCAACCACAGTCACCATTTCAACTTCCGCCTCGACCTGGACATCGACGGGCGCAACAACAGCTTCATGCTGGGGCAACTCAAGACGTCGCAATCTGGGCAACAATCCGCGTAAAAGTGTCTGGGTCGTCGACGAGCAGCGGCTCGGCCATGAGCGAGACGCGCAGCTCGACGACAACGAACTCGATCTGGCGCGTGATCAATCCCAACCGTCGCAACGCGCGCGGCTACAACACCGGCTACATCGTCGAGTCGCACGCCAACGCGGAGCCGCTGTTGAAGAGTCAAGACTTCAAGCGCGCGCAATTCATCGATCACAACCTGTGGATCACCGCTTACGATCCGGACGAGCGCTATGCCGCTGGCGACACGCCCAACCAGAATCCGGGCGAGCCTGGACTGCCCGCCTACGTAGCCGGATAACCGCAGCATCGTCAACACCGACATCGTGCTGTGGCTGACCATGGGCTTTCATCATGTGCCGTTGAGCGAGGATTTCCCGGTGCTATCGCGTGAGACGCTTTCCTTCGAGATCAAGCCGGCGCATTTCTTCGACCGCAATCCGGCGCTCGATCTGCGCCGCGCGCCGTTCGAAGTTGTCGGTCCTTGAGCGGACGCGGTGATGCAGGGGACTTCCCCTTCGCTTCCAGGTTGAATTTCTCACTCAACCTGGACCGGATTTGGCCGTTCACGTCACAATGGCTAATATGTCCTTAGTGACGGTTGGATTTTTCTCGCCGTACTGAATACTCGTCCTTATCGGAGAGACCATGCCCACTTCAAGATGGTTGATGTTCTTCGCGCTTTTAGCGGCTATGGATGACATCAACGCAGCGCCTCCGATCAAGCACAATATCAATGCCTCTTCGATAGGCGCCGGCGTTGGACGTGCCCTGGACTGGAATACAGAAAGTTCGCAGTCTCCCGTATGGTGTGGCGCCGCTTGTCGTTATCTGCAGGTCTCCACTGCCAGGATCGCGCCCGACATCGGTTTGACTTATCAACCGATTGCTTGGCCGGACAACAGCGTCACGACTTTCCCCAATCCCTCTCCGGTCGTAATGTCCATACCTACACCACAGGGCACAGCCGACAGCTCAGGGCGCCCAATTGTTTATGAATCTGCGACCTACGAACGAGGAGCCGTGGATGTGGGGCGTGCCGGGCAGTCTTTGACGGCAAAGGTTTATCAGTCCGGCAACCAAGGCGCAAATCAGTCTGGCACAGCGGCGGCGGTGTTGGCCTATCACGTAAAGGTACAGAATCAAAGTAGCGCGGGACGCGATTTCTTCATTCGCTTTGTCGCGCCCAAATCGCTCAAAGGCGTCAGCGCTGCGTACAACATTGGCGGACCTTCCGGAAATGAGCCTATGTACGTCCGTCAAGAATATGCCAAGAGCCGGTCTGCAGTAGATGTGCTGGTGAATGGGTTGCCAGTATGGGCGACCGCGTCAAACTATTTTTTTCCGGAAGATTACGGCGGCAGCGCATATACGGGCTTCAGAAGCGACTGGGGTTACGCTTCAGACAACGACCAATACACAATCTTTGTGGGCCGCTTTGCCTCTGGTGCCAACTTCAATATCGATTTCATAGTGCGAGCAGACTCAATAGCACGTGCGCCCAATTGCGGCAAGGTCACTGAGCCTGCCACCTATCCCAACCCGCGTGTGCTGATGCATTGCTTTCTCCTTAATGAAGGCCGCAACCTGCCCGATGCAAGCAGCAAACTGGCGCGCTTTGAAATTTACTCAAAGACCGTTTCCACGCCGCTGCGGGCGCTGCCGGGCGTTCTCAACTCCCTAAAGGATCAGTAACAATGCGCGCCTTTCCAGCGTTTGTTGCGTTGTGGGCCTTTGTTTCATCGTGGACCATGGTCGCCGCCGCAAACGCGGCGGAATTACCTTTTCGGCTCGCGACCAACAGCGAAGTGGCTTCGCTTACTCAACCCGGCGTCATTGCCAACTCTCTAGACCAAACCGACTTCAATACCGCTGCCCTGGTGACCGTACAGAAACTATCCAGCAACGCGGTCAGCAATACGCAGCGTGCAAATAAGGCGCACTCGGGAGTCTATAGAGCAGCGCTCTCTGCAGGAACGGATCCGAATCCGCATGTTGTTCCGCCCGCGGTGCAACCGACTGATTTTGTGGATTACGAGGTAAACCATGATTCGGTGCAGGCATGGGCCACCATGAGCGAATTGGGCGCGCCTTTTGTGATGGTTTATGTGGACGGCAAGTCGAAGGGCCAGTCCGCCGCATCATGGAGCACTCGATACACCGTGCCAGGTAGTGGGAATCGTGACGTGTATGCTCAGTTCACAATTCCAGCGGTAAGTTTTGGCGGGCGATTCGAAGACGCCACTCCAAGCCTATCTTGGGCGCGGATGCGCATCGATTTCCTGGTCAATGCTTATCCAGCTTGGTCCACCGAAGCCCTGAGGTTTAATGAAATCTATGTGGACCCTGATACGGGCAGAAAAGAGAAAAAACAGTTCACGTAGACACGTTTGGGCACGGCATAGGGCTTGACGCGGAACACCCAAGCTCAACATCGCGGAAGATCACCGTAAAGCTAGGCACTTATCCCGCCGGTAAAGTTTTCGATCTGACCGCATTGTTTCAGGTCGAAGGAAAGCTCGACGCCGAATGCGGTCCCGATGCTGGAGAGATTGTTTGCGGTGGCGTTTCCGTGAGGATCGACTGGGATCCAACTGCACCGCAACCCACTCTATATTCGACCCCCGCGGCAGGGTAGCGTTGCCGGTGTGGCTTCGGAAACCTAGAAAGGGATGTCTTTGCTGCGATTACGGCAAGAGTTGAGGCTTCACAATGCGCCCGCTGATCGATCGGAGGGTCCGCCCTTGCGCGACAGCAGAACGCCGGCAATCGTCGGAAACAACATGACCGACAGCAATGCCGCGCCCACCAGCGCCGTAGCAATGTCGTGATCCATTGTCCGCGTGTGCATGCCGATCTCGGTGACGACGACCACGATCGACAGCGAAGCGACGGCGGATGCGAGCACGAATGGCACACGCTCCTGCGGCGCCAGATCGTTGCGATAGAGCACGACGGGGAGACCGCGCACCAGCAGGAACAGCACCAGGAACGTCGGCACGAGGATCAACGTCGTCATGTTTGCGTCAATGCGGGCAGGTCGAACTTGACACCCGTACCGACGAAGAAGAACGGAAAAAACCAGCCGAAGAACACCGCGTCGATCTTCGCGCGCAGCGGTTCACCCGATTCACCGCGCGTGGCGAGCCCGACGACCATGCCGGCGGCGAACGCGCCGAAGATGTTCTCAAAGCCGAAATCTTCGGCGAGGAGGAAGAGTCCGGCCATGAGCAGGAGCGACATGCGCACGGGCAGCTGCGTGCTGGCGTGCATGGTGCGGTTCAGCATCGCGAGCAGTCGCGGCGGACGCATGCCCATGCCGACCGCCGCGGCGACCACCACGATCCCGAGAAACGAGATCAGGTAGCCCACTTCCTGCCACGTGCTGTATCGCTGCGAAAGAAGAAGCGACATGGCCACGATCGGCCCGACCTCGCCGATCGTGCCCGCGGCGAGAAACAGGCGGCCAAAGGCCGTTTCGAGCTGGCCGCTGTCGCGGAACACCGGCAGCAGCACGCCCAAGCTCGTCGTGACGAGCGTCAACGCCACCATGAGCGGCGCTTGGACGAAGGGCACGACGTGCAGGATGCCGATGATGGCGAAGCCCAGCAGCAGAGAGAAGACCCAGCCCTTCGCGGCCAGCGAAAGCGGGCGGCCACGGATGCGTGCCCAGTCGAGCTCCATTCCGGCCATGAACAGCGTCGCGGCCATGCCGAAAACGAACATCACGGCGACGAAGCCTTCGAAGCGGACGAGGTCGAGACCATGCGGTCCGATGGCCATTCCCAGCAACACTTCGAGAACCACCACGGGCACCCTGAATCCCAGCGGAATTTCGGCCAGGAGCGGCGCCGCGACAGCGACGACAAAAATCCAGAACACCGGGTGACCGGTCATCGCGTG
>CAVUIG010000025.1:0-36553 GCA_963741355.1 uncultured beta proteobacterium
GACAGCGGCCGTTTGACCCCGGCCTGGAGTGGCTGTGCGCTACCGTGACTGACCTGCCGCGTTCGGACGACGCCAGGTGCTGCAAATGCCGGCCGATGAAAACTGGATTGGTGCACTCTTTCCTCAGCGCACCAGCAGCACCCAGTACAGGATCAGGCCGACCATCCCCCACTTGACGGCGTAGTACGCGACCTCGCTCTTGCGCTTCAGCGCCTTGCCGAGGAGCCGCGCGCGATACACGACCTCGAAGATGCGGTTCAGGAGCCCGACGTGGTCGCCGACCGCATTGTCGGTCTGGCTCGCGCGCATCCACGTGAGCTCGACCCAGTGGTTGATCGTGCGCATGACGCGGTTGTTGAGCGGGCGCTCGATGTCGCAGAACAGGATGAGGCGCGGCTGATCCGTCCTGTTCTCCGCCCAGTGGATGAACGTCTCGTCGAACACGACGCCTTCGCCGTCGCGCCAGTGATACGGCTCGCCGTCGACGATGAGCTCGCAGTCCTCCGAATTCGGCGTCACGAGGCCCAGGTGATAGCGCAGCGCCCCGGCAAACGGGTCGCGATGCCGGCCGATGTCGCCGCCCGGCGGGAGGAGCGCGAACATCGCGGCGTTGACCGACGGGATCGACTGCACCAGCGCGACGGTCTTCGGGCATCGCGCCAGCGCCGAGGGCAGCGGCTTGTCGTACCACTTCACGAAGAAGCGCTTCCAGCCGCGGCGGTAGAGGGAGTTGAAGCCGAGGTCGTTGTACGACATCGCGGCGCGGATGTGCCCGTCGGCGATGAGCGCAAGCCCTTCCTCGCGCAGCGTCTGCCAGTTGTCGGAGAGCTTCTTCAGGTCCGGGAACGTGTCGACGCTGACGAACGGCCGGTTCGGCACCGCGGAGAAGAGGTACATCAGCACGTTGTACGGCGCGACCAGCGTCGAATGGTCGGTCAGCTGGCGCAGCAGCGGATGACGCACGCGGCCGCGCAGATGCACGTACGTCGCCGACGCGACGAGCAGATAGAACGCGATGAGCTTGGGGGTGAAGAGGAAGGCGAGGCTTTCTTGCATGGCGAGGCGCGGCAGATTGGGTTCGCCACAGTGCGATTTTACGCTGCCTCGGGCGTGAATCGCCGATTCATCGTCGAATTCCCGCGCCGCCGCGCCTTCTCCCGGCGGGCGCCAAGGTCTTCCAGCGCCGGTGCACCCAGTACCATTGCTCGGGATGGCGCAGCACCATCCGCTCGAGCGCCGCGTTGTACGCGCGCGTGTTCTGCCGAATCGCCTCGTTCGTGTCGGCGGATTCGATCGGCGCCATCGGTGCCTCGAAGCGAAGCACATGACGGCCATCGGGCTCGCGCCAGCTCGACGCGGGCACCACGGGCGCGCCTGTCGTGAGCGCGATGATCGCGAGGCTCTTGAACGTCCAGGCGGGCGCGTCGAAGAAATCGGCCTCGATGCCGTCCGGCGGCCGCGCATGCTGGTCGAACGGAAAGACGATCATGTCGCCGCGCTCCAGCACGGCGAGCATCGCGTCGAGCGTTCCGCGCTTGCCGAGCACGCCGAACCCGGCGCGCTCGAAGCGCCGGGTCACGATCGCGTCGAGCCATTTCGGCTTCACCGCGCGCCGGACGAAGTGGAACCGCCCGCGCACCTCCGGATAGTTGCCGATGCCCGCGATCGTCGCGACTTCCCAGTTGCCGAAGTGTCCGGTGAGGACGAGCGCGCCCTTGCCCTCGCCGAGTGCCGTGACCAGCGCCTCGATGTTCTCGACCCGCACCATCGCGGTCTTGCGCTCGCGCGAGAGCCAGCGGAAGCGGAAGAATTCGCCGGCGAGGCGGGCGAGATGCCCGTAGTGCGCCTGCGCGAGGCGGACGATCTCGCTCTCCGCGATGCGATCGCCGTAGACGCGGCGCAGGTTGGCGAGCACGACGTCGCGCCGCAGCGGCGCGAAGCGGTAGATGAGCTTGCCGGCGAGGGGCACGTCCACGCGGGCCGGCTGCGCGAGCGCCACCGCCGACGCGCGTTCGGAATCGTGCGTGAGCGACAGCCCGATCGACTCGATGCGGTAGCGGTCGAGCAGCGCGCGCGCATCGGCGGACAGCAGGACCCGGGGCGCGCCATAGTTGTCGCGCGCGACGGAGAAATCCGCGGCCGCGATCTTCCCCAGCGCGGTCTCGCGCGGGAACAGCTTCATGCAGGCTTCCTTGGCGGCAAAGCGCGCCGCAAGGCTCGCGGCGCGTCCTGAGCCGGCGCCGGCGTCGTCGAGCTCCTGCGCGGAAAAGAGCTTCGCGAGGTCGGCGGCAGGCGTTTCCGCGATCAGGCGCTCGATGCGCGCGATCTCGACGCTGTCGATGCCGCAGGCGGCCGGCGGTGGGGCGGCTGCCGCCATCGGGACCGCCGCGTCAGGCGGCGCGAACGACAAGCGCCGCGTCGGTGGCGGCGAATCCGCGGCACAGCACGAGCGCCACGTCGCTGCGCGGCACCTGCGCCGACGCCGACAGCGCGATGCCGGCGCAATCAGGGTCGAGCGTCGTGAGCGTCGCGATGCCCGGTACGCTGCGCGCGGAGAGCGCCGCGAGTGCCAGCGTCGTCTCGACGATGCCTGCCGCCGCGATGAGATGCCCGAAGCACCACTTGAACGCGGTCACCGGAGGCGGCTGCGGGCCGAAGACAGACCGTATCGCCGCCGCCTCCGTTGCATCGGACTGCCGCGTTCCGTTGCCGTGCGCCACGATCATGCCGACGTCCGCCGGCGCGATGCCTGCGTCGTCCAGCGCTGCCTCGATCGCGCGCAGCAGGCCGTCGCCATCGTCGCGGATCGCAATCAGTCCCTGCGCCTCGCATGCGTAGCCGCCGCCCAGCACCTCACCCAGCACCGTGGCGTTGCGCTCGCGCGCCGACGCCTCGGTCTCCAGCATCAGCGCGCCCGCGCCTTCGCCGAAGACGCTGCCGTCGCGGCGCGCGTCGAACGGCAGCAGCTCGCCGGTCGCGAGCAGGCCCAGCCGGCAATAGAAGAGCACCATCTGCGGCTCGATCGGCGCATCGTGACCGACCGCGAGCGCGCGATCCGCCTCGCCGTTGCGCAGCGCCTCGGCCGCCTCGATCACCGCGAGCGAGCCGCCGACGCTGTGGTTGGTGATGCACGCATTCGAGCCTTTCATCCGATGGCGGATGCCGATGTGACCGAGCACGTTGTTCGGCAGCGTTCGCAGCAGCCACATCGGATTGACCGTGTTGGCGAGCTCGCGGCCAAACGTCGGGAGATCGCCGTGCGCTTCCGTCATCAGCGGAAAGAAGTCGTACTGGTTCTGGTAGTTGCCGCCGCCCGAGCCGACGTAGACGCCGGTGCGGTCGCTGTAGACCGCGCCGGCTGCCTCGTCCAGGGCGTCGCGCCACGCCGTGAATCCCGCGGCGTCGATCGCGCGATCCGCCGCGTAGAGCCCGACGAGATCGGTGCGGCGGATGAGCTTGTGCAGCTTGCGGTCGTCGACCAGCGCGCGCGGATTGAAATCGGGGATTTCGCCGGCGGTCGTGCAGGGCCAGCCCGTCGTGTCCCACTGCCGGATCGGCGCGATGGCGCGGCGCCCGTCGCGCGCGGCCGCGAGGATTTCGTCCGGGCTCGTTGCCCGCCGCGCAGACGGCGCCCATGCCGGTGACGAGGACTCGCGGTTTCGCCATCGCTTCAGTCCCGCCCGTCGACTTCGGACGGGTTGCGCAGCACGACGCTGCTGTTCGAGCCGCCGAAGCCGAACGAGTTCGACATCGCCACGCGGATCGCCTGGCGTCGGGGTAATCCGGTGATGAGATTGATCGCGCAGTCCGGGTCCTGCTCGACGAGGTTTGCGTTGATCGGCATCTCGCCCTTGTCGATCGCGAGCGCGCACACCGCCAACTCGACGGCGCCCGCCGCGGCGATCAGGTGGCCCATCGTGCTCTTGGTCGAGCTCACGTTCACGCGCTGAAGCCCGTCGCCGAACACGACCTGCATCGCCGCGCTCTCGCTCTTGTCGTTCATCGGCGTCGACGTGCCGTGCGCGTTGAGGTAGTCGACGTCGGCGCTCGTTGCGCCCGCGTCGGCCAGCGCCGCGCGCATCGCCTGGATCGGCCCGTCGCCGTCCGGCGGCGAGTCGGTGATGCGGTAGCTCGACAGCGAGTTGCCGTCGCCGGCGAGCTCCGCGTAGATGTGCGCGCCACGCTCGCGCGCGAGGTTCCATTCCTCGAGCACGAGGAAGCCCGCGCCTTCGCCCAGCAGGAATCCGTTGCGCGTCACGTCGAACGGACGGCTCGCGCGCTGCGGCGTCGCGTTGTCCGGCGACAGTGCGGAGAGGAGGCAGAAGCCGCCGATCCCGACCGGGCTGATCATCGAATCGAAGCCGCCGGCCAGCACGCGGTCGACGGCGCCGCGGCGGATCAGCTTCAGTCCGGTTCCGACGGCCTGCCCGCCGGACGCGCACGCCGTGTGCACCGACGTCGCGTAGCCGCGGATGTCGAAGCGGCGCGTGAGGAAGGCGAGCCCCGCCGTCGCCTGGCTGCGGCAGAACACGAGCGGATCGTTGGCCGCCGGATCGGCGAGGAGGCGCGCGGCATCGAGCTCGCCCGCCGCCGCGCTGAAGTCGTGCGTCGCGGCGAGATCAACGTATTCGGAGGTCATCATCCCGGCGCCGACGGCGCATCCCCAGCGCGCGGCCGTCGCGGGCGTCGGCCGGATGCCCGCGTCCGAGAGCGCCTGCTCCGCGGCGGCGACGGCGAAGCGGTGGGGGCGCATCGTGAGCTTGGTCTGCTTGCGATCGCCGACGATCGTGTCGTCGAAGTTCTTCACTTCCGCCGCGATGTGCACCGGGAAGCCGCTGGCGTCGAACAGCGTGATCTCGCGCCCGCCGGAGGCGCCCGTCAGCAGCGCCTGCCACGTGGTCGCGACGTCGTTGCCGACCGGCGTGACGAGACCGATGCCGGTGATCGCGACGCGGCGCTTCGCGCTCACGGCGAGACCCCCGCGGCGACGTCGATGCGCGCGGTCGCGGCAAGCTTGCCGTTCGCGCGCGCCGTGAGCGCGATGCGCGCGGTGCGCTCGTCGATCGGCTGAAGCTCGGTCGCGAGGTCGAGCACGTCGCCCGGCGCCATGAACGCCCGCACCTTGACATTGGTCATCCGCGTCGGATGCACGCCGGTCGCGGCGAAGGCGTCGGCGCTTCGCGCGAGCTGCA
The DNA here is from genome assembly GCA_963741355.1 of uncultured beta proteobacterium. GTDB lineage: Bacteria > Pseudomonadota > Gammaproteobacteria > Burkholderiales > Casimicrobiaceae > CAIWHR01. The sequence continues at coordinate 5,193 of CAVUIG010000025.1, forward strand.
TCGCGAGGCCGATCTGAGCGTCGAGCAGCAGCGTCGCCGGAAACACCGGCCGGCGCGGGAAATGGTCGGCGAAGAACGGCGCCGCCGTCGGCACGTGCAGCGTGGCGGTCGCCGATTTTCCCGGGTCGAGCGTGCCCGCGTCGATGCGCGGCGCCACGACGCCGTGGAATCGCCCCGGCGCGGCGCCCGCCCCGCACAGCAGCGCGAGGCGCTCCCTGAGCGCCGCGGGCGCGTCGAACTCCTCCACCGGCAGCATCGGCCCGAGGCAATCGATCAATTCGATGAGGAGCGCGCCGTCGGCGTGCGCGCTGCCGTGATAGGCGACCGCCTCGTCGTCGCAGCTGTCGATCTCGACTTCGAGCAGGAGCGTCTCACCCGGCCTGACATCGCGATGAAACCGCGTCTCGCTCGCCAGCGCCGCGACCGGCCGGCCGCGAAAGTCGATGTGCGCCATCGCGACCCACGCGGCGAGCTGGCCCACCGCCTCGGCGACGAGGCACGAGGGAAACGAGGCGAGGCCCGCCGGAACCGCGAAGCGCGCCTTCGCCCGCGTCCCCGGCACGAACTCCGTGATGCGGTCGACGAACGAGAACGCGGCGAAGTGATCGCTCATCCGGAAGCTGGCTTCGCGCACAGCCGCTTCAGGCGCTCGCCGGCGCTTCGCGCTGCGCGGCGATCACGAGCTTGCAGAACGTCACCGGTGTGAACAGCCGCGGGATGTCCTTCACCTTGAGCGGCGTTCTGAAGCGCTCCGCCGGCACTTCGGCGAGATAGCTCTTCAGCTGCGCGAGCCCGGCGTCGGTGACCACACCCTTCTGCTCGAACTCGGCCTCGGACAGCGCTCCGCGCGCGTTCTCGACGATCTTGCCGCGCGGAATCTTGACCTTGAAGGCCCGCTCCAGCCGGAACACGAGGTCGAGGAAGTCGATCGATTCGGCGTCGAGGTCCTCGATCAGCGAAGCCGCGGGCTTGACGTCCTCGAGGTCGCATCCCAGCGCGTCGGCGACCGTCGCCGCCACCGTCGGATAGACCGCGTCGATTTGCTGCTGGGTAATTTCCGTTTGCGCCATTTCGCTCACTCCATTTTGAAGCCGCCGTCAACACTCAGTACCTGCCCCGTCACGTAATCGGCGTAGGCCGAGGCGAGAAACCACACGGCGTAGGCGACTTCCTCCGGCTTGCCGTAGCGCCGCTGCAGAATGCGGGATTTCACCTCGTCGCCCGACTGCTCGCGCACGTCCTGCGACATCTCGGTGTCGATGACGCCGGGCGCGACGCCGTTGACGTTGATCTTGCGCGGCGCGAGCTCGACCGCGAGCGCGCGCGTGAACGCGTTGATCGCGCCCTTGGAGGCCGCGTAGTTGGTCTGGCCGCGCCCGCCCTTGTCGGCCGAGACCGAGGAGAGGTTGACGATCCGGCCCGAGCGCTTCGAGATCATGTGCGGGACCACGGCGCGCGTGACGTTGAAGACGCCGGTCACGTTGGTGTCGAGCACGTCGCGCACGTCGGCGTCGTCGAACGCCGCGAGCGGATTGTCGCGGATCACGCCGGCGTTGTTGACGAGGATGTCGATGCGGCCGCGCCGCTCGATGACGCGCTCGACGGCGGCGCCGCAGGCCGCGAAATCCCGGATGTCGACCCGCTCCGCCGTCGCCGTGCCGCCGGCCGCGCGTGCCGCGGCGCACACCGCTTCCGCGGCGGTCGCGTTGTCGCGGTAGAAGAACGTGACATCGACGCCTTCCTCCGCGAAGAGCAGCACGATCGCGCGGCCGATACCCCGGCTGCCGCCGGTCACGACCGCCGTCTTGCCCGCAAAACCCGGATCGGTGCGCATGCGAAGTCCGTCAGCCCGAAATCGCGAACCCGCCGTCGACGACCAGCGTGTGCCCGTTGATCATCCGCGCTTCGGGGAGGCACAGCAGATAGACGGCTCCGGCGACGTCCTGTGGAGTCAGCACCGGGCCCGCCGGCGCGCGGCGGGCGAAGTCGGCGATGAGCTCCTCGCGGTTCGGGAAATAGGCGAGCGCGTCGGTGTCGACCACGCCCGCGCTCACGACGTTGACGCGGATGCCGCGCGGCCCCAGCTCCTGCGCGAGCGAGCGGGCGAGCGCTTCCAGCGCCGCCTTCGACGCGCCGATGAAGCCGTAGCCCGGCATCGCCCGCACCGAGCCCAGGCTCGACATCGCGATGATCCGGCCGCCATCCTTCATGAGCGGCAGCGCGCGCTGCGCGAGCAGGTTCAGCGCAAGGGCGTTGGTCTCCATGCACCAGCGCCAGTGCTTCAGCGTCATCTCGACCGTCGGTTTCAGCACGCCGGAGGCCGCGTTGCTGACCAGGATGTCGATGCGGTCGAAGTGCTTGCCGATCTCGGCGAACATCTCGTCGACGCTGTCGGGGATGCCCACGCTCGCCTGCACGCTCACCGCGCGCCGGCCGAGCGCCGTGATCTCGGTGCAGAGCGCCTGCGCTTCGTCGGCGCTGTTGTAGTAGTTGGCGATGACGTCGCATCCCGCCCGCGCGAGCTTCAACGCGATGGCACGGCCGATGCCGCGCGCGGCGCCGGTGATGAGCGCGACCTTTCCGGCAAGCGGCTCCGCCATGGATTCCGGGTTCACGTGGGTCGAATGGGATTCGCGCCGGGACCCGCGCCGGCGGCCGCGGCAGCTCCCGCCGGCCGCGCCGGCGAGGAGGGCGCGAAACGGGGAATTATACCAACCGGGGGCGCTTTCCCCCCGGGCCCGCATCGCCGGGCGGCTTCAGGCGGGCGGCTGCCCGCGCTTCGCCCGAACGAAGCGTTGCGCCTCCAGCACCCAGTGGCGCTTGACCGAATGCCACACCTCGGCGGCAAAGATGACGTTGGCGGTGTCGCCGTCCTGGGGCGGCGGCTCTTCCGAGCGCACCGAAGGATTGTAGTCGTTGATCCAAGCGCGCATGGCGGGCGTGTCGGCGAGTCCGGACGTGACCGGCACGAACACATGCGAATACTCGGCCGGAAGCGTGACGTTGCGCACCGTGGCCTTGCCGTTGGGATAGAAGGTCTTGATGCCCTCGAGCCCGGGGGCGTCCCAGGCGACGAGGTCGAGCCCGATGCGATAGCCGACGAACTCGTCGACCGTGTCGGGAATCGACCGGATGCGGCCCGCGATGATCCAGTGATTCGGCAGCGCCAGCGAAAGCCCGCCGGCCCCGACGACGCCGACGTAAGCCACTGATACGCCGACGACAGGACGCTCACGGCCGGTCAGCGGATCGACGATCGTCGTCTTCGGATCGATCCGGTGCGCCTGCGGGTCGTACGGATGGATCTCCGCATCGAACGAGCCGTTGAGCTCGTACAGGATCTTCACCGCCTGGATGCCGCCCTGGCTGTGGCCGACGATCATCGGCCGGGCGCCGTCGTGCTCGTAGTACCACGCGACCAGACCGGCGCCATCCGCGCTGCTTTCGTAGGGGCTGATCGACCAGCTGCGATCCTGCGGGTCGCGGATCTTCGCCTCGGGGTACCCCATCTTCGCGAGAAAGCGGCCAAACGATGCCATCGCGAGATGAACCGGATAGACGCCGCCGTGAATCAGGATGATGTGCGGCGCGGGTCCGTGCGAGAGCGTGTCGCGGACGTCCGCTTCGCTGACGCGCTCGGGATCGAGCGCGAGGATGCGCTCCTCCTGCGCCGTATCGAGCGGGATCGATTGCAGCACGCTCCCCGGCGTCGGGCGCGCCTGCGCGGCCTCGTCGGGGGCGAGCATCGTGCGCGTCGCGCAGCCGGCGAGACCGACGGCGAGGGCGAGTACGGCGAGGAGGCGCAGCGCGGCAGCGCGGCAGGTCATGCGTCGAGCTCCGCGATGCCGTCGCGCACGGCGTGGGCGACACGGGTGATGTCGTCGCGCGAATACGCCGCCGATCGAAACGTGAAGCCGAGCTCCAGTGCATCGCCCGACTTGGTTGCGGCGACGACGAGCGGCGCCAGCGGTCCGGTGGAGACCGCGCGCAGGTAGCGCGGCGGCGCGCCGCCGCCCGCCTCCTGCCAGAGCGCGTTGACGTTGAGCGGCGTGATGCCTGCCATCAGCGGATAGTTCTTCGCGTGGAAACGCGAACGCTGCTCCGGGGAAAGAAAACGCCAGACGCGCCCCGCGAATGCGATCAGCACGAGCATCTGCAGGTAGAGGCGATGCGAGCGGACGCGGCCGAGCTGCGCGTGGACATCCCGGGCGAGATCGCGCAGCTCCGTCCCCGGCAGCACCGGGCTCGCGACACGGCAGGAGCTCAGGAACTGGCCGAACACGCGGGTCGCTCCCGGTTGATAGTCGTGGCGGACATTGATGATGGATCCGATCGCCAGCTGGTTTCGCTTTCCGGACCAGCGCTCGGCCGCGAAGGGCGACAGCGCCCGCAGCAGGATCGCGATCAGGAGCTCGTTGCCGGTCACGCCCCATGCGCCCGCAACGCGCGCCAGTGTAGCGAATTTCGCGCCGTCGATGCGCAGCTGCACGAGTCCGTTGCGCGGATCGGCGCCGCCGGGAAAGGGCGGCCGAACCGCGCGCCGGCAGCCCGCGATGATACCGGCGAGATGCGCGAATCCGGCCAGCAACGGCAGCGCCTGGCGGGCAAACAGACGGACAAAGGTCGGCGGATAGAGTTCCGGCGCGGGGGCGTCGGCCACCCTGCCCGAATGGCGGTCGATGATCTTCTTCAGCAGCAGCGCGATCGAATCACCGCCGGCGATGACGTGATCGTAGGCCACCCCGAGGAAGAAGCGCTCGCCCGCCTCGACGGCAAAGAACCGGAACGGTTCGACGGGCCCGGACGGCGCGAACGGCACGTTGAGCTGGCGCTCGATTTCCGCGCGGATCACGGCGTCGGGATCGGGCCGCCCCGCAAGGGTCGCGAGCACCGTGCGCGCGGCGCCGCCGCGGTACTCGTAGCGGCGGCGGCCTGCGTCGAGCACGAGACCGGTCAGTCCCTCGAATTCGAGTTCCGCGTCGATGTCGCGCGCGAGCCTCGCGGCGTCGAGCGGCGCCTCGACCGCGGCGACGTGCACCGCGTTGTACGGGTGCATGGCCCGCCAGCGCAGCATCGTCGCCTGAAAGAGATTGAGCCGGCCCTTCATGGCGGTGCGACCGCGCGGATCAGCCGCTGCGCCTCGAGGCACCAGTGCCGCCGGACGCTGCGCCAGATGTCGGCGGCGTGCAGCAGGTTCGCGTTGTCCGCGGCGGCGTCGGGCGAAGGTCCCGGCGTCGCGGTCGCGGGGGTGTATGCGTCGATCCACGCGCGCGTCGCCGCGTCGGCGGCAAGCGGGTCGGCCTGCGGCAGCGTGACGTGGTGGTAGTCGGCCGGCAGCGTGATGTTGCGCACGTCGGCGCCGCCGATCGCCGCATACGGCTTGCCGCCCGGCAGCTCGCCGGCGATCGGATCCCATTCGAGCGTGAAGCCGGCGAATTCCTCGACGCTGTCCGGGATCGAGCGAAGCCGCGGCAGCATGTCCCATTGCAGCAGGAGGAGCCGCGGAAGAAATCCGGTCGCAAGCGCCGCCGCATAGGGCACGGTGAGCCCGATGACCGGCCGCGTGCGCCCGTCGCGCGGATCGACGATGGTCGAGCGCGGCAGCGGCGCATCGGTCATCGGATCCCACACCGCGACCGAGTCGGCGAATGCGCCGGAGAGCTCGTGCAGCGTGCGCACCACGAGCATTCCGCCTCCGCTGTGGCCGATCAGCATCGGCATCATGCCGTCGCGCTCGTAATGCCACGCAAGCATGCCGGCAAGCCGCGCGCTGCCGCCGGGGCTGCCGCGCGCGATAGCTGCCGTCGCGCGGATCGCGGAGCTTCTCCTCGGGATATCCCATCGCGATCAGGAAGCGCGCGAAGGGCTCCATCGTGACGATCGGCACGCTGCCGGAGAGCGCGATGATCCGGGGCGCGGGTGCCCGCGCGAGCGTCTCGCGCACGTCGCGCTCGGTCAGCGCGTCCGGGTCGAGCGCAAGGATCCGCGCCACCAGCGCCGGGTCGGTGGGAACGCCCGGAATCGCCTGCTGCTGCCGCACCGGGCCGTCGCATTGCGCTGCACCCGCGCACAGCAGCGTCCCTGTCGCGAAGGCGATTGCGCACGCCGTTGCGCGGCGCGGCACCGTCGCCACGATCACTCCGTGCGCCCGGGAGGCGGCGGGCCGATGCGAGGAAGGAAGCGCCCCGTGGCGGCGACGTAGCGCGCGTACTTCTCGCCCAGCGAAGCCATGAGGTGGCGCTCCTCGTTGCGCGCCTTGAGGTTCAGCAGCGTTATGTCGACGACGGCGACGGCCAGCATGGGCAGCGTCGGCAGGATGGCGAGCGAGCACAGCACCAGCAATATCTGGAACGCGTAGATCGGGTGCCGGATCCGGCGAAAGGGCCCGTCCGTGATGAGCTCGGTCGTCTCGGAGAGGTCCACGGCCATCCGCCAGCGCCTTCCCATCTTGGCCCAGCAGCGCATCGTTCCCGCGAGCGACAGGATGGCGATCACGGTCGCGAGCCAGCGCAGCAGCGAATACGTGGGCGCGCTCGCGAAGTCGGGCGCGAGGAAATCCTCGTTCCGGCGCAGCGATGCCCAGGGGAGTCCCATCCAGAGCGCGACCAGCGGCACCCAGACGATCCACATCAGCTGCTCCTGCGGCTGCTCCGGCACGAAGCCCGCGCGGCGGCGCGTCTTGCGGCTCATGCGGACAATCATCACGCCGACGATGATCCAATAGGTCCACACGGTCGCGGTGAGCAGGGCGAGCGGGATGTCGCGCATTTCTTTTCGAGGGCCCCTGCGTGGTGGCCGGCGCCCCGGCACGGCCGCGGTTGCGCAAAACCGGTGCGGTTTCCCTGCGGTGCGCCGGAGCGGGTACGTGAATTATACCGTCCGGTGCCGCGCAAGCGGCGCGCGCCCTACACGCCGCGCGCGGGCGCTCGAATGGTGGTGACCGCGCCGGGCTGCCGCACCGCGGCTCCGAGGACTGCGCCCGCCAGCGACCAGAACAGGAGCGCGTTCTGCCGGAGGAAGAAATCGTCGGTGAGATTCTTGGTCAGCACTCCGGCGACGAGCGCGAGTCCGGCGACACCCAGCGCCGCGTTGCGCCGCACTCCGCTCAGGCTTTGCTTCCAGAACGCGTGGGCCAACCCCCCCAGCAGCACGGTGAACGCGACCAGGCCCGGAAGCCCCGTTTCGAGCGCGCGGTTCAGGAAGACGTTGTGCGCGTGCATTCGGTACGCATCGTGGAACTCGCTGAAGAACGCCTGCTGGGAGGTCCACTTGCCGATGCCGGCGCCGATCCACGGATGCGCCGAGATCTGCGCCACCGCGAAGCGCCAGAGATCGAGCCGCGGATCCTCGGCCAGGAACTCGACGACGCCGGTGCCGGGCGCATACACGGCGATCCGCGATTGCGACGCGACGAAGAGCGACGCGACCGCGAGCCCGGCGACCAGCGCGATGACGCCGAGCATCCACAGTCCCGGGCTCGGCGTGCGCCAGGTCCGCATCGAGAACAGCGCGAACACGATGATCTCGACTCCGGTCGCGAACGCGAACATCCGGTTCTGCGTCCATACGCCGACGGCGAGGCACGCGACGACGAGCGCCACGGCGGCGACGCGCTCGGTCGAATGCGGCGCGGCGCGCAGCATCAGCGCGAGCAGCACCGGCATCACGGTGACGAGGTAGGTGCTGATCGTCCCCACGTCGCTGTAGTCGCCGAGCGTCAGCGGCGCCGCGCCGGCGAAATGGCCGATGACGCCCGACACCAGCACGGCCACGACGGTCGTGGCGAGCGTGATCGCGAGCCAGCGCACCGCGATCCGCCGCCGCGCGAGCTCGTACCATGTCGCGTACGCGAGAAACGCGAACAGGATCTCGTGCTGGAAATCACTCGCCGCCTGCGCCCGGTTGCCGGTGTAAAGGATGGAAAGTGCCGCGATCAGCGCCCACGCCGCCCACGGGACCAGCAGCGGAAGGCGCCAGGGAAAGTGGAACCCGCTTTGCGCCCAGCAAAGGATCACCGCACCGCAAAGCGCCAGCAGCCGCAGCAGGAAGACGTGCCGGAATGGCACCGTCGCGACGTACACGCAGCCGCACAGGAGCGCGGCTGCGTAGAGGGCGATCGCGAGTCGTGGGGGAAGTTGCAGGGTCGGCATGGGAGTGCGGCGAACTCCGGCCGCGAATGCAGGCCGCGCACACGGTCGCGGCGCGCGCGCGCCGACATGATACGCGATGCCGTTACGGGTTCGTCTCGCCGAGCCGCGCCACGACCGCCTGCCAGACGAGGTCCGGCGTCAGCGCGTTCATGCACAGCGCCTGCGGACAGCGCTCCGGAGGATCGCCAGGCAGCCGCTCGCACCGGCGCAGCCATTCGACTTCGCGCTTCATCGTGATTCGCTGGTCGCGGCACGGGAAATCGGGAATCGTCAGCGCCGTGAAGGGCGCGTCGCGCCAGAAATCGCCGGCACCCGAGAGCAGCGCGGACCCGGGTCCGAACAGCGCGACGGTCGGGACGCCGATCAGCCGGGCGAGATGCGCGATGCCGGTGTCGGGACACACGAGGAGCGCGGCACCGGCGAGCAGGTGCCACATCTGCGCGAGGGTGAGCGTGCCGCCGAAACGCGGGCATTCATGCGCCGGATCGACGCTGTCGAGGAGCTGCGCCTCTTCCCGGCCGGCGGTCAGCGCCACGGTGTAACCCTTCGCGCGAAGCCGTTCCGCGAGCATGCGCCAGCGCTCGGCCGGCCAGCGCTTGAGCGGCGTGCTGGCGCCGATGTGAAGCACGCAGTACGGCGCGTCCGGCCGAGGAAACGGGGCGGCGTCCGGTGCCGGCCAGTCGGACGTGCGGAACGGGCGCGGCGCGGGACCGTCGACCAGCCCCGCGACGAGGTCGCCCCACGCCATCGGGACGTCGGGATACGCGCGGAGCTCGTCGACCGGCCAGTCCTTGTACGCGGGGCTGTCGCCGGCGAACGCGACGACCCAGCGCGCGTTCTTCGCGCGCGCGAGCCACGACATCCGGTTGTCGCCGGGCACCAGCGCGAGGTCGACGTTGGGCTGCGCGAGGAGCGACATGATCGAGCCCGCGTCGCTCCGGTCGTAGCGCAGGATGCGAACGCCGTAGGGCCGACCCCCGAAGAGATCGATGTAATCGGTCGGGCAGGTCATCACGATTTCCGCGTCGGGCCAGCGCTCGCGGCACTTGGCGACGAGCGGCGTCAGCATGATCGTGTCGCCGAGCAGCAGGTGATGCGCGATCAGGATCCGCCGCGGCGCCGCGGGCGGCGTCTTGCGCCGGCCCGGCAGGAGGTCGGCGAGCATGTACATCGCGACGCAGCCGAAGAGCGCGTAGCGCGCGAGCGTGTGCGGGACCGGTGTCATGACGCGGCGAGCGCGGCCAGCTGCGCCAGCGATTCGTCCAGGATCACGAGCTGCAGCAGCTGCTCGGCGAGCGAGCGCTGGCCGTCGCGATACGCGCGGGCGAAGGCGTCGACGCGGTCCGCGGCGAGGTGAGCTCCCGTCAGGCGCTGTAGCCGCGATCCGAGATCGGGCAGGCGCGGCGCGAGGTCGCCGTCGAGCCATCCGGTGAGCGGCGGGTTGAAGCCGCGCTTCTTCCGCGCGAACGGATCGAGCTCGCCCAGCGCCGACATCGCGCTCGCCAGCAGCTTGCGCGGCGGATTCGTGAAGCGAACGGAATCCGGCAGCGCGCGCACCGCGGAAACGAAGCGATGATCGAGCAGCGGCGCGCGCATCTCGAGCCCGTGCGCCATCGTGCAGAGGTCGGCCTTGCGCAGGATGTACTCCGGAAGGTAGTTGAGGCGGTCGATCTCGAGCAGCGTCGCCAAGTCGGCGCGGCGCACGTCCGGCATCCGCCAGTAATGCGCGCGCGGAATCGCGTCCGGCGCGAGATAGGCGCGTTCGCCCGGCGTGAAACCCGAAAAGCGCAGCGTATACGCCGCGTGCCAGTCGAGCCGGATCTCTTCGGAGAGCCGCTGCAGCGCTCGTCCGCCCGTCGCCGCCGGCGCGCGCAGCGACGGCAGCACGATGCCGCGGCGCCAGCGCGTGCGCAGGTGCTTCGCGTAGCGCTTGTAGCCGCCGAAGAGCTCGTCGCCGCCGTCGCCGCCCAGCACGACCTTCACGTGGCGGGTCGTCTCGCGGGCGAGATACCACGTCGGGACGCTCGACGGGTCGGCGAACGGCTCGTCGAGATCGGCGATGAGCCGCGCGAAATCGCCGGCAACGTCCTGCGGAATGGCGATGGTCATGTTGGGGAAGCCGAGCCGCGCAGCGCTCGCGCGCGCTTCCGCGCTCTCATCGAACGCCGTACCGGGAAACGCGGCGGTGAAGCTCTGCAGCCGGTTGAATCCCATCGCGGCGAGCCGGCAAGCGATCGCCGACGAGTCGACGCCGGACGACAGGAAGAGGCCGAGCGGTCGATCGGCGACCGTGCGCATCCGGATCGCGGCGTCGAGTGTGGGCAGCCAAGCTTCGCTGGACGGCTCTGGCCGCCAGTATTCGCGCGTCTCGAGCCTGCCGCTCGCAAGGTCGTAGCGCAGCCAGTGCGCCGCAGGCAGCCGGGACGCCGACGTGAATACCGTATGCGGCGCGGGAATCGTCCGGTGGGCGAGATACGCGTCGATCGCATCCCCCGAGAAGCCGCGCGCATCGGCCGGGAGCCACGGCAGCAGCGCGCGCACCGTCGACGCGAAGGCGAAGCCGTCGGGACGGTGCGAATACACGACGGGCTTCAGGCCGAGCCGGTCGCGGATCACATAGACGGCGCGCTGCCTCAGGTCGACGATCGCGATCGCGAACATGCCGCGAAGCCGCGCGACGCAGTCGATGCCCCAGTGCTCGTACGCGTGGAGGATGAATTCGGTGTCGGAGCGCGTCCGGAAGCGATAGCCCGCGGCCTCGAGCACCTTGGCATCCGCCGCCCAGTCGTAGACTTCTCCGTTGTACGAGATGAAGACGTTGCCGGCGTCGTTGCCCATCGGCTGGTCGGCCTCCGGACGAGGATCGATGATCGAGAGCCGTGTGTGCAGCAGCGCGTTGGGCGCCGCGCCCTCGGCGTCACCGAAATCCGCGGTCCAGAATTTCACGTGCTCGGCATCGGGTCCGCGCTGGCGCAGCGCGGCGACCATGCGCTCGACGGTCGCGGGCGGCAGCACGCGCGCTCCGAAGTAGCCTGCGATCCCGCACATGGTCAGTGCGCTCCCGCCGCGGCGCGAAACACCGATTCCATCCCGTCCAGCATGCGATCGAGACCGAAGCGCTGCTGCGCAAGGAGACGCGCGGCGGCGCCGAAGCGCGCGCGCAGCTCGGCATCGTCGCGGAGTCGGGCGAGCGCCGCGGCGAGCGCCGGCGCGTCGCGCGGCGCGACGATGAGTCCGGTCACATCAGCGGCGACGGCTTCGGTGATCGCGCCGACGGTCGTGGAGACGACCGGCAACGCGCAGGCCATCGCCTGCATGATCGCCTGCGGCACGCCCTCCTCGCCGTACGACGGCAGCGCGAAGAGGTCGAGCGCGTTGAGCCAGGGAACGACGTCCTCCTGCTGCCCGGCGAAGCGCACGCGATCGGCGAGGTCGAGCGATGCGAGTCGCACGTCGAGCTTCGCGCGGTACGGTCCGTCGCCGACGACGACGACGTTCCAGCCCGCCCATCCGGCACGGTCGGCGGCGATCGCGTCGAAGAGATATTCGTGGCCTTTCCAGTCGCGCAGCGTCGCGACGATGCCGAGCGTCGGGCGTGCCGGCAGGCCGAGCCGCTGCCGCGCCGCGATCGCGTCGCCGGGCACGAAGCGGGCGAGGTCGATGCCGGTCGGGATCGATGTCATGTGCGCGAGCGGGATCGCATTGTCCCGCGCGAGTTGCCGGCGCAGCGCCTCACCGGCGGTGACGATGTGCGCGGTCGCGTGCGCGTAGAGCCATCGCGTCGTCGGGCGGTTGCGGATCGTCGTCGACACGTGCCGCGTGCGCACGATCGGCGGAGCGCCGCGGCAGCGTCGCGCAGGCGAGCGCCCCCAGCCAGCTGTCGGTCGAGCTGTGCGTGTTGAGGACGTCGATCGCGCCGCGCCGGCCGGCGAGGAAACGCCGCAGCGAATAGAGCGCGGGCAGCCGCTTCCTGCGAATGTCGATGCGCACGACCGGGATGCCGGCGCGCTCGCCGGCCTGCGCGATCGGCGCCTCGGCGGGCGCGACCAGCGTGACGCGATGGCCGCGGTCCAGGAAGCCGCGCGCCTCGGTGAGGATGCGGATTTCCTGTCCACCCCAGCCGCAGGAGTTCTCGGTGTGCACGATCGAGAGTGGCCGATCGTGTGCCCCCACGCTCGCGGCGGCGCTCATTGCAGCGCGAAATCCGGCTCGTAGCGCGCGAGCCAGCGCTCGAGGATCAGGAGCACCCACAGCCGCATCGCGTGGTTCTTGCGGCCCGATGCATGCTCGCCGATGAGCCGTGCGATCGCCTCGGGACGGATCAGCCCGCGGCGCGCGAAGCCCGACGGACCCAGCGCCGATTCGATGTCGGGCTTCAATTCCTTCGCGAGCCAGCGCTCGAGCGGCATCATGAAGCCCTGCTTCTTCCGGTGGACGATGTCGCGCGGAAGATAGCGTTCCGCCAGCGCCTTCAGGATGAATTTGGTGGTGCGGCCGTTGATTTTCAGCGCCGGATCGAGCCGCGCGCACCAGCCGTAGAAGGCGTGATCGAGATACGGGACCCGCGCCTCCAGCGAGAACGCCATCGTGGCGCGGTCCACTTTCGCGAGCAGATCGTCGGGCAGCCACAGGCGCGCGTCGACGTTGAGCAGGTGGTCGAGGTACGCGGGCGAATCGCACTCGTCGTAGAACGCCTCGGCGCGATCGGCGATGCGGGCCCGCCCTGCCGCGGCGAACGCCGGCGTGAAATATTCGCCCCGCAGCAGCACGTCGAAGATGTTGGGGATCGTCGTGTACCGGCGTGCGCGCGGCTCGGCCGCCGCCTTGAGGATCCGGTCGCGCGCGATGCGCGCAGGCAAGCGCCGCAGCAGCGCGGGCAGCGGCGAGCCCGGCGCGCCGAGGATTCCGGTGATGCGCTCCTCGGACACGCGCTTCACGTAATTCGAGTAGCCACCGAACACCTCGTCGGCGCCTTCGCCGGTCAGGACCACGGTGACCTCGCGCCGCGCATATTGCGCGAGCAGCATCGTCGGCAGCGCCGCCTGGTCGCCGAACGGCTCGTCGAACACGTCGACCCAGCGCTCCAGCGCCGGCAGCACGTCGTCGGGCGACACCATCAGGCAGTGATGCCGGCTGCCGATGTGCCGCGCGACGCGTTCCGCTTCCTCGTGCTCGCTGCCGACGTCGCGGCCGGTGAATCCGAGATTGAACGTGTCGAGCGGGCGGCCGGCGCACCGCGTCGCCATCGCCGCGACGACGCCCGAATCGACGCCGCCGCTGACGAACGCGCCGAGCGGAACGTCGGCGACCAGCATCGATTCGACCGATCGCGCGAGCTCGCGCTCGAGCGCGTCGACGGCAGCCACACCGGAGAGTTCGTGCTTCGGTCGGCAGGAGGGCTTCCAGAATTCGCCCGTCGCGAGCTTGCCGCCGGTGAACGACAGCCAGTGGCCGGCCGGCAGCTTGCGGATCGCCGCGTACGCCGTGTACGGCGCCGGGATGTACTGGCACTCGAGATACAGGGCGAGCGCGTCGCGGTCGATCGCATGCGGGAGGCCGGGAAACGGCCGCAGCGCCTTCAGCTCGGAGCCGAAGGCGAGCGCGCCGCCGTGGGCGGCGTAGTAGAGCGGCTTCACGCCGAGGTGGTCGCGCGCGAGGAAGAGCTCCTGCGCGGCGCGATCCCACAGCGCGAAGGCGAACATGCCGGCAAGCCGGTCGAGCACGCCCTTTCCCCACTGGCGCCAGCCGTGAACGATGACTTCGCCGTCTCCTTGCGTCGCGAAGACGTGTCCCGCGGCCTGCAGGTCGCGGCGAAGGTCGCGGAAGTTGTAGATCTCGCCGTTGAAGACGACTGCGATCGCGCCGTCGGCCGACAGCAGCGGCTGGCGGCTGCCGGCCAGGTCGATGACCGAGAGGCGGCGATGGCCGAGACCGACCGGTCCGTCGAAATGAAATCCGTCGGCGTCGGGTCCGCGATGGGCGAGCGCCGCGGTCATCGCCGGCAGCGCTTCGCGCGCGCGGCGATCGTCGCTCCAGTAGCCGGTAATGCCGCACATGGGATCAGGGAAACGTGCCGGATGGACGCATCGTTGGACCGCGCCGCGATGGCGGCGTGGCGGAGCTCGCGGCACTCGAAACGGCTCTGAATTATAGCGCAGTGCCTTGGGAGCCTCTGAACAAGTCGCACGCGGTTGCGACGGGGAATTTTCGGGATGGGATGCCTCAGTTGCCAAATGAGGCGAGGCGAAGCTAATGGCCGGCCCCCTTCCGCAAGCCTCGCGCTCATTTACCAAAATGAGCAGACCGCCCGAAAAACCCCGTCCCTCCGGGCTGCTGCCAAATGCGGCGCCTGCTTTGCCGCGCTCCTCGGCATCGTAGTGTGGACTACGACCTTCGTCGCGCGTCGCGCCGTCATCCGCATTTGGCGCTGCAGCGCAACCGCGCGGGACTTGTTCAGAGGCTCCTTAGGTGACTTGTTCAGAGGTTTCCCAGCAGCGACTGATAGAGCGCGATCAGCTCGCCGGCCATCGCGTCCGGCGTCAACGCGGCGACCGCGCCCGGCGCGCGCGCGGCCATGCTCGCGCGCTCGGAGGCGTCGAGCAGCTGGCGCATCGCCTGCGCGATCGCCATGATGTCGGCCGCATCGCAGATCGTGCCGGCGCCGTGGGCCGCGACGAGCTCGCCGGCGCCGCAACGGCGGCTGGTGACGACCGGCAGGCCGCAGGCAAGCGCTTCCAGCACGGCATTGGACAGTGGATCGTAGAGCGTGGGCAGCACGAATGCGTCGGCGGCGCCGAGGTACGGACGCGGATCGGCCTGCGGTCCCGCGAAGACGACGCGGCCGGTGACGCCGAGGCTTGCCGCCAGCGCGGCGTAGCGCGCGGGATTCTTCTCGCGGCCGACGACGACGAGGCGTGCCGCCTCCGGCAATTGCGCAAGTGCCTGCAACGCGGCTGCAACGCCCTTGCGCGCATAGCCCGACCCCAGCAGCAGGAACGCGACATCGGTTGCCGCGAGGCCGAGGCTTGCGCGCGTGGCGTCGCGTTGCGCGCGCACATGCGGCCCGAACTCGCGCGGGTCGACCGCGTTGTAGATCACGTGCAGCCGCTCCTCGGGAACGCGAAAATGCGCGCGGATGTCGTCGCGCACCATCTGCGAGATGCAGATCACGGCCTTGAGCGAAGGATCGGCGAAGACGCGCGACTCGGCGGCGAGCACGTATGCGTGGTACGGGTTCGTCGCGATGCCGAGGCGCTCGAGGGCGCCGCCGGTGCGCGCTCGCTCGTCGAGGAAGACGCGGTGCACGCCGTCGCCGGCACGAAAAATGTCGCAGCCGGCGATGCGCTCGTGCGTCTGCACGACATCCGGCCGGTCGCGCGCGAGCTCGGCGCGCACGGCCTTCGCAAAGCTCCAGTCGCGCCATAGCCGCCCGACGTGGAAGGGATCGCAGATGACGGGCTCGATGCGCCCGCGGGAGGCCTGCGGCCACCGGCGCGTGTACACGCAGACGCGGATGTCGCGCTCGAGAAGCGTCTCGATCGCCCGCGCGACGAAGCGCTCGGCCCCGCCGAACGGCGTGTACCGCTGGCGGACGATGCCGAGCCTCATTGCGGCGTCGTGGCGCCGGTTTCGGCGAGCAGCGCCGTGACGGCGGCCTGCACGCGCGCGAGCGGCAAGGTGATGAGGCAGTCCGAATTGTTGCTGCCGCCGCAGCCGTTGTTGCCGCAGGGACGGCAGGGATGCGCGTCGGAGGCGACGACTCGATGCGGCACTCGCCATGGACCCCATTCGATCTCGCCGCTCGGACCGAACCATGCGACGACCGGCGTGCCCGCGGCGGAGGCCATGTGCATCGGCGCGGTGTCGCACCCGATGAAAAGCCGCGCGGCGCCGATCAGCGCGCCGAGCTCGGAGAGCGTCAGCTGTCCCGAAAGGTCGATGAGCGGCGATCGCATCGACGCCTTGATCGCGGCGACGAGCTTCGCCTCCGCGGGATCGGGCGCGGCGGTCAGCACGACGCGCCAGCCGTCGTCGGCGAGGCGGTCGAGGAGCGCCGCCGTCGGCTGCGCCGGCCAGCACTTGAACATCCAGCGCGAGCCCGGATGCACGAGGATGAATCGCTTGCGCGCGAGACCGTGCGTTGCGAGCAGGGCGTCCGCGCGCGCCTGCGCCGCGGGGCCGGGGACGAACACCAGCGGCTTGTCGGCATCGTCGGGCCAGAGGCCGATGCGGCGCAGCGCGTCGAGGTTCTGCTCGACGGTGTGGCGCGGGGTCGAGCGCGGCAGCAGGTAGCGATGCGTGAAGCAGCGGCGCCAGAGCCAGCCGTTGCGCGTGCGCTCGGGCGCCACCGCGTGACGCGCGCCGACGAGCTGCGCGAGCCACGCGCCGCGCGGATGATCGGTGAGGTGGACGACGAGGTCATAGTGACGTGCGCGGAGCGCCCGCCAGAGCGAGAGCTCTCCGGCGACCTGGGCGAGCGGGCCGCGGATCTTGAGGCTGCGGTCGATCGCGTGCACTTTTGCGATCGCCGGATGCCCCTCCAGCATCGGCGCCGTTTCGAGGTAGACGAGCGCGTCGACTTCGGCGTGCGGCGCCGCGCGGGAGAGCGCGGTGAATACCGGAGAGGCGAGCAGGACGTCGCCGTGATGGCGCAGCTTGATCACCAGAACCCGCCGCACGCTGGCGAAGTCGATCGCGTCGGCGACGGCGGGCTCGATCATGCGGGCAACGATAGCAGATGCGCGCGCGCTTGTGCGATCGCGGCACGGCGTCGCCGCGCGCGCGTCAGCGCGGCTCGCCCCAGCGAGGGCGTCCGGCGAGCGCGAAGAGGAACACGCTCGCGACCAGCGGCCAGACGAGCAGCACGGTTCGCGTCAGCCCGTTGAAGTTGAGCAGATGGCCGTACGTCCGCGCGAACAGCGACAGCGGCGCTGTGCGCGAACAGGAGATCCGGCGCGAGCAGCGTCGTCAGCAGCGACGACAGAAGCGCGATCGCGGCCAGCGCGACCTGCACGGGGCGCGGCAGCCAGATCGCCGCCGAGAGCAGCAGCGCGCCCGCGGCGATGCCGATGGACACGCCGGGGGCGAGCCAGCTGCTCCACGCCGAGGGCTTCAGCAGCATCTCCGCGGCGACGCCCTTCAGCAGGAACGCCGCGCCGATCAGGAGCAGCACGGCGCTGCCCGCGCGGCGCCGGTCGTTGAGAAGCAGGGCGAGGAAGAGGCCGACGCCGAGGAGCTGCAGTCCGCTGTTGGCGCCGTGGACCAGCGCGGCGACGAGATCTCCCTCGGGAGCCGGTGCGAGCGCGACGCCGGCAACGTCCGGCGGCGCCTCGAAGGTCGTCGCGAAGAGGCCGATCCCCGGATTCGCCTGCGCCACCAGCCAGATCGCGAGGAGCGCGAGGCCGAGGTCGCCGATGCGTCCGGGCACGAACCACGAGCGACGCACGTCCGTGGCCGATCGCTTGGCGGGGCCGGAGCGCGCGAACGCGATGCCGACGAGCGCGCCCAGCGTCGCACCGGCGACATTCGCGGTGAGATCGACCACGCTCGCATCCCGCGTCGGCAGGAACATCTGCAGCGTCTCCATCGCGAACGACAGCGCCGCCGCGACCGCGATCGCGACGAAGAGCCGTCCGAGCGGCGGGCGCCGCCGCGGCATCAGCGCGACGAAGAAACCGAACGGCGCGTACGCCGCCGCGTTGACGATCATGTCGAAGCGCGTGAAGCGCGGCGGGAACGGTGCGAACAGGAAGAACGGCGTGTTCGCGGGCGGGCTCATCCACGGCGCGAACGGCTGCAGGCTCGCGTAGGCGATGGCGAGCGCGTAGAGCGCCGCGAGGTAATGCGGCAGCAGCGACGGCGGCGAGCGCGTCTCGAGCGGCATTCGCGTCAGCCGGTATTTCCCGCGGCTCGCATGACGCGACGATCCCACGGCCGGTCCGCGCGTCGCGCGCACCCGTCCCTCGCGCCGGAAGGCAGCCCCGCCCTTCCGCGCGCGAAGCGATCCGCGGCCTTCAGCGGCCGGCCTTGATCTCCGTCCACAGCTTGCTGCGCAGCCGTCGCTGTGCCGCCGTGAGATCCTTCAGCTGCTCGAGCTTCGGGATCACCGCCTTGTCGGGAAAGATCGCCGGATTCTTGAGGATCTCCGGCTTGATGTACTGCATCGCGTCCATGTTGGGATTGCCCGAGCCGATCAGGTTGGTGAGCTCGGCGGAATTCTTGCCCTCGAGCATGAAATTCATGAACAGCAGCGCGAGGTCGGTGCGCGGCGCCGACTTGTCGATCACCATGTTGTCGACGGCGAGCACGGCGCCCTCCTTCGGCATGCCCTGCAGGATCCTGAACTTGCGCCCCGCCGCCTGCGCGTCGAGATTCGCCTGGAAGATGTCGTTCGAGTAGCCGTGGACGAGCCAGATGTTGCCGACGGTGAGCTCCTTGATGTAGGACGACGCGTTGAACGCCGCCCAGTACGGCTTCGCCTTCTTGATCAGGGCCGCCGCCTCGTCCCAGTGCTTGGGATCGGTGTCATTGGCGGAGTAGCCCAGGTACTTGAGCGCGGCGGCGAAGAGCTCGCTCGAGCTGTCCAGCACGGTGACGCGGCCCTTCACCTTCTCCAGGTATTTCGGATCGAAGATGACGGCCCAGGTGTCGGTCGGCAGCCCGAGCTCCTTCATCTTCTCGTCGTTGTAGCCGATGATCGTCGTCGACATCGCGTACGGCACCGAGTACTTGTTGCCCGGGTCGAACGGCGTGTCGAGGTAGATCGGGTTGATGTTCTTGAGGTTCGTCAGCTTCGACTTGTCGATCGGCTTCAGCTGCCCGCCGCGGATCAGCGCCTGCATCGCGTTGGACGTCGGCACGAGGATGTCATAGCCCTTGGCCCCGGCCGCGAGCTTGGCGAGAAGCTCCTCGTTGTCCGAGTAGTAGGTCTGCACGACCTCGCACTTGCACTGGGCCTCGAAGCGCTTCACCGTCTCCGGGGCGATGTAGTTGTTCCAGTTGTAGAGGTGCAGCTGGTCCTTCGCCGCGGCGGAGAACGCGAACGCGCCGGCGACGAGCGCGACGGCGATGCTGGGGAGTGTTTTCATGGCGGTCCTCTCTATTCGGAGCGCAGCGCGCTTGGTGAAATCTTCGATGCGATGACGATCAGGACGAGTGTCAGCAGCATCAGCAGCGTGGACACGGCGTTCACCTCCGGCGTGACGGCGATCTTGATCATCGAGTAGATCTGCAGCGGGAGCGTCACGGTGCCCGCACCCGCGGTGAAGAACGTGATGACGAAGTCGTCGATCGACAACGTGAACGCCATCAGCGCTCCCGCGACGACACCCGGCATGATGAGCGGAAGCGTCACGTGGCGAAACGCCTGCCAGGGATTCGCGCCGCAGTCGCGCGCGGCTTCGGTGAGGCTCTCGTCCATCCCCGCGAGACGGGCGCGCACGACGATCGCGACGAAGCCGATGCAGAACGCGATGTGCGCGAGCGCGACCGAGACGAGGCCGAGCGTGAAGTTGAGCAGCACGAAGAAGATGAGGAGCGAGACGCCCATCAGGATCTCGGGGATGGCGATCGGCGCCAGCACGAGCACCGGCAGCACCCTCGTCCTGTAGCGGTACATCGCGACGCCCGCCATCGTGCCCAGCAGCGTCGACACAAGGCTTGCCACCAGCGCGATCAGCAGCGAGTTTCCGGCGGCGGTCAACATCTCCTCGTCGTGGAAGAGCTTGTCGTACCAGCCGAACGTGAAGCCCACCCACTCGGCGTTGAGACGCGAGTCGTTGAATGAATAGACGACGACGATCGCGAGCGGGATGTACAGGAACGCATACCCCGCCCCGGCGGCGATCCACAGCGCGAGCGGCTGCCTACGCACGGGCCGTTCCCGCCGACGACGGTGTGCCGAGGTTGCGCCGGCCGATCCACGCGGCGAGCCCGGCGAGCAGCAGCGCCGCGACCGTCAGCACGATCGACAGCACGCTGCCGAACGGCCAGTCGCGCGTCTCGAGGAACTGCTGCTTGATGAGATTCCCGATGAGGCTGTCGGAGGGCCCGCCGAGGATGTCGGGAATCGCGAAGATGCCGAGCGCCGGGATGAAGACGAGCGCGGCGCCGGCGTAGACGCCGGGGAGCGACAGCGGGAACGTGATGCGCCAGAAGCGCTGCCATGCGTTCGCGCCGAGATCCTGCGCGGCGTCGAGCAGTGCCGCGTCGTGCTTCTCGAGGTTCGCGTAGAGCGGCAGCACCATGAACGGCAGGTGGACGTACACGAGGCAGACCAGCACCGCGAATCCGCTGAACAGCAGCGGCACCGGTTCCATCCCGAACGCCGCGAGCGCGCCGTTGACGCCGCGCGCGAGCGCCGCCTGCGGCCCGAGGATGATCATCCACGCGTAGACGCGGATCAGGAAATTGCTCCAGAACGGCAGGATCACGAGCAGCAGCAGGAGGTCGCGATAGCGCTTGGGGCTTCGCGCGACCAGCGCCGCCAGCGGGTACGCGAGCGCGAGGCAGAGCAGCGTGGTCACGAGCGCATACCCGACCGACTTCAGGAAAACCTCGGCGTAGACCGATTCGGTGAGGAAACGAGCGTAGCTGTCGA
Organism: uncultured beta proteobacterium; assembly: GCA_963741355.1. Classification (GTDB taxonomy): domain Bacteria; phylum Pseudomonadota; class Gammaproteobacteria; order Burkholderiales; family Casimicrobiaceae; genus CAIWHR01. Next base: position 25,941 of record CAVUIG010000025.1, read on the forward strand.
GGTTGAGATCGAGCTTGCCGGCCTCGTCGACGAGCGGCGCAAGGCCGCCGAATTCCCCCGGCGTCCTGAACGACGCCAGCACCATGATGAGCGTCGGGATCGCGAAGAACACGACGAGATAGGCGAGCGGCGGGCCCGCCACCAGCCACTTGCCCCAGCGCTCGATACGGTTGGTCGTTCCCACTACTCGCGCCCTCCGCTCGGTCGGCGAGATTCGCCGCGTCCCATTGTCGGGCGCCCTCGGTCGCTCGGCGACGCGCGGCCTCGCCGTTGCGCCGAGGTTGATCGAAGCCCCGCGCGTCGGCCGCCGCCCGCGCTCGCAGACGCGAGCTTCGCTCCTTGGCTTCGCCCTGCTCGCGCTGGCCGTCCTCGTGCCTTGGCTCGTTACACTCGCCCGCCTCGCTCACTCGTCCACGAAGTGGCCGGCGGCGACGGGCCAGCTCATTTCCACCGGATCGCCGACTTCGAAGAAGGTCGTGCGGCCGGAGGTCGAATTCGCGAGCAACGCCTCGATCTTCGGTCCGCCCGGCGTATCGACGATGTAGACGGTGACATCGCCCATGTAGAGGAGGTCCGACACCGTGCCTCGATAGTGATTGTCGTGCGTTCCCTCCGGTGCCGCGACGTCGATGCGGATCTTCTCCGGGCGCAGCGCCACGGTGCCGGGCCGCCCGGGCGGCAGCGCGCTGGACGTTGCAACGCGCACCGGCCCCAGGCCCGCGACGTCGACGGTGACTTCGCCGCCAGCGTTCGCCGTCACCGGTCCGGACAGCAGGTTGCAGTGGCCGATGAAATCGGCGACGAAGCGCGTCTTCGGGAAGCCATAGATCCGCGAGGGCTCGTCGAGCTGCTCGACGTGACCCTTGTTCATCACCGCGATCCGGTGCGACAGTGTGAGTGCCTCGGTCTGGTCGTGCGTCACGTAGACGAACGTGATGCCGACCTCCTTCTGCAGGTTGATGAGCTCGAGCTGCATGTCCTCGCGCAGCTTCGCGTCGAGCGCCGCGAGCGGCTCGTCGAGCAGGAGCACCGTCGGATGCGTGACGAGTGCCCGCGCGATGGCGACGCGCTGCTTCTGCCCGCCGGAGAGCTCGTGCGGGTAGCGCTTGCCGAATCCGGTGAGGCGGACGTCCTCGAGAGCGGCCTCGATCTTGGCGGGAATCTCGCCGGCAGGCGTGTCGCGCCATTTTCAGCGGAAACGCGACGTTGCCCTCGACGGTCATGTGCGGGAAGAGCGCGTAGCTCTGGAACACGGTGCGCACCGGCCGGGCCTCGGGCGGCGCGCCGGCGAGATCGTTCCCGTTCAACTCGATGCGCCCGCCGTCGGGCAGGTCGAATCCGGCGATCATCCGCAGCAGCGTCGTCTTGCCGCACCCGGACGGGCCCAGCAGGGTGAAGAATTCACCTGCCTCGATGCCCAGCGACACGCCGTCGACCGCGGTGAAGTCGCCGAAGCGGCGCGTGACGTTCCGGATTTCGAGCAGCGCCATTGGCGAATACGGTGGAGTGCGGCGTCGTGAGCGGACGGCCCGCGCAATTCTGCCATGGAATAGAGTGCGGCGCGCCGGTTTCGCGCATCCGCGCCAAGGAGCTTTCCTAGAGCGGATGCCAGTACAGCAGCCCGGCGAGGAGCGCCAGCAGCAGCGCAACCACGGCGAGCCACCGGTTGCGCGCCCGCTGCGCCGCGGCGAGCTCGCGCGTCGCCTCGTCGGACGAGCTCGGCCGCGCCAGCAGCCACTGGTGGATGAGCCGCGGCAATTCGGGCAGCGCGGCGACGATGTACGGGGCCTCGGAGATCAGGCGTCGCTTGAGCGACGCCGGGCCGATCTGCTCGTCCATCCACCGCTCGAGATAAGGCTTCGCCGTCGTCCACAGGTCGAGCTCGGGGTCGAGCATCCGGCCGAGGCCCTCGATGTTGAGCAGCGTCTTCTGCAGCAGGACGAGCTGCGGCTGGATCTCGACGTTGAACCTGCGCGACGCGCGGAAGAGCTGCATCAGCACGCGGCCGAGCGAGATCTGCGACAGCGGCCGGTCGAACATCGGCTCCAGCACGACGCGGATCTCCGCCTCGAGCTCGTCGACGCGCGTATCCGGCGGCACCCAGCCGGACTCGAGGTGCGCGGTCGCGACGCGATGATAGTCGCGGCGGAAGAAGGCGAGGAAATTCTGCGCGAGGTAGCTCTTGTCGGTCTCGGACAGCGTGCCCATGATCCCGAAGTCGAGCGCCACGTACTTGCCGAAGTCCGCGCCCCGGTCGCGACGAAGATGTTGCCGGGATGCATGTCCGCGTGGAAGTAGCCGTCGCGGAACACCTGCGTGAAGAAGAGCTCGACGCCCGCGCGCGCACAGGCGCTTCAGGTCGACCCCGGCCTCGACCAGCTTGTCGACCTGCGCGATCGGGATGCCCTCCATCCGCTCCATCACCATCACTTCGCTGCCGCTCCAGTCCCAGTGCACCTCGGGCACGAGCAGCAGCGGGGAGTGGCGGAAGTTGCGGCGCAATTGCGAGCAGTTCGCGGCTTCGCGCGTGAGGTCGAGCTCGTCGCGGATCGTCTTCTCGAATTCGCCGACGACGGCGCGGGGCTTCAGGCGCTTGCCGTCGGACCAGAGCTTCTCGACCAGCATCGCGCCGACCTGCAGGAGCCCGATGTCCTTCTCGATCACCTGCGAGATGTTCGGCCGCAGCACCTTGACCGCGACCGGCGTGCCGTCCGGCAACTCGGCGAAATGCACCTGCGCGACCGACGCGCTGGCGATCGGCACCGGATCGAACGACTTGAACACGGCTTCGACCGGCTTGCCGTACAGGCGCGCGAGCGTCGCGCACACCGTTTCGTACGGGAACGGCGGGACGCGGTCCTGCAGCCGCGCGAGCTCGTCGGCGATGTCGAGCGGGATCAGGTCGCGCCGGGTCGAGAGCATCTGGCCGAACTTGACGAAGATCGGGCCCAGCGCCTCGAGGGCGAGACGCAGCCGCTCGGCGCGCGGCGCCGACGTGTCGCGCCAGAACGTGAGCGTGCGCGCGAGCGGACGCACGGCGCGAAACCGCTCGTGTCCGGTCAGGAACTCGTCGAGCCCGAAGATCAGCGAGACGTACCAGATCTTGGTGAGGCGCAGGAGGCGCATCCCCGGGATTGTAAGGGATCGAGGGGCGGCGCCCGCCGAGATGCGTCGGTTCGCGGCGATAATGGCCGGGTGCCGCGCATCTATTCCCGCTCGCTCACGGTCCCGGCGGAGGCCATCGACGCCCTGGGGCACGTCAACAACCTCGAATATGTCCGCTGGATGCAGGACGTCGCGACCGAGCATTCGGCCGCGCAGGGCTGGCCGCTCGAGCGCTACGTCGCGCTCGGCGCCGGCTGGTTCGTGCGCCGGCACTCGGTCGATTACCTGCGGCCCGCGTTCGCCGGCGACACGCTCACGCTGCTCACCTGGGTCGCGGCCTTCGAGCGCAGCAGCTCGCCGCGCCGCTATCTTTTCTTTCGCGCCGGCCGACGGGCAGGTCGTGGCGCGCGCCGAGACGCTATGGGTGTTCGTCAGGTTCGCGACCGGCGCCCCGCTGCGCATTCCCGCGGAGCTGCGCAGCGCGTTCGACGTGGTTCCGGACGCGGAGGCGCTGCGCGCGGTGGCAGCGACGCCGGTCGCCGGCTGACGCGGCAGGCGGGGTCGCTCAGCGCGGCTTTTTCGCAGCCGAGCGTGGACGGGCGGGCGTGGCGCGCGCCGCGAGCGCGTCGAGACGTGTCTCCACTGCATCCACCCGCGCGGCGAGCGTCGCCACGTCGACGGCAAAGGCCTCGGCGTCGACACGTCTCGTCGCGAGCGCGGCTTCGTCGCGCACATACGCGGCGACCGACGCGCCGATACGCGTGCCGGCGTATTCCGGAAAGAGCAGCAGATGGCGCCCGGCATCGGCAACGCGCTGGCCGGCGATCGGGCCGAGCGCGCTCGCGAAGGCCTGCTCGACGAACCAGGGCAGCGTGACCGCGAGCTCTTTCAGCGTGGCGATCAGCGCCGGATCGCCGTCGGCGGCCACGAGCTCGTCCCAGCGCGCCGGGTCGGCCAGGAGCGCGGGCACCGCGAAGGGCGACACCTTGAGCGTCGCATCGGCGCCGTCGCGCGCACCGAGCGACGAGGCGAGATGGCCTTCGGGGTCGACGGAAAACGTCGAGGCGAGGGCGCTCGTCGCGACGACGAACGTGCGCCCCGCATGCGCGGCGAGCCGCTCGCGCGCCCATTGCTCGCGCGCGAGGAAGTGATTGGCGACGGCGCCCGGGAGCGCCGCGGGATCGAGTTTCGGGGTCTGCACGATGCGATGTCCTCGCGAGAATGAGGGCGCGAAGGCCGAACGCCCGCGCCGTCAGTGAGCCTCAATGACCTCAGTGAACCTCAGTGGACATAACCCAGGTGAACGGCGACGACGCCTGCGGCCAGGTTGTGCACGTCGACCCGGTCGAAGCCCGCGGCCTCCATCATCGCCTTCAGCGTCTCCTGGTCCGGATGCATCCGGATCGATTCGGCGAGATAGCGGTAGCTCCGGTCATCGCCGACGACGAGCTTGCCGATGCGCGGCAGCACGTTGAAGCTGTACCAGTCGTAGGCGGGCGCCAGCGGCGCCCAGATGCGCGAGAACTCGAGCACGGCGGCAACGCCTCCGGGCTTCAGCACGCGGCGCATCTCGGAGAGCGCGGCCTCCTTGTTCGTCACGTTGCGCAATCCGAAGGCGATGCTGACGCAGTCGAAATGCCGGTCGGGAAACGGCAGCCGCTGCGCGTCGCACTGGATCACCGGCACGAACGCGCCCTGGTTGAGGAGCTTGTCGCGGCCCTCCGCCAGCATCGCGCCGTTGATGTCGGTCAGCACGACCTCGCCCGACGGGCCGACCCGGTCGGCGAAAAGCCGCGTGAGATCGCCGGTGCCGCCCGCGAGGTCGAGCACCTTCATTCCCGCGCGCACGCCGGTCGCGTTGACGGTGAAGCGCTTCCACAGCCGGTGCAGCCCCACCGACATGAGGTCGTTCATCAGGTCGTACTTGCCGGCGACCGAATCGAACACGCCGCGCACGCGCCGCGCCTTGTCGCTCGCGTCGACCTCCTCGAATCCGAAATGCGTGCGCTCGCTCACGGGCGCTCCTTTTTCTCGGCGCGCAGCGCCAGCACGAACAGGGCGTCGAATACGAAGCTGCCGCCGAGCACGACCATGCCCGGGACCATCCATCCGCCGATCAGGAGCCCGCCGGCGGCGACGGTGCAGGCGATGGAGAGCGCGAGGGCGGTCATCTTCGGCATCGCGTCACCGGGCTCTAGGCGGGCTTGGCGTCGCGGCTCGCGCCGGCTTCGGTCATCCGCTCGAGGTAGTGCTGCCACATCGCTTCCTGCCGCACGCCGAGGTCGTACAGGTAGTCCCACGAGTAGATGCCGGTGTCGTGGCCGTCGGAGAACGTCGGGCGGATCGCGTAGTGGCCGACCGCCTCGACGTCCTTGATCGCGACGTCGCGCTTGCCGACCTGCAGTATTTCCTGGCCCGGGCCATGGCCGCGCACTTCGGCCGACGGCGAGTAGACGCGCAGGAACTCGTACGGCAGACGGAACGAGCGGCCGTCGTTGAACGCGATCTCGAGCACCCGCGATTGCTGGTGCAGCTTGATCTCGGTCGGAATCGGGGTCGTGGTCGACAGGCCGGACATGGGTGCGCTTTCCCGGGCGGTCGGGGAGACGGTGCGGGACAACAAGGGAAAGCGTAGCACAGCAGCGCCCGCGGCGGGCACTGCGGTCCTGCGCTCCGCGGGAGCGGCTTGCGGTGCGGCCCGGCCTTCAGGTCGGCGACGAGCTCTCGGGGACGACGTCGAGGTTGCCGATGCCGGCGAACACGTTGCGATGCTTCGCTTCCTTGCCGTGCAGCTTGATGTCGAGCCGCAGGTCGTTCAGCGAGTCGGCGTTGCGCAGCGCGTCCTCGTAGCCGATGAGGCCGGCCTCGTAGAGGTCGAACAGCGACTGGTCGAACGTCTGCATGCCGAGCTCGCGCGACTTCTTCATGATGTCCTTGATGCCCGAGACGTCGCCCTTGAAGATGAGGTCGGAAACGAGCGGCGAGTTCAGCATCACCTCGACCGCGGGAATCCGGCCGCGGCCGTCGCGGCGCGGGATGAGCCGCTGGGCCACGAACGCGCGGGTGTTGAGCGAGAGATCCATCAGCAGCTGCGGGCGCCGCTCCTCGGGGAAGAAGTTGATGATCCGGTCGAGCGCCTGGTTGGTGCTGTTGGCGTGCAGCGTGGCGAGGCACAGGTGGCCGGTTTCCGCGAAGGAGATCGCGTAGTCCATCGTCTCGCGGTCGCGGATTTCGCCGATCAGGATCACGTCGGGCGCCTGCCGCAGCGTGTTCTTGAGCGCGATCTGCCAGCCGTCGCAGTCGACGCCCACCTCGCGCTGCGTGATGATGCAGTTCCTGTGCTCGTGCACGAACTCGATCGGGTCCTCGATCGTGATGATGTGGCCGAAGCTGTTCTCGTTGCGGTAGCCCAGCAGCGCCGCCATCGACGTCGACTTGCCGCAGCCGGTCGCGCCGATGAACAGCATGATCCCGCGCTTGGACATGATGATGTCCTTCAGCACCGGCGGGAGCCCCAGCTCCTCGAATTTGGGAATCACGACGTTGATCGTCCGCAGCACCATGCCGATGCGGCCCTGCTGCACGAACGCATTGGCGCGGAAGCGGCCCACACCGGGCGGCGCGATCGCGAAGTTGCACTCCTTCGACGACTCGAACTCCGAGGCCTGCTTGTCGTTCATCACGCTCCGCACGAGCTCGATCGTGTGCTGCGGCGTCAGCGCCGTCTTCGAGACGGGCTGGATCTTGCCGTCGACCTTGAGCGCCGGCGGGAAACCGGCCGTGATGAACAGGTCGGAGCCCTTCTGCTTGACCAGAAGCTCGAGCAGCTCGTGAATGAACTTGGTGGCGCGTTCTTTTTCCATGGTGTTGGGCTCCTTGCGGCGCCGGCTCCGGAGTGCGGGCGGTCGTTCGGCCGGGCGCGTCTTACGCGCCGCCGAACAGTTCCTTGTTGACGGCGCGCTGGCGCGCCTCGGCCAGGTTGACCTGGTTGCGCTTGATCATTTCGACGAGGCACTGGTCGAGCGTCTGCATGCCCGCGGCCTGGCTCGTCTGGATCGCCGAATACATCTGCGCGACCTTGTTCTCGCGGATCAGGTTGCGGATCGCGGGCGTCGCGACCATGATCTCGTGCGCGGCGATCCGCCCCTGGCCGTCCTTGGTCTTGAGCAGCGTCTGCGAGATCACGGCGATCAGCGATTCGGACAGCATCGCCCGGACCATGTCCTTTTCCGCCGCCGGGAACACGTCGATGATCCGGTCGATCGTCTTGGCCGCGGAGCTCGTGTGCAGCGTCGCGAACACCAGGTGGCCGGTCTCGGCCGCGGTCAGCGCGAGCCGGATGGTCTCGAGGTCGCGCATTTCGCCGACCAGGATGTAATCGGGGTCCTCGCGCAGCGCGGCGCGCAGCGCGTTGGGGAACGACAGCGTGTGCGGCCCCAGCTCGCGCTGGTTGATCAGGCACTTCTTCGAGTCGTGCATGAACTCGATGGGGTCCTCGATCGTCAGGATGTGGCCGTATTCGTTCTCGTTGACGTGATTGACCATCGCCGCCAGCGTCGTCGACTTGCCGGAGCCGGTCGGCCCGGTGACGAGGATCAGCCCGCGCGGGCGGTTGGTGAGATCGGCGAAGATCCTGGGGGCGTTGAGGTCCTCGAGCGAGAGGACCTTGGACGGGATCGTCCGGAACGCCGCCGCGGCCCCGCGCATCTGGACGAACGCGTTGACCCGGAACCGCGCCAGATTGGGCACCGCGAAGCTGAAGTCGCACTCCAGGTTCTCTTCGTAGTTCTTGCGCTGCGCGTCGCTCATGATGTCGTACACCATGGCGTGCACGTCCTCGTGCTCCATCGGCGGCAGGTTGATGCGCCGGATGTCGCCATGGACGCGGATCATCGGCGGCAGGCCGGCCGACAAATGAAGGTCGGACGCCTTGTTCTTGACCGCGAAGGCCAGAAGTTCGGTGATGTCCATCTATAATCTTCCCCGATTCCCTTTCCGATCCGATCCCGGAGCGACGTCCGACGGCGCAACAACAGAGGGCATGCAATAGCCGTACCAAGACCCTGCGGCATGCCGTCGTCATTCGATTATGGTCCCATACGCGAACGCGTGGCAATACGTGAGGGGGCGCATCGCCCGGGCGGCGACCGCCACCGGGCGGCCGCCCGACAGCATCGGGCTCGTCGCCGTGAGCAAGACATTCCCCCCGTCGGCCATCCGGGCGGTGTACGCGCTCGGGCAGCGCGCGTTCGGCGAGAACTACGTCCAGGAGGCCCTGGACAAGATGGACGCGCTCCCGGACCTGACTGACGTGGAATGGCACCTCATCGGGCCGCTCCAGAGCAACAAGACGAAGGTCGTGGCCGAGCGGTTCCAATGGGTGGAGACGGTCGACCGGATCCGCATCGCCGAGCGTCTGGCCGACGCGCGCCCGGCAGGAATGCCTCCGCTCAACGTCTGCGTCCAGGTGAACATCAGCGGCGAATCGTCGAAATCGGGCGTTCCGCCGGAGGAAACGCTGGCGCTGGCGCGGTCCGTCGCGGCCCTCCCGCGGCTCGCGCTGCGCGGGCTGATGGGCATCGCGTCGGATACGCCCGTGGTCGCGACGCGGCACGCCGAATTCGCCGTGTTGCGCGCTTTGTTCGACATCTGCCGATCGGACGGGATGCCCGTCGACACGCTGTCGATGGGGATGTCCACCGATCTCGAGTCGGCCATCGCCGAAGGCGCGACGCTGGTTCGCATCGGCACTGCGATCTTCGGGTCGCGCGGGCGCGAGCCATGACGAAGCACCGGCAGCGCTTGAGCGCCGGCGCCCGTCGCGCCCAGACGCGAACGGGTTCGCCATGATCGTGTTCGTCGGCGGCGGCAACATGGCGACCGCGCTCATCGGCGGGATGGTCGCGCGCGGCCGTGCCGCGACCGATTTCCACGCCGTCGAGCCGATTCCGGAGCAGCGAGAGCGATTGTCCGCGCGGTTTCCGGGCGTCAGCGCGTCCGCCGCGCCGGACGCTGGCGCGATCGCCGGCGCCGAGCTCCTCGTTCTCGCGGTGAAGCCGCAGCAGATGCGCGCGGCGTCGCTGGCCCTGGCGCCATTGCTGCGCGACATCGTCGCGCCGGGACCGGTCGTGCTGACCATCGCGGCGGGAATCCGTCTCGCCGACCTCTCGCGCTGGCTTGGCGGCTTCGGCAATCTCGTTCGCGCAATGCCCAATACGCCGGCGCTCGTCGGCAAGGGCATCAGCGGCATCCATGCCTCCGCGGGAGTCGACGCGCGCGGCCGTACGCTCGCGGCCGGGGTGCTCGAGGCGGTCGGCGACGTCATCTGGGTCGGCGACGAGGCGATGCTGGATGCGGTGACCGGCATTTCCGGCAGCGGCCCCGCGTACGTCTTCTATTTCCTCGAGGCGCTCGAGGCGGCGGCCGGAGAGCTCGGATTCGCGCCGGCCGAAGCGCGCAAGCTCGCCTATGCGACCTTTTCCGGAGCGATCGCGCTGGCGCAGGCGAGCGCCGAGGCGCCCGCGACGCTGCGGGCGCAGGTGACGTCGAAGGGCGGGACGACCGAGCGCGCGCTCTCGCTGCTCGAGGCCGCTCAAGTGAAGGCGTCGATCATCGCGGCCGCGAAGGCCGCGGCGCAGCGCGCGCAGGAGCTCGGCGACGCGCTCGGCGGCGACGCGTAGAGGAACGTGGCGATGATGGACCAGGCGCTCAAGTTCCTGCTCGACACCGCGTTCGGGCTGTTCACGTACGCGTTCCTGCTCCGTTTCGCGATGCAGTGGCTGCGCGCACCGTTTCGCAACACGGTCGGGCAGGCGGTGACGGCGCTCACCGACTGGGCGGCGAAGCCGTTGCGGCGCCTGCTGCCCGGATGGCGCGGGATCGACTGGTCGACGCTGGTGCTGGCCTGGGTCATGCAATTCGCGTGGCTCGTGTCGCTGCGCGTCCTGGTTGCCGGCGGCGGGCTCGCCGGGACCGTCGTGGCGACGCTCGCGCTGCTGGCGCTGGTCGAGCTCCTCAAGGCCGCCGTGTGGCTTCTCATCATCATCGTGTTCGCGCAGGCAATCCTGTCGTGGTTCATGCCGGAAGGCCCGCTCTCAGGGCTTCTCAACGCGCTGTCGTTTCGCTTCCTGCGCCCGATCCGCCGGGTCATCCCTCCGCTCGGCGGCACGCTCGACATCTCGCCGCTGATCCTGATCGTCCTGCTGCAGCTCGTGCTGATCGTGCCCGTGCCGTGGCTCGAGATCATGGCGCTGCGCGCGTTCGGTCCCTAGCGGCCACTGCGATGGCGGATCGCCCCTGGTTGCGCGAGGATGGTGCGGCGCTCGTGCTGACGCTGCATGTGCAGCCGGGCGCGCGCGCACCGAGGTCGCCGGCGCGCATGGCGACGCATTGAAAGTGAAGCTCGCGGCGCCGCCGGTCGACGGCAAGGCGAACGCGGAGCTCCTGCGCTTTCTCGCCGACGCGTTCGGCGTGCCGCTGCGCAACGCGACGCTGCTGCGCGGCGAGAC
>CAVUIG010000026.1:0-62630 GCA_963741355.1 uncultured beta proteobacterium
ACGCAAAAGGAACCCGGCAACGCGGCCGCATGGAATGAGCTCAGCATCGGATACATCAACACGCGTCAACGCGACGACGCGCACGCAGCGGCAAGACGGGCTGTGGAGCTTGCCCCGAAGAACGCACTTTACTGGCGAAACCTCGGGGATCTCAACCTGGATCTGGACGCTCCGATCGAGGCGCTCCTCGCCTTCGAGGAGGCGACTTCCTGGAACACTCAGGACACCTACAGCTTCGTGCAAACCGGAATCCTGAATACGCGACTGGATCGCCTGCCGGAAGCGAAGGTCGCGTTCAGCAAAGCATTGGCACTGAATCCGAACGACACGAATGCGCGGTGCGGCGCGGCAATGATTACGCAAAGATTGACGCCATCCCAGGCGAATGCAGCCGCCAGATCGGCGGCGCCAGCCGACGGCACTTGTCGCGACCTGATCGAGCATGCGAGTGCGCCCGTGAATTTGATGGGACCGACGGCGTCCGGCGGCGCGGATTCCGGCAGTCGCTGATCTCGCCGCGGGCGAGCCGCGAGGCGGGCGCCACATCCGTCGCGACGCGCGCCCATGCCGTGGGCGCTGACGTTGCGGCTGCAATTCTTCCCTCAGTTGCTCATCCTGCTGGCAAAGGCGGGGTCCCGGCCGGTGCCGGCATCCATTTCCCGCCGCCAATGCCATGTCGAGGACGGCGAAGGTCCGGATGAATCGATCGCAGTTCGTAAGCGATCATCAGGTCCGCCTCGATCATCGTCTCGATGGCACAAAGTGTCCCGGGTTGGGGCACACTTACGCCGATGATCCCTCGGATGCGCGCGGTTGCCGGCCTCGTCGCGTTCGCCAGCGCCACGGTCGCGCTTGCGGCGCCGACGCTGAATGTCGGCTCCAAGCGCTTCACCGAGTCGTACATCCTGGGCGAGATCCTCAAGCAGACCGCGCAGTCCGCCGGCGAGGTGGGCGCGACGCACAGCCAGGGTTTGGGCAATACGGCCATCGTACTGAACGCGCTCACGACCGGCAGCATCGACGTCTACCCCGAATACACGGGCACGATCGCGAAGGAAATCCTGAAACTCGACGGCGTTCCGTCGCTCGCCGAACTCAACGCCAAGCTGGCGCCCATGGGGCTGGCAGTCGCCGTTCCGCTGGGCTTCAACAATACCTATGCACTGGCGATGCGCGCCGACGATGCGCATGCCAGAAATATCGCGCGGCTGTCCGACCTCAAGGCGCATCCCGGCGTGCGGCTCGGACTGTCGCAGGAATTCATCGGACGCGCCGACGGCTGGCCCGGATTGAAGCGCACGTACGAGCTGCCCTTCGACACGCCGCGCGGCCTCGATCACGGGCTCGCTTATGAAGCCATTGCGGGTCACCAGGTCGACGCGATCGACATCTACTCGACCGACGCCAAGCTCGACAAGTACGGCTTGACCGTGCTCGAGGACGACCGCAAGTATTTCCCGCGCTACGACGCCGTGCTGCTGTATCGGGCAGACCTTCCGCAGCGCTTACCGAAGGCGTGGGCCGCGCTCGCCAGACTCGAAGGCACCATCGACGACGCGTCGATGCGGCGAATGAACGCGGCCGCCGAACTCGAAAACAAGGACTTCGCCACCGTCGCCGCGAACTTTCTGGCTCGCCAACCGGCGACGTCCGTCAGCGCGGGAGCGCCGGTAAAAGCGGGCGGGTTCGACGACTTCTGGCGCAAGCTCTTCGGCCCCGACTTCGCTCGCCTGACGCTCGAACAGTTGGGGCTCGTCTTCCTTTCACTTGCAGCCAGCATCGTCATCGGCATCCCGCTCGGGATTCTTGCCGCGAAGCGTCCGGCGACGGAAGGCTTGATCATCGGCGCGACCGGCGTCGTTCAGACGATTCCCTCACTGGCGCTCCTCGCCATCCTGATTCCGCTGACGGGGCGCATCGGCGCGGTGCCGGCGTACATTGCGCTCGCCCTGTACGCGCTGCTGCCGATCGTGCGCAACACACATGCGGCGCTCACTCAGATCTCGCGCGGAATGATTCAGGCTGCGGAATCGCTGGGCATGCGGCCCGGCACGATCCTGCAGAAGATCGAGGTGCCCCTGGCTGCGCCGACGATCCTCGCCGGCATCAAGACGTCGGCCGTGATCAACGTCGGGACCGCGACCATCGCCGCATTCATCGGCGCCGGCGGCTACGGCGAGCGCATCGTCACAGGTCTGGCGCTGAACGACCACGCCATGCTGCTGGCGGGTGCGATTCCGGCCGCCGTGATGGCATTGCTGATCGAACAGGGCTTTCGCCTTGGCGAGCGGTGGCTGCTTCCGGCGGGGTCTGCGGCGCGTACCGAACGTACGGTGAGCGGCGACATGACGCCACACTTCGCTGCGCGGCCGCGCAAACGGCTCGCGGTCGCGCGCTTCTGGTACGAAGGCAATGCCTTTGCGCGGATGCGCGCAGACATGGCTGCGTTCGAGCGCTGCGAGTGGCGATCCGGTGCGGCCGCGCTCGCGGCGGCGCGTGGCACTCCGGCCGAGCTCGCGACGGTGATCGAATTTGCCGAGCGGCATCCGGAGTGGGACGTCGTCGCACTGCGTTGCGCATCCGCCATGCCCGCGGGACCCGTCGATGACGCCGTTTTCGAGCGGTACGCAACCGAACTCCGCGAAGGACTGCTGGCAGGCAAGGCAAACGGCGGCTGGGATGCCGAATACCTCTGCCCGCACGGGGCCGCAATCACAACTTGAAGGCAGATACCGATTCGCGTCATCGTGACGGCGCAGGTCGTGCCGGCCGATGATCCTGCGTTCTTCGCCCTGCATGGGATCGACCCTGCCACCCTGCGACTCCTGTGCGTAAAGGCAAAGAATCATTTTCGCGCCGCGTTCGCGCAACGCTGCATCGAGATCATCGATTGCGATGCGCCGGGCCCGGCCTCGGTCGATCTCACGCGGCTGCCCTTTCGAAACATGCGCGTTCCGGCGGGGCCGGTCCCACGCTCGACCGGAGGCCATCACCGCTGAGGCCGCTCTCCGCGTGTTAAGCTTCGTTGTCGGTTCCTCGGAGTCGAAGCTTGATTCCCTGCCGTATCGCGCCGATGCTCCGCGCGGTGCCCTCCGGCCCCCTTCCGTGCATTTCTGACAAGAGATCCCTTGAATGTCGCTACGTCGAACGCTCGCGCTTGGTCTCATCCCTCATCGCATTTCCCCTGTCCGCGGCCACGCTGCCGCCTGTTGAATCGATGCCGACGCTGGATGCGGCAGCGCTGGCGCCGGCCGCGTTGCTCAACGGCGCCGGCTACACCGTCGACGCCAGCGCGCCGGTCGTCGGCTACATGGGTCAGTTCACGCTGCGCGCGCCGGCCGGCACGTTCAACGCGGACGGCACCGAGATGCTGGCCATTCGCGTGCGCGAACTGGGCAGCGATCGCTCAATTGAGCCAGTTGAGTCGGACCGGCGTATTCGCGGATGCGCTCGCCGCGTCGGCGAAGAAGACCGGCGCCGCCATCGGACAAGCCGTGATGAACCCGGTCGCGACGGTGTCGGGCATCCCCGCCGGCGTCGGGCGGTTCTTCCAGTCCGCGGCCCAGGACGTCACGCGCGCCACGGAAGCCGCGACCGGTTCCAGCAATTCGCAGAGCGAGAGCACCGCCGACACGGCAATGGATCTTCTTGGCGTCAACAAGGCGAAGCGGCGCATTGCGAAGCAGGTCGGCGCGGATCCCTATACGACGAACCCCGTGCTCGCGAAGCAGCTCGACGACCTCGCACGAGCCGCGTACGCGGGAGGTGTCTCCCTCGACGTCGCGCTGGCGGTATCGACGGCGGGGGTGGCGACCGCGATTTCCGCGACGGCAACGGTGAGCAACCTCGTGTGGGAGAGCTCACCTGCGGACATCCGTACGCTCAACGAGGGGAAGCTGGCCGCGATGGGCGTCGGGGCGGATACGGTTCGCGCTTTCGTCACGAATCGATGGCTCACGCCGACACTCTCCGTCCCGTTGGTCGAGCACCTCGCCCAGATTCCGGCGGCGAAAGGGCGGGCCGACGTCGTTGCGCTCGCCAGCACCGTCGCAAGCGAGGGTGAAGCACGCTTCATGCTGAATGCGGTCGGCATGGCGCGCCAAATCGGCACGGAACGCGATCCCGTCGTTGCGCTCGCGCTCACGGGCCGGATCCTGATGGTGCGCACACGCAGCGGCCGCATGGAAGTGCCCGCGCCCGTCGATTACGTCGTCTGGACCGAGCCGGTGAAGTCGTTTGCCGAGCGGCACGACGTCAAGGGCGCAAAGCGCGACATTCTTGTCACCGGAATCGCCTCGCCGAAGGCGCGCGAGGGCTTGCAGGCAACCGGGTGGGCGGTGCGGGAGCACAGCAAACGTTGAGCATCGATGCCGGAACCCGACGATCTCCAGCTTCGATGACCTGCTGCGCGAGGCGCGGCAGCAGCCCGAGCCGCAGCGCCTGCTGTTCGTGTTCGCGGGCGCCGCGCTGCCCGACGACAGCACGCCGGAGCAGCAACGGCGCTATGCCGCCGGGGCGGGAGGCGCGCTGGTTCCGTTGATGTGCGTCGACAAGGTGCCCGACGAGCTTCGATCGTTTTCAGAGCTTGTCGAGGAATCCCGCAGCGCAGGACCCGCGTGGGCACTGGTCTTTGTGGCGAGCCTTGCAGGGCGCGGCGGTCACGCGCCGTCCAGCGCCGATGCCGAAGGGCCGCTGCGGTCCATGGTCGAGTCCATCAAATCCGGTGCGCACGGCTCGTTCATTCCCTTCGACGTCGAGGGCCGGCCCGTTCGGCTGGAATGACGGGCGCCGGCCGCCTGGCCGGCCCTAAATCGCATCCAGAAGCGCCGTCTCCTTGGCTGATCCGCAGGACGGGCTAGCGCCGATCGTGATCGCGTCCAGCGGTGGGATTGCGCGACCCGCAATCCCTGTCCGACAATGACGCTGGTCTTGGCGCGCGCGCCGCGGGTCGTGCGCAGGTGCCAGACCCAAGGTTCGCGGAAGGCGGCGCATGCCGCTCGCCGCGTACCGACCGCGAAATGCCGTCCCACCTCACGTCTGCCCGGAATGCGAGGCTCTTGTGTCCGATATCGAAAATGCGTCGCTTCCGGATCTGCGCGGCGGGATCCCGACCGCCGTCCTGCGCGAGCGCGGCATGCTGCTCGGCCAGGTCGACGGCGATGACGTGCTGCTGGTGCTGAGCGATGGCACGCCATTCGCCATCGGCGCGCACTGCACGCACTACCACGGCCCGCTCGCCGATGGGCTGGTCGTCGGCGACACGGTGCGCTGCCCGTGGCATCACGCGTGCTTCAGCCTGCGCACCGGCGAGGCGCTTCGTGCGCCGGCACTGGACCCGGTCCCGTGCTGGCGCGTCGAGCAGGTCGGCGACAAGACATTCGTCCGCGAAAAAATTGCGGCTCCCGCTCAACGCGAGGCGCCTGTGGTGCGGATGCCCGGCAGCGCGCCGGCATCGGTCGTCATCGTCGGCGGTGGCGCCGCGGGCCTCGCCGCGGCCGACATGCTGCGGCGGGAAGGCTTCGGCGGCACCATCAATCTGATCAGCGCCGACGACGCTCCGCCCTGCGACAGGCCGAATCTCTCCAAGGACTACCTCGCGGGAACCGCGCAGGAAGACTGGATTCCGCTGCGTGCCCCCGAATACTATGCCGAGCGCAAGATCGACCTGCTGCTCGGCACACGCGTGTCGTCGATCGACGTGCGCGAGCATCGCGTGCGCCTGGAAGACGGAAGGCAGGTCGAATTCGGCGCGCTGCTGCTCGCCACCGGCGCCGATCCCGCCCGCCTTGCGATACCAGGCGCCGTCAAGTCGCAGGTCCTTTATTTGCGCACATTCGCCGACAGCAAGGCGATCGTCGCGCGAGCGGGAGCGGCGCGGCGCGTCGTGGTCGTCGGCGCGAGCTTCATCGGGCTGGAGGTCGCCGCGTCGCTGCGAACGCGGGGCGTCGACGTCGATGTCGTCGGGCCGGAGAGCGTGCCGCTCGAGCGCGTGATGGGGCCCGAAGTGGGGGCCTTCGTTCGCGCGCTTCACGAAGAGCACGGCGTCGTCTTTCACCTCGGACAGACCGTCAGCCGGATCGACGGTCGCCGCGTGACGCTCGGCGATTCGACGACGCTCGACGCGGATTTCGTCGTGCTGGGCGTCGGCGTGCGGCCGGCGATCGCGCTGGCCGAAGGGGCCGGCCTCGCGATCGATCGCGGCATCGCCGTCGATGAATATCTCGAAACCAGCGTCCGCGGCATCTTCGCCGCCGGAGACGCCGCGCGATGGCCGGACCGTCACTCCGGTGAGCGGATCCGCGTCGAGCACTGGGTCGTCGCGCAGAGGCAGGGCCAGACCGCGGCGCGCAACATCCTGGGTCGACGCGAGCGCTTCGACGCGGTTCCGTTCTTCTGGAGCCAGCATTACGACGTCGCGATCAATTATGTCGGCCATGCGGAGAAGTGGGACGCGATCGCGATCGACGGATCGCTCGCCGCGCGCGATTGCGAGGTGACCTACAAGCTCGCCGGACGCACGCTTGCGGTGGCCACGATTTCGCGCGATCGGCAAAGCCTGCTCGCCGAACGCGCGCTGGAGCAGGCGGGCGGGTAACTCGGTCGAGCCAGATGGCCAACACGGCGGAAACCGAGGCGATGACGAGCGCGAACGCTTCCGGCGACGCGTGGCCGGCGCTTCCCCTCGACGGGTGGCGGCCGACCTACGCGACGCTGCACATGTGGATGCAGGTCGTCGGCAAGGTCTGCCTCGCCCTGGCACCGCCGGCGAACCACTTCTGGAACATCGCGTTCCGCGTGACCGCCCGCGGCATAGCGACGCCGACGCTCTACGCAGACGGGCGCGCGCTCACCATGACGTTCGATTTCGTCGCCCATGAGCTGGTGCTCGTGTGCTCGGATGGCCAGAGCGAAACCCTCGCGCTCCTGCCCATGACCGTCGCCGCCTTCTACGATGCAGTCATGCAGTCGCTGCATCGGCTCGGCGTCGACATTCGCATCTGGACGATGCCGGTGGAGGTCCCGGACCCGGTCCGGTTCGAGGTCGACACCAAACACGCGGATTACGACCCCGAGCGGGCGAACGCATTCTGGCGCGCGCTCGTTTCGATGCAGCCGGTGTTCGAGCAGTTTCGCTGCGGCTTCGTCGGCAAGTGCAGCCCGGTCCATTTCTTCTGGGGCAGCTTCGATCTCGCCGTGACGCGATTCTCCGGACGGCCGGCGCCGCCGCGCCCGGACGCGGATGCGATCACGCGCGAGGCGTACTCGCACGAAGTCATCAGCCATGGGTTCTGGCCGGGGGGCGGCGGGGTCGAAATGCCGGCGTTCTACGCGTACGCCGCGCCCGAGCCGGAAGGATTGCGCGGCGAGGCCATCCGGCCGCCGGCCGCGTACTACAACGCGGAGCTCTCCGAATTCATCCTGCCCTACGATGCGGTGCGCGCGGCCTCGTCTCCGGCAACCGTGCTGATGGCGTTTCTCGAGAGCACCTACGATGCGGCGGCGAGACTCGCCGGCTGGAATCGCGCCGCGCTGGAGAGAAAATGACGCGGACTGCGTCGATTGCATGAAGGCCGATTGGAGCAACGCCGCGGACGAGGAGGGCAGGACGTGAAGGAAGGGTTCGATGGGCAGATCGTCGTCGTGGCCGGCGGCACGGGCGGGCTGGGGCGCGCGGTGAGTCTCGAGTTCCTGGAGGCGGGCGCGACCGTCGTCGTCACCTACCGGTCACGTACTGAGCTCGATGCGCTGGTTGCGGCCGCGGGAGCCGCGGGAACCCGTCTCGAGGGTCGGCAGACCGATGTGACCGACGAATCCGGAGCGCGCGAACTGATCGACGGAGTCGTCGCCAAGCACGGCCGGATCGACGCACTGGTCAACACCGTGGGCGGATACACGGGCGGCACGGCGCTGTGGGAGGTCGCGCCGGACGCCCTCGACCGGATGCTCGCGCTGAATCTGAAGTCGGGCTACGCGCTGGCTCGCGCCGCCGTGCCCGCAATGCTGAAGCAGAAGCACGGGTCGATCGTCAACATCGCGGCGAAGGCGGGCGTCGTTCCGCCGGGCGGCGCCGCCGTTTACGCCGCGTCGAAAGCCGCGGCGCTGGCGCTGATGGACTCACTCGCCGCGGATCTCGCGGGCTCCGGCGTCCGCGTGAACTCAGTGCTGCCGAGCATCATCGACACCGAGGCCAATCGGAAAGCGATGCCGAAGGCGGACTTCGCGAAGTGGCCCAAACCCGAGGACATCGCTCGCGTGATCATGTTCCTGTGCAGCGCCGACGCGAAGGTCATTCACGGCGCTTCGATTCCGGTATATGGAAGCTACTAGCGGTCCATCAACGTCCGCGCTTGAGTAACATTACTACGATCCAAATGGCAAGAACGCAATTATCGAGATGGCAACGCTAATGGGGAAGAACCAGTTCGGCCACGGAAATGGGGGATGGGGGAGCGCGCCCAGAGCGCACTGTCTGGATGAGCCAATGGTTCCCGCGGCCCGTCACGAAACGTCGATGTCGCGAACGTAGATGGATTTGCCTTCCACCTGACTCGCGCGCCATTGCTCCCACCAGGCACGGGCGTGATCGCGAGTCCACGGAGCGAGGCGAAGGGAGACGAGCACCTGCACGATATCGCCCACCGTGCCCGGGCGATCGATCGGCGTCTTGGCAAGACAGCGGGCGACGAGATCATCGAGCGCCGCCGGTACACCCGGCACGGCGTTCGCGAGACGCGGTGCCGGCATCGCAAGGACTTCGCGGAGGATATCGGCTTCGTTGCTGCCGACGAATGGCGCGCGTCCTGCGGCCAGAAAGTATATCAACGCACCGATTCCATAGACATCCGTCCGCGCATCGACGTCGGACGGATTGCCGATGCGCTCGGGCGGCATGTATGTCGGCGTTCCGAGCAAGCGCAGCTGCCGTGTGAGCACGCGATTCGCGTCGGCGTACGATCCGGACACTTCATCGATGCGCTTGACGATGCCGAAGTCGAGGAGCTTCACAAAATCGTACTCACCACCGCGCTCACAGATCATCACGTTTTCGGGCTTGATGTCGCGGTGGACCATGCCTCTTGCGTGCACTTCGGCCAAAGCTGCACATACTTGCGCGATGATGTGCTGGATGCGATGCAGCGGCAGCGTGCGCTCACGGGCGACTAGCGCGTCAAGGGTCAGGCCATCGACGTACTCCATGGCGTAGTAGAGCAGCCCATCGCGCGTGTGCCCGTAATCGTAGATCTCGATCGTGTTCGGGTGTCGTAACTCGCTCACAAGGCGAACTTCGCGCTCGAACCTCGCGGCGACCTCATCCGTTGCCATGTGATGCTTCAGGATTTTGATGGCCGTGGGGCGCTTTAGCAGCGCATGCCGTGCGAGATGCACAGTCGCCATGCCACCCTCAGCCAATTCGCGGTCGAGTTTGTACGCCCCGATCCTGCGTCCCGCCGTCGGCCTTTCGGTCAATCGGGCGAGCGCCAGCGTCGACCAGGCGGCCCATGCCGCCGTAAGTACGAGCAGCGCGAGGATTGCCGCAAGTGACACCCGGACGTAGCGCAGCGGCGCATAGGCTTCGTCCAGACCGATTTCGGCGACGACGCCCATCCGCTCCTCCGGCAGCCAACGCCATGCGCCGATAACCTCGACGCCAGAATAGTTGCGGTACGGGTCCAGGAGGACACCGCGGGCTGGTGACGCGCCTTTCGCAGAGGCGCCCGCAGAGAGCGCTGCCGCAACGGGTCGTGTCAGCGGCCACCCTTCCGGATCTCCGGCTGGCGTTTCGTCACTCCCGAGGTCGACACCCGGATCGCGCACCTTGAGTCGAAAGGCCGCACGATCGGTGCCCGCCGGCAGGATTCCCGCGCGATGCAACCCCCGCACGGCGCGGACCTCCGAAAGCAGGGTTCCGGATTCGTCGAATGCATATGCCTCGCCCGTCCGGCCGGGCCGCGCCTCGGACAATATGCCCTCGAAATCACGGTCGACATAGGTTGCAAAACCCAGAACTGCCACCACGGTGCCTTCGTTATCCCGCACCGGCGTTTCGATCCAGGCGAGCGGATGAGCGCCGAGGAACGGCTGCGCAGCCACCAGCTGCGGATCGGCGGCATAGGGGCGAATGAACTGCGTGTGACCGGCAAATACCTGTGCGAGCTGGGGTGCCATCGCGCGCGGCTGTGCCCGAAGGCCGCAGATCTCGGCAAGTGACGACGCGATGATTCGGCCCTCGCGATCCACGGCGTTCACCGCAGCGATGCCTTCATCGCGCAGTAGCGGCGCCATCAGCAAACGCCATTCCGCGACTTCGCGACCGCGGCATTGCTCCTCGACACTGCCGTCGCGGGCGCGCCGCGCCAGCTCGGCGGTCAGCGCGGCAATCCGGGGGTCACGCGCCCAGCGCGCCCCGTCAGCGTGCCGTTCGGCGATGAAGACTTCGAGCGATTTTGTCTTGGCATCGAGCAGCGCGGGCAGGCCCTGTGCGCGCAATTCGCGCAGTGATCGCTCGATACCCACGTACATCCACACCGAAGTGGCGGCGATCGCCGCACAGATCGACAGTACGATCAGACTCTGTCGGCGCCGGCTCGCGAGCAGGGGCGCACGCAGGCGCTTCGCCAATTGTTCTGGCGCGCGCGTTGCCGACGCCTCCCGCGCAGAATGGTCCGTTGTGCGAATGGGCGTTGCCATGTGCAGATGCTACGCCTGACCGTGCGACCTGCCCATGGGCCGGTTCATTCGAATGCCTCAAAGGATAAGACCAAATGCTCGGCAAACGCTTTCGAACCGGCATCGATCGCTCCGGCAGCGAACGGCAGATGGTCGACATCGCGAGGATTTCCACATGTCACCGACGAATCCGGAGCGCGCGAACTGGTCGGCAGAATCGTCGCGAAGCTACGGCCGGATCGACGCACTGGTCAACACCGTGGGTGGATACACGGGCGGCACGGCGCTGTGGGAGGTCGCACCGGACGCCCTCGACCGGATGCTCGCGCTGAATCTGAGGTCGGGCTACGCGCTGGCTCGCGCCGCCGTGCCCGCAATGCTGAAGCAGAAGCAGGGTCGATCGTCAACATCGCGGCGAAGGCGGGCGTCGCTCCGCCGGGCGGTGCCGCCGTTTACGCCGCGTCAAAGGCCGCGGCGCTGGCGCTGATGGATTCACTCGCCGCGGATCTCGCGGGCTCCGGCGTCCGCGTGAATTCAGTGCTGCCGAGCATCATCGACACCGAGGCCAACCGGAAAGCGATGCCCAAGGCGGATTTCGCGAAGTGGCCGAAACCCGAGGACATCGCTCGCGTGATCATGTTCCTGTGCAGCGCCGAGGCGAAGGTCATCCACGGCGCGTCGATTCCGGTTTACGGCAACGGGTAACGATCGAGCGCGGCGCGCCGGCCGCCAGACGTTCGTCGCCTTCGAGGGTTTGCGGCTCGGTCCGGTGCTGAACGGTTCCTGCGAGCTCAATCCGGGTGCTTCATCCCGCAGTACTTGCCGTAGGCGATTCCCTGGCATGCCTTGGCGAGCTCCGCGTTGCACGTGTCCTCGCCCTTGCCGGACTCCTGGCACTTCGCCGCCGCTTCGTGCGCGGCCGCCATGATCCGGTGCCGGCGGATATCCTCCTTCGCGTGCTGGGCCTCCAGCGCGGGATCGACGGGGGACCGCGCGGGGGCTTTGCCGCTGCCGGGGTCCGCCGCCCATGCCGCCAGCGGCATGAGCGTCAACATGGCGATGATTGCGTATCTCATCGTGGTCTCCTTGGTGGAATCAGTTGCGCCGGGCGAGCGTCGCCGAGATGTTCGCGTGCGCCGCGCGCCAGCTTGGGAGCAGCGCCGCGAGCGTCGCTGCGACGAAGGCGGGCACGAGCAGCCACAGCTCGCTCGCCGAAAATGTCCAGGGATCGATGCGCAGGCTCTGCTGGTCGGCCATCCAGCGCGCGAGGATTGCGGCGAGGCCGTGCGCGAGCGCGAGACCGAGCGCGCCGCCGAGCGCGGCCAGCATCAGCGCCTCCAGCATCAGCATCAGCGCGATGCCCGACGGCCGCGCGCCAAGCGTGCGCAACACCGCGATGTCATAGGCGCGCTCGTTCAACGCGTGGTAGAGCGCGATGAAGAGCGACAGCGCCGCCGTCGCCAGCACGACGCCGCCAAACGCGCGGATCACATCCGCGCCGACGCCCACCATGCGAAAGAGCCGCGCCGATTCGTACGCGGGCGAGGCCGCCTGCAGATTCGTCTCCGAATTGATCCGGCGCGGAAGCGTGACCGCCGCCAGCGGCGTCGCGTACTGGATCAGCAGCACCGTGACCTGGCGCTCCGCTTCCATCACCTTTCGCTCGTCGGCATCCTTGATCGCGCCTTCGTGGACGAACCAGATGCTCTCCGGATTGACGAGCGCGACGCGGTCGAGCACGGTGCCGGTCGGCTTCAGCACGCCGACCACGGTGTAGACCGAATCGCCGTGCACCGGGCCGCCCTCGGCAAGGCCGTGCGAGCCGACGAAGCGATCGCCGACGCCGAGCGTCGTGCGCTGCGCGACGGTCGCGCCGAGCACGGCCTGCATTCGGTCGGTCCAGACCCGACCCGACGCAAACGACGCCGCCATACAGGTCGATGTAGTCGGGCGTCGTGCCGAGGACCCAATAGCCGCGGAAGCTGTCCGCGATCGACAGCGGAATCACGCGCTTGACCAGCGGATTGGCCGCGAGCTCGTCCGCCGCGGCGAGCGGGATGTTGCCGGTCGGCACGTCGAGGTGGAAGATCCCCGCGAGGATCAGCTGGATCGGGCTGCCCTTGGCGCCGACGACGAGATCGATCCCGCGGGCGTCGCGATTGAGGCTCTCGCCGACCTGACCATTCACGATCAGCACGAAGCCGATCGTCCCCACGCCGAGGGCGAGCAGCAGCACGTTGAGGAGCGTGCCCAACGGGCGCGCGCGCAGATAGCTCCACGCGAGGTGTGCGAGGCTCATGCCTGAACGGTCACATCGGGTCGGCGCGGCAGCGCGAGCTGCCGCGGGATGCGCGACTTGAGCCGGGAATCGTGCGTCGCGACGAGCAGCGCCGCGCCGTGCGCATTGGCCGTCTCGAGAAGAAGGTCGGCCACGACGGCGCAGGCCTCGTCGTCGAGATTCGACGTCGGCTCGTCCGCCAGCACGAGGTGGGGACGGTTGACGAGCGCGCGGGCGATCGCGACGCGCTGCTGCTGGCCGATCGAGAGCTGATGCGGATAGGCGTCGCCGAATTCATCGACGCCGAGGGCCTCCAGCATCGCGCGCGCGGCGCGACGGTCGACGGGGAGGCCGATGATGGACTGCGCGACGAGGAGATTCTGCAGCGCCGTCAACGTCGGCAGCAGGTGGAACTGCTGCAGCACGACGCCGATGTGACGGCCGCGGAAGCGGTCGCGCTCCGCCGGCGAGAGCGCACCGAGATCCTGCCCGTCGACCTCGATCCGGCCCTGGGATGGCGAGAGCAGTCCGGCAATCAGGTGGAGCAGCGTGGTCTTGCCGCAGCCCGAGGGGCCGACGACGAGGGCGTTGCTCTGTGGCGCAAGCGAGAACGCGTCGAGCTCGACCACGTTCGGACCACCGCGATAGCGGAAGAGGAGGTGCTCGATCCGGATCATCGAGCGGAGGGTCGCGGCGCGAGTCTTTGGCGACGCGATGCGACCGTTGTCAGGTTCGGAACCGATGCGAAGCGGGCGCGCGGACGGTGCGCGATATCGACAGTCAATCATGAGATTCATCGCCAAATCGATGATTCGGCGATTTGCCTCGCGCATGATAACCAATTCGCCCGGTCGGGCCGCGTGACGCCGCGCGCAACCGCCTGCTAGACTGCGCGCCAAAGCGCGTCGGGACCGCAGGGGGAAACGCATCTCCGGCCGCCACTTTCAGGAGCGCCCACCTTCAAGAACATCGGACAGCCGATTCGCACGTTCTCGGTGGTCTCGGGCGACGGAACCGGCGCGCTTCCGACAGCGCCGCGCTTCGGCGGACGCGAGGCCCGGATGGCTGCCGTCGGTGTGGTCGCGGCCGCGATGCTCGCGGCCGGCGGATACTGGTTCTTATGGCGACTACCAGGCCAAGCGTGCCGAGCAGTCCGCGCTCACCGCGCAACTCGCCGCACAAAAGCAGGCCACGGAGGACGCCAAGCATGCGCTGGACGAGCAGGGACGGCACGCCGCCGAGCTTGCCCGCAAGGCCGCGGAGGAGCACGACGCCGCCGAAGCAGCGAAGCGCGAGGCGGCGCTCAAGGCTCAGGTTCAGGCGTCCGACGAGGCCCGCCGCCGCGCCGATGCCGACCGCAAGCGCCTTGACGACGAACTGCAGAAATCACGCACCGAGCGCAGCGCGGCGGCAAACCGGCCGGAGCCCGTCGCGGAAAAGGTCGCGCCTGTGGCCTCCGCGGCGGAATCCACGCCGCAGGTCGCTGCGGTCGCGCCATCGCGCCCCGTCCCGCCGAAAACGGATCGATACGACGGCAGCTACGACGGAGTGATGTGCAATCAGCCCAACAATTCGAAAAGGCGAGCGTGCTGGCCGGTCGCCTTGACGCTGCAGAACGGCGTCGCGGTCGGTTCCTGGATCGCGCGGCTCGCGCAACAGCCCGCGCAAATCCGGGTGACGGTCGAGCCCGACGGTGTCGCCAGCGCCTCGCTGGACGGATGGTCCGCTGTAGACGGAACAGCGGTCGCCGGCGCGATGCGCGGGCGCCTCGCCGACGACCACATCGACCTTTTGGGTCGATGGTCGAGTGGCATGGGGGTCGACGGGCATTGGACGCGCAAGCGGTGAGATTCACCAGCTGCCCGGCCGTTCGCCTGACTGCGGCGGAGCTGCGGCCCTTGGCTGCGAGCGTCGCGCGGCGCTCGCGCAAGGGCGAGTCCACGCGACGGGCTCGTCAGCAACGATGCGGGGCGCGTGTTGAGCTGACCCGACTGCAGGCCCTGCTCGATGCGTTCCTGCTGGTTCACGTTGCGCTGGACTTCGCTTCCGGTGGTCTGGGCGACGGCGGCGCCGCAGAGCGCGGCGGCGATCGCGAAGGCGAGCGAGGTGCGGACTGGTTTCATGGTGTCGTCTCCTTGGGGTTGTCCGAATCGGCGGGCCGGCCACCAGGAAGGATCCCAAGCAGACGCGGCTCGCGCTGCATCCGAAAACGGCTTCCGCGAATCGGGCGTTGACGATTGGTGGCCCCGAATTTGTAACGGCTTGTGGCAATCGGCCCCGCGGCGCACGGCGCCGTCCGGCCGCGTGGACGTTGCAATTCAATGACACCGGCTGCGCGCATCGCGCTCGAGAAATCCTCAAATGGCTTTGCGCGAACGGACCGGCGCGCTACTATCGGCGCACCCGCGGCGCCATCTCACCTGAAGGGCGCGGTTGTCGCCGCCGCGCCGATGCGACGACGGCGACGGCTTCGCCCCGCCGCAAGGCGGCGAGTCACGATTTCCGGATCCGCAGCGATCGCCTCCCGATGAATCCCCGCTCCTATCCCGCGACCACCGGCCAGCAGATCGAGCGCAGCTGGCGCTTCGGCTGGGTCGACGTCGTGGTCATCCTGGGCGTGTTCGCGCTGCTTCGCACCGTCGTGATGCTGGGCGGCGACATGCGCGTCCAGTTCGACGAGCTCCATCCGCCCGAGCTCTCGCTCGACGTCGCGCTGATCCCTTATTACACGGCGCGCACCGTGCTGCGAATGTTCATCGCCTTCGGCGCGTCGCTGCTGTTCACGCTCGCCTGGGGCTACGTCGCCGCGAAGAATCCGCGGGCGCGGATCGTGATGCTGCCGATGCTCGACATCCTGCAGTCGGTTCCGGTGCTGGGCTTCCTGTCGATCACCGTGACCGGATTCATCGCGCTGTTTCCGGGAAGCCTGCTGGGCGTCGAATGCGCCAGCATCTTCGCGATATTCACCGCGCAGGCGTGGAACATGACGTTCGGCTTCTATCACTCGATGGTCACGATTTCCCCGGATCTGCAGGAGGCCGCGACCGCGTTCAAGCTCAATCGCTGGCAACGCTTCTTCAAGGTGGAGCTGCCCTCGTCATCGATCGGCCTCATCTGGAACTCGATGATGAGCTTCGGGGGAGGATGGTTCTTCGTCGCGCAGAGCGAGGCGATCACGGTCCTCAACAAGAACATCAAGCTGCCCGGCTTGGGATCTTACATGGCGCAAGCGGCCGAGCAGGGCGACACCCGCGCCGCGATCTACGCGATCGTCGCGATGATCGTGACCATCGTCGTGATCGACCAGCTGTTCTGGCGGCCGCTCGTGGCCTGGGCCGAGAAATTCAAGCTCGAGCAGACTGGCTCGGCGGACGCCTCGACGTCCTGGATGCTCGATTTGCTGCATCGGTCCTATCTCGTCGAATGGCTGTCCGTGCAGGTTGCGACGCTGGCGTCGCGCGCGTCCCAGCGTGCTTCGACCGCGGTGGCCGATACCGCGCACTCGCTGGCACGGCACAGTCCGGCCGTGATGAAACGGCTCGTCCGCTTCGGCGCGTGGGGGCTGGCGGCGGTCGCGGCGGGCTGGGTCGCGCTCGACGCGGTCGGGATCGGGCGCGAGATCCATACCGAGCTGTCGTGGGGCGAGATGCTGCACATCGTCTGGCTCGGCGTGCTGACGCTGCTGCGTGTCGCCGCGATGACCGTCTTCGCGACGCTCGTCTGGACCCCCATCGGGGTCTGGATCGGATTGCGGCCACGCGTGGCCCGCATCGCGCAGCCCATCGCGCAGATCGCGGCGTCATTTCCCATCAACATGACGTTTCCGTTCGTCGTCGCTTTCTTCATCTACGCGAGCATACCGATCAACTGGGGCAGCATCATGCTGATGGCGCTCGGCACGCAGTGGTATATCCTTTTCAACGTGATCGCGGGGACGATGGCGATCCCCACGGACCTCAAGGAGGCCGGCCTGAGCTTCGGTCTTCGCGGGATGCAGTGGTGGCGCAAGTTCATCATCCCGGCGATCTTTCCGTTCTGGGTCACGGGAGCGGTGACCGCGAGCGGTGGCGCGTGGAACGCGAGCATCGTCGCCGAGGTCGCCTCGTGGGGCAACGACAGGCTGGTCGCCGACGGCCTGGGCGCGTACATTGCGCAGGCCACCACGAAGGGAGACCAGCCGGCGATCTATTTCAGCATCGTCGTGATGGCGCTTTTCGTCGTCACGATCAACCGGACGCTGTGGCGGCGCCTGTACGGGCTCGCCGAACGGCGGTTCCGGCTCGAATAGACGCGCGATGTGGATCAATGAGGGCCAACCGCGTCCGCGCGGGGATTGAAATGATGGAGCACAAACATGGACCTTGCGACGCCTGAGCGTGCCGAGCGCATCGAGCACGGCGTCTCGGCCGGGACCGGCGAGCCGCTGCTCGAGCTGCGCCATGTCTCGAAATCGTATCCGACCACCGACGGCGGCACGCGCGTCACGATCCTCGACGACGTGAACCTCGAGATCCGCGAAGGCGAGATGCTCGCGCTGCTCGGCCAGTCGGGTTCGGGGAAATCGACGATGGTGCGGCTGATGGCGGGGCTGATCGAGCCGACGCAGGGCGCGGTGCTCGTTCATGGCGAGGCGCTCGACGGCGCGAACCCGTACACGTCGATCGTGTTCCAGAGCTTCGCGCTCTACCCGTGGCTCACCGTCGAGGAAAACGTCCAGATCGGGCTCATCCAGCGGAACCTGTCGGGCGACCAGGAGGCCGAGGAACTCGAGCGCGCGCTCGATCTCATCGGCCTGTCCGGCTACCGGAACGCCTATCCGAAGGAGCTGTCCGGCGGCATGCGCCAGCGCGTCGGCTTCGCGCGCGCGCTCGTCGCCCGCCCCGAGATCCTCTGCATGGACGAGCCGTTCAGCGCGCTCGACGTGCTGACCGCCGAGAATCTCCGGACCGAAGTCGTCGAGCTGTGGCGTGCGTCCGGTCACGCCGGCATCAAGAGCATCTTCTTCGTCACCCATAACATCGCCGAGGCCGTGTTCATGGCGAGCCGGATCGTCATCATCTCGTCGCACCCGGGTCGCATCAAGCACGTGATCCCGAATCCGCTGCCGTATCCGCGCGACGTCAATTCGGCCGGATTCGACGCGCTGGTCGAGCAGATTCACGCCGCGATCACGGCGACCGCGCTGCCGGACGAGCCCGCCGACGCGGCGCAACGGCGCGCCGCCACGCCGATCCCTCAGGAGCAGTACGGCGCTCCCGTGCCAGGCGCCGCCGCACCGGCGCCGCCGGTGCGCACGCGCGTGGAGTCGATCCCGGCGGTCCAGATCGGCACGATCGTCGGGCTCCTGCGCATCCTCGAGGACAGCCAGGAGATCATCGACGTGTTCGAGCTCTCGACGCGGATCGGCAAGGAATTCGGCGAGACCATCGCCATCGTGAAGTCGGCAGAAATGCTGGGCCTCGTCGACACGCCGAAGGACGACGTGCACATGACGCAGCTCGGCTGGTATTTCCTCGCGGCGCCGCTTCCGGCGCGCAAGGCGCTGTTCAAGCAGGCGATCATGAAGCTTCGGCTCTTCCAGATCGTCAGCGCGCATCTCGACGAGTCGCCGGACGGAACGATCGACGGCGAGGCGCTGCGCGAGGAGCTCGCGACGCTCTTGCCCTACGACCAGCCGTCGAAGCTCTTCGAGACCCTCGTCGCCTGGGGGCGCTACGCCGAGATCCTCGACTACGACGAGAACGCGAACACGATCACGCGCCAGCATTCCGACGCCGAGGCGGACGAAGACCAGCGCGATGACGAATAGCGGCATGACGTGAACGCACTGGGGAACGTACTGGGTGCCGCGGACGTCGCGCTCGACGTCGACGCGGCCGACGCAAACGGCGTCCTGGCGGTCGCGGCGGACCTTCTCGCGCGGAACCACGGCTTGTCGGCGCCGGACGTGAGAGCAGCGCTCGCCGCGCGCGAAGGGCTGGGCTGCACGGCGCTGGGACACGGCGTCGCCCTGCCGCACGCGCGAATGGTCGGCCTCGCCGCGCCTGCAGCCGCCTTCGTGCGCACGCGGGAGCCCGTCGGATTCGGCACGGCCGACGGCAAGCCGGTGTCGTGCTTTCTCGCGCTGCTCGTGCCCGCGCAGGCCGCCGAAGCGCACCTGAAGCTCCTCGCCGAAGCGGCGGCGCTCCTCAACGACCCGTCATTTCGCGCCGCGCTCCGCAGCGCCGGCGATCCTGCGGACGTTGCGCGACTGTTCGCGCAGTGGCCGATCCGCGACGACGCCGCGTGATCGCGTCCGGCGCCGGCTTCGACTGACGCGAGCATCACGCCCGCCGCCCGACCGAGGCTCCGCGATTTCGTGCGAAAATCGCGGCGTCCGCCGTCGACCATCGCGCTTCGCGGACAACGCGCGCCGCCGGAGCGAAGGCCATGCCGAGCAAGAAAATCCTGAAGACGATCGACAGGTTCATCGAACCTTACCGCGTCACGAACGGGAGGCGGTTCCGGTTGAAGGATTTCGACCCTGGCGACACGCATCACCTCGCGTCCGAACAGAAGCCGCAGGCCAAGGAACTGCTGGCGCGGGGCGTCGACTGGCTGGCGGAACTGCAGGACAAACTCTACGCGCAGAATTCGTGGGCGCTGCTGCTCGTCTTCCAGGCGATGGACGCCGCCGGCAAGGACGGGACGATCAAGCACGTGATGTCCGGCATCAATCCGCAGGGCTGCCAGGTGTTCTCGTTCAAGGTGCCGTCGGTCGAGGACCTCGACCATGACTATATGTGGCGCTACGTCCGCAACCTTCCGGAACGCGGCCGGATCGGAATCTTCAACCGCTCGTACTACGAGGAAGTGCTGGTGGTCCGCGTCCACGAGGAGATCCTCGCGCGGCAGCGGATTCCCGGCAAGCTCGTCACCAAGCGGATCTGGGACGAGCGCCTCGCCCACATCGCCGGCTTCGAGAGTTACCTGTCGCGCAACGGCACGCAGGTGCTGAAGTTCTTTCTCCATGTCTCGCGCAAGGAGCAGAAGCGCCGGTTCATGGAGCGCCTCGACCTGCCGGCGAAGAACTGGAAGTTCTCGGCGTCGGATGTCGCCGAGCGGGCGCACTGGGACAGCTACATGGAGGCCTACGAGAAGGCAATCCGGGCGACCGCGACCGAGGAGGCGCCCTGGTACGTCGTCCCGGCTGACAACAAATGGTTCACGCGGCTCGTCGTGTCCACGGCGATCGTCGACGCGATGGAACGGCTCGACCTCGCTTACCCGAAGATCGACACGAAACAGCGCGCCGAGCTCGCCCGCGCCAGGAAGCTCCTGCTGACCGAGCGGGGCCGCTGATTCGGGCGCGACGTACCCGCGCGCCGCCCGGCAGCGCGCGGAAGGTCCGCCCTCGCGAGGCGGGCCAGCATTCGGGTAGAATGACGGCCGCAATTCGCCGATCGAAATTCGCAGAATCGGCGCATCAAAGCGATTCCCGCAACCCAACCCGCTTCCAGGAGTCCCGGATGAACAAGCTTTCCAGCATTGCCGTCGCATTGGCGGCCGCCGCAGTCTCACTCCCGCTTGCCGCGCAGTACAGTGCACCGGCGCCCGCCGCCAACTCCCAAGGTGATGGACAGCGCCGGCGCTGTCGATGTCACGACCGTCACCGCGAAGATCGAGGCCGTCGATCAGGCAAATCGCACCGTCACGCTGAAGGGCCCGATGGGCAAGGTCGTCACGCTCAAGGTCGGCCCCGAGGTCAAGAACCTCGCCCAGGTGAAGGCCGGCGACGAGCTCGTCGTCAGGTACGCCGAGGCCGCGTCGGTGAAGCTCGAGAAGAACGTCGAAGGGCGCAGCGCCACGACGACGACGACGGGTCCGGTCGGGGCGCCCGCCGGCTCGATGCCGAAGGGTTCGATGGCGACGCAGACGACGATCGTCGCGAACGTCCAGAGCGTCGATGCGAAGAAGCAGGAAGTCCTTCTCGAAGGCCCCGGTGGCCGCTTCGTCGAGGTCAAGGTCAAGGATCCCGCCGTGTTCGCGAGCATCAAGCCGAACGACAAGGTCTCCGTCACGTACACCGAGGCCGTCGTGATGGAGGTCGTGGCCCCCGCCGCGAAGAAGTAATCGCGCTGCGCGGATCCGCGATCGCGGAGCCACGCGTCGCTGCGGCATCGCGCCGCGGCCGCGCGTGGCTTTTTCTTGGTTGCGCGCCAGCCGGTCGCGTGCCTCGGTTCAGCTGCGGCGCGCGGCTTCGCCCTGAGCGCGCAACGCGTCGAGCGACGCACTCGGCGTCAGCGCCTGCGGATCGAGCTTGAGATGGAGCAGCACCGGGCCGCCGGCCGAGAGCGCGCGTTCGAACGCCGGCGCGAATTCGGCGGTGCGCGTCACCGTTTCGCCTTGCGCCCCGTAGGCGCGCGCAAGCGCCGCGAAATCGGGATTGACGAGCGACGTGCCGACCACGCGGCCGGGATAGTTGCGCTCCTGGTGCATCCGGATCGTTCCGTACATGCCGTTGTCGACGACGATGAACACGATCGCGAGCCGGTATTGGACTGCGGTCGCGAGCTCCTGGCCGTTCATCAGAAAGCATCCGTCGCCGTTCCAGGACACGACGATCCGCTCCGGATGCAGCACCTTGGCCGCGACTGCGGCGGGCACGCCATAGCCCATCGCCCCCGAGTACGGCGCGAGTTGCGTGCGAAAGCGGCGGTAGCGGAATATCCGGTGCAGCCAGGCCGTGTAGTTGCCGGCGCCGTTGGTGAGGATCGCGTCGTCAGCCAACCGCGCGTCGAGCCACGCGACGATCTGCCAGAGATCGAGCTCGCCGGGCACGGGACGCGGCGCCCGCCACGCTTCGTAGTCGGCATGCGCCGACGCAACGCCGTCGGCCCGGTTGCCTGCGGTGGTTGCCGGCAGCGCGTTGAGCGCGGACAGGAACGGCCCGGGCGCGGCGACGATCCCGAGCGCGGGCTGGTAGACGCGACCGATCTCCTCGGCGCCCGGATGCACGTGGATCAGCGATTGCGCCGGCGTTGGCGACGCGATCAGCGTGTATCCGCCCGTGACCATCTCGCCCAGCCGTTCGCCGACGACGAGGAGAACGTCGGCGTCGCGAATGCGCGCCGCGAGCTTCGGGCTGACGCCGATGCCGACATCCCCCGCGTAGTGCGGGTCGCGATTGTCGAACAGGTCCTGGCTGCGGAATCCGCATGCCACGGGCAGCGCGTTGCGCGCAGCGTAATCCTTGAGATCGGCGCATGCCGCGGCGGTCCATCGCGGTCCGCCGACGAGGACCAGCGGCCGGCGCGCGCCGGTGATCATTGCGTGCGCCGCTGCGACATCCGCGCTCGCCGGCACGGCGTCCGCCGCGCGCACCGGCGCCGCATCGATCGCGCTCGCACGGCTCGTCAGCATGTCCTCGGGCAGCGCGAGGACGACCGGGCCCGGCCGACCCGCCGTCGCCGTGCGAAACGCGCGCGCGACATATTCGGGAATCCGCTCGGCGCGGTCGATCTGCGCCACCCATTTGGCGATGCTTCCGTACATCCGCCGGTAGTCGATTTCCTGGAATGCCTCGCGATCGGCGAAATCGCCGCCGACCTGTCCGACGAACACGATCATCGGCGACGAATCCTGCGCGGCCGTATGAATGCCGATCGCCGCGTTGGAGGCGCCCGGGCCGCGCGTCACCATCGCGATGCCGGGGCGGCCGGTGAGCTTGCCGGATGCTTCCGCCATGAACGCGGCGCCGCCTTCCTGGCGGCACACGACAAGCGCCAACCGGTCGCCGACATCATGAAGCGCGTCGAGCACGGCCAGATAGCTCTCGCCGGGAACGCAGAAGACGTGCGTCGCGCCCTGGGCCACGAGATTGGCGACGAGGATCTCGCCGCCGGTGCGGGGGGATTTCACGGGAGCCTTCGGCATATCGGGGCCGGGCACGGCCGGCGATCTGCCATTCTATATAATCGTCGCCACCCGACCCCGCCGATGCCCTCATGCTGACGCCAGAACTCGTCTACCACGCCTCGGTCATGGTCACCGTCGGGCTCCTGCTCGCGCTTTTCGTGGTCTGGCTGCGGCGCGACCTCGGCCAGGCGATGGCGGTGATGTCGGGAACGATGATCGTCGGATTGATCGGCCTCGTCATCCTGCAGCGCATCGAGTCGATGCTGGTGACCGGGACCATCGCCAATGCCGTGCGCGAGGCGATGCTGCTGCTGATCGCAGTCGGATTCATCCGCATCGCCCTCGTATTCCTCTTCCAGGGCGTGCTGAAGCGGTTGAACCTGCCGCGCATCCTTGCCGACGCGCTGTTCGTCGTGGTTCTGATCGTCTTCGCCGTCTACCGGATGAACGCGGTCGGCGTCAATCTCGCGAGCATCATCACCACGTCGGCGATCGTCTCCTTCGGCATCGCGCTGTCGCTGCGCGAGCCGCTCGAGAACCTCTGGGGCGGCATCGCGCTGCAGCTCGACAATACCTGCCGGATCGGCGACTGGATCCGCATCGACGGCGTCACCGGGCAGATCGTCGGCATTCGCTGGAGGTACCTGTCGCTCGCAACCGTCACCAACGAAACCGTGATCATCCCGAACGTGCAGCTCACCAAGAATCGCGTCACGGTGCTCGGGCGGCGCGGTGACGATCGGGCCGCGTTTCGGCGAGATGTCGAGTTCTCGGTATCCTACGACGTTCCGCCGGCGCGCGTCGTCGCGGTCGTCGAGGACGCGCTGGCCCGCGCGGAGATCCGCAATGTCGCCAAGGATTCCCCATTGGCGGTGTTCTGCACCGGATTCGGCGACAACGCGATTCATTTCATGGTGCGCTATGGCCTCGTGAACATCGGCACCTATATCGCGACCGATTCGGAGGTTCGCCTGCACATCACGGCAACGCTCGCGAGAAATGGCATGGAAATGCCGCTGCCGCAGCGGGTGCTGATCCGTGGGCGCAATCCCGCCTCGCCCGAGGTCCGCGAGCGCGGCGTCGCGGCGCGTTCGGCTGCGCTCGAAAAAGTCGAGCTCTTCGCCGCGCTCACCGACGCGGAGCGGCGCACGCTTGCGGAAGCGCTTTCGGATTATCCCTATGTCGCCGACGACGTCATCGCCCGCCAGGGCGAGCCGGCCGACTCGATGTTCATCCTTGCCCAGGGACGCGTCGGTGTCTTCGATGACAGCGCGAGCGGAACCGGTTCGCGGGACCGGCTCGCAACCCTGGAAGCGCCGAACGTCTTCGGCGAGATGGGGCTTTTGACCGGGCAGGCGAGGGGAGCGACCGTCGTCGCCGAGACCGAAGTGCTCTGCTACCGGCTCGACAAGGCCGGATTCGACACCACTCTCAAGGCGCGGCCGGCGCTGGTCGAGCAGCTTTCACGCGTCGTCGCGGCGCGGCAGATGGCCAACGACGCCACGCTCCAAGGCCTCGGCGCCGACTTGCGTGCGCGCAGCGCGTCGACCCGCACCGCGGAGCTCGTCCGGCGGATCAAGAGCTTCTTCGCGATCCAATCCTAGGCGCCTGTCGGGACTCCCGGCGAAGCGTCAGCGGGCGCCGACGATATCCGCGCGCTTCAGCAGGAACACGCTGTCCGGAGCCGCGGCGGTCGCCACCCACACGA
Source organism: uncultured beta proteobacterium (assembly GCA_963741355.1). Lineage (GTDB taxonomy): Bacteria > Pseudomonadota > Gammaproteobacteria > Burkholderiales > Casimicrobiaceae > CAIWHR01. The sequence goes on from CAVUIG010000026.1 coordinate 24,552, forward strand.
ATGGCAGGCGCGGCCACGCGAGCTCGACCGCGGCGCGATTGTGGCCGACCTCGACCACCAGCGTTCCCTCGGGATTCAGAAATCGCGGCGCTTCCTTGAGAATCGTGCGCACCGCGTCGAGGCCGTCGTCGCCGCCGGCGAGTGCCAAGGCAGGCTCGTGCCGGTATTCGGGCGGCAATTCCTCCATGGCCATCGCGGTGACGTAAGGCGGGTTGCTGATGATGAGGTCGAAGCTCTTTTCCGAGAGGTTCGTGAAGAGGTCGGAGCGGATGAGATTGACGCGATCGGCGAGTCCGTAGTCGGCGACGTTGCGCTGCGCCACGGTGAGCGCGTCGGCGGAGATGTCGACCGCGTCGATATCGGCGTCGGGATAGGCGTGCGCGAGCAGGATGGCGAGGCAGCCCGATCCCGTGCACATGTCGAGCGCCGCCGCGACCTGCTGCGCGTCGCCCACCCAGGGCGCGAGGCCGTCAGGAAGGAGCTCGGCGATGAACGATCGGGGAATCACGACGCGCTCGTCGACGTAGAAGCGGAAGTCGCCGAGCCACGCCTCGTGCGTGAGGTACGCGGCCGGCACCCGCTGGTCGATGCGCCGGACCAGGAGCTCCATCAGCCGCGCGCGCTCGCCCTGCGTCAGCGCTGCGTCCAGGAACGGCTCCAGCCGGTCGAGCGGAAGATGCAATTCGTGAAGGATGAGGTAGGCCGCCTCGTCGTACGCGTTGGCGCTGCCGTGACCGAACGCGAGCTTCGCCTCGCCGAACCGCGAGACCGCGTAACGGAGCCAGTCGCGCAGCGTGGCGAGATCGTGGACCTCGGTGCTCATCGCACCGCGTCCGGAACCAGCAGGCGCTCCAGGATGCGCCGGTAGATCGCCGCCAGCGGCGCGAGGTCGGCGACGCGCACCCGCTCGTTGATCTTGTGGATCGTCGCATTCACCGGACCCAGCTCGACGACCTGGTCGCAGATGTCGGCGAGGAAGCGTCCGTCCGACGTGCCGCCGGTGCAGGAGAGCTCGGGAACGCGCCCGGTCACTTCGCGCACTGCCTCGCTGGCGACGTCGACCAGGGCACCGCGCGGGGTGAGATACGGCTTGCCCGAGCCCGTCCAGTCGACGTCGTAATCGAGGCCATGCCGGTCGAGGATCGCGATCAGCCGCTCCTGCAGCGATGCCTGCGTGCTCGCGGGCGAATGCCGGAAATTGAACTTGAGCTCGAGCGTGCCCGGAATCACGTTGGTCGCGCCGGTGCCGGCATGGATGTTCGAGCACTGCCACGTCGTTGCCGGAAAATAGGCATTGCCATCGTCCCAGCGGGTCGCGGCGAGCTCGGTCAGCGCCGGCGCGACGCGATGGATCGGGTTGTCGGCGAGTTGGGGATAGGCGACGTGGCCCTGAACACCCTTCACGGTCAGCGTTCCCGAGAGCGTTCCGCGGCGCCCGTTCTTGATCATGTCCCCCAGCGCGTCGACCGCGGTGGGCTCGCCGACGACGCAAAAATCGATCCGTTCACCGGCCGCGGCGAGCTTTTCGACGACGCGCGCGGTGCCGTCGATCGAAGGGCCTTCCTCGTCGGAGGTGAGCAGGAGCGCGATCGACCCGGGTGCGCCGGGGTGGCGCGCGACGAAGGCCTCGATGGCCACGACGAACGCCGCGAGCGAGGCTTTCATGTCCGCGGCGCCGCGGCCGTACAGCCAGCCGTCGCGCTCGGTCGGCACGAACGGATCGCCGTCCCACTGCGCGAGCGGACCTGTCGGCACGACGTCGGTATGGCCGGCAAGGCACACGACCGGACGCGCCGCGCCGCGCCGCGCCCAGAGATTGGTGACGCCGTTCACGACGAGCGTCGTGATGGAGAATCCGAGCGGCTCGAGGCGCCGTGCGATGAGCGCCTGCACGCCGGCGTCGTCAGGCGTGAGCGAGCGGCGCTCGATCAGCGCGCGCGCGAGCTCGAGCGTGGGGTCGATGGCGGGTGCAACGGGTACGGGCGCAGCGGAAGCCATGCGCCGAATGGTAGCAAATCGACCGTGTGCGAAGGCGCCGTGCAGGGGCCCGGTCAGGCGTTGTGGTCGAGCATGTTGGGCTCGATCTGCATCGTCGTGAAATCGCTGTGCTGCCGGCCCTGCGGACTCGACTCGTTGTCGCGCTTGGACATGATGTCGACGCGCGCGGTGGGCGAATTCTGGTTGATGAGCCAGGCGAGGTTGGTCGGCGAGTCCGACGCGACCATCGCCTCGTCGTAGCTGATCTGCGCGTCGAGATAGAGGCGGCACAGCGCCTGCTCGAAGGTCTGCGATCCGGGATAGAGCGACTGCTCCATCGCCTCCTTGATCTGCGTGATCTCGCCGTTCTTGATGAGGTCGGCGATGAGCGACGTATTGAGCAGGATCTCGGTGGCGGGCTGCTGCTCGCCGTCCTTGTTGAGCACGAGCCGCTGCGAGATGATCGCGCGAAGGCCGATCGACAGGTCGGACAGCACGCCGGAGCGCGCGTCGTAGGGGAACATGTTGATGATCCGCGACAGCGCGTGATAGCTGTTGTTGGCGTGCAGCGTCGACAGGCACAGGTGGCCGGTCAGCGTGTGGATCAGCGCCTGCTGCATGGTGTCGCGCTCGCGGATCTCGCCGATCATGATGAGGTCGGGCGCCTCGCGCAGCGCGTTCGCCAGCGCCTTCTGGTAGCTCTGGGTGTCGACGTGGAGCTCGCGCTGGTTGACGATGCTGCGCTTGTGCTCGAACAGGTACTCGATCGGGTCCTCGATCGTCAGGATGTGGCCCGGCCGGTTGGAATTGCGGTAGTCGATCATCGCCGCCAGCGTCGTCGACTTGCCCGAGCCCGTGGCGCCGGCGATGATCACGAGCCCGCGCTTCTCCATCACGATGTCGAGCAGCACCGGCGGCAGCTTCAGCTCGTCGAACGACGGGATGTGGCTGCGCACGAAGCGCACGACCAGCGACAGGGTTCCGCGCTGGCGGAAGATGTTGATCCGGAAGTTGCCGACGGCGCGGTCGAGGTAGGAGAGGTTCATCTCCATCTCGTTCTCGAATTCGCGCGCCTGCTCCTTCGACATCAGCTCGTAGGCGATGCGGCGCACCGTCTCCACGTCCATCGGCTGCGTGGAGATCGGCGAGACGACGCCGTTGACCTTGATGTTGATCGGGGCGCCGCAGGAGATGAAAATGTCCGAGGCCTGCTTGTCGGCCATCAGACGGAACAGTCGGTCGAGGTACATGGCGTTTTCGCGAGGCTACAATGTCGGTTCGCCGGGACCGCCGGCGGCGTGTCGCGTTTCCATGATAATGTCATGAATCGGCGGGCGGTGCCAAGTTCGGGCCGGAGCCCGGCAATTTCTGGACGTTTGCGGGTTCATTTCACTTTGACCCTCCCCTCGGCGCCGCGTGTCTCACCTGGATAAGTCATTGATTAAGCAAATTTCATGCTCGCGATCATCGGCGGCACCGGCCTGACCCGGTTGTCGACGCTGGCGGTCGCGCATCGCGAAGTCGTCCGCACGCCCTACGGCGATCCGTCGGCGGCAATGCTCTTCGGCGAGATCGCCGGCCGTCCGGCGATGTTCCTCGCGCGCCATGGCCATGGCCACACGATCCCGCCGCACCGGGTCAACTACCGCGCGAACCTGTGGGCGCTGCGCGCGCGCGGCGCAACCGCGGTGCTCGGCGTCGCGTCGGTCGGCGCCATTCGCGGCGCGCTGCCCGGGGCCCTCGTGCTGCCGCATCAACTGATCGACTACACGCAAGGCCGCGAATCGACCTTCTACGACGGCGGCGAGCACAAGGTGGTCCACATCGATTTCACGCACCCGTATTCGCCGGCGCTGCGGGAGAAGTGCTGCGCGGCGGCGCGATCGGCCGGAATTGCGCTGACGGACGGCGGCGTCTACGCCGCGGTATCGGGGCCGCGGCTCGAGACCGCGGCGGAAATCGACCGCCTCGAGCGCGACGGCGCGACGCTGGTCGGGATGACCGGCATGCCCGAAGCCGCCCTGGCGCGCGAGCTCGACCTCCCTTATGCGTGCATCGCGGTCGTGGTGAATCACGCCGCGGGCCGCGGCGATTCCTCGGGGGAGATCTCGATGGAAGGCATCGCCGGCGTGCTCGAGTCCGCGATGGACAAGGTCCGGTCACTGCTCGATCACGTGGCGCCGCTCGATTCCCGCCTCGGCGCCGGCGACGACGCGAGGATCCGGATGATCCGCGAGGTCCTGCGCATGGGCGATCCGCGGCTGCTCGCGCCGTCGCGCCCGGTCGAGCAATTTGCCACACCCGAGCTCGATGCGCTTCTCGCCGACCTGCGCGACACGATGGCCGCGCAGAACGGCGCCGGGCTCGCGGCGCCGCAGATCGGAGTCGGTCTTCGCGTCGTCATCTTCGGCTTCGAGTCGAACGAGCGCTATCCCGACGCCGAGCCGGTGCCGTACACCGAAATCGTGAATCCGCGCATCACGCCGCTCACCCCGGCGCTGGAGGACGGATGGGAGGGTTGCCTGTCGGTTCCGGGCTTGCGGGGCGTCGTGCCGCGCTTCACCAGCGTGCGCTACGAAGGCTTCGATCCTCAGGGGCGGCCGATCGCACGCGAGGCGACCGGATTTCACGCCCGCGTCGTGCAGCACGAATGCGATCACCTCGACGGCATCCTATACCCGATGCGAATGCGCGACATGCGCAACTTCGGATTCACCGAAGTGCTGTTTCCCGACACACCGGCCGGCGAGGAGTAGGCGGGGACGCGTCGTTCCCCGTCAGACCTGCAGCTGGTCGTAGAGGTCGGTCTCGATCTTCAGCAGTGCATGCTCGTCGGCGAGACGCGCGCCGTCGATGAGGAAGATGTCCTCGGCGCGTTCGCCCAGTGTGTTGATCTTCGCGCTGGTGACGTTGACGCTCGCCTGCGCGAGCGTGTAGGCGATCTTCGCCAGCAGTCCCGGGCGATCACCGGCGACGATCTCGAGGATGTAATGGGTGCCCTTGTCGTCGGGAAAGATGCGCACCTCGGGCGTGAGCGGAAAATGCCTGAGATGCCGGCTCACGCGACCCGCGACGGGGGGCTCCAGCGGCGTTGCCTCCACCAGCAGGCGCTTCAGCTCGAACTCGATCAGCTGGATCGTGTCCCGATAGGACGCATTCGGATTGGCGGGATCGTGCACCGCGAACGTGTCGAGCGCATACCCGCTTCGCGTTGTGTGGATCTTCGCCTCCAGGATCGACAGCCCCTGCCGGCCGAAGAATCCGCAGATGCGCGCGAATAGATGCTTCTGGTCAGGCAGGTAGACCATCACCTGCAACCCCGTCTCCGCGCGGGAGAGCCGGGCCCGCACGACCGGCTCGGTGCGCTCGACACGCCAATAGAGGTGCCGCGCGTGCCACGCGATCTCGTCGGCCGTGTGGCGCTGGAAATAGACGGCATCGAGTCGCGCCCAGAGCGCCTGCTCGGCGGCGTCGGGCACGGCGTAGAGGCGCAGCAGGCGCCGCGCCTCCGCCTGCCGCTGGTTGAGGCTGTCCGCGAGCGTGATCGTCACCTCGGTTCCGGCGAGCCGGGCACGGGTCGCGTGGAACAGGTCCTCCAGCAGCTTCGCCTTCCACGCGTTCCACACCCGTGGACTCGTTCCGCGAATGTCCGCGACGGTCAGCAGGTAGAGCGCGATCAGCCGGCGCTCCGTGCCCACCTTGCTGGCGAAGGCCGCGATGACCTCCGGATTCATGATGTCCTGCTTCTGCGCGGTGGCGGACATCGTCAGGTGTTGCGCGACCAGCCACGCAACGAGCTCGCCATCCTCGCGCGAGACTGCGTGCGCGCGGCAGAAACGCAGCGCGTCGCGTTGCCCGAGTGCCGAGTGGTCGCCGCCGCGGCCTTTGGCGATGTCGTGGAAGAGTCCGGCGAGATAGAGCACTTCCCTGCGCTCGAAGTCGTTGATGAGGCGCGAACAGAGCGGATATTCGTGCGCATGCTGCGGCTCGGTGAAGCGCCGCAGGTTGCGGATGACCATCAGGATGTGCTCATCCACCGTGTAGACGTGGAAGAGGTCGTGCTGCATCTGCCCGACGATGCGCCCGAACGGCGGCAGATAATGGCCGAGAATGCCGTACAGGTTCATCCGGCGCAGCTCGTGGGTGATGCCCCGCGGCTCGCGAAAGACCTGGATGAAGCGGGCACGGTTCTGCGGATCGCGGCGGAAGCGCGCGTCGATCCGGTTGCGATTGCGCCACAGCGAGCGCAGCGTGCGCGCCGACATGCCCTTCAATTCCGGATGCCGCTGCAGCGTGAGGAACGCGTCGAGCATCGCCGCCGGCCGGCGCTCGAACAGCGTCTCGTCGCCGATGTCGAGGAGCTCGTCGACGGCGTTGAACTCGCCGTCGACCGGCACGGGTTCGGCGGAAACGGGGAACAGTCGCGCGTGCAGGTTCTGCAGCAGGATCACGTTGACCTGCCGTACCAGCTTGGCCGCGCGATAGTAGCGCTGCATCAGCTGCTCGGTGGCGCGCCGCGACGGCGTGTCGGCGAGCCCCAGCTCGCGCGCGAGCGCGCTCTGCTGGTCGAATACCAGCCGGTCCTCGCGCCGGCCGGCGAGGTAGTGCAGGCGCACCCGCAGCGCTCCGATGAAGCGCTGCTGGCGCGACACGGTGCGCGCCTCGTGCATCGTGATGAGGCCCGCCTTCGCGAGCTCCCGCCAGGTGCGGCCGAGTCCGGCGGCGAGCGCGATCCAGAGCACGGTCTGCAGATCGCGCAGGCCGCCCGGGCTCTCCTTGAGATTGGGCTCGAGGTTGTACGCCGTGTCGTGATACTTGAGGTGACGCTGCTGCTGCTCCAGCGCCTTCGCGTCATGGAACTGGCGCACGTCGAGCGCGGCGGCGAACCGCAGGCGGAATTCCTGGTAGAGGCGGCGCGATCCGGCGATGAGCCGGTGCTCGAGCAGGCTCGTCTTGATCGTGACGTCGCCCGCCATTTCCGACTCGCATTCGTCGATCGTGCGCACGCTGTGGCCGATTTCGAGGCCGATGTCCCAGAGCATGCCGAGGAAGCGCTCGACGAACGCGGTGTCGCCGGCATCCAGCGGGTGCGGCAACAGGATGAGGACATCCACGTCCGAGTGCGGAAAGAGCTGGCCGCGGCCGTAGCCGCCCACCGCGACGAGCGCGATGCCGGGCGGGGCCGCCAGCACGCCGTAGGCGTCGGCGACGACACGGTCGACGAGACGCGCGTGCCCGCGCAGCAGCCGTGGCGTGTCCGGGCGGGCATAAAACGCGTCGTGCAGCGCCTCGCGGCCGGCACGCAGCTCCGCCCGCCAGCGCTTCGCCTGCTCGGCGGCGGGTGCCGGCGCCGTTGCCGTCGCGGTATCGGCGGTCGCCATTGGCTTCGCCGCTAGGCGGGCGGCGGCGTCCCCGCCGAGGTCGTGAGCACTTCGTATCCGTCGGGCGTGACCAGCACCGTGTGCTCCCATTGCGCGGACAGCGAGTGGTCGGCCGTGACGATCGTCCAGCCATCGGCCAGCGCGCGGATCGCCGCGCGTCCCGCGTTGATCATCGGCTCGACGGTGAACACCATGCCGGCCTGCAAGGCCATGCCGGTGCCCGGCCGGCCGTAATGGAGCACTTGCGGCTCCTCGTGAAACGCGCGGCCGATGCCATGCCCGCAGAACTCGCGCACGATCGAGAAATGATGGCCTTCGGCGAATCGCTGGATCGCGTGCCCGATGTCGCCGAGGCGCGCGCCCGGCTGGATCGCGCGAATGCCGCGCCACATCGCCTCGTACGTGATCTCGACCAGGCGCCGCGCCTGGATGGAGGGCGTGCCGACGAAGAACATCCGGCTGGAATCGCCGTGCCAGCCGTCCTTGATCACGGTCACGTCGATGTTGATGATGTCGCCGGGCTTCAGCTTCCGCTCGCCAGGAATGCCGTGACAGACGACGTGATTGACCGACGTGCAGATCGACGCGGGGTAGGGCACGTGGCCGGGCGGCTGGTAATTGAGGGTCGCCGGCGTGACCTTCTGCACGTTGACCTGATAGTCGTGCGCGATCTTATCGATCTCGCCGGTGGTGATGCCGGGCTGGACGTGCGGGGTGAGAAAGTCGAGGAGCTCGGCCGCGGTGCGGCCGGCCGCGCGCATCTTCTCGATGTCTTCGGGCGATTTGATGGTGACGGACATTCGCGATCCGCGTCAGGCGCCGGACGGCCGGCGCGTGCAAGGCGCGCGCGCGATGGGTGCAGCGCGGGCTGGCAATGGGGGCCGGATTGCAGTCTTCATGCGCGCAATAGTTCGTTGATGCTCGTCTTGGAGCGCGTCTTCGCGTCGACCTGCTTCACGATGACCGCGCAATAGAGCTGGCAGCCGGCGGTGCCCGTCGGCAGGCTGCCGGCGACGACGACCGACCCCGCCGGCACGCGTCCGTAAAGCGTCTCGCCGGTTGCACGGTCGTAGATCCGCGTGCTCTGGCCGATGAACACGCCCATGCCCAGCACGGAGTTCTCCTCGACGATCACCCCTTCGACGACCTCGGAGCGCGCGCCGATGAAGCAATTGTCCTCGATGATCGTCGGATTCGCCTGCAGCGGCTCCAGCACGCCGCCGATGCCGACGCCCCCCGACAGGTGCACGTTCCGACCGATCTGGGCGCACGAGCCCACAGTTGCCCACGTGTCGACCATCGTTCCTTCATCGACGTAGGCGCCGATGTTGACGTAGGACGGCATCAGCACGACGTTGCTCGCGATGTAGGCGCCCCGGCGCGCCACCGCGGGCGGCACGACGCGAACGCCGGTGGCGGCGAGCGCTTCGCTCGAAAGGCCCGCGAACTTCGTCGGCACCTTGTCATAGAACGCGAAGGGTTCGCGGCTGCCGGGCTGCTGTGCGAACCGCATCGGGACGTTTTCGGCCAGCCGGAACGACAGCAGCACGGCCTTCTTGAGCCACTGATGCGTGATCCATCGGCCGTCGATCTTCTCGGCGACCCGCAGCGTCCCGGCGTCGAGCTGGGCGATGACGTGGGCAACCGCGTCGCGCGTCGCGGCGCTCGCCGACGCACCGGAAAGCTCCGCGCGCTCCTCCCACGCCTGGTCGATCGTGTGCTGCAGGGTATGCATCGATGCCCTTGCGCGAAATCAACGCGCAAAAAAGCATGATTCTACCTCGGGAGGCACCCCCACCGCGACCAACGGGCATCCGTGCCGCGATCAGCTGCCGGCTTAAGGCCGGCGCGCGATCACCGGCGCCGCGCGGCGGGACCGCCCGCGCGTCGTCACATCGCCTTGAAGCGGTGCGAGAACGTTCGACTCACCGCCAGCTTCTCGGGGCGGCCGCGCAACAGGATGATCGGCTCGCCGCGCGCATCGCGGTCGACGCGCGCGATCGCGCGGAGGCTCACGATCGTCGCGCGATGAATCTGCCAGAAGAGCTCCGGGTCGAGCTCCTCGTAGAGCTCCTTGATCGGCTTCCTGATCAGTGCCTCGCCGTTGGGCGTGATGACGCGCGTGTACTTGTCCTGCGCCTGGAAGTAGAGGATATCGTCGACCGGGATCATCTGCATCGAAGCGCCGAGCGACGCGCGGATCCACTTGAGCGGCGCCGGCCCCGCCTCGCGCGCCGCAAGCCGGGCGAGCAGCGCAGTAAGGTCGAGCGGCGCCTGCGCGAGCCGCGCCTTCAGCCGCGCGACGACCTTGGACATCCGCTCGGGCGACGGCGGCTTCAGCAGATAGTCGACGGCGCCTTCATCGAACGCGGCAATGGCGTACTCGTCATACGCCGTGACGAACACGACATGGCAGGCGCCATTCAGCTCGCGCGCGACCTCGAGGCCCGTGCGCACCGGCATCCTGATGTCGAGGAAGGCGATGTCCGGGCGGTGCTCGCGCGCGAGCGCCAGCGCCTCGTCGCCGTTGGCCGCCTCGGCGACGATTTCGAGCTCGGGCCACGCTTCGTCGAGGCGCGCGCGCAGCTGCGCCCGCAGCAGCGCCTCGTCCTCGGCGATCAGTGCGGTCGGCATGACGAGGATCGGCGATCCGGCGCGCCGCTGCCGGGCTCGTTCCGGACCATGGGCGCTGCGATTGAGCGGGTCAGCGCTCATCACAACTCCTCGTACGGAATCTCGATGGTCGAGCGCGCGCCGTGCGGGGCGACATCCTCCAGCGTGAACGTCGCGCGCGCGCCGTAGAGCGCGGCGAGCCGCTCGCGCACGTTGCCGAGGCCGACGCCGTGTCCTTCGCGCGCGCGCCTCGCTGCCGACGCCGCGGCCCGTGTCGGTGACGACCACGCGCAGCCGCTCGCCGTCGCGCATGGCTTCGATGCGCACGGTACCGCCTTCGGCCTGCGGCTCGAGCCCGTGCGTGATCGCGTTCTCCACGATCGAGATCAGCAGCACGGGTGGGAACGCATGGCCGCGCAACGCCTCGGGAACCTCGATCGAGAATTCGAGCCGCGGCCCCATCCTCGTCTTGAACACGTTGAGATAGGCCTCGATCAGCGCGATCTCCTGTCCCAGCGTCGTCGTCGCCGTGCGCAGCTGCGGCACCGCCGCGCGCAGATAGGCGAGCAGGTGGCCGAGCAGGTGCGAAGCCTCGCTCGGATTGGTTTCGGTGAGATATTGGACCGATGCCAGCGTGTTGAACAGGAAGTGCGGCTCGACCTGCGCCTGCATCATCTTCAACTCCGCCTCGACCGCCTGCTTCGACAGCCTGCTCCGATCGGCGTCCGCCTTCAGCATCTGCGCGCGCGCATGCGCTTCGCGAAACTGGAACAGGAAGAACAGGCTGATGCAAAGCCCAATGATCATCGCGCCAATGGCGGTGCCGACAACCTGGCCGCCGTTGATCTCACCGGTGCCGAACCGGTAATGAACGTCGCCGATCATGTAACCCTTGATCACGAACAGCAGCATGATCCCGGCCACCGTTCCGGCCGCGACCGCGGCCACGAGCCTCCAGATCGGGTAGGCTTTGCGCCACGGGGCGATGACTCTGACGGCGACCGCAATCGAGAGGCCGATGCTCTGAGCGGAGATAAAGGGATGCCAGAACGGGCGGGTCTCCTCGATGTAGAGAAGTGCGGCAACTCCGGTGTTGATCGCCAGGATAAGGCCAAGTCGCATCCAGGAGAAGCCGGAGGATTGCGTCGGGCCCGGCTCGGACGACCCTTGGGGCTGCGTGTTCGAGGTAGATCGTAGAAGAGGTCATGGGTGCCGATTCTACGGGCGAGTAGGCGCTGTCGCAGGGGTCGGCGACGGAACGCACCCGGCGCCGACAGGACGCCCCGGGCGGGACTAAAGAGTGCGGGCGAAAGCCACCATCCGGTCCACTGCGGTCTCGCATTCCGCCGCGCTCGCGACCAGCGCGATCCGGACGTGGCCCCGGCCCGGGTTGGTCCCGTGCGCGTCGCGCCCCAGATAGCTCCCCGGAAGCACGGTCACGGCCGTGGCGGCGTGCAGCGCCTGCGCGAATGCCGCGTCATCGCCCGGCGTTCGCGCCCAAAGATAGAACGCGGCATCCGGCATCGCGCACGGCAACACACTGTCGACCTTCGGCTGCAATGCGGCGAACTTCGCCGCATATAACGCCCGGTTGGCGCGCACGTGCTCTTCGTCGCGCCACGCGGCGAGGCTCGCCGCCGCGACGGCCGGCGACATCGCCGAGCCGTGATACGTCCGGTATCGGAGGAAGGCCGCAATCAGTTCGGCATCGCCGGCGGCATAGCCCGACCGCAACCCAGGCGCATTCGAGCGCTTCGACAGGCTGCCGAAGACGACGAGCCGGGGAAATCCCGCCCGGCCCCGCGCGCTCGCCGCGGCGAGCGCGCCCAGCGGGCGGCGCGGCCTCGTCGAAATAAACCTCGGAATAGCACTCGTCGGAGGCGATCACGAAGCCGTGCCGGTCCGACATCTCGAAGAGAAATGCCCATTCGTCTCGCGTCGTGACGCGGCCGGTCGGATTGTCCGGCGAGCACACGTACAGCAGCTGCGTGCGCGCCCAGACGTCGGCCGGGCACGTCGTGCCACGCCGGCGCGTAACCGCGCGCCGCGTCGGCGTTCACGCACCAGGGCGCGGCGCCCGCGAGGAGCGCGGCGCCCTCGTAGATCTGGTAGAACGGATTGGGCATCATCACCGTCGCGCCCGGACGGCTCGCGTCGACGACCGTCTGCGCGAACGCGAAGAGCGCCTCGCGGCTCCCGAGCACCGGCAGCACCTGGGTCGCGGGATCGAGCGAGGCGATCGCGTTCCGCCGCGCGAGCCACGCGGCGATCGCCTCGCGCAGCGCGGGAGGGCCCGCCGTCGTGGGATAATTCGCGATGCCCACGCCGCCCGCGGCGAGCGCATCGAGGATGAACGCGGGGGTCGGATGCCTGGGTTCGCCGATCGAAAGATTGATCGGCGTGAGCGAAGGATCGGGCGCCGCCCCGGCCAGCAGCTGGCGCAGGCGCTCGAACGGATAGGGCCGCAGTCGTGCGAGTCGGGGGTTCACGTGGGGCGGGAATCGATGTCGGGCGGATCGCAGGGCCTGAGAGGCGAGGCATCGCCCCGCACGTCGCATGTGCGTGCCGCCGTCGCGCCGAATTATAGCGGGCCCGGAGCGTGCGCCCAGGCCGCGATTCGCGATCGCAATGGCGCGCCGCGCACCTTGTCCGGAGCCCGGGTCTTGAATGGCGCCGCCCACACGTCCGCCGTGGCGTGGCCATGGCGCGTCGCCGCTGGGCTCGCGACCGTCGTAGCGGTCGCGCTGCTCGCGTGGGTGGTGGCGCAGTGGGGGTGGCGCGCCTTCGGCCCCGCACCGACCGCCGTTCCCGCCGCGCCGACACCTGAGCCGTGGAGTCCCGCGATCAGTTCGGCGCGAATCTTCGGCGAGCCCGGTGCGGCGCCATCAACCGCGGCGCCGGCCGCGATGCAGGGCGAGACACGATTGCTGGGCGTGTTCGCCGAAGCAAACGGCGCCGGATTCGCGCTGTTCCGCCTCGCCGACCGCGGTCCGGTGCTGGTTCGGTCAGGAAGTGAGATCGGGAAGGACGTCCAGCTCGAAGCCGTGCATCCGGGCGGCGTGCGGATCCGCGACCACGGCGAGGTCCGCGAGATCGTGCTGCGCCCGGCAACGGATGCGGCAAAGGCCGCGCAGTCAAAGACGCCGACAGGCGCGCGCCCGGCGCGGCTCGCGACAAGCGCCGCCTGCGCCGTGCCGGCGGGATTCACGGGCGCGGTCTATCGGCTGAATGCCGAGCTGCTGTCGGGCATTGCCGCGCAGCCCGACAGCTGGAAGACGCTCGTCACCGCCGGACCCGGCGGACTCACGGTGCGCGACGACAGCGGATTCGCGACGATGCTCGGGCTGAAGCCGGGGGATCGGGTGTCCGAGGCCAACGGCATCGCGCTCGCCGGTCCCGACGATGCGCTGGTCGCGATCGTTCGCCCGCTGATGGCAAGCCAATCCGTGCGTGTGCGTGGGACGCGCGACGGCAAGGCCGCGGAGTGGCTGCTGGTCAACGCCGGCGCGTGCCCGGGCTGAAGCGCGCCCCTGGCTAGCCGCGGCCGTTGCGCGGGAGCCAGTCGATCAGGTCGCGCGGCGACAGGATGAAGCCGTCGGCCGGCCAGGCGCCGGGAACCTCGTCGGCCGTGATGTAGCCATAACTCGCGACGATCGTGTGCATCCCCGCAGCGATGCCGGCGGTCACGTCGCGCTCCGCGTCGCCGACATACACGCAGCGCGACGCGGGCGTCGCAAGCGCCTGCGCAGCCGCGAGCAGCGGCGCGGGGTGAGGCTTCGCGTGCGCCGTCGTGTCGCCGCACACCACCGCCTGCGCGCGCGTGGCGAGGCCCAGTGCGTCGAGCAGAGGCAGCGTGAAGCGCGTGGCCTTGTTGGTGACGATGCCCCAGCGCATGCCGCGCGCCTCGATCTCGGTCAGCACGGCATCGACGGCTGCGAAGAGCGTGGTGCCGACGCACAGCGCATTGGCGTAGAAGTCGAGAAAGGCGTCGCGCAATTGCGCGTAGTCGGCGGCATCGGGCGCGACGCCCATGCCCGCGCCCAGCAGCCCGCGCGCGCCGTGCGACGCCCACGGGCGGAGCTCCGCGAGCGGCATCGGCGGCATGCCGCGCGTCGCCCGCACCGCATTGAGCGCCGCCGCGAGGTCCGGCGCGGTGTCGGCGAGCGTGCCGTCGAGGTCGAACAGGACGGCATCGATCTCGAGCGGACGCGGCGCCGGCGCGTCAGTCATCCAGCGGCCGGCGGAACGCCATCAGGTAGTTGACGCTCGCATCGGCGACCTGCCGGAATTCCTTGCTGAGCGGGTTGTAGGCAACGCCGGCGAGATCGAGCGGTGCGAGCCCGGCGCGGCGCGCGAATGCCGCGACTTCGGCGGGCTTCAGGAATCGCGCGTAGTCGTGCGTGCCGCGCGGCAGCAGGTTGAGCACGTACTCGGCGCCGAGCACCACGAGAACATACGATTTCGGATTCCGGTTGATCGTCGAGATCGCGATGATGCCGCCCGGGCGCGCGAGCGCGGCGCAGGCCGCGACGATCGCCGACGGATCCGGCACGTGCTCCAGCAATTCCATGCACGTCACGACGTCGAAGGCGGCCGGCATCTCGGCTGCGAGCGCCTCGGCGGAAGCAAGGCGGTATTCGACCGCCGCGCCGCTCTCGAGCTTGTGCAGCCGGGCGACGCCGAGCGCCTTCTCGCCAAGGTCGATCCCGGTGACGCTCGCGCCCTTTCCGGCCATCGCTTCGGACAGGATGCCGCCGCCGCAGCCGACGTCGACGACGGATTTGCCCGACAGCCCGCCGCAAACCCGGTCGATCCAGCCGAGCCGCAGCGGGTTCATCCGGTGCAGCGGCCCGAACATCACGCTGTCGGGATCCCACCAGTGATGCGCGAGCGACGCGAACTTCTCGACTTCGTGCGGATCGAGATTGGTGTCCGCCGCGGGTTTCGTGGAGGTCGTGGAGGCATTCATTGCATGCGTTCCTGCCAGAGCCGTGCGCGTGCCACGAGAGCGCCGGTGTCGGCCGTGAGGAGTTGACGATCGGCGACGACGCGGCTGCCGCCGACCCAGACGTCGGTGACCGCATCGCGCCCGATTGCGTGAACCAGATGCGAAACCGCATCGTAGCAGGGGACGGCGTCGACCGACGCGAGGCAGACGGCGATCATGTCGGCTTCCTTGCCGGGAACGAGCGAGCCGATCGCCGATTCCTGGCCGAGCGCCCGTGCGCCGCCCAGCGTCGCCGCCTGCAGCGACTGCCACGCCGGGAACGACGACGCATCGCCCGTCGTCACCTTGGCGAGCAGCGCGGCGAGGCGCATTTCCGCGAAGAGGTCGAGCCGGTTGTTCGACGCCGCGCCGTCGGTGCCGAGCGCGACGTTGATCCCGCGCGCAGCGAAGGCGCCGATCGGCGCCGCGCCGCTTGCAAGCTTCATGTTCGACGCCGGGCAATGCACGACGTGCCCGCCGTGGACCGCGAGGAGCTCGATGTCGTCCGGCCCGAAGTGCACGCCGTGGATGGCGATGAAGCCCGGCCCGGTCGCGCCGAGCCGGTGCAATCGCGCGAGCGGCGTGACGCCGTACTGCTCCCGACTTCGCTGCACCTCCTGCGCGGTCTCGGCGACATGGGTCTGGATCGGCAGGTCGAGCTGGCGCGCATACATGACGATGCGCTCCCACGTCGCGTCACTGACGGTGTACGGGGCGTGCGGCGCGAGCGAGAACGTGAGCCGCGGCTCGTGCTTGCAGGCGTCGCGCACCGCGAGGCCTGCCTGCAGGTAGCCATCCGCGTCGGCGGCGTACGGCGTCGGGAAATCCAGCACAGGGAGCCCGAGCATCGCGCGCATCCCGGTTTCGACGAACGCGCGTGCGGTCGAATCCGGGAAGAAATACATGTCGTTGCAGCAGGTGATCCCGCCGAGGAGCATCTCGGCGGCCGCGAGGCGCGCGCCGTCCAGCACGAAATCGGGCGCGAGGAACGCGCGCTCGTGCGGCCAGATGTGCTGCTCGAGCCAGACGTCGAGCGGAAGGTCGTCGGCGATGCCGCGCATCAGGCTCATCGCCGCGTGCGTGTGCGCGTTGACGAGCCCCGGCAGCAGGATGTGGTCGGCGAGGGTCACGTGCTCGCGCGCGGACCACTCGCGATCGGCCGTACCGCGAGGGACGAGCGCGACGATGCGGCCGGCTTCGACGAGCACGGAATGATCGCGCAGAACGCCCTGCGGCTCGATCGGCACGATCCAGCCGGCATCTACGCGGAGATCTGCATTCTGCATCGCGGGGTCGCCCTTGCTCACGGCGAATTATGACCGGTTGCGACAAAAAAAAGCCCCGCCGAAGCGGGGCTCTTTGTCGTGCGGGCGAAAGCTTACTTCTTGACCATCTCGCCCTTGACTTCGACTTCGACGCGGCGATCGGGCTGGTAGCACTCGACCTTCGCCTTGAAGTTCTTCTGGTTGCAGACGAGACCCGGAATCGGCTGCGTCTTGCCCATGCCGAGCGTCTCGATCTTGTCCTTCGCGACGCCCTTGGAGACGAGGTAGTTGCGTACCGCGTCAGCGCGACGTTCGGACAGCTTCTGGTTGTACTCCTGCGAGCCGATCGGGTCGGTATGACCGGTGACCAGCACGAGCTCGAGCTTCTGCACGCCCGTGAGCTTGGCGATGATTTCCGTGTCGATCGCCTTCATGCCTTCGGGCTTCAGCACCGCCTTGTCGAAGTCGAACAGCGCCTTGGCAGCCAGCGTGATCTTCACGACTTGCGGCGCGGGCGGCGGCGGGGGCGGCGGCGGCGGCGGGGGAGGCGGCGGCGGGGCTGCTGCTACCGGCTTCGGCACGAGATCGGGGTCGCATTGAATGGTCGCCATCGCGGGCGCCCAGTAGGCGCTGCGGACGCACAGGTTGCCGGCGAGTCCCTTGGTGCCATTGTAGTGTGGCGGACTTGACGACACCGTCCTCCGGCGACGGAGAGGAGCGGCACACATAGCCGTCCGTGCATGGCGCGGTTCCCGGAACGTAGCCTTTCGGATCGGCTGTTTGCGCGGCGAGACTGCCGGCAAAAACAGTCGCGAGCGCGCCGACGAGAGCGCCGGAGACGAGACGACAGGTCATTGTTTCACCCCTTTGGCTTTGGTTTTGAACGTGTTTTTTGCGAAGTCTACAAATTCCCGCGCGATGCCTCAACCCCATGAAGGCACACGCGCGCCGAATCCCTTGTTTCCACAAAAACTATAGCACAGCACCCCAGACCGTGCAAAAGAAAGTGCCATTTGGGCAACACATATGCTGCGAGTGTCGCGGCGATGCAACGTCGTGATAAAATTTTGTCTTTTCAAGACACTCCGGCGCCCCGGGCTGCCGCCGGCCCCCCGGCCGGCAGGCAATTCTCGGGCGCCTGCCGCGGCCCCGCCGATTTTCGATACTTGCCGGATCGCCCCGAGGCCCCTGCGGCGCAGCGAATTGCCAACGATCGCCCCGTAACGCAACTTTCACGAAGAAATCCTGCACATGGAGCAGTTTGCCAAAGAAACCCTCCCCGTAAGCCTCGAAGCGGAAATGCGGCATTCCTACCTCGATTACGCGATGAGCGTGATCGTGGGGCGGGCACTGCCTGACGTCCGCGACGGCCTGAAGCCGGTCCACCGCCGCGTCCTCTACGCGATGCACGAGGCGAACATCGTTTTCAACCGGCCGTATGTCAAATGCGCGCGCGTCGTCGGCGACGTGATGGGGAAATACCATCCGCACGGCGACATGGCGATCTACGACACGCTGGTCCGGATGGCCCAGGATTTCTCGCTGCGCTACCCGCTGATCGACGGACAGGGCAACTTCGGCTCGGTCGACGGCGACAACGCGGCCGCGATGCGCTACACCGAATGCCGGCTGCAGAAGATCGCGAACGAGCTCACCGCCGACATCGACAAGGAGACGGTCGACTTCGTCGCCAATTACGATGGCAAGGAGCAGGAGCCGACGGTGCTGCCGTCGCGTCTGCCCAATCTGCTCGTCAACGGGTCGTCAGGCATTGCAGTCGGCATGGCGACCAACATCCCGCCGCACAATCTGACCGAGGTCACCGACGCCTGCCTCGCGCTCCTCGACAACCCGGAAATCTCGCTGGACGAGCTGATCGACATCGTGCCGGCGCCGGATTTCCCGACCGCGGGGATCATCTACGGCACCGAAGGCGTGCGCGAGGGCTACCGCACCGGCCGCGGCCGCGTCGTCATCCGCGCGCGCACTCACGTCGAGGATCTCGACAAGGGCGTCCGGCAGGCGATCATCGTCGACGAGATCCCCTACCAGGTCAACAAGGCGAACCTGCTGATCCGCATCGGCGAGCTCGTTCGCGAGAAGAAGCTCGAGGGCATCTCCGACCTGCGCGACGAGTCGGACAAGTCCGGCATGCGCGTCGTGATCGAGCTGAAGCGCGGCGAGGTCGCCGAGATCGTCCTCAACAACCTGTACAAGCTGACGCAGCTGCAGGACAGCTTCGGCATGAACATGGTCGCGCTGGTCGACGGCCAGCCGCGCCTGCTCAATCTCAAGCAGTTCCTCGAGTTCTTCCTGATGCACCGGCGCGAGGTCGTGCTGCGCCGGACGCGCTACCTGCTGCGCAAGGCGCGCGAGCGGGGACACATCCTCGAAGGTCTCGCCGTCGCGCTGTCCAACGTCGACCCGATCATCGCGCTCATCAAGGCGGCGGCGACGCCGGCCGACGCCAAGGTCGCGCTGATGGGCCGCGCGTGGCGCTCGGCGCTCGTCGAGGACATGCTGAAGCGCGCCGCGGCCGACGCCGCGCGTCCGGAAGGGCTGGCGCCGGGCTTCGGCTGGCAGGACGACGGCAGCGGCTACCGGCTTTCCGACGCGCAGGCGCAGGCGATCCTGGAGCTCCGCCTGCAACGACTGACCGGGCTCGAGCAGGACAAGATCGTCACCGAGTACCGCGAGGTCATGGCCGAGATCGTGGACCTGATCGACGTATTGGCGAAGCCCGCGCGGGTCACGAAGATCGTCGGCGACGAGCTCGCCGGCATCCGCGAGCAGTTCGGCGACGCGCGCCGCTCCGAGATCATCGCGCAGGGCGTCGACCTCTCGCTCGAGGACCTGATCGCGCCGGCCGACATGGTGGTCACGCTGTCGCACGGCGGTTACATGAAGGCGCAGGCGGTCGCCGACTACCGCGCGCAGAAGCGCGGCGGGCGCGGCAAGCAGGCGACGGCGACGAAGGAGGACGATTTCATCGATCATCTCTTCATCGCCAACACGCATGATTTCATCCTCTGCTTCTCCGATCGCGGCCGGGTCTACTGGCTCAAGGTCTACAACGTGCCGCAGGGATCGCGCACCGCGCGCGGCAAGCCGATCGTCAACCTGGTGCCGCTGTCGGACAACGAGAAGATCACCGCGATCCTGCCCGTCAAGGAATTCACCGAGACGCAATTCGTGTTCATGGCGACCGCGATGGGCACGGTCAAGAAGACGCCGCTGTCCGAATTCTCGCGGCCGCGCACGTCGGGCATCATCGCCGTCGACCTGACCGACGGCGACCAGCTGATCGGCGCCGCGCTGACGGACGCGAAGCACGACGTGATGCTGTTCAGCTCGGGCGGCAAGGCGGTGCGCTTCGACGAGAACGACGTGCGCCCGATGGGGCGCGGCGCGCACGGCGTGCGCGGCATGATGCTGGACAAGGGACAGCGCGTGATCTCGATGCTGGTCGCCGGGGACGAGGAGCAGTCGGTGCTGACCGCGACGGAGAACGGCTACGGCAAGCGCACGCCGATCGTCGAGTACACGCGACACGGCCGCGGCACCAAGGGCATGATCGCGATCCAGCAGAGCGAGCGCAACGGCACCGTCGTCGCCGCCGCGCTGGTGCTTCCCGACGACGAGGTGATGCTGATCTCCACCGGCGGCGTGCTGATCCGGACCAAGGTGAAGTCGATCCGCGAGATGAGCCGCTCGACGCAGGGCGTCACGCTGATCAACCTCGGCGAGGGCGAGAAGCTCGCGGGTCTCGAGCGTGTCGTCGAGCGCGAGGACGACGAGTGAACGGCTGATGCCGGCTCCCGGCAAGGCACGTTCCGGCCCGACCACCATGGCTGATCCCGACACGACCGCCGACGATCGCGATCCCGAGCTCGTGCGCCACCGCGCCGCGATCGACGATCTCGATCGCGAGATCCTCGAGCGGCTGAACGCCCGTGCCGCGCACGCGAAGTCGATCGGCGCGCTGAAGGGGCACGGCCCCGCCTACCGGCCCGAGCGCGAGGCGCAAGTGCTGAAGGCGCTGCAGTCGCAGAACGGCGGACCGCTTCCCGACGACGCCGTGACCGTGATCTTCCGCGAGGTGATGTCGGCGTGCCGGGCGCTGGAGCAGCCGGTCGCCGTCTCGTACCTCGGGCCCGCGGGCACCTATTCGCACGCCGCGGTCACGAAACAGTTCGGCCGGTTCGCGCGGGCCGAGCCCTGCGCGACGATCGACGAGGTGTTCCGCGCCGCGGAAAGCGGGCAGACCGACTACGCGATCGTTCCGGTGGAGAACTCCACCGAGGGCGCGGTCGGCCGCACGCTCGACCTCATGTGCCAGACGCCGCTGTCGATCTGCGGCGAGATCCGCTTGCGCATCCGGCAGAACCTGCTGTCGAAGGCGCCTGCGATCGCGAAGGTGACGCGCGTCTACTCGCACGCGCAGTCGCTGGCGCAATGCGTCGGCTGGCTCGCGCAGCACCTGCCGGCGGCGCCGCGGATCGCGGTCGCGAGCAATGCCGAGGCGGCGCGGCTCGCGGCGGCGGAGCCCGAGTCGGCGGCCATCGCGGGCGAGATCGCCGCATCGATCTACGGCGTTCCGGTGCTTGCCGCCAACATCGAGGACGAGCCCAACAACACGACGCGCTTCTGGGTGCTGGGCCAGCAGGCGGTGCCTGCCTCCGGCAACGACGAGACTTCGCTCGTGATGTCGGCGCCCAACCGGCCCGGCGCGATCTACGCGCTGCTGGAGCCCATCGCCAAGCACGGCGTCAGCATGTCGCGCCTCGAATCGAGGCCGGCGCGCACCGGGCTCTGGGAGTACCTTTTCTTCGTTGATCTCGTAGGCCACGCCGACGATCCGGCAGTCGCGTCGGCGCTCGCGGAGCTGCGCCTAAAGGCTCCATTTATCAGGATATTAGGGTCGTATCCTGCAGCTATTCCTTAAGAGTGATCGGCACCCATCGATGACTGTCCACCCCCTCAGGAGCGCGACCTGCGACCCCGCGATCCACGCGCCTTCGCACGTCCGTGGCATCGCGCCCTACCTGCCCGGCAAGCCCATCGCCGACCTCGCACGCGAATTCGGCTTGCGCGAGGCGGATATCGTCAAGCTCGCGTCGAACGAGAATCCGCGGGGGCCAAGCGACGCGGTGCGCGCGGCGATGCTGCGCGCCACGGAAGAGCTCTCGCGCTATCCCGACGGCAACGGCTTCGCGCTGAAGGCGGCGCTGTGTGCGCGGTTCGGGGTCGGGCCCGACGAGATCGTGCTCGGCAACGGCTCGAACGACGTGCTGGAGCTCGTCACGCAGGCGTTTCTCACGCCGGGCGACGCTGCGGTCTACTCGCAGCATGCGTTCGCCGTGTACCCGCTCGCGACGCAGGCGCGCGGCGCCATCGGCATCGAGGTGCCGGCGACGGAGTTCGGCCACGATCTCCCCGCGATGCGCGCCGCGATCACGCCGGCGACGCGGGTCGTGTTCGTCGCGAACCCGAACAATCCCACCGGCACCTGGATCGCGCCGTCGCTGCTGGAGGCATTCATCGCCTCGGTGCCGGCCGACGTGCTGATCGTGCTCGACGAGGCGTACAACGAGTACCTCGATCCCGAGGAGCACACGCGGAGCGCGCGCTGGGTCGGAAAATATCCGAATCTCGTCGTGTCGCGAACGTTTTCCAAGGCGTACGGGCTGGCCGGGCTGCGCATCGGCTTCGGCCTGATGCATGCGCGTGTCGCCGACATGCTGAATCGCGTCCGCCAGCCGTTCAACGTCAATGCGCTGGCGCAGGCGGCGGCCGTCGCGGCGCTCGCCGACACCGCGTACGTCGATGAAAGTCGCAGGCTCAACCGCGAGGGCATGCGCGAGCTGGAGGAGGGTTTCCGCGCGCTGAAGCTTCGCTCGCTTCCGTCGCACGGCAACTTCCTGCTCGTCAGCGTTCCGGACACGGACCGCATCTACCAGCAACTGCTGCGCGCCGGCGTGATCGTCCGTCCGGTCGCGAATTACGGGCTGCCCGAATGGCTGCGGGTCACGGTGGGACTGCCTGCGGAGAATCGCCGGTTCCTCGACGCGCTCGCCCACGCACTTGCGGGCTGACGTCCAAGGTGGGCTCGTGACGACCACGGCGGCGCGCATCGACAAGCTGGTGGTCGTCGGCGTCGGGCTCATCGGAGGCTCGTTCGCGCTGGCGCTTCGCGCCGCGGGGCAGGTCGGTTGCGTCGTCGGTGTCGGGCGCAGCCAGATGAACCTCGATGAGGCGAAGAACCTCGGCATCGTCGAGCGCAGTCACCGGCTGTCCGACGACTGGACGCGCGAGCTCGCAGATGCGGACCTGGTTCTGCTCGCGACACCGGTCGGAGAGCTCCTGCCGCTGATGCGCGCGATGGCGCCGCATCTCGGCGCGCAGACCATCGTCACCGACGCCGGCAGCACCAAGCAGGATGTCGTCCGCGCGGCACGGAGCGCGCTCGCTGCTGCGCTGCCGCGATTCGTCCCGGGGCATCCGATCGCGGGTACCGAACGCTCGGGCGCGGCCGCGGCGCAGGCCGCGCTGTACGCGGGGCGCAACGTCGTGCTGACGCCGCTTCCGGAGACGGACCCGCTGGCGGCCGCAACGGTGGCCGCGGCCTGGACCGCTTGCGGCGCGCGGATCCACGTGCTCGACCCGGCGGCGCACGATCGCATCTTTGCCGCGGTGTCGCACCTGCCGCATGTTCTCGCGTTCGCGCTCGTCAACGAATTCGCCACGCGCGACGACGCCGAGGAGCTGTTCCGGTTCGCCGGCAGCGGCTTCCGCGATTTCACGCGCATTGCCGGCAGCTCGCCCGAAATGTGGCGTGACATTGCGCTCGCGAACCGCGTCGCGCTCCTATCCGAGATCGGCACCTACCGAGCGGAGCTCGACCGCCTTGCCGCGCTCATCGGCGCTTGCGATGGCGAGGCGCTCGAGTCTGCTTCGCCACGGCGCGCGACGTTCGCCTCGCCTGGGACGCGCGCGTCGACGCATTCCCTCCATCGGCGCCGGCCGGCGACAGCCCGGACGACGCGTGACATCGCCCCCACCGCTGGCCGGCGCCGCGGCCGGATTTCTCGACCTCGAGCCGGTCGCATCTGCACACGGCACCGTGGCCCTGCCGGGCTCGAAGAGCATTTCGAATCGGACGCTGCTGCTGGCCGCGCTGGCCAGCGGCGACACGCGGGTCGGCGGTCTGCTCGCGGCGGACGACGTCGAGCGGATGCGCGAGGCACTCGCGGCGCTGGGCTTTCGCATCGAGCGGGACGAATCGGGGGCGGACGTCGTCCACGGCGGAGGCGGGGGCGTTCCCGCGAAGGCCGCGACGCTTTCCCTCGGTAATGCCGGGACCGCGTTCCGGCCGCTCACGGCCGTGCTCGCGCTGGCGGGAGGCGACTACACCCTCTCGGGCACCGCGCGGATGCACGAGCGGCCGATCGGGGATCTCGTCGACGCGCTGCGGGCGCTGGGCGCGGACGTCCAATATCTGGCGACCGCCGGTTTTCCGCCGCTCGCGATCGGACCGCATCGCGCGCCCGCGGCCGCCGACCCCGAGCGCGTGAGCCTGCGCGGCGACGTGTCGAGCCAGTTCCTTTCGGCGCTGCTGATGGCGTTGCCGCTCCTGACGGCGCGGACTCGACACGCGGTGACCGTCGACATCGTCGGCGACCTCATCTCGAAGCCGTACGTGACGATGACGCTCGATCTCATGCGCCGCTTCGGCGTCGCGGTGGCACACGAAGGATTCCGATCGTTTGTCGTGCCCGCCGATGCGCGCTATGCGAGTCCGGGCACGATCCGGGTCGAAGGCGACGCGTCATCGGCCTCGTATTTTCTCGCCGCCGGAGCGATCGGCGGCGGCCCGGTGCGGGTCACGGGCGTCGGGCGTGACTCGATCCAGGGCGATGTCGCGTTCGCCGACGTGCTGGCCCGGATGGGCGCACGGGTAAGCGACGGCGACGGCTGGATCGAGACCGCATCGGGCGGGGCGCTCGAAGGCGTCGAGGTCGATTGCGTCGCCATTCCCGACGCCGCGATGACGCTCGCGGTCGTCGCGCTGTTCGCGAGGGGAGCTACGACCCTTTCCGGCATCGCGAGCTGGCGGGTGAAGGAAACCGACCGAATCGCCGCGATGGCGACCGAGCTCGCGAAACTCGGCGCAAAGGTCGAAGCCGGACCCGATCACCTTCGCATCCTGCCTCCGGCGCGGATCGCCGACGCAACGATCGACACTTACGACGACCACCGGATGGCCATGTGCTTCGCGCTCGCCTCGTTCGGGGGCGCGCGCATCCGGATCAACGACCCGGATTGCGTCGGCAAGACGTTTCCCGATTACTTCACCGCGCTGCGATCGATCGCGCAAGGGAAGGACGGGGCATGAGCGCCGCCGGACCGCTCCAAGGCGCGAAGCGGGGCGAAGCCCCCTCGAGGGGGCGCCGCTGCAGCGCGCCGAATTGGCCAATGAGGCCGCAAGCGTGGGGGCAGTTTGAGCGCGCCGGTGCCGGTGATCGCCATCGACGGTCCCGCCGCGTCGGGCAAGGGCACGATCGCCGCGGCGGTCGCGGCGGTCGCTGTCGTTTCACCTGCTGGACAGCGGCTCGCTTTACCGGCTGGTCGCGAAAAGAGCACTGGACGAGCGCATTCCTCTCGGCGACGAGTCGGCTCTCGCCGCCGCCGCGGCTGCGCTCGACGTGACGTTCGACGGCGACCGGATCGTGCAGGACGGACGCGACGTCACCGATGCGATCCGTGGCGAAGCGGTGAGCGCCGCCGCCTCGAGGGTTGCCGTGTTCCCTGCCGTGCGTAAAGCCCTCATCGGACGGCAGCGCGCCTTCCGGGTTCCTCCGGGGCTGGTCGCCGACGGGCGCGACATGGGCACGGTGGTCTTCCCGGACGCCGGCCTGAAGGTCTTTCTGACGGCCAGCCCGGAGGAGCGGGCGAGGCGGCGCCATAAGCAGTTGATCGAAAAAGGAATCTCCATTACAATGGACAGTCTTTTGCGTGATATCCGCGAACGCGACGCCCGCGACGCCGGCCGGACCGCCGCACCTCTGGTCCCCGCGCCCGACGCCGTATTGCTGGATACGACCGAATTGTCGATCGACGCTGCCGTGGCCTTCGTGCTCGCAAGGTACGAGGCCCTGGCAGGCAGGACGATGGATTAGACGTGCATCGCCGCCGCGCCCGGCACTTGGGGAATGCGCCGGCGATGATCGCAAGAGGCCGCCCGATCGCGCTTTAGCCGGCGCCGTCGGGCGGATTTCAACAACCGGCCCGCCGCACGAGAAACTGGGTTCTCGTTGACGGCGGCTTGAACCGACGAAAAGGAACCAACCCTCATGGCTACCGCCACCACCAACGTGTCCACACCCCATCCCGCCGAGAATTTCGCCGCGCTGTTCGAGGAATCGCTTTCGCGCCAGGAAATGCGCCAGGGCGAGCTCATCACCGCGGAAGTCGTCCGCGTCGACTTCAACGTCGTCGTCGTCAATGCCGGCCTCAAGTCCGAATCGTTCATTCCCATCGAGGAATTCAAGAACGACAAGGGCGAGGTCGAAGTCAAGCCGGGCGATTTCGTCACCGTCGCCATCGAGTCGCTCGAGGACGGCTATGGCGAGACGCGCCTGTCCCGCGACAAGGCGAAGCGCCTCAAGGCGTGGCACGACCTCGAAGCCGCGATGGAGCAGGGCAACGTCGTCTCCGGACTCGTCACCGGCAAGGTGAAGGGCGGCCTCACGGTCATGGTCAACGGCATCCGCGCGTTCCTTCCCGGATCGCTCGTCGACATCCGGCCGGTGAAGGACACATCGCCGTTCGAGAACAAGGCGCTCGAGTTCAAGGTCATCAAGCTCGACCGCAAGCGCAACAACGTCGTCGTCTCGCGCCGCGCCGTGCTGGAAGCGAGCCTCGGCGAAGAGCGCGAGAAGCTCCTCTCGACGCTGTCCGAGGGCGCGATCGTCAAGGGCATCGTCAAGAACATCACCGATTACGGCGCGTTCGTCGACCTGGGCGGCATCGACGGCCTGCTGCACATCACCGATCTCGCATGGCGCCGCGTCAAGCACCCGTCCGAGGTGCTCGCGGTCGGCGACGAAGTCACCGCGAAGGTGCTCAAGTTCGACCAGGAAAAGAACCGTGTGTCGCTCGGCATGAAGCAGCTGGGCGAGGATCCGTGGGTCGGCCTGTCGCGCCGCTATCCCTCGGGCACGCGCCTCTTCGGCAAGGTCACCAACATCACCGATTACGGCGCGTTCGTCGAGATCGAGTCCGGCATCGAGGGGCTGGTCCACGTCTCCGAGATGGACTGGACCAACAAGAACATCCATCCGACCAAGGTCGTGCAGCTGGGCGACGAGGTGGAAGTGATGATCCTCGAGATCGACGAGGAGCGCCGCCGCATTTCGCTCGGGATGAAGCAGTGCATGCCCAATCCTTGGGACGAGTTCGCGATCAACCACAAGAAGGGCGACAAGGTCACCGGCCAGATCAAGTCGATCACCGATTTCGGCGTGTTCGTCGGTCTGCCGGGCGGCATCGACGGCCTCGTTCACCTGTCGGATCTCTCGTGGTCGGCCACCGGCGAAGCCGCCGTGCGCGACTACAAGAAGGGTGCGGACGTCGAAGCGGTGGTGCTCGCGATCGACGTCGAGCGCGAGCGCATCTCGCTCGGCATCAAGCAGCTCGACGGCGACCCGTTCACCAATTACGTCGCGACGCACGACAAGGGCGCGGTGGTGAGCGGCGTGGTGAAGTCGATGGACGGCAAGGGCGCGGTGATCACGCTCGACGGCGACGTCGAGGGCTACCTGCGCGCCTCCGAAGTCGCGCGCGACCGCGTCGAGGACATCCGCACGCATCTCAAGGAAGGCGACCGGGTCACGGCGATGATCATCAACATCGACCGCAAGAACCGCTCGATCAACCTGTCGATCAAGGCCAAGGACCACGCCGAGGAAACGGAAGCGATCCAGACCGTGAAGGCGGACACCGCGGGCACGAGCACCGGGACGACAAATCTCGGCGCGCTGCTCCGCGCCAAGATGGACAACAAGACCAACGAGTAAGCGGGCCCGCGCGATGACCAAATCGGAGCTGATCGACCGCCTCGCGGCGCAGTTCCCGCAGCTGGTCGCGAAGGATGCCGAGCTTGCGGTGAAGATGATCCTCGACGCCATGGCGGAAAGCCTGGCGAAGGGGGAGCGCATCGAGATCCGCGGGTTCGGCAGCTTCGGCCTGAACTATCGGCCGCCGCGAACCGGGCGCAATCCGAAATCCGGCGAGAAGGTCCAGGTGCCGGAAAAACACGTCCCGCATTTCAAGGCGGGCAAGGAATTGCGCGAGCGGGTAGATTTCAAGAACAGCGCATGAGCGAGCGGGGCGAAGCCCAGGCCCGAAGGGCGCGTCCGCGAGCGATTGCGCGGAGGCCGACCGCTCAGGGCCGGGGAGACACGCGGCGGATGCGGAGGCCGAGCATGAGCGAGCGGGGCGAAGCCCAGGCCCGAAGGGCGCGTCCGCGAGCGATTGCGCGGAGGCCGACCGCTCAGGCCGGGGAAGACACTCCGCGGGCGCGCAGGCCGCGCATGAGCGCGCCAGGCGAAGCGACGCTGCGGAGCCACTGATGCAGATCGTGCGCTGGATCATCGGCTCCACGATATTCGTCGCGCTGCTTTTCCTGTCGCTTCAGAACAGCGAGCCGGCCCACCTCAAGTTCTACAATCTCTGGGAGTGGACGGCGCCTCTGATCTTCGTGGTGCTGATCGCGTTCGTGATCGGCGTCGCCGCGGGCCTCCTCGCCGGCGCCCTGCGCACGTCGCGCGTGAAGCGCGAGCTGAATCGCCTGCACCGGGAGCGAAGCCATGCCGGCCCCTCGACGTCCGGCGGCCCGCCGACGCGGCCCTACGATGGCGCTTGAGGAGGCGGGGGCGCCGAGATGCGGCGCCGCGGCCGGTCGCATCCCCTCCAGGATTCGCCGCGCGCCATGATGGAATTCGAGCTCTGGTGGCTGCTGCCGCTCCTCGTCGTGTTCTTCGCGATGGGCTGGATCGCGGCGCGCATCGACATCAAGCACCTGCTGCGCGAGTCGCGCGCGCTGCCGCTGTCGTATTTCCGCGGCCTCAACTTCCTGCTGAACGAGCAGCCCGACAAGGCGATCGAATCGTTCATCGAGGTGGTGAAGGTCGATCCGCAGACGATCGACCTGCACTTCGCGCTGGGCAGCCTGTTCCGCCGCCAGGGAGAGATCGACCGCGCGATCCGGATGCACCAGAATCTCCTCGACCGCCCCGACCTGCCCGCCGACAAGCGACAGGCCGCGACCTACGAGCTCGCCCAGGATTTCCATCGTGCGGGTCTCCTCGATCGTGCCGAGGAGCTGTTCACCCGGCTCGACGGCTCGGCGTTCGAGCATCCGTCGCTCGGATTCCTGCTGTCGATCTACGAGACCGAGAAGGACTGGCCCAAGGCGATCGCGGTGACGCGGCGGATGGAGGCGGTCGCGAAGCAGCCGTACTTCAAGGAGATCGCGCACTACGCCTGCGAGCTCGCGCAGGCGGCCTCGCTCAACCAGGACGAGGCGGCGGCGCGCAATTACGTCGATCAGGCGCTCGCGGAATACAAGGCCTGCACGCGCGCGACGATGCTGCTCGGCGATCTCGACGCGCAACACGAACGGTTGCCGACCGCGATCGCGACGTGGCAGCGGATCGAGTCGCAGAATCCGGTGTATCTCGCGCTCGTCGCCGAGCGGCTCGCCGACGCATACCGGAAAACCGGCCAGGCGGCGCAGGGACTGCGGGTCCTGCGCACCTACCAGCAGCAATATCCGTCGCTGGATCTGCTGAACGCCGTGTTCTCGCTGACGCTCGAAGAGGAAGGCCCCGAGGCCGCGGCCGCGCTCATCAAGGAAGAGCTGGCGCGCAATCCGACGCTGCTCGGTCTCGACCGCCTGCTGGAGGCGCAGCTCCTCGCGGCGCCGGCCGAGCGCCGGCACGACCTCGAGCTCGTCAAGGGCCTGCTCGGCCAGCA
Source organism: uncultured beta proteobacterium (assembly GCA_963741355.1). GTDB lineage: Bacteria > Pseudomonadota > Gammaproteobacteria > Burkholderiales > Casimicrobiaceae > CAIWHR01. The sequence goes on from CAVUIG010000026.1 coordinate 53,813, forward strand.
CATCAAGCGGCTGGGCATGTACAAGTGCGACCATTGCGGCTTTCGCGCGAAGCAGTATTACTGGCGCTGCCCCGGCTGCGGCAAATGGGAGACGTATTCGCCGCGCCGGACCGAAACGCCGGATGGCTATGCCTAGCAGAGTCCTACGAGGCAAATTGACCGACCCGCGGAGTATCCGGACGCCCGGTTCCCCGCTTCATTGCCCTGACCATCAGGTTTCTCGATGACCCACGCTGACTCGCGAATCATCGTCGCGCTCGATTTTCCGGACACGGCCCCCGCGCTGGCGCTCGCCGCCAGGCTCGATCCTGCCGAGTGCGCGCTCAAGATCGGCAAGGAGCTCTTCGTCGCGGGCGGGCCGGACACGGTGCGCACACTCGTGCAGCGAGGCTTCCGCGTGTTCCTCGATCTCAAGTTCCACGACATTCCGAACACGGTCGCGCAGGCCTGTGCCGCGGCGACGCGACTCGGTGCGTGGATGATGACCGTGCATGCGTCCGGGGGAAGCGCCATGCTCGCCGCCGCGCGCGGCGCCGTGGATGCGGCCGCGCAGGAGGACGGGCGCAAGCCACCGCTGCTGATCGCCGTCACGGTGCTGACGAGCCTGTCGGCACTGGACCTCGGCGACATCGGCGTGTCCGACACGCCCGCGGGACAGGCGAAGCGGCTGGCGCGCCTCGCCGCGGCGAACGACCTCGACGGTGTCGTGTGTTCGGCCGTCGAGGCGCCGACGCTGCGCGCCGCCACGGGTCCGCAGTTCCTCCTCATCACACCGGGAATCAGGCCCGCCGGAAGCGTCTCCGACGACCAGGCGCGCGTGGTGACGCCGGAGGCGGCCATCGCCAACGGCGCCGACTACCTCGTCATCGGGCGGCCGATCACCCGCGCGAGCGATCCCGTTGCCGCGCTCCGCGCGATCAACGCGTCCCTTGCCGACGATCGCGGAACCGGCGCATGAAGATCACCATGATCGGAACGGGGTATGTCGGCCTGGTTTCCGGAACGTGCCTGGCCGAAGTCGGCAACGACGTGCTGTGCGTCGACGTCGACGCCGGCAAGATCGCGATGCTGGAAGCGGGCGGCGTGCCGATCCACGAACCCGGGCTGGAGCCGCTCATCCGCCGCAACGCGGCGGCCGGGCGGCTTCGCTTCACCACCGACATCGACGCCGGCGTCGCGCACGGCGCGCTGCAGTTCATCGCCGTCGGTACGCCCCCCGATGAGGACGGCTCGGCCGACATGCAATACGTGCTGGCGGCCGCGCGCGGCATCGGCAGCCGGATGACGGAGTTCAAGGTCGTCGTCGACAAGTCCACCGTGCCGGTAGGCACCGCCGACCGTGTCCGCGCGGCCATCGCGGAGGCGCTTCGCGCGCGCGGCGCGACGATCCCCTTCGCCGTGGTCTCCAATCCGGAATTCCTGAAGGAGGGCGCCGCGGTCGACGATTTCATGCGGCCCGACCGCGTCGTGATCGGCGCCGACGACGAGCGCGCGATCGCCGCGATGCGTGCGGTCTATGCGCCGTTCATGCGCAATCACGAGCGGCTGCTCGTGATGGACGTGCGCTCGGCCGAGCTCACCAAATACGCGGCGAACGCGATGCTGGCGACGCGGATCTCGTTCATGAACGAGCTCGCCAATCTCGCCGATGACCTCGGCGCCGACGTCGAGCTGGTCCGCCAGGGCATCGGATCCGATCCCCGGATCGGCTATCAATTCCTGTATCCGGGCATCGGCTACGGCGGGAGCTGCTTCCCGAAGGACGTCAAGGCGCTGCTGCACACCGCGGCCGAGCTCGAGCGGCCGATGCGCGTGCTGGCGGCGGTCGAGGCGGCCAATGACGCGCAGAAGCATCGACTGGTCGACAAGATCGTCGCGCGGCTCGGCGCCGACCTCTCGGGCCGCCGGTTTGCACTGTGGGGACTCGCGTTCAAGCCGAACACCGACGACATGCGCGAAGCGCCGGCGCGCGAGGTCATCGCCGCCCTCACGGCGCGCGGCGCGACGATCGCCGCCTACGATCCGGTGGCGATGGCCGAAGCGAAGCGCGTGCTGGGCGCCAACCCCGCGGTGACGTTCGCGCCGAATCCGATGGCCGCGCTCAGCGGGGCCGACGCGCTGATCGTCGCGACCGAGTGGAAGGAGTTCCGCAGCCCCGATTTCGACGCCATTCGGGGAGAGCTCCGCGAGCCGCTCGTCTTCGACGGCCGGAATCTCTACGAGCCGGCGCTGGTGCGCGCGGCCGGCCTCGAATACTTCGCGATCGGGCGCCGCTGACCGGCGTCATCCCCGACCCATCTCCGAACATCATGAAGCCGGAAGAAACGCGATTCTCGACCTGGGCGCAACGTGCGGCCGGCACACGCATGCTGATCGTCGGCGATGTCATGCTCGACCGCTACTGGTTCGGCGACGTCGAGCGCATCTCCCCGGAGGCGCCGGTGCCGGTCGTGAAGATCGTGCGCAGCGAGGAGCGCCCCGGCGGCGCCGCCAACGTCGCGCGCAATGCCGCCGCGCTGGGCGCGCAGACGACGCTGTTGACCGTCATCGGCGAGGACGAGGCCGGCGCGACGCTCGCGCGGCTCCTCGCCGCCGACCTCGTCAAGACGTCGTTCCACCGCGACCCGGGCATCGCGACGACGGTCAAGCTGCGCGTCATCGGCCGCCAGCAGCAGCTGATCCGCATCGATTTCGAGACCACGCCGTCGCACGAGGTGCTGGCCGGCAAGCTCGCCGAATTCGAGCGCCTGCTTCCCGAAACCGATCTCGTCATCCTGTCCGACTACGGCAAGGGCGGGCTTGCGCACATCGCGACCATGATCGAGCTCGCGCGCGGTGCGGGCAAGCGCGTGCTGGTCGATCCAAAGGGTGACGACTGGACGCGTTATCGCGGCGCCTCGATCATCACGCCCAATCGCGCGGAGCTGCGCGAAGTCACGGGCAGCTGGCGCGACGAGGCCGGCATGACCGCGAAGGCGCAGGCACTGCGTGCCGAGCTCGGGCTGGAGGCGCTCCTCGTCACCCGTTCCGAGGACGGCATGAGCCTCTACACCGCCGGCGATGCACTGCACATCCCCGCCGTCACGCGCGAGGTGTACGACGTATCCGGCGCGGGCGACACCGTGATCGCCGCGCTTGGCGTCCTGCTGGGGGCCGGGGCGCCGCTGCCGGTCGCGATGCGAATCGCCAACCGCGCGGCGGGTGTCGTCGTCGGCAAGCTCGGCACCGCGGTCGCGACTCCCGCCGAGCTCGATTGAGGCTCGGGTGAGGGAGCAGGCCGAGGCGGCCGGGCAGACGGTGCCCGTCAGCCGGTACAGGCTGCTCGACCTCGAGCGCCGGCGCGTACGCGGCCAGATCCTGCGGCGCTTCTGGCTGCGCTGGCACATGACGCTCATCCTCGCGGCGACGCTTGGCACCGGCATCGTCGCGAACAGGCTGCTGCTCGTGCTGCCGGTCCACGGGATGGCGGAGCGCTGGCTCATCGTCGTGGTGATCTCCTACGCGGCGTTCTTCGCGTGCGTGCGCGTCTGGCTCGCGTACGTCGGCGCGCGGCCGATCTTCGATTCGGGTTCATGGGATGCCGGAATCAACGTGGATTCCGGTGGCGGATCGGGCGGCGGCGTCGTGGCACGGCGGCGGAGGAAATTTTGGCGGCGGCGGAGCGACCAGCGACTTCGGCAGCGCCGACACCGGCTCGCTCGACCTGCCGGTGATCGGACATTCGGGCGGAGGTTCAGGCGGCGGATCGTGGGCGCCCGACATCGATCTGGGCGACGGCTGGGCGATCGTCATTCTGGGAATCCTCGTGGTCGCGCTGATCGCGACGGTTGCCGGAAGTGCCTTCTACCTCATCGCGATCGCCCCCGGCATGCTGGCGGATACCGCATTCAGCGCGATGCTGGCCGGCGGCCTCGTCCACAAGGTCCGCCGCATGGACGAATTCGACTGGGAAGGCAGCGTGCTGAAATTCACGTGGAAGCCCTTCGCCGCGGTGGCCGCCTTTGCGGTCGTCGCCGGTCTCTGGGCGGCGCACATCGCTCCCGGCGCGCGCACGCTGGGTGAAATCCTCATGCAGTATCGTTGAGGCACGAAGGCATCGCGACATGGCAAAAGCAAAGACCGTCTACAGCTGCACCGAATGCGGCGGCCAGAGCCCCAAATGGCAGGGCCAGTGTCCGCATTGCGAGGCGTGGAACACGCTGGTCGAGACCATCGCGGCGCCGGTTCAGAAGCGATTCCAGGGCGTCGTGGGGAAGACGGGTCAGGTGCGGCCGCTCGCCAGCGTCGACGCGCGCCACACGCCACGCTTCCCGACCGGCGTCGAGGAGTTCGATCGCGTGCTGGGCGGCGGGCTCGTCCCGGGCGGCGTGATCCTGCTGGGCGGTGATCCGGGGATCGGCAAGTCGACGCTGCTGCTGCAGGCCACCGCGGCGATCGGCGCCGCGAAGAAGGCGCTCTACATCACCGGCGAGGAATCGGTCGAGCAGGTCGCGTTGCGCGCGCAACGCCTCGGGCTCGTCAACGCGCCGGTGTCGCTGCTGGCCGAGGTCCAGCTCGAGGCCATCGTCGCCGCGATTTCGGCCGAGCAGCCCGAAGTCGTCGTCATCGATTCGATCCAGACGGCGTACACCGAGGCGCTGACCTCGGCGCCGGGAAGCGTCGCGCAGGTCCGCGAATGCGCGGCGCAGCTGACGAGGCTCGCCAAGCAGCGCGGCATCGTCGTCGTGTTCGTCGGCCATGTGACGAAGGACGGCGCGATCGCCGGCCCGCGCGTGCTGGAGCACATCGTCGATACGGTGCTCTACTTCGAGGGCGATCCGCATTCGAGCTTCCGGCTGGTCCGCGCGATCAAGAACCGCTTCGGCGCCGCCAACGAGCTCGGCGTGTTCGCGATGACCGAGCGGGGACTCAAGGGCGTGGCCAATCCGTCCGCGCTGTTTCTTTCGCAGCATGGAAAGGAAGTCCCGGGATCCGTCATCGTCGCCACGCTCGAGGGCTCGCGACCCCTGCTGGTGGAGATCCAGGCGCTGGTCGATCCCGTGCAGGGCGCGGTGCCCCGCCGGCTCTCGGTCGGGCTCGATCCGCAGCGGCTCGCGCTGCTGCTCGCCGTGCTGCACCGGCACGGCGGCGTCGAAACCGCCGGCTACGACGTCTTCGTCAACGCCGTCGGCGGCGTGCGCATCAACGAGCCGGCCGCCGATCTCGCGATCCTGCTCGCCGTGCATTCGTCGCTGGTTGGCCGGCCGCTGCCGGCGCGGACGCTGGTATTCGGAGAAGTGGGGCTCGCCGGCGAGATCCGGCCGGTCCAGCGCGGCCAGGAGCGCATCCGCGAAGCCGTCAAATTGGGCTTCAAGCAGATGTTAATCCCAACTATGAATAAGCCAAAGCAAGCTATTGATGGAGCGAAATTAATTTGCGTCGACCGCGTCGATGCAGCGCTTCGATTCCTGCAGGAATAGCGCGTTGGTGCGCGAATCGGCCAAAACCTCGCTAGCGCCGCTAAGATTCGTACTGAGCATTGTGGCGCACTACTGTTACGCGACGCGGCAATCTGCGTGAATGGCATGCGAATCCTGCCGACGACCGTCAGGGCGATGTCCTCCATCATCCCCGGAGAGCGTGCGGCGGGGCAGGGCGGCTCCATCTGGTCAAGCCGCAAGCGCACAGTCCGAGACGCCGCCATTGTTTTCGCCGCCCGCGAGATGGCTCCCCGCAAGGAATCCGCACGCTAGGGCTCGAGTTCCACGAATGCGTTGAACCTCACCTCGACCGGCCCGAGCCCGTCGGCGCCTCGGAACACCGTGATGTACGAGTTCGAGCCTGTGTAAGGCGGGATCGTCATGCCCGGGTGCGGAAACGGCGCGGGCGTCGCGGGATCCTGTCTCACAACCCTCACGTCGTACGTGGATGCGCCGCCCAGGACTCCGACGTAAGCCTCGATACGGTCGACACCGGCCGGCGCCGTTGAAAGCAGGGCTGTCTGCAGTGTCACTGTGTAGCGCTTGATCTTGCCGAAGGGGAGCGCGCCGACCGCATCGATGTTGACGCCTTGGCCCGCGCCATTGCTTGCGGTCGTGTTGATCGAGCCCTGGACGACGACGATTCTGGCCCCGCTCGCGGCCGACGCCGGAGGCATCGGGGCGCAAGCGCATAGCAAGCCAACAAGCGACAGTGTTGCGAAAAACCAGACGACACGCATGATGACCTCCCTGTGCTGTTGCATCACGGTGCGTTTGCCGCGCTCGGCGCGCAACGCCAAAATTCGCCCCTAGAAGCGTGCGTGATTCAATATCCAGGCCACGATCTGATTGATCCACGCGACGAGCGCGTTCGACAGTCTTCCAGGAGCGTCGCATTCTTCGGCGGCGCGTCGCACGCTGACCATGCCTTGGCTGCATCGTCGCCCCGCGCGCGATGCCACCGTACGCACAGGCTCGTTTCGACGCACCATTGACATGTGCCGCCGAGCTGCTCGCCTGCGGCCGATACGACGCCCATCGCATCCGTCGTCACGGCCACAGTAGATCGCGGGTCGATGTCGACGATCCACGCATCGCCACCAGTGCAGGGACACGGCGCCATGCTCGCCCCGCACAGCTGCCTGCAGGTGCCAAGGCTGCGCGCGGGATCTTCGACAGCCGGATGCGCGCTTGCCTTCTGCAGGCCGTCGAGGCACGCCTGCTCCGACGCAAACACGTTGGGCCGCTGCGTGCTCGGACTCACCGGCGCGCTCGCGCCGAGCCATGAGGTCGATCGCACGCAGTCGCCCGCGAGTCCCGGGCAGCCGCCGTCCGGCGACGCCCCGCAATGCGCCGGCAGCGCGCCCCCGCACGCGGGAAGCCCGGTGTCGGGTCCCTGAGAGGTCGTCGGCGGACCGCCGCCCGCGGGAACGCATCGCTTGGACACGAACGCAACCCCCGGAAATCCGCCGCCTGGGACACCCGGCGTGGTGGAGCCGCTACCCGTGCCGGTGGCGCCGCCCGTTGTCGTCGTGGTCGCGCCGCCGGGCTTGTGTGACGGTGCCGCCCGGTTGTGTGACCGTGCCGCTCTCCACCTTGCAGCAGCACTCGTCGGCCGTGACCAGCGCGGGCACAACGTTGCGCGTTGCCGTCGTCTCCGTGTACTCGTCCCCGTGTCCGAACGCGGCGTGCCCGAACTCGTGCTTGGCGATTGTCGTGAACGCGGCGATGGCTGCATTCGCCGAGAACGTGCCCACCTCCGGACGCTTCACCGCGTGACCGGCACAATCCCTGAAGGGAACGTTCCCTTGCGCAACGCCGCTGCCCTCGATGCCCGCGGAGCTCGTCGTCTTGCGATGAAGCACGCCGAGAGCGGCGACGTTCGCAAGCTCGGTGGGCCAGGCCGCCTCCGAGGGCCACGGATTCTTGCCACAGCGCGTGTCCCGCCCGGCGTAGTAGCTCTCGACGAAGGCCGGCCGCGTGTGGACAAAGAAGCCAACGTGCCTGTCGCGCCATCGATACACCGGATCGGAGAGGATGCCCTTGAATGTCGCGTCGGCGGCATCGGCAATGAACTGCGCGTCCGTGTAGCCCTGCGGGTCGTGCGTCCATGCAAGGTCGACACGCAGTGTGTCGGCGAAGCCTGCTGGCTTGCCCTCGGGGACGCGCACTTCGACCAGCGCGTTCGCGGGGACGGCCGACAGGACCGTGAAGCGGTACTCCGCGCGCGCCGACACGGTATTGCCGTCGGACAGCACGACCCGCCCGCCGTACACGTGCACGCCTTGCGTCGCGTCCAGCGTGAATTCGCATGCGAAGCCGCCGGGTACCGACCCGCAATCCATCTCACTCGGAGGTGAGCCGGGCGAGCTTCGAAGCGACGCAACCGCGCGCGTCACGCTCACGCCCGCATCGAGATCCGGAGCGAGCTTGATCGTGATCTTGGCGCCGGGTGCGGATAGCGGCCCGTGCGAGACGAAAACTCTCGGCCGCAGATGGCTCGCGTAGCTGAAGTCGGTGGGCGGCAACAGCGGAACGCATCGTCTAGCGGCCACGACCGCGATGACGGCGACTCCGATACCGGCGGCAACTCTAAGCCAGCGAAGCTTCGGCATGGGCTTGCTCGCTCATGGCTACGGTCGTCGCAGTGGGCTCTGCTCGGACGGCGGACCGAACTGCGGCCAAGTCGTACTGTACAGCGCTTGACTTGTGGCCGACAACATGTTCACATTGATGTTCGCGCGGAGAGGACATCATCGGGCTTCTTAGGGTCGACGTAGTCACTGAACTCTCCGGCCCTCGCAGGCCGAGACTAAGGCTTTTTTCCATCCACCCCCAAGGGAGGAGCGATGGCGGGCGAGACCATCTCAGACTTTCCGAACAAACGCTCACCAGCGTGATGTGTTTCGGGTGGGCGCAAGCGTAGGGCTGCTGGCCTGCGTGTGCCTCAGCGCACTCTTGGCCAACGCACAGACTCTACCCAATGATCCACAGCTTAGCGGGGCAGCGAACTGCAACGTCTCGACGACGATGTTCAACGGCTTCTTCCAGGGCGGTACGGCGGCCGTGAATGGCGTTGTGGATCCCGCCAATAGCGTGACATTTCCGAATAACACTGCACTCAAGAATTGCGACTTCTACCAGTGGTCGCAACAGATGTTCCTGTGGCTGACATCGCCGGCGCCCGCGATCTTATGGTGGAGGCGGGGGCCGAATTTTCGCCTCGCCCTCGTTCTACACGGTTTCACCCGCGGACTCGACTGGCAAGCGCACGCTGATTGCGAACTCGGCGAACGGAATCCTGAAGTTCATGAACATACGCGCGGCCCAGGTGGGCGTGCACGGCTTGCCGGTTGTCA
>CAVUIG010000027.1:0-106720 GCA_963741355.1 uncultured beta proteobacterium
ATACTCGCCGGCGACATCTGGGCGATCATCAATATCTTTCAAAGCTCCGCGTCAAACGAGAAGAAACTGATCTGGATAATCGCCGTGGTGCTCCTGCCCGTACTGGGCCTGATCCTTTGGTTTTTCCTCGGGCCACGGGACCGTAAGGCGTAGTGTTGGTAATTCGCGCCAGGAAATCGCGAGCGACGCATCAGAGCTTCGTCGTCCGCTCCTCCGCCATTGCCACGCGCTGCTGCTCTGCCAGCAGATCGGGCCTGGCTTTGCCCTCGACGACTTCCCTCACCATGTAGCCCTTCTCCAGCGTCGCCGAGCGCAGCACGAGCTCCGCGAGCAGCCCGATGAGAAAGAAGAGGAGGCCCATCAGGAACACGAACACCGCGATGATCAGCAACGGTCGGATGGTGAGCTCAAAGCCCATCGTCGCCGTCGCCAGGTAGAGGATGTGGTTGACGAGCAGGTAGCCGCCGATCGCGGTGCCGAGCAGGATGAACGGCAGGCCGATCGAGGCCGAAGAAATACAGCGGATTCTGCGAGAACTTGGTGAGCAGGATCAGCGTCGCCAGGTCGGACGCACCGTGGAAGTAGCGGGCGATGCCGTACTTGCTGGCGCCGAACCTGCGCTCGTGGTGCCGCACCGGGATTTCGCCGATCTCGCACCTCGCCACGAGAGAATCGCCGCGACGAACCGGTGCTGGTTGCCCCGCAGCGACAGCGCCTTGATGCACCAGCGGCGGTAGGCCTTGAAGCCGCAGTTGTTGTCGTGCAGGTCGACCCCCGACACCTTGCGCACGACCCAGTTGAACAGCTTCGACGGCAGCCGCTTTTCCAGCGGGTCGTTGCGCTTCTTCTTCCAGCCGGAGACGAGGTCGTAGCCGCTCTCGATCTTCTCGATGAACGCGGGAATCTCCTCCGGATCGTCCTGCAGGTCGGCGTCCATCGTGAACACGATGTCGCCCTTCGCCTCGTTGAAGCCGGCCATCATCGCCGCCGACTTGCCGAAGTTGGTCCGCAGCAGCACCGCCTTGACGCCCGGCTTCTCCGACGCAAGCCGCGCCATCAGCGCAGTCGTGCCGTCGGTCGAGCCGTCGTCGACGAGGACGATCTCCCACCACGGGCAGTCGATGCCCGCGAGCACGCCGACAATCGCGTCGACCAGGATCGGCAGGCTCTGCGACCTCGTTGTAGGCCGGAATGACGATCGACAGCGACGATGCGGTCCTCATGGCATTTGCGCCTTCTGTCCGTGGAGCCATTTCTGCAGCATGAACAGCGCCCAGATCTGCTTGTAGTGATTGTGCCGGTTCGTGAAGTGCTCGTGCAGAAGCCGCGCGACGTACTCCTCGCGGAAGATGCCCTGCGCGCGAAGATACGGCCCGCCCAGGAATTCCAGGATCTCCTCCTTCAGCTCGTTCCTGATCAGCGACGCGACGGGCGCCGTGAAGCCGACCTTCCTCGCGCTCGCGATTTCCGGCGGCAGCACCTTGAGCGCGATCCGGCGCAGGATCGACTTGGTCTCCCCACCCCGCATTTTGACCGAATCCGGCAGCGAATTGAGCTTTCGCACGAGATCGACCGAAAGAAACGGCGTGCGCAGCTCGACCGAATGCAGCATCGACGACCGGTCGGAGTTCGGCAGCACGTAATCGGGCAGGTACTGCTGCTGGTAGAGATAGGCGAGCCGCCCGAGCGTGCCCGAGGCCGCCTCCCAGCGCGATTGCATCCGTCCGAGCTGGCGCCGGAGGTCGTCGAAATGATGCCGCTGCTCGCGCAGGAGCGAGGCGAGCTCGCGGTCCGAGAACGCGCAGGTCCAGTAGAAATTGCGCAGGTGGTCGAGCGCGGGAAACCCCTTCGTGAACGCCTTCAGCTTCAGATCGAAGCTCATGTAGCGGTTGCTCGCGGGCAGGCTCTGCGCCAGCGGCCGGACCACGTGCCGGTGCAGCGCGTCGGGCAAAAGGCTCGCGAAGCGCGCGAGCCGCTGCGCGCGGAAGATCGCGTAGCCGTAGAAGAACTCGTCGCCGCCATCGCCGGTCAGCGCGACCTTGGTCGTGCGCGCGATCTCGCCGCAGATCATGTACTTCGGCAGGATGCCCGGATCGGCCTGCGGCTCGTCGAGCAGCGCGGGAAGCTTCGACGCGACCGCCGCCAACTCGGCCGGCTCCGCGGTGACGACGGTGTGCCTGGTGCCGAAGCGATCCGCGAGCAGCGCGGCCGCTGCGCTCTCATCGTACGAGCGATCGACGTTGCGGATCGTGAAGGTCCGAAGCGGCACCGTCGGATGCACCTCGCGCAGGATCGCGAGCACCATCGACGAGTCGAGGCCGCCGGAGAGCAGCAATCCCACCGGGACGTCGGCGCGAAACGTCCGCTTGACCGACTGGCGCAGGAGCTCGTGGATTTCCGCGTCGAGCTCCGCCCCGGAGGCGTGGCCGGACGTCGCCCGCGGCACGGACTCGAAATACGGCGCGACCTCGAGCTTGCCATCGGCAAAGGACAGCCAGTGTCCCGGCGGCAGCTTGCGGACGTCGCGGTAGATCGAGCGGTCGAACGGCAGCGACTCGAGCGCCAGGAAATCCGCGACCGACGCCGGATCGATTTCGCTGCGGAATCCTGGCAGCAGCGCGAAGGTGCGGCACTCCGACGAGAACGCGAGGCGCCCGCGATCGAGGTGATAGAAGAACGGCTTCTGGCCGTACGGGTCGCGCGCGCAGAAAAGCGTCCGGCGGCGCCGGTCGTAGAGCGCGAACGCGAACTGGCCGTCGAGCTTCTGCAGGACCTCCCTGCCCCAGTGCCGATAACCGGTGACGAGCACTTCGGTGTCGGACGTCGTGCGAAACGCGTGGCCGGCGCGTGCCAACTCCTCGCGCAGCTCGAGATAATTGAAGATCTCGCCGTTGTACGTGAGGACGAGCTCGCCGTCGGCGGAAAAGAACGGCTGGTGGCCGAGCTCGGGATCGATGATCGCGAGCCGCGCGTGACCGAAAGCGTAATGCGGATCGACCTCGACCCCGGTGTCATCCGGGCCGCGATGGTGCAGCAGCGCGAGCTGCCGGCGCAGCACCGATTCGACGGCCTCGGGCGCGTCGCCGCCGCCCACCTGCCCGACGATGCCGCACACGTTAGCTCACCCCGCCGGCCGTGCCGGCTCTGCCGGCGGCCCCATGTCCTGCAGCAGGTTGTAACGGCCGAACTTGCCGACCGGCTTCAGGCGGCCGCGCAGGTCGGGCCGCGAATCCTGCTGCTCCTGCGTCAGCGCATAGAAGTCGCGCAGCCCGTCACCGAGGTAGCGGTCGAGATCCGACACGGTCTTTACGGTGATCACCTTGCCACCCGCATAGAACTCGGCCGACTGCGGCGCCTCGTTGACGTAGACGAGCCGCTCCGAATCGGACACACGCAGCGCCTGGTATTGCTCGACCAGCGCCTTGTGCGAACGCTCGGGCGCGACGCGCGGCACGATGAAGACGAGCCCCAGCACCATCAGCACGGGAATCGCGAGCCCCGACGCCTTGGTCGTCGCGCCGCGGCCGCGCTCGTCGCCCACGGCGCTCCACGCTTCCGCGACCAGCAGCGCGAACGCGGGCAGCCCGGGCAGCACGTAGGTGAAGAGGATGTTGCCGGCGAACGTGAAGAACACCGGCGAGGCCAGCATCCACAGCCAGAGGTACGCGCGCCAGCCGTCGTCCGCGCCGGTGCGCGGCAGCATGCCCTTGCGCCGCATCTGCCAGAGCATGCCGAGCCACACGACGCACCACGGCAGCGTGGCCAGGATCGACAGCGGCCAGATCATGCCGCGCGGCCGCGCGTGCGCAGTGCCGAACATGTCGCCCTTCCATCCGGTCACCGTGTAGCGCTTCCAGTGCTCGCCGACGAGAAAGTAATCGAGGAAGCCCGGCGTGCGCGATTCGGCCAGCAGATACCACGGCACGGCCAGCACGGCGGTGAGCGCGAATCCGGAAATCCACGGCACTCGTCGCCACACGTTGCCGAGGCCGCCCTTCCACAGCGTCCAGAGGCCCACCGGGATGGCCGTCAGCACGACGCCGACCGGACCCTTCGCGAGAAGCCCGATCGCGAGCCCGACGAAGAAGAGGTAGCCCCACACGCGCGCCGCGCCGGCCCTCGCGCGTCATCGCCTGCCAGAAGCCGACCATCGACAGCGTCGTGCCGACGGTGAGCGCGGGATCGGTCATCACCGCGCCCGCCGAGATGAAGAAGAGCGGCGTCGTGAACAGCACGAGCGCCGCCTTGAGCCCGAGCCCCGCGACGGCACGCCGTCCGGCGAGCTCGACCGTCAGCCAGACGACCGCGAGGCACGCGACGAGCGACGAGAAGCGCGCGGCGAACTCGTTGACGCCGAATCCGAGATACGTGGCCGCCGTCAGCCATGTCGACAGCGGCGGCTTGCTCCAGAACGGCACGCCGTACTGGAACTGCGGCGTCACCCAGTCGCCGGTCTCGACCATCTTGCGCGCGATCTCGGCGTAGCGCGCCTCAGTGTTGTCCATCAGCGGATACGCGCCGAGCGTCGCGATGCGCACCGCGATCGCGAAGAGCAGCAGCCACAGCAGCCAGCGGCGCTCGTTCGGCGCATCGGACACCACGACCGGCGTCGATGCGGGCGCGTGCTGCGTCGGCGATTCCGAAGGGTGACGGCATCAGGATCGGCCAAGCGTCCGACGTCGACGATGCGGTTTGCGGGCCATGCGCGTGCGCCACGATCAGAACGTCCACACGCGATTGACGGCGAACGCCGCGAGGAAGACGACCAGCGTCGCGAGGATCTGCGCGCCAACGTAATGCATGCCGAGATACGACGTGGCAGCAGCCAGCACCACCGCGTTGAGCGCGATGCCGCCGGCGGAGACGACCATGTACTTGGCGAGCGAAATCGTGTGCGGCCGGCGGCTCTTGAACGTGTAGCGGTAATTCAGCACGTAGTTGACCACCGCGCCGGCGACCGCTCCCAGCGTCGACGCGAGGACGGCGTCGCTCCCGAAGCCCTCGACGAGGCCCACCAGGATCGCGTACTGCACCGCGGTGCCGACCGCGCCCGCGGTCCCGTATTTGATCAGCTGTACGAACACGCAACGATTGCTCGCTCAAGCGGCGTCGCGCGGCGCGTCCGCGTCAGTTCTGCGAACGGGGCGCCACGCACCATGGAAAGGCCCACATGATACCCGCGAACGCGCTCCCGTCCGATTCCGAGCGGTTGCCACCAACGATACCGGCGCACATGCTCTGCGCAAACAGAGGTCATTCATGCGCTATACGGTATCGCCTCGTTTGATCGCCCGGAGGAAGCAGAGACAGTGCAACTGGCCGAAAGTGAGATTGGCGTTAGTGATCGCTTTGTCGGCCACCGTAATCGCGCCACTCGCGTTGACATCTTTCGGGGACTGTCGGCAGCCGAATATTTACCGCGGTGTCGGCGGTGCTGCGGCGCAGCAAGCCGTCCGATGCAAAACGCGTATATGATTTTGCCGTGCGCGAAAGGGGGCTGCCATGAGTATTCTCACCGTGCTGGTCATCGTGGCGATGCTCGCCACGATTGTGACGCTCGTCATGGGACTCTGGTCGATGGTTTACGGTGACGAGAGCGGCCCTTTCGACAGCGAACACTGGATGGCTTATCGCGTCGGTCTGCAGGCGCTCGCCGTGCTGGCACTCGCGGCGACATTCTTCGTTGGCACCTGAGCGCCCCGATCGACCCGAAGCGGACGGTTGGGTCTCGCCAGAGTTCACTCCGCCTATCCTGGCGTCCGGCTTGCCATGCGCCGACGGTCAACTCGTCAAGGTGGCGGCAGCGCCTTGGTCAGGTTGGCGTTGGTGATCCCCTTGTCCGCGACGGTAATCGAGCCGCTCACGTTCACATCTTTCAGATAGTTCGCCGGGGTCACCACTTGCGCCAGTTGCTGGTTGACCAGACCGAGGTCGGCCACTGTCACCACGCGAGTCTGGTTCACGTCGCCGCGAAGCAAGCCTAGCCGTATGGATGCGGTTCCGCCGGTGACCGACGCAGACGAGACGTTGGTCAGCGAGATCGTGACGTACTGCTGATCGGTCACTCCGGTGAGAGGCACGGTCACGTCGTTGCCGCTGAACGTCAGCGCGCCCGCAGTGGCAGTGCCTTCGGTGACGGTTGCGTTGGCGCCCACGACCGGCGAATCGAAGGTCATCACGAGGGTCGCGGTCGCACTTTGCCGCGGTTCGGTGGTCGGGTTGGTCGCGATGATCGACAACGGCAGGTCGAACGTGCCGGCGGCCCCGTGCAGCTTGCGCGACACCGCACCGGCCAGGGCGGGAGGCGGGGTGGTCAAACGAGCGATCTGGTCGCCGAAGCCTTCGGTGAACCAGAGGTTGCCGTCCGGGCCGGCCGTGATCCCGAAAGGACGCTGCACCGGCGCTGGGGATCCCCGCGATGAACTCGGTGACGACGCCGGCTGGGGCTGATTCGCCCGATGCTGATTGCCGGTGAAATCAGATTCGGTGAACCAGACGTTGCCGTCCGGGTCCGGCTGTGATCCCTTCGGACAGGGTGCCGTGCCGTGGGTGCCGGCACTGAACTCGGTAACGACTCCCAGCGGGGGTAATCCGGCCAATCCGGTGGAGATTCAGTTCGGTGAACCAGAGATTGCCGTCGGGGCCGGCGGCGATGTACTGAGAGGCCGACGGTCCGCGGTGATGCCGGCGCTGAACTCGGTGACGACGCCGCTCGGGGTGATCTGCCCGATGCGATTGCCGGCTGTTTTCGGTAAACCAGAGGTTGCCATCCGGACCGGCCGCGATGCCGACGGGCGACTGCGCCGGCGCTGATGCCGGCGTGAATTCGGTGACGACGCCGGCGGTCGTGATCCGCCCGATCTGGCTGCCGGCTCGATTCGGTGAACCAGAGGTTGCCGTCCGGGCCGGCCGTGATGTCGGTGGTTATGCCGCTGATGCCGACGGTGAACTCAGTGACGACGCCGGCGGTCGTGATCCGGCCGATCCGAAGCCCATTCTGTTCCGTGAACCACAGGTTGCCGTCGGGGCCGGCCGTGATTCCCACGGGATGCGAGCCAGCGCTGACGCCCGAGCTGAACTCGGTGACAGTGCCACTCGGAGTAATCTGCCCGATCCGGTCGGTGCCCGCTTCGGCAAACCACAGGTTGCCGTCGGGGCCGACCGTGATGCCTCGGGGATGTGCGCCACCTGTGATGCCGGCGCTGAATTCGGTGACGACTTGCGCCTGTGCGCCAAAGGAGAAAGCGCAGAGTGACGCAAGCACACAAACAAGAAGGGGGCGACATGTGTTCATGAACGGGCCTCGCATGGCAATTGTTTGTCTTGTTCACCGGCACGTTGCCGGAGCTCCACGAGGAAGCCTGAACACCCGAGCGCGGCCGCACCTTGAATGTTTCGCGCACGCCGACGCCCAATGAAATCCGCGCGATTCTCGGTGCGCGTCCGGGCAAAGTCAAGCATTGGCCGAACGCGGGCCGCTTCGTTCGGAAGAATGGATACAAACCTTACGAGAAGCTGACGCCGCCAAGTCGACCGCAATTCGCGGACCGAGGACGTTGTACGCGAAATTGCCGCACGTGCGGATGCCCGCTTCTCCGAGAGCGGCCAATCGACAGTAGCCGCTATCGCGACCCAGAGAAGACCGACGTTGTTCTAAGAACCGGACGTTCAACGGCCCGCGTGGGAGCGGCGAGACACGGCGCTACTTCGAGGCGACGATACCGGGGGGCTTCCACGTTCCTTCGCCGGGCGGCAAGATCGAAGGCGGCGTTTCCTTGGGCCAGTACAGGCGCATTACCAGATAGACAGGGGCGTTGGGTGCAGGCAGCCAATTGGACTCCTTGGGCTTGCCGGGCGAATCCTTCTGGAGGTAGAGCGTGAGCGAGCCATCGGGATTTTTCTTCATCCCGGAGAGCATCGGCGAGTTGATGAGGTAGCGATTGATCGGATTCTCGATCAGGAGCTGCGTCTTGCCGTCGTACATCGTTACCGACCAGAAGGCGTTGACCGGCGGCAACTGGCCCTTGGCGAATGTAAGCGTGTAGTTGTGCTTGCTGGCGTCCAGCTCCTCGCCATTCGCCAGAGTCTTGGTCAACGGATACATGGCCTCCACCGCGTCGTTGCCGTAGATGCCTCCCTTGGCCGCGGCGGCCCGCTTCAACCAATCGCCGTTGTAGAAGGTGGCGTCGCCAAAAAATGAGCCGACCTTCCAGCCGTTGATGTTCTTCTGTCCGGCCTCGAGATACTTGTCGATCTTGGCGTCGCCCTCCTTCATGCCCAGACCCACTTCGGCTTTGTGCTCCAGCGAGAGGTCCTTGAAGTCGAAGGTCTTGCCGGCGCCAATGCCGATCCGGGCCAGCTTGGCGCGGATGTCCTTCTCCTCCGGGCCGGGCGGGGCGAATTGCAAGGCGAAGCCGAGGTACTCGAAGAAATTCGACTTCACCATTTGCTTGTCGATCTTCGGGAAGTTGACGGTCGGCGCTGCCGGCGGAGCCGGCTGCTTCAGGTACGCCGAGAGCGGCTGCGCCTTGTAGCCGCCCTGGACCTTAATGACATTCGGCATGTCCGCCGGATTGAAGAGTTGGGTGCGGTAACCGGCCAGCGCGAACTGCGTGGTGGAACGAAACACCCTCTTAATGCCGACGGGTGTTTCACCCTTCCAATCAGGGCCAACCACCATGTAATCGCCAGCATCGTTGCCAGTGGCGCGGCTGCCGATGTAACCGAAGTTATAAGTATTGCCATCGCAAAGCATCACCGCGTAGTAGCGCGACTTGTCCACAGCCGGGACCGACAGCACCACCGGCTCGGCCCGCAGGTCCATCCACAAGAAGGAATACGGCGTGTCGCTATTGGGCGTGATGATCGCCGTGTCCTTGTAGGTAAAAACGGCAGGCACGTTCTTGATCTCGTTGAATGGCGCCTTGAACTGGCCCGAGTTGCGGTCCACCGCGTATTCGTACATGACCGCGTAGTTCATCACGATGGGAAGGCCGTAGATGAATCCTTCCTCGGCGATTGCCTTCATCTCGGCGATGCTCGGGGCTGGCACGCCCTTGGCTACGTCCTTTTTTTCGGCCTGCGCGACCGAGTCGTCCTTCTTTCCGCACCCTGCGACCAGAGTCGTCGCGGCAATGAGGAGCATGGCGAATTTCAGGAATTGCGAAGATGCCGTCTTCATGGACACACCGATTCAGAGAGTGGAAAGGGGTCACGGTCCGCGAGTAAGCCAACCGCCAGGAAAAAAACACTGCATTTTACGCGCTTAACCGACCGCTCGCTTGGTGCCGCGGTCGAGCTCACTCTCGACAATTTGGACCAGCCGTTAAATGGCTCCCGTTGGCCGTAGCAGCCGTTCGGCCGAACGTCCTTCCAACGGCGAGTTGCCGCGCCAGCGCGCGGATGCGCCTCCGGCGTCCGACGGCATCATGAGGAATACCTGCGAACGACGGCTGTTTGTCCGTTACGGCCGGCTGGCCGCAATGGAGGTCGAGATGAGCCGGATGTGGCGCAGGATCAGGATCGTCGTGGCGACGGCGCTGGCGTTTGCGGTCGGAAGTATTCCCGCGTGCGGCACCATGGGCGGCGGCGGCGGAATGCGATATTTCTCGGAGCCACCCTCAGAGGCGCTGAATTACGTTGCGACTGAACGTGCCGTGACGTGAGCGTCGAACGCTGCTCGCGACGGCGGAACACCGTCAAGGCCTCCGTCGGTCGCGAACGTGACCCCACGCAAGTCTCAACGCACTGGCGCCTGGCCGCTGACTGTAATCCGCCCGACTGCGATGCACGGCCGAACGCCGGCGTGCGCCGGCAGCGCAAACCTGTGTCCGAAAGCGGCGAGCGGCACACGCAGAATCGCGGCACGATGTGCCTGTCGAATTTGCGAACGGTCGCCCCGTGAACCGCTACGAAACCGCGATTCCGCGCATCGACGTGCGCTGCCGCAGCCATCGCCCTGACGGCGATCACGATTGCCATCTCGGTGGTCGTGCCGGCAAGAATGGAGCTCGAGCCCAGCGCGCCGGTGGCGGCGAAGGCCGCCACGCAGGAGTCCGCATGCCACACCACGGGTTCGGCCCGCACTGAACGCGTCGGCGCACGCCACCCGGAGTTGGCCGCGGTTCCATGCACGTCTTCCAATCCGAGCAAGGCGCCGGAAGGGTGAGTCAGGATCGACCGGTGACGACGACCTTCGAGCTCATCGGATGATGCGACGCGGACCGCCGCCGCGCCAGTAGCGCAGCAGCGCGTAGCCGCCGATCATCCCGCCGAGGTGCGCGAAGTGCGCGACGCCCTCCTGCGTGCCGGTGACGCCGAGGAAGAGCTCGATCGCGGCGTAGACCAGCACGAACATCCGCGCCGGCATCGGGATCGGCGGAAAGATCAGCATGACGCGAGCGTGCGGGAAGTAGATGGCGTACGCGAGCAGCAGGCCGAACACGCCGCCGGACGCGCCGACGGTCGGATAGTAGGCGCCCGACATCGCGGCGAACACCAGTTGGGTGAGCGCCGCGGAGACGACGCACACGAAGTAATACGTGAGGTAGCGCCGCGCGCCGAACACCTGCTCGATCGCGCCGCCGAACATGTAGAGCGCGAACATGTTGAACGCGAGGTGCAGCAGGCCGCCGTGCAGGAACGCATAGGTGACGAGCTGCCACGGGGCGAAGCTCTCGCCGCCCACCTGTCCCGCGCCGAGCGGCCACAGCGCAAGCGGGTAGATCGATCCGGGCGCGACCTGCTCCAGCAGGAACATCGCCACATTGGCGGCGATCAATGCAGTGGTGACGGGCGGCATGCGCGATAGTTGGGGACGTCAGGCGCGGCGCTCAAGGGTGCTCGCAGACGCCAGGCGCGCCGCCCGCTGGCGGTGTTGCGAACTTGCCGGATCCAGTCGCGCAGGACGACTCTCAGGCGTCACCGCGAATTGCCATTACGTTGTATGCGGCGACCGGTTGGTGGAAGCCCTTGAGCGACAGATCTCCAACCGATGCGGCGTCCACGTGCGACTCGATCTTTGCGAATACCCGCGGCGAGATCAGAATCTGCCCATCGCCGGCTTCGCCGCACAGGCGCGCAGCGAGATTGCAGACGGTTCCGATCGCACCGTAATCGAGCCGCGCATCGAACCCGATGGTTCCAATGGTCGCGAATCCACCGGCAATTCCTGCGCCGCAGCCGAGCGCATAGCCGCGCTTGCGCCACCCGGCGACCAGGGCCGCCACCGAATCGCGGATTTGCAGCGTCATTCGAATGGCCTGCATTTCGGGATTCGCAACAGGCACCGGAGCATTGAACAGAATCATCGCGCCGTCGCCGGCGAAGTGCTCGATCGTGCCGTCATAGGCCGAGATGGCGCGACCGAGCTCGGCATGGTACTCGCGCAGCACGCTCATCACCTCCTCGGGATCGGCGGTCTCGGTGAATCCCGTGAAGCCGCGCAGGTCGACGTACACCACGGTGACGTCGCAGCGCCGCGTCTTGAGGGGATCGTCCGCCTCCCCCGACATGATCAATTCGCTGATTTTCGGAGAGAGAAAGCGCGTGAGCTTGGACATGCGCCCGATTTGGCTGACCTGCTCGGTGACACGCGTCTCGAGCGTTCGATTCCATTCGGCGAGCTGTTCCGCCTGTGCCTCGACCTGGCGGCTCTTATCCTGAATTTCATTGAACATCCGCAGGTTCTCAATCGCAATTGCAGCCTGATTGGCAAACGTCTGCAACAGTGCGATCTGCTGATCGGAGAATGGTGCCACTTCCGTGCGGTAGACGGCGATGGCCCCGATGGGTTCGGTCGCGCGAAGCATTGGGACCGTCACGAAGGTTCTGTAGCCGAGCACCGTCTGCAACGCCGAATAGACGTAGCCCTGCACGGAGAGGATGTCATGGACATGTACGACTCGACGCTCAAGAATGGCGCGGCCCACGAGACTCTCGGACATTGGCCGGCATGGGCCAAACCGCCTGCAGCGCTCGAAATCCCTCCAAGTCGACGTTATGATGAGCGGCGAGCGTAAGGATCTTGCCGTCGTATCGAAGGATATATCCGTACGCCGCTTCGCACAGTCTGACGGCCCGCTCCAAAATTGTGTCGAAGACGGGCTGAAGGTCCGCCGTCGAGGTGCTGATCACCCGCAGGATCTCGCTGGTCGCCTCTTGCTGCTGACGAGCTTCGGAGAGTTGGCGCGCCAGGTGTTCGAGCTTGGTCTCCAGGGTGTCCGTTTTTTCGTTCGATTTGGCTGTCATGAAGGGTAGGCGCGAGTTTGGAAGCAACTTCTTCTAATCGTCCGCCGCGGCCTGCGGCTTGCGGTCGATGAGGCGATAGAGCCAGGAAAGCCCGGCTGCCGTCTGTTCCTTCGGCCGGTATTCGCAGCCGATCCAGCCGGGATACTTCAACTCGTCGAGCAGCCGGAAGATCCACGAGTAGTTGATCTCGCCGACGTCGGGCTCGTGCCGACCCGGCACGCCGGCGATCTGGATGTGGCCGACGTTCGGCAGGTACTGGCGGATCCGCTCGGTGAGGTCGCCCTCGACGATCTGCGTGTGATAGAGGTCCATCTGCAACTTGAGGTTCAGCGCGCCGACGGCCTCGCGGATCGCATTCGCCTCGGCCAGCGTCGAGAAAAGGTAACCGGGCATGTCGCGCGGGTTGAGCGCCTCGATCAGCACGGAGATGTCGGAGGAGGCGGCCTCGGTGCAGGCGAAGCGCAGGTTGCGCACGAGCGTCGCGCGATGCATCGCGCGTTGCGCGGGCGTCGCGTTCGCGGGCACGACGCCCGACATCACGTGGATGCGCCGGCAGCGAAGCGTCTGTGCGTAGCGCAGCGCCGTGGCGAACCCCGCCTGGAATTCGTGCTCGCGCCCAGGGAGCCCGGCTGTGCCGCGATCACCCGCGGCGAAGTCGCCCGGCGGCGCGTTGAAGAGCACCATCTCGAGCTTGAAGTCGCGCAGCCGCTCGCCGATCTCCGCCGCGGGCACGTCGTACGGGAACGTGCACTCGACGCCGCGAAACCCGGCCTGCGCAACCTCGGCGAAGCGGTCGAGGAACGGGACTTCGTTGAACAGGAACGTTACGTTGGCGGCAAAACGCAGCATGCGGGTCCCTCAACTGGATCCCGGCGCGCGCATTGGTATTTGCGCTCATTTGCGTTCATGTGCGCGCGGCCGGCGGAGGCGTTCCTCCGCTACAATCCATCGATGCAGTCTGCACCATGGGCGCGGCGAGGACAATGCCCGCCCCCGTGGTGTGGCCTCGCGCGTTCGGCCGGGCCCCGTTCCCGGCGCAACCCTCAACCGTTCCGCGGCGTTCGACGATGGCGATGCATGACGTTCCGGTGACCGCGCCGCTCGGCCTTTCCGCCACGGACGCGCGCACGGCGCGAGCGCCGCCGCGCGCCGACGGCCGGATCGCCGTCACGCTCGCCGGCGAAGCCGATCGAGCTCCTCCCCGAGCGCGCGCTCTACTGGCCGCGGCAGCGCGCGCTGTTCGTCGCCGACGTGCATCTCGGCAAGGCGGCGGCGTTTCGCGCGGGCGGCGTGCCGCTGCCGCGCGGTGCGACGGCGTCCGATCTCGGCCGCCTGACCGCGCTGATCGCGGCGACCGGCGCCGCCGAGCTCGTCGTGCTGGGCGACTTCCTGCACGCGGCGGCGGGCCGCGTCGACGCGCTCGACGCCGCGTTCCTGCGCTGGCGCGAGGACCACCGCGATCTCGCGATCACGCTGGTGCGCGGCAATCACGACGCCCGTGCCGGCGATCCGCCGGAAGCGTGGCGCGTCCGCGTCGTCGGCGACCCGCATCCGCACGCGCCGTTCGTGCTGTGCCACGAGCCGCAGCATCCGCGCACCGGCTACGCGCTGTGCGGCCACGTGCATCCGGGCATCCGCCTCTCCGACCCGAGCGGCGATTCGGCGCGCCTGCCGTGCTTCGTGCTCGGCCGCAAGCGCGCGCTGCTGCCCGCCTTCGGGCGGCTGACCGGGCTCGCGCTGGTGACACCCGCGGCGGGCGAGACGATCGTCGCGATTGCCGGGGCGCGGCTTTTCGCGCTTCCGAGCCGCGCCGGCCTAGATTTCCCGACGCCCGCGTCGGCCTCGGCGCGCGCGGATCGACGCGTCGCCGGCGCCGACGCGCCGGTTGGCCCGCTCGATCGGCGTTCCTTGAGGGCGCGTCCGCGAAGCCCAATCTTGTGCAATGCGCTCGCTATGACCGGCGCGTGGAATGCTGCAACGCACATTAATTCCGTGTTTATGACAAGGGCAATTTGCCTGTCGCAAAAGCGCAACGCAACCGTCACCGTTCGTCGGCTGTCACATCGGTGGACAAGGCTGTGGACAGGCGGTGGAACATACGTGGAAATGCCGGAAACACCCTCGCAAAACGCTGTTTTCGTTGTCGTTTTGACGCCCTATCCCGGTGCATCAAAAAAGTCTTGCCAATCGCCGAGTGCCCCACTATGCTTTGTGTTCATCAGGCACTTGAACACAAGATATAGTAGATTTTGATTTGCAAGAAGAAACGGGACCCCTCCCGGGCGCGCCAGGCCACCGAGGGGCACAGCCCGGGGAGAAATTCGCGGAAGCCACAGGGAAAGCCGCACGCGCACCGGGTGTGCGCGAAACAGGCGAAACCTCCGCGAATACGTCTCGCAGCGTACACAACGACAAGATTCCGACAGGAGAAGGATCCATGCAGCTCGAAAGCGTTTCCACCCACAAGACGCAGGACCCACCCCGAAACGTCTTGTCAGGTGAACCCGGAAGCGCAATGAACCTCGACCCTCGTTACGCGCAGTACAAGGTGATCCGGCGCAATGGCGCCGTGGTGCCCTTCGAGCCCGCGAAGATCTCGGTCGCGATGACCAAGGCGTTCCTCGCCGTGAATGGCGGCCAGGGCGCGGCGTCCGCACGCGTGCGCGAGCAGGTCACCAAGCTCACCGATGGCGTCGTCGCCGCGCTGATGAAGCGCAAGCCCGAGGGCGGCGCGATCCACATCGAGGAAATCCAGGACCAGGTCGAGCTCGCGATGATGCGCGGCGGCGAGCACGAAGTCGCGCGCGCCTACGTGCTCTACCGCGAGCGCCGCTCGCAGGAGCGCGCGCACGAGAAATCGCAGAAGGGCGACAAGACCGACACCGCGACGATTTCCGTCGTCGAGAACGGCGTGCCGAAGCCGCTCGACATGAAGCGCCTGGAAGCGCTCGTCCGCGAATCGTGCACGAACCTTCCCGACGTCGAGGCCGACCGCATCCTCAAGGCGACGCTGAAGGACCTCTACAACGGCGTGCCGATGGAAGAGGTGAGGAAGTGCGTCGTGCTGGCCGCGCGCACGCTGATCGAGAAGGACCCCGCGTACAGCTTCGTCACCGCGCGCCTCTTGCTCGACTCGATCCGGCACGAGGCGCTGGGCGAGGAAGCCTCGCAGCAGGACATGGCGACCAAGTACGCCGAGTACTTCCCGCAGTTCGTGAAGCACGGCGTCAAGATCGGCCTCCTCAACGAGGCGCTGCTGCAATACGACATGACCGTGCTGGGCAAGGCGCTCGTGCCCACGCGCGACCTGCAGTTCGGCTATCTCGGGCTGCAGACCCTCTACGACCGCTATTTCCTGGTCGATCAGTACATCGGCGGCCGCCGCTTCGAGCTGCCGCAGTGCTTCTTCATGCGCGTCGCCATGGGCCTCGCGCTGAACGAAGTCAACCGCGAGGCGCGCGCGATCGAGTTCTACAACGTGCTGTCGACGTTCGACTTCATGTCGAGCACGCCGACGCTGTTCAACTCGGGAACGCACCGCTCGCAACTGTCGTCGTGCTACTTGACGACGGTCGCCGATGACCTCGACGGCATCTACGAGGCGATCAAGGAAAACGCGCTCCTGTCCAAGTTCGCCGGCGGCCTCGGCAACGACTGGACCAACGTCCGCGCGATGGGCTCGCACATCAAGGGCACCAACGGCAAGTCGCAGGGCGTCGTGCCGTTCCTCAAGGTGGTCAACGACACCGCGGTCGCCGTGAACCAGGGCGGCAAGCGCAAGGGCGCGGTGTGCACGTACCTCGAGACGTGGCACTTGGACATCGAGGAATTCCTCGAGCTGCGCAAGAACACGGGGGATGACCGCCGCCGCACGCACGACATGAACACCGCGAACTGGATTCCGGATCTGTTCATGAAGCGCGTGATGGAAGGTGGGGACTGGACGCTGTTCTCGCCGTCCGACGTGCCCGACCTCCACGACAAGTGGGGCAGCAAGTTCGCCGAGGCCTACCAGCGCTACGAGGAAAAGACCCAGCGCGGCGAGCTGAAGCTCTTCAAGCGGATTCCGGCGCTGCAACTCTGGCGCAAGATGCTCTCGATGCTGTTCGAGACGGGGCATCCGTGGATCACGTTCAAGGATGCGTGCAACGTGCGCTCGCCGCAGCAGCACGTCGGCGTCGTGCACAGCTCGAACCTGTGCACCGAGATCACGCTGAACACGAGCGACACCGAGATCGCCGTGTGCAACCTGGGCTCCGTCAACCTGCTGAACCACATGAAGCAGACCGGGGACCCAATGAGGCGAGCTGGGAGCTCGACCACACCAAGCTGCAGCTCACCATCCGCACCGCGATGCGGATGCTGGACAACGTCATCGACATCAACTACTACGCCGTCGCGAAGGCGCGCAATTCCAACCTCAAGCACCGGCCGGTGGGCCTCGGCGTGATGGGGTTCCAGGATTGCCTGCACCTGTCGCACACGCCGTACGCGTCGGACACGGCACTCAAGTTCGCCGATTCTTCGATGGAAGCCGTCTGCTACTACGCCTACCAGGCCTCGACCGAGCTGGCCGAAGAGCGCGGCCGCTACTCGTCGTACTCGGGCAGCCTGTGGGACCGCGGCATCCTCCCGCAGGACACGCTGAAGCTCCTGCGCGAAGAGCGCGGCGGCTACGTCGACATCGACGAGTCCGCGACGATGGACTGGAACGCGCTGCGCTCGCGCATCCGCATCCACGGCATGCGCAACTCCAACTGTGTCGCGATCGCGCCGACGGCGACGATCTCCAACATCGTCGGGGTGGCCGCGTCGATCGAGCCCGAGTACCAGAACATCTACGTGAAGTCGAACCTGTCGGGCGAGTTCACGGTGATCAACGAGCACCTCGTCGCGGAGCTCAAGAAGATCAACCTGTGGGACGAGGTGATGGTCGCCGACTTGAAGTATTTCGACGGCTCGCTCGCCAAGATCGACCGCATCCCGCAGGAGCTTCGCACCCTCTACGCCACCGCGTTCGAAGTCGACGCCAAGTGGATCGTCGAGGCCGGCGCGCGGCGGCAGAAATGGATCGACCAGGCGCAGAGCCTCAACATCTACATGGCGGGCGCCTCGGGCAAGAAGCTCGACGAGACGTACAAGCTCGCGTGGGTGCGGGGCTTGAAGACCACGTACTACCTGCGCACGCTGGCGGCGACGTCGGCGGAGAAATCGACCGGGCAAGGGGGAGAACTGAACGCAGTGCCGACGTCGAGCGGGATGGCCGCCACCGGCGCCAGCTCGCGCAACTCGAAGACCGCGGACGACGGCGACATGCCCAAGTTCTGCGCGATCGACGATCCGACGTGCGAGTCGTGCCAATAGACAGAATTCCCGCCGGCGGCGAATGCCGGCGCAGCAGAGAGAAACGTTTCACCGGACACGCAGCACCGAATACCCCCGCCGTTTGGCGGACGCATCGCAAGTAGAGCAACGCAATGAGATGAGGCGCGACGGACCCGCAGGATCGGAAAGACGGGCCCGCGCGCGACGAGGAAACGGCACCGCAAACCCGGACAGGAGGGCAAGCGATGAACGCAAAGACCGACAAGTGGGAGAGCTACACCGACGCTGCCGGACGGCGCCATTGGCGCTGGCCGGCGACGGAACAGAAAGTTCCGCGTCCCGTCGATGAGGAGCAACGCCACGACAGCGGGCTGCCCCGGTGGCTGCCGGCAGATCTGATGCCGCAGTTCAGCAGGGGCAGATAGGAGCAATCCCGGTGCGGGCCGTATGGCCGGTCCGCATCGTTAATGCCGCGGCGGGCGGCGCGCCAAGGAGCACGGCGCACCACCGCTCGCCTGCGGCGCGTTCATCAACCTGCCAATAGGAGGCCGATTTGGCCCGTTACGAGCATGTGCAACGGCATGTCATCGAAGCGCGGTATCTCGGAGATTACAAGGTGTGGCTGGAATTCAACGATGGGCGGAAGGGCGTGGTCGATCTGTCGGACGATCTCTACGGCGAGAACATGGAGCCGTTGCGGGACAAGGTCCGCTTCGCCGACTTCTACCTCGACTACGGGCTCGCGACGATCGCCTGGCAGGACGGCGTCGATTTCGCACCGGATTATCTGTACGAACGACTGAGCGCAATGCACTGACGAAACGCGTCGACCCCTTCGGTCCGGAACGCCGGCACCGGCGGCCCTCCACCCGCGAGGCCGCCGGCACAACCGCCCTTCCCCGCCGCCCGGACGGTGAACGACGCGACGTGAAAACGGGTCCAACTACCCGCATATAAAGAGAATAAGCAGCGCAGGAGAATTTGACATGCTGAACTTCGACGACGACATCGCCCCCGCCGCGCAGCCGCGGGCGCCGGACGCCCTCCGGGGCCAGGGCTCGGGCGGCATCCTGTCGCCCCAGTTTTCTCAGGAGCCGGTGCACGACCTGGAGGTCGAGCGCCAGGCGATGGAAAACGGCTTCCGCCGCGTGCGCCTCGAGGACAAGCGCGTCATCAACGGGTCGTCCGACGTCAACCAGCTCGTCCCGTTCAAGTACCGCTGGGCCTGGGACAAGTACATCGCCGCCTGCGCCAACCACTGGATGCCGCAGGAAGTGAACATGCAGCGCGACATCGAGCTGTGGAAGAACCCGAACGGCCTCACCGAGGACGAGCGCCTCATCATCAAGCGCAACCTCGGCTTCTTCGTCACCGCCGACTCGCTCGCCGCCAACAACATCGTGCTCGGCACCTACCGCCACATCAGCGCGCCCGAGTGCCGGCAATACCTCCTGCGCCAGGCGTTCGAGGAAGCGATCCACACGCACGCCTACCAGTACATCGTCGAGAGCCTCGGCCTCGACGAAGCCGAGATCTTCAACGCCTATCACGAGATCAAGTCGATCCGCGACAAGGACGAATTCCTGATCCCGTTCATCGACGTCTTGACCAACCCGATGTTCAAGACGGGCACGCCGCAGGCCGACCAGGACCTCCTGAAGAGCCTGATCGTGTTTGCCTGCATCATGGAGGGCCTCTTCTTCTACGTCGGCTTCGTGCAGATCCTCGCGATGGGCCGGCAGAACAAGATGACGGGCTCGAGCGAGCAGTACCAGTACATCCTGCGCGACGAGTCGATGCACTGCAATTTCGGCATCGACCTCATCAACACGATCAAGATGGAGAACCCGCACCTGTGGACGCCGGAATTCCGCGAGGAGATCCGCGCGCTGATGAAGAAGGGTGTCGACCTCGAGTACGCCTACGCCGAGGACACGATGCCGCGTGGCGTGCTGGGCCTCAACGCCACGATGTTCAAGGAATACCTGCGCTTCATCGCCAACCGCCGCTGCCAGCAGATCGGCGTCGATCCGCTGTTCGACAAGGCCGACAACCCGTTCCCGTGGATGGCGGAGATGATCGACCTCAAGAAGGAAAAGAATTTCTTCGAAACCAGGGTCATCGAGTACCAAACCGGTGGCGCACTTTCCTGGGACTGATCGACATGCCTGCCCACGCAACCGTGCGCCGCAAGACGAAACAATAAATATGCGCCCGACCGTCCCCACGCGCCGAAACCGAAATCTTGTCTGCCGACAAAGTCACGGACCGGACGGCGATGGCCTCCATTTGAGATGTCGAGTCCGGATCCGGCAGCGCCGGATTTTTTTGACTGGGAAGCCCTTAGTCAGCGGCAGACGACTGCGGCCTTTCCGAATCATGCATTTGGGCGAGGGGGCGTAGCCAGGACGCGATTCCCCTGGCAACACGAAGCCGTACGAGAAGGAGAGATCCTATGGTTTCGACTTGGTGGCTGTTGGTCGCGTTTTTCGTTGGCGGGGGCGCGGGCGTCCTTGCCATCGCGTTGATGCAGATGGCCGGAGGATTGCCGGATGACGCGCAGAGCATTCCCGATTTGAATGCGATGCCCCACCCGCCGACCGGCTTGACCTAGCCGGCACAAGTCAGCGCAGGCGCTCGCCAACCGACCCCGGTTGGGCGATCGCTTTGGTGCCCTCTGCAAATGCCTTCAATACCTGGGCATCCGGTCGAACCGGGCCCCGATTAGCGGTCTCCCGATTCCCTTGTCATGACATTGGTGTGCTCAACGTACGCGTTGCAACGCGCGCGCGTCTGCAGACGCGCAATGGCGCTAATGCCCGAAGGGTCGATTGTGCTCGCTGTCCTGCTAAGATCAGCCCCGATCAATAGCCGGAAGCGCATCGATGCATCCCCTGTCCCGAGCGCACAACGACTGGACGGCCCTGGTGGCGGATGCCCGCCGCTGGCCGGCGATGCGTCCGTTCGGCGAAGGGGTGGCGGACGACGAGCTGCGACTGCTGCTCAAGGCGCCGGTGGCCGTCGCCTGGTGGATCACCACCTTCGCGCCGGAGCTTCTCGAGCGCGACCACCTCGATCTCCTGATGGTCGGTGTTCCGGGCGGCCCCAGCGCCGCCGATGAAGGCCGGCCCTACCAGCTGCTGCCGCTCCTGCTCGAACGGCCGAAGCTCACCGTCGACGCGACGGTCATGCTCTGGACGCCCGAAGCGCGCTTCGCGCCCCGACCCAAGTACTCGACGCCCCACATCTCGCTCGACGGGCAGCCCGGCGTCGACGTTCACCCCGCGTCGCTGCGGGAGGGCTCGCTGACGCAATGGCTGGAAGACCGGTTCGGCAGGCCGCCGGACCTGTGCCTGCTGATGCATCCCAGCTTCGACGAGCGGGAATCGATGTGGGCGGGCCTGCGCGCGCTCTTCGAATCGGGCGTCCACGTCGGCTGCTTCGCGCGCGGCATGGAAAAGGTCGAGCGCGACGCGTGGCTGCTGCAGGCGCACGGCTACGAGGTGTCGCCCGAAGCGCAGCAAAATCCGTGGACGCGCTATCACCCGGAGCTGCGCGGGCATGGTTCCTGGGCCGCGGTGGGCTGGCACTTCAAGCCGCGCTCGATTCCGCCGGCGGATTACGCGGTCGACGTGGCGCGTCTGCGCCGCGCGCACGACGCGCAGGAATTTCTCGAGCACGAGTTCGAAGTGTGGAACCCGCTGCAGTTCATCGGTCGCGCGCAGCCCGCGGAAGGCGACACGAGTCCCGATCCCGAGCTCTTCGTCGGCCTGCCCGACCACCACGCGCTCTCGCTTCGGACGGGCGAGGTCTGGGCGCTCGAGCCCGACAGGCGCGTGCGCGTCGAGGGCAACATCGCGTTGCCGCCCGAGGTTCTCGCGACCTATCCCGGAGAGAAGGCGACCGCGTTCGAGCGACTCTTGTGGGCCGTCGACATCTACCGTGGCGACGTTCGCCGGCGCGAAGTGATCGCGATGCAAATGCACAGCGCCACGCAAATCGAGCATGTCAAGACGCAGGTGGCGCTCTCGCTGAAGGGCAAGGCGAGCCGCGCCGAAATCGAGGCGTTCACCGAGTACTTCAGCGGCGGCATGAATCCGGGCACCGCGACGCCGGGAAGCGAAGGACTGTTCAAGGCATTGCGGATCCACAACTGGGACGAGGCCGCGGCACTGATCGCGGCGACGCCGTCACTCGTCAACGCGGAGGACGAGGATGGGCTGACGCCCCTGTACTACGCGTTCAAGGATGGCCACTACGAGCTCGGCCGCCACTGGCTCGAGAGCGGCGCGAATCCGAACCATCTCGATCACGAGGGGTTCGCCGTCATCCACGATGCGGTCAAGCGCGACGACGCGGCGCCGGTGGAGCTCCTGCATCGCTACGGCGCCGACCTCGATCTCGGCACGGGGATGGGCTTCACCCCTGCCCTGCTCGCGATGCGCTACGGCTGCTGGAACGTCCTCGCGTTCCTGCTCAAGCATCATGTCGATCTGCACCGGACCGTGCTCGCGGGTGCGTCCGTTGCAGACCAATACGAGCACGTCGAAGGATTGCCCCGCATCCTGCGCTCGGAGATCGAGCAGCAGCTCGGCAAGCGGCGCGTCATTCCGCTCATGGTGATGGCGCCCGCCGCCGAGCATCGGCATTCCGCCTGACGGCCGGACCACCGACGCAGCTCATTCGACGGAGCGACGAAAGGCCACATTGAATGGGAAATCGACGGCGATGCTGAAGGCGCTGGGCCTGATCGCGCTGGTCGCGGCTTCCGCGCCGGCGCCGTGCCAGGTCTACAAGACGACCGATCCGAGCGGCAAGGTTCAGTATTCGGACCGCCCCCGCCGGGAACCGCCGTCGCGCCCTCGAAGTATGACGCCGCCAGCGCCTTTCGCGAGCTGCAAGGCACCTGGAGCGTTGCCAACGCCACGATGAACGGCGCGCTGTTCGACGATCCGAAGATCGTCCGGAGCGACCTGGACGTTTCGCAACAACGAATTGCTGCTCGAGCCGCGCGAAACGGCGAAAAGGGGCGCTTCACCCTCAAGATCGAGCTAGGCGCGTCACCCAAGGCATTCCTTGCCACTGCCGTGCAGCCTTCGGGGGCGCATGGTGGCTGGATGATCTACGCGCGTGACGGCACGCGGCTCCGCATCGCGTTCATGGAAAATATGGAGGGCCGCCCGACAGGCTTCGAGCGGCAACCCAAGCTGGTGCTGGTCGTGCTGGTGGCCCAGGGAGGCGGCGCCAGGCAAAGGCCTGGCTGCCGGGGACGAACCGCGAGCATGCAAGATCCTGCGCGCGGCCGGCGTCATGGACCTGCTCGGGCCCACCGCGGCGCCCTCGACGAGTCCATCAGTCCGCGACCCATTGTCGTTTCGAACAGCCGATGGGATCGGCGACGCTGAGCATGGACTGGACACGACCCGGAGCGCCCTCGACGCGCGAGCGGGCACGTGGAAGGGGGCGAGCGCGCTGCACATGTGCGCGCTGGCATCTGAACTGGGGCTCGCTCCCTTCACCATCATTTGCGTGGATACCTTTCTCGGGGGCACATGGCACTGGCTGAATCGCCAGGATCCCAATGGCTTCGCCGGTCTCGGGTGCCGGCACGGGTTTCCGTCTCTCTACTACCAATTCCTGGCCAACGTCGTGCATCTGGGCCATCAGGACAAGGTGGTGCCGTTCCCCAACACCACGACCAACGCGTCGCGATTCTTCAAGGCGATGGGAGGCCCGCAGCCGGACCTGGTGTACATCGACGCCGGACACTACTTCGAGGACGTCATTGCCGACCTGCGCAACTGGTGGCCCCTGGTGCGCCCCGGCGGCGCGGTCTTCGGCGATGACTTCAGCCCGAACTTTCCCGGCGTGGAACAGGCGGTGCGAAGCTTCTGCGACGAAATGCGGCTCCCGCCCTTTCAGGTCGAAGGTGAAAAGTGGCTCCTCAGGAAGCCGGATCTCTGAAGAGGATCTCCCTGAGCGTACGATCAAACATCGAGGTCCACCCCCATGCATGAAATTCTCGTCGCCGGCGCGATCTTCGTCTGCCTCGTGGTCGCCGCGCTCGGCTGCCTGGTGCTTTCCGCGAGACTGCCGGAGCACCATCGTAATGACGATACCTACAACGTCGTACGGCTCGCCGCGAACATCTTCGTGGTGATGACGTCGCTGGTGCTCGGGCTGCTGATCAACTCGTCGAAGAACACCTTCGAGGCGATCGATCGCAACGTGCATGCGTTCTCGACGGACCTGGTTCTGCTCGACCGGTCGCTGCGGCACTATGGCCCGGAGGGCTCGGACGTCCGCAAGCGACTGGCCGCCTACCTGCGCCGCGGCATCGAGGGCACGTGGGGCCCCGCGGGTGCGTCGGTCCTCGAGGATCGTTCGGCGGAGACCCTGCTCGACGACGTCGGCGATGCGCTGATGGCGATACGCCCGTCCGACCCCGCGCGTCTCGAGTTGTGGCGCGATGCCCGGACCAATTTCCAGAACGTGGTCAGGCGGCGCTGGACTCTGATCGAGGAATCCGAAGGCACGATTCCGAATTCGTTCCTGATGATGCTGACCGCGTGGCTCGTGCTGATCTTCGCAAGTTTCGGGTATCGGGCGCCGCGCAACGCCGTGGTGGCGATCACCCTGGTGATCTCGGCGTTTCTCATTTCGGGATCCATCTATCTGATCCTCGATATGAGCGTGCCGTTTTCGGGGCCGATCAAGATTTCGCCCGCCCCGTTGCTGCGCGCCGAAGAGCAGATGCACGGTGAAAGCCGCAGCAGCTGACGCTATTTGTAGTAGCCGACACCGCAGCCGAGGTCGCCCGCCGGGTAGCAGGTACCTCGGAACCGGCGTCGTCGGCGCCCGGCCTCGTAAACATGTAACTGACCTCGGCATTTGACCGTCCGGCTTCTGCACCGCGGCGTAGTCCTGGCCGACATCTTTCCGGTGGGGTCCTTGAGGGCATGATATCCGTCCAGCAATCGTACGATAGTCCAACGCTTACGACTTCACGTCTTACGCTTAGATATCGGAGGTACGACATGCACGGCTTTCTGGGTTATCGCGGCTGCTGCTCACGGCGTGTGCACGGAGGCCATCTGGGCGCATTCGGTGCGCAATTCGGCGACGGCGCCGGGACTCGGCGGACGAGGCTTCTTCGTGGGCCGCAAGCTGGGCTCCTCCGAGCTGCAGCTCGTCATCCTGGCGCTGATCGAGGAGCGCCCGAGGCATGGCTACGAAATCATCAAGGCGCTCGAGGAAACCTCGAAGGGCTTCTACACACCGAGCCCCGGCATGGTCTATCCGGCGCTCACCTACCTCGAAGAGCTCGGCTGCGCCACGGTCGAAACCGAGGGAACCAAGAAGCTCTACCAGATCACGGACGCCGGCCGGGCAATGCTCGAGGACAACCGCGTCATGGTCGACGCCATCCTGGCGCAGCTCGCGCGAGTCGGCAGCAAGATGGAGCGGGTTCGCCAGATGTTCACCCGGGACGAGCCCGGCGACGTCGGCCACCGCGCGGTCGACGAGGCGCGCAACGGGCTTGCGCGCCGCGCTCATCGCCAAGCTCAGCGCGTCGCCTTCCGCCGAGGAATTGCAGCGCGTTTCGGAAGTATTGAAGCGGGCCACCGACGAGCTTCGACGCAAGACGAAATGACGACGCGCGTTGTCGCCTGACTCGGCGCACCAGGTGCGCCAGGGCGACTCTAATTCGTAGCCGGGGCTTGGCGAACTGGAGGTTCTTACGCTGGGCGGAGATCGGAATCGCGTAATCCCCAATGCCTCGTAGATTTCGGCCGGGTAATAGACCACGCCCTCCTTCATGACCAGACTAACGTCGCGAATCTTCGTGATGTCCTGGGTTGGATCGCCGTCGACCAGGATCAGATCGGCAAGCTTGCCCACCTCCACTGCACCGAGTTGATCCGACAGTTGCGTGTATTTCGCGCCATTGCGCGTCGCGATCTGCAGCGCCTGCGGTGCACCGATGCCGGCCTCGACGAACACCTCAAGCTCACGATGAAGGGTAAAGCCGGCGATTTGATCGGTTCCGGCCACCAGCGGAACGCCCGCGGCATACAGACGCCGCGTGAGCTCCAGCAACTTCGCATAGGAGCTGCGGAATCGCGCCACATTGCTCGAATTGACGTCCATCGAGTTGATGAGCCATGCACGTTGCAATGCCGGCGGAACGTGACTTGCGACCTTTCGGAAAGACGGATTCGGCTCGCCCTGCCGTTGCGTCAACATGGGCTCGAACGTGGTCAACGTAGTGTCGATCACCGTCCCGCGCGCCAACAGCAATCGAAGAATGCCTTGGCCTCGGCGGAGTCCAGGTCGATCTGTGATGCGTTGTCGCCGACGAGATAGAACCGCAGAAGCGTTCGCGTGTCGTCGCCGGGCTTGACGAGAAAATTGAGCATTACCTGGTTGATGTGCTGAATCTCGTCATACCCGGCGCGAACGGCGTCCTCGGCACGCATGAATGCCGGGATGTGCCCGCTCACCCGCATTCCCTGCGCGTGTGCGTAGGCAGCCAGCGGCTCGACCCAGTCCGGATGGATCGAATTGTAGAGCTTGATCTGGCGTCGTCCGCGCTGCTGGTACCAGTCGATGGCCAGCTTTCCTTCATCCACCGAATTGATGACGATTCCCGTTCGGGATGCGAACGGGCTCTCGCCTTCGATGAAACCCGTCGGCACGATGCGCGGCCCCACGATGCTCCCGCTCTCGATGTCCGTTCGCAGCTCCTCCAGCGCCTTGTTGTCGTTGCCCATGTCGCGAACGGTCGTCACGCCGCCGGCCATTTGCAGCATCGCGTTCCAGCGCCATTCGTGACCGTGCATGTCGAAGAGAGCCGGAAGCAGGAAGCGTCCTTCGCCGTCGATGATCGTCGCAGGATCGCGCGCGGCGGAGCCTGCGGGCGCGATCGAAGCGATATGTCCGCGGAAAACATAAACGTCGAACGGCCCGCGCATCGTCGCGGAATTGGAATCGAATACACGGACCGACTTGATGAGAATCGGTCCGGCGAAACGATGCGTCAGGCTGTCCGCCAGGGTTCTTAGTAGCTCGCGCTCGCCCTCCTGCTGCATCTTGAGGAGATCGTCGGCACGTTCTTCCCAGCCGGGTTCGACGATGGCTACGCCGGGGTAGACGACGGCGAACAATGCGCGGGTCTCGTCGTTGTGCAACCACAGCAGCGTTGGCGAATAGTCGAACCCGAAAATCGCATACAGGGCGACCTTTGCTTCGCGGGGACCGGAATGCACCGTTGTCTCACGCACCCGGCGGATCGACAGCTGGCCCGCCGGCAGCGCCGCAAGCTTTCCATCCGCGCTGGCGCAGAAGCGCGCGCGCAATCACCGCGATGGTCTCGAAACTGTTTTCCACCGGAACATATTGCCCGGAAAGCTCGCCCGACTGCTCCCCACGATCCGCAAGGGATTTCCAGTGCGCGCTGCCGTTCGCAAACTCGAATGTCTCGTCGATCGGTGCCGCGTAGGTCGATTTGCCCGTGGCTCTGTACCAGACAAACCGACCTGCGGAGTCGAGTCTCATTTCCTCATGGATATCCGGGCCGCGCCCGTTGTCCCGGTAGCTGAATTCGACAACGATTCGGCCGTCGTCGGCCAACGTCACGACCTGCTCGCCGGACAGCTTTGCCCTGAAACGATATGACATGGCGCGCCGTCGCGTCGGCGAGCGCAACGTCGAACGGCAACAACAGGAATACCAGGGTAAGAATGCGGATCATCGACCTGGTGCTTCGGCGCACGATCACCGCACAATGCATAGGTCCGCCTGCGACGCGAGTGAGGGAGGTCATTGCGCATCGGGCCCGATGGTGTCGGTCGGAGAGTCGGCACCCTTTCGGTCCCATCGGTGTGCGGCGGGAGCGTAGCATGGCCTGCCGCGTTCCGGAAACGCGAGAACGCCGCCGAGCGCATCGCCGAAGGCGGCGTGCCGATTACCAGAAATATCGGACCGCCGATCTCCTGCGAGTGGGCTTGACATCTTATATCTTACGATATAACTTACGCTCAATCGTACGTAGCTCTCGGAGGTGCAACATGCACGGCTTTCTGGGTTATCGCGGCTGCTGCTCACGGCGTGTGCACGGAGGCCATCTGGGCGCGTTCGGTGCCCAATTCGGCGACGGCGCGGGACTCGGCGGACGCGGCTTCTTCGTCGGTCGCAAGCTGGGCTCCTCCGAACTGCAGCTCGTAATCCTGGCGCTGATCGAGGAGCGCCCGAGGCATGGCTACGAAATCATCAAGGCGCTCGAGGAAACCTCGAAGGGCTTCTACACGCCAAGTCCAGGCATGGTGTATCCGGCGCTCACCTACCTCGAAGAGCTCGGCTGCGCCACGGTCGAAACCGACGGAACCAAGAAGCTCTACCAGATCACGGACGCCGGCCGGGCAATGCTCGAGGACAACCGCGTCATGGTCGACGCCATCCTGGCGCAGCTTGCGCGAGTCGGCAGCAAGATGGAGCGGGTTCGCCAGATGTTCACGCGGGACGAGCCCGGCGACGTCGGCCACCGCGCGGTCGACGAGGCGCGCAACGGCTTGCGCGCCGCGCTCATCGCCAAGCTCAGCGCGTCGCCGTCTGCCGAGGAATTGCAGCGCGTTTCGGAAGTATTGAAGCGGGCCACCGACGAGCTTCGACGCAAGACCAAATGACGAAGCGCGCTGTCGCGTGATACTGCGCGTTCCAGTCCCCGCGTAACCATTCCAAAGTTGCGCCGCCGTTTTGAACGGCCTTAGACTTGATCCGCTCCAATCGGCACTGAGCGCATCGTTGCCAGATTGGGCTCGGGATCAATTTCTGGCCATGGTGATGAGCGATGAGCGGATCGGCAACGCGTTTCTGCGCGTGCGCAATTGCAGTGCTTTCGACGCTGGGTCCGCTATCGGCCCGCGCGGCCGCAGCGGATGAACTCCCGCTGGCCGAACCCGCTGCTGTCGGCATGTCCGTGCAGCGCCTGACGCAGATGGAGCAGGCGATCCGTGCCGGCGAGTTCAAGCAGATCACCAGCGTGCTGCTGGCTCGCGACGGCAAGGCGGCCTTGGAGACCTACTTCGACGCCGGAGGGCGCCGAGGCCCTGCCGCAACACGCGCTCCGCGACCAAGACCGTGACCGGCATGCTCGTCGGGCATCGCCATCGACCGCGGCAAGCTGCCCGGCGTCGGCGCGCGAGGTGGCGGACGTGCTTCGCCGACAAGCGGCCGCTCGCCGAACGCCGATCCGCGCAAGGACGCGGATCACGGTCGAGGACTTCCTCACGATGAGCTCGCTCCTCGAGTGCAACGACGAGAACCAGTATTCGCGCGGCAACGAGGAGCGCATGTACCTGGTCGAGGACTGGGCTGCGGTTCACGCTGGACCTGCCCATCCGCGGCTTCCCGGCCTGGGTCGCCAAGCCCGCAGACTCGCCGTACGGCCGCAGCTTCAGCTATTGCACCGCCGGCGCACGGCGACGCTCGGGGCCGTCTGCTCGAGCGGGCGACGGGCGAGACCCCTCGACGCCTTCGCCGAGCGCTACCTGTTCGGGCCGCTGGGGATCACCGGCGTCGAGTGGCAGTTCGCACGCCGCTCGGCTCGGTCGATGACGGGCGGCGGCCTGGGCCTGCGCAGCCGCGATCTGTTGAAGCTGGGCCAGCTCTATCTGGACGGCGGTCGCGTGGGAAGGCCGGCAGGTGGTGCCGCGGGCGTGGGTCGAGGCGCTCGCGAGTGCGCCGCGCGCCAACGCCCGCGAGGGCATCGACTACGGCTATCTGTGGTGGCTGCAGAGCCATCGACGCCGGCGGTCGCGACTACAAGTGCTTCGGGATGTACGGCACGGGCGGCAATAAGGTCTACGTATTCCCGCGCGAAAAACTGGTTGCCGTCGTGACGACCACCAATTTTCGGGTTTCGGGCGCAGGAGCCCTCACCGACAGGTTGCTGACCGAGCAGATCCTTCCGTCCCTGGTCGACGCTCCGCCCGGCGCAAGGTGACCCCAGGTGGCGTGACTTGCTGAAGGCAGACCGTCGTCGGTAGCCGCTGTCGGGCAGCTCGCGGGAGGTCAGACCTGGTCTCGCGGCCCCGCCGCCGGCCAGACGGCGAAGGCGAAGACCCACAGCATGATCAGGTTGACAGCGGCACGACCGCAGTCAGCAGCCACCAGCGCGAATAGCCCGCGCGGTTGAGGATTCGTCCGAAGACGGCGACGAACGCCCAGACGACGAGCACCAGGGCGACGAGGCCAAACCAATGCCAGAGGCCGAAGCTATGCATTCGTGGCTCCTCCGCTCGGCGGAGCTCCGGCCGCGGGCCAGTTCGAGAACGCCAGGATCGCTCCGGCGATCCACCAACCCAGGCACGGCACGAAGATGAACAGCGACAGCGCCGGGTTGAGACCGACCCGCTGGAAGATCTTCCAGCAAGGATAGATCGCGACAACCGCCGCAACGAAATGCCAGAGCACGTGGTGATGTCCCAATTCCTGCCTCTTTTTCAGGTCGCTGTCCCCGGACGAGAAATATCCCGCCATCGGCCGTATCCCGTCCTCCAGGGGCGGAATTCGACCGGACAATGGGAACTCTAGGCAGCCCGGCGCTCGGGCTCAATGAGGAGGTGACGGACCGCAGGATTGGCGCCGCCAAAGTGCGCCAGACGGCGACGGGGCGCGACCGCGCTTCAGGCCGGACAGCCTGACGCACGCATCGACAGCCGTCACCTCAGTCGGCGAGCCCCAGCTTGCGCAGGAACGCGCTCCACCGCGGATCGGCGTGCAGCGAGCGAAGGAAGGGGTCGACCATCGTCCAGCCGATCCCGCATCCCGCTGAGCGTACGCCCGCTCGAGCCACTCGAAGGCGAGATCGGCCTCGCCGCGCAGCGCGTGCACTCGGCGACCTGGTAGGCGGCATCGGCGCCGCGTTTTTCGGCGAGCTCACGAAGCGCCGCGACCGATTCGGCCCGGCGGCCCGCCGCGTGGTGGATGATCGCGATCGCGAAGAGGCGCCCCCACTCCTCCGGCTCGCGCTGCGGCTCCGCCAGCGCCTCCTCGCCCCGGCCCTGGCCGAGCAGGGCGATCGCGAGCCAGGCGCGCGTAACGGCTCGCTGCGGTGCGAGCTCCAGCGCCTTTCGCAGCGCGGCCTCCGCGTCGCGCCGGACGCGCCGCGATCCAGAAGATCAACCCGAGAAAGAAATAGCCCGCGCGCTGAGCGGATCCTGCTCCACCGCGCGGCGACCGAGCGCGATGGCCTCGTCGAGGCGGCCGAGGTTCGCCATGCAGCAAGCTCGCCTGGCTCAGCACCAGCGCGTTGCCCGGCGCGAGCTCCAGCGCCCGGCGAATAGGACGCCTCCGAGCCGCGCCAGTCCCGGTCGTGCATCATCTGGACCCACGCCAGGCCGGAGAGCGCGTCGGCGCAGATCCGGCTCCAGTGCAAGCGCGTGCTCCAGCGCCTCGCGCGCACGCCCGAATCCCTCTGCCGCCGACGACCCATCCCCAGTTCGCTTCGGCGATATGCGCCCGCCCGAGCTCGGACCAGGCGAGCGCGAACTCGGGCTCGACCGTCAGCGCCTCCTTGAGATATCCGATGCCCTTCGCCGTGTCCTCGCTGGTGGTGTGATCGATGAAGTGTCGGGCCTGCAGGAAGAGGCGGTGCGCCTCCGGATCGGTGCTGCGGCCCTTCACCGCGGCCGCCACCGCCGCCGTCGCTTCCTTGCCCGCCTTCGCGTCCGCCGCCTCGCCCAGCAGCGTCGTGCGCAGTTCCTTCAGCACCGACTGCGCGATGTCATCCTGCACCGCGAAGATGTCGTCGAGCGTCCGGTCGTAGGTCTCCGACCACAGCTGATAGCCGTCGACCACCTTCACGAGCTGCACCGACACGCGCAGCCGGTTGCCGGCCTTGCGCACGCTGCCTTCGAGCACCGTGGCGACGTTGAGCGCACGGCCCGCCTCGGCAACGGTGGCGCCCTTGCCCTTGAAGCTGAAAGCGGAGGATCGCGCCGCCACCCGCAGCCCGCGGATCTTCGCGAGGACGTTGAGCAGCTCCTCGGCGAGGCCGTCGGCGAAATATTCGTTCTCCTCGTCGCGGCTCAGGTTGACGAACGGCAGCACCGCGATCGACGGCGAATCGTGGGCGGGAGTCGCCGCGGCGGGCGTTGCCGCCGCCACCACGCGCGGCGGCGCGAGCGGCGCCGGCGGTGCAACCTCGCCCGACAGCAGCCGATGCACGCGGCCGGCAAACGCCGCCGCTGCCTCGCCCGCAGGCAGGTGGGTCCATTGCACTTCCCGGAACTTCTCCGGCACGCGGGCGTTGACGTCGACCGTGGCGTCAATGACGACCGGGAACGAGGAACGCCTGGTCGTCCGCCATGTCCAGCGTGCGGCCGGCCGCGAGATTCCATTCGCGGCGAAAATAGCCTTCCACGCGAGCCTGCGTGTTGGCCGAGATGATCGGCACGAACAGCGCGCATTCCTTGATCTGCCGCCGGATCGACGTATCCCATGCGTCACCCCCGCGCAGCGCGCTCTGGTCGAACCACACCTCGAGGCCGACGGCGCGCAGCGCATCGCAGATGCGGCGCGCGGCCTCCGCGTCCTGCGACGCGTAACTCAGGAAGATCGCCTGGCTGCTGGGGCTCATGCGGAGTCGAAGCGTTGATGGAGCTCGCTACCGAAGGACGTCAATTGAAGCTCTGCTTTCCTTTCGGCTTGTCGCACGCCGCGGTGCGTTCCCTCATGCCCTTGGTCTCGTTCCACACCAGCCGTTTTTCGTTGTAGGGAAGCGGCGCTTCGGCGACTTCACCGGGACGAGACGCCATGCGCCCAGTCCGGCGGGCAAATGGCGGTGAAGCTGGCGAAGCCTCCGGTGCCGCCTTTCAGGCGCGGAAATCCGATAGCGATCAGCGCGCCCGTCGCCGGCACCTGATCGAGATTGGCGACACCTTCGGCCTGCATGTAGCCGTTGTTCATCAGCCAGTCCTCGACGACCAGCGTCGGGGTCGAATCGGCGTCCAGCGGCTCGTGGCCGTGCAGCAGGATCTTGCGCTCGAGATGCAGCAGCTTGATCGCTTCGATGCGTCGAGCCGGGGAACTTGCCATCGGCTGGCTGGATGCGCGCGGCGTCGGGCCAGCGCTTGGACCAGTCCGAGCGCACCATGACGACACTGCCGGCCGGAATCAATCCATTCGTGCGCTCCCATCCGAGCACGTCCGCGGCGGTCAGATGATAGTTCGGGTCCGCCGCGACCTTGTCGGCAATCGAGATCACCGCGAGCTTTCTCAGCGCGAGCGTCGCCGGCAATTCGTCGATGGCGGGAAAGCATTGGTGCCAGTGCGCGGGCGGGTCGAGCTGCGTGCCGAATTGG
Source organism: uncultured beta proteobacterium (assembly GCA_963741355.1). Classification (GTDB taxonomy): domain Bacteria; phylum Pseudomonadota; class Gammaproteobacteria; order Burkholderiales; family Casimicrobiaceae; genus CAIWHR01. Next base: position 32,940 of record CAVUIG010000027.1, read on the forward strand.
TCGGTGGCAAACGTGTAGGCCGTCGTCTCGAGGCCGGTCTTCTCGTACGTGAGCGCGGCATAGGGCGCCTTGTCGTCGAGCCGGCCCAGGCCTTGCTGGAATTTGGTCGTCGTCGGAAAGCCATTCCAGACCGGCGTATCGGGCGTCAGGACATGCGACAGCGAAACGAATCGTGCGCGCGCGAATGCATTGTCCCAGACGCTCCAGAGTCCCGGTGCCGCCTTTTTCGTTTGTGCGCGCGCAACTTCAGGCAGCGCGACGGCGCCGGCAAGGGCGATGCTGGTCAGCGTGAGCATACGGCGGCGGTCCATGATTTCTCCTTGGGAAAGCGGGGCGTCGACAGGCCTTGCGCCTCGCCGGGTGCCGGCATCTTGCCGCAAAATGGTCCACAGGTGGAGATGCTGCTGCTTGCGAGACGAGAGCGTGCCATGGTGGCATGCGTCCGACCTGCGTGGCTTTCATCGTACGAAACGCCGGATTGACCACTCCCGGCAGGCCCGCGATACTCGCCGAGATCGGCGAAGTCATGCCGGACGTCGCATCACTATCCCTCGAAGGAACGCCATGCCCTACGCCGCCGTCAACGGGCTCAACATGTATTACGAGGTCCACGGCGACGGCCCTCCGCTGCTGCTGCTCCACGGCGGGTGCGGCTCGATCTCCGAAAAGTGGATCTCGTACTTCTCACCTCAGTTTCGCGTGATCGCGAATGAGCAGATGGGGCACGGCCGTACGGCCGATGTCATGGAGCGCGCGTTCCACTACCACGAGATGGCGGAGGACACGGTCGAGCTCTTGCGCCAGCTGGGAATCGAAGGCGCCGTCATCGTCGGCTACAGCGACGGCGGCATCATCGGCCTCGACATCGCGATCCATCATCCCGAGCGCGTGACGACGCTCGTGCTGACCGGGGCGAACACCCGCGTCGACGGCTACACCGCGGAGAACCTCGAATGGCTGCGCACCTTCGATCCGGGGGAAACGCCGGTCACCGAGGCCTATGCCCGCCTGTCTCCCGACGGTGCCGCCCATTGGCCGATCCTGCGCGAGCGCCTGCGCCGCATGTGGCTGGTGGAACCGGACTTCACGCGCGAGGAAGTCGCGCGCGTCGAGGCGCCGACGCTGATCATCATCGGCGACGCCGACATCGTGACGCCCGAGCACGCCGTCGAGATGTTCAGGACGATTCCCAAATCACAGCTGTGCGTCGTTCCGAACGCGGGACACGGAGTGCTGCCGAAGGAAACGGTCCTGACGTTCCTGAAGGAATCGTCGGCGCAGACCTAATGACCGACTGGTGCCTCGCCGGATGGACGGTACTGCCAGCGCGAATGGTCACCTTGAAAATGTCCGCGTGCTGCTCGCGGTCGCGCGGCGATCATCGCCGGGGTGCAATGACAGGGGATGGGCGCTGTTCGTCGCCGGGCGATTTTATCGATCCGGACTGGCCAATATCCGCGGCTGCGACCCCGTTCGAAAACTCGTAGATTTCGTCGGATATCCTGTTCATTTCCTCGGTCAGCAGGACGAGCCGTGCGTTGGTCAGCAACGCCGCGTAACGACTGCTCGCCAGCAGCCGCGCGCTCGCGCTTTGAAAAAGAATGACGAGCGTCGGACTCTTCGGCACGTATTCCTGTGGCCTCATGATACGCAATCGTAGGGCGCCAAGTGATTGGCCGTCTGTACGTTAGACAACATTGCGACGCCACGCCTCCGGCGTCGAGCGTCGTGGCGACATGGAAAGACGTGATGCGATCCGGGCCGCCGTCCCGCTGCGGATGCTGCCGTCGCCGGCGATCGCCCCGCCCGACCGGATGCGACGCTCTGCCCGTGGTTGCGCCGCCAATTCAAACGGCCTTAGACTCGGCGCCAGCCGCCGCATCCGTCCTTCCAGTACACGGAGCCATCCAATGATTGGTCCCGATGAAGCGCGCGCAAGGGCATCCATTGCAGCCGATTGCGCAGCTGCAATCGGAATGCTCGGCCACGAAACGTCGCGATGGCTGCAGCTGCACGCTCTCCCGCCGCGCCGCATCACGCTCGCTCGCAAGACCGATGGCGGGAGTACTGAAGACTTCTGGCTGGTCACTGACCATACGGGCAGTGACGACGCCAGCTTTCGGATCGTCTATGACGACGTTGCTGCCCGATACGGTCTTGAATGCGCGATCGGCAATGACGTGCCCCTGTTCGCGGGTTTTCGCGCATCGCTCATCGATGCCGTGACGGACATCAGGTATCTCAAGTAGCGCACACCTCCCGCCTCCCTGGCGCCTGCCCTTTCACGTCCGCTTTGCGTCGGAGCGGTCGTCGGTCTATGTCCGCATTTGGCCGGGAGTGGCTGGTCGGGTCCACGGCCAATGGTCGCGCCCACCGAAACCGCCTGTACGATACAATTTTGAGCGCATGGGCTCTGCCGGGATTTCGGCCCGACGGTATTCGCCGAGGGGCCGCGAGACTTGCGATCAACAGGAGCGGAAACATGGCCATCAAGCGCGTCGGCCTCATCGGCGTGGGCCTCATGGGCCACGGCGTCGGCAAGAACATCCTGGCGAAGGGATATGAGCTCGCCGTCATGGCGCATCGCAACCGCGGACCGGTGGACGACCTGATTTCGAAGGGCGCCACCGAACGCGACAGCGCGTATGCGATCGGCAGGGAGACCGACCTGGTCATCCTCTGCGTCACCGGCACTCCGCAGATCGAGCAGCTCGTGTACGGCGAACACGGCCTCATGGGTGCCGTGCGCGAGGGTCTGATCATCGCCGACTGCTCGACGGCTGAGCCCGCATCCACCGTGAAGATCGCCGCTGACGTTGAAGCGAAGGGTGGGCATTTCGTCGACACGCCGATGACCCGCACGCCGAAGGAGGCGGAAGCCGGCAAGCTCGGCCTGATGATCGGCGGGCCCGACGATGTGCTGGCGCGCATCCGCCCGGTGCTCGATTGCTTTGCCGACACCATCGTCCACGCTGGCGCAGTTGGCTCGGCCCATCAGCTGAAGCTCATCAACAACTTCGTCGCGCTCTGCCATGCCGCCGTGGCGGCGGAGGCCATCACCGTCGCCGCAAAGGCAGGCGTCGACATGCAGGCGCTGAAGGACATCGTCATGGCGGGCGGCGCCGCGTCCACGATGTTCGGCCGTCTCATCAACGTGCCTTTGCACGACGACGACAGTCACGCCCAGTTCACGATCCGCAATGCCAGGAAGGACCTGCGCTACTACACCAACATGACCGAGCAGTTGCCGGTCACCTCCTTCCTGGCGGAGACGGCTCACCAGATCACGGTGATGGCCGACAACCTCGGCTATGGCGAGCGCTTCGTGCCGCGCCTCATCGACGTCCTGATGAAAGTGAACGGCGTCGGCAAATGAGGGCCCCGAGAACGGCGCGCTCGTAAATCGGTCAGGTAGTCAGGATTCCGGGGAGGGCAGCATGCGGGCGACACCGACAGCTCTCATCGCATTGTTCGTCGCGCTCCTCTCGGGATGCCATCCCACCGAGCCGTTTCGCACGCAATTGAACCCGATCGCCCCGCTGCCGAAGGACGCGCCCTGCGCCGGCGGTCGGCCGCAGACCGCCGCAACCGATCCCGACCGGAGCAATCACGAGCACGCGGGCGCGTTCGACCTGTACTTCGTCGAATTCGACGAGCAGGGCCTGATGTATCCGCAGGGCATGGAGAGCGCCGGCCTCGCCTCGTGTCACATCGACGCGCTGATGCACGATCTCGACGCGATCGCCGCCACCAATGCCGGGCTCAGCATCGTCGTCTACGTCCACGGCTGGAAGCACAACGCGTCGAGCGCCGACAGCGACGTCCGGAATTTTCGGCGGTTGCTGGCTGACGCCTACCTCGTGGAGCTCGCCAAGAAGGAGGAATTCGGCCTGCCGCCGCATCGCGTGGTCGGCGTCTTCGTCTCGTGGCGCGGCGATTCGCTCGCCATGCCCGATCCGATCAAGTCGGCGTCGTTCTGGAACCGCAAGAGCGCCGCCGAGCGCGTCGCCGAGGGTGAGAGCCGGACGCTGTTCTCGCGGCTCCGCGGCTTCGAGGCGAAGCAGAACGAGGGCCCCCGCCCGCCCTCGGGCGAGAACAAGGTGTTCATGATCCTCATGGGCCACAGCTTCGGCGGGCTGATCCTCTTCAATTCGATTTCCGGGGCGCTGATCAACTATCTCTATGACAACCCGACTCCGGAATCGAAGGACCTGGTCCCGCGCTTCGGCGACATGGTGATCCTGGCGAATCCCGCGATCGAAGCCGTCCGATATACGCCGTTGCACCGGGCGGCCGTTTCGCGCGGAGGCTTCGATCACTACCAGGCGCCCGTGTTCGTCTCGATCACGTCGACGGCCGACTGGGCCACCGGGGTGGCATTCCCCATGGGCCGGGGCGTGAGCACGCTGTTCGAGACCAAGCTGTCCGACGAAGAGCGGACCGCGAATCGAAATACGATGGGGCACGTCGACGACTACATCACGCACGTTCTCAAGAAACGCTCGGACGATCTGGACATCTGCCCCGGGTGGGCGGCGGTCACGAACCCGGACGCACCCGACGCCGTGCTGCGGGAGAAGCGAAATCTCGATCTGGAGAAGATCAACTCGCGGGCGTTCTTCGGAGACGATCCGGAATCGCTGACGCTCCACTCGGGATGGGCCCGCGATTTCTGCGGCAACACGACGCTGACCCATCTGCGCTTCGCGCCCAACTCGCCGGTATGGAACGTGCAGACGGACAAGGACCTCGTGCCCGGACACAACGAAATCACGCAACCGATCTTCATCAATTTCGTGCGCCAGATCTATCACGACGCGATAATCTATCCGCTGCTGGTCGAGAAGAGCATCGAGTATAAAGGCGATGGAACCCCAGCAATCGCAAGCCGCTCCGAAAAGGCGCTGACGACGCCGAGGCCGAACGCGATCAGCGAGGTTGCAGGGACTTGATCACACGCAGCTCGACCGGCACCGAGGTCGCTCCGTCGGAGACGAAGATGTGCCCCTCCTGGATCGTGACCTGCAGGCGCATGGTGCGATCCGCGAGTTGCGCCAGCGCCCGGCTCGCCTCGATCGGCACTTCGCTCACCGCGAGACGCTCCTGCCGCTCCAATTTGTCGCGCGCGCCCTGCCACCACAGATCCACCGCGCGGCCGCCATATGCGAGCACGTGGACCTCGCGCGCGCGGCCGCAGGCCTTGCGCACCTCGCGCTCGTCCGGCAGGCCGACCTCGATCCATTGCTCGATTGCGCCGGTGAGATCGCGCCGCCACAGGTCGGGCTCGTCCTCGGTGCTGATGCCCCGCCCGAATTCGAGCGCCTCGTCGGCATGGAGCGCGAACGCGAGCAGCCGCACCATCATCCGCTCGCTCGTCTCGGAGGGATGCCGCGCGATCCGCAGCGCGTGGTCGCGGTAGTAGCCGCGGTCGATGTCGGCGACGGCAACGTCGGCCTTGAAGATGGTGGACTTGAGCGCCATGGGCCGAGAGTAGCAGGGTCGAAGGAAAGGCACGATGACTCTCGCCGACAGGACCATCACCAACTTCAATCTGACGCGGGCGTGGCCTCCGTCGTGACCGACTGCCTCCGAACACGAGGCCGTGCGGCTCTGGTATCGTCGATGCAGCCAGGGTCAAGCTCGCCCTGCGGCATGACGATCGAAATCCAAGGAAGAAGGTCGCCTGAACAATGAATCCGCGCTTCACGCTGGTCATTCCTGCTCACAACGAGGAGCGGCTGCTCGGCCGCCTGCTCCACTCCATCGCGGTCGCGCGGGCCTCGTACGGCCCTCCGGACGCGGTCGAGGTGATCGTCGCCGACAACGCGTCGACGGATTCGACGCCGGAGATCGCCAGCGCGCATGGCTGTCGCGTGGTACCAGTCGAAAAGCGCGTGATCGGCGCCGCCCGGAATGCCGGCGCGAAGGCCGCGCGCGGCGAGATCCTTGCCTTCATCGACGCCGATTCGCAGGTTCATCCGCGCACGTTTCTCGAGATCGACCGTGTCCTCGCCACCGGACGCGTGGTGGGCGGCGCCACGGGCGTCTCGATGGAACGATGGTCGCCGGGAATCGCGATGGTGTACCTGGTGATGCTTACCTTCGTCATCGTCACCCGATTCGACACCGGCGTCGTGTTCTGCCGCCGGAAGGACTTCGAGACGATCGGCGGATACGACGAGAGCCGGCTGGTAGGAGAGGACGTCCTGTTCCTCCTTGCGATGCGCCGTCTCGGCAAGACGCGCGGCCAGCGGCTGGCGCGCGTGACGAGCGCAAAGGCCGTCTTCTCGACCCGAAAGTTCGACGAGTTCGGCGACTGGCACTACTTTCCGCTGCTGATCGAGGGCGCAAGGCATCTCTCGGGAGGCGCATCGACCGACTTCATCCAGAGATACTGGTACAAGCCGAAGCGGTGACCCGCGCTGCGGGTCGCGCCGGTGACGCCGTGGGCGCACATAAAGGCAACGATCCGGCCTCGTCGCCAATCTCAATTTGTTGCTAAGCTTCCGCCCGACGTCAGTCAACCCGGAGTCGCCGATGCGAGTCGTCCTTCGAATGGCGTTGGCAATCGTGGTGTGGGAAATGGCTTGCTCGGCCGACGTTGCCGCGGCCGACGACGCGACCGTGCGCGCGAGCGCGGGAATCCTCATGTCGCGCAGCATGGACGTCAAGGATCGCGTCAGTGCGGCGGAATCGCTGGCGCGCTATTACCCGCGCGCCGCCGTGCCGATCCTCGTCGAAGCGCTGAACGAGCCCAGCGAGCCGGTGCGGCGGGCCGCGGCGCGCGGCCTGTGGACCGTGGCGCAGAACGACAACCCCGAGGAAGCCGCCGCCGCGAAGGCCGCAATCCCTGCGCTGCGCGTCGCGCTCGGTGACACCAGCGTGTCGGTCGTGGTGTACGCCGCCAACGCGTTGGAACGGCTGGGTGAGCCTCCCGCTTCCGTTGCCGAGGCTCGCCGCAAGGCGCTGCGCACGCCCGGACCGTACGCTTACGAGCGTTTCCTCGCGGCGCGCGGCCTGATCGGAACGGATCCGGCACCCGCGCTCACGCCGTACGTGCTCGACTTCCTGTTCGAGGAAGCCAAGCGTGCCGAGTCGGCCAATAGCAGCGGCGCGCGCGACAACGTCCGCGTCGCGGATGCAGCGCTGGCAAGGCTCGTCGAGACCGGCGACCGCGGCGTGCTGGCGGTGCTCGAGCGCGCGCTCAATCCACCCCGGCCCGGCACCGCGAGCGTGCTGCGCGCAATGGCGATCGCTAAACCGCCTCCCGCGAATTTCGCGCACACGCTGGTCGTGCTATCCGATGCACCCGACGCGGAAACGGTCGCAGTCGCCTACGATCTGATGCCCAGGCTCGCCGGCCCCGCCGACCTCAACGAATGGGTGCCGGCAGCGGCGGCCGCGCTGCAGGATCCGCGCCGGCAGATGAGTGCCGCGCGTGCATTGAAGAACGTCGCCGGCAAGACGCCGCTCGGCATGCCCGAGCTCGCGCGCCTCGCCGTGAGCGCCGCGCCGGAGGATGTGCGCGTGGTCGCGCTGGGCGCTCTGGGCGATGCAAGCGACGCGACGCGCGATCGCCCGGCGGCAGTGCTCGCGGCCGCCAAGCCCGCCGCATTGCAGGCGTTTCGGTCGGTGCTGGCGCACGATCGCGCCGGACCCGCGTTCGACGAGGCCTCGCGCGCGCTGCGATTCACCGAGCGCGATTTCAGCAGGACCGCCGCGATGTACCTGGAGGCGCTGAAGCAGAATGCCGACCCGGCGGCGCAGGTGCAGCTCCTCGACTACATCGCGCAGGCGCATGGCGCCGCCGGTCCCCTCGCTGATGAACTGCGGCCCTACGCGACGTCGAGCGACCCCAAGGTCCGCCAGGCGGCCATCGGCGCGTTGGATTCGATCAAGCCGTCGTGGCGCGAGGCGGGCGAGCGTGCGGCGGCGGTATCGGCCGGCAGCCTTCCGAGAGTGGCGGCGCCGCAGCCCGGTGCGAAGGGCGCCGACCTGACGAAGTTCTACGCCGCGCTACGCGATGGCGACCGCGCCGCGATCGCGCGGCTCGTCAACGCGGGCAACGTGAACCTGCCGCTGACGATGCCCAACGGCGCGGCCGCCGCGATGACGCCGCTGTCCGGCGCATTGCAGCATTGCGGATTGCCGCAGGTCGCGCCGAAGAAAGTTGCCGCGACGGTCGCGCAGCTCGTTGCGCTGGGCGCGGATCCCGAGCAACGGATGAGCGGATCCACGATGCTGGACTACGCGAAGGCCGCGTGCCCGCCCGAAGTGCAGCAGGCGCTGCTCGGGCGCCCGGCGGCGCCGTAAACGCCGTCGCCTTCGCGCTACTTGAACGGTACGGCGCCGACGCGAATGGCCGGCACCACCGGCGGCTGGCCGGTGTCCTTCAGAATGCGCTGCGCTTCGGGCGAGAGGATGAACTCGACGAAATCCTGCGCTTCCTTCGGATTGCGCGCCGTGCCGGTGACGGTGGCGGCGTTGCGGATCGTCTCGCTCATGTTGACGCTGTCGGGAAAGCGGACGGCGTCGACGTCGTTGCGCGCGGCGACGGCGGCGGAGTAGTAGACGATGCCGGCGTTGGCTCGTCCGTCGCGGACCGCGGCGACGACGTCCGGAACGCCCGTCGGCTTCGCCGGATCGGCCGGCGCCTTGTCGATGACCGCCGTCGCGAGCTCGGGGGCGCCTTCCAGCGCCGCCGCGCGCTTGACGAACTCGATCGTGCGGTTGGTCGCGAGATCCTTTTCGCCGGTCACGCGCGCGAACTTGACGCTCGCCCGGGCGAGGTCGCCGATCTTGCCGATCCCGAGCGGATTGCCCTTGGCGGTGATGACGACCATCTCGTTGCCCGAGAACACGACGTACCACGTCGCGGCGTCGCGGTCGCTGCCCGCTACCTTCTTGCCCATCAGGTCCTGGTCGATGACCGCGGGCGAGGATGGCGCGAACACGTCGCAGTTCTCGCCTTTCAGAATGCGCGCGGCGAGCTCGCGCGAGACGCCCGACGTGAGATTGATCGTGACGCCGGGATGCTGCGCCTCGAAGGCGCGCTTCAGCTCGCGCATCGGGCCGGCGAGCGAATCGGCGTGGAAGACTTCGAACGGCGCCGCCATCGCGCCGGTGTCCGGAATCGCCATGGTCGCCATCAAGCCAAGGAGTGGAAACAGGGTACGAGCAGAAATCCTTGCCAGCCGTCGCATGCTGCCTCCCCCATGAGTGCGCGGACGGCGCCGCGCGCGGTGATCATACGCCTCGCTTTGCGGACGCGGCCTCGAGCGAGCGGGCCAGCACGCGGATGACGTGCACGGCTTCGCGTGCGCCGGTCGGCCGCGTGCCGTCGGCGATCTGGTGCCGGCAGCTCGTGCCGTCCGCGACGATCAGCGTCGCTGAATCCGCGGCGCGCACGGCCGGCAGCAGCGAGAGCTCGGCCATCTTCATCGACACGTCGTAATGCGCGGCCTCGTAACCGAAGCTTCCCGCCATCCCGCAGCAGCTCGACTCGACCACGTCGACGGCGAGGCCGGGAACGAGGCCCAGCACCTCGCGCGTCGCGCCCATCGCGTCGAATGCCTTCTGGTGGCAGTGGCCGTGCAACAACGCTCGTTTTTCCGGCAATGCCGCGAGCGGCAGCTTGAGCCGGCCAGCGCGTTGCTCGCGGGCCAGGAATTCCTCGATCAGGAAGCGCACGCTCGGACAGCCGCTGCGCCGCGTCGCCCAGCCCCATGACGAGGAACTCGTCGCGCAGCGACAGCAGGCAAGACGGCTCGAGGCCGACGATGGCAGCGCCCCGCTCCACGTACGGCGCCAACGCGGCGACGACGCGGCGCGCCTCGCGCTTGGCCTCATCGACGAGGCCGGCCGCGAGATAGGTCCGGCCGCAGCAAAGGGGCCGCGTGCGGTCCGCGTCGTCGGCGGCCGCCCGTGCGACGGCGACGCCATATCCGGCGGCCTCCAGCACCGCAAGCGCGGCGTGCGCATTCTCGGGCTCGAAGTAATTCGTGAACGTGTCCGCGAACAGCACGACGTCGGCTTCGCTGGGGCAGCCGTCGCAGAAGCTTTCGCCGCGCAGGAACGTGTCGCTGCGCCACGCGGGCAGCGAGCGCTTCGCGGAGAATCCGAGTCCCCACTCGCCGAGCACCGCGAGGCCCTTGACGGCATTGTCGCGCATTGAAGAGCCACGGCACGGACGCCGCCAATGGGGCCCAGAGCGGCAGATGCGCGATCGCGCGGTCTTTCAGCGACAGGCCGTGCGCGCGCTGCCAATGGTGAAGGAACTCGATCTTCATCTTCGCCATGTCGACGCCGGTCGGGCACTCGCGCCGGCAGCCTTTGCAACTGACGCACAGATCGAGCGCCTCGCGCACGGCGGGGGACGCGAGCGCCTCGGGTCCAAGCTGGCCGGAGAGCGCGAGGCGCAGCGTATTGGCGCGGCCGCGCGTCAGGTGCTGCTCGTCACGCGTTGCGCGGTAGCTCGGGCACATCGTCCCCGCGTCGAACTTGCGGCAGTGGCCGTTGTTGTTGCACATCTCGACGGCTTTCGCGAAACCGTGCGCGGGGTCGCCGCCCGTGCCCGGCGCCGACACGGTGTCGGTGACCGGATCGGCGGTGACGTCCCACGCCGACCAGTCGAGCGCGGTGTCGATCGCGATCGGATGATGCCCCGGACCGAAGCGGAACAGCGTCTTGTCGTCCATCCGCGTCCCGCGCACGATCTTGCCGGGATTCATGAGGCCCGTCGGGTCGAACAGGTCCTTGATCTCTTCGAACGCGCGCGTCAGCCGGGGTCCGAATTGCCACGCCACCCATTCGCTGCGCACGAGGCCGTCGCCGTGCTCTCCCGAGTACGCTCCCTTGTACTCGCGCACCATGGCGCTCGCCTCCTCGGCGATCGCGCGCATCTTCGCGGCGCCGTCGCGGCGCATGTCGAGGATGGGCCGCACGTGCAGCGTGCCGACCGACGCGTGCGCGTACCACGTGCCGCGCGTTCCGTGCTTGCGAAACACGCCGGTGAGCCGGTCGACGTAGTCGGCAAGATGCTCGAGCGGCACGGCGCAGTCCTCGATGAACGACACCGGCTTGCCGTCGCCCTTCATGCTCATCATGATGTTGAGGCCGGCCTTGCGGACGTCCCACAGCGCCCTCTGCGCGCCGGCATCCGTCATTTCGACCACACTGCCGGGAAGCCCGAGGTCGCCCATCAGCGCGACGAGATCGCGCAACGCCTGCGCCGGCGCGTCCGCGGCCTCGCCGATGAATTCGACGAGCAGGATCGCGTCGGGCGCGCCAATCAACGCGCGCTCGATCACCGGCCGGAATGCCGGATTGCCGCGCGCGAGCTCGATCATCGTCCGGTCGACCAATTCGACCGCCGACGGCTTCAGGCCCACGATGTGGCGCGCGGAATCCATCGCCTTGTACAGCGTCGGGAAATTGACGACGCCCAGCACGCGATGTCGCGGCGGCAGCGCGAGGCGCAGCGTGACGGCGCGGGTCCACGCGAGCGTTCCCTCGCTGCCGACCAGCAGATGCGCATAGTTGACGCTGCCGTCGTCGGTGTACGGCCGCTCGCTCTGCGGGCAGCACAGATCGATGTTGTAGCCGCCGACCCGCCGCATCACCTTCGGCACGTTGCGCTCGATCTCGCCGCGCTCGCGCGCGCCGAGCGCCTGCAGCCGCTGCATGAGGTCGCGCACGCGCGGGACGGCGCCGTCCATGTCCCGCTCGGGGCCGAAACGCGCCTCGGTGCCGTCGGCGAGCGTCGCGTCGATCGCGAGCACGTTGTGCACCATGTTGCCGTAGGCGATCGAGCGCGAGCCGCACGAGTTGTTGCCGGTCATCCCCCCCAGCGTGCATTGCGCCGACGTGCTGACGTCGACCGGGAACCACAGGCCGTGCGGCTTCAGCCACGCATTGAGCGCATCGAGCACGACGCCCGGCTCGACCGTCACCGTCATCGCGTCGCGGTCGAAGGTGATGACGCGGTTCAGGTGCTTGCTGTGATCGACCACCAGCGCCGCGCCGACCGTCTGCCCGCACTGCGAGCTGCCGGCGCCCCGCGGCAGCAGCGGCACCCCGAATTCGCGGCAGGCGTCGAAGGCGGCGCGCACGTCGGCGTCGGACTTCGGGACCAGCACGCCCACGGGCTCGATCTGGTAGATCGACGCGTCGGTGGAGTAGCGGCCGCGCGACGCGCGATCGAACAGCACGTCGCCCTCGACCGCGCCTTCGAGGCGCCGCGCGAGGTCGCCCGCGGGCACTCGGGGCCGGAACGTGACGGGCTGGGGTTCGGGGGCGTTCACGGGGGCGCGAAAGGCTCGAGGGTTATGATACCTTTCGACACTCGGAACCGACACATTCGCGAGGGCAATTCGCCTCGGGAGGCCCCATGTTCCAGCTCGACTCGCACCCGTCCGGGCGGCATTTCCTGCAGATCCCCGGTCCCACCAACGTGCCCGACCGCATCCTGCGGGCGATGGATCATCCGACGATCGACCATCGCGGCCCCGAGTTTGCCAAGCTGACGCTCGAGATCCTCGAGGGCCTCAAGGACGTCTTCCAGACGGCGGGGCCGGTGATCATCTATCCGGCCTCCGGCACCGGCGCGTGGGAAGCTGCGCTCGTCAACACGCTTTCGCCGGGCGATCGCGTGCTGATGTTCGAGACCGGTCATTTCGCCACGCTGTGGCGCGCGATGGCCGAGCGGATGGGCCTCGTCGTCGATTTCGTTCCCGGCGACTGGCGCAGCGGCATCGATCCGGCGATCGTCGAGGCGAAGCTCGCCGAGGACCGCGCGCACGCAATCAAGGCGGTGCTCGCCGTCCACAACGAGACCTCGACCGGCGTGACCTCGCGCATTGCGCCGATCCGGCAGGCGATCGACCGCGCCGGGCATCCGGCGCTGCTGATGGTCGACACGATCTCCTCGCTCGCCTCGATCGACTACCGGCACGGCGAATGGGGTGTCGACGTCACCGTCGCCGGCTCGCAGAAGGGACTGATGCTGCCGCCCGGGCTCTCGTTCAACGCGGTCAGCGAGAAAGCGATTGCCGCGAGCAAGCAGGCAAAGCTGCCGCGCTCGTACTGGCGCTGGGACGAGACCATCGCGCTCAACCGCCAGGGGTACTTCCCGTCCACGCCCGCGACCAACCTCCTCTACGGACTGCACGAAGCGCTCGCGATGCTGCGCGAGGAAGGCCTGCCGGCGGTGTTCGCACGCCACCAGCGCCACGCCGAGGCGACCCGGCGCGCCGTGCGCGGCTGGGGCCTCGAAATCCTGTGCCGCAATCCGGCCGAATACAGCGGATCGCTGACCGCCGTGATGATGCCGGAGGGTCACGACGCCGACGCCTTCCGGCGCGAGGTCCTCGCCCGCTACGACCTGTCGCTCGGCACCGGCCTCGGCAAGCTCGCCGGCCGCATCTTCCGCATCGGGCATCTCGGCTTCTTCAACGACCTGATGCTGTGCGGAACGCTGTGCGGCGTCGAGATGGGGCTCGCGCTGCGCGAAGTGCCGCACAAGAAGAGTGGTGTCGCCGATGCGCTCGCCTATCTGCAGCAGGGCGGTGAATCCGCGGCGGCGACGCAACGCCGCGCCGCGTGATGCGCCGACGAACGTCCGAACAACACGCCCGACGCTGTGATTCACGGCCGCCGCGCAGAGCCAGGGAAGCGCGAATCGGGTTCATGAGCCACAGAGCCACACTTTGTCCGAGGAGGAGCACGCTATGAACAGGTTCATCAAGACGTCGATCGCGCTGGCCGTGATGCTGACCATGACGACGGCCGCCGCGTGGGAGCCCACGAAACCGGTGGAGATCGTCGTCGCCGCCGGCGCCGGCGGCGCGTCCGACCAGATGGCGCGGATGATGCAGGCGGCGATCCAGAAGAACAACCTGATGAAGCAGCCGATGGTGGTGTCGCTGAAGGGCGGCGCCTCCGGCGGCGAGGCGCTCATGTACATGAAGTCGAGCGAGGGCGATCCGAACAAGGTGCTGATCGCGTATTCGCTGATCTACATGCTGCCGCTCGCCGCGAAGATCCCGTTCAACTGGCGCGAGCTCACGCCGGTGTCGGTGATCGCGATGGACGAGTTCGTGCTGTGGGACAACACGACGCTGCCCTACAAGAACGTCAAGGAATTCATCGCCGCGGCCAAGGCGGCGGATCCGCCGTTCAAGATGGGCGGCACCGGCTCGAAGCGCGAGGACCAGGTGCTCACCGTGTTCATGGAGAAGAAGACCGGCGCCAAGTTTGCCTACCTGCCGTACAAATCGGGCGGCGAGGCGGCGACCCAGCTCGTCGGCAATCACACCGCATCCAACGTCAACAATCCGTCGGAGAACCTCGAGGTGTGGCGCGCGGGCCAGGTGCGCGCGCTGTGCGTGTTCGACAAGGAGCGCATCCCGTACAAGTCCAAGGTCACCGACACGCAGTCGTGGAACGACATCCCGACCTGCAAGGATGAAGGCCTCGACCTGCAGTACCTGATGCTCCGCGCGATGTTCCTTCCCGGGAAGATGACGCCGGACCAGGTCGCGTTCTACGTCGACCTTTTCAAGAAAGTGACGCAGACATCCGAGTACAAGGATTACATGGAGAAGCAGGCGCTGAAGCCGGTCTTCCTCACGGGCAAGGAGATGCTGACCTTCCTCGAGGAGGACGACACGCTCAACAAGAACCTGATGATCGAAGCCGGCTTCGTCGCGAATTAGCAGGCGAAGCCCGGTACCGTCGCACCGGACCTTCTCCCCCGCGGGGAGAAGGCGCTCCGGCCCGTTCCGCGATTCTCGGAGTGGCCTGATGTCAGCATCCGACAGCGAGATCGTCGTCGAGGATCCGGACGCGCCGGAGGACGACTCGCCGGTCCTGACCCACGCGCGCACGGTGGAGGTGGCCGTCTACCTCCTGCTCATCGTCTTCGCGATGGTGCTGGGCTACGACAACTGGAAGACCGGGATGGGCTGGGAGCGCGAGGGGCCGCAGTCGGGCTACCTGCCGTTCTACCTGTGCGTGATCCTGGCCGGCGCGTCGTGCTACGGCCTCGGCCTCGCGTTCGCGCGGCGAAAGCGCGCCTCGCAGCCCTTCGTCACGCGCGACCAGCTGCGCCGCGTGCTGCAGGTGTTCGTGCCGACGTTCCTCTTCGTGCTCGCGATGCAATTCCTCGGGCTCTACGTCGCGAGCTTCCTGCTGGTCGCGGGGTTCATGCGGTTCATCGGCCGCATCGCGTGGTGGAAATCGCTGCTCACGAGCTTCGTGTTCGCCTTCGCCATGTTCGCGACGTTCGACGTCGCCTTCGACGTGATCATGCCCAAGGGTCCGCTCGAAGCGGTATTCGGGCGCTAGGCCATGGAAGCGCTGCCCCTCCTCCTCCACGGCTTCGCGGTCCTGATGACGTGGAAGATCATGGCGCTGATGCTGGTCGGTCTCGTGCTCGGCATATTCGTCGGCGTGCTGCCCGGCCTCGGCGGCCCGAACGGCGTCGCGATCCTGCTGCCGCTTACGTTCACGATGGACCCGACGTCCGCGATCGTGATGCTCTCTTGCATCTACTGGGGCGCGCTGTTCGGCGGCGCGATCACGTCGATCCTGTTCAACATTCCCGGCGAAGCCTGGTCGGT
Organism: uncultured beta proteobacterium; assembly: GCA_963741355.1. GTDB lineage: Bacteria > Pseudomonadota > Gammaproteobacteria > Burkholderiales > Casimicrobiaceae > CAIWHR01. Next base: position 48,560 of record CAVUIG010000027.1, read on the forward strand.
CGCGACCACGTTCGACGGCTATCCGATGGCCCAGCAGGGCAGGGCCGCGGAGGCGCTCACCGCGGCGTTCACGTCGTCGTTCATCGGCTCGCTGGTCGCCGTGCTGCTGATCACGTTCCTGGCACCCCGCATCGCGAGCTTCGCCCTGCGATTCGGCCCGCCGGAATTCTTCGCCGTGTACCTGCTGACGTTCTGCTCCTTCGTCGGCCTCGGGCGCGAGGAGAAGCAGAAGACGATCATCTCGATGGCGCTGGGGCTGCTCCTCGCCGCCATCGGCATGGACACCGTCTCGGGTCGGCTGCGGATGACCTTCGGCTTCGACCCCCTGATGCGCGGCGTCAACTTCCTCGTGGCCGTCATCGGGCTTTTCGGCATCAGCGAGATCCTGCTGACGATGGAGGAGCGCCTCGCGCTGCGCGGCCACGCGGCGAAGATCAGCCTGCGCGTGCTGTGGAAGGTATGGCGGGAAATGCCGCGCTATTGGGTCACGCTGCTGCGCTCGTCGGCGATCGGCTGCTGGCTCGGCATCACGCCGGGCGGCGCGATCGCCGCGTCGTTCATGGGCTACAACCTCGCCAAGCGGTTCGACAAGGACCCATCGAGCTTCGGCAAGGGACGCATCGAAGGCGTGTTCGCGCCCGAGACGGCGGCGCACGCATCGGGCACCTCGGCGCTGCTGCCGATGCTGGCGCTCGGCATTCCGGGATCGGGCACTGCGGCGATCCTGCTCGGCGGATTGATGGTGTGGGGGCTGAACCCCGGACCGCTGCTGTTCGTCGAGCACAAGGACTTCGTCTGGGGCCTCATCGCGTCGATGTACCTCGGCAACGTCGTCGGCCTCGTGATCGTGCTGACCACCGTGCCGCTGTTCGCCGCGATCCTGCGCGTGCCGTTTGCCGCCGTCGCGCCGATGATCGTCGTGTCGTGCGCCATCGGCGCGTACGCGATCCAGAACGCGATGTTCGACGTCTGGCTGATGCTGGGGTTCGGCGTCGTCGGTTACGTTTTCAAGAAGATCGGCGTCCCGCTCGCGCCGTTCACGCTGGCCCTGGTGCTCGGCAACCGCTCGGAGGACGCGTTCCGGCTGTCGATGATCGGCGCCGGCGGCGATCTGCGCGTGTTCTGGTCCAACGGACTGGTCGGATCGATCACGACGCTGGCCTTCGCCCTGTTGTTGTGGCCGGTGATCGGCAAGGCATTCTCGACTGCGGGACGCCTGCTGCGCCCGGTTCCGCCGGCTTAGGCGGAACGCCCGCACGTCATTGCACGACCGGACGGGTGCGCCGCGATCGCAGCGCACTCGATTCGGCGGCAGGGACGCGCGCCCTGCGTCATATCGATGGCCTCGTGCGCGGAGACGGCGCGGCGGGCCCGCACGCGTGATCCATCGAAGTAAGCGTGCGGCCACAGAATGAGAATGGCGCTCCGGGAGGGATGCCGTGCCCATCCCGAGCAGCCTCCTTTGCCCAACTGGCCCGCGACTTGCTTATCTTTCAGATCGCGCGATCCGGCGTGGCGAAGCGGTCGCCCGAATCAGCGGGACCCGTACGAGGCGTGGCCATGGCTTGCCAGCCGGCCACCGGTTCGCAAAACGATCTCACGTGAAAATCAGCACGATCAAGGGACGGTCCAGAAAATGATGAAGCCCGGCAAGTGTCTCGTTGCGTCTGCCCTATTCCTCTGCACGCTCGCGGCGACTGCCGCACTCGCGCAGACCACCGGGACCCCATGGACCGGCGATGCCGGGATCCGGATGACGGCGGACGAGCTCGCGATCGCGCAGCGAAACGCGGATGCGCTCGCGGCAGGGATTGTCCGCCCACCGCGCATCCTGCCGTTTCGGAAGGCCGATCGCGCGAACAACAAGGATGCCCCGGGTGCCAAGGATCTGCCACCGGAAGCGCCCCCCGCTCCCTCTCTGGTGCGCGACACCTCCGGGCCGAAGGCCGCGCAGACGCTCTCTGGGATCAATTTCACCGGCGCGACGCTGGCCGATACCAGCGCGTTCCCGCCGGACTCGATGGGCGCCGTCGGGCCCGACGCAGTTCATCGTCGCGGTCAACGGCCGCATCCGCAGCTTCGACAAGACCACCGGCGCCGCCGACGGCGTGCTGAACCTCGACACCGACACGTTCTTCGCGAGCGTGATGACGCCTGCCGCTCGCGACCAACTTCACGACCGATCCGCGCATCCGCTACGACCGGCTGTCCGGCCGCTGGTTCATCACGATGATCGACGTGCCGGGCGGCGCGGGCACGCTGCCGAATCGCGTGATGATCGCCGTCAGCGACACGCTCGACGATCACGCGGCTCGACGGTCTGGACCTACTTCCAGTTCCAGCAGGACCTGGTGGCGCCGGCAGGCGACACCGGCTTCCTCGCCGACTACCCGACGCTCGGCATCGACGCCAACGCGCTGTACATCGGCGTCAACATGTTCGACTCGGCCGGCAGCTTCCAGAATTCGACCGGCGTTCGTCGTGCGCAAGTCGTCGGTCCTGGGCGCGGGCCCGATCGTCGTGACGGCCTTCCGCAACCTGATCACGCTGAGCGGAAGCTTTCCCGGGCCCGTACGCGCCGCAGGGCGTCGACAACTTCGACCCCGCGGCAACCGAAGGCTATTTCATCGGCGTCGACTGTCGGCTTCTTCAGCCTGCTGCAGATGCGCCGCGTCACGCACTCCCGGCGGCACGCCGACATTGTCGGCGAACATCCCGATCACCGTCGCGACGACGCGCTTCCCCGCCAACGTCCCGCACCTGGGCAACACCGGCGGCACCAACGGCCAGCTCGACGGCCTCGACGATCGCCTCTACGCGGCGCAGGTGCGCAACGGCCAGCTGTGGACCGCGCACAACATCGGCACCAACGCGGCGGGCACGGCCACCACGACTGCCGCCGATACTGCGCAACGCGGTGCGCTGGTACCAGTTCGGCAACATCTGACCGGCGACGCCGGCCATCACGCAGTCGGGAACGGTCGTCGATTCCGTCAACGGCAACGGCTCCAACGCCAACTGGTACTGGATCCCGTCGATCAAGGTCAACGGCCAGGGCCACGCGGCGATGGGCTTCAGCGCCGCGGGCATCACGCGCGCCGACGCCGCGTTCACCGGCCGCCTCGCGACCGACACGCTCGGCACGATGCCGGGGCCGCTGACGCGCATCACCAACACCACGTTCGCCTACAACCCGCCGCGTGACGCCGGCGGCAGCAATCCGCGCCGCTGGGGCGATTTCTCGTACACGAGCGTGGACCCGCTCGACGACATGTCGATGTGGACGATCCAGGAATTCACCGACGCCACCGAACTCCTACGGCGTGCGCGTCGCCAAGCTGAACGCGCCACCGCCGGCCACGCCGGCCACGCCCGCCCCGGCGTCCATCGCGGCCGGCCAAGCCTCCGTCAGCGTCACGCTGACCGGCACGTCGACGGCCGGCTCGGGCTTCTTCGATCCGGGCACGGACCTGCCCCGCGCCGGCGCTGCCGTTCACACACATTTCCGCAACGGTGTCCGGCGGCGTCACCGTCAACAGCATCACCTATGTCAGCCCGACGTCGGTCACGCTCAACCTGTCGACCGTCGGCGCGCCCGCTGGCACGAAGAGCATCACGATCACCAACCCGGACGGCCAGTCGGCCACCGGCACGAACATCCTAACGGTCACCAAGCTCGCCCAGACGATCACGTTCAATCCGCTCCCCGGCAAGACATTCGGCGACCCGCCGTTCACTGTGAGCGCGACGGGGGGCGCGTCCGGCAATCCGGTGACGTTCAGCGCCGCGCCACCGACGGTATGCACGGTGAGCGGCAGCACTGTGACGATCACCGGCGTGGGGACCTGCACGATCACCGCGGACCAGGCGGGCGATGCGATCTACAACGCCGCGCCGTCGGTACCGCAGTCCTTCGCGGTCGCGCAGGCGTCGCAAACGATCAGCTTCGGCGCGCTTCGCCGACAAGACCTTCGGCGATCCGCCGTTCGGCGTCAGCGCAACGGGCGGCGCCTCGGGCAATCCGGTCACGTTCAGCTCGCTGACGACGGGCGTGTGCACGGTCGCCGGCTCGACGGTCACGATCGTCGCCACGGGTACATGCACCATCGCCGCGGATCAGGCCGGCAACGCCAACTATTCTGCCGCGCCGCAGGTGACGCAAAGCTTCAACGTCGGCGCAGGCGTCGCAGACGATCAGCTTCGGCGCGCTTCCCGACAAGGTCTACGGCGGATCCGCCGTTCGGCATCAGCGCGACGGGCGGCGGCTCGGGCAATCCGGTCACGTTCAGCTCGCTGACGACCGGGGTGTGCACGGTCAGCGGCTCGACGGTGACGCTCGTCGCGATCGGCACCTGCACGATCGCCGCGGATCAGGCCGGCAACGCCAACTATCTCGCGGCACCGCAGGTCCTGCAGAGCTTCACGGTCACGGCAGGCCCGGCGGCCTCGATCACGGCGTCCGCGGGCACTCCGCAATCGGCGGCGATCAACACGAATTACGCCGCACCGCTTTCCGTGACTGGTGAGCGACGCCGGCAGCAATCCGGTCAGCGGCGCGTCGGTGACGTTCACGCTCCCGGCGTCCGGTGCGAGCGGCACGTTCCCGGGCGCGGTGACGACGGCCATCGTCGCGACCGATGTCAACGGCGTCGCGACCTCGCCGACGGTCACGGCCAACGGCGTCGTGGGCGCGTTCGTCGCCACGGCAACCGTGACGGGCGTGGCAACACCCGCCAGCCTTCAATCTTCTCAACACCAGCGGTGCGGCGTACACGATCGTGGTCACGCCGACGACGCCGGATTGGACAGTTCATCACGGAGTCGGGCACGGGCGCCGGCTCGTTCGTCACGGGACCGGCAACGCCGCCGGCGGGCACCGGCAGCGTCGAACTGCAGGCGCTCAGCACCGACGGCGGCGAGCTACTTCTTCACGCAGCAATTCGCGGGCATGCGCCTCGACACGGTGAAGGGCCTGCAATTCAGCACGTTCATCTCTGCAGGCACGTTCGACGCTCGCGCTCGGATTTCGACGTCGACGCGGACCTCTCGTCGCCGACGGCGGTCTACGAAGGCCGCCTCGTCTTCTCGCCGGGACTCCTTCCGGGTGCGGTCGTTCCGGGCGTCTGGCAGACGTGGGACGCGTACACGCAGAAGGCGTGGTACGCGACGCGCCCGCCGATCAACGCGACGTGCACGCAGGCAACACCGTGCACGCTCGCGGACATCCTCGCGGCCTATCCCAATGCCGGCGTGATCGCGCAACTTTTCGCGGGCACGCTCGGCTTCAAGCTCGGCAACAACGGCGCGACGGGCACGGTGTCGGTCGACAAGCTGGTGCTGGTGCGCGAAGGCCCGCCGGCGACGCTGACCGCGTGGACGTACGACTTCGAGCCGGTATCGCCGGCGCCGGCGACCGTCACCGCGACCGCGGGCACGCCGCAGTCGACGCCGGTCAACACGGCGTTCGCGCTGCCGCTGACGGCGGAAGTACGCGATGCGGCGACCCAGCTGCTGTCCGGCGTGACGGTGACGTTCGACCTGCCCGGCTCCGGCGCGAGCGGCACGTTCCCGGGCAGCGTGATCATCGGCCAACGCGCGTCACCACGAGCGTCGTCGGCGAGGCGACATCGCCGGTCGTCACGGCGAACGGGGTTGCCGGCAGTCTACGCGGCCAGCGCAACGGCAGGCGCCGCGACCCCGCGAGCTTCGCGCTGACCAACACCCAGGGCGCCACGACGACCGCGCGTCGGTCTCGTCGCTCAATCCGTCGACGTTCGGCGCACACGGTGACGTTCACGGCGACCGTCGACGCCGGCGGCGGCCACCGGCACGGTCTCGTTCTTCGACGGCGCGACGCTGCTCGGAACCGGCACGCTCGCGGGCGGACGTGCAACGTTCGCGACGTCGGCGCTTGTCGGTCGGCTCGCATTCGATCACCGCGGTGTATGGCGGCGATGCGAACTACATCGGCAGCACCAGCACCGATCCTGACGCAGGTCGTGAACCAGGCGACGACGACGACGAGCCTCGGCTCGGCGCCGAATCCGTCGACGTTCGGGCAGCTGGTCACGCTCACCGCGACGGTCGCGCCGCGGCCGCGACCGGCTCCGTCACGTTCTTCGACGGCGTGACGATCCTCGGCTCCGGCCCGCTCGCGGCGGGAACGGCGACGCTCGGCACGTCGACGCTGACGGCCGGCTCGCACAGCGCTGACGGCGGTCTATGGCGGCGACGCGAACTTATCTCGGCAGCACCAGCACGCCGGTCACGCAGGTGGTGAACCAGGTGCCGGCGAGTATCACGGCCACGGGAGGCACGCCGCAGAGCACGGTGATCAACACGGCGTTCGGCGCCGTGCTCGAGGCAACGGTCAAGGACTCCGGCGGCTTCGGTGTTCCCGGCATCCTGGTCACGTTCACGTTGCCGGGATCGGGCGCCAGCGGCACCTTCCCTGGCGCCGTGCTGATCGCGACCGCGTCGACCGACGCAAGCGGCATCGCGACATCGCCGATCGTCACGGCCAACGCGACGGCGGGAAGCTACGCCGCCACGGCGTCCGCGCCCGGCGTCGCGACGCCGGCGAGCTTCGCGCTGACCAATGCCGCGGGGACGCCGGCAAGCATCGCGGCCACCGGCGGCACGCCGCAGTCCGCGCTCGTTTCGACCGCGTTCGGAGCCGCATTGCAGGCGACGGTGACGGACAGCGGCAACAATCCGGTGCCCGGCGTGACGGTGACGTTCACGCTGCCGGCCTCCGGCGCGAGCGCGACCTTCCCAGGCGCCGTGCTGACGGCCAATGTTGCGACCAACGCGAGCGGCATCGCCGCATCGCCGACGGTCACTGCGAACGCGACCGCCGGCAGCTACAGCGCGACCGCCACCGCGCCGGGCGCGGCATCGCCGGCGACGTTCAGCCTCACGAACACCGCCAACGCCCCGGTGCTGCAGGGCGCGGCGTCGCGCAAGGTGCATGGCGCGGCGGGCCCGTTCGACCTGCCGCTGCTGCTCGTTCCGACCAATCCGACGACCGAGCCGCGACAAGGGCCGTCCGCGACGATCGTGTTCACGTTCGACAAGCCGATCACCGGCGCGACGGTGACGATCACCGAAGGCACGGCAACCGCAGGCGCCCCGACGTTCAGCGGCAACGACGTCGTCGTGCCTCTCACCGGTGTGGCCGATCAGCAGTACGTCACGATCGGCCTCACGAGTGTCGTGGCCGCGGATGGCGGCTCGGGCGGCACCGGCAGCGTGCGTATCGGCTTCCTGGTCGGCGACGTGAACCAGAACCGGGTGGTGACGGTCGCCGACCTGGGGCTGGTGAACTCCCAGCTCGCGCAGGTAGTGACCGCGGCGAACTATCTGCTCGACGTCAACGCGAGCGGCGCGCTGACCGTGGCCGACAAGGGCATTACCAACGCCAACCTCACGAGAGCATTGCCGGCGCCTTGATATCGAGCGAGCAGAAGCGGGACGAGTCGCGGCGACGGCCGCGACTTCGTTCCCGCGTCTGCGATGATGCCCGCGTCAGGCGACCGCGCCGACTTCACGCCCTTCGTAGGCTTTCCTGAGCGCGCCGATGTCGATCTTGGTCATCTGCATCATCGCCCGCATCACGCGATCCGCCTTCGCTTGATCCTTGTCCTGAAGCATTTCGGGAAGGATCGTCGGCGCAACCTGCCAGGACACGCCGAATTTGTCCTTCAGCCAGCCGCACTGGCCCTTGCTGCCGCCGGCGCTCAGCTTTTCCCAGTATTGGTCGACTTCGTCCTGCGTCTTGCACGGCACCGTCAGTGAAATCGCTTCGCTGAACTTGAATTGCGGGCCGCCGTTCAGCGCGACGAAGTCGTTGCCGTCGAGCGAGAACGCGACCGTCAGCACCGAGCCCTTGGGCCCCGGCCCCGCTTCACCCCAGCGCAGCACGCTCGTGATGCGCGAATTCGGGAAGATCGAGAGGTAGTGGTTCGCGGCCGCTTCGGCCTGCCCGTCGAACCACAGGAATGGCGTGATCTTGGTCATGGTCCTTCTCCTTTTCGCAATGAATTGAGGTCGCGCCCCGTCCGATCCATGGTCGCGCGGGGCACGGAACGTCAAAGCGTCGCCACGAGGGCCGCGAGTTGGTCCGTCGCCTGGTCCCAGCCGGGATGGAACCCCATCTTCTCGTGCGTCTCGCGATCGGCGACGGTCCAATGCCGGACGCGCGCGGTGTATTTCGTCTTGCCGCCGTCATCCTCGAACGTCAGGATCACCGTCATGAAGGGCTTTTCCGCGGGGTCCCACGCCTTCGTGTAGGCGTCCGTGAAGACGAGTCGCTCGTTCTTGACGACTTCCAGGTACACGCCGCGATTCGGATGCTCGGTGCCGTCGGGGCTGCGCATGACGACGAGGCTCGCCCCGCCCGGCCGCACGTCGGCTTCGACGACGGGCGTCGTCCAGGGGCGCGGCGTGAACCATTGCTTGAGCAGCGCCGGCTCGGTCCATGCGCGGAAGACCTTCTCGCGCGGCGCATTGATGACGCGGGTCAGCACGAGGTCGCGGTCCGTGTTCCGTGCGTCGCGGTGGCGGATTCGGTGGCGGTTGCAGTTTCGGTCGCGGTTGCAGTGGCGGTCATGGTGAATTCTCCTTTCGGCAGTTCTTCAGTTGGACGTGGCGTGCCGCTCGGACGTCATCTTCTTCATCGCCTCCTGCATTTCCGCGGGCGTCACGTCGCGGACGTGCGTGCCGATCGACCACCTGTGGCCGAACGGATCCTCGACGATGCCGTAGCGGTCGCCCCAGAACATGTCCTCCATCGGCATCACGACCTTGGCACCCGCGGCGACGGCTCGCGCGGCGACGGCATCGGCGTCGTCGACGTAGAGGTGGATCGTCACCGCGGTTCCCTTCAGGGCTTTCGGCCCGAACGAATTCCAGTCCGGAAATTCGTCCGTCAGCATCACGGTCGAGTCGCCGATGCGGATCGATGCGTGCATCAGCTTTCCGCCCGGGACCCGGCAGCCGCGAGGTTTCGACGGCACCGAACGCCCTCGTGTAGAACGCAATTGCGTCGGACGCGCCGGCGCACACGAGATGAGGCGTGACGGAATGCATCCCGTCGGGAATGGGCTTCGCGTGTAAATTGTTCATCGTGTCTTCTCCTTGGTGGATTTGGATTTGTTGCGCGGTTTCCCAGAAGTTCCTCCAGGTAGCGGCGCAGGTGCGCGAGGCACATCACGGCGACCTCGGGACCCTGTTTCGCCTTCGCGTAGATGAAGGCGCCCTGCAGAACGGACTGCATGAAATAGCCGACGCTCTCCGCGGTCCACGGCGCGTCCGGCGCGTAACGCTGCTTTGCCGCCTCGATGTCGCGCACGAGCACCGCGATGTGCGCCGACATTCCCCTGTCGCACGCCGCGCGAAGATCGGGGTGCGTCGCGTAGGTCTCCTGCACGGTCGTGCCCATGAGGCAGGTGAATTGCGCGAGGTCGCCGCGCAGGAGCGAGCTGCGGAAGTCGACGTAGCCCAGCACGCGGTCGCGCGGGTCGGAGAGCCGCGTGTACGGCGCGTCCGCGAACAGCGCGGTCGCCATCGCGTCGAACGCTTCGATGGCGGCGACGCCGAGCTCTTCCTTGCTCGCGAAGTGGTGGAAGAAGCTGCCCTTCGAGACCTCGGCGGCGGCGCAGATGTCGTCGACGGTGGTCGCGGTGTAGCCCTTCGCCCGGATCACGTCGCGCGCCGCCTCGAGGAGCCGTGTTCGCGTTGCAGCGCTGTCCCTGGGTTTCATCTGGCACCTATATACCGACTGGTTGGTATGTATCATATTGAAGGGCACGGAGCTTGTCAAGGGGGTCGCTGCCGGTTCCGCGATCGCGGTGCGTGAAACCCTTGCACGGTCGGCCACGGACCCCGGATCGGCACTCCCGCAGCCACCCAGGCCCTCGATCATGCCGGGCGAACGCACCGCCTCGTCGCGCGCATACGGCGAGCGGACCGCGCAGGATTGCCGCACGAATCCGCTTTCCGCGTGCCGAAAATTCCGTTGTCCGGCAAAGGCGCGGACTCCTACGATTGAGCCGTCGTCCGAAACTTGGAGTCCGCCATGAGGAATCTGCGATATCTGTGTTCTCTGGTCATGCTGGCCGCGGCACTTTGCTGCGGTTCCGCGGCAGCCGCGCCGGAAGCGGGATGGTGGTGGAATCCCGCCGAGAGCGGCCGCGGCTTCTTCATCGAAAGTCAGGACGGCATCTTCTTCCTCGGCGGCTACTTCTACGAGGACGACGGCCACGCCAAATGGCTCGTCGCAGGCGGCGACAACGCGGATCCCTACCATTACACGGGACCGCTTTACGCGCAGAGCAGCGGCCAGTCACTGTACGGGACCTACTCGACGCCGTCGGCGCCGGCCGGTGCTGGAATGGTAACCGCCGCGTTCAGCGACGACACGCACGGGACGATCACGTGGCCCGGCGGCACGATCTCCATCGTGCGCTATTCGTTCGGCACGGGCACGCCCGACTTCCAGCCGTTCACCGGATGGTGGTGGAATCCCGCCGAGAGCGGCAGCGGCTACAGCGTCGAGCTGCAGGGCGACACGATCTTCATCGTCGGCTACATGTACGAAACGGACGGACGGCCCGTCTGGTACCTCTCGGCCGGCAAGATGAGCTCGCCGTCGACCTACTCCGGACCGCTGCTGCAGTTCGCCAACGGCCAGACGATGGCCGGGCCGTACCAGCCACCATCGGCGTCCGTCACGGTGGGAATGCTCGGCGTCGAATTCATCGCGCAGGATGAAGCCAACTTCACCTTCAGCGACTCGGCGTCGACTCGGGCCGGAACCACGGCGGGCGACGCGCGGATTCTCGCGGGCGGGCATTTCCGGATGGTCCCGGTCGTGCCGACCTTCCCCAAGTCCAAGTGCAGGCCGTCGAACCGATGTCACGAGCACGGTCACCAATTTCCGGAACCCTGACGTTCACGCAGCACCTCGGTCCCTATGAGAGCGTGAACAAGGACGCGTGCGGTCATCCCATCATGAGCCAGCAATATCTTGCCGGCCCGCGCGCCTTCGCGGCGCGCGGGCTTTGCCGCTCCTCCGACCGACCGCCGTGCGGATCCTTCTTTGCCGTAGCATGGGCCCGCCGCAACCATCGGCAAGTCACACTTTTTGTTTCAGCCGGTTACAACTCCCCGCACTTTTGACGGTGGCGGGGGTCAACGCATGAGGTTCACAGGCGTTGATGGCGTCGTGCACCCGCGTTCCCAACGAACCATCAGGACATCAGGAGGCAAAATGAAAAAATTACTCTTCGCCAGTCTCGGGATAAGCGCTGCGCTCCTCGCGCCGCTCGCTGCCGCCCAGGTCACGTTCTACGAGCAGGAAGGCTTCCGCGGCCGCACGTTCACCACCAACGGACCGATCAACAACCTCGACCATTCCGGATTCAACGATCGCGCGTCGTCCGCCATCGTCGACCGCGGCAATTGGCAGGTCTGCGAGAACTCGGATTTCCGCGGCCAGTGCATCGTCCTGCGGCCGGGCCAGTATCCGTCGCTGGGCACCATGGGGATGAACAATCGGATCTCGTCGATTCGTCGCGTGAGGCGGCGGACCGAACTATTGCATATGCGCCGCCGCCGCCGGTCGAGCCGGCGCCGTATCCGTATTACCCGCACCACGGCGAGCGCCTGTACCCCGCCGACGTCGTCGCGGTCCGCGCGGTGATGGGGCCGCCCGAGCATCGCTGCTGGGTCGAGCAACAGCAGGTCACCGCTCCGAACCAGCCGAACATTCCCGGGGCGATCATCGGCGGCGTCCTCGGCGGCGTGCTTGGCCATCAGGTCGGCGGCGGACGCGGCAACGACGTCGCGACGGCGGTCGGCGCGGTCGCCGGCACCGCGATCGGCGCCAACGTCAATCGCGGCGGACAGACCTACACGCAGGACGTGCAGCGCTGCGCGAGCGCGCCGGGGTCAGGACAGGTCGCGTACTGGGACGTGACGTACGTGTTCCGCGGCGCCACGCATCGCGCGCAACTCGCCTACGCGCCGGGACCCACGATCAACGTCAACGGTCGCGGCGAGCCGCGCGCCTGATCGAACTCGCGCCTGAGCGAACTCGCAGCCCGATCGAACTCGCGCCTGATCGAATTCGCGCCGGACCGGCCAACGCGCCGGTCCGGCGCCCGCTTTTCGCCTCTGTCGCCCGCGGATCGCGCGAAATCAACCGCGCATCCGATCTCTTTCTGAAGTCTCCGACGGGATGATATCGGTGACGGATGACGGCGGCATGCGCCGTCCCGAGATCCGGATTCCTGTTGCGGTATATTCTTGCCGACGCATAGGAGGTGGCGCCAATCGCAGTCGAAACGCTTCCCCCAATTCCGAACCCAGAGTCCAAGAGGCCGTCCGGAGCCAACCGCCATACGGAGAAGTGTTGCGTGTTGACGCTGGAAAGGGCCGCTCCCGCGATGACGATCTTGCCGTTCGACTGCAACGCAACACTTGAGCCCGAGATGTTGGCTGTCGTGCCGCCAATGCCGAATCCAGCGTCGGGAGCGCCGTTCGCCAGGAAGCGCAGCACTTCGCCACCGAGGGTCACGACGATGATGTTTACCGTCAGGCTGCAATGCCATGGCGCTGAGCTGGAACATGGGGTCGGCTGCCGGTCGAAGGACAATACCACCTTGACCGAAGGTCGTATCAAGCGCTCCCGTCGTATCAAATCGCGCCAGCATGAACTGGCCGAGCCAATAGCCGGTGGCGTCGGAGGGCTTGCCAATGGGAATATAGAAAGAGCTATATCCTCCGACAATGATCTTGCCATCCGCCTGAACGACGATGCCCTTTGCGGTCCCGCCCGAGTATCTGGTTGGAACGACGACCTCGCCGCCCTTGCCGAAAGTGACATCGCGACTGCCATCAGCATTGAGTCGAATCACGCCCACCCCTAAGTCGGGCGCGCCCGCAGCGATTACGAACTTGCCATCTTGCTGCAATGCAACGGCATCACAACTCGTATCGGGGTCCAAGACCCCTGGGCGTGCAAGTTGGGTAGCAACTGTGCCGCCGACGCCGAAGGTCGCGTCAATCGCGCCACGGCTGCTGAATCGGGCGACGGTGCAGACCATCGAGCCGTTTGTCGTAGACGAAATGTAATACGAAATGCCGACTGTGATGATCTTTCCGTCTGCCTGCAATGCCAAGCCATCGGCCCAGTACCAATCGGCCGCCATAGCCATCCCCCCGATACCGAACGCCGAATCCAGCGTACCGTCGGCGATGTACCGTGCGAGCAACACGTTGTGTTGAGAGAAATCGGGCGTCCCAACTCCCGCAGCCTTGCCATGGTGTCGCGCGCGCCCGGCCGGGCTCCGCATTCATGACGCGTCAGGAGTCCAGCATGTTCACCCGTTCGTACCGCGCGCTGTTCCCGCTCGCCGCCGCTCTGCTCGTCATCGGCTGCGCCTCCGCCCCGGACCAGACTTCCACGTGGCGCGACCCGGCGTATGCGGGTTCCGGCTTCCAGAAGATCTTCGTCGTCGGATTGAACTCGAGCAGCCTTCAGGACCAGCAGGGCTTCGAGAACCTCGTCGTGTCGAGCTTCCGGAGCGTGGGCGTGGTCGCGGTTCCCGGCTGGCAGTACGTTCCGACCGACCGGACGCCGGATCAGGCGACGATGCGCGCCGCGGTTCAGCAATCCGGCGCGGATGCGGCCCTGCTCGTCAGGATGTCCGGCTTCACGGAGCAGTCGCAGATCGTGAACGTCGCGGATCCGATCTATCCGGTCGGCGGCCTCTACGAAGGCTGGTACCAGCCTGCCGTCGTCGCCAACTATCAGGTCGCGACGATCTACGCGACGCTCTTCGACGTCAGCACGGCGAAGCCGGTCTGGACCTACAACGTGCCGACCTTCAACCCCGCAACGCTGCAGCAGGACGCGCCGCGGTATGCCAACGAGATCGTCGGCCGGATGCTGTCGAACGGCCTTCTCTCAACGCACTGACCGTCGCGCCCGCCGCGACATCCGCCGCACGCTGCCGCGGCGCCCTCCTCCGCGCGAAGCAATCAACGGCAGAGGGTTCCGCCGGACCCGGCGAACGGGAATCGGGTGATCTGCTTGCTCTGGTTCGTAACAGGCAGGCCGTCCTGTCCATTGGTCGTGTAGGCGAACGTCGCGTGGTTGCCGTCGGCGAAGGCCAGCGTCGCCGTCCCCACCATCGTCGCCGCCCACTTGCTGGCGTCGTAATTGTTGTACGTCGGGCCCGCGGAACGGTAGAGCGTGCCCGTGTACGCCGCGCCATTCCACGCCACGAGCGCCGACAACCACAACGGCGCGCCGCTCTCGTCATAGGTGTACCAGGTGGCGAATATCGAGTTGCCCTGATGCGCGAAATTCACACCCCATCCTGATTCGGCGCCGTTGGCGACCCACCACAGACCCTGGTAGTTGGTCGCCGAGGCGAAATCCGGCGTGGCCGCGCTGTACGCGCACGTCGGCTGCGGGCCGGTTCCCAGGTCGAATCGCGTCAGCGCCTTGACATGCGGGATGCCATACACCGTGTAGACGAAGCTGCCGTTGCTGGCGTCCGTCATCGCCAATTGACCATTGCCGACCGAAGTGGGCACGCCTGATCCGACAAAGCTGTTGAACGGCGGTCCGCGATCGACGTAGATCGGGCCCGCATACGCGTTTCCCGTCGGGAGAATGCGATCGGCGAGCATGGAAAGCCACCAGGCATTTCCCGAAGAGTCATAGGTGTACCAGGTCGCAAAGATCTGGTCACCCGAGTGCGCGAAGTTGATGCCCCACCCCGGTTCGGAATTGGCCGGAGCGGCCCAGAACAGTCCGGTGTAATTGATCGACGCCGTCTGCACCGCCCGCACCGCAGCGCCGGCATCGAGCATCCCCGCACCGCAGGTCAATGTGGTGCAGTAGCACTCCAGCTGATCGATCTGGGCGGTTCCCGGTGGTTGTGGCGCCGCGCATTGCGGCACCGGATTCGCCGATCGTTCCGCCGCCGGTCGTCGGGAACGGCCGCGCGGTGGCCTGCAGAAGGCTGCGCACCTGGGCGGGCGTCAACGACGGCTGCACGGCCAGCATCAGCGCCGCCGTCCCCGCCACCAGCGGCGCCGAGAAGCTCGTTCCCAGCGATGCGTTGAAGCTGTCGGTGTAGATCGAGCCGCCGTTCGCATCGGTCACCGGCGTCATGGTCCCCGCGTTCGAGGTCGTCAGAATCGGATAAAGACATGGGGTGCCGGCGCCGATGTTGACGCAATTGCCAGCCGGCGCACTGATGCTGATCTCGGGTCCGAGGTCGGAAAATCCGACCTTCGTCCCGACGTGCCGCAGTCCGGTGACGGCGATCGCGCCCGGGCAATTGGCCGGCACGCCCACGGCATGCCCCGTGCTGTTGCCCGCCGCCGCGACGACCACCGTGCCGGCAGCGGTGATCTGGCGGATCGCATCAGCCCAGGCGCTGCTGCAGACGCCGTCGTAGCCGAAGCTGAGATTGAGCACGCGCGCAGGGTACGGATTGCCCGGGACGCCGGGCACGCTCAATCCGCTTGCCCACATCGCGCCCGCGATGGCGTCGGAATCGAAGCCGCCACACTTGCCCAGCACCCGTACCGGCAGAACCAAGACGCCATGTCCGACACTCGCCATGCCGAGTCCGTTGTTCGTCAATGCGCCGATCAAACCGGTGGTCTGCGTGCCATGCCATGAGCTGGGACTGGCCTGCGTGTCACATTGGTAGAACGGGCCGCCCGCCTGCTGGATTTCGGCATCCGTGACCCAGTCGCCCGGGTCGGACGGATCGGCGTCGCGGCCGTCGCCATCGTTGGCCACGTCCGGGTCGCTGATCATGTCGTAGCCCGGCAACAGCGTCCCGCCGAACGCCGCGCGCTGAAGATCGGGATGATCGAAGCGGACGCCGGTATCGATCGTCGCGACCACGACGGGCGAGCCGCCGGCGGCGAGGTCCCACGCCGGCTCGACGTTGATCGACGACTGCACCTCACCGGCTGGCGCGCGCAGATACCACTGTCCGACGACGGGACCGCCGCTCGTGCCCACGATCGGAGGTCCTGTCAGGTACAACGGATCATTCGGCACCGAGACGCGATGGATGCGCCGGTCCGGCACCGCGTATTCGATGTCGCGTTCCGCCGCGAGCCGCTGCGCAAGCTGCTCCGAGGTCATGCCGCGGGCGAACACCACGTGCGCCCGCTCCGCGACGCCGGCGCCGGCGCGCAGCGCCAACCCGACCCGCGCGCCGAGCGCCTCCGCCTGCAGCGCGTGGCGCGCCTGCGCCGCCATCACGCCCGAGCGCAGCAACGGCGAATCGGCCTTGTACTTGACGATCACCCGCGCCGTGTCCGCGGTCGCCGCGGTCTGCGCGAGCGCGTCGCCGATCGGCGACGCGATGAGCACCGCGCTCGCCGCGGCGAGCGCAAGGAACACTCTAGGCATCATGAAGACTCAGGTTCAGTTCGGTTGCTTTGCGAATCGCAGGCCCGTCCGGATGTTCCCGCGATCGACGAGGGAGTTCGAGCGTCGTGAGCAAGACGTAGTTCCACGCAGCCGGGGGGTTAGTCGGACTTTGCTTCACGGTCTCGCCGAAGGGACGGCGACGCGCGAACGGGTGAGCGCGGACGGGATTGTACGGAACGCGGCGCCAAACCGGCGCACCGAACACGAAATGTTACAACACGGCCCTTGACGCTGCGGGCTCGGGGAATCGCGCGCTGCGTTTACCAGCACCATCGGCCGCGAGGGTCACGTCGCGATTCCCGCCTGGTCGATCACGAACGCGTATTCCTCGGCGATCTCACGGAACCGCTGGAAGCGCCCCGACTTGCCGCCGTGGCCCGCTTCCATCGTCGTCCGGAAAACCAGCAGATTCGCATCGGTCTTGCGCGCGCGAAGACGCGCGACCCACTTGGCGGGCTCGAAGTACTGCACTTGACTGTCCCAAAGGCCCGTCGTGACCAGCATCGCCGGATAGGACTGCGCCGCGACGTTGTCGTACGGCGAGTACGTCAGCATGTAATCGTAGTACGCCTTTTCCGCCGGATTGCCCCATTCGTCGAACTCGTTCGACGTCAGCGGAATGCTGCTGTCGAGCATCGTGGTCACCGTGTCGACGAAGGGAACCGCTGCGACGATGCCGCGGTAGTCGCCCGGGGCCATGTTGGCGATCGCGCCCATCAGAAGCCCGCCCGCGCTGCCGCCCAGCGCGAATACCCGCCTTGGATCGGCATAGCGCTCGGCCACGAGGAAGCGCGTGACGTCGATGAAATCGGTGAACGTGTTCCTCTTGTTGAGCAGCCGGCCGTCGTCGTACCAGCGCCGGCCGAGCTCCTGGCCGCCGCGCACGTGCGCGATGGCGCACACGAATCCGCGGTCGAGCAGCGACAGGCGCGCGATCGAGAACGTCGGGTCGGTCGAGGTGCCGTAGGCGCCGTAGGCGTACTGCAGCATCGGCGCGGTGCCGTCGCGCGGAACGCCCCGGCGATAGACGAGCGACACCGGCACCTTCCGGCCGTCGCGCGCCTTCGCCCACACGAGGTCGGTCGCGTAACGGGCCGGGTCGAAGTCGCCCAGCACCGGCTCGCGCTTCAGCAGCGTGCGGACGCCCGTGCGGACGTCGTAATCGTAAGTCGTGAGCGGCGTGGTCAGCGACGTGTACGTGTAGCGGACGAGCTCGGTGTCGAGCTCCGCATTCTGGCCGAGCTGCGCCGTGTACGCGGGCTCGTCGGAGGCGATGAAGAAATCCTCGCCGCCGCCGAAGCGGCGAATGCGAACCTTGCGCAGTCCGCCCGAGCGCTCGCTCGATCGCGAGAAATCCGTTGAACACGTCGAATCCGTGGATGAACGCGTCGTCGCGATGCGGCAGGATCTCGCGCCAGCGCTCGCGGTCGGATTCCTCGCCGACGTTCACTTCCATCAGCCGGAAATTCGGCGCCTTCCAGTTCGTGCGGATGATCCACCGTCCGTCGAGGTGCTCGGCGCCATACAGGTGATCGCGCTCGCGCGGCAGGAACACCTTGAATTCGACCGGGCTCGCGGCGTCGGCGTAGCGCATCTCGCTCGCGACGGTGCTGCGCGCATGGATCACGATGAAGCGTTCGTCCTTGGTCGTGGCGACCCACGTGTAGAAGCTCGTGTCGTCCTGCACGTAGACGGCGGGATCGTCGTTCGGATCCGTCCCGATCAGGTGTTTGCGGACCTTGTACGCGAGCAGCGTCTCGGGATGCTTCTCCACGTAGAACACGGTGCGGCTGTCGGCCGCCCATGCGATGTCGGGGTCGGCGTTGACGATCCGGTCAGGGAGCGTCACGCCGGTCGAGAGATCCTTGAAGCGAATCGACCACTGGCGGCGGCCCACGTTGTCTTCGGCGTAGGCGAGCATCCGGTTGTCCGGGCTCACTTCGAGCGCTCCGACCTGGAAGAAATCGAAATCCGTGGCGAGCGCGTTGACGTCGAGCATCACCTGTTCCGGCGCGTCCAGCGTGCCCGCCTTGCGCGCATGGACCGGATATTCGCTGCCGGTCTCGTATCGCGTGTAATACCAGTAGCCCCGCCGCGCATACGGCACGCTGGAATCATCCTGCTTGATCCGCGCGACGATCTCGCCGTAGATCCTGTTCTCGAGCGGCTTCACGTGCGCCTGCATCGCGTTCGAGGTACGCGTTCTCGGCCTCGAGGTAGCCGATGACGTCCGGATCCTTGCGGGTATCGTCGCGCAGCCAGTAGTACTCGTCGGCGCGATCGCCGTTGGGCGAGTGCACCACGTGGCTGCGCACGGCCGCGACCGGCGGCGACGGCTTGGCGGCGGAGTCAGGCATTGGGGCCTCTCGGGCGGACGCCGTCGTGCAGGCAGTGCCGATCATGGCGCCCGAGCAGATCGCCGCGGCGCAAACCCAATCGTGCTGCAGGAAATCGATGAAGCGAGACGGAAAATACGCAACCTGCGGGCGGGCATCAGGGGCGAGATCGCGCGGTGCAGGCGGTGCGAATGCCGGAGCGGCGCGCCACGCGGCGCCCGTTCGCGCTTCCGCAAGTCGGCCGACCTCCGGCTATTTGGAGCCGCTGACCCCCGGCGACGACGAGGACCACGAGCTCTTGTACGAATTCCAGGCGTTCTTGCCGGCGAATCCCTTGTACTCGGCGACGATCTCGTCGACGCTGAGCGTCCGGCTGCCGGTTGCCGTGGTCTTTCCGAGCACGACGCAGGTGTCCGTATCGAAGAAGACGAGCAGTTCGCCTCGCGCGCGCATCGCGTCGCGCGCGCGCTTGCCGGCATCACTCAAGTCGACCGGCGATTGCGTGTCACGGTAAATGACCGCATCGGTGCGGTCGATCACTTCATAGCACGACACCGCGAATGCGGACGTCGCGGCGGCGCCGAGCGCGGCTCCGGCGATCAGCGCGGCGAACTTCGATCGACACATCATGGCTGCCTCCACTGCGGTGATGAGCTCACCGTCACGGGCCATTATCCGGGCAGCGCGGCCGCCAGCGCAATAGCGGGCGGCCAGCCGGCCTTTCGTCAGGATTCGCCGGGGACGCGCCCGATTCCCGGAAACTTGAGCGCGGGACGGGCGAAGTCGATGCCCGTTACCAGTCCCAGCACGTTGAGCTCGAGCCCCTCGTCCCGCCCCGCGAGCACGCCGAGCACGCCATAGAGCGAGATCTGGATGCCGTCGCCGCTCGGCGTGCGGGAAACCGCCTCCCTGATCGGAAGGAAATCCTTGCCGACCGCCGTCGACGGCAATATCAGGTGCAATTCCGGAATCGCGCGGCCGAGGTACGCGAGAAACGTGTTGCTGTTGGGACCGGGCCACACGGTGTACGTGTCGCCGAACGGATAGGCAGCGATGGCCGCAGGGAGCTTCGCGATGATCGCGTCAGCCGGCTCGCCGCGAACATCGCGCACCACGCGCGGCGCGGCGCCGAACCATTCGGCATCCGGCGGACGCTGGTCCGAGACCGACACGACCGAATGACCGGTGCTGTGGAGCCAGCCGATGACCTCATAGCGCGTATAGCGCTCGGCGTCCCGCGGCTTGACCGCGACCCACATGTGATCGGAGAACGCGCCGCGCCAGCTGAACGCGCGGCTGGCGTAGACCTGGACGATCGCCTCGGGGTGGCTGGCCGGTTCGGGAGCAAGGCCCGCCGAGCGGTTCGACGCCGTGCGCCAGTCGCCGCGCAGCGACGCCCGACCTGACGCGAGGTTCAGCGCTGGCCCGGCGATGAGCAACAGGAGGATCAACACCAGCCACAGGGCCATGCGCGAAAGTCTCGATTTTGGATGGAACGCCATGACAATGAAACTCCGGTGATCCTTTGGCGCATTTGCCGCCACTAGGTTCCCCAAGAGCCTTCCGAGTCGAGATGGGGCCGAGCTACACTGTCGACAAGGCGTCCACCCTTCATTAGCTGGCCGGGTCAATCTCGATTCTCTCGCGGCTCCCGGCCCGGGCGCCACCGACGTCGCAAACCCGCCACCACCATGCAATTCGGGAATCTTGCGCTCACTCGCTGCAAATACGGCTGGATGCTGCATTGCGGGCCGTTCATCGGCAAGTGCTTCGAGCTGTACGGGCAATACAGCGAATCCGAGGTCGCCATGATGCGGCAGTTCCTCCGCGCGGGTGACACGGTCATCGATATCGGCGCAAATCACGGCGACCTCACGCTTCCGCTGTCACGGATCGTGGGCGAATCCGGCCGCGTCTACGCCGTGGAGTCCCACCCCGACGTCTTCAACGTGCTGTGCGCGAATCTGGCGTTGAACGGCATCCGGAATACGATGCCCGTCAATGCATTCATCGCCGCCACCGAGCACCCCGACACCAGCGGCCCGTGGGGTCCGACCGCGTATGTCGCCGAACCATGGCGGACGCACTTTCTCGCGCTGGACGCGCTGGAGCTCCAGGCCTGCCATCTGATGAAGATCGACGTCGACGGCAACGAGGTCGAGGTGCTGAAATCGGGCGAAATGCAGATAGAGCGATTTCGCCCGGTCCTGTATTTCGAGAACGACGTCCACGAGAAGTCTGAGCAACTGCTGTCGTTCGCGATGCACACGCTGGGATACGATTTGTATTGGCACGCCGCCCCGATTTTCGACGAAGACAACTTCCTCGGGAACCGGGTCAATCATTGGGCTCCCGATGAAATCGTCTCGCTGATGATCGTCGGCGTGCCTGCGGAACGCAGGTCGCCGGTCGCGAACCTCGTGCGCATCGCCAATGCGAGCGAATGGTGGCCCGGCATGACGACCTAGCACGTCTCTCCCCGGCTTCTCACCCGATAGACCGGGCGGCGCGGCGGCGCACCGCGGTGGACATTCGCGCGCGCGACCCGGCGAACGCCGTTCCCTCGCGGGCCCCGATCCCTGTCGCTTACAAGCTGATGGCTTCAGCCGCGATCCCGGTGCATCCGGGCACGCGAATATTCCGTATGGATTTTCGCCGCCCGTTAGGCTAACTTTGCAGCGAATCGGGGCCTTTGGACCCCGTTTGCGCTATCCTCATGCCGATGCGACCACGACACGCCTTCGCGATCCTCGCCTTGCTGGCGCCGCTCGCCGCGGCCCCGGTCCAGGCGCAGCAGGGATTCAAGTTCTCGCAGCAGGACGATGCCGACCGCCAGGAGCAGGAGGCGCGGGCCGACCGCATAGCGGCGCAGCTGTCGACGCCCTGCCGGGCCGACCTCAAGAACAAGAAGATCATGGTCGTGATCGGCGAGCTCCAGTCGAACGGCTACATCGCGGCGCAGCAGCAGAACTACGGTCCGCATTTTCAGGCGATCAACGCCCGCCTGCGCTCGCTCGGGCTGCGCACCTACACGCCGGCGGAGATCCGGGCACAGATCGCGCAGGCGGAGATCGACGCGTATTTCAAGAACGATCCGGATGCCGCGCTGAGCGCGTCGAAGCGGCTGGGCGCCAACTTCGTGTTGCGCGGCCTCATCTCCGCGCAGGCGACGCGCAATGCAATGATCAACGTCAACCAGGTGTCGGTGAACATGCAATTCACGCTTTACGGCAGCGACGGAAGGCTCATATCCAGCGTCGACGCGAGCGAAAGCTCGTACGCCGGCGCGGACGTGTCCAAGATGGCGCTGACCCTCGTCAACGAGAAGGCGGACGAAGTCGTGCCCGCGCTGTACGCGGACTACTGCACGCGAGCCGCCCCCGCTCCCGCGAAAAAGCCGGCCCCGAAATAGATCGCCGGAAACGGCATTGACAGGAACCCAGGACGAAAGGTAATCGCCATGAATGCAAGAACCTCGAATGCATGCCTGCAATGCCTGCTTGCGGTGGCGCTCCTCGCCTCCGCGTCGATCGCGGCGGCGCAGCCCTCGTGGGGCAACCCGTCGCCGACGGCCGGCAGGGAAACGTCGCAGAAGGCCAACGCTGCGGCCGACCAGACGATCTACCAGCCGGTCGTCTACACCAACGCCTCGAAGAAGGGACCGGCGCTGGTAGTGATCCCCGGCGAGATCAAGAGCAACAACGCAACGTTCCTGCAGAAGTTCACCTCGAACAACATCGCCGATTTCGGCGAGATCGAGCTCTCCAGCGCCAACTTCCAGGTGCTCGAGCGCTCGAATCTCGGTCCCGTGCTGAAGGAGTTCGAGCTCGCCTACAACCTCGGCGATCCGGACCAGGCGCGCAAGTTCCTCAAGATGGGCAAGCTCAAGGCCACCAAGTACGTCGTCAAGTTCGACATCCTGAAGACCGAGCAGGTCGCCTCCGCCGAACAGGGATTCGACGGCAGGACGCTCGGCCAGATGGCGGGCCTGCTCGGCGCGTTCGCCCCCACGCGCGGCGGCGCGGCGGCTGGCGCCGTGGGCGGCACGGCGGTCGGCTCGGTGCATTCCGAGGAGGCGACGAGCGTCTGGGTCATCGGCATGCGCTACAAGATCATCAACGCGGAGACGACCGAGCAGGTCGCGACCGGCTACACCGAAGAGAAGATGGAGATCGGCGCCACGTCGTCCGGCGCGCTCGGCATCCACCAGTCGCAGAAGGGCGGCGTGTCGCTCGACACGATGGTCCAGCGGCTGGTGCAGAAGTCGGTGTGGGAAATCGACAGCAAGTACAAGTGAGGGCCTGACGGCCGACCGCGACGACGCCGGCCTCGGTGCCGGCGTCGCCGTTTTCGCGCGTGGAGCGACGCATGGCAGAAATCAGCAGCCTCGGCAAATACGAGATCCGGCGCCAGATCGGGCGCGGCGCGATGGGCGTCGTCTACGAAGGCTACGACCCGCTGATCAAGCGCATCGTCGCGCTGAAGACGATCCGCTCCGACCAGCTCGCCGACGACGATTCGGCAACCGTGGTCGCGCGCTTCCGCCGCGAGGCGCAGGCGGCCGGACGGCTCAACCATCCCAACATCGTCTCGATCTACGATTTCGGCGAGGACGCCGGCGTCTGGTACATCGCGATGGAGTTCATCCAGGGGCGCGAGCTGAAGGAGTGCTTCGAGACCAACGAGCGCTTCAAGATCACCGACATCGGCCGCATCATGTCGCAGATCCTGGGCGCGCTCGACTATTCGCATCGGCAGGGTGTCATCCACCGCGACATCAAGCCCGCCAACATCTTCCTGCTGCCGGACGGCTCGGTGAAGGTCGCCGACTTCGGCATCGCCCACATCGAGGCGTCGAACCTCACGCAGGCGGGCACCGTGATGGGCACGCCAAGCTACATGTCGCCGGAGCAGATCCAGGGATTGCCGGTCGACGGACGCTCCGATCTCTTTTCCGCCGGGGTCATCCTCTACCAATTCCTCACCGGCGAGCGCCCGTTCGCGGGATCGTCGACGACGACGATGCAGAAGGTCCTGAAGGAGGATCCGATGCCGCCGTCGATGCTGAACGTGCAGGTGATGCCGGAGATGGACGCGGTCGTGCGCAAGGCGCTCGCCAAGCGTCCCGACGAGCGCTACCAGACGGCCGGAGAGTTTGCCGATGCGATCTCGGCGGCTGTCGCCGCCGCGGATGCGATGTCGACGATGAACCGCTCCGCCGACGCGACGATGATGGCGCCGCTCGACCGGACGATGCTGAATCCCGCCGTGGCGATGGGCGCCGGCGTGCCGGTGCCCGCGCCGCCAGCCGCCGCCGCACCCGCTGCGTCGCCGCGCAACCCTGCGTTCATCGTCGTCGGGGTCGCCGCGCTGGTGGCGATCGTCGCCGCGGGATGGTTCTGGTACCAGCATCAGGCCGGGCCCGCGACGACCGGCGCCCAGGCGCCGCCGGCGGTCGCGACGGCGCCCCCCGCCGCACCGCCCGCGCCGCCAACGCCCCCCGCCGCAACGACCCGCTCCGGCGCGGGAAGCCTGACCATCACCGCGGTCGGCCTGGTCGATCCCAGCGACCCTCGTTATCAGGGCGACAAGTCCCTGATGCAGGCCGAACTGCGCGCCGACACCAAGAGCCAGCTCGTGGAAAAGGCCGTGGGCCTGCTGGTCGACACCGGCTCGATCGCGAAGCACTACGATCTGCTGAAGACGCGGCTGCTGTCGAAGAGCGGCGACTACATCACGACGGTCGTCCGCGAGAGCCCGCCGGAGCTCGGCAAGGACGGCCTCATGTCGATGACGACCGAAGCCGTGGTCAACGTGAAGGCCGTGCAGAAGTCGCTCAACCAGATGACGCGCGACGAGCGCGTCGACTTCATCCGCGCGAGCGGCGACCCGAAGATCTCGGTCGCGGTGTCGGTGCGCGACGCCGATCAGCCGGACGCGCCGGCGCAGCCGTCGCCGGTCGCCGAGAACATCCTCAAGGAGCGCATCAAGGCGTTCGGCTTTCGCACCTGGTCCGAAGGCGGCGCGGGACCGAACGACAAGGGTGCGGACTTCGCGGTGCTGGGCGAGGCCAAGATCAAGAAGCTCTCGCTGCAGCTCCAGGCATCGGGCGTGACGGTCACCAAGTACGCGCTGACGTCGTGGACCGTGAAGTGCGTCGACCGCGAGACCGGCGAGGAGATCTATTACAACACCACGCTGCCGCAGGGCATCGGCAGCTTCGCCACCGAGGAAGAGGCGCTGAAGGCGATCGGGGCCAAGATCGCCGACGAGTTCTCGCGCGAATTCTTCCTGCAGCACGCGAACGTGACGAGCCAGAAGGTCGCGCTGACCGTCGAAGGATTGCCCGGCGCAGCCGCGGAAGCTCAGCTCGAGAGCGAGCTCGTCGGATTGCCCGCCGTCATCGCGATGACGCCGCGCCCGTCCGCGAAGCCTCGCGTCTACGATCTGCAGCTCGCCGGAAGCGGTGCGCCGGCCGACATCGTCGCGAACGGCGTGCTGAAGCCGCTCAACGCGCAGCTCGGCCAGGCATGCTTCAGTCTCGGCGCGAGCGCCGGCGACAAGGTCACCGTCGTGCTCGACAAGCGCTGCGCCGATCCCTCGGTGCTGTCGCGCCTCGAGACCAATCCGCCGGCCGGCCTCTACGGTGCGCCGCCCGGCCGCCAGAAGACCGTCGTCCGCAATCCCGAAATGATCAGGAAACTCGCGATCTAGAACCTATCTCAAAATCGGCTGCGCGACCCGATTGCCTTGTAGCTCCGGCCGCCGCTTCGCGGCTTAACGTTCGCTGTGCTCAGGCGTCGGCGTCGACGCAGGCGAACGTCACCGTCTCGCCGGGAGTCGCGGCGTGCGAATGACCGAAGCTGATGTGGCCGCGGCCGCGCAGCTTGAATTCCTCGCGTCGCACCTCGAATTCGCCCTCGCCCGCCACCGTCACGAACGTCCCGTTCGAGCTCTGGTCGACCAGCATGAAGTGGTCGCGGCGGCGCTCGATTTTCGCGTGCATGCGCGATGCCAGCCGGTCAGTGATCACGACGTCGTTCTGCGCGTCGCGCCCCAGCGAGAGCGACGGCGCGGCATCGGATAGCTCGATCGCGCGCTCGCCGTGGCGCAGCGCGAGGCGCGACGGCCTTCCGCCGCGGCCGCGGCGCCATCGACGTGAGGTCGGCGGAGTCCTGCCACAAGCAGCTCCAGGATCCCGATGTCCTTTTCCTTGCCCTTTACGGTCATCACGTCGACTTCGCGCAGGCGCTCGCGCAGCGCAGCCGAGAGCGCCTCGGCGGTCGGCGCCGACAGGATGACCTGCCCGCTCTTCGCCAATCCGACCATGCGTGCCGCGACGTTGACCGAATCGCCGAAGACGTCGCCGTCGCGCTCGATCGCGGCGCCGCAGTGGAACCCGATGCGGAACGCGATCCGGTAATTGCCCGCCTGCGCGAAGTCGGTCATCCGCCCCTGGATCTCGGCGGCGGCGGCCGCGGCCTGGTCGGCGGCCGGGAACACGACCATCGCCTCGTCGCCGATCGTCTTGATCAGGCGCCCGCCGTGTCCGCGCGACACCTCCTCGACCAGCGCGAGGCATTTGCCGATCGTCGCCAGCGCGAGCGCGTCGCCGACCTGCTCGTAGAGCCGGGTGCTGCCGGCGACGTCAGCGAAAAGGACGGCGATGGTCGGATCGTTCGGGGTCACGGCACGCAATATCGGCGGGAGACAGGCGAAGTATAGCGACCCACGCCGCCGAAGGCCGCCTTCCCCGCACGGCGGGATGAATCTCCCGCGCCACCACCGAGGCCGCGCGATCCGGGCGCACCCGCAAAAAAGAAGCGGCCCCGCAGGGCCGCTCCGCTCGCACCGCCTGAATTCGAACTCAGGCGCGCGGCACGCCGTTGTCGTCCACCCAGAGTGTCGGCCCCGGCGGCGCGCTCAACTGCGCGTGGTGCTCGTAGCCGTTGAAGAAATACGCCACGTCCCAGTAACTGGGCTGGAGCGACGAGGGAACGCTGGCGCAACGCTGGACGTCACGATCGTAGACTGCCGCGCCACGTCCGGCATTCGCCCCGATTGCGGCGCCTGCCACCGCGCCGCCCGCGGTCGCGATGTCCTGGCCGCGACCGCCGCCGATCTGGTGCCCCAGCACGCCACCGAGCACACCGCCGATGATGGCGCCCGGCACGTTCGGACCGCTGCGCTCGACCACCTGTTCGCGTTCGACCCAGCATCGCTGCTCGGCCGGGCCGACCACCGCATGCACGGCGGCGACATTCACTTCATGCAATGGCTCGCTGGCTACTGCGGGCGGCAACGCGGACCCGACCACCGCAATCGGACGGATCGACGAGATGCGATCGAGCATCCCGAGCGGGGCCAACGTCGGGTAGGTCCCCGGCTCCAGCGTCACGCATCGACCGCGGAAGTCGGAGTCTTCGCAGGCTTGCCAGGTGCCGCTGTCGACGACGACCGATTCCGCGCGATCGTTGAACCCGGTCGGCTGGAAATTGGAGATGGTTCCGCTCGCGGTGAACGAACCGCCGCGGAAGCCTTCTCCATCGTATAGGGTCACGGTTCCCATCGCTTGCGTCGCGCCGGCGAGTCCCGCCAGGATCAGCGCGGCCTTCACTGTCATTCGCATGGATACCTCCAGGATCTGACTTCGAATCGCGGTGAACGGAGACCGAAAGCAGCCGCGCGAATCGTCGCTCGATCCGCGGCGGGCGCTCACGTCGCGGTGAATCCTGCACCCACTTTGGGCGAGGTCACCGCATGCACGCATTCGGCGTGACCGCAATTGCAATCGTCGTCGGTCGAAGCCGCGGCGGCGCTTGCCTGTTCCGCGCAGTAGTCGCTGCAGAACCGCTCGCCCGTCGACACCGTGCAGATGCAGCCTTCGTGCTCGCACTTCGAGAGCTTGCCGAACTTGACCGGCGTTTCCGTTTGCACCGTTTCCATTTGCACCTCCATTGGTGCCCCTCCAAGCGGAAATCCTGAGGACTTCCGCACGTGCGATAACGATAATCGAGGTGCCGCGACGCGGATAACGCCCGGATTCGCATTCGTGCGTGGGGCGCGGCCTACACGGCAGGACGCCCACGGCAGTACCGTACCAGGGGCCCAAGGGCCGGAATCGCGTTCCGGGCGTGATGCGGGCGGCCCGCTGTCGCGCTGCCGCCCGCGTGAGAGAAGTCTTGACGACCCTGCGCGTTCAGCGCAGGGCCTCATTGCTAATGCGGGATCACTTCGCCTTCGGCTTCGGCTGCCACAGCGCGAGCGTCGCGCCCGTGGGATCGGTGAAGATCGAAAACCATCCCATCCCCATCACCTCGGTGACGTCCTTGATCACGGTCGCGCCGAGCGAACGCGCCTTGGCCGTGGCCGCCTTGACGTCGTCGACCTGCACATAAGCGAGCCAGGACGACGGTGCGCCGGGCATCGGGTGCTTCATCAGGCCGCCACCCGTCCCTTCGCCCACGCTGATCATCGTGTAGACGGCGCCGCCGTCCATCGGGAACGTCCTCCATCTTCCAGTCAAACAGCGCTCCGTAAAAGGACTTGGCCTTGGCCACATCGGTCGTGGCGAGCTCGACGTGTACGAAAGGATTGGACATCGCGGGTCTCCGGTCGGATTGCAAATTTTTCTAGTGGCAGAGGAAATTGCCGAGCCGGTCGAGGCAGCCGATCCAGCCGTGCAGGTGCTTGTCGCGCGCTTCGACGTCGGCCAATCTTTGATGCGTCAGCACGAGCTCGGTTCCGTCGCCTGCTGCGCTTAGCTCGACGGTGACCAGCGATTCCTTGTCCGGCGTCGATTCCCACGCCCAGGTGTAGACGAGCTTCTTGTTGGGCACCACCTCGCGGAACACGCCGCCGACCCGAAACGTCTCGCCGTCCGGCGCATGCATGACGATCCGGTAGCGGCCGCCGACTCGCACGTCCAGCGTGACTTCCGATTCCCCGAAGTCATCGCTCGGCCCCATCCAGAATTTCATCTGCTCCGGGTCCGTGCACGCCGCGTAGACCTTGGCGACCGTGGTCTTGTAGTGGCGCCGGACTTCGAGGCGGGTCTTGTCGTCGATTGCGGTTTCCATCGTTCCTTCTCCTTTCGTTCAAGAAATGTGCCGAGGCGATCGAGCCGTGTGTTCCAGAACTGCTCATGGCGGTCGAGCCAATCCATCGCCCCCTTCAATGCCTCCCCCTTCAGGCGGCAGTTCACGATCCGGCCGGTCTTCCGCCGTTCGATCAATCCGGCATCCTCGAGAATGCCGAGATGCTTCATGAATCCCGTCAGCGACATTCCGAACGGCTGGGCGAGCTCACCCGCCGAGCGCTCGCCTTGCCGAAGCCGCGTCAGGATGGCGCGCCGCGTGGGGTCGGCGAGCGCACCGAATACAGCACCGAGCGGGTCGCGTTCATAGTGAACCATTTGGTTCAGTGTATGCCCGCACCCAGGCGTTGTCAATGCCCCGTGAACCGTCGTTGCGGCGGCGATGTCGAACCGCTCGCGCAGGACTCGCCGCCATATCCGGCGGTACACTTTCACGCGATTGCCGGCAGGCCCCGGCCGAAATGGCCGATCGGGTGCGTTGACTTTCACATGAGCGTCAGCTTTTCAATCGATGATTGCCGGAGGAACCATGGCGACGATGCGTGTAATGCAGGTTGCTCGCGCGGGCGGGCCGTTTGAAAGCGTCGAGCGGCCGATCCCGGTGCCCGGCCCCGGCGCGGTGCGGATCCGCGTGCAGGCCTGCGGCATCTGCCACAGCGATTCGCTCACGAAGGAAGGGCATCTCCCGGGAATCCAGTACCCGCGGGTCCCCGGGCATGAAGTGGCCGGCGTGATCGATGCGGTCGGCCCGAATGCCAGTGAGTGGAAGGTCGGCCAGCGCGTCGGCGTCGGCTGGAACGGCGGCTACTGCGGACATTGCGATCCATGCCGCCGCGGCGATTTCTTCGCGTGCGTCACGCACCAGGTCACGGGCATCACCTACGACGGCGGCTATGCCGAGTACATGATCGCGCCGGGGAGCGCGGTCGCGCTGATGCCTGCGGAACTCCCCGCCATCGAGGCGGCCCCGTTGATGTGCGCCGGCCTCACGACGTTCAACGCATTGCGCAATTCGGGCGCGCGCGCGGGCGACGTCGTCGCGGTGCTCGGGCTTGGCGGGCTCGGGCACCTCGCCATTCAGTACGCGACGCGGATGGGCTTCCAGACCGTCGGCATCGCGCGCGGCAAGGACAAGGAGCCGCTCGCCCGTCAGCTGGGCGCGTCGATCTACATCGACAGCCAGGCGCAGGATCCCGCGGCGGAGCTGCAGAAGCTGGGAGGCGCCAAGGTCATCCTGGCGACGGCGACCAGCGGCGACGCAATGAGCGCGGTGCAGGGCGGCCTGGCGAACAATGGCACGCTCATGATCGTCGGGGCGGCTCCGACGATGCAGATTTCCCCGGTGTTCCTGCTCTCCGGATGCCGCTCCGTCAAGGGCTGGTACTCGGGAACCTCGATCGACTCGCAGGACACGCTGGCGTTCAGCGCCCGCACCGGCGTGAAGTCGATGAACGAGGTGTATCCGCTCGAGCGCGCCGCCGAGGCGTACGACCGGATGATGAGCGGCAACGCGCGCTTCCGCGTCGTGCTGGACATTGCGCACTGACCGCGGCTTGCTCCATCACTGAATTCGGCGTGAATCCCACGCCTCGGTTGCCCTCGCAAGGAAGTCACGGCGCGGGTGCCGATCGACCGGCGGCGCCGTCAGGCGCCTTCCAGTTGAAGCGCGCGGCCGGCCAGCGCCAGTCGATCAGCGGCACCAGCGGCGAGGCGATGAAAAGCGCCCACAGCAGCGCGTTGGTGCGGAACAGCGCGAACTGCCACGCGAAGGCGATCGCCGCGACCACCAGCGCGTAGCCGATGCGGGCGCCGCGCCGGTTCGGGATCGTCATCGGGTCCGAGATCATGAAGAACGCGAACAGCAGCAGCCCGCCGTTGGTGAACTGGTGCGCGAGGATCGTCCAGGGCTGGCCGAGCGCCACGACGCGAAGCGAGACGAGCGTGAGCCACGCGGCGAGGAACACCCACGCGATGTCCCAGCGCCGCGCGCGCTGCGTGACGAGCCCGCCGAGGGCCACGAACCAGCCGGCGAGCGCGACGTCGTTGCCCCACTGGCCCGGGCGAGACCCAGGTGCCGGGAAGCAGCGAGAGCGCGACGATGACGCCGAGGTTGGCGGGGTTGTACACATGCTTGCCGTTGACGCGCAGCACGAACTTCGACGAAATCGCGATCGCGGCGGCGAGCGGATGCACCCACAGCGTGTCGGCGCGCAGCAGCAGCGACACGCCGAAGCACGTGATCACCGCGGACAGCGCGCCCTTCTGCTCCAGCTTGAGCGCCTTCAGCCACAGCCACTGCGTCGCGAGGCCCGCCGCGAACGCGAACGCCATCTGCCGCGGGTCGAGCGCGAAGTCGCGCACGAGCACGCCGACGCCGAGCAGCACCGCCTGGAACGCGATCTGGAAGAGCCGCGGGTCCGGCGTGCGCCGGTTTCGGCCGACGACCGAGCCGGACGTCTCATCGGCGCCGGACCCGCGATCGGGCCGCGGCAACGACACGGGAAAACGCCGCTGGCCCCCGAGCCCGCTTATTTCCACAGCGCCTCCCACCACCGGCTCTTCGGCTGCGGCGCGAGCGCCATCTTCAGGCGGATCGCGTTGACGTCCCACCCGGTCAGCGAGGCGAGCGTCGCGGCTTCGCGCTCCTGGCGTCGCGTCACTTCCTCGAAATACGCGGGCGCGGCAGAGCAGCTCGTGGCATCCCCTTTCCACGGATGACGCAACACGTAGCGCGCCTGGAAGTTCTGCCGGTCGGCGGTTTCCTGGAACACGAGGTCTTCCGGCAGCGACTCCTTGGTGTAGCGCAGGTGGAGCCGCGTCAGCATCACCGGCTGGCCTCCGCCGCGCGCACCGGGCTGCCCGTCCAGCCAGAACACGCCGGCCTGGCGAAGCTCGTCGGGACTCAGCGGGTCCGCCGCGCAGGGGTCGCACCACGTCATGTCCCAGAAATATTCGGTGAAGATCGCGCGGTAGTCCTCGCGCGTCGCCTGCGTGTCGAACAGCGCCTTGTACACCGGCGCGAATTCGCCGCGCACATACGTCGGCAGGTCCAGGTTGGACGGCACCTTGACCGTGCGGTAATTGGTCGTCTCGACGCGGCCCTGCGGGGTCAGCACGTACAGCACGAGGTCCTGCGGGCCCCTGGCGTTCAGCATCCCGAGGCGCACCGGCAGCATGAACTTCTCGGACTCGAACGCGAACTGCAGCGGCCGAAGATACGCGACGCCGGTCTTCGCCTGCTCCTTGAGGTTCACTTTCGCGACGAAGAACTTCATGTTCTGCCGCACGTACGGCTTCAGCGCCGCGCTCGCGCCTTTGGGGATCCGGTAACCGTTGTCGTGCAGCCACGTCTCGAGCCCGTCGGACTGCTTCGCCGACAGCATCACGATGTCGTACTCGCCGACGGTGTACGACGCCTCGACGGTGACGCCCAGCGCCTTTTCCTTCTTCATGTCCCCCACCGATTCGGACGCCGGCTTCGGTGCGTTGATCGCGTCCATTCGTCTGCCTGCACCGGTAGCGAGCACGGGTCGGGGTCGTAGTATTCGGCGAGCCGCGGCGCGCTGTACGCATCGATGCGCTCGAACAGCCGCCGCTCGCCGATGTGGACCTGGCCGCGCTCCAGCACTTGCGGCACCGGCACCACCAGCGCGAACTCGGTCAGCTCGCCCCGATAGTCGTTGGCCATGCTGATCACGGTCTTGCCGTCGCGGCGAACGAGGATCACCTGCGATGCCTCGTTGAAGAGACTTGCGTCGGCCTTGCCCGACATAGAAGCCGCAGAACGCCGCTGCGGGCGGAGATGCGAGGGCGGCGAACACGGCGAGGACGGCCAATACGATCAGCCACGCCGCGAGGCGGGTCGAGAGCGAGGACATGCGGACCTCCGGTCGGTGAGGGACGATGCCGCTGTAAACGACGCGACCGGACCAACGGGGTCAAACATGCCGCGCGGGAAGGCGCTGCCTCGTCTGCGCTCCGAATAGAATGGAGTCGCCGCCGCTTCGAGCGGGCGCGCGCGTCCCCCGGCCGTCCCGCGCGCCCGCCGCCAAGCCGATCCCGGCGACACGCGTCACGCCGGTGATCGGCGCCCGAATCCACATCCCCGCACCCGGAAGGACCTCCAATGATCACGATCTACCACCTCTCGACGTCACGATCGGAGCGCATCGTCTGGCTGATGGAGGAGCTCGGCCTCGCGTACACGCTGGAGAAATTCCAGCGCGAGCCGACCGGCGCCGCGCCGGACGCGATGAAGGCGATCCATCCGCTGGGAAAGGCGCCGGTGATCCGCGATGGCGACACGGTCCTCGCGGAGTCGGGCGCGATCGTCGACTACATCGTCCACCGCCACGGCGGCGACCGCCTCGCCGTGCCGCCGGACGCGCCGGAGTACGCCCGCTACCTGTACTGGCTGCACTTCGCGGAAGGGAGCCTCATGTCGCTCGCGCTGATCGCGCTGGTGCTGTCGCGCGTGCCGGACGCGAGCTCCGGTCCGGTGGGAACGCGGATCGCGGCGCGACTGAAGCAGATGCTGGCCTTCGTCGACGCGGAGCTTGCGGGGAGGCCCTACTTCGCCGGCCAGGAATTCACGTCGGCCGACGTGATGATGACGTTCCCGTTCACGACGATGCGCCTTTTCCTCGATTACGACCTCGCCCCGTTCCCCAACATCCTCGCGTACCTGAAGCGCATCGAGGCGCGCCCGGCGTACCGCAAGGCGATGGCGCTGGCCGGGCCGCAGGCCGCCGCGTAGGGATCGGCGCCACCGAAGTCTGGATGCGATGGGGCTTGCCAACTGTGATGACATTGGCATAATGGGCTGCTGACGGCGGCCATTCATCCTCGTCCAGATCGTTTGGGTGGCCGCCCGCGGAGGACGGCGATGTCGATGCTTATGGTTTGCAGACGCCTGCGCACCCGACGCGCGCTGGTGGCGGTCGTCGTCGCGGCGGGATTGGCTGGGGCGGGCGCCTCTCGAGGCGGTTTCGTTCATTCCCGGCTTCAGCGAGACACCGGTTGCCTCCGGACTCGTGGCGCCGACGTCGATGGCGTTCGCGCCCGACGGCCGGCTGTTCGTGACGCTGCAGGGCGGCGCGCTGCGCGTGATCAAGAACGGCGCGCTGCTCGCCGACGCCGTTCGTCACGCTGACCGTGGACTCGACCGGCGAGCGCGGCCTGCTGGGCGTGGCCTTCGATCCGAATTTCGCGGCCAACCAATTCGTCTACGTCTATTACACGGTGCCCGGACGCCGCGGCGCACAACCGCGTGAGCCGGTTCACCGCGAACGGCGACGTCGCGGTGGCCGGCAGCGAGTTCGTCGCTGCTCGAGCTCGAACAATCTGTCCGGCGCGACCAACCACAACGGCGGCGCGCTCCACTTCGGCATCGACGGCAAGCTCTACATCGGCGTCGGCGAGAACGCGAACGGCGCCAACGCGCAGACGCTCGACGAACCTGCTGGGCAAGATGCTGCGCATCAACTGCCGACGGCACGCATCCCGACGCGACAACCCGTTCTTCGGCTCACCGCCGACGGGCAACAACCGGGCGATCTGGGCGCTACGGCCTGCGCAACCCGTTCACGTTCGGCATCCAGCCCGGCACCGGCCGCATCTTCATCGACGACGTCGGACAGAACACCTGGGAGGAAATCGACGACGGCATCGCCGGGGCGAACTACGGATGGCCGAACTGCGGAAGGGGCCGACTGATCAATCCGGGCGAGACCGGACCCGTCTACACGTATTCACACACGATCGGCACCGTCACCGGCTGCGCGATCACCGGCGGCGCCTTCTACAATCCGTCGATCGTGCAGTTCCCGGCGTCGCTACGTCGGCAAGTATTTCTTCTCGGACTTCTGCGGCGGGCTGGATCAAGACGGTCGATCCCGCCAGCCGGCTTCGCGGTCGCGGATTTCGCGACGGGGATCAGCTCACCGGTCAAGATCCAGATCGGCCCGACGGGCAGCCTCTACTATCTGTACGGCGCAGGCGGCGACCGGTGGCGTCAACAAGGTCGACGCTACGGGTGCATTCGGCATCACCGGCGCCGCGTCGCGCAAGATCCACGGCGCCGCCGGGATCTTCGATCTGCCGATGTCGCTGGTCTCGACCAATCCGTCGACCGAGCCCGCGGATGGCGGGCGTGGGCAACAGCCACACGATCGTGATCACGTTCAACCACCCGCCGGTCTCCGGCTCGGCGTCGGTGACGGAGAGCACGGCGGTGGCAGGGGCGCCGTCATTCAGCGGCAACGACATGATCGTGCCGCTGACCGGCGTCGCCAACGCGCAGTACGTGACGGTCACTGTGTCGAACGTGAGCTCCAGCGACGGCTTCAGCGGCGGCACCGGATCGGTGCGGCTCGGCTGCCGTTGCGAGGCGACGTCAACGGCAGCCGCGTCGTCACGCTCGCCGATCTGGAAGTCGTCAACGCGCAATTGCACGAAGCCGGTGAGCGCGGCCGAACTACGTCGAGCGACATCAACGTGAGCGGCACGCTGACGCTGTGCGGACATGGTGGATGGGCAACGCGATGCTCGACGACGTCGCTGCCGCCCCCGAGGAATCGTCCTTGCGTAAGCGCGCCGGCGTCCTACTCGTCTCCGGATTTGCGCCACACGCTCGCGAGCCAGGGTTGCTGCTCGCGCGGCAATCCCTCCGGCCGATAGTAGTGTGCGAGCTCGGTGAATCCCGCGCCCGTCATCAGTCTGCGCCACGTGTCGAGGCGGTAATGGACGCCGAACCGGCTTCCGCTCCAGCCTTCTTCGTCATTGCCGCGCGGATTCGAGCTGAACAGGACGCCGGAAGGCTTTAACGTCGCGTGAAGCTCGCCGAGCACGCGCGGCAACTCCTGCCGCGGCACGTGGAACAGCGAGGCATTGGCGAAGATTCCGTCGAAGCGACCGGCAGGAAGATCGAGCTTCAGGAAATCCTGCTCCCAGACTTCGCATCCGCCGGCTTCCCGCGCCATCTCGACGAACGACGCGGCGCCGTCGAGGCCGACCGGGCGATGGCCGAGCTCCGCGAGCGTGACGAGGTCGCGTCCGGGCCCGCATCCGAGATCAAGGATCGCGAACGGCGGCGTGCCTACGATGTTTTCGAGCAGCGCCGCGATGTTCTGGCGGACGTCGTGATCCTGCGTGCCGTCGCGAAAGCGTTGTGCGTGCCTGTCGTAGTGCTCGAGCGTGCGCGCCGAGATCTGCGCGAGCTCCTGCGGGGTGTAAGGCATGACGGAGCGCTCAGTCGACGACGCGGCCGCGCGTCTTCTTCACCTCGCCGCGCTTCACCTTGCTGTCCACGCGGCGCCGTTGCGATCCCCGCGTGGGCCGCGTCGGCTTGCGCGGGGCCGCCACGTGCGTCGCCTGCACGAGGAGCTCATGCAGGCGCGCGAGCGCGTCTTCGCGGTTGCGCTCCTGCGTGCGGTGCCGCTGCGCCTTGATGACGACCACACCCTCGGCCGTGATGCGCTGGTCCGGATACGCGCAGAAGCGCGCCTTGAGCGGATCGGGCAGCGACGAGGCGCGGATGTCGAAGCGAAGGTGCACCGCCGACGACACCTTGTTGACGTTCTGCCCGCCCGCGCCCTGCGCACGCACGGCGGTCCATTCCACTTCGGCGGGGTCGATTTCGATCATGGACGGGGCACGAGTTCGACACGATGGTACGCATTAGGGCCGATTCGCGGAATCCGGCAACGGGCCGCCCAACCCCTACTCATTGATAAATTGGACAAATGCATCCGAGGTGCGCTATAATGCGCGCTGCGGCCCTTGTTCCAGTCCCCTTGCCGCAGTCGATTCCGACCTTCGCAGTTTCTCCCGTTTGGCTGTGACTGGCCGTTTCCCCATGGGGAAGCGTATGGCCGAGCACCCATTCGAAAGTTTTCATGTCATTCTCTTCACTCGGCTTGTCCGAGCCTTTGCTGCGCGCGGTCGCCGATCAGGGTTATACGCGCCCTACTCCGATTCAACTGCAGGCGATTCCCGCCGTGCTCGCCGGCGGCGATCTCATGGCCGGCGCGCAGACCGGCACCGGCAAGACCGCCGGATTCGTGCTGCCGATGCTGCAGCGGCTGTCGACGCGCCCCTCGCCGTACGCCGGCGGGTCGCGCAAGCCGCTGCGCGCGCTGATCCTCACGCCGACGCGTGAACTCGCCGCGCAGGTCGAAGCAGTCCATCAAGACGTACGGCGGCATCTCAAGCTCACGTCGATGGCGTTGTTCGGCGGCGTCGAGCTTCGGCCCGCAGGTCGCGCAATTGAAGCGCGGCGTCGACATCCTCGTCGCCACGCCCGGCCGCCTGCTCGACCATCAGCGGCCAGGGCAACGTCGACTTTTCGCGGGTCGAGATCTTCGTGCTCGACGAGGCGGACCGCATGCTCGACATGGGCTTCATTCCCGACGTCAAGCGCGTGCTCGCGCTGCTGCCGAAGAAGCGGCAGAACCTGCTGTTCTCGGCGACCTTCTCCGACGAGATCAAGGCGCTCGCCGAAAAGCTGCTCGACCAGCCGCGCAGATCGAAGTCGACGCCGCGCAATTCGACGGTCGATGCGATCGCGCAGCGCGTCCATCCGGTGAACCGCGACCAGAAGGCGCAGCTGCTCGCCTATCTCATCGGCCAGCACCGCTGGGAGCAGGTGCTGGTCTTCACGCGGACCAAGCACGGCGCCGACAAGCTGGTGCGCTCGCTCGCAAGCCGACGGCATCCGCGCGCGTCGCGCTGCACGGCAACAAGAGCCAGAACGCGCGCACCAAGCGCGCTGGCCGACTTCAAGGCGCGGCGCCGTCCGAGGTGATGGTCGCCACCGACATCGCCGCGCGCGGCATCGACATCGACCAGCTGCCGCACGTCGTCAACTACGACCTGCCCAACGTGCCCGAGGACTACGTCCACCGGATCGGCCGCACCGGGCGCGCCGGCGCCGACGGCGAGGCGATCTCGCTGGTGTGCGTCGACGAGCACGTGTTCCTGCGCGACATCGAGCGCCTGATCAAGCGCCAGATTCCGCAGCGAGGTCGTTCCCGGCTTCGAGCCCGATCCCAATGCGATGGCGCAGACGGTGTTCGCGCAGCGCGGCCGCGGTCGTCCCGGACAGGGACAAGGCCCGCGCCAGGGCGCCGGGCCAGGCCGCGGGACCGAGCGAAATGGCAGGAGCTATGGCCCCAGCCACAAGCCCGCCGGCGGCAGCCATCGGGCGCGCAACGGCGCCTCCGCAGACCGCGGCAACGCGGGTCACGGCCGCGGCGCACCGCGTCAGGGGCGCGCGCCAAGGCCGCGTAGCCTCACCTCAGCAATACGCGAAGGGCCGGCTCGCGCCGGCCCTTCGCTTTTTTGCATCGACGAGGAGATTTGGTAGATTTTTTTTTTTTTTTTTTTTTTTTTTTTTTTTTTTTTTTTTTTTTTTTTTTTTTTTTTTTTTTTTTTTTTTTTTTTTTTTTTTTTTTTTTTTTTTTTTTTTTAACTCATGGTCGCTCTCTATGGCTCGCGATCGATCGCTGTTCGCTAATCTCGGAGTGTTTCGCGGGGGCTTCGATCGCGCAGCTGCCGGCAGGTCGCTGAAGGAACGATTCCCTTGATCGCGCAGCTCGTCGATAAATCGCTGGTGCGGGCGGACGGCACCGGCCGCTTCAGCCTTCATGTTGTTTTGCATTGCGATCGAAAAGCTGACGCGTCGCTGGTGCGGCCGCTTCGGCGCAGCGGCTCTGCTGAGTTTCGCGCCTGGTGGCGCGCTTCGCCGGCGCGGGACAGTCGCCTCTCGGCGACGCTGCCCGCGCTCGACGCGAGATCGGCACTGCCTCGCCCGTGGGACTGGGCCGTGCGGAGCCAGCGAGTGACATTGTTTGCAGCGCAACACGCACTTTTCGAGCTCGCGCTGAGTGGCGAAGGGCTGGAGCTTTTCGCTTCGGCGGCCGGCTGCAGCTCGCTACGCTGATATGGCGCGGCATGGGCATGTCGAGCGGCGAGGCGACGCTTTCGCTTCGCGCTGGCGTCGATGACGCTGAGCGCTTGCGCGGTCCGCGCTGCAGCGATCCGTCTGGTGCGGGACGGGCTGGATCAGAGTTCGTTGACGACGCTTGGCTTCGCGACTGGCAGCGTGCGCGCTCTCGGCCGCTCGCTCGTTTTCGTCGAAGGGCTGAAACGCTGCCGCGCCGACGGGGACGTTCCGGCGAGCGGGTTTCTCCCACCTCGCCTGCTCGCGAAGGCGACGGCACTACTCCGAGACCCGACCTGTTGACGCGGCGATCGAGATCTATCGCGCCGGGGATCCTCCCTCTGATCAGCGCGCTCAACATCTCGGACCTGTACCGATCGCTGCCCAGCCGACGCGCGCGCCCGCTGCGGAGCGATCGCATCGGCGAGCGATGACGCGCGATCTTCTGCCGTTCGCGTCGTCACCTCGCGCTGATCGAGCTCGAGCTGGGCGAGCTGATGCGGCGCGCGCTCGCCGAGCGTGCTGGCGATCGTCCGCGGGGCGCCGATCGGCAGATCGAATCGGCTGTCCGCGCGCTTGCGCGTGCGCTGGCCGCGGTCGGCCGCGGGCTCGCCTGCCATCGGCCGCGGCCATGGCGCGTGCTGAGGCCTACCGCTCCTGCTCGGCGCCGCGTCTGCGGCGCCGCCTTGCGGCTGGAGGGTCCCCGGTTGGCTGCGGCGTTCCTTTTGCATCGAGGATTCCATTGTTTGCAGCGCAACACGCACTGCGTGCGCGGACTGAAGCGCTGGCGCCGGTGATCCCGACGACTGCTCGAGCGCGCGCCAGGCGCGCCCTGCGCTCGCGATGTCTTTCCGGCGATCGGCACGCGCCTTGGCCTGCCAGGCCTCCGGGTCTCCCCGCCGCCCACGCTCGCCCGCTCGCTGCGTCTGTGCGGCGCGGCGGCATGAGCGACGTGGTGTCGTGGTGCGGCCTGGCGCGACGGAAGTCGTTCCGCGCGACGCGCGCGCCGTCGAGCCGAGAGACGCGCGTTTCCCGAGCCGCTGGGCCTGCTGCGCTCCTGCAGGGGCCGGCGCGAGCCGCGCGACGAGCGGGCCGCCGTCGACGAGCTCCTCGTTCGGCGCGACGACCGCCTGAGCGGGCGATCTGCCCCTCCAGTGAGAGGTTCTGGGCCTTCCTTTCGCACTTGCCGCGACGCGTCGCCTGCGGCCCCTTGATCGCTTACTGATCCTGTTGTCCGGCGGCGTAGGGGCGCAAGTCATCACCGAGTTCAGCGCCGGCATCACCGCCGGCGCCGCGCCCTTACGGCATCACGGCCGGCCCCGACGGCAACCTGTGGTTCACGGAACAATACGGCAACCGGATCGGGCGGATCACCCCGCTCGGCGTCGTCACCGAGTTCAGCGCCGGCATCACCGCCGGCGCGGGCCCTGTCGACATCACGGCCGGCCCCGATGGCAACCTGTGGTTCACGGAACATGTCGGCAACCGGATCGGGCGGATCACCCCGCCGGCGTCGTCACCGAGTTCAGCGCCGGCATCACCGCCGGCGCGCAGCCCTGCGGCATCACGGCCGGCCCCGATGGCAACCTGTGGTTCACGGAATACGTCGGCAACCGGATCGGGCGGATTACCCCGACCGGCGTCGTCACCGAGTTCAGCGCCGGCATCACGCGCCGGCGCGCACCCCTCGACGGCATCACGGCCGGCCCCGATGGCAACCTGTGGTTCACGGAATATGACGGCAACCGGATCGGGCGGATTACCCCGCCGGCGTCGTCACCGAGTTCAGCACCGGCATCACCGCCGGCGCGATCCCTGACGACATCACGGCCGGCCCCGATGGCAACCTGTGGTTCACGGAATTCGGCGGCAACCGGATCGGGCGGATTACCCCGCCGGCGTCGTCACCGAGTTCAGCGCCGGCATCACCGCCGGCGCGTGACCCTGTCGGCATCACGGCCGGCCCCGATGGCAACCTGTGGTTCACGGAATTCAACGGCAACCGGATCGGGCGGATTACCCCGCACGGCGTCGTCACCGAGTTCAGCGCCGGCATCACCGCCGGCGCGGGCCCTGTCGGCATCACGGCCGGCCCCGATGGCAACCTGTGGTTCACGGAAATCACCGGCAACCGGATCGGGCGCATCACCATCCCGCCACCCGCGCTCGCTGAGCGCGGTATCGCGCAAGGTGCACGGCGCGGCCGGCACCTTCGACCTGCCGCTGTCGCTGACGCCGACGACCAAGCCCGACCACCGAACCGCGGCAGGGCTCGACGGCGACCATCGTGCTGACCTTCGACACGCCGATCGTCAGCGCCAACGTCGCCGTCACCGAAGGCACCGCCACGGCCGGCGCGCCGACGTTCAGCGGCAACGACGTGATCGTGCCGCTCACCGGCGTGGTCGACCAGCAATACGTGACGATCTCGCTGACCAATGTCGTCGTCCGACGGTCACCACCGGCGGCAGCGGCATCGGTGCGGCATCGGATTCCTGGTCGGCGACGTGAATCAGAATCGCGTGGTGACGGTGGCGGACCTGGGCCTGGTGAACGCGCAGCTGGCGCAGTCGTGACGGCGGCGAACTACCTGAAGGACGTGAACGCGAGCGGCACGCTGACGCGTGGCCGACAAGGGCATCACCAACGGCAATCTGACGCAGGGCGCTGCCGCCGCCTTGACCAGTGAGATCGGGACGAGAGATCGGCGCCAGGAGGGCGCATCATGAATCTAGCGCAACTCGATCGCTCCGAGTCCGATAGTCGCCCTGCGGTTCGCCGCGCGCCCGGATGCAGTCGCATTGTCCGCGATCGGCATCCGGCGCCTTCGCCCAGCGCCGTGATCCGCTCCTCTGCAACACCTGCTTTCACCAGCGCGGTCCGGACCGCATCAGCGCGCCGTGCGACAAGTCGTCGTTCGTCGCCACGCGGCCGGTCGCGTCCGCGTGGCCGACGACGATGATTTGCAAGTCGTTGCGCGCAGCTCCGGCACGAGTGCCGCAGCGCACGGATCGCGTCGGTGGAAGGTCCGCGGACGCGAGCGCGAAGTGAAGAGCGAGCGCGCGCAGCTTTCCGTCAACAGCGGATCGGTCGTCACTTCGATCTGCACGATCATCGGAATCTTCGACAAACCCGCAGCCGCGAGGTTGGCGCGCACGGCGGACTCGATCTCATCGCGATGTGTACGAGTCGACGTCTGCCCCGCGATCACCACGAGATCGGACCGCACCAGGACCTCTCCGGTGTGGAGATGTGAAAGAGGCGCGCGATACACCGCCTCGGTCACGCTCATCCACACCGAATCCATCGCGTTGCCGTCGCTGCAGACCGTGCCCTGCGGGTAGCCCCAGAACGACACGCGGACTCCATCGCGACGATCTTCACAGGTACCGGCGCGCGGCCGGACATGGGGCTGTCCGTCGACGAATCGAAGCCACAGCCCCGGGCGCTCGTCGGGCAGGACGCCGATCTCGATGGCGTCGCGAACAGTGCCGCGACGGCAAATGTCGCGACGCTGGCGAGCGCGCACAACGACCGCCCAAGACAACGCAGGTCAGTCATCGCGAGGCCCTTTCTCCATCGATCGCCGGGCGGGAGCGCGATCGGCGCCGCGTGATCATTCGCGCTCCTTGGAAGCACTACAGGTCCCATACGGAGGGCTTCTGCAGGAATTCTGACGTCCAGGCGATCAATTCGGACAATGTCATGGCGTAGCCCGCGCCACCGGCGGCGTCGTGGCAGTGCGGGACAATGCGACGATCATGAACGCAACGGTCGTCCGCCCCACCCCCTCCCCGCCTGCGACTTCCGGGATCCAGCTCCTCGGGCGCAGCGCCCGGCCGAGCCAGATCGTGAAGGCGCTCGACGAGTACGTGATCGGGCAGGAAGAGGCGAAGAAGACGATCGCCGTGGCCGTCTATTCGCACTTCAGGAAGATCGAGAAATCCCAGCGCGACGGCATTCCGATCGTGAAGAGCAACGTCCTCCTGATCGGACCGTCCGGCACCGGAAAGACGCTCACCTGCGAGACGCTGTCGCGGATGCTGGGCGTGCCCTTCGTCACCGCCGAGGCGACCTCGCTCGCGCAGACGCGCTACGTCAACGAGGAGATCGACGCGATCCTGCAGCGGCTGATCGACAAGGCCGGCGGCGACCTCGCCCGCGCCCAGCAGGGCATCGTCTTCATCGACGAGATCGACAAGCTGAAGTCGCCCGACGCGACCCCGCACAGCGCCTCCGGCGAGAGCGTCCAGCACGCGCTCCTGAAGATCATGGAAGGCTCGCAGGTCAAGATCGGTGCCGGCCAGTACATCGACACGACCAACATCCTGTTCATCTGCGGGGGCGCGTTCATCGGCCTCGACGACATCATGGCGCAGACGCACGGCTTCGGCTTCATCGCCACGTCCGACGACGAGAACCGCAAGATCCTCGACCGCCTCAACACGCGCGTGAAGCCGACCGACCTGTTCACCTACGGGCTCATCCCCGAGTTCACAGGACGCCTGCCGATCGTCGCGCGCTTTCGCGATCTCACCCGCGAGATGCTGGTGCGGATCATGACCGAGCCGAAGGACTCGATCTACAGCCAGTTCCGCGAGATCTTCGCCAACGAAGGTGTCGAGCTCGTCGTCGAGCGGAAGGTGTTCGAGCAGATCTCCGAGCTCGCGATCGAATACAAGACGGGCGCGCGAAG
This sequence comes from uncultured beta proteobacterium, assembly GCA_963741355.1. GTDB lineage: Bacteria > Pseudomonadota > Gammaproteobacteria > Burkholderiales > Casimicrobiaceae > CAIWHR01. The sequence goes on from CAVUIG010000027.1 coordinate 92,102, forward strand.
CCTGCGCGGGCTGTTCGAGGAGCTGATCACGCCGATTCTCTTCGTGGTTCCCGATCACCCGGAAATCGGCAGCGTGTTGATCGGATCGCTCTTCACCGATCCGAAACTCGTCCGCAAGGGCTGACACCCCCGGGAGGACACCGCGCGCGGCAGCACACGGCCGTCAGCGCAGCAGCTTGAATGCGTGCGTCCATTCGTTGCGCAGGAGCCCCGGGATGCACCACAGCATGCACAGCGGCTCGATCGCGCGCGCGGCCTCGGCCGCACCCATGTCGGCCACTTCCCAGCCGAATTGTTCGCAGATCGCCGCGACCGCCTTCTTGCTCGCCTCGTCGTTGCCGCAGATGAACATCGTCGGCTTGCCGCCCGCGAAGCTCGGATTGACCATGAAGGCGTTGCCGACCGAATTGAACGCCTTCACGAAATGCGCGTCGGCGAATTCACGCTGCAGCCGCTCCATCAGCGAGTCTTCGAGGCTCGTGAAGAAACGCAGCACGCCATTGACGGGCGGAGCGTCCGCGATCGGATTGGTCGCGTCGATGACGGCCTTCCGCGCGAGATTCTCGGCGCCGGCCGCGCGCAGCGCGTCTCCCGCGACCGACCCCTTGACCGCCAGGACCACGATCTCGCCGAACCTCGCCGCATCGCCGAAACTCGCGACGCGCGCTGCGGGATTCTTCTCGGCCCACGCCGCGAGCTTTGCCGTCTCGCGCGTTCCCACCGTGACTGCGTGGCCGTGCTTCAGGAACCCGCCGGCAAGCGACTGCGCGACGACGCCAGAACCCAGTATGCCTATCTTCATGGATGCCTCCGCGGTGAGATGTCCGTCGGGCATCCATTATCGGTCAGGAGCGGGCCGCCGGTATCACCCGAGCCGACGCGGCCCAGCGCGCATCGTGCGCGGATCCGAATGACGCCAAAAGAACGTCACGCCGCTGGCCGGCGCGAGCCCGGCTTCACTCCTTCTTCGGTTTCCTGACGTACCCGCTCGAGCGCATGCAGGCGTCGTACATCCGGTTGAACGTGCCGTGGGTTGGATCCATCGGTCCCAGGCCGAACTTCTTGTGGTCGGCCTCGGCCTGCTGCTCGCACATGTGCGCGTTGTCGAGGAACCGGGCGCGCGGCGTCGACCCGGGATCGTAGTCGTCGGCGGTCAGTGCCGGACTTGTTGCGCAGCCCGCCAGGGCGAAGGCGGCGGCGATCGCCTGCAGGCCAAGCTTCATGTGCGGGTCCCCTGCCGATCTCGTCTCGAAACGGGCGAATGCCCGTCCGCTGCGGCGCCGATGACTATAGCAGGACACGCCCTCCCCGGCGCGCCGCGGGACGCTACCCGGCCATTCGCGCGATAATCGACCTGCATCGCCGATCGGGAGGACGACGTGATTCGCGAATCTCTGCACAGGATGGCATTGACCGCGTGCGCCACGGCGTTTGCGTCGATCCCCGCGCTCGCCGCGGATCCGCCGGAGGCGCGGGACCCGGAAATCGCGCGCCTCGTTCGCGACGTGTCGGCGGCACGGCTCGAGAGCTACGACCGGACGCTTGCGGCATTCGGCACGCGACATTCGCTCTCGCTCGCCGACGATCCGAAGCGCGGCGTTGGCGCCGCACGCCGCTGGATCAAGGAGACGCTCGACCGGTGCGCCGCCGAATCCGGCGCGCGGCTCAAGGTCGAGTTCGACGAGTTCGTACAGGCGCCGACGCCACGCGTGCAGACGCCGTCGACGCTGGTCAACGTTGTGGCGACGCTGGAAGGCGTCGACCCCGCCGCGAAAGCGCGCACGCTCGTCGTGTCGGGTCACTACGATTCCATGTGCGGCAACGTGATGAATGCGCAGTGCGACGCTCCGGGCGCAAACGACGACGCGTCGGGCACTGCGGTGGTGATGGAGCTCGCCTGCACGATGGCGAAGAGCCGCTTCCCTGCGACGATCGTCTTCATGGCCGTCGCGGGCGAGGAGCAGGGACTGCTCGGCGCGACGCACTGGGCGCAGTCGGCACGCGAGCGCAACGCGCGTGTGGAGGCGATGATCACGAACGATATCGTCGGCAACTCGCACGACGAGAACGGCCAGCGCGACGCCGGCACGCTGCGGCTCTTCGCCGAAGGCGTCCCCGGCCGGAAAGGAACTCACCGAGGAATGGCAGCGGCGCCTCGAAACAGGCGGCGAGAACGATTCGCCGGCGCGCGAGCTCGCCCGGACGCTACGGGATGCCGCGCAGCGCTACGTTCCCGACATGACCGTCAAGATCGTCTACCGGCGCGACCGCTATCTGCGTGGCGGCGACCACATTCCGTTCCTCGCCGCCGGCTTCGCCGCCGTGCGCTTCACCGAGGCGCACGAGGACTTCCGTCACCAGCACCAGGACGTGCGTGTCGTTGACGGCGTTCAGTTCGGCGATCTGCCGCAGTTCGTCGATTTCGACTACCTGACCGCCGTCGCTCGCGTGAACCTCGCAGGCCTCGCGACGCTCGCGAAGGCGCCCGCCCCGCCCACCGGCGTGCGCATCGAGGCGCTGCAGCTCGAGAACAGGACGACGCTGTCGTGGCTCGCCAACCCGGAGCCCGATCTCGCCGGCTACGAAATCGTCTGGCGCGACACCACATCGCCGCTCTGGCAGGGAAGCGCCTTTGTGGGAAACGTCACGCGCGCCACCGTTCCGATACTCAAGGACGACTACATCTTTTCCGTCCGCGCGGTGGGCGCCAGCGGACAACGCAGTCTCGCAACCTATCCGCTGCAGCTGCGCAATCCGGCGCCGGCGGCGTCGAAGTGAGCGACCTCGGTGTCGCCGCCGCCGTCGACCGGCCAGTACAATGGCCACGCCGGCGTGTGTCGCGTACGCGCATTCATTCAGGAGGAACCGAACATGCTGTCAAGAATCATCTTGATCGCGCTCGTGTGCGCGTTGCCCGCATCGTGGGCGGCGGCGCAGACGCCGCCGGCGTCGCGCCTCGACGACGTCATGAAGAGCGGAAAGCTCCGCGTCTGCACGCCGGGCGACTACAAGCCGTTCAGCTTCCAGCGTCCGGACGGCGGCTACGAAGGGCTCGACATCGATCTCGTGGGCTCCGCCGCGAAAGCGCTCGGCGTCGAGGTCGTGATGGTCAAGACGGCGTGGCCCAACCTGATGAAGGATTTCCTGGAGAAGTGCGACGTCGCGGTCGGCGGGATCTCCGTGTCGACCGACCGGCAGAAGACGGCGTTCTTCACCGCCGCCTACATGGTCAACGGCAAGGCGCCGATCACCAAGTGCGAGAACGTCGCGAAGTTCCAGACCGTCGCCGACATCGACAAGCCCGGCGTGACGGTGATCGAGAATCCGGGCGGCAGCAACGAGCGATTCGCGCGCGCCAACTTCAAGCAGGCGAAGATCGTCATCTTCCAGGACAACGTGACGATCTTCGACGAGATCCTCAAGGGCAACGCCGATGTGATGATCTCGGAATCCGTGGAGACGATCGTGCAGGCCAAGCTGCGGCCGGGGCTGTGCGCGGTCAATCCGGACAAGCCGCTGCAATATGGCGAGATGGCGTGGCTCCTGCCGCGTGGCGACACGCCGATGAAGGACTGGATGGACACGTGGCTGCATCTCGCCAAGGCGTCCGGCGAATACGACCGCGTGACGGGTCGCTGGCTTCGCTGAGCAACGGGCGAAGCGCGCATTCGGGACCGCGACGCGGTCGTTTCGTCGTGACCGCGCGTGACTCTCGGCGAGGCCGCCGCCCGTCGGCGGAAATCGGCGTCTTCGATGCAATGTTTTCGCCTCGGCGCCGACTAACGCACAGGCTCCGCGATTCCGGAGCGGCGTCGAAAAGGAATGTCCCATGCTGCCCGTCTCGCTGCATCGTCTTATCACCTTGATTTCGCTGCCAATTATCCTGGGGGCGACGGCTTGCGACGCCGTCCCGCTGCCCGCGCCCGCCGTCGACGTGCCGGCGGCGTCCGTCAAGGCTCCGCAAACCGCGGTGTTCGCCGGAGGTTGCTTCTGGGGCGTCGAAGCGGTGTTCCGCCATGTGAAAGGCGTGAGCCGCGCTGTCTCGGGGTATGCGGGTGGAACGACGAAAAACCCGACCTACGAGCAGGTCAGCGGCGGCGACACGGGGCACGCCGAATCGGTGGAGGTCACCTACGATCCCGCGCAGGTCTCGTACGGACAGCTTCTGAAGGTGTTCTTCCAGGTCGCGCACGATCCGACCCAGCTCAACCGGCAGGGTCCGGACCGGGGAACGCAGTATCGATCCGCGATCTTCTTCACCAACGACGACCAGAAGCGCGTCGCCGAAGCCTACGTCGCGCAACTGGGTGCGGCCAAGGCATTAAGCGGCTCGATCGTGACGCAGATCGCGCCCCTCACGACGTTCTATCCGGCCGAGGGCTATCACCAGAACTACCTCGCGCTGCACCCGAACCAGCCCTACATCGTCTTCAACGACCTGCCGAAGCTCGACGCGCTGCGCACGCAGCTCCCGACGCTCTACGCTGCACGCTGATCCGGGCGACGGACCCGGCGCCCGCGGGCGGCGCGGCGCTGGTAAAGTAGCGGCCCACCCCACCGCTACGGCCCGCCCATGAATTTCCTCCGCCCGAGTCTTGCCGCGCAGGCCCGCACCGCCGGCGCCTTCGCTTCGTGCGTCCTCGTTCTCGTCGCGAGCGGATGCGCGTCGTCGCCTGCTGAAAGCCCCGACGCCGCCAAAGCGCGCGCGCAGGGGATCGTTGCGAACCCGATCCGCACCGACCAGGACCGGCGAATGGACGCCTCCCGCAATCCGGTGGAGTTCATTCCCTTCACGGGCGCCATGCCCGGCATGCAGGTCGAGGACGTCGCCGCCGGCGCCGGCTACACGACGCAGCTGATGGCCCTCGCCGTCGGACCGGCCGGCAAGGTGTACGCGCAACGCGAGACGCCGGGCCCCGCGCTGACCAAGCGGCTCGCCGACAATCCGCAGCCCAACATCGTCGTCGTGCTGCGGCCGTTCGAGGATCCGGTGCCGCCCGACGCGCCGAAGCTCGATCTCATCACCATCGTCAACAACTATCACGACATCACGTATCTTCCGGTCGACCGGACGAAGATGAACCAGCGCCTCTACGCGGCGCTGAAGCCCGGCGGCCACCTGGTCGTGGTCGACCACTCGGCGAAGGCCGGAACGGGCGTTTCCGCCGGCAAGACCCTGCACCGGATCGACGAGGCCGTGGTCGTCGCGGAGATGCAGCAGGCCGGATTCGTGCTCGAGGCGGAAGGCACGTTCCTGCGCAATCCGGCGGACACGCGCGAGACCTCGTCGGGCGACGCCAATCCGCCGACCGACAAGTTCGCCTTGCGTTTCGCAAAGCCCAAGTGACGCGGCCGCCGCGACAAGACGACTCGCCTCGCGAATCGGCGCTCCGAGACGCCCGATCCGATTCCGGAAAGCCAACGGATCGACCGGCCGGCCGACGATACGGGTCCGCGTCACGCGCGCTCGCGTTCGTTGCGCTGGCGTCGCTGCCGGCGCTGTGCGCCGCGGAGAAGTTCGTGCCTTTGGGCGTGCAGCCCGACGGCGCCGAGGTCTCGGTGCAGGACTCGCCTCCCCGCGCCTTCGCGGGCGGCAGGCGGCAAGGCTGGTTTCGCTTCCTGCCGCAATCGCCCGGATCGATCGCCGACGAGAACGGCGTGAAGCAGAAATACACGGACATGCTGGCCCTCAACGTCGCCGATTGCCCGGTCCTGCGAATGGGCGCGGCGTCGATGCTGTACCGCGACGCCAAGGGCAAGGTGGTCGCCCGCTTCGAGTTGCCGGCCAATTCGGTCGAATATGTCGACGTCAAGCCGGGAACGATCGGCGCGACGATGCTGGGTTGGTTGTGCTCGTCGCCCAAGCCCGCGGCCGCGGCGCCCGCGTTTCCGGGTCCGGTTTCTCCCTTCAAGTGAGCGCACCGATGGCGCATTCATCGCAGGAGATGCCGACATGATTTGGCTCGTCGCTGGTCTCATCGTGTTTCTTGGCGTGCACTCGGTGCGCATCTTCGCGGACGACTTTCGCACCGCGCAGATCGCGCGGCTGGGCCTGCAGCGATGGAAAGGCATCTACACGCTCGTGTCGATCGCCGGCTTCATCCTGCTCGTCTGGGGATTCGGGCAGGCGCGGCAATCGCCGGTCGTGTTGTGGACATCGACGCCGTGGACGCACTACGTCACCATCCTGCTGACACTGCCCGCGTTCGTGCTGGTCGCGGCCGCGTACGTTCCGGGCAACCGGATCAAGGCGAAAATCGGTCACCCGATGGTCGCTGGCGTGAAGACCTGGTCGTTCGCGCATCTCGTTTCCGCGTTCATGCTTGCCGACGTCGTGCTGTTCGGAAGCTTTTTCGTCTGGTCCGTGCTCGTCTACATTTCATCGCGCCGCCGCGATCGCGCCGCCGGCACGATCTACCCGCCCGGCACGGCCGCGCGCGATGCGGTGACGTGCGCCGTCGGCGGCGTTGCGTGGTTCGTGTTCGGGTTCTGGCTGCACGAGGCGCTGATCGGATACGCGCCATTCGGGGCCTAGCGGCGGGCCTTGATGGCGGGACGCCCACACGTCGCGGCCGAAGCGAGCCTTCCGTGGATCGTCCGGCTGCGCGCAAGCCATCGGCTGGCGCTGACGGTGGCGGCCGGCGTGGCCGTGTACTTCGTGGCGGCGGAGTTCTTTTCGGTCAAGGCCCGCATGCTCATCGCATGGGACGTTGGCGTATCGATCTACCTCGGGCTCGCGTGGGCCGTGATCGCGAAGGCGGACGCAGCGATGACGAGGATCCGGATGCGCACGCAGGACCAGGCCGCATTCGTGATCTTCCTGACGATCGTGACGTCGGCGTGCGCGAGCATCGTCGCCATCGCACTCCTCATGGCCGAGGTGAAGGATGCGCCGTTGTTGCAGCGCTCGCTGCACCTCGGGCTCGCCGTGCTCGCGCTCACGCTGTCGTGGCTGCTCATCCAGACGCTGTTCGGCTTCCACTACGCGCACCGCTATTACACGCATTCGAGCGATCCCGACTGCGAGCCGCAGGGCCTCGCCTTTCCGGGTGGACAGAACCCGGATTTCCTCGACTTCGTCTACTTCTCGTTCGTCGTCGGGATGACATCGCAAACATCGGACGTCGCGGTTACCGGGCGCCACATGCGGCGCCTCACGCTGATCCACGGATTCCTGAGCTTCGTCTTCAACATCGCGATCCTCGCGATGGCGATCAACATCATCGCCGGCAACCATATAGGCCGACAGTGTTTGCCCGCAAGTGTCAAGATTCCTTCACAGTCCTGTCATGCGTCGGCATTACATCTAGCGATATTTCGGCGAGGTAGGTGACCCATGCTCTCCCGTGCGTTCCTGGCGCTCCGCGCTCCTCATTTTCGTCACGACCGTCGCGATTGCCGGATGCGGCGGCGATGCCATGGTCTCGCGCGATGCCGCGACCGAGCGCGCACTGGCGAGGATCGAGCACGTCGTCGTGATCTACGGCGAGAACCGGAGCTTCGACAACCTCTACGGGCTGTTTCCCGGCGCCAACGGCATCGCCGACGCGACACCGGCGCAGATCCGGCAGCGCGACCGCGACGGATCGCTCTTCGCGATGCTTCCGCCGACGTGGAAGTCGGACGGCAAGACGCCGGACCCGGCCTACGGCGGATCGCTCGCCAACGCCCCGTTCCGGATCGATCAGGCGCCCATCAACCTGCCGCTCGCCACCGCGACGCGCGATCTGGTGCACCGCTTCTACCAGAACCGCGAGCAGATCAACGGCGGCAAGCTGGACCAATACGCCGCGTGGTCGGACGCGGGCGGATTCGTCATGGGCTATTACGACGGCAGCTCGCTGCCGCTCTGGGCGCTCGCGAAGCAGTACACGCTGGCCGACAACTTCTTCATGGGCGCCTTTGGTGGATCGTTTCTCAACCACATCTGGCTGATCTGCGCGTGCACACCGACGTTTCCGAATGCTCCGGCCTCGCTCGTGTCGGTGCTCGACGCAAACGGAAAGCTGGCGCTGAAACCGACCTCGCCCGCCAGCGCGATGAACGGCGCGCCGCAGTTCGTCAATGACGGTGCGCTCACACCGGACTTCTACGCCGTCAACACGATGCAACCCGCGTACCAGCCGAGCGGCATTCCACCGGCCCCGGGTGGCGATCCGGCGCTGGCCGATCCGGCGAAGAATCCGCTGCCCGTGCAGACCGCGACGACGATCGGGGACACGCTGTCGGCGAAGGGGGTCGAGTGGGCGTGGTACGCGGGCGCATGGAACGCCGCCGTCGCGGATGGCATGCAGGCACCCGCGGTCAAGAGAACCGTGATCTACGATCGCGCGGCGGGCGCGGCGAATTTCCAGCCGCACCATCAGCCGTTCAACTATTTCAGCCGGTACGCCCCCGGCACCGCGGAGCGCAATCGACGGCTCAAGGACTACACGGATCTCGTCGCCGACATCGACGCAGGAAAGCTCCCAGCCGTCGCGTTCTACAAGCCGCAGGGCAATTTCAACGAGCACCCCGGCTACACCGACGTGCTCTCGGGCGATCAGCACATCGCGGCAGTTGTCGCGAGGATCAGGTCGAGCCCGATCTGGAGCTCCACGCTGATCGTCATCACCTACGACGAGAACGGCGGATTCTGGGATCACGTCGCTCCGCCCGCCGGCGATCGATGGGGCCCCGGAACGCGCGTCCCGACGATCGTGATCGGCCCGATGGTCAAGAAGGGGTTCGTCGACCGGACGGCCTACGACACGACGTCGATCCTCAAATTCATCACGCGCCGTTTCAAGCTCGAGCCGTTGCCGGGTGTGCGCGCGAGCATGGGCGACCTCACCAACGCGATCGATTCGAGCGCCGTGAACTGAAGCGGTGCGAACGGCCTCCTCGACCGTCCGCAGACATCGCGCGGCCGCGATGCGCCGCCGCGGCTAGAAGTGGCGCAGGTTCTTTTCCCGCGCGAAGCTCATGTCGGTCGTCGTCTGACGCAGCCGGTGTGACAGGAACTGCGCAAACGAGCGGTACAGCCGGGCGGCCATCGGCGGCGACGCATCGAGGAGCGAGCGCATCCTGCCGTAGTCGAAGCGGAACAGCGACGTGGGCTCGAGCGTCTCGACGGTCGCCGAGCGCTTTGCGCCGTCGAGCAGCCCCATCTCGCCGAAATGCGCGCCCGAGGCCAGCGTCGCGACGTTCACCGTTTCCCCACCCGCGGAGAGCGTGCTGATGCGCACCGATCCGTCCTTGACGAGATAGAGCGCGGTGGCGGCGTCGCCGCTGCGAAACACGGGCATTCCTCCCGCCAGCGTCATCGGCTCGGCGATCTTCGCGAGCTGCGCGCGCTCGTCCGGGCCGAGCTCGCTGAAGAGATAAACGCTTTGCAACAACGCGTCGGAGATCATCGTTTCACCATTTCCCGTTCTGAAGGTGGAAGTGCGGCGGATTGTCGCTGGTCGGTCGGCCGCCACGCGTTCGCGCCCGCAGCGCGGCGTCGGACAACCGCCCCGGTGCGAGCGTAGCAAAACCGGCGGCCGGAGGATACTGCACCGAGCGCCTTTGCGTCGCCGCCGCCGTGTGGCGAGCCCGGGCAATTTTCGGTACGCTGCGGGGATCGACGCTCGAGCGCCTCTCGCCGCCATGAATATATTGCTTCGATGCGCGTTCGCGCTCCTGCTCGCTTCGCTCCTCTGCCAGACGGCGCAGGCCGACGCCCCAATCGTCCGCGACCTGCCGCCCGGCATGCACGTGCCGGAGGGCGCGATGCCCGGCCCCGGGTTCGACGCCGACAGGGCGACCGAGGCCTGGCTCGCCATCCTGTCGCCGGAACAGCGGGCGATGTCCGACGCGTACTTCGAGGGCGGCTACTGGGTGGAATTCTTCGGCGCGCTCTATGCGATCGGCGTCATGGCGATCCTGCTCGTCACAGGTGCCAGCCGAAGACTGCGCGATCTTGCCGTCCGCGCGAGCCGCCGCCCATGGCTCAACGTCGCGCTTTACGCGGCCGGATTTATCGTGCTCGTGTGGGCGTTGCAGCTTCCGTACACGATCTACACGGACTACTTCCGCGAGCACGCATATGGGCTGTCGACGCAGGCGTTTGCGCCATGGATGGCCGAGCGGTTCACCGAGCTTGCGGTTTCCCTCGTCATCGGCCCGGTCGTGATCTCCGTCCTCTACGCGGGGATCCGCCGCGCCGGAGCGCGCTGGTGGATCTGGGCGACGGGATTCGCATTCGTGTACACGCTCCTCATCGCCATGATCTATCCCGTGTTCATCGCCCCGCTGTTCAACGACTACAAGCCGCTGGCCGAAGGAGAGATTCGCGACGCCGTGCTGTCGCTGGCGCGCGCCAACGAAATTCCGACCGAGCACGTCGAATGGTTCGACGCATCGCGCCAGACGACGCGGATCAGCGCGCACGTCGCGGGCATCGCCGGTCTGGCGCGGATCAACCTCAATGACAACCTGCTGGACAAGACATCGCTGCCGGAAATCCGCGCCGTGCTCGCGCACGAGATGGGGCATTACGTGCTGAACCACTCGTTCAAGCTCACCGTTTACTTCACATTGATTTACGGCCTGTCCTTCGCGATCATGCATCGAATCTTCGATCGCGCGCTGACGCGCTGGGGCCCGAGGCTCGGCCTGCACGATCGCACGGATCCCGCCGCGTTGCCGCTCGCCGCGGCGATCCTGATCGGCGTGATGTATCTGCTGACACCGCTCACGAACTCCGTGGTCCGCAGCACCGAGGCGGAGGCGGACGCTTTCGGGCTCAACGCGGCCCGCGAGCCCCAGGGATTCGCGTCGGCCGCGATGCGCCTGTCGACCTATCGCAAGCTGAAACCCGGTCCGCTCGAAGAAATCATCTTCTACGATCATCCGAGCGGTTACGATCGCGTCCACCGGGCGATGGTGTGGCAGAAGGAGAACCTCTGACTCCGACGCTCACGGTCGCGGTTCCGGTGCCGGCGCGACAAGCATCGCGCGTCACCGCGGGCTCCGCGTCCGCGCGGATTCCTGACTTGGCGGCGCTCGTCGCGTCCGCAATGATTGCCGCTTGTGCGACGCTCTCCCATGACACACACCGCCTCCCCCGCCGTCGTCGCCCAGCTTGCGCCCACCGGAACGCTGCGCGCCGCGATCAACTTCGGCAACCCGGTCCTCGCGACGAAGGATCCCGCGACGGGCGATCCGCGCGGCGTATCGGTCGACCTCGCGCGCGAGCTTGCGAAGCGCCTGGGCGTGCCTCTTGCGCTCGTCACGTACACCGCGGCGGGGAAAGTCGTCGCCGACGCGCGCGCGAACGTCTGGGACATCGCCTTTGTCGCGATCGACCCTGCGCGTGCCGTCGACATGGACTACACAGCGCCTTACGTGCTGATCGAAGGCGCCTACGCCGTTCCGCGCGGATCCCCGATCCAAGGCAATGCCGACGTCGATCGTGCCGGGAACCGCGTCGTGGTTGCGACTGGGAGCGCGTACGACCTGTATCTCTCGCGCGAGCTCAAGCAGGCGCAAATCGTGCGGACCGCGACGTCACAGGCGCCGGTCGCGACGATGATGGCGGAGCACTACGAAGTCGCGGCCGGCGTGAAGCAACAGCTCGAAGCCGACGCAAGGCGCATCCCGGACGTACGCCTGCTCGACGGCCGCTTCATGGTGATCCGGCAGGCAATGGCCACGCCGACCGGCCGGCCAGACGGGGCGCGCTATCTCGCGGAGTTCGTCGAGGAAATGAAGGCGTCAGGCTTTGTGGCGGAAGGGCTTCGGCGAAGTGGCGTCGAGGGTGCGACGGTTGCGCCGCCCGGCGGGCGAGACCTTTGACGTCGCCCGGCTTTGCGCCCGACCGGCGGCAGGTGCGCCCGCGTTGCAGTATGATCGAATCCCTGCACACTGAAGGGGTCGCAATGAAAGTTCGTTATTGGCTTGCGCTGCTCGCAGCGACGACCGCGTTGTCTGCGCAGGCGGCATTGAAGCCGGGCGACAATGCCCCCGAATTCAAGGCCCCGGCCTCGCTCGGCGGAAACGTCTTCACGTTCTCGCTCGCCGACGCGCTGAAGAAAGGTCCGGTCGTCCTGTATTTCTATCCCGCCGCCTTCACGACCGGATGCACGCAGGAAGCGCACGATTTCGCCGAGGCCACCGACGCGTATCGCGCGCTGGGCGCCACGGTGATCGGCGTCTCGCACGACGACATCGACACGCTCAAGCGATTTTCCGTGAGCGAATGCCGGAGCAAGTTCGCCGTCGCCGCGGACGCCGACGCGAGCATCATGAAATCGTACGACGCGGTGTTCAAGCTGATGCCGAAATATGCGGACCGCACGTCGTACGTGATCTCGCCCGACGGACACATCGTCTACGCCTACACGGCAATGGATCCGGACAAGCACGTCGAGAACACGCTCGACGCGCTGCGGAAGTGGTCGGCGCAGCAGAAGCACTGAGCACATCGCGGCGCCGAGGGCGCCGCCGCCGACGGGGAGGCGCTGCGGCCCATTGGCCGCGGCGACAGGGGGAAGACGGATGGGCGACACGCCGAGAGCAACGCCGGAGCCCGCGTCGGGTGACGCCGCCGATCTCGCGGGCGATTCCGCATCCGCATCGGACGCCCCCACCGCCGCAACGCCCGCACCTCTCTCCGATGCATCCGCGGCGCAGGCCGACCCGCAGATCGAGGCGACCCGTGCCGATGCAGGCGCCGCGCGCCGCCCGGCAACATCTGCGTTTCGCGTTCACCGGAAAAGGGGGCGATTATTTCCGGATCTGGATCGTCAACCTGCTCTTGACGCTGGTTACCGTCGGCCTGTGGTCGCCGTGGGCGAAAGTGCGCAAGCGTCGCTTCTTCTACGGGCACACCTGGCTCGCCGACGCCAATTTCGAGTATCACGCCAATCCCGTCGCGATCCTGCGTGGACGACTGATCGCGGCGGCCGCGATCGGCGTCTATTGGGTCCTCGAGAACCTCGTCCCCCGCGCGGCGCCGTGGCTGCTGGGCGCGCTGCTGTGCGGCGCCCCGTGGATCGTCGCCCGCTCGCTCGCGTTCAACGCCGCCAACTCCAGCCACCGCGGCATCCGGTTCGGGTTTTCCGGGCACGCCGCGCGACGTCGCGCTCGCGATCTGGCCGCTCGCGCTGTGGCTCGTCGCGTTCGTGTGGGCGAGCCGCGACACGCTCGACGCGTTCGAGAGTCCGTCGCGCTATGCGGGGCAGCTCGGCGTCGTGTATCTCGTGCTGCTCGTCGCGTATCCCTACGCGATCGCGCAGATTCGCCGCCTGACGATCGGCAAATCCGCCTGGGGAGATCAGCCGTTTCGGACGACGCTCAGGGTGCGCAGCGTCTATGGCATCTACCTCATCGGCATCGTGCTGTGCGGGATTCCGCTCTTCGGCGCCGGCATACTCGGCTTCTTCCTCGCCACCGTCGCCGGAATGGTGATGCAGGGATCGCCGGCAATGATCTTCGTGTCCATGGGATTCTTCGTGCTGGCGTGGGCCGGCATCGTCATCGTGTGGACCGCGTACAACCGGTCGCGGCTCACCAATCTCGCGCTCAACACGGCGACGCTCTCCCACATCGCGCAGCTGCACTGCGCCGTTTCGGCCCGCAAGCTCGCACGGCTCTACGCCGGCAACGTGATCGCGATCGTCGGCACATGCGGCTTGCTGATACCGTGGGCGGTGGTGCGCGTCACCCGTTATCGGCTGCAGTGCATCACCATGGAGATCGAGGCACCGCAGGACGCCGTCACCGCGGCGGTCGCGCAGGTTCCGGCCGCCACGGGTGAGGAGCTCTCCGAAATGCTCGGATTCGATCTCGCGCTATGACTCCGATGCCGGCAGTGTCGTTCTCCGCGCGGTGGTTCGACGGACGCACCGCGGCAGGCGCCGCGGCGACGCTCACCGTGGCCGACGGAATGCTGCACGCCAGCGCCGGCGAGGAGGCCCGGCTCGAGATTCCCTTGCGTGAGGTTTCGACGTCGGCGCCGGTCGCGGGCGTGCCGCTGCGAATCACCGTGCCCGACGGCGGCGTGTTCGTGCTGGACGACGCCGCAGCCGATCCGCGCGCGTTCGGCGCAAGGGTGCCTCAGGGCTTCGTGCATCGGCTCGAGCGCAATCCCGCCGTGGTCGTGATCGCGCTCCTCGGCGTCGCCGCGATCGCGGTGCTTGCGTACCGAAACGTCATTCCCTGGCTGGCCGGCGCCATCGCGCAGCGCATTCCCATTGCCGCCGAGGCGCGATTGGGTGACGCGGCCCTCGTGAGCCTCGATCGCCTGATATTCGCGCCGAGCAAGCTGCCGGCCGCGCAGCGCGCCGACCTCGAGGACAGGTTCCGTCGTCTCGCCGGCGTCGCGGAGCTGCCGGCGGAACCGAAGCTCGTCTTCCGCAACGGCCGGCGTATCGGCGCGAACGCGCTCGCCCTTCCCGGCGGGACGGTTCTCGTCACCGATCAGCTCGTCGCCAGGATGGCCTCCCCGGACGAGGTCACCGCGGCGCTCGCGCACGAGCTCGGCCACATCGCGCACCGGCACACGATGCGGCAGATGCTGGAGCAATCGGCGAGTGGCCTGATCCTGGGCGCGGTGCTGGGCGACGTCAGCGGCATCGGCTCGCTCGCCGCCGC
>CAVUIG010000028.1:0-131640 GCA_963741355.1 uncultured beta proteobacterium
GTGAGGACAGGAAATCCAAGCCTGTGCTTTAATATGAAACGATTGCGCTAAAGAGAGGAGGCGAACATGGCGAAGGACAGACCCACGACCGGCACCGACGGGCGCCCGCTGCCGATACTGCCGCCGGAACGCGACGCGCGCGTGTGGGCCCGATTGGTCCGGGTGATGTTCTACACGCCCGGCTTCCTGGCGCTGCTGCTGCTCAAGACCGGCGAACCGACGAGCTTCGGCATCACGGTGGAGCTGCTGATGCTGTCCAGCGCGGCGGCCATCGTCGGCGGCCTGTTCATCGCCACCCAGTCCGAGGGCAGGGGCGCCGATCATTCGTCCCGGGTCGGCGTCTGGAGCGGGGCGCTGGTGCTCGAGCTGCTGGCGGCGGTGCCGTTCCTTTGCGCCGTGCCGCCGCTGTTCCACGAGCTCGCGAACAGCACGCTGCTGCACGCCAGGGCGCCCGGCGCCGTCGACTGTCTCGCTCGGCGCCTCCGAGCTGCTGCCGCGATGGCGATCCTGCCGTTCATGCTCTACCAGCTGGCCGGCTTCGGCACGCTGCACTTCGTCGTTTCCAAGCCGGTGAACTGGGTCATCAACATCGCCATCCTCGGCTTGATCATCGCCGCCTACGTCGCCAACCGCCAGGGCGCCTACGCGCTGGAGCGGATGTTGACGGACTGCTGGTCCTGGGCATGGCCGCCACCGTGTTCTACGGCGATCCTCAGGCTCAGGCGGATGCAGACGGACTACACGCTGCGCTGCCCGCCCAAGGACGAGAAGTAGGGCGATCAGGGCAAACGTCCACGCTCTCGCATTGCAGCACTGGCGCGGCTCACGCGACCGACCCGATTTGGGAAGCGCTGGCGCAGTGAAGGAAGGACATCGTGTGGTGGATCAGCTATCGAGGTGAAGGCAAGGCCGGCGTCGACAACATCGGCGTCTTCGAGGACGACGGCACGCCGCGCAAGAGAGCATCCGCTGCTCCTCGACCCGTCGCCCGATGCGCACCCGCTGCACATCGCCCGCGGCTTCGCGCTCGTGGGCGACGATCTCTACATCGCCAACGCCTGGCGCAAGGACAGCCACGTCGCCCGCTACCGCCGCCACGGCGACACGTTCCACTTCGCCGAAGTGGTGGTGGCCACCAAGCACGTCTCGGCGATGGTCCACCCCTTCGACGTGGAGCTCGGCGACGACGGCCGGCTCTACGTGTCCTGCCAGGACACCAACACCGTCGTCGCCATCCTGCCGAAGACGCGCAAGCCGGCGCCGGTGGCGCTCGCACCTGCGCAAGACCTTTCCCAAGGGAAACTTCCTTCCCGGCACGCTCGTCGCCTCCAGCCAGGGCCAGCTTCCCGAAGTCGGCGACCAGCCGCCGCTGGACGTGCCGTCGCCGCAGGGCCTCAAGGTGGTGCTCGACGTGCACGGCAAGCCCCGGCACTCCGTGCGCGGGATCATCGTGCACCGCAAGCATCTCTACGTGGCGGACGAGGCGGGGGACGCGGTCAAGATCTTCGAGGTGAAGTCGGGGCGGCTCGTGGCGCGCATCCGGGGGAAGCAAGCTCGCGAAGCCCGTGCACCTCATCCTGCACGACGACACGCTCTACATCGGCGCCGCCGGCACCGGCAGCATCCTCGCCTACGACATCCCCGCGAAGGCTCCGCGCGGCAAGCTCAAGGCGCGCGCGGTCATCGACGGCAAGCTCAAGGCCCCGTCCGGCTTCGCGATCGGCCCGGACGGCGATCTCTACGTGGCCGAACGGTTCGATCAGCGGGTCCGGCGCTTCTCCCTCAAGGGAAAGAAGAAGGGGACGTTCATTGACGGGCTCCCGGACATGCCGGAGTTCCTGGTGCACGTGCCGGATCCGGCGTAAGGCAGTTCAGGCGATCGGATTTCGAGAGAAGAGCGTGATGTCGACTTGCGTCATCTCGCTCGACGAGCGAATGAGACGATGGCCATGACCGTACGCGCCCGGACCCGCAAATGACTCGCACGATTCGCAGTGCCAACACGATGCTGGTGATGTTGATCTTCGCTATGGCCGTGATCGTGCTACAGGCCACTGCAGTCGAGGCAGCAGACGCGAGGGGAGCACAGGCCGAAGTTCAGATCGGACTTTGCTCGCCTGCCGACCAGATCGTTCAAGCGCTTGATCTGCGCCCGCGCGGCGCCCCGATCGAAGTCTGGCAGTTCGATGATGCGGCACTTGTCCTCTTCGGGCACGGGCTGCGCCTTCGCCTGCGGAGGGCCGCGGACGGTCGCTCCGAGCTCACGCTGAAGGTCGCCGACCAGGACTGTGCGGCGGCCAAACCCGAACTCATACCATCGGGCGAAGGCAAGTGCGAATACGACGTGTACGGCACGAGCAGGGCCGGCGCGGTGTCGCTCACTCGTAAGCTGGATGCAAAGAGCACGAACGATCTGCTTGCAGGCCGCTTGGCGCCGGCGCAGGCGCTCAGTACGTCGCAGATCAGGTACTTGCGCGAAATCGTCGGAATCTGGCCGCTGCCCCCCGGCATTCACGCGCTGGGTCCGATGCAAGTCCGGACATACCGAACCAAGGGCAAGATTTACGACATCGATATCTCACAACTTCCTGGCGGCGAGCGATTTGCAGAGATCTCGCGCAAAGTGCCGCTGACTGACGCCATGCAGGCAAAGGAGGTCATGGAAGCCGACCTCTCCCGAGCCGGCGTCGAGATGTGCGCCGATCAGACTTCGCAAGCCGGAAAGAAACTACGGTTCCTGTTGCGCTAGCCTCGGCCATAGGCGGACCCTGCCGCATGGCGCTTCGCCTGGCCGGGATCAAACCTCGTCGACCCAATAGTCCAGATGGTCGCCCACGCGCGTCATGTGGCGGAGGCCCCCGCCGAACGCGCCGATCTTCTTCGAATCGGGATATTCGCAGACTTCCGCCGGCAGCATCGTGCTGACGGACAGATAGGCGAGCTCGGCGTCCGAATCGTTGACGATCTGGTGCGCCGTTTCCGGGCCCCCGACCGGGCAGCAGATCACGTCGCCGGCGCGGATCTTCCTGGTCTCGCTGCCATAGCGCAGCGTGCCCTCGCCCCGGACGACGAAGAACATCTCCTCTTCCCCGCGATGACTGTGGAAGGGGCACGAGCGCTTGCCAGGCGGAACGACGTCGTAGGAATAGCCGAGGTCCTTGGCGCCGAGGAGCGGCCCGATGCGCACCGCGTCGGACTCGAACTTGTCGCCCTTCGCGAAATGCTCGAGCTTCAATTGGTCGATGTTGACGATTCTGGAATCGATCACGCTCATGGTTTCATATCTCCGCACACGATAAGGATTGAATGTGACATGTCGCGCAACACCGCGAAGCGAACGCGCCAGAGAAAAGCTAATCGATTGGCCAGGGCATGGCCTTCGGCAGCGTGATCGCCCCGGCCGTGTCTGACTCTGGTTTTCGCGCGACCGCGTCGACGACGCGCCACCACGGCGTGACGTCTTCCGCGTGCGCCGGCTCGACCGGCTCGCCGAGCCGAGGCATGACGAGTTGCGCGCCTGATTTCGGACCCAGCGCAGCAGCGTTTCCGCCGGCTGGTCCCACGCGTGCATCGCAAGGCTGAACGTGCCCCAATGCACCGGCAGGAAAGCACCGCCGCCCGAGCAGCGCGAGCGCCTTCAGCGCGTTCTCCGGCCCGAGATGGATGTCGCCCCACGCCGGATGGAACGCGCCGACTTCGAGCATGACGAGATCGAACGGGCCGAGGCGTTCGCGGATCGCCCGATATTCCGTCGTGAGGCCCGTGTCGCCGCTGAAGAACACCGCGTGCCGCTCGCGAGCGAATCACGAGCGAAGACCACAGCGTCGCGTTGCGGTCCTTCAGGCCGCGGCCCGAGAAGTGCTGCGACGGCGCGGCGGTCACCGTGAGCCCGGTATTCGGCAACCGATGCGATTCCCACCAGTCGAGCTCGATGATGCGCTCGGGCGGCACGCCCCACGCTTCGAGGTGCGCGCCGACGCCGAGCGAGGTCACGAACGGAACGTCGCGCTTGGCGAGCTCGCGGATCGTCGGGTAGTCGAGGTGGTCGTAGTGGTCGTGCGACACGACCACGAGGTCGATCGGCGGCAGCGCGTGAAGGGGAACCGGCACGGGCTGGAAGCGCTTGGGGCCGGCGAGCCGCGACGGCGAGGCGCGCGGTCCCCAGACCGGATCGGTCAGCACGCGAATGCCGTCGATCTCGATCAGCACCGTCGAGTGGCCGAGCCAGGTGGCGCGCAGTCCGCTCTCGGGCCGCTTCGTCCAGGCATCGAGCGGGCTCATCGAGGGCAGCGGCCCCCGCGGCACGCGCCGCTCGCCGCCGCACAGGAACTCGCCGAGCGTCGGCATCTGCGCGTTCGGGTCGCGCAATCCTGCGAGGATCGGATGCACGTTGCGAAACTGCTCGCCCGCCCAGAGCGGCGATGCCTTGATGCGCTCGAGGCGCGCGCCTTCGGGTTTTCTGCCGAGCGATTTCATCGTGGAAGCTCCTGGGGTCCCTCACGTCAATTCAGGAGGCCGCCGACGGCCGCCCATGAAGTCCGGCGAGCGGAGCACGGCGCAGGAACACCGAGTCGCGGCCGAGGATCAGTCGAACGAGATCCTCGAGGATAGGCTCGTCGATTGCATTGCTGTGAAATTCCAGAGTGATGCGATCCAGCCGGTCGACGTTGACCAGCGCCACCGTCACGAGGCCGGTCCGATAGTCGGCACGGAACGCGATGTGCGCAGGTATGGCGGGGGGCACGGAAATCGCGCACGTGTGCACTGAGCCGGACGAATCTTCCACCTTGCGGCTGGTGTATTGCAGGCCGGCGTCGTCCAACGCCTTTTCCGCCGTTGCGACGCTTGCCGGCGCGACATCGATGGCGAGCGGCTTCGAAGCCGAGATCTCGTAGTACACGTTGATCTCGTCCAGCACCGGGAAACCGACGATCCGGCTCTCATGCTGTCCAACCGAGCCGCGACCGAATCGCGGCGCCTCGAACACAAGACCGTGTCCCAGGTCGAAGCGATGATCGATCGCGGGCTTCAGCCCGTCGAGGTAGGTCACTGCCTTTTCGAGCCATCGGAATGCCTTGCGCATCCGCGCGTCGATCTTCTGGAAATCCTCGACGTCGGCGTTCGTGTGCGTCGATTGCCGCGCAGTTTCGTACTGCGTGCGAAGCTCGTCGAGCAGAGAACCTGGATTCGACATAGTGATTCCTCCCTCGTGGTCCTTCAACGACCGGGATTGCCATTCAGCCGGCGGCTTCGCCCGACTGCAGCAGGGCGACGCTTCCGTGGCCGCCCTCGAGGGCAGATGCCGACGATCGCGCGCTGCGAATGTGGACTCATCACGGCCATGGATCACAGTTCCCGGTCGGCGAGCCAGTGCTGCGACGTTGTCGTCGCACCTTCGACCAGGTACTGCTTGGCGTTTCGCTGGATCTCGCGATCGGCGACGCTCACGCGCTCGTGCTGGCGCAGGTGCTCGACCCACGATTCGTCCATGAAGCATTCGACGAAGCGAACCGGATCGGCGGAATCGTGGAAGAGCTCCCAGTAATAGGCGCCATTGCGCCGGCGCATTTCGCGCACGGCCTGCATCGCCGCGACGAACTCGGCGCGTTTCGTTGCCTCAATCCGGTATTCGATGGTCACCATCACGGGACCGCTGTCGGGCTCGGGGGTCCCGACAATCACGGGTGCCGCCCATTCCATCGACGGCGTGAAGTCGAGCACCTCGTGCTTGCCGAGCTTGATACCCCAGGTCAATGCGATGGCCACCACCATCCCCAGCGCCGCCGCCGTCAGCGTGTCAGGGATTCCGATCCGCGTCGCGACCTGCCCCCACAGGAGGCTGCCGAGCGCCATTCCGCCCATGAACACGACGACGAACGCTGCGAGCCCGCGTGCGCGCACCCACGCGGGCAGCGTCAGCTGGGCGGAGACCTGCAGCGCCGAGAGAATCGAAATCCATGCCACGCCCGTCGCGAGCATCGCCACCGCCAGCAGCCCGATGTTCTGAAGGCGCGCAAGCGCCAGGGCGGCGAGCGCGTAGAGCACGCTCGCACCGGCAACGAGGACGTCCCGCGAGAACTTCGCGCGCAAGCGCGGCAGCAGCAGCGCACCCGCAACCGCGCCGATGCCGATGCATGTCAGGAGCAGGCCGTAGATTTCGGGGCCGCGGCCGAGCTCCCGCCGCACGATGAGCGGAAACAACGACCAGGTCGCGCTCGCGAACACGAAGAAGGCGATGCCGCGAATGAGCACGTTCTGCAGCGGACGCGTGTGCATGACGAAGCGCATGCCGACGCGAATCGCACTGACGAACCTCTCGGCCGGCAGGGTGCTCTTGTGATGCTCGCGTCGCCAGCGCAGAAGTACCGCGAGGATTCCCACATAGGAAACAGCGTTGAGGATGAACACGAGCCAGGCCCCGACTGCCGCCACCAGCACGCCCGCGATCGCGGGCCCGATCGCACGCGAGACATTGATCGCGATGCTGTTGAGCGCGATCGCGGAAGGCATCTCGGCGATGGGGACCAATTCGGGGACGATCGCGGCCCATGCCGGCATCACCAGCGCCGCGCCGACCCCGAGCGCAAACGTGAATCCGATAAGCGACCACGCGGTGATCATGTCCAGCCACGTAAGAATTCCCAGCGCACTCGCGACGATTAGCAGATAGACCTGGACGCCGATCAGGAGCCGGCGCCGGTCGAGAATATCGGCGAGCGCGCCCGCCGGCAGCGCGAGCAGCATGACCGGAAAGCTGTCGGCCGCCTCGACCAGCGCCACCATCGACGGGGACGAGGAAAGCGATGTCATCAGCCAGCCGGCTCCGACGTCCTGCATCCACGTGCCGATGTTCGAGACGATCGTCGCGATCCACAGGCTGCGGAACAGCGTGTTCTGCAGCGGGCTCCACGCCGATGCCGCCGCGTGGTTCGGCCGCGACGCCGGGGATTCAACGGGCTCGGAAGGCTTCATGAAAGGCTGTTGCGAAGGGGCTTCTTGATTGGGGGCGTCCTTCCGACGCGACCTCCAGGGCAGGATCATCGGCGCCGATCGGGCAGCGTAACTAGGTGCGGACGCGCGAAAGCGGATCATACCCTCGAACTTTCGGCGGCACAGTGGCAAGTCGGGTGCTTACCGGCGGCTGCGCTCGCGGGTAGACTCGACGCATGTCCACTCGCTCGTCCGCGCGCTTTGCCCGCCGCGAGGTGCTCGGTCTCGCCAAGCGTGAATTCGCGCTGCTGAGGCGGCTGCGCACGCCGCAGGAAATCCAGTCGTACCTGAACTCGATCCCGATAAACCATGAGGTCGGCGGCGAAACCATGTGGTCGGTGCGCGAGGTGATCCGGCATCGCTGCGCGCATTGCATGGAGGGCGCGCTCGTCGCCGCGTGCGCGTTGTGGGTGCACGGGGAGCCTCCGCTCGTCATGCATCTCGATTGCACGCCGAGCGACTACCCGCACGTGGTCGCGCTGTTCCGCCGAGGCAAGGGCTGGGGCGCGATCTCCAAGACGAACGGCGCGGTGCTGCGCTATCGCGATCCGGTGTACCGAAGCCTGCGCGAGCTCGCGATGTCGTATTTCCACGAGTACTTTGACACCCGCGGGCGAAGGACTCTGCGCAGGTATTCGGTGTCCTTCGACCTGCGCCGGATCGATCCCGGACTCTGGGTGACCAATGCGCAAGCGTGCGTGGAAACCCACGACCGACTGGAGGCGCTGCGGCACTACGAGATGATTTCCCCGCGGCAGGCGCGGCTCGTCTCGCGCCGCGATCGCTTCGAGCGCGAGGCGGCGAAGCTGGTCGAATATCCGCAGGCGCCGCCGCGCAAATAGCGGGATGCGCGAAGAGCGTCTCGCGATCCGCCCACGGGATTGTGCGGACGGCGAGACGTGATCGCGCGGCGCGCTGCGGTGATGCTCAGGCCGCCGTGTTGCGCTCGACCCAGGCCGCGAATGCCTGCATGAACTTGGCGAGGAATTCCCGCGTCGGCTCGCTCGTCAGCGCCCCGCTGTCGTCGAACAGCTTGGCGGCGCCACCGATGTACGCCTCCGGCTGCTGCATCGCCGGCATGTCGAGGAACACGAACGATTGGCGGAGATGATGGTTGGCGCCAAAGGCGCCGATCGCTCCGGGCGAGACGCTGATCACGGCGCAGGGCTTGCCCGTCCAGACGCTCTTGCCGTATGGGCGCGAGCCGACGTCGATCGCGTTCTTGAGCATGCCCGGGACCGAGCGGTTGAACTCGGGCGTTGCGAACAGCACGGCCTCCGCAGCCTGCATCCGCTTCCGGAACGCGACCCACTCGGCCGGGAGCGCGTCCTCGAGGTCCATGTTGTAGTGGGGAAGCGCGCCGATTTCGACCAGCTCCGGTGCGAGCGCGGCCGGCGCGAGGCCGATCGCCGCACGGGCCATCTTGCGGGTGAACGATTCCTTGCGCAGGCTGCCGACCAGCACGGCGACATTGCGGGGCGTTGCCATGGCCGCTCCTTCACGCGTTGGGCGCCCAAGTTGGGCGCGATCAGATCAAGGCGGGCGAGCCCGTCAGAGCACGATTTGCGAGCCGAGTTCCACGACGCGGTTGGGCGGCAGCCGGAAATACGCGACGACCCCTCCCGAATTGCGGTACATCGTCGCGAACAGCTTCTCGCGCCACAGTGCCATTTCCGTGCTGATTTGCGGCAGCAGCGTTTCGCGGCCCAGGAAGAACGACGTGTCCATCATGTCGACCGGAAGCCCCTGTTCCGCGCTCCATTCGAGCGCCTCGGGCAGGTCCGGCTCGTCCATGAATCCGAAATAGACGCGCGCCATCCAGAACTGCGAGTTGATCGGCTCGACGACGAGACGCTGCATCGGCTGCACATGCGGGATGTCGAGCGTCGTGACATTGAGCAGCATGACGCGCTCGTGCAGGCTCTTGTAGTGCTTCATGCTGTGCAGCAGCGCATGCGGCACCGTTCCCGGGTTCGCCGTCATGAAGATTGCGAGGCCGGGCACCTTCGCGCAATCGTGCGACGCGCTTTCGACGAAGGCGTCGAGCGGGATCGAGTCGGCCTGGAGCCGCTCGTTCAGGAGCTCGCGGCCGCGCTTCCACGTCGACATGAAGAGGAAGACGCAGCCACCGAACGCGAGCGGGAACCAGCCGCCCTCGACGATCTTGACGAGGTTGGCACTGAAGAAACCAAGGTCGACGAGCAGGAACGCGCCGAAAAGCGCGACACTCGCGGGAAGGCTCCATTTCCACATCCTGCGAGCGACGACGAACGCAAGAACCGTCGTGATCGCCATGGTACCCGGTGACCGCGATGCCATACGCGGCGGCGAGGTTGGTCGACGATCCGAAGCCCAGCACCAGCGCGACCACGCCGAGGAACAGCGCGCGATTGATGGCCGGCACATAGATCTGCCCCATCTGATGCCTCGACGTGTGCTCGAGCTCCATTCGAGGGGCGTAGCCCAGCTGCATCGCCTGTTGCGTGATCGAGAACGCGCCCGAGATCACCGCCTGCGACGCGATGATCGTCGCCACCGTGGACAGCGCGACGAGCGGATACAACGCCCATGCCGGCGCCAGCAGGTAGAACGGGTTTTCGACCGCCTTCGCGTCGACCAGCAGCAGCGCGCCCTGGCCGAAGTAATTGAGCGTCAGCGCCGGCAGCACGAGGCCCGACCACGCCAGTCGCACCGGCAATGCGCCGAAGTGCCCCATGTCGGCGTAGAGCGCCTCGGCGCCGGTGACCGCGAGTACGACGCCGCCCAGCGCGAAGAATCCCAGCATCGGATGGCCGTAGAGGAAACCGGCCGCATAGAGCGGATTTAGCGCGAACAGCACCTTCGGCGCCTGCAGGATTCCCGTCACGCCCAATGCGGCGAGCGTGACGAACCACAGCATCATGATCGGGCCGAACAGTGCGCCGACGCTGCCGGTGCCGCGTTTCTGGACCGCGAACAGCACGACCAGCACGGCCAGCGTAAGCGGAATCACGTACGGCTTGAACGCGGGCGTCGCGACTTCGAGCCCTTCGACCGCCGAGAGGACCGAGATGGCAGGCGTGATCGTCCCGTCGCCGTAGAAGAGCGCCGCGCCGAACAGCCCCATCAGCATCAGCACACGTGCGCGCCGCGGGTTCTTCTCGGAGGAGAGCACGAGCGCCATCAGCGCCATGATTCCGCCCTCGCCCTTGTTGTCGGCGCGCATGATGAAGACGATGTACTTGATCGAGACGATGATCACCAGTGACCAGAACACCAGCGACAGGATGCCCAGGACATTTGCGGCGTCGATCGGCACCGGGTGGTGCGTGCCGCCGAAGACTTCCTTGATCGCGTACAGCGGGCTCGTCCCGATGTCGCCGTAGACGACGCCCAGCGCGGCGATGGAAAGCGTGGCGAGGCGGGCGCGCCGCGATGCCGGAACGGCTGCTGCGGAAGTGTCGGGCGAGGCGGCTGTCATCGCGCTAGTTCGGCTGGAACCGGTAGCCGATACCGGTCTCGGTGATGAAGTGCTGCGGCCGCGCGGGGTCCGATTCGAGCTTCTGCCGGAGATTGCCGACGTAGATCCGGACGTAATGGCTGCTCTCGACGAACGACGGTCCCCACACCTCGCGCAGCAGATGCCGATGGGTAAGAACCTTGCCGGCGTTGCCGATCATGAGCGTCAGCAGGCGATACTCGATCGGCGTCAGATGGACGGGCGTGCCTGCCTTGCGCACGACGCGGTTCGCCTGGTCGACCTCGACGTCGCCAAACCGGAAGACGCTGGCGCCGTCGGCGGCCGGTGCGGCCTGCCGGCGTCGCATCGCGCGCACTCGGGCCAGGAGCTCGCCGACGCCGAACGGCTTGGTCAGGTAATCATCCGCCCCGGCGTCGAGTGCGGCGATCTTGTCGGTTTCGTCGTCGCGGGCGGAGAGCACGATCACCGGGATCGACGACCAGCCGCGGAAGCCGCGGATGAAATCGATGCCGTTGCCGTCCGGCAGTCCGAGATCGAGCACGACGAGGTCGGGTTTGCGCGTCCCGGCGTCGATCAGTCCCTGTTTGAGGGTTTCCGCCTCGGCGACGTTCCAGCCCTCGGATTCGAGCGCGGTGCGCACGAATCGTCGTATCTGGCGTTCGTCTTCGATGAGCAGCGCGTTCGGTGCGGAGTCCGGCATCGGGGCGGGTGTCGCGCGGCCGCACCGGTCAATCGGGCGCGTCGCGCCACGGGCGCCGTGGGCAAGACCGGCATTATCGCCGGAAACCGTCCGGCCATGCGCATCGCGCGCGCGGAGCGGTCAGGCGGCGGGAAGGGCCGGGCCTTCCTGCGGGGCCGACGGAGGATTTCCAAGCGGAAGCGTGAACGAGAACCGCGCGCCTCCCGAAGGATTGTTCGCCGCGCGGATCGTGCCGCGGTGCGCGTCGATGATCGCCCGGCTGATCGCGAGGCCCAGGCCCACGCCGGGCATCGCCGATTCGCGGGACCCCCGCGTGAATTTCTCGAAGATCAGCTCCTCCTGGCCACGCGGAATGCCGGGGCCCTCGTCGCTGACGCTGACGACCACGTTGCCTGCCACGACTTCGGCGGCGACGGTGACGCGCGTGCCGGCGGGCGTGTACTTGGCCGCGTTCTCGAGCAGGTTGTAGAGAACGCGCTCGATCAGCGTCGCGTCGATCTCGACCAGCGGAAGACCCGGCGGAAGGCTGACCGTAACCGGATGCCGCGCGAGCGCCGCCTGTGCCGACTTGAGCGCGCCGCCGACGACTTCCTCCAGCGGCATCCATTGCCGGCGCAGCTTCACATCGCCGCTCTCGATGCGGGCCATCTCGAGCAGGTTGTTGACGAGCGCGCTCATCCGGCGCGCTTCCTCGGCGATCGCCTGCGCGGACTCCTGCTGCACGCCCGACAGCGGGGGGGTCGTCAGCGCGAGCGATTCGGCAAGGCCGATCACCGAGGCGAGCGGCGTGCGCAGGTCGTGCGACAGCGCCGCCAGCAGTGAATTGCGCAGCCGTTCCGACTCCATGCGCAGCAGGGCGCTCTGCGCGACCTCGACGTAATGGACGCGCTCCAGCGCGATGGCCGCCAGCGCGGCGAACGTGTCGAGCAGGCGCCTCTGCTCCGGCACCAGCAGGTCGCGCGGGAGCTGGGGCTTGATCGCGAGGACGCCGCGCGTGCGCATCGGCGCGCGCAGCGGCAGATACAGGTAGCCGCTCCCCGCCAGCGTGTCGGTCCCGAGGCCCGCCGCCTGCGCGTTGTCGAACGCCCATTGCGCCGTGCCGGCGTCGACCTCCGCCGAGGTGTCGCCTTCGGGGCGCAGCTTCAGGCGGTCGCTGTCGTCGAGCACGTAGACGGCCACGTCGCCGCGGAACGTGCGGCCGATCGACCGCGTCGTCGTCGCGACGACGTCGTCGGTCTGCAGGAGGCTCGACAGGTCGCGGGCGAATTCGTACAACGCGCGCGAGCGCTCCTCGCGGTAGGCGGCCACCCGCGCCTGATAGCGCAGTCCGGCGGTCATCTGCCCGATCAGCAGCGCGACGGCCAGCATGATGGCGAAAGTCAGCAGATATTGCGCGTCGCTCACCGCGAACGAAAAGCGCGGCGGCACGCAGAAGAAATCGAACGCGGCGACGTTGACGAATGCGGCCATGACGCCAGGTCCGCGACCCCAGCGCGCGCCGATCAGCACGACGGAGAGCAGGAAGAGCATCACGAGGTTGGCGAGGTCGAAGAACGGCACGAGCGCGAGTGCGATCAGCGTCGTCGCCGCGCACGCGGCCAGTGCCCAGACGTAGCGAAGCCGGCGCGCGGCCCGGCGCGCGTCGTCGACGGGCGCCAGCCTGCGATTCGGCGGTGGTGCGCTCGGGTGCGGGTGTCTCGCCGCGTCCGATCTCGATCAGGTCGATTTCGGGCGCAAGGGCGGCGGTGCGCTCCGCGATGCTGCGGCCGAAGCCCCACCGGCGCGCCTCGGTGTTGCGTCCGACGATCAGCTTCGAGCAGTTGTGCGAACGCGCGTAGTCGACGATCGCCGCGGCGATGTCGCTGCCCGAGAGAATGGCGGTCTGGCCGTCGAGCTCCTGCGCGAGCTTCACCGTCCGCAGGATCCGGTCGCGCTTCGCCGCGGGCAGGCGGGCGAGCCGCGGCGTCTCGACGTAGACGGCGGTCCATTCGACGTCGAGCTGCATCGCGAGGCGCGAGGCGCTGCGCACGACGTGATCGGCGCCGGCGCCGGGACCTACGCAGCAGAGCAGCGACGCCTCGGTCTTCCAGACGGGCGCGATGGCCTTGTCGGCGCGATAGGCCTGCACATCGGTCTCGATGCGATCCGCGGTGCGGCGCAGCGCGAGCTCGCGCAGCGCCATCAGGTTGCCCTTGCGGAAGAAGTTGCCGGCCGCGCGCTCGATCTGCTCCGGCAGGTACACCTTGCCGGCCTTGAGCCGGGCGAGGAGATCGTCGGCCGGGACATCGACCAGGATCACCTCGTCGGCTTCGTCGAAGAACGTGTCGGGCAGGGTCTCCCAGACCTGAATGCCGGTGATTCCGCCGACGACGTCGTTGAGGCTTTCCAGATGCTGGACGTTGAGCGTCGTGAAGACGTCGATGCCCGCGGCGAGCAGCTCCTCGACATCCTGCCAGCGCTTCGGGTGCCGCGAGCCCGCGACGTTCGTATGCGCGAGCTCGTCGACCAGGATCAGCGCCGGATGCCGCTTGATCGCCGCGTCGAGATCGAATTCGGCGAGCTTCGTCCCTTGACGTCGATCCGCGCCAAGGGGAGCACCTCGAGCCCCTGCAGCAGCGCTTCGGTTTCCTTGCGGCCGTGCGTCTCGACGATGCCGATGACGACGTCCTTGCCCTCGGCGCGCAGCGCGCGCGCCGCGGCCAACATCGCGTACGTCTTGCCGACGCCGGCCGACGCGCCGAAATAGATGCGGAGGCTGCCGCGCCGGGCGGCAGCTGCCTCTCGCTGCACCATTTCGAGCAGCGCGTCGGGATCGGGGCGCGAATCGGTCACCGGCATTCCATGGGTCGACGCTGCGAGCCGCCGGCGCGGATGTCACCGGACGGGGCCCAATGCTTCGCGCCGCGCCGTCGAGAGCGGCGGACTCACAGCTTACCCGCTGCGGTCCCGAAAAGGCCAGTGCCCCTCAGGCCATGTTTGCAAGGGCTTGCCCGGACCGATGCGCTACTTCGGTGACCGGTCGAGCGCGAGGTTGAGCGCCGTCACGTTGACGCGAGGCTCGCCCAGGATGCCAAAGGTACGGCCGCTCGTGTGTTGCGCGATCTGCGTCTTCACCTGCTCGACGGTGAGGCCGCGTGCTGCGGCGACGCGCGCGGCTTGATAGAAGGCGGACGCCATGCTGATGTCCGGATCGAGCCCGCTGCCCGATGCGGTGACGAGATCGCCCGGCACCGGCTGCGTGTTGCCGGGATCCGCGTCGCGCAGCGCCTTGACGCGATCCTTCACCGCGTCGGCGAGCGCAGGATTGCGCGGGCCCTGGTTCGAGCCGCTCGACGCCGCGCCGTTGTACGGCTGCGGCGAGGTCGCCGACGGGCGGCTCCAGAAGTACTTCGGATCGTCGAACGGCTGTCCGATGAGATCCGAGCCCAGGATCTTGTCGCCGGCGACGATCAGGCTGCCGTTCGCAGCGTGCGGGAAGGCGACCTGTGCGAGGCCGGTCATCAGGAACGGATAGGCGACGCCGGTCAGGAGCGTCAGCATGGCGAGCATGCGCAACGCGGGAGCGATTTGTCCGAACATGGTTTTCTCCGGATCAGGCGAGGTTGAGCGCAACGAGGATGAGATCGATCGCCTTGATGCCGACGAACGGCAGCAGGATGCCGCCGATGCCGTAGATCAGCATGTTCCGGCGCAGGATGGCGGCCGCGCCCACCGGACGGAACCTCACGCCCTTCAGGGCCAGCGGAATGAGGGCGGGAATGATCAGCGCGTTGAAGATCACCGCCGACAGGATCGCGCTGTTGGGCGTCGCGAGATGCATGACGTTCAGCGAATCGAGCACGGGGTAAGTGCTCGCGAACGCCGCCGGGATGATCGCGAAATACTTGGCGACGTCGTTCGCGATCGAGAACGTCGTGAGCGCGCCGCGCGTCATCAGGAGCTGCTTGCCGATCTCGACGATCTCGATGAGCTTGGTCGGGTTCGAGTCGAGGTCGACCATGTTGCCGGCTTCCTTCGCCGCCTGCGTGCCGCTGTTCATCACGACGGCGACGTCGGCTTGCGCCAGCGCCGGCGCGTCGTTGGTGCCGTCGCCGGTCATCGCGACGAGCTTGCCCTCCGCCTGGATCTCGCGGATCAGCTTGAGCTTGGCCTCCGGCGTGACTTCGGCGAGGAAGTCGTCCACGCCCGCTTCCGCGGCGATCGACGCGGCCGTGAGCTTGTTGTCGCCGGTGATGAGGATCGTCTTGATGCCCATCCGGCGCAGCTCGGCGAAGCGCTCCTTGATGTTCGCCTTGACGATGTCCTTCAGCTCGACCACACCCAGCACGTGCCGGCCCTCGGCGACGACCAGCGGCGTCGCGCCGCGACGCGCGACGTCCTCGACGCGGGCCGTCACCTCGGCGCTGATCGAGCCGCCCTGCGGCTCGATCCAGCCGCGCACCGCGTCGAGCGCGCCCTTGCGGATTTCGCGGTGGCGAAAAGTCACGCCGCTCATGCGCGTCTGTGCCGAGAACGGAATGATCGTGAACTGGCCGGGCTCGAGCGCCGGTGCCGCGAGCCCGAAGGCGCGCTTGACGAGCGCGACGATGCTCTTGCCTTCCGGCGTTTCGTCGCCGAGCGACGCGAGCAGCGTCGCCTCCGCCATCTGCTGCGCAGTGACGCCCGCGACGGGATGCAGCGCCGACGCCTGGCGGTTGCCATGCGTGATCGTGCCGGTCTTGTCGAGCAGCAGCACGTCGCAGTCGCCGGCGGCTTCCACCGCGCGGCCCGAGGTGGCGATGACGTTCGCGCGCATCATCCGGCCCATGCCGGCGACGCCGATCGCGGAAAGAAGGCCGCCGATCGTCGTCGGGATGAGGCAGACGAGCAGCGCGACCAGCACCGTGATCGTCACCGGCGTGCCGGCCTTCGCGACCTCGACGCTGTAGATCGAATACGGCAGCAGCGTGACGGTCGCGAGCAGGAACACGAGCGTCATCGCGACCAGCAGGATCGTCAGCGCGATCTCGTTCGGCGTCTTCTGGCGCTTCGCGCCCTCGACCATGCCGATCATCCGGTCGAGGAACGCCTCGCCCGGATTGACGTTGATCCGGACGACGATCCAGTCTGACAGCACGAGCGTGCCGCCCGGTCACCGTGTCGAAGTCGCTGCCCGCGGCGCGGATCACCGGAGCGCTTCGCCGGTGATCGCGCTTTCGTTGATGGAGGCAACGCCTTCGATGACCTCGCCGTCGCCCGGAACGAGGTCGCCCTTCTCCACTAGCACGATGTCGCCCTTGCGCAGGTTCGCCGACGGCGTCGGCGTCTGCGCGGCGTCGCGGCTCGCCTTTGCGAGCCGCTTCGCGATCGTGTCCCTGCGCGCGCTCTTGAGCGAGGCCGCCTGCGCCTTGCTGCGCCCCTCGGCGATCGCCTCGGCGAAGTTCGCGAACAGCAGCGTGACCCAGAGCCAGAGCGTGACGGCGAGGATGAAGCCGGCCGGCGCCTCACCCTTGCCGGTTAGCGCCTGGATCCAGAGGATCGTCGTCAGGATGCTGCCGATGTAGACGACGAACATCACGGGATTGCGCCACTGGTATCGCGGCGTCAGCCGGCGGAAGCTGTCGATGAGAGCCGTCGTCATCGCGTCGCGGCTGACGAACCACGACAGCGCGGTCTTGTTGGCGGCCAGAGTTGCCATGTCGATTCCTCGAGGATTCGCGGCCGGTCAGTGGCCGGCGAAGATGAGCAGATGCTCGACGACCGGGCCGAGGGCCAGCGCCGGCACGAACGTCAGCGCGCCGACGGTGATCACCGTGCCGATCAGCACGAACACGAACAGCGGCGTGTGCGTCGGCAGCGTGCCGGCGGACGGCGGGACGAGCTTCGCGCCGGCGAACGCGCCGGCAATGGCCAGCACCGGAATGGCCAGCCAGTAGCGGGCGAAGAGCATGCAGATGCCGAGCGCGGTGTTGTAGAACGGCGTGTTGGCGGAGATGCCGGCGAACGCGCTGCCGTTGTTGTTGGATGCGGACGAGAACGCGTAGAGGATTTCCGAGAAGCCGTGCTCGGCCGGGATTCGCGACGCCGGCCTTGCCGGCGTCGACCATGACGGCGACCGCCGTGCCGCAGAGCACCAGCAGCGGCGGCAGCAGGATCGCGATCGACGCCATCTTGATCTCGAACGCGCCGATCTTCTTGCCGAGATACTCCGGCGTGCGGCCGATCATCAGGCCCGCGATGAAGACGGCGATCAGCGCGAACATGATCATTCCGTAAAGCCCGGAACCCACGCCGCCGTAGATCGACCTCGCCCAGCTGGATCAGCCACATCGGGATCATGCCGGCGAGCGGCATGAACGAATCGTGCATCGAGTTGACCGATCCGTTCGACGCCGACGGTCGTCGCGACGGCCCAGAGCGTCGAGTTGGCGACGCCGAACCGCACTTCCTTGCCTTCCATGTTGCCGCCGGGATTGGTGGCGCTCGCGGCCTGGTCGACGCCGAGCGCGGCGAGCACCGGGTTGCCCGGCGCCTCGAGCGCGTAATCGGCGGCCAGCAGCGATACGAACACGAGCGTCATCGCCGCGAGCAGCGCCCAGCCCTGGCGCGTGTCGCGGATCATCTTGCCGAAGGTGTAGCACAGCGCCGCCGGGATCAGCAGGATCGCCAGCATTTCGAGAAAGTTCGAAAGCGGCGTCGGGTTCTCGAAGGATGCGCCGAGTTGACGTTGAAGAAGCCGCCGCCGTTGGTGCCGAGCTGCTTGATCGCGATCTGCGACGCCGCCGGGCCCGAGCGGAATCGTCTGCTCGGTCGCGGTGGCCTTCTCCGTGACCGGATTGCCCTTGTCGTCCTTCAGCGGCTGGCCGTCCGGCCCGTTCTTCGGATTGTCGTAGGTCACCGGCTGCGCGAGCGTCGCCGTGACGTACTTGTTGAACGTCTGCGGCACGCCCTGGCTCACCAGAGCGACGGTGAGCACGATCGCCAGCGGCAGCAGGATGTAGACCGTCGAGCGCACGAGATCGACCCAGAAGTTGCCGATCCCCTTCGCTTCCTTGCGCGCGAAGCCGCGCACGAGCGCGACCAGCACCGCCATCCCCGTCGCCGCGGAGACGAAGTTCTGCACAGCGAGGCCGAGCATCTGCGTCAGATAGCTCATCGTCGACTCGCCGCCGTAGCCCTGCCAGTTCGTGTTCGTGATGAAGCTCGTCGCCGTGTTGAACGCCGAATCGGGCGTCACCGCGGCCATGTCCTGCGGATTGAGCGGCAGCCATTGCTGGAACCGCTGAACGGCGTAGACGAACAGTCCGCCGGCGAGGTTGAACCACAGCATCGCCATCGCGTATTCGACCCAGCCCATGTCGCGCGCGGCATCGACGCCCGCGCCGCGATAGATGAGCCGCTCCAGCGGCCCGCCGATGCGCTGCGCGCGCAGGGCACGGCCTTCGTAGACGTCGGCCATGTACGCGCCCAGCGGCTTCGCGAGCAGCAGGAGCACGACGACATACAGCGTCAGCTGCAACCAGCCCCAGGCATTCATTCGAAGAACTCCGGCTTGAACAGCGCGATGACGAGATAGACGAAGATGCCGATCGCGGCGATGCCGCTCAGCCAATAGACCCAGTTCATGACCGTCTCCCGTATTTGGAGGGTTTTGCCGGCACGGGTCGTCGCGCGACAGCCGCAGCCGCGACGACACTTTTCGCGACGACGGAAAGCAGCAGTGCCTGCGCGAGCCAGGTTTTCATGACTTGCCTCCGTCGCGGCGCAGGCGCTCGCAGAAGCGGATCAGCCCCGCGGTCAACGCGAAGAAGGCCACGATGGCACCGATGAAGATGAAATCCATTTCGAGCTCCGTTTCCCGGCACGTGGTGCCGAAGACCGTTTCGACCTGCGCCTGACGCAATTTTATTCATTGAGAGGGTCCGTGCGGCAGCGGGCACCGTACCCGACTCGGGTGCGGCAATCGGGCCCGCGTGCGCTTTCGATTCCCGGTGCTTGGCGCGAACTCCTGCGATGAGCGCGACCGCCAGAAGCACGCCGAATGCCAGAAGCATAAGCAAGAGGCGAAGCAACGATCAATCGCGCATGTCGGGCCCCGTATCCGAATCCGCTGCGCCAATTTATGCCGCCACGGATAAAGAGTACCGTTCAATTTCGGCGCCATCATGTAAAGAAGTCGTAAAAGAAGCCGCCATGCGTGCGGCGTCCCGTCACGCGGTCGCGACCGGATGTCGGCATCGCGCGTAAAATGGCGCCTTTCCGGCGACGATCCGTCGCGCCGAATCCCCTATCACAGGTAGCCCATGCCCAAGCACACCATTCCTTCGTACCTCCAGGCCGATAACCTCGGCCCCTGGGGTGTGTTCCTGCAGCAGATCGACCGCGTCACGCCTTATCTCGGTGAGCTCGCCTACTGGGCCGAATCGCTGAAGCGGCCGAAGCGCATCCTGATCGTCGACGTGCCCATCAAGCTCGACAACGGCTCGGTCACGCACTTCGAGGGCTATCGCGTCCAGCACAACACGTCGCGCGGTCCCGGCAAGGGCGGCGTGCGCTTCCACCAGGACGTGACGCTCGCCGAGGTGATGGCGCTCGCCGGCTGGATGACCGTCAAGAACGCCGCGATCGGCGTTCCGTTCGGCGGCGCGAAGGGCGGGGTGCGGGTCGATCCGCGCCTGCTCTCCGTCGGCGAGCTCGAGCGCGTCACCCGCCGCTACACGAGCGAGATCGGATTCGTGATCGGCCCCGACAAGGACATCCCGGCGCCGGACGTCAACACCGACGAGCGGATCATGGGCTGGATGATGGACACGTTCTCCGTCAACCAGGGGCGCACGTCGACCGGCGTCGTCACCGGCAAGCCGATTTCACTCGGCGGCAGCCTCGGCCGGCGCGACGCGACGGGCCGCGGCGTGTTCGTCATCGGCCGCGCCGCCGCGAAGAAGCGCAACGTTCCGATCGAAGGCGCGCGCGTCGCGATCCAGGGCTTCGGCAACGTCGGCGGCTCGGCCGCCGAATGCTTCGTCGAGGCGGGCGCGAAGGTGATCGCGGTGCAGGATGTCTCGGGAACCATCCACAACGCGAAGGGCCTCGACGTGCAGCAGCTCCTCGATCTGCAGAAGGCGCGCAGCCCGATCACCGCGTGCAAAGGCGCCGACATCGTGGCCGACGACGATTTCTGGTCGATCGAGTCGGATTTCCTCATCCCCGCGGCGCTCGAGCAGCAGATCACCGACCGCAACGCGGGCCGGATCAAGACGAAGATCATCCTCGAAGGCGCGAACGGCCCGACCACGCCCGAGGCCGACGACATCCTCAACGCCAACGGCGTGCTGGTCGTTCCGGACGTGCTCGCCAATGCCGGCGGCGTCACCGTCAGCTATTTCGAGTGGGTGCAGGATTTCTCGAGCTACTTCTGGACCGAGGAAGAGATCAACCGCCGCCTCGACCGGATCATGGAGGAGGCGTTCGCATCGATCTGGGAAACCGGCGCGCAGCAGAAGGTCACGCTGCGCACGGCGACCTTCATCGTCGCGTGCAAGCGCGTGCTCGAGGCGCGGCACCTGCGCGGGCTCTATCCGTAGCCCGGGAGCCTGTCGGGCCTGATCGAGGATTTGTCCGCCGGACCGGCCCTGCCATGCATTTCACGGTCGCAACGTACAACATCCACAAGGGGTTCTCGCAGCTCAATCGGCGGATGGTCATCCACGAGCTGCGCGAGCGCCTGCACGGACTCGCCGTCGACATCCTGTTCCTGCAGGAGGTCGTGGGCGTGCATTCGCGGCACGCGGCGCGGCACGTCGACTGGCCGGCGCGGCCGCAGCACGAGTTCATCGCCGACACCGTCTGGCAGGAGGTCGCCTACGGCAAGAACTCGATCAACCGTCACGGGCACCACGGCAATGCGGTGCTGTCGCGTTTCCCGATCATCGCCGCCGAGAACCTCGACATCTCGGCGCACCCGTTCGAGCATCGCGGGCTGCTCCACTGCGAGATCAAGCTCTCGCCGCGGGGACCGACGCTCCATTGCATCAACGTGCATCTCGGGCTGTTCGAGCGCGGCCGGCAGCGGCAGATCCGCGAGATCTGCGAACGGATCCGAATGATGGTGCCCAAGGACGAGCCGCTGGTGATCGCCGGCGACTTCAACGACTGGCGGCGCAAGGCCGACCGCGAGCTGGTCGAGATCCTGGGCGTGCAGGAAGTGTTCGAGGCGGTGCGCGGCCGACCGGCGCGCACGTTTCCGTCGGTGCTCCCGGTGTTCCGGCTCGACCGGATCTACGCGCGCGGGCTGCGCATCGCCGACGCGCGCGTCCACTACACGTTTCCATCGGCCCGGATGTCCGATCACGCGGCGCTGGCCGCGTCGTTCGACACCAGCCGGCGGGCGCGATGAACCGTTTCGTCCCGGGCAATCGCATCGCGCTCCTGCGCAGCGGCGCAGAATTCTTCCCGGCGCTGATCGCGGCGGTCGACGCCGCCAAGAGCGAAGTGTCGCTGGAGACCTATCTCTACGCGGACGACGTCTCGGGGCGCGCGGTCGCGGCGGCGCTGGTGCGCGCCGCGCAGCGCGGCGTCAAGGTGCGCGTGCTGGTCGACGGCTGGGGCGCGAAGCATTTCCTGACGCGCGCGCTCGAGGACATGCTGACCGAGGGCGGCGTCGCGCTGCTCAAGTACCGGCCGGAGGTCGCGCCGTGGCAGTTCCGCTCGCACCGCCTGCGGCGCCTCCATCGCAAGCTGTGCCACGTCGACGGGCGCATCGCGTTCGTCGGCGGCATCAACATCATCGACGACATGAACGCGCCGGAGCACACGCCGCCGCGCGTAGACTTCGCGGTGACCGTCGAGGGCCCGCTGCTGGGTGAGATCGTGCACACGATGCGGCGGGTGTGGACGCTGAACGAGCTCGTGCAGTTCAAGGGAACCGACGTGCCGGCGCTGGAGCCGCCGGTGCGGGGAAAGCGCGTCGGCGCGCAGACGGCGAAATTCGTGACCCGCGACAATCTTCGCCACCGGCGCGCCATCGAGCACGCGTACCTCGCGGCGATCCGCACGGCGAAGCACGACATCATGATCGCCAATGCGTACTTCTTTCCGGGGATCCGGTTCCGCCGCGCGCTGATCGCGGCGGCGCAGCGCGGCGTCAAGGTGACGCTGGTCCTGCAGGCGCGCGTCGAATACCTGCTGCTCTACTACGCGACGCGGGCGATGTACGGCCAGCTCCTCGACGGCGGCGTCGCGATCCAGGAGTTCCACCGCTCGTTCATGCACGCGAAGGTCGCCGTGGTCGACGACCGCTGGGCCACGGTCGGCTCGTCGAACATCGACCCGTACAGCCTGCTGATGGCGCGCGAGGCCAACGTGTTCGTCCGCGACGCTGCGTTCGCCGGTGACGTGCGCGCCGAGATCGAGAAGATGATCGTCGAAGGCGCCCGCCCGCTGGGGCCGCAGGATTGGGCGTCGCGCCCGCGGCTGCACAAGGCGATGGTGTGGATCGCCTATGGCGTCGTCCGCCTCGCGATGGGCCTCCTCGGGTACGGCGGCAACGAGTTCTTTCGTGGCCATGTGCGTCACGACGCGCCTCCGCGCGAGGAGGATGCCGCGTCGCAGTGACGCGTCCTGCGAGAGGCGGGACGTCCGCCTGCTAGAATTTGACCATGCGCCGCACCTTCACTTCGTCCCTTCCGGCTCCCGCGCGAGGCGGCGACTGGCACACGATCCGCACGCTGCTGCCGTACCTGTGGACCTACAAGGGACGCGTGCTGGCGGCGATGACCGCGCTGGTGCTCGCCAAGGTCGCCAATGTCGGCGTGCCGGTGCTGATGAAGTCGATCGTCGACGGGCTCGACCAGCGCACCGCGATGCTGGCGGTGCCGCTCGTGCTGCTGGTCGCGTACGGCCTCCTGCGGCTGTCGACGACCGCGTTCACCGAGCTGCGCGAATACCTGTTCGCCAAGGTGACGCAGCGCTCGGTGCGAACGATCGCGCTGGAGACCTTCCGCCACCTGCACGCGCTGTCGCTGCGCTTCCACCTCGCGCGCCAGACCGGCGGCCTCACGCGGGACGTCGAGCGCGGCCAGCGCGGAATCTCGACCTTGATCAGCTTCACGCTCTTCTCCATCCTGCCGACGCTGGTCGAGATCGGGCTCGTGTCGGCGATCCTGATCGCGCGCTACGACTGGACCTTCGTCGCGATCGCGCTGACCGCGCTCGCGCTGCTACATCGCCGCGACGGTCTTCATCACCGACTGGCGCACCGGGTTCCGCCGGCAGATGAACGAGCTCGACTCGAAGGCCAACACGCGCGCGATCGACAGCCTGCTCAACTACGAGACCGTCAAGTATTTCGGCAACGAGGAATGGGAGGCGCGCCGCTACGACGAGAGCATGCAGCGCTGGGAGAAGGCCGCGGTGAAGAGCCAGACGTCGCTGTCGCTGCTCAACATCGTGCAGAGCGCGATCATCGCGGTCGCGGTCACGGCCATCATGTGGCGCGCGACGGTCGGCGTGGTCGCGGGCACGATGACGATCGGCGACCTCGTGCTCGTCAACGCGTTCATGATCCAGCTCTACGTGCCGCTCAATTTCCTCGGCGTGCTCTACCGCGAGATCAAGCAGGCGCTGGCCGACATGGAGCGCATGTTCGCGCTGACGCGGGAGAACACCGAGATCTCCGACGCGCCGGGCGCGCCGGCGCTGGCGGTGGGGCGCGGCGAGGTGCGCTTCGAGCACGTCGACTTCGGCTACGAGACGAACCGGCAGATCCTGTTCGACGTCAGCTTCACCATCCCGGCGGGCAAGACCGTCGCCGTCGTCGGCGCGTCCGGCGCCGGCAAGAGCACGCTGTCGCGGCTGCTGTTCCGCTTCTACGACGTGACCGGCGGGCGCATCACGGTGAACGGCCAGGACCTGCGCGCCGTGCAGCAGGCGAGCCTGCGCGCCGCGATCGGCATCGTGCCGCAGGACACCGTGCTCTTCAACGACACGATCGAGTACAACGTGCGCTACGGCCGGCCCGACGCGACGCACGAGGAGATCGTCGCGGCGACGCAGCTCGCCCAGATCCACGATTTCATCATGAGCACGCCGGAGCGCTACGAGACGCCCGTGGGCGAGCGCGGGCTGAAGCTCTCGGGCGGCGAGAAGCAGCGCGTCGCGATCGCGCGCGCGGTGCTGAAGGACCCGCGGATCATCATCTTCGACGAGGCGACCTCCGCGCTCGACTCGAAATCCGAGAAGGCGATCCAGGCCGAATTGCGCCGGATCGCGCAGAACCGGACGACCCTCACCATCGCGCACCGCCTGTCGACCATCATCGACGCCGACGAGATCCTGGTGCTCGACCACGGGCGCATCGTCGAGCGGGGGACCCACGCGGGGCTGCTCGCCCGGGATGGCGTCTACGCGCGGATGTGGCGGCTGCAGCAGACCGAGCGGCGCGACGGCGCGCCGGACGAATCCGCATCTTTCGTGTCGGCGAAATAGCCGGCACGCGCGTTGCTAGGTTCCCCGGTATGGGGAGGCCTTTTCCCGGGGATCGGGCTGCCGCAGGCGGCAATCGACTCGGCAAGGCCCCGAAAAGCGCCGAATCACCCTTTTTAACGTATTGTTATTACAGGGTTATTGCAACCCGTTCGCGGCGTGTGCTATAAAGCCGCGAACCTTGAGACGTGACTTCATGAATTTTCGCTTTCTATTTGTTTTTCTTGCGCTAACCGCGGGGCTCGCACAAGCGGCGGGGCCGGTTTCGCCGACGATCGCTCGCGATCCGGCCAAGCTGAAGCTCGCCTCGATGAGCGCGATCGTGCTCGACGCGTCGGACGACCACGCGGTGTACTCGAAATCGGCGGACGCGGTGACGCCCATCGCGTCGCTGACCAAGCTGATGACGGCGATCGTCACAATCGACGCAGGACAGTCGCTCGACGAGCCGATCGGGATCGACATCGACGACCTCGATTACCTCAAGGGAACGCGTTCGCGGCTGCGGATGGGCTCCGAGCTGTCGCGGCGCGAAATGCTCCGGCTCGCGCTGATGGCCTCCGAGAACCGCGCGGCGTCGAGCCTTGCGCGCCACTACCCCGGCGGGTCGGCGGCGTTCGTCGCCGCGATGAACGCCAAGGCCGCCGCGCTCGGAATGACGCAGACCCGGTATGCCGACCCCACGGGCCTGTCGCCCGGCAACGTGTCGACCGCGAGCGACCTCGCGAGGCTCGTGAAGGAAGCGGCGAAGTACCCGCTGGTGCGCGAATTCAGCACCACGCCCAGCTACCTCGTCGACGTGCAGCAGAACGGCAAGTTCCTCGGGTTCAACAACACGAACGGGCTGGTGAAGAACTCGGGCTGGGACATCCAGCTTTCCAAGACCGGCTACATCCGCGAGGCGGGCAAGTGCCTCGTGATGATGGCCACGATCGCGAGCAGGCCGTTCGTGATCGTGCTGCTCGATTCGAGCGGCAAGTACACGCGGCTCGGCGACGCCCAGCGCGTGCGCCATTGGCTCGAGACCGGCGAGACCCTCGCGCTGCCTTCGGGCGCGAAATCGCCCAAGGCCGGCCGGTCGCGGGCGACGGCGCGCATCGCGTCCGCCGGCTGACCCCGCGGCGCCGGCGCATCCGGCGCGACCGAACTGCGTAAGCTTCCGGCGGGTCGAACGACCCATGGAATGACCCATACGCCGGAGCCGTCATGAATCGCCGCCTTTTCCTTTCTGCCGTCGCGAGCGCCGCCTGCGCACGCGCGATTCCGGAGGTCCTTGCCGCGGATTCGCCTCCCGGGCGCATCGTGCCCGTCGTCAAGACCGAGGCGGAGTGGCGCTCGCTCCTCACGCCCGAGCAGTTCCACGTGCTGCGCGAGGAGGGCACCGAGCGCGCGTTCACGAGCCCGCTGAACAAGGAAAAGCGCAAGGGCACCTTCGTCTGCGCGGGCTGCGAGCTGGCGCTCTTCGATTCGGCGACGAAGTACGACAGCGGGACCGGCTGGCCGAGCTTCTACGACTGCATCAAGGGGCGTGTCGCCGTCAAGGCCGATTACAAGTTGATCATGGAGCGTGACGAGTATCACTGCGCGCGCTGCGGCGGGCATCAGGGGCACGTCTTCGACGACGGACCGAAGCCGACCGGCCTGCGCTACTGCAACAATGGGGTCGCGCTGAAATTCGTCCCGGCCTGAGCCCGGTGCGCGCCACGTTGCCTCGACGGGCTGGCGCGTGG
This sequence comes from uncultured beta proteobacterium, assembly GCA_963741355.1. Classification (GTDB taxonomy): domain Bacteria; phylum Pseudomonadota; class Gammaproteobacteria; order Burkholderiales; family Casimicrobiaceae; genus CAIWHR01. The sequence continues at coordinate 26,342 of CAVUIG010000028.1, forward strand.
CGCCAGCGGGGCGCGGTCGTTCGGCCGCGGTCGTGGTCCTTTGTGCCGCGATGCTTGCGGTTGCGCACGACGGCACGGCGCAGATCCCCGCGAGGAAGTTTTCGCATCCGGTCAAGCCCAAGGGCTTCGCGGAGGAATGTTTCCGACTGCCTGCCGGCGCATCGATCGGCTACGCATTCGAGTCGACCGCTCCGGTCGATTTCAACATCCATTTCCATCGGGGCAGCGACATCGAATATCCGGTCAAGGTCGAAGGCGTGCGGCAAGCCGACGAGCGATTCGTCGCCGCGACCGCCGAGGAATACTGTCTGATGTGGACCAACCGGTCGGCTGAGCCCATCGCGATCAGGGGAACGCTCTCCCCGTAGGCACCGAGGTGAAACCAGCGCCCGCAATCGCTTCCGCGAGCGTTTCTACCGCGCGGCGCGGCGGTGCTGCTCGAGGAGCTCCTGCGCGTGCGCCCGCGTCTTCGCGGTGATCGCGGAGCCGGCGAGCATTCGCGCGAGCTCCTCCACGCGAGCCTTCGCCGAGAGCGCGTCGACGGCCGCGCGAATCGCCTCGGCGTCGCCGGACTTGGTCACGCGAAAGTGCGCGTCGGCGAACGCGGCGACCTGCGGCAGGTGGGTCACGCAGAGCACCTGCCGGCGGCTGCCCAGCGACTGCAGCAGCCGCCCGACCGTCGCGGCGACGGCGCCGCCGATGCCGACGTCCACCTCATCGAAGACGAGCGTCGGCACGTTCGCCACCTCGCTCGTGACGACTTCGATCGCGAGCGCGAGTCGCGACAGTTCACCGCCCGACGCGACCTTCGCGATCGGCCCCAGCGGCTGCTTCGGGTGGCTCGCCACGCGGAATTCGATCTGCTCCATTCCGTGGCTCGTCGGCGTCGCGAGCGGCATCAGCGCGGCCTCGAAGCGGCCGCCTTTCATCGCCAGCGCCTGCATCGCCTTCGTCACCCTGGATTCGAGCTCGGAGGCCGCGAATCGCCGCTTCTTGCCGAGCTCGTCGGCGAGCCGCTTCCAGGCCGCCTCGGCATCGGCGGCGGCGCGCGCCAGCAGCGCCGCGTCCGTGCTTCGCGCGAGCGCGGCGAACTCCGCCTCGGTGTCGTCGCGCAGCGTCGGCAGCGCCTCGGGCCGGACGCGAAACTTGCGCGCAACGTCGTGGAGCGCCGCGAGCCGCGCCTCGACGCGCGCGAGCTCCGCCGGATCGACGTCGAGCTTCGCGAGATAGCCGCGCAGCTCGCGCGCGGCCTCGTCGAGCTGGATCCGCGCGGGCTCGATCAGCGCGACGATTTCGCGCAGCGCGGGGTCGTGCGCGGCCGATGCCTTCAGCTTCGCGGCGAGCGCTCCGAGCCGCCGCGAGAGCGCGCCGTCGCCTTCGCTGATCTCGTCTTCCGCGGCGCGCGCCGCCTCGGTCAGCGCCGCGGCATGCGCGAGACGCGTCTGCATCTGCGACAGCGCCGTCCATTCGTCGGCGCTGACGCCGAGCGCGGTGAGCTCCTGCAATCGCGCCGCGAGCGATTCGCGGAGCGCGACGTTGGCCGCGTCGGCTTTGGCCGCCGCATCGCGCGCCGCGACCGCCGCGCGCCACTCGCGCCACGCGTCCGCGCACGCGCGGGCCAGCGCGGCGAAGCCGCCGAAGGCGTCCAGCAGCGCGCGCTGCGCATCCGCGCCCGTCAGCGACTGGTGCGCGTGCTGCCCGTGGAGATCGACCAGCATCTCGCCGACGGCTTTCTGCTGCGCGAGCGTGGCGGGGCGGCCGTTGATCCAGGAGCGGCTCTTTCCCTGCGCATCCAGCACCCGGCGCAGCAGCAGCGCGTCCTGATCGTCGTCGCCCGAGAGGCCTTCGTTCGCGAGCCACGCCGTGATCTCGTCGCGGCCGCCGATGTCGAACATCGCGGCGAGCTCGGCGCGCGCAGCACCCGGGCGCAGCTGCCGCGTTTCGAAGCGGTCGCCCAGCAGGAGGCCCAGCGCGTCGAGCAGGATCGACTTGCCGGCGCCCGTCTCGCCGGTGAGCACCGAGAACCCGCCCTCGAACTCGAGGTCGAGTGCCTCGACGACGACGAAATTGCGGATGGAGAGGAGACGAAGCACGCGATGCGGAAGGCGATGGCGATCGATGTCGGCGCAAAGAGCGGAAAACGTGGCGGACGCGGGTTCCCTGGTGACGGCGCCGCCCGGCATGCCCGCCGGGACGCCGCGGGCGCCCTTTCAGTCGCCGCGTCCGGGGAAGACGGTCTCGTGCAGTCGCTCGGGAGTCTCGCTCCAGTGAAGCTTCTGGCGCAGCATCGCGAAATAGTCGTAGCCCTCGGGGTGCAGCAGCCGCATCGTGTGCCGCGCGCGCCGGATCGTGACGCGGTCGCCTTCGGCCATCTGGAAATGCGTCTGGCCGTCGCAGTGCACCCACGCGTCGGTGCCGCGCAGCAGCGTCACGCGGACGGTCACCGAGTCGCCGACCACGATCGGGCGATTCGTGAGCGCGTGCGGCGCAACCGGGACCAGCAGGATCGCCGGCACGCTGGGCTCGACGATCGGGCCCTGCGCCGAGAGCGCATAAGCGGTGGATCCGGTCGGCGTGGCGACGATCAGGCCGTCGGAGCGCATCGCATAGACGAACCGGCCGTCGATCTCGGCGGCGCTGTCGATCATCCCGCCCTGCGTGCCGCGATTGACGACGACTTCGTTGAACGCCTGCACGCTCTCGGGCGCGCCTCCCGCCTTGCGCTCGAGCGCGACGTCGAGCATCGTCCGGCGCTCCTCGACGAAGCGGCCGTCGAGGATCGCGGCGAGCGCCGGCTCCATCGTGGCGGCCGGCACGTCGGTGAGAAAGCCGAGGCGGCCCTGGTTGACGCCGATCAGCGGGATGTCGAACGCCGCGAGCTCGCGCGCGGCGGAGAGCATCGTTCCGTCGCCGCCGACGATGATGGCGACGTCGGTGTCCCGTCCCAGCGCGCCGGGCTCGGCGTGACGGCAGCCGGGGACGGGGGCGTAGCGGGCCGTTTCCGCCTCGAGCACGATCTCGTGCCCGCGCGCCGCGAGAAACGCGGCAAGTCCCGCGAGGGGCTCCGCAAGGGTCGGACTCGCGTAGCGCCCGACCAGCGCGACACGGCGAAAGCGAAGGCTGGGAGCGGTCACGGGCATGGTCCCGGATTAAAGCACAGCCGCCGGGGCGCGCCAAAGCCGCCATGCGGACGAGGCGTCGACGAGACGCCCGCGGCCTGCCGATGGGCGGCGCGGACGGCCGGGACGGAAAACGGCCGGCGGCGCGTAAAATGGACCGCATGCTGGAGCCGCGCGCACAACATCTGCTGAAGACGCTCATCGAGCGCTACATCGACGAGGGACAGCCCGTCGGCTCGCGGATGCTGTCGCGGCAGTCCGGCCTCGAGCTGTCGCCGGCGACGATCCGCAACGTGATGGCCGATCTCGAGGAGATGGGCTACATCGCGAGCCCGCACACGTCGGCCGGACGCATTCCGACGTCGAAGGGCTACCGGTTCTTCGTCGACAGCCTGATGGTCGTGAAGCCGCTTCACGAGCAGGAGATCAGGCGGATCGAGGGGGAATTCACCGCCGACCGGCCGCAGCAGCTCGTCAGCGCGGCCGCGACACTGCTGTCGCAGCTCACCCATTTCGCCGGCATCGTCATGACGCCCAAGCGGCGCGAGCCGTCGTTCCGGCATCTCGAGTTCCTGCGGCTGTCGGAACATCGCGTGCTGCTCATCCTCGTCACGACCGAGGGCGACGTGCAGAACCGGATCCTGCACACCGATCGCAGCTACACGCAGTCGCAGCTGGCCGAGGCGACGCGCTTCCTGAACCAGCATTACGCGGGGCAGCCGTTCGGCGCACTGCGCACGCTGCTCGCCGATGAGCTCAAATCCCTGCGCGAGGACATCGTCGGGCTGATGACCGCGGCGGTCGAAGTGGGCAGCGCGGCGATCCACGAGGGTGAGGCGCTCGTCGTCACGGGCGAGCGCAACCTCCTCGCCGCACACGACCTCTCGTCGAACATGGTCCGGCTGCGGCAGCTCTTCGAGCTGTTCGAGCAGAAAACCTCGCTGCTGCATCTGCTCGACGTGTCGCAGCGGGGGCAGGGCGTGCAGCTCTACATCGGCGGCGAATCCGGGCTGGTGTCGCTCGACGAGTGCAGCTTCGTGACGGCACCCTACGAAGTCGACGGCCAGGTGATCGGCACGCTCGGGGTCATCGGACCGACGCGGATGGCCTACGAGCGCGTGATACCGATCGTCGACGTAACGGCGAAGCTGCTGTCGAACGCTCTGACGCAGCAAATGACCGATTGACGCGATGGACCCCGCCGCGGCGCACCCCAATGCAGCGCTGATCGGGCGGTTCTACGCGGCGCTCGGACGGCGCGACGCCGACGCGATGATCGCGTGCTACGCGCCGGACGTCACGTTTTCCGATCCTGTTTTCCCGAGCCTCGACGCGGCCGGCGTCGCGGCGATGTGGCGGATGCTGTGCGCGCGCGGCCGCGATCTCGCCGTCGAGGCGTCCGGCGTCGGCGCCGACGCGACGTCCGGTCACGCGCACTGGGACGCCACCTACACGTACTCCGCCACGGGCCGGCGCGGTGATCAACCGCATCGACGCGCAGTTCACGTTCCGCGACGGGCTCATCTGCCGCCATCAGGATCGCTTCGACCTCTACCGCTGGATGCGCCAGGCGCTCGGTTTCAAGGGCACGGCGCTCGGCTGGCTGCCGGCCGTGCAGCGAAAGGTCCAGGCGCAGGCGGCGAAGACGCTGGCGCAGTGGCGGGCCTCCGGAGGCTCGCGCTGAAGGAAACGGCATCGCGGCGAAAGCTTCGCGGCGGTGCAATGCACGGTGCGCGCCGTGCGCAAATTGAAGCGGCGCGTCCCCATGCTAATGTTCGGCGTCGCGCTCCAAGCGCTTGCGCACGTCGCCTGATCCACGCCCGCCGCCCATGATGTCCGTCCCCGAACCGCCGTTCTCGCACGATCGCTCGCCGAAGCTCGGCGTGCTCCTCGTCAATCTCGGAACGCCCGACGCGCCGACGCCTTCGGCGGTCCGGCGCTATCTCGCGCAATTCCTCTCGGATCCGCGCGTGATCGAGATCCCCGCGTGGGCATGGAAGCCGATCCTCTACGGCGTCGTCCTGCTGGTGCGGCCGCCGAAATCCGCGCGCAAGTATTCGGCGATCTGGACCAAGGACGGCTCGCCGCTGCTCGTCCACAGCCTGCGGCAGCGCACGCTGCTCATGGGGTACCTCGGCCAAAGGCTGAAGACAGCCGGCCACGCGGCCGATCTTTGCGCGGTCGAGATCGGGATGCGCTATGGCAATCCGAGCATCGGTGCGGCGATCGACAAGCTGCGCGCCGCGGATTGCGAAAAGATCCTCGTGCTGCCGCTCTTTCCGCAGTATTCGGCGAGCGCAACCGCCTCCGCGTTCGACGCCGTCGCCGCGCACCTGTATCACGCGCGGCGGCTTCCGGCGCTTCGCTTCGTCGAGACCTTTCACGCCGACGAGGGCTACGTCAAGGCGCTCACCCAGAACGTGAACGACTATTGGGTGAAGAACGGACGGCCCGATCACTTCGTGATGTCGTTTCACGGGCTGCCGCGGCGCACGCTCGAGCGCGGCGACCCCTACCACTGCTTCTGCCAGGTGACCGGGCGCATGCTCGCAAGGGAGCTCGGCCTTTCCGCGGGCCAATGGACGCTGACGTTCCAGTCGCGCTTCGGCAAGGCGCCGTGGCTCAAGCCGTACACGGTGGACGTCGTCAAGTCGCTGGCGCAGAAAGGGACGAAGCGGGTCGACGTCTTCTGCCCCGGATTCGTCGCCGACTGCCTGGAGACCCTCGAGGAAATCGGCATGGAGGTCCGCGCGACGTTCGCCGCGGCCGGCGGCAAGGATTTCCACGTGATTCCGTGCCTCAACGAGCATCCCCGGTGGATTGCGGCCCTGGCGGATCTCGTGGTGCAGAATCTGGCCGGCTGGCTTGCCCCGGGCCCCGACGCGCAGGCGCGCGAATTGACGCAGCTGCGGGCGAAGACCCTCGGCGCCAAGAAGTAACCCCCGCGGCGCTCCCGGGTGCCGAGCCGCGCGACGCGGCGCTAATTCATTGTTTTGATTGTCGTCGCCGGCGCGTTTGCCGGGCGAGCGAACGCGGGCAATTCCCGTTGAAAACCCCGGGAATGCCCCCATTGTCGATCTGGGCGCCGAAAAGAGCGCAAAAGCCAGTCGAGGAAATTCGATGACGACCCAGGATAGACCCGACGAACCGACCCTGCCGGGGGAGGTCTCGCCGCCCACGGTGGCAGGACGAGGCGAGCCGGAATTCGTCCCCGAAGCAGGGGCCGCGGACCCCGCCCCCGACATCGGGGCGCTGCTCAAGAAAGCCGAGGACGAGGCGGCCGGACTCCGGGACGCGTGGCTTCGCGCCCGCGCCGACATCGAGAACATCCGCAAGCAATCCGCCAACGACGTCGCGCGCGCGCACAAGTTCGCGATCGAGAGCTTCGCCCGCGAGCTCCTGCCGGTGAAGGATGCGCTCGAAGCGACGCTCGCGACGGGCGCCGACGCCCCCGACGCGCTGAAGGCCGGAGTCGAGCTCACGCTGAAGCAGCTCGCCGCGGCGTTCGAGAAGGCGCAGATCGTCGAGGTCGACCCCATCGGCGCCAGGTTCGATCCGAACGTCCACCAGGCGATGACGCTGGTCGATGGCGATGCGCCGGCGAGCACCGTCGCCCAGGTGTTCCAGAAGGGCTACCTGCTGAACGATCGCGTGCTGCGCCCGGCGATGGTCGCCGTCGTGCGGCCGAAGGGCACGGAGTGACCGGCCCGGGCACGCATTTCCAGGTTGATTTGAAACCGGAAAACCCCATCTGAAACGGCATTGAGCGAACCCCCCTGACGGAGGCAATGAACATGGGCAAGATCATCGGAATCGACCTCGGCACGACCAACAGCTGCGTCGCGATCATGGAAAGCGGCCAGCCGAAAGTGATCGAGAATTCGGAAGGCGCGCGCACGACGCCTTCGGTCGTCGCGTACCTCGATGACGGCGAGATCGTCGTCGGCGCGCCCGCGAAGCGGCAGGCGATCACCAACGCGAAGAACACCATCTTCGCGGTGAAGCGGCTGATCGGCCGGCGCTTCGAGGAAAAGGAAGTGCAGAAGGACATCGGCCTCATGCCCTACAAGATCGTCCGCCATTCGAACGGCGACGCATGGGTCGAGGCGCGCGGCCAGGCGATCGCGCCGTCGCAGGTGTCGGCGGAAACCCTGCGCAAGATGAAGAAGACGGCCGAGGACTACCTCGGCGAGGAAGTCACCGAGGCCGTGATCACGGTCCCGGCGTACTTCAACGACTCGCAGCGGCAGGCGACCAAGGATGCCGGGCGCATCGCCGGCCTCGAGGTCAAGCGGATCATCAACGAGCCGACCGCGGCCGCGCTCGCGTTCGGGATGGACAAGAAGGAAGGCGATCGCAAGATCGCGGTGTACGACCTCGGCGGCGGCACGTTCGACATCTCGATCATCGAGATCGCCGAAGTCGACAAGGAGCATCAATTCGAGGTGCTGTCGACCAACGGCGACACCTTCCTCGGCGGCGAGGACTTCGACCAGCGGCTCATCGACTACGTCGTCACCGAGTACAAGAAGGAATCGGGCGTCGACCTCAAGAACGACGTGCTCGCGCTGCAGCGGCTCAAGGATTCGGCCGAGAAGGCGAAGATCGAGCTCTCGTCGTCGCAGCAGACCGAGATCAACCTGCCGTACATCACGGCCGACCAGTCCGGGCCGAAGCACCTGTCGATGAAGATCACGCGCGCGAAATTCGAGGCGCTGGTCGAGGATCTCATCGAGCGCACGATCGAGCCCTGCCGCGTCGCGATCAAGGACTCCGGCATCTCGCTCGCGGACATCGGTGATGTCATCCTCGTCGGCGGCATGACGCGGATGCCCAAGGTGCAGGACAAGGTGAAGGAGTTCTTCGGCCGCGAACCGCGCAAGGACGTGAACCCCGACGAGGCGGTCGCGGTGGGCGCGGCGATCCAGGGCGGCGTGCTGAAGGGCGACGTCAAGGACGTGCTCCTGCTCGACGTGACGCCACTCTCGCTTGGCATCGAAACGCTGGGTGGGGTGATGACCAAGCTGATCAGGAAGAACACGACGATCCCGACCAAGGCGCAGCAGGTGTTCTCGACGGCCGACGACAACCAGGGCGCGGTGACGATCCACGTGCTGCAGGGCGAGCGCGACGTCGCCTCCGGCAACAAGAGCCTCGGCCAGTTCAACCTCGAGGGCATTCCGCCGGCGCCGCGAGGCATGCCGCAGATCGAGGTCACGTTCGACATCGACGCGAACGGCATCCTGCACGTGTCGGCGAAGGACAAGGCGACCCAGAAGGAGAACAAGATCACGATCAAGGCGAGCTCGGGCCTGTCGGAAGCCGAGATCCAGTCGATGGTGAAGGACGCCGAGGCGCATGCCGAAGACGACCGCAAGCAGCTGGAGCAGGTCCAGGCGCGCAACGGCCTCGACGCGCTGGTGCACAGCGTCAAGAAATCGCTTGCCGAGTACGGCGACAAGGTCTCCGCCGACGAGAAGGCGAACATCGAGGCGGCACTGAAGGAGGCCGAGACGCTGCTGAAGGAGAAGGATGCGTCGAAGGAGGCGCTGGAGGCGAAGGCCGAAGCGCTCGCCACGACGTCGCAGAAGCTCGGCGAGGCGATGTATGCGAAGGCGCAGGCCGACGCGCAGGCGTCGGCGGGTGGCGCCGCGGGCGGTGACGGCGCGGGAGGCGGCCAGGGGGGTGGCCACGGCGGCAGTGGCGATGAAAAGGTCGTCGACGCCGAGTTCACCGAAGTCAAGGATCGCAAGGGCTGATCCGGCCATCGCGGGCAACGGCGTCTCGCTTGCGCGAGGAGGCGTCGTGACCCGCGGACGGGGCCATGCGGCGCGGCCGCGGGTGCGCGTGATATAAGTCGCCCCGCAGCACGATCCCTCATCAATTCGAATCATTCATGGCTTCCAAGCGCGACTACTACACGGTGCTCGGCGTCAATCGCGACGCTTCCGAGGAGGACATCAAGAAGGCCTACCGGAAGCTCGCGATGAAGCACCATCCCGATCGCAATCCGGAAGACAAGGGCTCCTCCGAGGACAAGTTCAAGGAGGCCAAGGAGGCCTACGAAATCCTCACCGATGCGAAGAAGCGCGCGGCCTACGACCAGTTCGGTCACGCCGGCGTCGATCCTTCGGCGGGGTTCGGGGCGGCGGGCGCGCGCGGATTCGGCGGCGGCGGCCCGGAAGGGTTCGGCGGATTCGCCGACGCGTTCGGCGACATCTTCGGCGAGATTTTCGGCGCGCAGCGCGGCGGACGCGGCAACGGCGTGTACCGTGGCGCCGACCTTCGCTACAACCTCGAGCTCACGCTGGAGGAAATCGCGCGCGGCACCGAGGCGAAGATCCGCATTCCGGCGCTCGAGGAGTGCGAGACCTGTCACGGCAGCGGCGCGAAGCCCGGCACGCAGCCCAAGCAATGCCCGACCTGCCACGGTCGCGGCGAAGTCCGGGTGTCGCAGGGATTCTTCTCGATCCAGCAGACCTGCCCGACGTGTCACGGCACGGGAAAGATCATCCCCGATCCTTGCGCGACCTGCCACGGCGCCGGTCGTATCAAGAAGCACAAGACGCTGTCGGTCAAGATTCCCGCCGGCGTCGACCAGGATGACCGCATACGGCTGTCGGGGGAGGGCGAAGCGGGCGTCAACGGCGGGCCCGCGGGCGACCTCTACGTCGTCGTCAACCTCAAGCCGCACGCGGTGTTCCAGCGCGAGGGCAGCGACCTGCACTGCGAGATGCCGATCAGCTTCGCCACCGCGGCGCTCGGCGGCGAGATCGAGATCCCGACGCTCGACGGCCATGCCACCATCAAGATCCCCGCCGAGTCGCAGACAGGGCAGGTGTACCGGCTGCGCGGCAAGGGCATCAAGCACGTCCGCAGCGCGCAGCACGGCGATCTCTTCTGCCACGTCTCCGTCGAGACGCCGGTCAAGCTGACGTCGAGGCAGAAGGAGCTCCTGCGCGAATTCGAGGCGATCAACCTGCAGGACCCGGCCGCGCACAACCCGCGGGCGAAATCGTTCTTCGACAAGGTGCGCGACTTCTTCGCGCCCTGATCGGGCGCCGCGGCGCGACGCCGGGCGGGACCGATCCATGAGCCGCGAGACCTGCGACGTCGCCGTCATCGGCGCCGGCGCGGCCGGAATGATGTGCGCGGCGCAGGCCGGACAGCGCGGGCGCCGCGTGCTGCTGATCGAGCACTATCCGGTGCTGGGCGAGAAGATCCGCATTTCCGGCGGCGGCCGCTGCAATTTCACCAACGCCGGCGCCGGCCCGGCGAATTACCTGTCGGCGAACCCCGATTTCTGCCGCTCGGCGCTCGCCCGCTACACGCCGCGCCACTTCATCTCGCTGGTCGAGCAATACGGCATCGCGTACCACGAGAAGAAGCTGGGCCAGCTCTTCTGCGACGGCTCCGCGCGCGAGATCATCGCGATGCTGAGGACGGAATGCGACCGCGGCGGGGTCACGGTGGCGGATGCCCTGCGTCGTCAACGCCGTCGCGCGCGACGGCGACACGTGGCGGATCGCGACCACGGACGGCGACGTCCACGCCGAATCGCTGGTGATCGCGTCCGGCGGGCTCACGGTGCCCAAGATCGGCGCGACGCCGTTCGGCTACCGGATCGCAGAGCAGTTCGGTCTCGCGATCGTCCCGCCGCGGCCCGCGCTGGTGCCGCTCGCGCTGCATGCCGAGGCGCTCGCGCAATTCGGCGACCTCGCCGGCGTCTCGGTCGACGCGGAAGCGTCGTGCGGAGGCGGGCGCTTTCGCGAGAACGTTCTCTTCACGCATCGCGGGCTGTCGGGTCCGGCGATCCTGCAGATTTCGTCCTACTGGAACGGCAGGGATCCGCTGACGATCAATCTGCTGCCCGACGTGGACGCCGCGCAATGGCTGGTGTCCGCGGCGCATTCGACGGCGCTGTTGCCGAACGTGCTGGCGGAGCGGCTGCCGGCGCGATTCGCGCAGCAGTGGTGCGCGGCGCAGGGCGCGCTGACGCCGATGCGGCAGACTCCGGAAAGGCGTTTGCGCGAGCTGGCGGCGGCGCTGCATGCGTGGAAGATCGTGCCTTCCGGGACGCTCGGCTACAACAAGGCCGAGGTCACGCTCGGTGGCGTCGACACCCGCGGGCTTTCGTCGAAGACGATGGCGGCGACCAACGTTCCCGGCCTTTTCTTCATCGGGGAGGTCGTCGACGTCACCGGCTGGCTCGGCGGCTACAACTTCCAGTGGGCGTGGTCGTCCGGCCACGCCGCCGGGCAGTTTGCGTAGAACTGTCTCAAAATCGGCTGCGCGCCCCGATTGCTTTGTCGTGTCCTCGCTCGCCTCTCGCTGTACGTCCATGTACTATCCGGGGCTCGCTGCGGGCCTTCGCGCACTCGGGCCGCTCGCCCCATTTTGAGACAGTTCTAGAATGTGGCGGTGCCGTAGGATCTGCTCCATCCCCTCCTATGGAGTCCGCGTGTTCATCCGTTTCGCATTCGCTGCTCGCTCGATCCGCTCTTGCAGCGCAGATCAAGGTCGGGCTCATGGTGTCGGCCACCGGACCGACCACCGCGATCGGAATTCCTCAGCAGAATACCGGCATGCTGCTGCCGGCGCGCATCGGCGATGCGACCGTCGAGTACATCCAGCTGGACGACGGCGGCGACACGACCCGCGGCGTCCAGAACGTCAAGAAGCTGATCCAGGAACAGAACGTCGACGCGCTGATCGGGCCGTCGACGACGCCGATCGCGCTCGCCATCCTCGACGTCATCGCCGAGGGCAGCGTGCCGCTGCTGGCGACGGTCGGAAGCTCCAACGTGATCGAGCCGATGGATGCAAAGCGGCGCTGGGTGTTCAAGACGACGCAGAACGACGAGCTGATCGCCGCGGCGCTGGTCCGGCACATGGCGAAGACCGGCGTGAAGACGCTCGGTTTCATCGGGTTCAAGGATCCGTACGGCGAGAACTGGTTCAGGGTGTTCGTGCCGATGGCCGAGAAGGCGGGTGTTGCGCTCGTCGCGACCGAGTACTACCAGCGCACCGATTCCAGCGTGACCGGGCAGGCGCTGAAGCTCGTCGCCGCGAAGCCCGATGCGGTGCTCATCGCCGGCGTCGGCGGCCCGGGCGTGCTGCCCGAGATCGCGCTGCGCGACCAGGGTTACAAGGGGGCGATCTACCAGACGCATGGCGTTGCGACCGACGATTTCATCCGGCTCGGCAAGGAGAAGGTCGAGGGCACGATCCTCGCCGCCGGGCCGATGCTGGTGATCGACGAGATTCCCGATGCCAATCCGGTGAAGAACGTCGCGCTGAACTACATCGCGCTGTACGAGAAGCGCTTCGGCCAGAAGCCCGCGACTTTCGGCGCCAACACATGGGATGCCGGAATCATCCTGCAGCGCGCGATTCCGGCGGCGATGCAGAAGGCGAAGCCGGGAACCGTCGAATTTCGCGTCGCGCTGCGCGACGCCATCGAGCGGGAGCGCGACATCGTCGGCTGCCAGGGCGTCTTCAACATGTCGCCGGCGGATCACAACGGCATGGACGAGCGCGCGCGCGTGCTCGTCGTCGTACGGGACGGCCGGTTCCGCCGGCTGCCCGAATGAGCGGGACGCGTGCGCGAGGAGGGCGAAGCCAAGGCCCGCAGGGCGCGTCTCCGAGCGTGCGCGGCGGCCGACCATGCGGAGCATCGAATTGAATTCGACGGTTCGGAGGCCGCGGCGAACCCACGAGTCCCGAAGGGCGCGTCCGCGAGCGATTGAGCGCGGCCGACGTCGAGCTGCGTCATTGTTCCAGAACCGTGCGGAGGCCGCGGAGTGAAGCCGCGGCGTGCGGATGACCGAGCCGCGCGCGCGTCACGGGATGCGCCGATCGCGTGCGTGTGCGCGCCGACCCGAGCCAGCGCCTCGCACATCGCACCATGATCAACCTCCCCGTCGTCGGAATCCTGCTGGCCGGCGGAAGCGGCGTTCGCTTCGGCGGGCAGAAGCTGCTCGCCCGATTGCCGGCGGAGGGCACGAAAGGCGAGTGCGTCGGCGTCCTCGCGTGCCGCCACCTCATCGCCGCGATCCCCGAGGTCGTTGCCGTCGTCCGGTCGGAGGATGCAGCACTGGCCGCGGCGCTCGGAGCGGCCGGCGCGCGCATCGTTCGCTGCGAGAACGCAGGGGACGGCATGGGCGCGAGCCTCGCCTGCGGCGTGAGGGCGTCCGCGCACGCCGCCGGATGGGTCGTCGCGCTCGCCGACATGCCGTGGATCGCGCCGGAAACCATTGCACGCGTCGCGGCCGCGATCAAGGCGGGGGCAACGGTCGCGGCGCCGTTTCTGCGCGGCGAGCGCGGCCATCCGGTCGGATTCGCGCGTTCGTGCTATGCGGAGCTCGCCGCGCTCTCCGGCGACGCGGGCGCGAAGGCGATCGTCGCGGCGCACCGCGACTCGCTGGTGCGCATCGACGTCGACGATGCCGGCACGACGCGCGACGTCGATTCGCCGACGGATCTCACGGGCGCAACGCCGCCCGCGTGAGTGGCGCAGAGGGCGCCGCGAGCCTCGCGGCCCGCTGTGTTTGTCAGGACCCCGCGCGGTCGGATTGCCACATGTCGCCCTGCCGGCCGACAATCCGGTTTTCCGTTTCCTGCTGGCGCCACCAGTCGCGCAGCGCCGGCGCTTCGAGCGGGCGCGCGATCAGGTACCCCTGCGCCTCGTCACAGCCATGGCGCTTCAGGAACTCGAGCTGTGCCGCGGTCTCCACGCCCTCGGCGATGACCCGCAGGCCCAGCGAATGCGACAGCGCGATGATCGCCTGCGTGACCGCCTCGTCGTTGCGGTTCTGCTCGAGACCGTGCACGAAGCGCTGGTCGATCTTGACCGCCTGGATCGGCAGCCGCGTGAGGTAGGAAAGGCTCGAATAGCCGGTGCCGAAATCGTCGACGGTGATCGACACGCCGCGCTGCTTCAGCTTGACGAGCGTCGCGACCGCCTTCTCCGGGTGCGTGATGATGACGCTCTCGGTGATCTCGAGGTCGAGGTATTGCGGCGGCAGCCCGCTGGCCGTGAGCGCCTCCTCGACGATCGACAGCCAGCTGTCGTGCTGAAGCTGCTGCACCGACAGGTTGACCGAAAGCCGCAGCATCATTCCATGGCGGTGCCAGGCCATCGTCTGCCGGCAGCTGTCGCGCAGCACGCGCGCACCGAGCGCCTGGATCATTCCGGACTCCTCGGCGACCGGAATGAATTCGGCCGGCGCGATGATGCCGCGCTCGGGATCGCGCCAGCGGCACAGCGCCTCGACGCCGCAGGCGCGTCCGGTGTGCATCTCGATCTGCGGCTGGTACACGAGGAAGAACTCGTCGTCCATGAGCCCGCGCCGCATGTCGGTCTCGAGCTGCAGGCGCAGCTGCACGCGCGTGTTCATGTCCGCCGTGTAGAACCGGTACGCGTTGCGGCCGGCGTCCTTGGCTGCGTACATCGCGGTGTCGGCCTGCTTGATCAGCGAGACCGGATCGATCGCGTCGTGCGGGAACATCGACACGCCGATCGAGCACGTCAGTGTCGGCATCTGGTCCGAGATCCGGAACGGCGCGAGGAACGACTCGCGCACGCGCGAGAGCACCGACATCGTTTCGAACGTGGCGTTCGCCGGGTCGAGACCCGGCAGGATCAGCACGAACTCGTCGCCGCCGAGACGCGCCACCGTGTCGGACTCGCGCACCGCATTGGTCAGCCGCTGCGCGACCGATTGCAGCAGCTGGTCGCCCGAGTCATGGCCGAGCGTGTCGTTGATCCGCTTGAAATGGTCGAAATCGAGGAACAGGCAGGCGACGTGAGTCGAGTCGCGCTGTGCCTGCGCGAGGATCTGCTTCAGCCGCTGGTTCAGCAGCGAGCGGTTCGGCAACCCCGTGAGGATGTCGTGTTGCGCGAGCTTGTACGCGTGCGCCGTCGCGATCTCGAGTTCCTTGGTGCGCTGCGCGACCTTGTCCTCGAGCGTTCGCTGGTAGGTGGCGACCTCGGCCTGCGATTCCGCCAGGCGCTGCGTCATGTGGTTGAACGTGTGCGTGAGGAGGCCAAGCTCGTCGGAGGAGCGCGCCGGGACGTAGACGTCGAGCTTGCCCGATCCGACCGCCCGCGCGGCGCGCATCAGCCGACGCATCGGCGCGACCAGCCGCCTCGTCAGGATGAGCGTCGCGCCGATCGCGAGCACGACCAGGAGGCCGATGACCGACGCGAAGCCGATCAGCATGGTGCGCAGCTGCGCTTGCTGCCGCTCGAAGGTCATCCCGACGCGGATGAATCCGATCGGCGCCGTTCCGGCTGCGCTGCGCGCCGCAGCGGGCGGATGCTCGGCGGTGCCGTCCGCGAGCGAGGCCGCGCGGGCGGACCTGCCGCTGCCCACGGCCGCCAGGAGCTCGATGTAGCGCCGGCCGAGGATCGTCCGGTCGGCGGCGCGGATCGCGCCGGCCGACGCGGGCTGCGCGGCAGGGAGCTCGGGCAGGGCGACGTCATGCAGCGATTCGGCGATGCGCCGCTCGACGATCGTCCTGTGCTGCGCGTCCTCGACCAGGACGTAGGCGATGTCGCCTTCCGCGTTCACGCTGTTGAGGACGGACTCGAGATAGGCGCGGTCGTTCGTATAGAGGCCGTACTCGGAGAGCTCGGTCAGCATTTCGAGCACCGTCGAGCCCTGCGCCTTCAGTTCGTTCGCGCCGACGCGCTGCTGCTGCCAGACGGAGAATCCCGTCATCGCCACCGCGGTCGCAAGGATCATCCCGACCGTCAGCGCGTTGAGCTTGGTCAGGAGGCCCATGCGGATGGGCGGCAGCTCGAGCGCCGACGTCGTGTCGGTTGCGAGCGGCGTCAGAAACTTGCGCAGGCGTCTCATCGCTTCACTCGATGCGCGGCGAAGCGAATGCGGCGAGGGCGACCGCCCGGGTGGGCCGGCGGCGGAATCAGGGAAGGGGAACTGCCGCGGTCGTGCATTTTTCATCCTGCAGCGGGCGGGTGGACACGCGCTGCGGGCGCCGGTTTGTCGTGCCGCCTCCCGGCCGACGGGTTGATCCTGTGGACTTCAATGCTATCAAGCACACTCCGTGCCATGGTCGGCGCATGATGGGATACCCATCTGCGCTGCGAAAACGCATCACGAATCGGAACGCGCGGATGCGCGGGTCGAGCAGGGGCCGTCAGGATACCGCAGCGGCGATCCGCTGGCGCCACTCGCGCGGGCCGGTCTCGTGGACCGACACCCCGTTGGCGTCGACCGCGACGGTAACCGGCATGTCCTTGATGCCGAACTCGTAGATCGCTTCCATGCCGAGATCGCCGAAGGCCGCCACGCGCGAGCTCTTGATCGCCTTGGCGACGAGATAGGCCGCGCCGCCGACCGCCATCAGGTACGCGGCCTTGTGCTTGCGAATGGCCTCGATCGCCGCCGGGCCGCGCTCGGCCTTGCCCACCATCGCGATCAGTCCCGTTTCCGCCAGCATCATTTCGGTGAACTTGTCCATTCGGGTCGACGTCGTCGGCCCGGCGGGGCCGACGATCTCGTCGCGCACCGGGTCGACCGGTCCGACATAGTAGATGACCCGGTTGGCGAAATCGACGGGAAGCTTTTCCCCCTTCGCGAGCATGTCGGCGATCCGCTTGTGCGCGGCATCGCGCCCGGTCAGCATTTTTCCCGACAGGAGCAGCCGATCGCCGGGCTTCCAACTCGCGACTTCCGCGCGCGTCAGCGTGTCGAGGTCGACCCGGCGCGATTCGGGAGCGGGCGCCCATTCGACTTTCGGCCACCGTGCGAGATCGGGCGGCTCCAGTATTCGCGGGACCCGAGCCGTCGAGCACGAAATGCGCATGCCGCGTGGCGGCGCAGTTGGGGATCATCGCGACGGGCTTCGACGCGGCGTGCGTCGGGTAGTCGAGGATCTTGACGTCGAGCACCGTCGAGAGCCCGCCCAGCCCCTGCGCGCCGATGCCGAGCGCGTTCACCTTGTCGAAGAGCTCGAGGCGAAGCTCCTCGAGCGTCGAGCGCGGCCCGCGGCGGCGCAGCTCCTGGATGTCGATGGGCTCCATGAGCGCCTCCTTCGCGAGCACCATCGCCTTTTCGGCGCTGCCGCCGATTCCGATGCCGAGCATGCCTGGCGGGCACCAGCCCGCGCCCATCGTCGGCACGGTCTTCAGCACCCAGTCGACGATCGAATCCGACGGATTCAGCATCACGAACTTCGACTTGTTCTCCGAGCCGCCGCCCTTCGCCGCGATGCTGACCTCGATTCCCGCGCCGGGAACGATCTCGTAGTGCACGACCGCGGGCGTGTTGTCCTTCGTGTTGGTCCGCTTGCCGGCCGGATCGGCGAGGATCGACGCGCGCAGCTTGTTGTCCGGGTCGAGATACGCGCGGCGCACGCCCTCGTTCACCATCTCGGTCGGCGTCATCGTGGCGCCTTCCCAGCGAACGTCGATGCCGAGCTTGACGAAGGCAACGACGATGCCGGTGTCCTGGCAGAGCGGGCGGTGACCCTCCGCGCACATCCGGGAATTGGTGAGGATCTGCGCAATCGCGTCCTTCGCCGCCGGCGAGGATTCGGCGGCGTAGGCGGCGCCGAGCGCCTCGATGTAATCCAGCGGGTGATAGTAGGAAATGTACTGCAGCGCGTCGGCGACGCTTTCGATGAAGTCCTGCTGGCGGATCGATTTCATGGCGGTCCTGCAAGGATTGGAATCAGGGTTCGGGTGAGGCATTGCCGGCAAGTGCCGGTCGCACGAGCGGGCGTGTTCACGCGGCCGAATCGCGATGGCCTTGGCCGACGCTCCCGGACGTCGCTTGAGGGAAGCGGCGCCCGCCGCCGCCGCGAGAGCAGGGAACGCCGCGGAATCGCGCGGACCGGGGACGCGGCCATGGGAACCCGGGCCGTGATTTGCCAAGGCACTATGGTCAACGGAATTTTAGCACCGGACCGGCCCCGCGCGGCGGTGCCGTCAGCCGCCGATAGTCATGCACAGGCATGATTGACCTTGCGCTGGGTCAAGCTTCCGTCATTGCACCCGACGCGCGTCGTTGGTTAGACTGCAAGGCGGATTTGCCCACATCGGGAGCGCCGCGGCGCTCCCGCCGCACGACCCCAGGAGGAGCACCGCAATGTCCAATATCGAATCGGTATCGAACGAAACCCGCATCTTCGAGCCGCCCGCCGGATTCGTCGCGCAGGCGAACGTCAAGAAGGCCGACTTCGATAGGCTCAATGCCGCCGCGGCGAAGGACTTCACGGGGTTCTGGGCGAAGCTCGCGCGGGACGAGGTGCTCTGGAAGAAGCCGTTCACGCGCACGCTCGACGAGTCGAACGCCCCGTTCTACAAGTGGTTCGACGACGGCGAGCTCAACGTCTCGTACAACTGCCTCGACCGCAATCTCACGAACGGCAACGCCGAGAAGGTCGCGATCATATTCGAGGCGGACGACGGCGCCGTCACGCGCGTCACCTACAAGGATCTCTATCACCGCGTGTGCCGTTTCGCGAACGCGCTGAAGCGGCTCGGCATCAGGAAGGGCGACCGCGTGCTCGTCTACATGCCGATGTCGGTCGAAGGCGTCGTCGCGATGCAGGCGTGCGCGCGCATCGGCGCGACGCACTCGGTCGTGTTCGGCGGGTTCTCGGCGAAGTCGCTGCAGGAGCGGATCATCGACGCCGGCGCGGTCGCCGTCATCACCGCCGACGAGCAGGCTGCGCGGCGGCAAGCCCTTCCGCTGAAGACGATCGTCGACGAGGCGCTTGCGATGGGCGGCTGCGAGAGCATCCGCAATGTGATCGTCTACCGGAGGACCGGCGGCAACGTGCCGTTCACGCCCCCGCGCGACCTCTGGATGCACGAAGTGTCCGCGAAGGAGGCGGACACCTGCGAGCCGGAATGGGTCGGCGCCGAGCATCCGCTGTTCATCCTCTACACGTCGGGCTCGACCGGCAAGCCGAAGGGCGTCCAGCACAGCTCCGGTGGCTACCTGCTCTGGGCAATGCTGACGATGCGCTGGGTGTTCGACATCAAGCCGGCCGACATCTTCTGGTGCACCGCCGACATCGGCTGGGTGACGGGCCATACCTACATCGCCTACGGTCCGCTCGCGGTCGGCGCGACCGAAGTCGTGTTCGAAGGCATTCCGACGTATCCGGATGCCGGCCGCTTCTGGCAGACGATCGCCAAGCACAAGGTCTCGATCTTCTACACGGCGCCGACGGCGATCCGCTCGCTGATCAAGGCTTCCGGCGTCACCCCGCAATGCGCGCCGACCAATTACGACCTGTCGAGCCTGCGCCTGCTCGGAACCGTCGGCGAGCCGATCAATCCCGAGGCGTGGATGTGGTACCACAAGAACGTGGGAGGCGAGCGCTGTCCGATCGTCGACACGTGGTGGCAGACGGAAACGGGCGGGCACATGATTTCGCCGCTGCCGGGCGTCACGCCGCTCGTTCCCGGATCGTGCACGCTGGCGATCCCCGGGATCATGGCGGCGATCGTCGACGAGACCGGCCACGACGTCGAGAATGGCCAAGGCGGCATTCTCGTGATCAAGCGGCCATGGCCGGCGATGATCCGCACGATCTGGGGCGATCCGGACCGCTACAGGACATCCTATTACCCCGAGGAGCTCGGCGGCACGCTCTACCTCGCGGGCGACGGCTCGGTGCGCGACAGCGCGCACGGGTACTTCACGATCATGGGCCGCATCGACGACGTGCTCAACGTGTCGGGGCATCGTCTCGGCACGATGGAAATCGAGTCGGCGCTGGTCGCCAATCCGCTCGTCGCCGAGGCCGCGGTGGTAGGCCGCCCCGACGACATGACCGGCGAGGCCGTATGCGCATTCGTCGTGCTGAAGGGGACCCGTCCGGCGGGCCCCGAGGCGGAGAAGATCGCGAAGCAGCTGCGCGACTGGGTCGGCAAGGAGATCGGCCCCATCGCGAAGCCCAAGGACATCCGCTTCGGCGACAATCTTCCGAAGACGCGCTCGGGCAAGATCATGCGCAGGCTGCTGCGCTCGCTGGCCAAGAACGAGTCGATCACGCAGGACGTTTCGACGCTGGAAAATCCGGCCATATTGGAACAACTGAAAGAGGTCAAGTAGCGGTGGGATTTCCACGACGCGGCCGGATTTCGGCGAAGGGTTTCCCGCCGCCGAAGGTGGCTGTTTCACGGAGCCAAAATCCGGCCATTCTCGAGCAGTTGAAAGAGGTGAATTGATATCGCGGCCGGATTTCGGCGGCGGGTTTCCTGCAGTGGAAGGCGGCCGCTTCGCGAGATCAAACCCCGGCCATTTTTTGCGTGAGTTGATTTCCGAAATGGCGTAAAGTGCATTGTTTCGCATCAAGCACCTGCCACCACAGATTCGACGATGGACAACCGACGGATCGTAAGAACAGCCAAGGGGCAGGACGAGATTGCCAATCGACGCAATGTCGCTGCGCGGCAAGCTGCGCACGGTCCTGTTCCTCATCGATCCGGGCAAGACCGTCGACGCGATCCTGGAGCAGGTCGCGATGATCGGCGCGCCCGCCGACGCGCTGGCGCAGCTCGCGGCCGAGGGCTACATCGAGGAAGTCGACGCATCGCCTGCGGAGCCGCGGACTTCCGCGACGCCGCGTCGCGCGTGAACGACCCCGCTGCGCGGCACCGTCGACATCAGGAGTGCCCCAATCGAGACGTGATTTCGCAATGAGCGGTGAGGCGCCGCGAAAAAAAGGCCCGCATCGCTGCGGGCCTTTCTCATTGCGCATTGCGACGGCGGTCAGGTGCCCATCGTGACCATCTTGTCGCCGGTCAGGTTCGGATACCGGACGTGCTCGACCAGCTCCTGCACCTCGCGGCTTGGCGCCGGCGTGAGCATGCTCACGACGATGATGACGATGAACCCCAGCGGGACGCCCCACAGCCCGGCCGAGATGGATCCGATCCCCCACCAGGTGTGGTCGGCGATCGAGCCGGTCACTCCGAACAGGCCGCGCAACCAGGGCTGGGTCGTCGCCATGTAGTAGAACGTGATGCCGAGCCCCGCGATCATCCCGAGCGTCGCGCCCCAGCGGTTCGCGCGTTTCCAGAAGATTCCGCAGACCAGTGCCGGGAAGAACGCCGCCGCCGCGAGCGAGAACGCGGCGGACACGAGGAACAGGATGTCCGCCGGCTTCTGTGCCGCAACGGATGCGGCAATGATCGCAACCACCAGAAGGAGGATCTTGGAAATCGTCACGCGGCGGGCCGTGGACGCGTTCGGATCCAGCATCTTGTAGTAGAAGTCATGCGACAGCGCGTTGGCGATCGTCAGCAGCAGGCCGTCGGCGGTGGACAGCGCCGCCGCCAGCCCGCCCGCGGCAACGAGGCCCGATACGACGTAGGGCAATCCGGCGATCTCCGGTGTCGCCAGCACGATGATGTCGCCGCCGAGCACGATCTCCGCGAGCTGCACGATGCCGTCATGGTTGACGTCGACGATCGACATCAGCGACGGGTCCACGGCCGCCCACGCCGCCGCCCACCGCGGCAGGTTCGCGTACTGGGATCCGACCACGAACGAGTAGACGTCGAATTTCGCGAGAACGCCGAGCGCCGGCGCCGTGAAATACAGCAGGAAGATGAAGAACAGCGACCAGAACACCGATTCGCGTGCCTGTCGCACCGAGGGCGTCGTGTAATAGCGCATCAGGATGTGCGGCAACGCCGCGGTGCCGACCATCAGGCAGAAGACCAGCGCAAGGAAGTTGCGGCGCGACGTGTCGCGCGCGGGCTCGTCCTTGCCCGGGAACGCCTCGGCGTGGCGAAGCGGAGGCGCCGCACGCGCGGCGAGTGCCGCCTCCTTGGTCCACCCGGCCTTGGCCGCAGCGACGTCCACCGGGAAGCCTCCGAGCGTCTTCTCGAGGGGGGTCAACACTTCGGGCGGCGCGTTCTCCGCCTTCGCCTTCTCGACGGCCGCAACGGCCGCCGCCTTGTCGGCGGCATACGCCTTGTCGGCGTCCTTGAGCTTGGCCGCCGCCGCTTCCGCACGCGCCTTGAAGATGTCCGCGGACCTCGATTTCCTTCGGGTCGTTGATGAATTTCTCTTCGAGCGCGGTCACCTTCTGGAGCTGCTGGCCGTAGACGATCTGCGGGATCGGGACGCCGGTCTGCTTCACCGACAGCCAGACGACCGGGATCATGTACGCGACGATCAGGATGATGTACTGCGCCACCTGCGTCCACGTCACTGCGCGCATCCCGCCGAGGAACGAGCACACCAGAATGCCGCTCAGCCCCAGGAAGATGCCGTACTCGAACGGGACGCCGGTCAAGCGCGTCGTGATGAGGCCCACGCCGTAGATCTGCGCGACCACGTAGGTGAACGAGCAGAGGATCGCCGCGAAGATGCCGACCGCCCTCGGAATGTTGCCGCCGTAGCGCGCGCCGAGGAAATCGGGGATCGTGAACTGGCCGAACTTGCGCAGGTACGGCGCGAGGAACAGCGCCACCAGGCAGTAGCCGCCGGTCCAGCCCATCACGAACGCGAGGCCGTTGAACCCGGTGAGGTAGAGCGTTCCCGCCATGCCGATGAACGACGCGGCGCTCATCCAGTCGGCGCCGGTCGCCATGCCGTTGAAGAACGCCGGCACGCGCCGGCCGGCGACGTAATACTCGGCCGCGTCCGAGGTGCGGGCTGATGATGCCGATGCCGGCGTACAGGCCGACCGTCGCCAGCAGGAAGATGTAGCCGATCCACCTGCGCGGAAGGCCCATCTGCTCGGCGATCGCGAGCAGGATCACGAAGAGGACGAAGCCGCCCGTGTACCACGTGTACGCCTTCTTGAGCTTCGAGAAGAATCCCCTGTTCGTGCTCGCCGAGAACATGCCGCCGGTGCCCGGCTGCGGGCGTGGTGGCTGCTGCAGGAGTGCCGGCCATTATTCGTCCTCCCCTTCATGGACATCGTAGCTGCGGTCGAGGGCGTTCATGTAGCGCGCGTAGTACCAGATGATCACCACGTAGATGATCAGCGTGCCCTGCGCCGCCATGTAGAAGGCGAACGTCCAGCCGAAGAAGTTGAAGGAAAGATCACGCGCGAAATACATCAGAACGAAGGTCACCAGGAACCAGATGATGAGCAGGACGCTCGTTATCGTCAGGTTCTTGTGCCAGTACTCGTGCTGGCGCTCGGTCAACTGCATGGCAGGCTCCTCCTCGAGAACGACCTACAGTCCCGCGTCGGCCCGATGCCAGCGACCGGCGGCATTTTTTTATGTGATTCCCCCGCCCGACCCGCAAGCGCGGACCGGCCAATCGGGCGGAGTATAGCCCAGCTTTCGGGAAGCGCAAGCTGCCGGCCGGCGGGCCGCGGCGCTTGCTGCAGTGCACTGACCGACTGAATTCTCGCGGCTGCCGCGAGATCTCGCTCAGTCCAGGGTCGCCGCCTTCAGTCCGGTCTCCCGCGCGAGCTGCCGGGCGACGTCGGGCTCGAATCTGGCCAGATGGTCGAGAATATTCTGCACTTCGTCGACCCGGCCGAGCTGGTGCTGCACGCGCGCAAGCTGATACCAGCCATAGGGGCTCATCGGTTGCAGCGTGGTATTGCGTTTGAGGGGGGCGATCGCTTCCTCCGGATGGTGCGTCGAGATCAGCGACAGCGCGAGGCCGTACAGCGCCCGGTCGTGGTCAGGGTTGATCGCCAGCGCCCGGCGGAACGTCGCGATCGCCGCATCGTGGTCATTCAGTTCCTGCAGCAGGAACCCGCGATTGAACTGCGCCTCGGCGTCACGCGGCTTCAGCGCAGCCACGCGGTCGAATATCGCGAGCGCCTCCCGCTTGCGGCCGAGCTGCGCATATTGGAACCCGATCGATGCGAGCGCGAGCGAATCTCCGGGGTCCTGCTCGAGCATCCGGCCATAGAATTCGAGGGCGACCTCGCGCTGCCTGAAGAGCACGCACCATGCGGCTGCCTGATTCCAGTACCAGCGCCGCAGACGGGCCGTCAGCGCGACTGCAGGCATTGGGCGACCTCCAGCCCGTGCCGGGCGCACGTGGCTGCGATTTCCAGCATCACCCAGCCGTATGCGACCACCAGCAATGAAAAGGCGACCAACGGGAGGTGCCGGTCGGGAATGAAGCGGGGTGTAATCCACCGGCACGGCTTCACCACGGGCGACGCGATGAGACGGAAGAGCCGGTAGATGAAATTCTGCTCCGGCGGCTGGCCCATCATCCGGGTCAGGACATGGGTGGCCCCCTGACCGATCAGTGCGAACAGCGGGATGGCGATGAGGAGCTGGACGAGCCGCAGCCAGAAAAGCGTCGATTGAAGATCGTTCACTGGAGGGGTGTCCAGGGACTGAGCGCGGCTGGGAGGCGAGGCAGCGCAACGCCGCGCAGTTTACCGAATTCGGAGCGCGACCGGGGCCGGCTCGCGCGAACCGGAGGGGTCAGATCAGTCCGATCGCACTCGCCGCGGCGCCGGCAAGCACCGAGGCGAACGTCAGGAGCACGATCGAGATGCCGATGAACTCGGTCTGTGCTCCTGCCGGTACGCCGAGTACGCGGCGCACGCCCAGCCACAGCAGGAACAGCGTGTGGCAAAGCCCCACGAGCCCGACGATTGCCATGACCGGAATCACCAGTGTCGCGCCGGCAAGCATCACGGGGACCGTGCCGTACGTCGCGACCTTGAGCGACGCAAGGTAATCGCGCGCACCGCCGAACATCGGCGCAAGCAGGGCAAAGATCGCGGCGAGCGCGAAGATGGAGCCGACGGTCCCGAAATACGTCGCGGCGCCGGCCGCGAATATCTGCTCGGGCGGTACGAGATAGCCATGCACCGGATCCCACTCGCGGTCGAACAGCTTCATCCCGATCATCGTCGCGATCGGCGCGAGCAGCGCCAGCGGCAGGATGTAGCGGCGCAGCAGCTGGTCGACGGATGTCTTTTCCTCGGCGATCAGATCCCACTCCGCCTGCGGGCGGAAGACCAGGTACACGATGCGACGCAATGTTTCCATGGGGCCCGGTGTCGCGCCAGTATAGCCGCGGCCGGTTGCGCGACGCTTCCGCGCGGCGTGAACGGCGGGAATCGGCTAAGTCGGTGGTTCCCAGCCATTTCTGCTGGCGTGCGGTCCTGAGCAGCGCGTCGAAGCCGATTCGGCCCTGCTTCGCGGCGATCGCACGCAGCCGCAACAGAAGCTCGGCGGTGGCGAGCGCGTCGGCCGCTGCGTTGTGGCGGGTCGCGCATTCGATGCCGAACGCCGCGAGCCAGTCATCGAGGCTTCGTCCGCCGGAGCGATACGCGTCGGCGGCCATCGCTCCAGCGAGCGGAGCAAGATCGAGCCATGGCGCGTCGTCTGGCGGCATCCCGACGCCGGCAAACGCCTTGCGCAATACCGCCCGATCGAAATCGGCGTGAAAGCCCACACGGGGAGCCGTGCCGCACCAGTCCCGGAATGCCGCGAGCGCTTCGGGCGCCGGCGTGCCCGCCGCCTGCGCGCCGTGTCCGATTCCATGCAGGGCGATGTTCGCGGCATCGCCCGCGGCATTGCTTTTCAGCACGATCTCGAAGCTGTCGCCCAATGCGATGCCGTCGTCGTCGACGGCGACCGCGCCGATCGCCAGAAGCGGGTCCCGTTCGGGATCGAGACCGGAGGTTTCCGTGTCGACGACGACCCAGCGCCCGAGCGGGATGCCGGCGCGGCCCGCGCTGCTGCGGCCGTCGAGCCAGCGCCGCAACCATTGAGCGGCGGATCTCATCCGGGATAGTCGAGCTCGAGACGCTGCTGCAACCTACGGATCTGCCGTATCGCCTCCTTGAGGATCCGGCGATCGAGATCCGGCAGCAAGTCGAGCGGCACGATGTTGGCATTGACGGCACCGCTGCCCTCGACGCCGCGCCGATGCTGCTCGCGCAGCCGCAGGAGCTGAACATACTCGAACGCATCGCACGATGCCCGGATCTCGGAGCCGGGAATGCCGCGCGCCGCGCCGGCCTGCATCAGCCGATCGACGGTGTTGGTGGCCGATACGCCGGCCGCCAGCGCGAAGATGCGCGCCGCGTCGACGAACGGAACGCTGCCGCTCATCTTGAGATCGATGCCTCTGACGCCGGAGTCGTCCTCCGCTGCCTGCAATTCTCCAAACCAGTTGAGCGGAGGTCGGTTTCGCAGCGCATTGTCGGACATCTGTTTCAGGAACCGCGAATTGCCTTGCGCGCGGGCGGTGACCTCCGCGCGCAGCGCGTCGGCGAGTTGCGACATCCCCCACAACGCGCGAAAGTCGAAGAAGATGCTCGCCGCCAGCAGACTGTCCGGATCGCCACGGTCGATCCAGTTCGCGAACGCCGTCTTCCATTCGGGCAGGCTCGCGCACCAACGCGGGTTGGACGCCATGACCCCTCCCTTGCACAACGGGTAGCCGCAGCGGTCCATCGCGTCGTTGACGGCGCGCGCGAACGGGAGGAGGCGTTCGCGGACCGCGTCCGGCGCGGCATCGTCGGCGTCGGTCGCGAAGATGAGGCCGTTGTCCTGGTCCGTGGCGATCGTCTGTTCGGACCGGCCTTCCGAACCCATCCCGAGCCAGCACAGCGCAACGCCCGAGAGATCGAATTTCGGCGCCACGAGCTCGAGAATGCGCACGGCAAGCTGGTCGTTGAGGCTCGAGATCATCCGTGTCAGGTGACCCGCGGCTACGCCCTGCGCGACCAGCGCATGCGACAGCGCGCGGATGTCCGCCGCGCATTGAGTCAGCGCCTCGATGTCGGCGGCACGGCGAATCGACGAGGCGAGCTCCCGCACGGAAAGGCGCTGCAGGCTGAAGAGGTCGCGTTCGGAGACGACCCCGACGACCTTGCCGCCGGCATCCTGCACGACGACGTGGCGGATTCCGCTGCGCGCCATCACCACCGCCGCATCGCCGGCGGTTGCCTCCGCGGACAGCGTGATCGCCGGTGCACTCATCACGTCGCGCACCGGGACGGTGAGCGGCCGCTGCGGCAGCACGATGCGGCCGATCACATCCTGCCGCGTGAAGATGCCGATCGGCCTCGACTCCGCGTCCACGATCGGCATCGAGCCGATCCTGTGCTTCTCCATCGCCACCAATGCTTCACTAAGCGGCGCGTCGGGGCCGCAGACGACCGGCGCCTGCCGGAGCAGGCTGCCCAGTCGTGTCGACAGTCCGCGCTGCTCGGTGACGGACGCCGCGTACTCGGATTGCAGTCGCGCCCGCGACAGGTCCAGCAGATGCGCGAGCCGGCGCGTGCAGAAGTCCTGGAATATGGTGGAGTCGGCGATCAGCGCGTCGAATGCCGCGACCGGAAGAACGAGGCAGAACGTGTCCTGCGCCGCGCGATAGACACTGGTGACGCCGCGCTTCGCAAGCAGTGCGCCGAGCGGGAACATTTCGCCGGCGGTCAGCTCGAAGAGCGCCGAAGCCGCGCTGTCGCCACCGGGCCGCTCGCCACGGACCGCGCCCTGGCGAATGACGTAGCAATTCGAGGGTCGTTCGGCGGCCGGCGTCAGAATGAGCTCGCCCGGCGCGAAGTACTGGAGACGTGACGCGCGGACGATGCGATCGAGGTCACGCTCGTTCATCGCCGCGAAGGGGGCGTGCGCCTTCAACGCCTGCTTCAGGCTCGCGAGAACGGAGGGCGCGGGCGTCGGTGCGTGCGGCAATCTGGGGCTCCCCTTGCGTATTGTGCATCGCCCGCGGCCCGAATTCGCGCCTCGGGGCGAGTCGCCTCACGCGACTGCTGATCAGCGCGGCTAGCGGCGCGCCGGCGAAATGGCGGCGTTGTGTGCGCGCGATCGAACAGGCGTTACGCGTGGGTCGCGCGTCTGCGCCAACCCGGATTCATTCGGCCGGCGGGGCGGTGTCCGCGAACGACGGACGAGCGCCGAGCTTGTCGGCAAGGCGTCCGAGGTTCGGATGGCGGTCGCGCCAGTCGAGCTCGGCGTACCGGAGGTCGAGATAGGCGAGCGCGCAGCCGGTCGCGATGTCGGCGAGCGAAAACCCTTCGCCGTTGCACCAGGGCCGCTCCTCGAGCTCGCGTGCAAGCGCGTCGACTGCACGCGCGATCTTGCGCTCCTGATGTGCGATCGAAGGCTTGCTCTGCTGGCGCGCGGCGCGCTTGCGCTCCTGCGTGATCAGCATCGCGGCGTCGCAGATGCCGTCGGCGAGCGCTTCCCAGCGCTTGACCGCGATCCGCTGCCGCGACGGCTCGGGGATGAGCCGGCTCACCGGGCTCACGGCGTCGAGATACTCGACGATCACGCGCGAGTCGAACAGCGTCGAGCCGTCCTCGAGCACGAGGGTCGGAATCTTGCCCAGCGGATTGAAATCGGCGATCGCGTCGGATGCTTCCCACGGCGACACCTCCACCAGATCGTAATCGATCTTCTTCTCGGCGAGCGCGATCCGGACCTTGCGCGCGTAGGGGCTGGTGAGCGAGGCAAGGAGCTTCATCGCAGTGGCTGGAGGTTGCGAAATCGCCGGCGAGTATAGCACCGGCCCGCGGCGGATCGCGGCTCGCGGCGATGGCGCGCGGCGCCGATCGCGCCGTCGCGGTGCATGCTAAACTCGCAGACTCCACATCGTCATGACGCCGGCATTCATGCGGCTCCGCGCCCGATGTCCGCGACCGACCACGCATTGACCGCGCTGTCTCCGCTCGACGGCCGCTACGCGGCGAAGGTCGCGGCATTGCGCGAGCATTTCAGCGAATGGGGACTGATCCGCGCGCGGGTGCGCATCGAGATCGCGTGGCTCCTGGCGCTCGCGGACGAGCCCGGCATCGCCGAGGTCCCGCCGTTCAGCGCGGGCGCCGCCGCGACGCTGCACGCGGCGGCCGGCGAGTTTTCGACGGCCGACGCCCAGCGGGTCAAGGCGATCGAGCGCACGACCAACCACGACGTGAAGGCGGTCGAATACTGGCTGAAGGAGCGCTTCGCCGGCTCGCCCGAGATCGCGCGCGTCGCCGAATTCATCCATTTCGCCTGCACGTCCGAGGACATCAACAACCTTGCGCACGGGTTGATGCTCGCGGACGCACGCCGCGCCATCCTGCTGCCGGCGCTGCGCGGCATCGCGGCTTCGCTGCGCGAGCTCGCGCACCGGCATGCCGACACGCCGATGCTGGGCCGCACGCACGGCCAGCCGGCGACGCCGACGACGCTCGGCAAGGAAATGGCGAACTTCCATGCCCGGCTCGAGCGCCAGATCGCGGGCATCGAGCGGGTTCCGGTCAAAGGGAAGGTCAACGGCGCCGTCGGCAACTACAACGCGCACGTCGCCGCGTATCCCGACGTCGACTGGGAACGCCTCGCCGCGAAGGTCGTGGTCGGCGCGGGGCTGGAATTCAATCCGTACACCACGCAGATCGAGCCGCACGATTACATGGCCGAGCTCTTCGACGCGATCGCGCGCGCGAATACGGTGCTGATCGACTTCGACCGCGACGTCTGGGGCTACATCGGGCTGGGCTATTTCCGGCAGAGGGTGACCGAGGGCGAGGTCGGATCGTCGACGATGCCGCACAAGGTCAACCCGATCGATTTCGAGAACTCGGAAGGCAATCTGGGGCTCGCCAACGCGCTGTTGCGCCACCTCGCGGAAAAGCTGCCGATCTCGCGCTGGCAGCGCGACCTCACCGACTCGACCGTGCTGCGCAACATGGGCGTGGCGCTCGGCTATTCGCTGCTCGGCTGGGTCTCGCTCGCGCAGGGCGTGGCGAAGCTCGACGTCGACCCGGCACGGCTCGCCGCCGACCTCGACGCGAACTGGGAAGTGCTGGCCGAGCCGATCCAGACGGTGATGCGCCGCTACGGATTGCCGAATCCGTACGAGCAGCTGAAGGCGCTCACTCGCGGCAAGGCCGGCATGACGCGCGCGGCGCTGCATGCTTTCATCGACGGTCTCGCGTTGCCTGAGGACGCCAAGCAGCGGCTGAAGGCGCTTTCGCCGGCGAACTACATCGGCCGGGCGGCGGAGCTCGCGAAGCGCGTCTGAAGAGTGTCAGCGGCGATTTGCCCGGCATCGCCGCATGACGGCGTAATCCGGCTGCCGCAGGTCGTCTCCGATCCTACTTGCGGCGCCGCTTCGACCGGTGCTCGCGCATGAACGTCGTGACCGCCGGGATCAGCGACACGACGACGATGCCGATGACGATCAGC
This sequence comes from uncultured beta proteobacterium, assembly GCA_963741355.1. Taxonomy (GTDB): domain Bacteria; phylum Pseudomonadota; class Gammaproteobacteria; order Burkholderiales; family Casimicrobiaceae; genus CAIWHR01. The sequence continues at coordinate 56,597 of CAVUIG010000028.1, forward strand.
GACAGGTTTCCCTTCACCCAGGGGATGTTGCCGAACAGGTAGCCCGCGTAGACGAGCGACGAGATCCAGGCAATGCCGCCGACCACGTTGAATGCGATGAATTTCCGGTAGCGCATCCCGGCGATGCCCGCGAGAAAGGGTGCGAACGTGCGGATGATCGGCACGAAACGGCCGATGATGATCGTGACGCCGCCGTACTTGTCGTAGAACGCCTTCGTCCGCCGCAGATGGGCCTGCTTGAACCAGCGCGAATCGGGCCGGTCGAATGCCTTCGGTCCGATGTAGCGCCCGACCGAGTAATTGACGCTGTCGCCGAGGATTGCGGCCGCGACGAGCGCGACGACCAGCACGTGCACGCTGAGTCCTGCCGTCGCAACGACCGTTCCGGAGATGAACAGGATCGAATCGCCGGGCAGGAACGGAAAGACGACGAGCCCGGTCTCGGCGAAGATCACCAGGAACAGCAGCGCGTAGAGCCAATGTCCGTACTGCGATGCCAGCGAGGCGATCGACTGGTCGAGCGCCAGCAGCGAATAGAAGAGCGTCGTCAGCACGATGGGATCAGCGGGGATGGTTTCGCGTACGGTCGGTCACGGAGCTCGTGGGGGCCGAACAATCGTCCCCGACCCGGGCTCGCAGCCGCGCGGGAATTACGGCAGGATCTTCCCGCCTTCGCCGGCCGGCTTGCGCTCCGGCTTCACGAGGTCCTCGCGCGACACGCCGAGCCACATCACGAGCGGCGCCATGACAAGCACCGACGAATAGATGCCGAAGCAGATGCCGATGGTCAGCGCCAGCGCGAAGTAGTGCAGCGTCTCGCCGCCGAAGAACAGGATCGACAGCACCATCATCAGCGTCATGCCGTGCGTGATCATCGTCCGCGAGATCGTGCTGGTGATCGCGTTGTCGATGACGTGGGTCACCGTGGCCTTGCGCATCTTGCGGAAGTTCTCGCGGATCCGGTCGGCGATCACCACCGACTCGTTGACCGAGTAGCCCAGCACCGCCAGCACCGCGGCCAGCACCGGCAGCGAGAACTCCCACTGGAACAGCGCGAAGAAGCCGAGGATGATGATGATGTCGTGCAGGTTGGCGATGATCGCGGCGACGGCGAAGCGCCATTCGAAGCGCATCGCGAGATAGCCCACGATGCCGAGCGACACGAGCAGGAGGGCGAGGGCGCCATTCTCGTAGAGCTCCTTGCCGACCTGCGGGCCGACGAATTCCACACGCTGCTGTCGCGCCGACGGGTCATCCGCCTTCAGCGCGCCCATCACCTTCTCGGAGAGCTGCGCGCTCGAGACGCCTTCCTTGAGCGGCAGGCGGATCAGCGCGGTGTTCGACCCGCCGAAGCTCTGTGCCGAGTACTCGCCCAGATTCAGCGTGTCGATCGCGGCGCGCACGTGATTGAAGTCGACCGCCTTGTCGTAGGTGACCTCGATCACCGTGCCGCCGCGGAAGTCGACGCCGAGGTTCAGTCCGCGCGTGGCGAGGAACAGCACGGCGAGCACGAACGTGACGAGCGAGATCACGTTGAACACGAGTGCGTGCCGCATGAACGGTATGTCGCGGGAGATGCGGAAGAATTCCATGGCGGTCTTTGTGTGGGTGAGTCGCGCGCGTGTCCGGGACGGGAACGGTCAGCGCGGCGCGCCGCGGGCGGTCGCGTGCAGGGCGTGGACGAGGTTCAAGGGCGCGGCCGGCGTCATTTTTCGGCGGCAGCCGGGGCCGGATGCCACGCCTGCCCGAGCGAGATCGAGGAAAGGTGCTTGCGCGAGCCGTAGATCAGGTTGACGATGCCGCGCGAGACGAACACCGCGGAGAACATCGACGTCAGGATGCCGAGGCAGTGGACGACGGCGAAGCCGCGCACCGGGCCGGTGCCGAAGATGAGCAGCGCGATGCCCGCGATCAGCGTCGTCACGTTGGAGTCGAGGATCGTGGCCCAGGCGCGCTCGTAGCCGGCGGTCAGCGCCGCGTGCGGCGTCGCGCCCCAGCGCAGCTCCTCGCGAATGCGCTCGTTGATCAGCACGTTGGCGTCGATCGCCATGCCGAGCGCCAGCGCGACGGCGGCAATGCCGGGCAGCGTCAACGTCGCCTGGAGCATCGACAGGATCGCCACGAGCAGCAGCAGGTTGATCGACAGCGCGATCGACGAGATGAGGCCCATCAGCAGGTAATAGACGCACATGAACACGACGAGCACCCCGAACCCGTAGGCGACCGAGTTGAAGCCCTTGTCGATGTTCTCCTTGCCGAGCGACGGCCCGACGGTGCGCTCCTCGACGATCTCCATCGGCGCCGCCAGCGCGCCGGCGCGCATCAGGAGCGCGATGTCGTTGGCCTCTCGCGTGCTCATCCTTCCGCTGATCTGGACGCGCCCGCCGCCGATTTCCTCGCGGATCACGGGCGCCGTGATGACCTCGGACTTGCCCTTCTCGACCAGCACGATCGCCATTCGCTTGCCGACGTTCTCGCGCGTGATTTCCTTGAAGATCCGGGCGCCGCTGCCGTCGAGATTCACGTGCACCGCGGGTTCGTTGTTGCGCTGGTCGAAACCCGGCTGCGCGTCGTTGATCCGGTCACCCGTCAGCACGACCTGGCGCCGGACGAGCACCGGCGTGCCCGAGCGGTCCAGGTACAGGTCGCTGCCGAACGGAACCTGTCCCGCCTGCGCCGCCGACAGCGCGCCGGCATCGTCGTTGACCATGCGGATCTCGAGCGTCGCGGTGCGGCCGAGGATGTCCTTGGCCCGCGCGGTGTCCTGCACGCCGGGCAGCTGCACGACGACGCGCTCCGCGCCCTGCTGCTGGATGATCGGCTCGGCGACGCCGAGCTCGTTCACGCGGTTGCGCAGGATCTGGATGTTCTGCTGGACGGCGCCCGCCTGGATGCGCGTCTGCGCCTCCGGCTTCAGCGCCGCGACGAGGCGCAGCTCGCCGCCGCTGTCCGCGTTGCGGAGCTGGAGGTCGGTGTACGCCTTCTCGATCTCCTGTTGCGCCCGGACGCGTTCGGCGTCGTCGCGAAAGCGCAGCACGACGTTCGCGCCCTCGCGGGCGATGCCGGCGTACTGGACCTTCTTCTCGCGCAGCAGCGACCGGATGTCCGTCGTGTAGCGGTCGGCCGACTTGTCGAGCGCGGCCTTCATGTCGACCTGCAGCAGGAAGTGCACGCCGCCGCGCAGGTCGAGCCCGAGGTACATCGGCAGCGCGCCGATCGAGGCGAGCCAGCGCGGCGACGTCGACAGCTGGTTCAGCGCGACGATGTAGTTGTCGCCGAGCTTCGACTGCAGCAGGTCCTTCGCCTTGATCTGCGTGTCGACGTCGGTCAGGCGCACCTTGATGCCGATCGGGTCGAGCTCGGTGCCGGTGAACGGAACGTTGCCGTCCTTCAATGCCGTCTCGATGGTCCCGAGAAGCGCAGTGTCGATCTTGATCGCCGCCTTCGACGACGACACCTGCACCGCGGGCACTTCCGGGAACAGGTTCGGCAGCGTGTAGAGAAAGCCGACGACGAGCGCGACGGCGATGACGATGTACTTCCAGAGCGGGTAGCGGTTCATGAGCGGCTTGGCATGGGGCGGGGAGCATCGGGCCGGGGCGTGCGATGGCGCGAAACGCCTGCGCGCCGCCGCGGCACCCGGCGAACCGGCCTCAGAGGTTCTTCAGCGAGCCTTTCGGCAGTACCTGCGCAACGGCCTGGCGTTGCATGGTGATCTCGACGCCGCTTGCGATCTCGACCGTCGCGTATTGATCGGACAGCTTCGTGATCCGGCCGACGATGCCGCCGGCGGTCACGACCTCGTCGCCCTTCTGCAGCGCCTCCAGCATCGCCTTCGTCTCCTTGGCGCGCTTTTGCTGCGGCCGGAGCATCAGGAAATAGAAGACGACGAAGATCGCGACAAGTGGCAGGAACGACAGATAGTCCGTGCCGGCGCCGGCCGCGGGGGCCGATTGCGCGTAGGCGGGGGAGATCAGGAAATCAAGGATCACGGTTCATCCTCCGATGGATCGGCGGCGCCCTTGCGGGTCGCGGGTCGCGGGCGGCGCTGCGAATGCCGCACGGTCCGTTTGGGCAGGGTGCGGGAAACGCGGGCGCCCGGGCCGCACGAGGCGGCCGGAAAATTATCAATTTTAGCATGAGGTTCCTGCTCCTCACGACCCTTGGCCGCGGTCGGGCCGTGGCGGGGGCGCCCGGCTTCGACCTTGCCCGGCGTCCGAAGCGCGGCGCTACGCCCCGCGGGCGCGGTCGGCGTGGAACGTGGCGACGTGATCCGCGAGGCGGTCCTTCTCGATCGCGTCGCGCAGCCCGGCCATCAGAAAGACGTAGTAATGGAGGTTGTGGATCGTGTTGAGCCGCGCGCCGAGGATCTCGTTCACGCGCTGGAGATGGTGCAGGTACGCGCGCGAGAACGTGCGGCAGGTATAGCAGGCGCAGGTCGCGTCGAGCGGCTGCGGATCGGCGCGGTGCGCGGCGTTGCGGATCCTGACGTCGCCGAACCGCGTGAACAGGTGCCCGTTGCGGGCGTTGCGCGTCGGCAGCACGCAGTCGAACATGTCGATCCCGGCGCCGACCGCGGCGACGATGTCCTCGGGCGTGCCGACGCCCATCAGGTACCGCGGGTGCGTTTCCGGCATGCGCGGCGCCGTATGCGCGAGAATGCGCAGCATCTCGTCCTTCGGCTCGCCGACCGAGAGCCCGCCGATCGCGTAGCCCTCGAAGCCGATGCCGGTGAGCCCGTCGAGCGACGCCGAGCGCAGCGCCTCGTGCATTCCGCCCTGGACGATGCCGAAGAGCGCATTCGCGGAGGCGGTCGCCGCGAAGGCGTCGCGCGAGCGCCGCGCCCACCGCAACGAAAGCTCCATCGAGCGCGCCGCCTCGTCGTGCGTCGCCGGCCACGGCGTGCATTCGTCGAACACCATCGCGATGTCCGAGTCGAGCGCGTGCTGCACGTCCATCGAGATCTCGGGTGTCAGCAGCAGGCGGTCGCCGTTGACCGGAGAGGCGAACGTCACGCCCTCCTCGCGCACGGTGCGCATGGCGCCGAGGCTCCATACCTGGAAGCCGCCGGAGTCGGTCAGGATCGGCCGGTCCCATCCCATGAACCGGTGCAGCCCGCGATGCGCGCGGATGACATCGACGCCGGGGCGCAGCCACAGGTGGAACGTGTTGCCGAGGACGATTTCCGCGCCGAGGGCGGTCAACTCGGTCGGCGCCATCGCCTTGACCGTGCCATAGGTGCCGACCGGCATGAAGACGGGCGTCTCGACGGTGCCGTGCGCGAGCTCGAGTTGCCCGCGACGCGCCGCGCCCGACGTGGCGCTGACGCGGAATTTCATTGCGGACGTCATGTGCCCGCCGCAGCCAATGGCGACGACTTCGATCGAGCGCGGGAGATCATCGGGGCCACGAACGCGATGCGGCGGCGGTTCGGACGGCTCGCTGGGGTGCAGGGCGGGGACATGCGCTAGGTGGGCGATCGGGGCATTCGGGCGGGACGTCCGCAAGGGTCGGGTCGATCCGGACAGTAAAGGGTTCGCGGCCGCGCGAACAGTCTTTTGCGCCGAAACGCGCCGGGACGCCGATCGGCTGTTGCGGAATTCGCCGTGCGCGGCCGGTGCGCTTGCCCGGAATGCATGTGATCGTTCCGGCGGAGCGTCAGCGAATGCCCGCGCGCTCGAGCAGCATCGCGTCGCCGTAGCTGAAGAACCGGTAGCGCTGGCCGATCGCGTGCGCGTACGCGGCACGGATGTTCTCGTGACCCGCGAACGCCGCGACCAGCATCAGCAGCGTCGATTTCGGCAGGTGGAAATTCGTGAGCAGGCGGTCGACCACGCGAAATCGGTAACCCGGCGTCACGAACAGCGCGGTCTCGGCCTCGCCCGCGCGCACGTCGCCGCTCGCGGCCGCGGCGGATTCGAGCGCGCGCAGGCTGGTCGTGCCGACGGCGACCACGCGCGCGCCGCGCGAGCGCGCCGCGGCGATCGCGGCGACCGTCGCTTCCGGCACGCGATACCACTCGCTGTGCATCCGGTGCGCCGAGAGATCGTCGTCCTGCACCGGCTGGAACGTCCCCGCGCCGACGTGCAGCGTGACGTACGCCGAGACTGCGCCGGCCGCGGCGAGCGCCGCGAGCAGATTCGCGTCGAAGTGGAGGCCGGCGGTCGGCGCCGCCACGGCGCCGGCGTGGCGCGCATAGACGGTCTGGTAACGCAGGACATCGGCGGCGTCGGCCGGCCGCGCGATGTACGGCGGCAGCGGCACTTCGCCATGGCGCTCGAGAAAATCGAGCAGCGACGGCATCGCGTCGAACCGCAGCCGGAAGAATCGATCGGCGCGCCCGACGACCGTTGCGCGGACGCCGTCGGCCAGCAGGAGCACGCCGCCCGCCTTGGGCGGATGGCTTGCGCGAAGCTGGAACAGCGCCTCGTCGGGCCCGAGGATCCGCTCCAGCAGCAGCTCGACGCGCCCACCCGAAGGCTTCGTCGCCGCGAGCCGCGACTTGATCACGCGCGTGTCGTTGAAGATCGAGCAGATCGCCCGCTGCGACGAGCGACGGCAGGTCCGTAATCGCGAGGTCGGCCAATCGTCCGCCGTCGACGTGCAGCAGGCGGCTTCCCGTGCGCTCGCGCGTCGGCGTCTGCGCGATCAGCTCGCGGGGCAACGCATAGTCGAAGTCACGGAGCGTGTAGCGGGCCATCGATTGCGGACGCCATCTCCAAAACTACTGCGCGCCCCGTTCGCTTTGTAGCTCCGGCCGCCGCTTCGCGGCTTAACGTTCGCTGCGCTCACGTTAGCCTACACTGAAGCTGTAGCTTTCGTGTCCTCGCTCGCCCCTCGCCGTACCAACTTGTACTGTCTCGGGCTCGCTGCGGGCCCTCATTTGGCAACTGAGGCGCCCGGGGCTGCTCGCTACGTTTTTGAGATGGCGTCCAATGGCGTAGCGAAACGTTATGGTGGTGCCGGGAGAGGGACTCGAACCCTCATGGCATTGCTGCCGGCGGATTTTGAGTCCGCTGCGTCTACCAGTTCCGCCATCCCGGCCGAGAGTCCCGGACGCGCCCGCGTCGAGCGCCGCCCGGATTGCGCCGGCCCGCCATTATCGCGGAAGCCTTCGGCGCGCACAACGCGGCCGCCGCGCGCGTCGCGCGCTAGACGTTCGCCAGCGCGAGCGCGCCGAGCGCCACCGACACGGCGGCGACGGCCATCGCGCCGATGCTCATCGGCTTGCTGCGCGTCAGCAGCGCGATCGCGCCCAGCGCGATGCCGATCTGGATCAGCATCATCGCCTGCGCCCACCGATGGTGGACGTGCATCGACGCCTCGCTCTTCGCTTCGGCCTCGGACGACGCCTTCTCCTGCTTCTTCGCGTCGACCATGATGTCGTCCTTCTCCTTGCGGTAGCGGTCGGCCTCCTTCGCGTATTTGTCCCTGGCGTCGCCGGTCGCGAGCACGGCGCCGAGCTCGGCGATGTTCTGCTTGCTGCTCTTCGCCTGGTAGAAGTTCCACTGGTCCGACGCCTCGGTCTTCCGGATCGCGGCCTCGTTCTTGTACAGCAGCGCGTTGTTCTGCGTCGCGCCGGCCATGTAGCCCATCATCGCCCCGATCGTCGCGAAGATCGCGGTCATCACCGCGATGCGGCCGGAGAACGGGTCCGGCGAATGCGCCGCGTGCTCGAGCTCGTGATCGTGCGGACCATGAACATGAAACTCACCTTCGGACATCGCTTTCTCCTCAGCAGGTAATGCATGAACCGGACTGAACCGGACGTCGAACGCGCGCATGCGCGGGCCTCGCGCGGGACGTGCCGTCAAGCGTCGCTCGCGCGTGTACGTGACGAACGCGTATCCGGGGCCGTCCGGCGTTTCGGGCGGATGCGCCTCGCGCGCGGTCTCGCGCCAGACGCTGCGATCGAGCGCGGGAAACGTCGCATCGCCTTCGAAGTCCCGCGTGACTTCGGTGAGGTGAAGCACCGACGCCCGCGGCAATGCGTCGCGGTAGAGCCGGCCGCCGCCGATGCAGAAGGCAGGCGCGGGCATCGCGACCAGCGCGAGCGCCGCATCGATCGACGCCGCGGTCTGCGCACCCGCCGCGGCGAATCCGGGCGTTCTCGACACCACGATGTTCTGCCGCTGCGGGAGCGCCCTGCCGAGGGACTCCCAGGTCCTGCGCCCCATGATCACTGCGTGGCCCGTGGTCAGCGCCCGGAAGCGGCGCAGGTCGGCGGATATGTGCCACGGCAACCGGTTGCCGGCGCCGATCACGCCGTTCGCCGCGACCGCGGCGATGACCTCGAGCGATGGCGTCGTTCCGGGGTCGGGCAGGGCGTCGAAGACGGGTGTCGCGCCGGCGCCGATCATGCCGACATTCGCGGGAGCAGGTCCAGTGTCATAATTGCCGCAAATTATAGCGGCGATTCGCGTGTATTACCCCAGATCGTTCCTCAAGTTCATCCTGCTCGGCTTCCTGCTGGTCAGCCTGCCGCTGATCTATGCGTTGGCGGAGCTCATCCTGTCGCTCGACCAGCTGCAGGCGCAGGGTCAGGCCGCCGTTCAGCAGGCGGCGCAGGCGGGGCGCGCCAGCCGCCAGCTCGTCGAGCAATCGGCGACGCTCGAGCGGATCGTGCGCCAGTTCCTGATCCTCGAGGACAGCACGCTGCTCGACGACTACGGCCGCGTGCGGCAGGAATTCCTGCAGACGCGCAAGCAGCTCGCGTCGCTTCCGCTCGCCGAGGACCAGCTTGTCTCACTCGAGCAGCTGGCCGACAGCGAGTCGCAGCTCCACAAATTGCTGGCGGCGCCGCTGCACTCCGCCGATGCGCAGGCCGAGCTCGCCAACGGCTACTCGAAGCTCGTCGAATCCGCGCAGCTCGCGGTGACGGCGACCAACGACCTCACCGACCGCGCGATCCTGCGCTTGCAGGAGATCGCGTCGCAGGGCCGCGAGAAGTGGCTCTACCTGACGCTGGCGACCGCGGGCATCGCGCTCGCGCTCGCGATCCTGTTCGCCGTGCTGATCGCGCGGCCGATCCGGCAGCTCGACCAGGCGATCCGGCAGATGGGCACCGCCGATTTCACGCATGCGATCGAGGTCAACGGACCGCAGGACCTGCGCTATCTCGGGCAGCGGCTCGAATGGCTGCGGACCCGGCTGCACGATCTCGAGGAGCAGCAGAACCGCTTTCTGCGCCACGTGTCTCACGAGCTCAAGACCCCGCTCACGGCGGTCCGCGAGGGCGCCGAGCTGCTGCGCGACAACGTGGGCGGGAAGCTCTCGACCGAACAGCGCGACATCGTGCGCATCGTGCGCGAGAACACGCTGTCGCTGCAGAAGCTGATCGAGGATCTCCTCACCTATCACCAGACGCGCGCGATGGAGCCGCAGACGCTGGGACCGGTGTTCCTGCCGGACGTCGTCGGACGGGTCGTGCGCGAGCACAAGCTCGCCGCGCTCGCGCGGATGATCGCGTTCGAGACGAACCTCAAGCCGGCGCAGGTGATCGGTGACGGCGACAAGATTCGAACGGTCATCGACAACCTCGTGTCGAATGCGATCAAGTACTCGCCGCGCTCGGGCGCCATCCGCATCGATGTCTCCACCGTGGACGGCTTCGCGGTGCTCGACGTCGTCGATCAGGGGCATGGCGTCGATCCCACCGACCGGCAGAAGATCTTCGAGTCGTTCTACCAGGGCAAGGCGCCGCTCGAAGGCCGCGTGAAGGGATCGGGACTGGGCCTCGCGATCGCGCGCGAATACGCGCTCGCGCATGGCGGGCGAATCGAGGTCCTGGATCGTCCGGACGGCCGCCGTGGCGCTCATTTCCGCCTGATGTTGCCGGCGGCGATGTCCGGCACTGCCGCGGCGACCGATGCCGCGTCCGGTGCCGCCCCGGTCGCGATGGGGAACAACCGGTGAGCCTGCTGCGCCGGCTCGCGGTGGTCGTGGTGATCGCGCTCGTCGGCTGCGCGACGCCAGCGCCCGTTCCCCCCGAAGAGGATGAGATTCCCGCGACGATCGCCCCGGCGCCCACGCCGATGATCGAGTACCCGCCGCTCGAGCCGGTCGAGCCGCCGATTCTGGCGCCCGAAGCCGAGTCTGCGTCGAAGGGCGCCGAACCCGTCCCGTCGGGCCCGCCACAGGTGATTGCGTCTGCGCCGGCAACGGCCGCGCGCCCTGCGATCACCGTGGAGGAAGAGGATGTCCTGGTCCTGATCGCCGATCTGCAGCGGTACGGCACGCTCGGCCCGGACGACCAGAAGCGCGAGCGCGAGGCCGCCACGCAGGCGCTGTCGCGGCAGCGCAGCGACGCGAACCGGATCCGGCTCGCCGTCCTGTACACGATCGTGCGGACGTCGCCGCAGGACGACCAGCGCGCGCTGCTGCTCCTGGAGAACGTCGCGCGCAGCAATCCCGGGTCGCCGATGATGAAGCAGCTGGGCGCCGTGCTGCAGGCGCAGATCACCGAGCGCGTTCGCGCGGTGCGAGACGAGCAGCAGAAGACCGACGCGGCGCTGCAGAAGCTCGAGGACCTGAAGGCGATGGAGCGAAGCCTGTTGCGCGACCGGATGCGCGGGCTCGGCGGCGGCAGCGCGGGAGCGGGCGGCGGCGGGGGGCAGCGGCGGCGGCGGCGGCGGCGGCGGTGGGCGTTAGCCGGACCCGATGAACGCGATGGTTCAGACAGGCGAAATTCTGCTGGTCGACGACGATCCCGATCTCCTGAGGCTCATCAGCCTGAGGCTCACGTCGGCCGGGTACCGCGTGCGCACCGCCGACAGCGGCGAGACGGCGCTGGCCGCGCTCGCCGTGTCGCGGCCGGGGGCCGTGATTACCGATCTCCGGATGCCGGGCATCGACGGCCTGCAGCTGTTCGAGGCCATTCACCGCCAGCATCCGGCGATGCCCGTGATCATCCTCACGGCGCACGGAACGATTCCTGACGCCGTGTCGGCGACAGAGCGCGGCGTATTCGGGTTCCTCACCAAGCCGTTCGACAGCCAGGAGCTGCTGCAGAAGGTCGCGGCGGCAATGGCGCTCGCGGGGGACTCCCCGGGCGACGCTGCGGAAGCCACCGGAGAATGGCGCGCCGGCATCATCACGCGGAGCCCGCAGATGGAGGACCTGCTGCGGCAGGCGCGCCGCGTCGCCGATTCCGATGCGAGCGTGCTGATCTTCGGCGACTCGGGAACGGGCAAGGAGCTCCTTGCCCGCGCGATCCACCGGGCGAGCGCGCGCCGCGACGAGCCGTTCGTCGCCGTCAACTGCGGGGCGATTCCCGAGCCGCTGCTCGAATCCGAGCTCTTCGGCCATGCGCGCGGCGCGTTCAGCGGCGCGGTGCAGGCGCACAAGGGGCTGTTCCAGGCGGCCGATCGCGGCACGATCTTCCTGGACGAGATCGGCGACATGCCGCTCGCGCTTCAGGTGAAGCTGCTGCGCGTCCTGCAGGAAGGCGAGGTCCGCCCGGTCGGCGCGACGCAGTCGGTCCCGGTCGACGTCCGCGTGATTTCGGCAACCCACCGGGACCTCGAGGCACAGAAATCCTCCGGCCGGTTTCGCGAGGATCTCTACTACCGCCTCAACGTGGTGTCGATGCGCCTTCCGCCGCTCGCCGACCGGCGCGAGGACATCCCGCTGCTTTCGACGCATTTCCTGCGGCGGCTGGCCGAGCGGTACAAGCGCCCCGTGGCCTCGCTCGCGCCCGATGCGATGGCGCTCCTCATCGGCGCGCCCTGGCCGGGGAACGTGCGCCAACTCCTCAATCTGCTCGAGCAGGCCGTGGCGCTGGCGACGACGACGATGATCCCGGCGACGCTCGTGCAGAGCGCGCTGCGCGAGGACGCCAGCGCGCTCGTTCCGTTCGAGGAGGCGCGCAAGGAGTTCGAGCGTGACTACCTCGTCCGGCTGCTCAAGATCACCGGCGGCAACGTGACGCAGGCGGCGCAGCTCGCCAAGCGCAACCGAACTGAGTTCTACAAGCTGCTGCAGCGCCATCGCCTCGAGCCGGCGATGTTCAAGGAAGGCAAGCCGGGCTGACCCTTCGCGCCTGTCTTTGGACGCGCGCCGGCATCGCGGCACGGGGTGAATGGCCGATGCGGCGACACCGTCGGCTCGACGAGTGCAATTCCATTGTCATTAATTTGCGCCCTGCTGCGGCGCAACGATGTCCATTTGTCGCCGAACGGCGACAGAATAAATGGTTAAGAATCATTCCATTAACAGGAATGACACATAGCATGTCGGTTGGCCGCGACATTCTGTTGAACGACGAGTCTCTCCCGCGGAATGCGCGCGCGTTCGACGCTGTTGAACCCTTCATAGGAGAACATCGTGGATCGGACCCACGCGTTCCGCCGAATTGCCGCCATGGCATGAAATCTGCTTTTGATGTTCGGTGAAGGAAACGACAACCATGACAACGTTCTCACCCGAACTCGCACCGTGCTGGATCGAAGGCCTCGGGCCGGCGGCCAACGACGCGCGCGAGGAAGTCGAGGCCGTGTCGCCAGCGCAACAGGAGACGCTGGAAGCTCTTGCGGATCGGATCAGCGCCGCGCGTGCAATCGCCTGAGACGCGCGACGCGCAACAAGATTGAACGGTCGGCGCGGTGCGCCGCCGCGAGCGGAACGGTGCGAACGCCACCGGCCGCGCTCAAGTCCCCCTTGCCCGCTAACCTCCTCCCGGCGGGCTTCTTTTTTCCGGTTCCGAAATCCATTCGCAGACGCCTCGACGTCGCGCAGGACGCGCTCGTTCCAGCTCTATACGGCGACAGGTGCCCTAATCGCGGGGTGCGGGTCGTAATCCAGGATCTCGAAGTCCTCGAACTGGTAATCGGCGAGCGACTCGGGGCGCCGCCGGATGTGAAGCCGCGGCAGCGGTCGCGGCTCGCGGGAAAGCTGGAGATCCACCTGCTCCAGGTGGTTGAGATAGAGGTGGCAATCGCCGCCGGTCCACACGAAGTCGCCAACGCCGAGATCGCATTGTTGCGCGACCATGTGCGTCAGCAGGGCGTAGGAGGCGATGTTGAACGGCACGCCGAGGAAGATATCGCAGCTGCGCTGGTAGAGCTGGCAGGAAAGCCTTCCGTCGGCGACATAGAACTGGAAGAACGCGTGACACGGCGGCAGCTTCATCTGCGGGATCTGGCCGACGTTCCACGCCGAGACGATCAGCCGGCGTGAATCCGGATTGCGCCGGATCTCCGCCAGCACGTTCGCGATCTGGTCGACGTGCCCACCGTTGGGTGTCGGCCAGCTGCGCCACTGATAGCCATAGACCGGACCGAGCTCTCCCTCGGCGTCGGCCCATTCGTCCCAGATCGTGACGCCCGCCGCCTGCAGCGACCGGACGTTGGTCTCGCCGCGCAGGAACCACAGCAGTTCGTGGATGATCGACTTGGTGTGCACTTTCTTGGTCGTCAGCAGCGGGAAGCCGGCGCCGAGGTCGAAGCGCATCTGGTAGCCGAAGACCGAAAGCGTGCCCGTTCCGGTGCGGTCGGCCTTGCGATGGCCGTGGTCGCGGACATGGCGCATGAATTCGAGGTATTGCCGCATCGTGTCGGTCCGCTGCCGGAATCGTGAATGACGCAATTGCGGCGAAATTCGCGCCGCTTTTCCCGGATTGTAGCGTCTGCGCGCGCTGCCCCACCGGCGCCGGCACGTCGCGAATTTGCGCGCCGACCGTTCGTCGGCTGGCGCGCTCGCGGTCGGCGCGGCCCTTGACAGCCGCCGCCGCGACGCTAGACTACGCAACAACATAACTAGTCTATTAGTTATGTTATGGCGTAGGTAACGAGGCGGATCCGACGAGCCGATCGATGCGACAGAGCTACGCAAAGGCCATTCCCCGCGCCTGGCGCCATACGGCCGGCATGTTCGTCGCGCTGGGCGACGCCCATCGGCAGCGGATCCTGCTGATGTTCGAGCCCGGCGAGCGCCTCAACGTCGGGCAGATCGTCGCCGCGTCGACATTGTCGCGCTCGGCGGTGGCACACCACCTCAAGGTTCTGCGCGCGGCCGGCGTGCTGAAGAGCGAAAAGATCGGCAAGGAAGTCTGGTACTGGCCGGATCCCGGCGCGGTCCGGTCCGCACTCGAGTCGGTGCTGGGTTATCTCGACGAACAGGAGCGGTGAAGGAGGGGCCATGCTTGCGTGGATCTTTGTCGGCTTTGCGGGCTTTTTCGTAGCGCAGAAATGAATCGCCGCGCATTCCTTGCCGCGGCGGGCGGCGCGTTGGCCGCCGGCTGCGACCTGTCGCTGAAAGAGGGCGTCCTCAATTCATGCCGCGCCGCATTGCCGCCTGCGCTTGCCGCGGATCCCCTGGTGCGGAACGCATGGCGCGGCATCGTGCCGGCCGACGTCTGGGACGTGCACTGTCACCTCTTCGGGAACGGCGATTCCGGCGCGGGGCCCTGGTTCAACCCGGCGATGGAATCGCTGCTGCGCCCGCAGCAATACATCCAGCGTCTCTTCTTCATGAATGCCGGATGCGTGCACGAATCGCCCGGCCATGTCGACGCGAGCGTCGTCGACCGGATCCGGAACCAATGCGCGATGCTGCCCGCCGGGGCGAAGGTCGTCCTGCTGGCCTTCGACTGGGCTCGCGACGACGCCGGCACGCCGGTGCGCGAGCGCTCGACGTTCTACGTGCCCGATGCGTACGCCGCGGCGGTTGCCGCGCAGGATCCGTCGCGATTCGAATGGGCGGCGTCCGTGCATCCGAATGCGAAGGATGCGCTCGCCCGCCTCGATTGGGCCGCGGCCCACGGCGCGCGGGCCGTCAAGTGGCTGCCGTCGGCGCAGGGCATCGACCCCGCATCCCAGCGATGCGATGCGTTCTATCGGCAGCTCCGCGCGCTGCGCCTGCCGCTGATCTCGCATGCCGGCGACGAGCGGGCCGTGCGCGGCCACGACGAGGCGCTCGGCAACCCTTTGCATCTGCGCCGTCCGCTCGATGCCGGCGTGCGCGTGGTCGTCGCGCATTGCGGCTCGCTGGGTGCGGGGCGCGACCTCGACCGCGGGAGCTCCGCGCCGCTGGTCTCCAATTTCTCGCTGTTCGCGCGGCTCATGGAGACCCCGGCGTTTGTCGGCCGCGTGTACGGCGACATCTCGGCGGTCACGCAGGGCAATCGCGTCGACGTGCTGGCGTCGATCGTCGAGCGCAGCGATTGGCACGCGCGGCTGCTCAACGGCTCGGACTATCCGCTGCCCGGTATACTGCCGCTCATCTCGCCGGACCTGCTCGTCACGCGCGGGATGCTCGACCCGTCCGCAGTTCCCGTACTGCGCGAGATCCGCGAGCACAATGCGCTGCTGTTCGACTTCGTCCTGAAGCGAAGCCTCGTGTCCAACGGCACCCGCCTCGCGTCCAGCGTGTTCGAGACCCGGTCCTTCTTCGCGAATCCATCCTGAGGGCGCCCAACGATGCATTCCGCCAGCCAGTACGACCTCCTGCGCGAGCGCCGCTTCGCGCCGTTCTTCTGGACGCAGTTCCTCGGCGCCGGCAACGACAACATCTACAAGAACGCGCTGATCATCTTCGTCGCCTTCGAGGCGGCGCAGATGACCTCGCTCGACGCCAACGCGCTCGTCAATCTCGCCGGCGCCGTCTTCATCGCGCCGTTCATGCTGTTCTCGGCGACGTCCGGGCAGCTCGCCGACAAGTACGAGAAGTCGCGGCTGATCCGATGGATCAAGATCCTCGAGATCGCGATCATGGCGATCGGCCTCGCCGGCTTCTGGCAGCGCGATCTCGTCCTGCTCTTCACCGCGCTCGCGCTGATGGGCGTGCATTCGACGCTGTTCGGCCCGGTCAAGTACGCGATCCTGCCGCAGACGCTGTCGACGGAGGAGCTGGTCGGCGGCAACGGTCTGGTCGAGATGGGGACCTTCGTCGCGATCCTGCTCGGGACGATCGCGGGCGGCCTCGTCGTCGCCATTCATCCGCACGGGCCGATCATCGCGGGCGTCGTCGCGATCGTCGTCGCGGTGGCGGGCTATCTCGTGAGTCGCGCGATTCCGGTCACGCCGCCGGTCTCGCCCGAGCTCGAGATCAACTGGAATCCGTTCACCGAGACCTGGAAGAACCTGCGCTTCGCGCAGCGCAACCGCGTCGTCTGGCTGTCGATGCTGGGGATCTCGTGGTTCTGGTTCTACGGGGCGATCTTCCTCGCCCAGTTCGCCGGGTTCTCGCGCGAGATCCTGGGGGGCGACGAGCACGTCGTGACGTTCCTGCTCGCCGCGTTCTCGGTGGGGGTCGGCGCCGGATCGCTGCTGTGCGAAAAGCTGTCCGGCCGCCGGATCGAGCTCGGCCTCGTCCCGTTCGGCGCGATCGGGCTCACGCTGTTCGCCGTGGACCTATGGCTTGCGAGCCGCGGGCTCTCCGCGCGGCAGCTGGCCGGCCTCGGCGCGTTCCTCTCGACTCCGGCGCACTGGCACGTGACGATCGACCTCGTCCTGATCGGCCTCTTCGGCGGCTTCTACATCGTGCCGCTGTACGCGTTGATCCAGGAGCGCTCGGAGCCGTCGCACCGCTCGCGAATCATCGCCGCGAACAACATCCTCAACGCGATCTTCATCGTCGCATCGGCCGGCATTGCCATCGGGTTGCTGAAGGCCGGGCTCACGATCCAGGAGCTCTTTCTCGTCACGGGACTCATGAACGCGGCCGTCGCCCTGTTCATCTTCAGGCTCGTGCCCGAGTTCCTGATGCGCTTTCTCGCCTGGATGCTGATCCACACGTTCTACCGCGTCGACAAGGAGGGCCTCGACCGCATCCCGGAGACGGGTGCGTGCGTCGTCATCTGCAACCACGTGAGCTACGTCGACGCGGTCGTGATCGCCGGGTGCGTGCGGCGGCCGATACGGTTCGTGATGGACCACCGCATCTTTCGCGTGCCGGTCCTGTCGTTCATCTTCCGGACGATGCGCACGATCCCGATCGCCTCCGCGAGGGAGGACGCCGCGCTGAAGGAGCGGGCCTTCGCTGACGTGGCAAAGGCACTCGCCGAAGGCGAGATCGTCGGCATCTTTCCGGAAGGCGCGCTCACCACCACCGGCGAGATGGGCGCGTTCCGGCCCGGCATCGAGCGCATCGTGCGGGAGACGCCGGTGCCGGTGGTTCCGCTTGCGCTCTCCGGCCTTTGGGGCAGCTTCTTCAGCCGCTCGCATGAGGGCAAGGCGATGCGGCGCCTGCGCGGAGTCTTTTCGCGCATCGCGCTTCGCGCGGCGCCGGCGGTGGCTCCGGAGCAGGTCTCGCTTCCGGCACTGCAGACGACGGTGCTGGCATTGAGGGGCGCGCGCAAATGACGCGATCCGGGGAAACGGGGAGGGGACCATGGCCGCATTGATCGGATTGGTCGTCGGGGCGTTGATCGGTGGTTTGGCGGGCGGAAGGGAAGGGGCATCGTTCGGCGGGTTGATCGGGTTCGTCATCGGCGTCGTCATCGCGATCCGGCGCGAGCGCCGGGCGGCACAGGAGCCGGCGTTGGCGGCGAGCGATTCCGTCGCGACGGGCGTCGACGCCGCGCTGGCGCAGCGTGTCGCCGTGCTGGAGCGCCGCGTCGCGGATCTCGAATACACGCTCCGAACGCGAAGCGCGATTGCGGCGGGTGCGTCCGCGGATGCGGCCTCCACCCGCACCGTTCCTGTTGCGGCGCCGGCATCCGATCGCGAGACCATATTGCCCGGTCCGCCGGAAGCGCCGATACCCGAATCCCCACCTGCTTTCGAAACGGCCGACGCCGCATCGAGCGCGCTCAATCCCGAGGGCACGCGGGCGCCCGCGCTGATCGCGGAGGGCGCGGCATTCGCGTCATCGCCAGAGCTCGCCGTCGGCGGCGACACGGCCGGTCGAGCGCCTCCTCCGCCATTTTCCGAGCGCCGCGCGCCGGAACCTCCGAACCCGATCTGGGCGTGGCTCGTCGGCGGAAACACGCTCGCGCGGATCGGCGTGCTGCTGCTCTTCATCGGCGTCGGCTTCCTGCTGAAGTACGCGGTCGAGCACGTGCACGTGCCGATCTCGGTGCGCCTCGCGGGCATTGCGCTGGGGGGTGTCGCGCTGCTCGTCGTCGGCTGGCGCCTTCGGCTCGCCCGGCGCGCCTACGCGATGGTGCTGCAGGGCGGCGGCGTCGGCGTGCTCTATCTGACCGTGTTCGCCGCGCTCAAGCTCTACGCGCTGCTGCCGCCGGTCGCCGCGTTCGGGTTGCTCTTCTGGATCTCGGCGCTGTCGTCGTGGCTTGCGATTCGGCAGGACGCGATCTCGCTCGCCGCACTCGCAGTCCTCGGCGGCTTCCTCGCGCCGATCCTCACGTCGAGCGACAGCGGCAATCACGTGATGCTGTTCAGTTACTACGCACTGCTCAACGCAGGAATTCTCGGCATCGCCTGGTTCAAGGCGTGGCGCTCGCTCAACCTGCTGGGGTTCGTGTTCACGTTCCTGGTCGGCACCTTCTGGGGAGTGACGCGGTACCGGCCCGAGCATTTCGCGACGACCGAGCCGTTCCTCGTGCTGTTCTTCCTGTTCTACGTCGCGATCGCCGTGCTCTACGCGCTGCGCCAGTCCGTCGAGGTGCGCAATTACGTCGACGCAGGGCTCGTGTTCGGCACGCCGCTGGTCGCGGCGGGGCTGCAGAGCGCGCTCATCCGCGACATCGAATATGGAATGGCGTACAGCGCGCTCGCGATGTCGGCGGTCTACCTGATGCTCGGCCGCTTCCTCTACGCGCGGCACCGGGACGACATCCGGCTCCTCGTCGAAAGCTTCCTGGCGCTCGGCGTCGTCTTTGCGACGCTCGCCGTGCCGCTCGGCCTCGACGCCCGCTGGACGTCCGCGGCGTGGGCGATCGAAGGCGCGGCGATCGTCTGGGCCGGAATCCGGCAGCAGCGCCTGGTCATGCGCGCATTCGGACTGCTGCTCGAGTTCGGCGCCGGCGTGGCGTTCATGCTCGGCCTGTCGCTGTGGGTGCCTGCGTCGGCGCCGGCCGCGATCCCCATCGTGAACAGCGCCTTCGTCGGCGCCGTGCTGGTCGCGATCGCAGGCCTGTTCAGCGCCTGGCAGCTGCAGCGCGAAGCGAACGGGCTCCCCGAATCCGAGCGGCTGTTCTCCGGAGTCGTGCTTGCGTGGGGCGTGCTCTGGTGGCTTGGCGCAAGCTGGCGCGAGATCGAGCGGTGGCTGCCGCGCGAGGCGCAGATTTCCGCGTTCGTGGCGCTGCTTGCGCTCACTGCCGTGGCGTTCGCCGCGGCGCAACGGCCGTTGCGATGGCCGATGGCGCGAATCCCGGCGCTGCTGCTGCTGCCGGCGCTGGGCGCGATCGCCGTGTTCGCGATCGGCGACGTCCGCAGGGCGGACGATCACCTGCTGGCGCACGGCGGCTACCTCGCGTGGCCGCTTGCGGTCGCGGTCGTCGTCGCGTTGCTGCATCGATTCGAGCGCCATGCCGCGACCGCAGCGGATCTCAGGGGCCTGTCGCTCGAA
This sequence comes from uncultured beta proteobacterium, assembly GCA_963741355.1. Lineage (GTDB taxonomy): Bacteria > Pseudomonadota > Gammaproteobacteria > Burkholderiales > Casimicrobiaceae > CAIWHR01. Next base: position 76,064 of record CAVUIG010000028.1, read on the forward strand.
CCCTGGCACGCCGGATTGTTCTGGCTCGTGCTGCTGCTGTGCGGACACGAGCTTGCGTGGGCGGGCGAACGGATTGCCTATGGGCACGGCGTGTGGAGCGCCGTGCCGTGGGGCCTCGTTCCCGCGCTGGGGCTCGCCGTCGTCTGCGTGTTTGCGTCCGGGCCGCGCTGGCCGCTCGGCGCGCATCGCCGCGGCTATCTGGTCCTTGGCGGCGTACCGGTGGCCGTGGTGCTCGTGCTGTGGTCGCTTGCGGCGAGCGTGCACGGCGACGGCGATCCCGCGCCGCTGCCGTATTTCCCGCTCGCGAATCCGCTCGACGTCACGCAGGCGATCGTGCTCATGGCTGTCGCGTTGTGGACATTGCGCGCGCGTCGCGAGGACCCCGCCCTGTCCGACATGCTGCCGCGCGGCGCCGTCGCCGCGGTGCTCGCGGCGCTGGTATTCGTCTGGATCAACGCCATCGCGCTGCGGAGCATCCATTTCTGGTACGACGTGCCCTACACCGCGCACGCGCTCTGGCGCTCGACGCTGGTGCAGGCGACGCTGGCGCTGCTGTGGTCCGCGATCGCGCTGGCGACGATGGCCTACGCGAACCGGCGGCAGTGGCGCGCGCCGTGGTTCGCCGGCGCCGCGCTGCTGGGCGTCGTGGTCGCCAAGCTGTTCCTGGTCGAGCTCGCGCAGGTCGGCACGATCACGCGAATCGTCTCATTCATCGGCGTGGGGCTGCTGCTGCTGCTGATCGGCTATCTCGCGCCCGTGCCGCCGCGCAAGGAGGTCACACCGTGATCCGCTATCTTTTTCTGATCGCCTTCGTCGCCGCCGGCGCCCATGCCGAGCGTCCATCGGACTACGCGGCCGGCGTGCCGCTCACGCCGTCGGGCAGCGGGCCCTTTCAGCGCGTGGCCGTCCCGGCCGCGGCCTACGAGGGCACCGTGCGTCCCGATCTCGCGGATCTGCGCATCTTCAACGCCGACGGCGAAGTCGTCCCATTCGCGTGGATTCCGCGCCCGGCCGCGACGCGCGAGCGTCCGTCCGCGGTCTCGCTCGCGCAGTTTCCGCTGTACCTCGATCGTGACCAGCGCGATGTCTCGGGCATTTCGCTGTCGGTCACCCGCAATGCGTCCGGCACCGCGATCGACATAAGGTCGAGCGACTCGCCGCCCGCGCCAGGACAGGCGCTCGGCGGATTCGTGCTCGATGCGTCGGAGCTGACCGAGCCGCTGAGCGCGCTCGTGTTCACGATGCCGGAAGCCGCTGGCGCGGCGACGATGCATCTGCGCATCGACGCGAGCGACGATCTCGCGCGCTGGCGCAGCGTCGTTCCCGACGCGGTGCTGGTCAACCTCGAGTACGCGGGACGCCGGCTGGTGCGTGACCGCGTCGACATTCCGGCGAGCCGGTCGAAGTATCTGCGGCTTTCCTGGAGCGTCGGAGCGCCGGTGATCGAATTCACGGCGGTGGGGGGCGAATTCGCCGAGCGGGTCGTCGAGTCGCCGCGGCAATGGCGGGTCGTGTCCGGCGCGCCGGTCGCCGATCACGAGGGCGAATTCGAATACGATCTCGGCGGCGCGTACCCCGTCGACCGTCTCGACGTGACGCTCGCGGAACCGAACTCGGTCGTCCCCGCGCAGATCTTCGCGCGCGCGAACGCGGCCGAGCCGTGGCAGCCGGTCGAATCGACGGTCTTCTATCGGCTGCGGGAGCCGGGCGGGGAGGTCGCGAGCGCGCCGGTGCCAGTCGCGGGGGGCGCGCGACGATACTGGCTGCTCCGGTTCGATCCGCGATCGGGTGCGTCCGCTCGCTTCGCGCCGCCGCTTCGCGCCGGATGGCAGCCGGCGGAGCTCATATTCGCGACGCGCGGCCCGCCGCCCTTCACGCTCGCCTACGGCAATCGCCTCGCCACGCCGGGCGCGCTGCCGATTTCGACGCTCGTGCCCGGATACGATGCGGCGAAGGGACTTCCCGCCGGCATCAATGCCGCATCGACAGGCCTTTCGGTCGAGCTGGGCGGCAAGGACCGCCTGCGCGAGCCGCCGGACGTCAAACGCTGGATTCTCTGGGCGAGCCTCGCGCTTGGCGCGATTCTGCTGGGATGGATGGCATGGCGGCTGTCGCGCGAGATGGGCGTTGCGCCCGAATCGGGGAAGGCGGACACGCCCCCTGATTGACGTTGCTACGCGGTCCACGCGGCCGCGACGAGCGCGGGCAGCACGACACCCGCGGGGCCGCGAAGCGTGTGGTCCGCGTGCGCGCTCAACGGCGTGGTCTCGGTGTTGATCTCGATCACCCGCGCGCCGCGCCGTCGTGCCAGTGCCGGAAGCGCGGCGGCGGGATAGACCTCGGCGGACGTCCCGACGACGAGCAGCATGTCGCATCGATTCGCGGCGTCCTCGGCCGCGGCGAGCGCGTCTTCCGGCAGCATCTCCTCGAACCAGACGACATCGGGCCGCAGGAAAGCGCCGCAGGCGGCGCAGCGCGGCGGCACGTCCGCATCGTTGTCGTCCCAGCGCGCCACCCGCGTCCCTTCGCGCGAGCAGCGCACCCGCGTGATGTTGCCGTGCAGCTCGACGACCTTCACGCTGCCGGCGCGCTGGTGCAGCCCGTCGACGTTTTGCGTCAGGAGCGCGAATTCCGGAACGCGCTGCTCGAGCCTGGCGAGCGCCACGTGCGCGGCATTCGGCGCCACGCGACCGACCATGGCGCGCCGCATCGCGTACCAGTCCCAGACGCGCTTCGGGTTGCGCGCGAAGGCCGCCGGCGTCGCGAGCTCTTGCGGGTCGAATTTTGCCCACAGCCCGGTTTGCGCATCGCGGAATGTCGGCACGCCGGATTCGGCGGACACGCCCGCGCCGGTCAGCACCGCGACGAACCGCGCGGCGCGAAGCGCGGCAACGAGTTGCGCCGGAGGGGCAGAAGGCACGTCGCGCATCGCCGGATTGTCGCACGCACCCGCACCCGCGCCAGCCTTCGGCGACGCGCGTGCTACACTCGATCGCACCCTCCCGTTGCACCTGACATCGATGTCCGGCAATACATTCGGCACGCTTTTTTGCGTCACCTCGTTCGGCGAATCGCACGGCCCGGCAATCGGCTGCGTCGTCGACGGCTGCCCGCCCGGAATGGAGCTCGCCGCCACGGACATCCAGCGCGAGCTCGACCGGCGCCGCCCCGGCACGTCGCGCCACGTCACGCAGCGGCGCGAATCGGACGCCGTCGAGATCCTCTCCGGCGTGTTCGAGGGCCGCACGACGGGAACGCCGATCGCGCTTCTCATCCGCAACGAGGATCAGCGCAGCAAGGATTACGCGGCGATCGCGGAGACCTTCCGGCCCGGACACGCCGATTACGTTTATTGGCAGAAATACGGCATCCGTGACTATCGCGGCGGCGGCCGCGCCTCTGCGCGCGAGACGGCGGTGCGCGTGGCTGCGGGCGCCATCGCGCGAAAGTGGCTGCGCGAGCGCCATGGCGTTTCCATTCGCGGGCACCTGGTTCAGCTCGGCCCGCGCGCGATTCCCTTCGAGAGCTTCGAGCACGTCGACGCGAGCCCGTTCTTCGTCGCCAATGCGACGATCGTGCCCGAGCTCGAGGCATTCATGGACGCGCTGCGCAAGGAAGGCGACTCCTGCGGCGCGAAGATCACCGTCACCGCGAGCGGCGTGCCGGTCGGCTGGGGCGAGCCGGTCTACGGCCGTCTCGACGCGGATCTCGCCCAGGCGATGATGGGCATCAACGCGGTGAAGGGCGTCGAGATCGGCTCCGGCTTCGCGAGTGTCGCGCAGCGCGGGTCGGAGCATTCCGACGAGATGATGCCGCAGGGATTCCTGTCGAATCACGCGGGAGGCATCCTCGGCGGCATCTCGACCGGCCAGGACGTCGTGGTGACCCTCGCGGTGAAGCCGACGTCGTCGATCCGGCTCGATCGCCGCTCGATCGACAAGGCCGGCAATGCCGTCGTCGTCAACACGCACGGCCGCCACGATCCCTGCGTCGGGATCCGCGCGACGCCGATCGCCGAGGCAATGCTGGCGCTGGTGCTGATCGACCACGCGTTGCGGCACCGCGCGCAGAATGCCGACGTCGTCACCACGACGCCGAGGCTCGCCGCCTCGGTGCCGCCGGACGTGAAGCCGTCAGGCGGCGCGGCCGTCGACGATCCGGACCCGGACGAGGCGTAGGACCCGTTCTTCGGATGCGGTTGCGGTGCGATCGTGAGCCGCAGACTCCGGTTCTGTGCGCCGCTGCGCCTCTGAGCGGCCGGGAAGCCCGATGAGCAAGGCGGAACAGTGCGTTCTGGCAATCTACGTCGCGTGGACCGGCGCCGTCGTGGTCCTCTCGCTGGCGCATGATGGGTTGAGCGCTGAAACGTCACCCGTCTGCTGATCATCGCCTATCTGGCGGCCACGTTCGCTTGGTACTGGCGCACGCGGGAAAGACGTCCGGCGCCGTCGTGTCGCGCTCGTGCTGAAGTCCCCGCGACCTACTGGGTCATGGGCGCCCAACCCTCAGGAATCGACCTTCGTGATCTTCGCGCCGGCGCCGCCGCGCGCGAACCGGATCGCGACGTCGTCCCCCGGCTTCACGTCGCGTGCATTCGTGACGATGGCGCCGCCGGTGGTCGCGACGATGGCGTAGCCCCGCTCCAGCGTTGCGGCCGGGTTGAGGAGCGCGAGGCTCTGGGCGAGCGCGTCGAGGCGCGTTCCGGCTCGCTCGAGCGAGATCCTCGCCGCCTGCACGAGCGTGTCGCCGGCCCGGGCGATGCGCGCCGACTGCGGCGGTGGCTGGCGCAGCTGCAGCAACAGCCGCCTGCCCAGGCCGCCGGCGTCGGCGGCGACCCCTTCGATCCGGTACGAGAACGCGCGCACGAGCCGATCGGCCAGCGCGCGCGTTTCACGCGCCTGTGCCGCGATTCGCGCCGCCGGGTGCACGAGCCTTCGCTCGAGGACGTCGAGCCGCTGCATCGGCGCCTCCAGCGCACGCAGCGCCGCGCGCTGCCAGCGCCGGCGCATGCCGATCACGTCGCGGGCCACGCCGATGCGATCGGGCGCGACCAGCGCAGCGGCGCCAGTCGGCGTCGGCGCGCGCGCATCGGCGACGAAGTCGCAGATCGTGAAATCGGTCTCATGGCCGACCGCGGACACGACGGGCAGCGCCGACTCGAGCACCGCCTGCGCCACGATTTCCTCGTTGAATGCCCAGAGGTCCTCGATCGAGCCGCCGCCGCGGCCGACGATCAGCACGTCGACCTCGTGGCGCACGTTGGCGGTACGGATCGCCTGCGCGATCTCGGCCGCGGCGCTGCCGCCCTGCACGTTCGTCGGATAGACGACCACGCGGAGCGCGGGCCAGCGCCGCCAGAGCGTCGTGAGGATGTCGTGCAGTGCCGCGGCGCGGGTCGACGTGACAATGCCGACCGCCGCGGGATATGCAGGCAGCGCGCGCTTGCGCTCCGGCGCGAACCACCCCTGTGCCTCGAGGCGTGCCTTGAGGCGTGCGAATCTCTCGTACAGCGCGCCCTGGCCCGAGAGGCGCATCGTCTCGACGTTCAACTGGAACTCGCCGCGCGCCTCGTAGAGCGACGCCGTCGCGTGGGCTTCGACCGCGAGCCCGTCCTTCAGGGCGAAATCGAGGAACTGCGCCTTGTGCCGGAAGAAGACGCACGAAACCTGCGCCTGGGCGTCCTTGAGCTTGAAATAGCAATGGCCCGACGCCGCGCGAGTGAATCCCGAGATTTCGCCCGAGACCCAGACGAGCCCGATGTGCCGTTCGAGCAGGAGCCGCGCCGAGCTGACGAGGAGGGATACCGGAAGCACGGTGCGCGCGTCGCCTGGCGCAGCGGACGGCGTGGCGCTCGGAGGTCGCATGCGGGAATTATCCGGGGCAGCGATGTTGTCGACCGTTGCGCCGCCTGTCAGCGAAAGCAGATAGGCAAACGTTTGACAACGCAGGTGCAGCAGTCCATTCGTCCACGACAAAAGTCAACATCGCAACCGTTACAAATGCGTCATCCGAGCGTCATCCGAGCGTCATCCGTCGTTTGAAAACGGCGATTCCGGCTGCGGGAGACGACTCGCAAAGCATTGAAGGGATGACAAAAAAAACAGGCCTGAATTTGGGCATCGCAACCTTTCTTCCGGCCTGCGTACGACTTAGCATTCGAATTTACAAGATATGCACACTATTATCCACAGGATTTGTGGACAACCCTTGTTCGCGGCGTCGATCGACTCGCCGCAAACCGTTGTCTGGCGCGGCATTCCGGGCGATTGCCCGCGGCCACTGGGAGCGCCGCCGATGGCAGTGGATACCCCTACCGGTTAGAATGGGCAGGGAACCACGATTGTTCATGAACAAACGATGACGGGTGCTGCGCCGCCGCAGGCCAAATTGCCCGCCTCGCCGAACAGCGAGGCAAAATCCGGCGCGCCCGCCGCGCACGCGAAGGAGCCCGGCGGGGCCGCGCCCGCGTCGAATTTCCTGCGAGCCATCATCGCCGAGGACAACCGCACCGGCAAGTACGGTGGCGCCGTCGTCACGCGATTCCCGCCGGAGCCCAACGGCTACCTGCATTACGGCCACGCCAAGTCGATCGTCCTCAATTTCGGGCTCGCCGCCGAGAACGGGGGCCGCTGCAACCTGCGCTTCGACGACACGAATCCGCTGAAGGAAGAGACCGAGTTCGAGGACTCGATCGAGGACGCCGTGCGTTGGCTGGGCTACGACTGGGGCGAGCATCTCTACCACGCGTCGGACTATTACGACGACCTCTACCGCTTCGCCGAATGGTTCGTCGAACAGGGTCTCGCCTACGTCGACAGCCAGACGGCCGAGGAAATGCGCGCGCTCCGCGGCACCCTGACGGAAGCCGGGCAGGCGAGCCCGTTCCGCGATCGCCCTGTCGCCGAGAATCTCGATCTGCTGCGCCGCATGCGCGCGGGCGAGTTCGCCGACGGCGCGCACGTGCTGCGGCTCAAGATCGACATGGCGAGCCCGAACATCAACCTGCGCGATCCGACGATCTACCGCATCCGCCACGCGAGCCACCATCGCACCGGCGACAAGTGGTGCGTCTACCCCCTCTACGATTACACGCATTGCATCAGCGACGCGCTCGAGCGCATCACGCATTCGATCTGCACGCTCGAGTTCCAGGACCATCGTCCGCTGTACGACTGGGTGATCGGCAAGCTCGCCGACGGCGGGATGCTGGCGCGGCCGCTGCCGCAGCAATACGAGTTCGCGCGGCTCAATCTCACGTACGTGGCGCTGTCGAAGCGCAAGCTCATCCAGCTGGTCGAGGGCGGTCACGTCGACGGCTGGGACGATCCGCGGATGCCGACGCTTGTCGGCGCGCGCCGGCGAGGCTTCACGCCGGAGGGCTTCCGCCTGTTCGTCGAGCGCACCGGCGTGTCGAAGTCGGATTCGTGGATCGACATGGGCGTGCTCGAGGACTGCATCCGGGACGACCTCAACACGCGGGCGGCGCGGCGCATCGCGGTGCTGGATCCGATCCGCCTCGTCATCGACAACTTCCCGGAAGGTGCCCGCGAGGAGTGCTTCGCGCCGAATCATCCTCATTTCCCGGAGCAGGGGCGGCGCGCGCTGCCGCTCACGCGCGAGCTCCTGATCGAGCGCGACGACTACCAGGAATCGCCGCAGCCCGGCTATTTCCGCCTGGCACCCGGCGCCGAGGTGCGGCTGCGCTATGGCTACATCGTGCGATGCAGCGGCGCCGAAACGGGCGCGGACGGACGCGTCACCGTCGTGCATTGCACCTACGACCCGGAGACGCGCAGCGGCACGCCCGGTGCGAACGCGCGCAAGGTCAAGGGCAACATCCACTGGCTTTCGGCGGCGCACGCGGTCAGGGCCGAGGTGCGGCTCTACGACCGGCTGTTCGCGGTTCCGTTTCCCGGCGCAAGGAATCCGCACGGCGCACGGGTCGGGGCGGACGCCGCGGCGAACGTCGCCGGGCACGCGCCGGTGGTCGCCGGCGAAGTCGAGGACGACGCCGCCGACGTCATCGAGCGCACGTTTCTCGACGATCTGAATCCGGAATCGAAGCGCGTGATCGCCGCGTTTGTCGAGCCCGCCGCCGCCGCGGCCGCGCCCGAGGAGCGGTTCCAGTTCGAGCGGCACGGGTACTTCGTCGCCGATCTCGCCGACCACTCGACCGATGCGCCGGTGTTCAATCGCACGGTCACGCTCAAGGACTCCTGGGCGCGCGACTAGAACCCATCGATAAAATGGCTGCGCGCCCCGATTGCTTTGTATTCCGGCCGCCGCTTCGCGGCTTAACGCTCGCCGGGGCTCGCGTTAGCCTTCACTGAAGCTTCGCTTTCGTGTCCTCGCTCGCCCCTCGCTGTATGCTTGAGTACTGTGACTCCGGCCGCTCGGCTTCGCCTCGCTTAACTTCGCGCGTGGCGCGAAGTTAGCCTGCGTCGCAACAAGCCGCTGGCGCGGCGTGTTGTCTCGGGGCTCGCTGCGGGCCCTCAGTTGGCAAATGAGGCACTCGGGGCTGCTCGCATGATTTTCTCGACGGGTTCAGCCGTCCAATTCACGGTGTCTGACATCGTGCGAGGAGCCTAGAAAGCGCTTGCCGGCGGCCGCGATGCGCTAAGATGCCGGTCGCCGAATCTCTCCGGGGAAGGGCCAGAAGATGAAACGCATCATCCTGTTCATCGCGACGAACCTTGCCGTCGTCGCCGTGCTGTCGATCGTGCTGAAGCTGCTGGGGCTCGATCGCGCCATGTATTCGCAGACCGGCATGCAGTACGGCGATCTGCTCGTGTTCTCCGCGGTGGTGGGCTTCACCGGCTCGATCATCTCGCTGCTGATGTCGAAATGGATGGCGAAATGGTCGACCGGCGCGCGCGTGATCGATCAGCCGGCCAACGACGCCGAGGTGTGGCTGGTCGAGACGGTACGCAAGCTCGCTTCGCGGGCCGGCATCGGCATGCCCGAGGTCGCGATCTACGAGGGCGCGCCGAATGCCTTCGCGACGGGGGCGTTCCGCAATTCCGCGCTCGTCGCCGTCTCTACCGGACTCCTCCAGTCGATGAACAAGGAAGAGGTCGAAGCGGTGCTGGGGCACGAGCTGTCGCACGTCGCCAATGGCGACATGGTCACGCTGACGCTGATCCAGGGCGTGGTCAACACGTTCGTGGTCTTCTTCGCGCGGATCATCGGCTCGATCGTCGACAAGACGGTGTTCCGCACCGAGCGCGGCAACGGCCCGGGCTATTTCATCACCGTGATGGTCGCGCAGATCGTCCTCGGCATTCTCGCGTCCATTATCGTTGCGTGGTTCTCGCGGCATCGCGAGTTCCGCGCCGACGCGGGCAGCGCGAAGCTCCTCGGATCTCCGTCGCCGATGATGAACGCGCTGCGCCGGCTGGGCGGTGTCGAGGCCGGCGCTCTGCCGCAGTCCATGAGCGGTTTCGGCATCACGGACAAGGGCGGCATGATGTCGCTGTTCGCCACGCATCCTCCGATCGAGGAGCGGATCGCCGCGCTGCAAAACGTCCGCGTCGGCGCCTGAGCGCCCGCGCTCGGGAGGTCGTGCATGTACAAGATCGAGGTCGAGGACGACAAGGGAATCTGGAGCGACGTCCGCAACGACGACGGGACGATCGCCACCTTCGAGCGCGAGGACGACGCCCGCGCCCGGCTCGCGGCGCTCTTTCCGGTGCTGGTGCAGATGGAGAAATACGCGGGCGGCAAGCGCACGCGCGTGATTCGCATTCTCGAAGACGACGACGACTGGCCAAAGCGGCCGCATCCGACGTAACGCGGTCGATTCCGGGACGACGACTGCGCGCTCCGGCCCAAGTCCCACCCACGAGGCAACGATGATCGATCTCTACACGTTCCCCACCTCCAACGGGCAGCGCGTCGCCATCATGCTCGAGGAGTGCGCGCTGCCGTATCGCCTGCGCGCGGTCGACCTCTCGAAAGGCGAGCAGCGCACTGCGGAGTTCCTGCAGATCAATCCGGCGGGCGCGATCCCGGTGATCGTCGACCCGGAGGGCCCCGGCGGAAAGCCGCTGACGCTCGCGCAGTCGGCGGCGATCCTCGTCTATCTCGCCGAAAAGTCCGGCCGGTTCCTTCCCGCGGAATCGGCGCGGCGTTATCTGGCGCTGCAATGGACGATGCACGCGGCGTCGGATTGCGCGGCGTCGACGGGCTCGATCTTCCTGCTGTCCGCGCTGGCGCCCGAAAAGTCCGCCGCCAACGTCAAATGGTTCGAGGAGCGGCTGCTGCGCCAGTTCCGTATCGCCGATGCGCGGCTCGCGGGGCGCGAGTGGCTGGCCGACGAGCTCTCGATCGCCGACTTCGCGCTCTATCCGGTGTTCGCCGTGAGGAAGGCGCTCGTCGAGGCGGCCGGTGACCTGCCGAACCTCGCGCGCTGGGCGGCGGCGCTTACCGCGAGGCCCGCGGTCGCTCGCGCGATGCGCGAGTGACGTCGCTGCGCGGCGCCATCCCGGAAAAAATCACGGCCGGCGGGGCACTGCCCGGCCGGCCGTAACATCGACCCCCTCGATGCGGGGGCGAGGCGCAGATTACTTGAGGTGATTCGAGACGAGCTTGGTCATCTCGAACATCGAGACCTGTTTCTTGCCGCCGAACACGGCACGAAGCTTCTCATCGGCGTTGATGAGACGCCGGTTGATGGCGTCCTGCAGCTTGTTCTTCTTGATGTAGTCCCAGATCTTCTTGGTGACTTCGGTGCGCGGCATCGGCATCGAGCCGACGACGGCGGCGAGGACCGCGGTAGGCGTCATCGCCTTCATGAACGCGGCATTCGGCTTGCGCTTGGCAGCCGATTTCTTCGCGGCGGGTTTCTTCGCCGGAGCTTTCTTTGCAGGGGCTTTCTTCACGGCCTTCTTCGCGGCCGGCTTCTTGGCGGCGGGTTTCTTCGCGGGCTTCTTGGCAGGCTTCTTTGCAGCTTTCTTGGCGGTGGCCATAGTTCTCCTTCCTATGAGTTGTTGCGCAACACGTAGAGCGAACACGCTGAAGCAGGCCGTCCTGTCACGGGTAATCCTGCCCCATCGGCGGCAACTATAGCGCAATTCCCAGCGAAGGGAATCCCTGGCAAGCGGTTTTTTCTGATCGTGCGAAACCGGTGTTGCGCGCCGGGCGGGACGCGCAAATCGCCTGCGGGTCCCTGCGCGGATTCCCCGGACGCGCCTTCTGCGGCAACGCGTCGCGCGAAATGCAGCCTCCGGCCCTGCCGCCTAGCTCGCGAGCCAGGTCACGAATGCCTGACGTCTCGGCCGGCGAGCTCGAAACCAATCTTGGCTTGAAACGCGAGGCAGCCGGCGCCGAAGGCGAGCGACGCGACGACTCCGCCGGTCACCGCTTCCGGGATGTTCCCTCGCCGCAGCACGGCGAAGCGCCGGTTGAGCCAGCGGCGGACGAATCGCACCAGGATCGCCACGATCAGGGTTTGCGGCTGGTTGAAGCCCACAATTCGCTGTGCGTGGCGAGGGCGCCGGGATCGCATGAACGGAGCATAGGGGGCGGTGCGCCGGGTGGCGAGCGTGCGCGCCGAGCGGAAGGGCGGCGTTGGCATCGGCGCGGCGAATTGCGACAATGGCACGCATTGTCGATTCCCGGGAACCCCATGAAGCCGTACCTCCGCATTGTCCTTGCCCTGCTGGCCGCGTGCGCCGTGCCCTCCGCGTCCGCCGCGCTCACCTTCCTCACCGAGGAGAATCCGCCGTTCAACTACACCGACAAGGGCGTCCTGACCGGTGCCGCGACCGAGATCGTGCGCGAGATGGCGAATCGCGCCGGCTTCGCGTTCAAGACCGAGGTGATGCCCTGGGACACGGCCTACGTGCGCACGCAGGCGGAAAAGAACTTGTGCCTGTTCGCGACGGCGCGCCTCGAGAACCGGGAGCGCATCTTCCTGTGGGTCGGCCCGATCGCGACCAACTACTGGGCGGTCTACGGCAAGGGCGACTTCGGCGTGCCGGTGAAGACGCTCAAGGACCTCTCGCCCTACCGGATCGGGGCGGTCTCGCGCGACGCCAAGGGCGATTTCCTGCGCGACAACGGCGTGACCAACCTGCGGCTCGTCCGCGACGACCGCGACAATCCGGGACGCCTGCTGCTCCCGCCCGACGATCCCAACCACATCGACCTCTGGATCACGAGTCTCTACACCGCCCAGAGCGTCGCGGCCGCCGCGAAGGTCACGCCGGTCAAAGTCGTGTTGCTCGCCGCCGAGCAGCCGTTGTTCGTGGCGTGCAATTCACAGACGGACAAGGCGACGGTGAAAGCACTGGCTGACGCGCTGGATGCGATGCGCACCGACGGCACGCTCGCGAAGATCAACGCCGCCTGGGAGAAGAAGTTCACGCAATGAACTTTGCCGCGTGAATCGCGGCGGCGGCGCCCGGCGCAGGCGTAAAATGGCGGTTTTCCGCGGCTCCTCGCCGTCGCGAACGTGAAAATCGCCGATCTGCGTACCGAATACATGCGCGAAGCGCTCGACGAGGCGCGCGTCGCGCCCTCCCCGCTGCAGCAGTTCGAGCGCTGGTTCGACGAAGCGGTGCGCGCGTCGCTGCCCGAGCCCAACGCGATGACGCTCGCGACGGTCGGCGCCGACGGGAAGCCCGCGGCGCGCATCATGCTGCTGAAAGGATTCGACGAGCGCGGCTTCGTGTTCTTCACGAATTACGCAAGCCGAAAGGGCGGCGAGCTCGCCGCGCGTCCCGATGCGGCGCTGCTGTTCTTCTGGGCCGAGCTCGAGCGTCAGGTCCGCATCGAAGGCGTTGTCGCGAAGGTGAGCGACGCCGAATCCGCCGATTACTTCGCGAGCCGGCCGCGGCCGTCGCAGATCGGCGCGTGGGCATCGCCGCAGAGCGAGACGGTCGCCGACCGCCCGGCGCTCGAGGCGCGCTACGCCGCGGCCGAGGCGCAACACCGCGGCGTCGTGCCGCGGCCAGCGCATTGGGGCGGCTACCGGCTCGCTCCGGCGCTGCTCGAATTCTGGCAGGGGCGGCCGTCGCGCCTGCACGACCGCATTCGCTACACCCGCTCGCGCACGCATCCCGAGCGCTGGGAAATCGACCGGCTCGCGCCGTGACCGGCGCGCCGGCGGCAATGCGACGCATTCCGCGCGCCGGCGCATGAGCGCCGCCGCAGGCGATTTCCGCCGGCGCACGCTGGTCGCGCTGATTCCGCTCGCGATCGCCAATCACGCGGTGCTCGCGGGCAACCGCATTACCGTCTCGCTCGACGCGATCGCCCGCGGCGCGTCGCCGTTCACCGTCGGCGTGCTGATGTCGCTCTACGCGGTGTTCCCGATGCTGCTGGCGATTTCAGCAGGACGCATCACCGACCGCCTGGGCGCCCGCCGTCCGATGCTGCTCGGCACCGCCGCCATCGGCGTCGGCGCGCTGCTGCCGCTGCTGCTGCCGGGGATGCCGGCGCTCTACGCGAGCGCGTCGATCGTGGGCGTCGGGTTCATGGCGTTCCAGGTCGCCGCGCAGAACGCCGCGGGCGAGCTTGGCGCACCGGCCGAGCGCGCCCGCAACTTCAGCCTCCTCGCGATGGGATTCTCGATCTCGGGATTCATCGGACCTCTGGCCGCCGGCGTCGCCATCGATCACGTCGGCTTCACCGCGACCTTCGCGCTGCTCGCGCTCGTCCCGTTCATTCCGCTTGTCGTGCTGCTGCGCGGCCGGCTCGCGCTCCCGGGGCCGGTCGCGCCGTCGGGTACGCGTCACCACGGCGGCGTGCGGGCGCTGATGCGTCACAGGATGCTGCGGCGCGCGCTTCTGCTCAATGCGTTCTTCGCGGTCGGCTGGGACCTGCACCTCGTGTTCGTGCCGATCTACGGCGCGCGCATCGGGCTCTCCGCGTCCGCGATCGGCCTCGTGCTGGCGGCGTTCGCAGCCGCGACGTTCATCGTGCGCCTGCTCATTCCCGCCCTCTCGGTGCGGGTCCCGGAGCACAGGATCCTCGCGGGCGCGCTGTTGGCCGCCGGTGCCGCGTACGTCGCCTATCCGTTCGCGCACAGTCTTGCGGCGCTGCTGCCGCTCTCGTTCGGGCTGGGACTCGCTCTCGGCACCGGTCAGCCGATGATCATGGCGCTGCTGCACACGCATGCGCCACCCGGCCGGATGGGCGAAGCGGGGGGCGTACGGATGTCGCTCATCAATTCGATGTCGTTCGCGGTCCCCCTGGCGTTCGGGGCGGTTGGCGCGGCGCTGGGCTTAGCCCCTGTGTTCTGGTCGGTCGGCGCGTGCCTCGCCGCGGCCGGCCTCGTCGCACGTCGCGAAGTGCGCGCCTGACGTGCCCTGCGTCGAAGACGTAGCTTCAGGCGTCGCGCTTGAGCCGTGCCACGTGCTGCTTGCGGAATTTGGCGACCTTTGGCTCGACCACGGCGGCGCAGTACGGCTGCGCGGGATTGCGCGCGAAGTATTCCTGGTGGTACCCCTCCGCCTCGTAGAAGGGCGCCGCGTCGGCGACTTCGGTGACGATCCTGCCGCGCCACAGCTTCGCCGCGGTGATCTCGTCGATGACCGCCTGTGCCGTGGCGCGCTGTTCCGGCGACTGGCAGAAGATGACGGAGCGGTACTGCGTGCCGACATCGTTGCCCTGCCGATCCGGTGTCGTCGGATCGTGGATCGTGAAGAACACGCGCAGCAGATCGGCGAAGGACAGCACCGCGGGGTCGAACGTGATGCGGACGACCTCGGCGTGGCCGGTGCGGCCGGTGCACACGTCGTCGTAGGTCGGATTCGCCGCGCGGCCGCCGGCGTAGCCCGATTCGACCGATTGCACGCCGGCGAGCTCGTCGAACACCGCCTCGAGGCACCAGAAGCAGCCGCCTCCGAGCACGGCGATTTCGGTGGCGGGGGTCGATGAGGTTGTGGTCATGTCGGTCTCCGGGTCGGGGTGGCGGAACTGGCACGGACGGCGCGCTCCGCCGCAATGGTCGGCGCCGCGGGGGTCAAGCTTACAACGGCGTCGCCGTCGCGGTCCGGGCACGCCGATCGCGGATGCGATAATCGGGCCCGAGAGGCACAGCGAACGGCGCAATCATGAGCGGGCGAATCCCCGTTTCCAGGAACATTCGGGTCGTGGCGGCGATGCGGTTGCGGGTTCGCTCGCGCCGGAGGCGCTGATGCTGCGGCAGTGCGTCTCGTTCGTCCGGGGCGTGGTCAGCCGCCTGACGGGCGTCGGCATGGCGCGCGCGGCGGCCGCGCTGTCGTTCCAGACGCTGCTTGCGATCGTTCCGCTTTTCACCGTCGCGTTCGTCTACGTCGCGCGCTATCCGCTGTTCCAGCAGTTCCTCGACGCGCTGGAACGATTCGCGCTCCGGCACATGCTGCCCGGAAGCACATCGACCGTGCGTGCGCTCCTCACCGAATTCACGGCCAAGGCGGCGACCCTGCAGGGGGTCGGCATCGCGATGGTGGTCGTGACCTCGATGCTGATGGTGGGGACGGTCGAGCGCGAGTTCAATGCGATCTTCCGCGTCCCCGTCCCGCGCTCGCTGATGCGCCGGATCCCGGTGTACGCGCTGGGCGTGACCGCCGGGCCGGTCGCCATCGGCGCGGCCGTCTTCGCCACGTCCTGGCTGCTCGAGGCGACGGTGGAGCAGGCGCCGTTCGTGTTGGCCGCGGTGCCGTTCGTCACCCCGTTGCTCGCGGTTGCGATCACGACGATCGCATTCATGCTGCTCTTCGCGATCCTGCCGGCGCGCCGCGTGCGGCTCAAGGCGGCGCTCGCGGGTGGCGTGTTCGTCGCGTTGGCGTTCGAGGCCGCCAAGTACGGGTTTCGCGTCTACCTCAGGACGGTGCCGACGTATCAGGTCGTGTACGGCGCGCTCGCGGCGTTGCCGATCTTCCTCATTTGGCTCTACGTCGTGTGGATCATCGTGCTGATCGGAGCGGCGATCACCGCGACGCTTTCCGAAGGCCGCGCGCGCGGTTCCGCGGGTCCGCGCGAGCGCTGACGGCGCGCGGCGAATCGCCGGTCGCGCCGTCCGACTTGTGGAAACGGGGCGGCCAAGCTACATTTCGGGCAGATTTCCAGAGGGAGCGACGATACCGTGTGGTCCATCATTCAGGCGGCAGGCTGGCCGATCTGGCCGCTGATCTTGGCATCGATCATCGCGCTGGCGTTGATTTTCGAGCGGCTGTGGACGCTGCGGGCGAGCGCCGTCGCGCCGCCCGGGCTCGTCGACCGCGTGCTCGCGGAATATCGGCAGAAGGGCCTCACGCCCGAGCTCCTCAACCAGACGGCGCACCAGGGCCCGCTCGGCCGCATCCTCGCCGCGGGCCTCGCCAACGTGAAGAGCACGCGCCCGGTGATGCGCGAGGCGATCGAGGAAGCCGGCCGCGTCGTCACGCACGACCTCGAGCGCTACCTGACGACGCTCGGAACCATCGCCGCGATGGCGCCGCTGCTCGGCCTCTTCGGCACCGTGGTCGGAATGATCGAGATCTTCGGCTCGCAGACGGCGGCCGGCTCGAACCCGATCCAGCTCGCGCACGGCATCTCCGTCGCGCTGTACAACACGGCGTTCGGCCTCATCGTTGCGATTCCCAGCATGATCTTCTACCGGCATTTCCGGGCGACGGTCGACAGCTTCGTCGTGGAAATGGAGCAGCAGGCGATCAAGCTCGTCGACTTCGCGCACGGCGAGCGCCGCTGAGGCCCGGAGCCCGCCGATGAACCTGCGCGGCCTGCGATCGCGGGACGACCCCGAGATCAATTTCATCCCGCTGATCGACGTCCTGCTCGTCATCCTGATCTTCCTGATGGTGACGACGACCTACCAGCGGGTCGCCGAGCTGCAGATCACGCTGCCCGAGGCCGACGCCGAGCAGGTGAAGGAGCGCCCGCGGGAAGTCAATGTCGGCATCGATGCCCAGGGCCGCTACGTCGTCGACAAGACGGTATTCACGTACACCGGCGTGCCGGCGCTCGCCGATGCGCTCAAACGCGCGGCCGGCGAAGCGAAGGACCCCGTCGTCATCATCAGCGCCGACGCCAACGCGACCCACCAGTCCGTGATCCACGTGATGGAAGCGGCGCGGATCGCGGGATACATCCACATCACGTTCGCGACGCAGTCCGCGGCGAAGTGACGCGGCGGCGCCGCTGCGGCGTCACGGATGACAGAGGTGGGACCGTGTCCCTTTCCGAGCGCCTTGCCGCCGACTGGCACGCGCCGCGCCTCACGGCGCTGACGTTCGCCCTCGCGCCGCTCGCGCCGCTGTTCGCGCTGGGCGCGGCCGCGCGGCGTGCGCTCTACCGCACGCACATCCTGCGCTCGCAGCGGCTGCCGGTGCCGGTGATCGTCGTCGGCAACGTGTCCGTCGGCGGCAGCGGCAAGACGCCGCTCGTCGCGGCGCTCTGCGCGGCGCTTCGGCGCAACGGCTACCACCCGGGCATCGTCAGCCGCGGCTACGGCGGCCTGCGCGCGACGGATGCGCCGCTCGTCGTGACCGAGCGAACCGACGTGAAGCTCTCCGGCGACGAGCCCGCGCTGCTCGCCCGCGCCGGATTTCCGGTCGCCGTCGCCGCGGACCGGGTCGCGGCGGGGCGCGTGCTGCTCGCCGCGCACCCCGAATGCGATGTCATCGTCGCCGACGACGGGCTGCAGCACTATGCGCTCGAGCGCGACGTCGAGATCGCGGTCGTCGACGCGGCGCGCGGCTTCGGCAACGGCTGGCGGCTGCCGGCGGGGCCGTTGCGCGAGTCGGCACGGCGTCTCGATACGGTCGACGCCGTCGTGGTGCAGGGCGACGCCGCGGAGGTCCGGCTTTCGCTGCCGCAGGCGTTCGCGATGACGCTGTCGGGATCGACGTTTCGCGGCGTCGCCGATCCGTCGCGCGTCGTGCCTGCCGTTGAATTCGCCGGCGGCGGAGTGCACGCGATCGCCGGAATCGGAAATCCCGATCGGTTCTTCGCCACGCTGGCCCGGCTGGGAATCGACGCCGTGTGTCACGCGTTTCCCGACCATCATCGCTATGTCGCCGCCGATCTCGCGTTTCCGGGGGCGCGCGCCGTCCTCATGACGGAGAAGGATGCGGTAAAATGCACGGGATTTGCCGACGCGCGCTGCTGGTACCTGCCGATCGCGGCCGAGGTCGATCCGGCGCTCGTCGCGCGTGTCCTGGAGAAGCTCCGTGGATCCCAAGCTGCTTGAAATCCTCGTCTGCCCGGTCACCAAGGGCCCGCTCACCTACGATCGGCAGAAGCAGGAGCTGATCTCGAAGTCGGCGCGGCTCGCGTATCCCATCCGCGATGGCATTCCGGTGATGCTCGAGGACGAGGCGCGCAGGCTCGAACCGTCCGAGTACGAGTGAGCGCGGCGGGGCGAAGCCCAGGCCCGAAGGGCGCGTCGCCGCGTGACCGAGTGCGCCCGACGCTCGACCATTTGCGATGCTCGACCGTGCAAAGAGGGCGCGAGTGAGCAAGGCGGCGAGTGCAGCGCCGCGCGAGCGGGGCGAAGCCCAGGCCCGAAGGGCGCGTCCGCGAGCGCGGGTGGCGCCCGACGCGCAACCCATCCATCGAACTCGTAATTGCAAGGAGGGCGCACCGAAGGGCGCGTCCGCGAGCGAGCGACTGCCACCGACGGCTCGACGGCGGGTGGATCCGAGCCGGCGCGGAGGTGGCAAAGTGAGCGCGGCGGTGCCCGCTTCCGTCGCGCCGGGAGCCTCGCGCGCCCGGGGCGCCGATTCGCTCCGACGGCCGCGTCCGGGCGTTGCGCCATGACGTTCACGGCGCTCATACCCGCGCGTTACGCATCGACCCGCCTGCCGGGGAAGCCGCTCGCCGACATCGCGGGCAAGCCGATGGTCGTGCGGGTCGCGGAGCGCGCGCAACGCGCCGGCGCCTCGCGCGTCGTGGTCGCCACCGACGATCCCCGCATCAAGGCGGCGGTGGAGGCGCATGGCATCGACGCCTGTCTCACGCGCGCCGACCATCCGACCGGCACCGACCGCCTCGCCGAAGCGGCGCGCGCGCTGGGGCTCCCCGCCGAATCGATCGTCGTCAACGTGCAGGGCGACGAGCCGCTGCTCTCACCCGATCTGATTCGCGCGATGGCGGCGCTGGCGGCCGCGCATCCGGACGCCGCGATCGCGACCGCGTGCCACGCGATCGACGATCCCGCCGAGGCGTTCAATCCGAACGTCGTCAAGGTCGTGCTCGATGCGCGCGGCTACGCGCTCTACTTCAGCCGGGCGACGATCCCCTGGGCGCGCGACGCGTTCGCCGCGGATGCCCGCCAGCGTTCCGCCGGGCCTTCCGCTGTACCGGCACTATGGGCTCTATGCGTATCGCGTCGGCTTCCTTCAGCTCTACCCGACGCTGACGCCGGCGCCGATCGAGCGGTTCGAGGCGCTGGAGCAGCTGCGGGCGCTGTGGCACGGCCATCGCATCGTCGTGAAAGTCACCGACGGGACGCCCGCGCCGGGGGTCGACACGCCCGAGGACCTCGAGCGCGTGCGGGCGCTCTACGCGAGCGGAGGCGCATGATCGCCGCCGACGGGGGTGCGTCGCTCCGCCGCGGGACTTGTGCGGGGGCGCGACGGCGCAGACAATCGACGGCGGCAAGATCGCGGGCACGGGATTTTGTCGCCGGATCCTCTCGTTCCACAACCTTTCTTCCCGGATCACCATGCGACTGATACTCCTCGGCCCTCCCGGCGCCGGCAAGGGCACGCAGGCGGCGTTCATCACCGGCGCCTACGGCATTCCGCAGATCTCGACGGGCGACATGCTGCGCGCGGCGCTGAAGGCCGGCACGCCGCTGGGGCAGGCCGCGAAGAAGGTGATGGACAGCGGCGCGCTCGTGTCCGACGACATCATCATCGCGCTCGTCAGGGAGCGCCTCACCGCGCCCGATTGCGCCAAGGGCTATCTGTTCGACGGATTCCCGCGGACGATTCCGCAGGCCGACGCGATGAAGGACGCCAACGTCGCCCTCGACTACGTGCTCGAGATCGCCGTGCCCGATTCCGCGATCATCGAGCGGATGGCGGGGCGGCGCGTCCACGTCGCGTCGGGCCGCACCTATCACGTCAAGTTCAATCCGCCGAAGGCCGAGGGCCGGGACGACGTGACGGGTGAGCCGCTGATCCAGCGCGACGACGACCGCGAGGAGACCGTGCGCAAGCGGCTCGAGGTCTACCACGCGCAGACGCGCCCGCTCGTCGAATACTACGCACGCTGGGCGGCGGCCGGCGACGCGCGCGCGCCGAAGTACCGCAGGGTCGATGGCGTCGGCAGCGTCGAGGCGATCCGCGACGCCTGTCTCGCGGCGCTCGCGTCCTGAGGCGGGGCAATCGATGAGTGCGAACGCTTCTGCTGCGAACGACAGCGGCCTCGAGGCGCGTCCGCCAGGCAGCGCCGCGATGCCTCGCGTCAGCGTGATCGTGCGCAGCACGGCACGCCCGACCCTTGCGCGCGCGCTGGAGTCGATCGGCGCGCAGGATTACCCGAATGTGGAGGCGGTCGTCGTCGCCGCCAGCGGCCCCGATCATCCGGCCGTTCCCGCGCGCACGGGCGCGCACCCGGTCGTCTTCGCGGCGAGTCCCACACGCCTGTCGCGGCCGGACGCCGCGAATGCCGGCCTCGACGCCGCGACGGGGGACTGGATCACGTTTCTCGACGACGACGACACGCTGTCGCCGGACCATGTGTCGGGCCTCGTGGCGGCGACGCGCAACGCGCCCGAGGCGCTCGCCGTGTACACGCTGGCGCGCGCGCGCTTCGCCGACGGGCGCACCGAGACCTGGGGCCGGCCGTACGCGCTGATCCAGCTCTACGAGCGCAACTTCATCCATCTGTCGACGGCGCTCTTCTCGCGCAAGCTCGTGGAGCGCGGCTGCCGCTTCGATCCTCAGTTCGAGATCATGCAGGACTGGGATTTCTTCCTGCAGATCGCCCAGCACACGCATTTCCATTTCGAGCCGCGGCAGACCTTCGACTGGAACGCCGACGCGGGGTCGTCGGGCGCCGGCGGAGGCGTCAACACGGACGATTCCCGCTTCGCCCGGTTCCGCGACATGATCTACGCGAAATGGGCGCCGGCGCACGAGGCGCTTGCGGACGCCGTCACCACGAAGCTCCAGGCGGCGCAGGCGCGGGCGCAGCAGCGCGACCTCGCCGGCGCCGAATCGCTGGTGCGCGAGGTGCTGTCGCAAAGCCCCAACGACCCGTTCGCGCTCAACATGCTGGCGATGCTGCAGCGCTCGCAGGGGCGCATCGCCGACGCCCGCGCGACGCTGGAGACGGCCGTGGCGATACGCCCGGATGACCCGTCGTTCACCTTCAACCTGGCGCTCTTGTGCCGCGCCGCGGGCGACGTCGACGCGGCACGCTCGTGCTGCTGGCGCGCGCTCGAGATCGATCCCGGCTTCGCGCCGGCGCGCGACCTCCTGGCCGCGCTGGCCAAGTCCGCGCCGTGACCGGGCAACGCGGCGTTCCTTCGGACGGGAAGCGACGACCATGACCAAGCGAAATGCGTTCTACGCGCAATCAGGCGGCGTGACGGCGGTCATCAATGCGAGCGCCGCGGGCGTCATCGAGACCGCCCGCAAGCACAAATCGAGGATCGGCAAGGTCTACGCCGGGCGCAACGGCATCATCGGCGCGCTTACCGAGGACCTCATCGACACCAGCCGCGAGCCGGCGGGCGCGATCGCCGCGCTCGAAGCACACCCCGGCCGGCGCGTTCGGCTCGTGCCGCTACAAGCTCAAGGGACTCGAAGAGAACCGCGCGCAGTACGAGCGGCTGATCGACGTGTTCCGCGCGCACGACATCGGCTACTTCTTCTACAACGGCGGCAACGACTCCGCCGACACCTGCCTCAAGGTCGCGCAGATCGCGGCGAAGCTCGGCTATCCGCTCGCCGCCGTGCACGTGCCGAAGACGGTCGACAACGATCTCGCCGTCACCGACAACTGCCCGGGATTCGGCTCGGTCGCGAAATACGTCGCCACTTCGATGCGCGAGGCGGCATTCGACGTCGCGTCGATGGCGAAGACGTCGACCAGGGTGTTCGTGCTGGAGGTGATGGGCCGCCACGCGGGGTGGATCACCGCGGCGGTCGGCATGGCCGACGACGCGAAGACGCCGATCCCCCTCGTGCTCCTGTTTCCCGAGGTCGCGTTCGACGAGGCGAAATTCCTGGCCGCGGTGGACGCCAACGTGAAGCGCCATGGCTACTGCTGCGTGGGCGTGTCCGAGGGGCTCTCCGACGCGCAGGGCAAGCTCCTTGCCGAGGCGGGGACGCGCGACGCGTTCGGTCACGCGCAGCTGGGCGGCGTCGGCCCGCTTATCGCGTCGATCGTGAAGGACAAGCTCAACCTCAAATACCACTGGGCCGTCGCCGATTACCTGCAGCGCGCGGCGCGGCATCTCGCGTCGAAGACCGA
Source organism: uncultured beta proteobacterium (assembly GCA_963741355.1). Classification (GTDB taxonomy): domain Bacteria; phylum Pseudomonadota; class Gammaproteobacteria; order Burkholderiales; family Casimicrobiaceae; genus CAIWHR01. The sequence goes on from CAVUIG010000028.1 coordinate 98,480, forward strand.
CCTCGAGCACAGCTACGCGGTCGGCAGGGCCGCCGTGGAAATGGCGCTCGCCGGCCGCAATGCGGTGATGCCGGCGATCACCCGCGTCTCCGACAAGCCATACCGCTGGAAGATCACCGAGGCGCCGCTCACGAAGGTCGCCAACGTAGAGAAGATGCTGCCGCGCGATTTCATCACGGCGGACGGCTACGGCATCACCGACAAGGCACGCCGCTACCTCATGCCGCTGATGCGCGGCGAGGCGCCGCCGCCGTTCAAGGACGGCCTCCCTCAATACGTCAGGCTGAAGAACATCGCGGTGCCCAAGAAGCTCGCGACCGAATTCAAGGTCTGAACGAACACGGAATCACGGAAGATGACGAAAACGGTCGATTACTTCATGACACCGGCCTCGCCGTGGACCTATCTCGGTCACGACCGGTTTGTCGCGCTCGCCAGGAAGCACGGCGCGACGGTCCGCGTGCTGCCGACCGATCTCTCGAAGGTCTTTCCGGTCTCGGGCGGCCTCCCGCTGCCCAAGCGCGCGCCGCAACGGCAGGCGTATCGCCTCGTCGAATTGAGACGCTGGCGTGAATTCCTCGGCCTGCCGCTCAACCTCCAGCCGAAATTCGGCGCGTCGCCCGTCGACGTCGCATGCCGATGGATCCTTGCGGCGCGGGAGCGGGGAGGCCGCCGCGCTCGATCTCGCCGGCGCGCTCTTGCGCGCGCGCTGGGCCGAGGAGCGCGACATCGCCGACACCGCGACGCTCGCCGCCATTGCCGCGGCATGCGGGCAGGACGCCGAGCGGATCGCCGCGCGTGCCGGCAGCGCCGAGATCGCGGCGGCGTACGACGCCTGCACGCAGGAGGCGATCGACCGCCAGGTCTTCGGTGCCCCGACCTATGTCTACCGCGACGAGCTCTTCTGGGGACAGGATCGGCTCGACTTCCTGGACCGCGCACTGGCACAATAGCGGATTAGCACGAATTAGCCTGTATCGGCGCCCGGAACCTTCCGGTCGCCGCGGGGGAATGGCGCCGCGGGCAACCGGCGGCGGCACGTCGACTTGGCCGGGCACAGGCCGCGCGGCGACTTCCTCCACGATTTAATTGCCACTTTCGGGAGGGTTTCAGAATGTCCACGGGCCTCATCTTCGCGCTGCTCTGCGCGGTCGCAGCCATCGTCTACGGAATCGTGTCGATCGGCTGGATCATGAAAAAGCCGTCCGGCAACGAACGGATGCGTGAAATTGCCGCGGCGATCCAGGCGGGCGCCCAGGCGTACCTCAATCGCCAATACACGACGATCGGCATCGTCGGCGCCATTCTCTTCATCATCATCTGGTGGGCGCTCGGCGGCTCGACCGCGGGCGGATTCCTCGTCGGCGCGGTGCTCTCGGCGCTGGCGGGCTACATCGGAATGAACGTCTCGGTGCGCTCGAACGTGCGCACGGCCGAGGCGGCGCGCATCGGGCTCAACGAGGCCCTGACCGTCGCGTTTCGCGGCGGCGCGATCACCGGCATGCTGGTCGTCGGACTCGGACTACTCGGCGTCGCCGGGTTCTACTGGTTCCTGATCGGTTCGGCGCACTGGGCGATCAATCCGATGCGTGAAGGCCTGCACCACGCGATCCAGCCGCTCGTCGGCCTCGCGTTCGGCGGCTCGCTGATCTCGATCTTCGCGCGGCTGGGCGGCGGCATCTTCACCAAGGGCGCCGACGTCGGCGCCGATCTCGTCGGCAAGGTCGAGGCAGGGATCCCGGAAGACGATCCGCGCAATCCCGCGGTGATCGCCGACAACGTGGGCGACAACGTCGGCGACTGCGCCGGCATGGCCGCCGACCTGTTCGAGACGTACGCGGTGACCATCGTCGCGACGATGCTGCTGGGCGCGCTGATGCTCCCCCTCATCGCCGAGACCGCGGTCACCTATCCGCTCGTGCTCGGCGGATTCTCGATCCTCGCGTCGATCGTCGGCTGCTACTTCGTGCGCGTGCGCGCCGGGCGGCAAGATCATGAACGCGCTCTATCGCGGCCTCGCCGTCGCGGGCGTCATTTCCGCCATCGGCTTCTGCGGTCATCACGTTCACGATGATGGGCAGCCGTCTCGAGCATCTATCCGGAGCTCACGCCGATGCGCCTGTTCGGCGCGGCGCTGGTCGGCCTCGTGCTGACGGGCGCGATGGTGTTCATCACCGAGTACTACACCGGCACCGACCACGCTCCGGTGCAGCACGTCGCGCAGGCCTCGACGACCGGCCACGCCACCAACATCATCGCCGGCATCGGCGTGTCGATGAAGTCGACCGCATGGCCGGTGATCGCGGTGTGCGTCTCCATCCTGGTGTCGTTCTCTCTCGCCGGACTCTACGGGATCGCGATCGCCGCCACGGCGATGCTGTCGATGGCGGGCATCATCGTCGCGCTCGACGCCTACGGCCCGATCACCGACAACGCCGGCGGGATCGCCGAGATGGCGAAGCTGCCCGAATCCGTGCGCAACATCACCGACCCGCTCGACGCCGTCGGCAACACGACCAAGGCCGTGACGAAGGGGTATGCGATCGGGTCCGCCGGACTCGCGGCGCTGGTGCTCTTCGCCGACTACACGCACGCGCTCGATTCGGCGCAGATCGGCGTGTCGTTCGACCTGTCGAATCACATGGTGATCATCGGGCTCTTCCTCGGCGGATTGATCCCGTTCCTGTTCGGCGCGATGGCGATGGAAGCCGTCGGTCGCGCGGCGGGCGCGGTCGTCGTCGAAGTGCGGCGCCAGTTCCGCGACATCAAGGGCATCATGGAAGGCACGGCGAAGCCCGAATACGGTGTCGCCGTCGACATGCTGACCAAGGCGGCGATCAAGGAAATGATCGTGCCGTCGCTGCTGCCGGTGCTCGTTCCGGTCGTCGTCGGCCTGCTGCTCGGGCCGCAGGCGCTGGGCGGGCTGCTGATGGGCACCATCGTGACGGGACTCTTCGTCGCGATCTCGATGACCACCGGCGGCGGCGCGTGGGACAACGCCAAGAAGTACATCGAGGACGGCCACTTCGGCGGCAAGGGCTCCGATGCGCACAAGGCGGCCGTCACCGGCGACACGGTCGGCGATCCGTACAAGGACACCGCCGGTCCCGCGGTCAATCCGCTGATCAAGATCATCAACATCGTCGCGCTGATGATCGTGCCGCTGCTCGCCACGTGGGGCCTCAATCGGACTTCGGTTCCGATGGCGCCCGTCGCGGCGCCGGCCGCCGTCACGGCGCCCGCCGCGGTTGCGGCTCCCGTTCCCGCGGCGGCGGAGGGCGAAGAAGGCGCCGTAACAGTTACTGCGCGTTCCGGCGTGCGGAAGAGGCAGCGGGTCACACCGCTGCCTTTTTCTTTTCGGGACGGCGCGTCGGAGCGGTCGCTTTCGCCGCGTCGATTAGAATCAGGTCAGCCATGCGCCTGACCGAAATGAACCTCCGGTTCATCCGACCCTGCGTCATGGCGGCATTCGCAGCGGTCGCGACGCTCGCCGCCTCCGGCGCGCACGCGCTCGATCCCGCGCCCGAGCGTGCGACCGGGCGAACCGAGAAGGTCGCGGTGACGAGCCGGCACTTCATGGTGGCCGCGGCGAATCCGCTCGCGGTCGACGCCGGCTATCGCATGCTCGCCGCCGGCGGCAGCGCGGTCGACGCGGCGATCGCCGTGCAGCTCGTCCTCACGCTGGTCGAGCCGCAGTCCTCGGGCATCGGCGGCGGCGCGTTCATGCTGGTTCACGACGCGCGCCACAACCGGTTGCTTGCCTACGACGGGCGCGAGACCGCGCCGGCGGCGGCAACGCCGGAGCGATTCCTCGACGCCAACGGCCAGCCGATGGAATTCCGCGACGCGGTCGTCGGCGGACGATCGGTCGGCGTCCCGGGCGTCGTCGCCTTGCTCGAGGCCGCGCACAAGCGTCACGGCAAGCTGCCGTGGGCGCGCCTGTTCGAGCCCGCGATCGCGCTCTCGAAAGCGGGATTCGCGGTGTCGCCGCGGCTGCATGGGCTGCTGGTCGCCGAAGGAACGATGCGGCAGCCGCGCGCGCGCGCCTATTTCTTCGACGCGAACGGTCGGCCGCTCGCGGTCGGCGCGATCCGCGCGAATCCGGCGCTCGCCGCGACGCTGCGAGCGCATCGCATCCGGCGGCGCGCGCGCGTTCTACGAGGGCGAGATCGCGCGCGACATCGTCGCCACGGTCGACGCGGCGCCGACTCATCCTGGCGACATGACGCTCTCGGACCTCGCCGGCTATCGCGTGAAGCTGCGCGACCCGGTGTGCGGCGCCTATCGCGAGTATCGTGTCTGCGGCATGCCGCCGCCCTCGTCCGGCGGCATCGCGGTGCTGCAGATGCTGGGCATCCTCGCGCCGTTCGACGTCGGCGCCATGGGTCCCGACACATTCTGGAGCGTGCACTTCATGAGCGAGGCAGGGCGACTCGCCTACGCCGATCGAGACCAGTATGTCGCGGATCCGGATTTCGTCGCGGTGCCGGCGGGTCTCCTCGACCCCGCGTATCTGCATCGAGCGCTCCCGATCTCATCAGCACGACGCGAAGCCTCGGACGCGCGTCCGCCGGGCATTCCGGCGCCGCAGCGCGGCAAGGTGTCGGGCACGCACGCCGCGATCGAGCTGCCGGCGACCTCGCACATCTCCATCGTCGACGGCGACGGCAACGCGGTCTCGATGACGACGTCGATCGAATCGGCCTTCGGCAGCGGGCTCATGACCGAAGGCGGCTTCCTGCTCAACAACGAGCTCACCGACTTCTCGTTTGTGCCGAGCGAAGGCGGGCTGCCCGTGGCGAACCGCATCGAGGCGGGCAAGCGGCCGCGCTCGACGATGGCGCCCACCATCGTCTACGACCGCGAGCGGGCGCGTGTACATGGTCGTCGGCGCGCCGCGGGCGGCCCCGCGATCGTCAACTATGTCGTGAAGACGCTGCTCGGCGTGCATCGACTGGAAGCTCGATCCGCAGGCGGCGATCGCGCTGCCGAACGCCGGCAGCCGCAACGGCCCGACCGAGCTCGAGGCGCGACACTGCGGCCGCGGCGCTGCAGCCGAAGCTCGACGCAATGGGGCACGCGACGTCGGTGCAGACGCAAGGCGAGCGGCGTGCAGGCGATCGTGCGCACGCCGCGACGGCTGGATCGGCGGCGCCGATCCCCGCCGCGAAGGCGTCGTGCGCGGCGACTGAGGCGAGCGCGAGGTGGACCCATCTTCGCGAGCGGATTGCGTCGTCGTCGGCGCGAGCTTCGCGGGTCTCGCCTGCGCGACGGCGCTCGCGCGCGCCGGGCTCGCGGTCACCGTCGTGGAGAAGAAGGCCGATCCCGGCGAAAAGCTGCACACGACCGGCATCATCGTCAAGGACGCGATCGACCAGATACCGCTGCTGGAGGGGCTTCCCGAGGCGCTCACCCGCCGCATCCACGGCGTTCGCCTGTATGCGCCCAACCGGCGCCACGTCGACCTCGCGGCGCCGGGGTATTATTTTCTCGCGACCGACACGCCGGAGGTGATGCGCTGGCTCGCGAAGCGCGCGGAGGCAGCGGGCGCGCGCATCGAATTCGGTGCTCGTTCGACACCGCTGATCCGAGCGCCGATGGCTTCGATCTCGGTCCGCTCGGCAAGACGCGCTACCTCGTGGGCGCCGACGGGCCGCGTTCCATGGTGGCGCGCCGGCTCGGGCTGGGACAGAACCGGCGCTTCCTGTTCGGCATCGAGCACGAATATGCGGGCGTCGACCTCGCGGAGCCCGACAAGCTGCACTGCTTCGTCGACCGCCGCATCGCCCCCGGCTACATCGGCTGGGCGATGAGCGGGGTCGGCATCCTGCAGGTGGGCCTCGCGCGTAGCGCCACGGCGGTGCAGATGACGGCGAACGATGCGATGGCGGCGTTCGTCGAAAAGCTCGCGCCGATAATCGATGTGCGTGGCGTGCGGCCGATCGCGGTGCGTGCCGGGATGATTCCCTGCGGCGGGATCGTCCGGCCCGTCGCCGCGCCACGCGCGCTGCTGGTGGGCGACGCCGCCGGGATGGTGTCGCCGCTGACCGCGGGCGGGATCCACACGGCGCTCAAGCACGGCCACGCCGCGGGGCAGGCCATCGCGGAGCATCTCTCCGGACGGCGCGCCGATCCGGCGACGTGGTTCGTCGATTCCTATCCGCAATTCCGGGCGAAACGCATGCTGCGCTGGCTGTTCGATCGCTTCCAGAGCGATGCGATCTTCAACCTGTGCCTCGGCACGAAGCTGATGCGAACGGCCGCGGGGATCGTCTATTTCCACCACAAGGGCGTGTTCGACGGGGCCCGCGAGCGGCGCGGAGCCGAGCCGGACTAGAATTCGTCGGTCATGCCGATGGTTGAACCGATGAACGATGCCCCACATATCCAACCGGAGTCATCTCCGGGTTGTCCGGGCGAATCGGTGACGCCGCGCCATCCGCCGGTCAGATGAAAGAAGACGCCATCCCTCATCGAGTCGTCATCGTTGGCGGTGGCGCCGGCGGCCTGCCGCTGGCCGCCGCGCTCGGCGATCGCTACGGCGGCGGGCGGCGCGCCGAGATCACGCTGGTCGACCAGGGCGCGACCCACGTGTGGAAGCCGCTGCTGCACGAGGTCGCCGCGGGGCGCATGGACGCCGATCTGCATGAGGTCGACTATCCCGCGCTCGCGCACTGGCATCGCTTCCGGTTTCGCCAGGGCGCGCTCACCGGGGTCGATCGCGCGCATCGCGAAGTCCTGCTGGCGGCGGTCCGCGACGACGACGGCATGGAGATTCTCCCGACGCGCCGCGTGCCGTACGACACGCTGATCATCTGCGTGGGGAGCGTGACCAACGACTTCGGCATCCCGGGTGTCGCCGCCACGGCGATCGCGCTCGACACGCCGGGCGAGGCCGAGCGCTTTCATCGCCGTCTGCTGGCGGCGTGCGTTCGCGCCGATGCGCGCGAGAGCCGCGGCGAGCCAGCGCAGGTGAACATCGTGATCATCGGCGCGGGCGCCACCGGCGTCGAACTCGCTGCCGAGATCCGGCAGACAACGCGCAGCCACGCGGTCTACGGGCTCGACCACCTCGATCCGGTGCGCGACATCCGGCTGATGCTCGTCGAGGCGGCGCCGCGCATCCTGCCGCAGCTTCCCGAGCGCATTGCCGTGGCTGCGACGGGTCTGCTGAAGAAGCTCGACATCGAAGTGCGCACCGGCGAGAAGGTCGTTGCGGTGACCGGCGATGGCGTCGAAGTCCAGGGCAGCACCGTGCTGCGCGCCGATCTCGTCGTATGGGCGGCCGGCATCGAGGCGCCCGCCGTGCTGGCGACGCTCGACGGGCTCGAGGTGAATCGCGCCAACCAGCTCGTCGTCGCCGCGACGCTGCAGTCGACGCGCGATCCCGACGTCTTCGCGTTCGGCGACTGTGCGGCCTGCCCCTGGATCGGCGGACACAAGCCCGGCGCGATCATTCCGCCGCGGGCGCAGGCGGCGCACCAGCAGGCGAGCCTGCTCGTGAAGTCGGTGAAGGCGCGGCTCGCCGGAAATCCGCTGCCGATCTTCCATTTCCGCGACTACGGATCGCTGGTCTCGCTGGGCGAGCTCTCCGCCGTCGGCAACCTGATGGGGCGCTTGATCGGCGGGAGCATGCTGATCCAGGGACTGATCGCGCGCTGGATGTACGCGTCGCTCTACAAGCTGCACCAGGTGGCGATCTACGGTTACCTGCGCGTCGCGCTCGACACGCTGGGACGCTTCCTGCGCCGCCGGCTCGAGCCGCGCGTCAAGCTGCACTGATATCGGACGGGCGCGATCCGGAGGCGCGCATTGCCACGGCGCGCGCCTCCCGATCATTGACGCTCGCGCAGCGTCAGGGCTGGAAATCCTTCACGCCGAACTGCCACAGCAGGAACGAGATCTCGTCGGCGCGCTCCTCGTACGCCTGCTTGGTCGTCGAGCCGATGCCGTGGCCCGCGTCGTAGTCGAGCGCAGCAGGACGGCTTGCCGCTCGTCGTCGCCGCCTGAGCCGCGCCGCCATCTTGCCCGCCTCCCACGCGTCGACGCGCGGGTCGTTGATGCCGGTGGTGAGGAGCACCGCGGGATACGGCGTGCCGTCCTTGACCTGGTGGTACGGGCTCATCGCGTAGAGCGCCTTGAAGCCGTCCTCGGTCTTCACCGTCCCGAACTCCGGGATGTTGGGACGCCGTTGGCCGTGAATTCCGCGCGCAGGGCATCCGAGTGCGGGAACGGCGATCGATCGCGGCGCCGAAGAGGTCCGGGCGCTCGGTGATCGCGCGGCCGACGAGGATGCCGCCGGCGCTGCCGCCCATGATCCGACAGCCGCGGCGTCGACGTGTACTTCTGCTCGACCAGCTATTCGGCGCAGGCGATGGAGTCCTTCCAGGTGTTGGGCTTGGTGGTCTTGTAGCCGGCCTTGTACCAGTCCTCGCCGTACTCGCCGCTGCCGCGCACATGCGCGACGGCGATGCACGCCGCCGCGCTGGAGCCACGGCAGCCACGTCGGGCGGAAGTACGGCGTCGTCGAGATTCCATACGCGCCGTAGCCGTAGAGGAGCGTCGGATTGGTGCCGTCGAGCTTGAGGCCCTTCTTGTGGACGATCGACAGCGGCACCAGCGTGCCGTCGTGCGACTTCGACCTTGACCTCCGTGGCGACGAGATCGGTGGGATGTCGAACGGCCCCAGCGGCTGCAGACCGGTGTCGGTGACCTTGCCGGTCTGCGGATCGTAGAAGAAGAGTCCGCCGAAGCGCGTCCAGGCGCTGGCGCCATAGATCACGCCGGGAGCGCGGACATCCGCCGCGATCGACGGGATGTCTGCATCGAACGGAAGCTTGACCGGCGACCGGCTTCGCGCCGCTCGAGTACGCCACGCGGAGCGAGATCGCTGGTCGACCCGTTCATCCGGCGCACGTAGAGCGCGTCCTTCGCGCCGCGAGCCCAGTGATCACCGACTCGCTCGCCGGGACGACGACTTCCGCCTTGGCGAGATCGGGATGAATTGAGGTCGACCTTCAGACCTTGAAGCGCGACGCGTCCTTGTGCGTCAGCACGAACAGGCTGTCGCCGATCTGCGTCAGGTCGGTCACGTGTCGCTCGTGTCGACGACCTTGTTCCACTCGGGCTTGCCGGCGCCGAGCGAGTCGAGCGTCGCCGTATAGACCCTGATTTCGCGCTGGACACCGTTGATGACGATGCCGATCGCGTGGCGGGATCCGGGCGTCGTGCCGGCAAGCGGGAATTCCACGGGCTGCATCGTGAGGCCCGGCGTCACACCCGCGCCCGAGGATCGCGACGTCTTTCTCGGGATCCGTGCCGAGCTTGTGGAGGTACACGCGGCTGTTGACGTACTTGTCGCGTCCGCGGGCGCATCCGGCGCGAGCTTCTGCAGCCGGTTGTAGAGAAGCCGGTTGTCGCCGGTCCAGCCGGGAGGGCCGTAGTTCGCGCGGTCGATGAGGTCGCCCGTTTCCTTCTCGGTCGCGAGCTCCTTCACATGCAGCACCGACTGCTCCGAGCCGCCCTCGGACAGTCCGTACGCGAGATACTTGTTGTCGAGCGACGGGGAGAACCAGTCGATCGCGAAATGCTTGTCCGACTTACCCTGGAGTGCCTCCGGATCGACCATCAGCCGCTCGGTTCCGCCGACCCCCTTGCGCACGTAGAGCTTCGGAATGGTCTCGTTGGCGAGTCGCTTGTAGTAGTAGACGTGATCGCCGTTGACCTGGATGCCGTAGACGCGCGCGGTCGCCGAATCGCCGTATTTCTGGACTTCTGACAGGACCGTCGCCCGCTGCGGAATCTTGCCGAGCACGCCGTTCGTGAAATCGGCCTGCGCCTTCATCCACGCGGCGACGTCCGGGTTCTTCAGTGTCCTCCATGTAGCGATACGGGTCGTGCACCTCGACGCCGAAATGTATGTCGACGACGTCCTTGATGGGCGCCGCGGGCGGCTTCGTCTGGGCCAGCGCGAAGGTGGCCGTCAATGCGAGGAACGCGGCGGTAGCCGGGAGCAGGGTGGGTCGAAAAGGCTGCATTTTTTGGGTCTCCGGGGGACAGGTTCGAGCGCGCGATTATGCCACCCGGCCGCCGGGCGCCGGACGCCCGCGCGATATACTGCGGCGCGCGCCGACAGGGTGCGCCCGAACCCGATGAACGCCGCCGAGCTCTTTTCCGCCACGATCCTCCTGCTGCTCGTCGTCGACCCGTTCGGCAACGTGCCGCTGGTGGTTTCGGCGATGACGGCGGTGGCGCCGGCGCGGCGCAAGGTCGTCATCCTGCGCGAATGCCTGTTCGCCTACGTCATCCTGCTGGGGTTCATGCTGGGCGGCCGCAAGTTCCTCGAGTGGCTGCACCTGTCCGACGAGTCGCTGTCGATCGCGGGCGGGATCATCCTGTTCCTGATCGCGCTGCGGATGGTCTTCCCGCGCGCCGAAGGCGTGTTCGGCGACCCGCAGACCGGCGAGCCGATGCTCGTTCCGCTCGCCGTGCCGATGATCGCCGGGCCCTCCGCGCTGGCGACGGTGATGCTGCTCGCCTCGCGCGAGCCTTCGAAGCTCGGCGTGTGGATGCTGGCGCTGACGATCGCGATGGCGGCGACGACGCTCGTCCTGCTCGGCGCGCACCGCATCCAGCGCATTCTCGGGGAGCGCGCGGTGATCGCGATGGAGCGCCTGATGGGGCTCGTGCTGACGGCGCTCGCGGTCGAGATGCTGCTGGGCGGCGTGCGGAGCTTCGTCGCGCAGCTCGCGCCCTAGCGGGAAATCAGCCCGCTTCCGCGGCGACCGGCACGACGAGGCCGTTCTCGCGCCGCACCGCGCCCGCCCTTTCGAGCTCGCCGACGATCATCTCCGCCAACGCGGACGGGGCCACGCGGAAGAATTGCGCGTTGAAGTCGCGGTAGAGGCCGATCCGATCAAGATAGAGCGGAAGATCCGCGAGCGGCATGCTCTGCTTGTCGAGCAGCACGAACGCGAAGTTCACCTTGAGCGCGTGCCGCGCGACGCGCAGGCTGTCCGCCTCGAACGCCTCGAGCCGCCGCCGCGCCCGGTCGATCGCCGCCGCGACGTCGGTGAACGGCTCGCCGTGTCCCGGGATGACGACGCGGACGTCGAGCTCGCTCAGCATGTCGAGCGTGGCCCGCGTCGCAGGAAGCGCGGCAGGATCGACCTCGCGCGGCATCACGAAGCCGAAGCCGTTCTCCCACAGCGCGTCGCCGGAGATCAGGATCCGGTGCTCGGGGTTGTAGAAGACGAGCCCGCCCATCGCGTGGCCGGGCGCCGCGAGCGCGCGCCACTCGAGATCCCCCCAGATGCGCGACGACCCGGGGACGATCGCCGCGTCGACGGTGAACCGGTCGGCGCGCTGGTCGCAGTAATCGTAGAGAAGCGCCTTGCCGTCCCAGCGCTCGATGAGCGGCACTTCGCCCTGCGGCACGGCGATCGGGCACTCGTACATGTGCGCGATCCCGGCGTTGCCGCCGATGTGATCCGCGTGGCAGTGGGTGTTGGCGATCCACGCGAGCGGCTCGTCGCCCAACCCGCGCGGCGAGTTCAACAGCGCGAGCGTCAGCGGCGCATGGCGGACGTAGCCGGTGTCGATCAGGACGTTCCCGTCGCGACTCTTCAGCAGGATGTTGTTCGCCGAGAGCCAATCGCGGACGAAGACGTGCAGCTGCGGGGGAAATTCGTTTCGGGGCATCGCTTGCGCGGCGAGTGTGGCGGGCTCCGGGCCGCGGACCGGACGGGATCATGGGCGCTGCCGGGCGCGAGCTGCATCCTAACATCCGACCGCTCATGCAATTATCCCGGCCGCACGGCGTGCCGCGCCGACGATCGTGGCTTTGCGCGGCGCCGGGTTGAGTTACGCTAGCGATATAGTTACGAGCCGGCGCAGGGGTAAAGGCGCGGGAAAACCATGACCGAGCCACGGGAAAAAACGCCATACGCCTCGGGGAGCCAGCGTCTCCTTCGGGTCACGTGGCCATTCCTGCTCATCGTCGTGCTGCTGGTCCTTCTCGCGAGCGAGAGCCTCAAGATCGTGTCGGCGAGCCGCGCCTATGTCGGCGGAGAGTCGCTCTGGTCGAAGGCGCAGAAGGAGGCCGTCTACAGCCTCTTCCGCTACGCGCAATCGCACGCGGAGGCGGACTACGCCGCCTATCGCGCGGAGATCGCCGTGCCGATGGGCGACCATCGTGCCCGACTGGAGCTCGAGCGGCCGGACCCCGATCTCGCCGTCGCGCGCGAAGGCTTCATCGCCGGCAAGAACGATCCTGGACGACGTCGACGGGATGATCATGCTGTTCCGGCGGTTCCGGGACGTGAGCTTCATGCACCGCGCGATCGCGATCTGGGCGGAGGCCGATGCGCACATCGCCGAGCTCAACGACGCAGCCGACCGAACTGCATGCCCGCATCGGCGCCGGCGAAACACGGCTGGAGGAGCTCGGCCCGATCCTCGTTCACATCGATGACGTGAACCGGCGCCTCACGCCGCTCGAGGAGGCCTTCTCCAGCACGCTGGGCGAGGCGTCGCGGCGAACGCAGACCATCCTCGAGGTCGCGCTGGTGCTGACGGCGATGCTGCTGGTGCTCCTCGGCGCCGCCATGTCGCGCCGGATGCTCCGCGCCAGCGAAAACCTCGAGGCGCAGCTCTTCGCCGAGCGCGATCGCGCGCAAGTCACGCTTCGGTCGATCGCGGAGGGCGTGATCGCCACCGACCTCGACGGCCGGGTCGAGACCCTGAATACGGCGGCGCAGATCTCTCACCGGCTGGCGGGGCGACGAAGCCATCGGCGAGCCCCTCGGCGGCGTGTTTCGGATCCTCGAGGACGCGGACGGGCGGGGCGGCATCGGCATCGACCCGATGGCGACGCTGCTGCGCGAGGCGGCGACGGTCGAGTGGCGCGGCAACACGGTCCTCCTGCGGCGTGACGGCACCACCGTCGACGTCGACGCGTCCGCCGCCCCGATCCGCGATCGCGACGGCGCGATCATCGGCGCGGTGTTCGTGTTCTACGACGTCACCGACGACCGCCGCTTCACGGCGCAGCTGTCGCATCAGGCGCGTCACGACGCGCTCACCGGCCTTCCCAACCGCCGCGAGTTCGAGCATCGCCTCGCGCGCGCGCTGTCCGATGCGGCGACGCTCGACCGGCGTCACGCGGTGCTCTTCCTCGACCTCGACCGGTTCAAGGAAGTCAACGACACGTCGGGCCACGCGGCGGGCGACGCGCTGCTGCGCGAAATCGGCGCGGTGCTGCAGCGAAAGCTTCGCGGAGGCGACACGCTCGCCCGGCTGGGCGGAGACGAATTCGGCGTGCTGCTGGAAAACTGCCCGCCGGAGAGCGCGCTGCGGATCGCCGAAACGCTGCGGGCGGCGGTGGCGGATTTCCGCTTCGAGGCGCAGGACCGGCGCTTCGACCTCGGGGTCAGCATCGGTCTCGTCCCGATCACCGAGGCGGCCGGGTTCTCGGTGTCGGAGGTCATCGGCGCCGCCGATGCGTGCTGTTACCGGGCGAAGGGCTCGGGGCGCAATCGCGTGTGCGTCTACCAGTCCGCGCGGGACGACGTCGAGCAGCGCCGCCGCGGGTGAGGCGGGGTCGCGGCGCCGCCGGGGCGCGCCTCCATATTCAGGCCAGCCGGCCGAGAAACTCCAGGATCAGCGCGACGCGCTCGGGAAGCGTCGGCGCCGCGCGCTCGATGCGCACGCGATCGGGTCCCGCGAAGCGGACGCGGCCGTCGCGCTGGACGAGCTGGATCAGCGCAGCGGCGTCGAACGGGGGCTCCTTCTCGAACTGCAGCGTGCTGCGCTCGGGGCCGGCGTCGATCTTCACCACGCCCTTGGGTCGCGCGGCGAGCCGCAGCCGATGACACGCCAGGAGCGCCTGCGCGGGCTCGGGCGGGCGGCCGAAGCGGTCGACGAGCTCCTCCTGCATCGCTTCCAGCTCCTCCGGGCTGTCGCAATTGGCGAGCCGCTTGTAGAGAACGAGCCGCTCGTGCACGTCGTTGCAATAGACCTCGGGCAGCAGCGCCGGGACGTGCAGGTTGATCTCGGTGGTCACGCCGAGCGGCGCCGACAGGTCGGGCACGCGGCCGGCCTTCAATGCCTTCACCGCGACGCGCAGCATGTCGGCGTAGAGCTGGAATCCGATCTCCTGCATCTCGCCCGATTGCGATTCGCCGAGCACTTCGCCCGCACCCCGGATCTCGAGGTCGTGCATCGCCAGATAGAAGCCCGAGCCCAGATCCTCCATCATCTGGATCGCCTCGAGCCGCTTCTTCGCCTGCCCCGAGAGCGATTCCTCGGGCGGCGTCAGCAGGTACGCGTAGGCCTGGTGGTGCGAGCGGCCGACGCGGCCGCGCAGCTGGTGCAGCTGCGCGAGCCCGAAGCGGTCGGCGCGCTCGATGATGATCGTGTTCGCCGTCGGCACGTCGATGCCGGTCTCGATGATGGTCGAGCAGACGAGCAGGTTGACGCGCTGCGCGTAGAACTCGCGCATCGCGTGCTCGAGGTCGCGCTCGGCCATCTGGCCGTGCGCCACCATGATCCGCGCCTCGGGCAGCAGGTCGGTGAGGCGCTCCGCGGTCGTCGCGATCGTGTCGATGTCGTTGTGCAGGAAATAGATCTGCCCGCCGCGCTTCAGCTCGCGCAGCGCGGCCTCGCGGACGATGCCGCGCGAGTACTGCGCGACGAAGGTCTTGATCGAGAGCCGCCGCTGCGGCGCCGTGGCGATCACCGAGAAGTCGCGGATGCCCTCGAGCGACATCGCCAGCGTGCGGGGAATCGGCGTGGCCGTCAGCGTCAGCACGTCGACCTCGGCGCGCATGCGCTTCAGCTGCTCCTTCTGGCGCACGCCGAAGCGATGCTCCTCGTCGATGATGACGAGGCCGAGATTCTTGAAGATCACGTCGGCCTGGATCAGCTTGTGCGTGCCGATGACGAGGTCGATCGTCCCCGCGGCGAGTCCCTCCAGCGCCGCCTTCACTTCCTTCGTCGAGCGGAAGCGCGAAAGCTCGGCGAGCCTGACCGGCATCTCCGCGAAACGATCCTTGAACACCTTGAAGTGCTGCTCGGCGAGCAGCGTCGTCGGCACCAGCACGGCGACCTGCTTGCCGTCGGCCAGCGCCACGAACGCGGCGCGCAGCGCGACCTCGGTCTTGCCGAAGCCGACGTCGCCGCACACGAGCCGGTCCATCGGCCGGCCGGCGGTGAGGTCGGTGATCACCGCCTCGATCGCCGCCTGCTGGTCGGCGGTCTCCTCGAACGGGAAGCCGTCGGCGAACGCCTCGTAGTCGTGCGGCGTGAACGTGAACGCGTGGCCCGTGCGTGCCGCGCGCTGCGCATAGAGGTTGAGCAGCTCCGCCGCCGTGTCGTGCGCCTGCCGCGCGGCGCGGCGCTTGGCCTTCTCCCATTGGCCGCTGCCGAGCTCGTGCAGCGGCGCGGCCTCGGGCGAGGCGCCGCTGTAGCGTGCGATGACGTGCAGGTTCGATACCGGCACGTAGAGCTTCGCGTCGTTGGCGTAGACGAGCTGCAGGAATTCGGTCGGTCCCTCGCCGAGATCCATCGCGGCGAGGCCGAGGTAGCGGCCGATGCCGTGCTGCTCGTGGACGACCGGATCGCCGATGCGAAGCTCCGTGAGGTCGCGCAGCATCGCGTCGACGTTCGAGCGGCGCGCGCCGTCGCGCCGCCCGCCGCGCACCACGCCGCCATAGAGCTCGGCTTCGGTGACGAGTGCGAGATGGGCATCGGGCCATGCGAACCCGGCGTGCAGCGGAGAGACGCCCAGCGCGAGCGGCGCGGAGTCGCCGAGAAAGGCGGTCCAGTCGTCGACCTGCGGCAGCGCGAGCCCGTACTCGGCGAAATACTGGTGCATCGTCTCGCGCCGGCCGGCGCTCTCCGCGCAGATCAGCACGCGCGTTCCGACGGCGCCTGCGAGAAAGCGCTTCAGCGACGACAGCGGGTCGTCGGCGCGCCGGTCGACGCGCACCGGCGGCAGCGGCACGGCGGGTCCGCCGGCAGCATCGGCCTCCGGATCCGGCGCAGGCAGGTCGATGCGAGCGAACGGCTTCACCATCCCGTTGAACGCGTCGTCCGGCAGGAACACTTCGGTCGGCGGCAGCAGCGGGCGCGCCTTGTCGCCGCGCAGCAGCCGGTAACGCGATTCGGTGTCTTGCCAGAAGCGCGCGATGGCGCCCGGCACGTCACCGTGCAGCGCGACCGCGGCATCCTGCGGAAGATAATCGGCCAGCGTTGCGGTCGCCTCGAAGAACAGGGGCAGGTAGTACTCGATGCCGCCGGGCGCGATGCCGTTGCTCACGTCCTTGTACAGCGCCGAGCGCGACGGGTCACCTTCGAACAGCTCGCGATAGCGCCCGCGAAAGCGCGTGCGTCCCGCGTCGTCGAGCGGGAATTCGCGCGCGGGGAGCAGGCGCACGCTCGGCACCGGATAGAGCGTGCGCTGCGTGTCGACATCGAAGGTCTTGATGCTCTCGATGTCGTTGCCGAAGAGATCGAGGCGGAAGGGCAGCGTGCTGCCCATCGGAAAGAGGTCGATCAGCCCGCCGCGGATGCTGAATTCCCCCGGCGACACGACCTGGGTGACGTGCTGGTAGCCGGCAAGCGCCAGCTGCGCGCGGAGCGCGTCGGCGTCGAGGCGCGTGCCCTGCTCGAGAAAGAACGTGAACGCGGCGAGATACGAGGGCGGGGCGAGGCGATAGAGCGCCGTCGTGGCGGCGACGACGAGCACGTCGCACTCGCCGCGCGAGACGCGGTAGAGCGTCGCCAGCCGCTCCGACACGAGGTCGTGGTGCGGCGAGAACTGGTCATACGGGAGCGTTTCCCAGTCCGGGAGCAGCGCGACCCTGACGCCGGGCGCGAACCACGGGATCTCGTCGGCGAGACGCTGCGCCGAGAGCGCATCGGCGCTGACGACGGCGAGGAGCTGCTTGCGCTGCGTGCATCGCACGGCGATCTGCGCGATTGCCAGCGCGTCGGAGGATCCGGCAAGCGGCCGCGCCTGGATCCTGCGGCCCGGCGCCGGCAAATCCGGCGCGAGCGCGGGCAGCGCGGCGAGCATCGAGATGGTCGCTGCGATGTCGGGAGTCGCGGGCGCGGCGGCAGCGTTGCTGCGTGCATCGGACGGCTGGGCGCTTGCCCGGCCGGGCGATGCAGCCGCCGGCCCGGCGTCAGGCGAGACCGGTGGCACGTGTGACTGCAAATCGAGTGCGGATTATACGTGGTGCCCGTGGCTCGCCGATGTCGTCCGGGAATGAAATCCGCGGGCACGGCGGGGCGATCGAATTGCGATGCGTGCGATAATCGCCGCGTGCCGCCGACCGCCAAATCCGCCACGCATGTCGGCGCGACGCCCTATCTGATGTTGACGCTGGTACCGCTGTTCTGGGCCGGCAACTGGATCGTCGGCCGTGGGCTGGCGCCGGAAATTCCGCCGATGGCGATGACCTTCCTGCGATGGTTGTTCGCGATCATGATCCTCGCGCCGTTCGCCATTCGGCACGTCATCCGCGACTGGCCGAAGCTGCGGCCCCACTGGAAGGTCCTGCTGTTCCTCGGCGCCATCGGCGTCGGCTCGCACAACGCGCTCGCGTACATGGGCCTCAACTACACGACCGCGACCAATGGCGTGATCCTCAATTCGTTCATCCCGGTGATGATCATCACCATTTCGTGGATCTTCCTGCGCGAGCGCCTGACGCGGATGCAGCTCGCCGGCGTCGGCGTGTCGCTCGCCGGCGTGTTCACGATTCTTTCGCGCGGCGACATTGCGACGCTGACCGCGTTTCGCCTGAACGGCGGCGACCTGCTCGTCATCCTGTCGATGGCGATGTGGTCGAGCTACACCGTCTGCCTGCGCTGGCGCCCGGCAGGACTGCACATGCTCACCTTCCTGTTCGTGCTGATGGTGGTCGGCGATCTGTGCATGCTCCCCTTTTTCCTCGGCGAGCTCGCCTTCGGGCGGCGCATGGCGCCGACCCTCGTCAATTTCGCGGCGCTTTTCTCGGTCGCGCTCTTTTCGTCGGTGATTGCCTATATCTTCTGGAACCGGGGGGTCGCCGAAGTGGGCGCCAGCGTGGCGGGCCTGTTCGTCCACCTGATGCCCGTGTTCGGCGTGGTGCTGGCCTGGCTCTTTCTCGACGAGCGACTTGCGCCGTATCATGTGGCTGGAATCGCGCTGATCCTGACCGGCATCCTGGTGACGAGCCGGCTGGGCAGAAGAGCGGTGCCGGTGCCCGCCGGGACCGATTGAGCGCGGAGCGACGCGGAACAGGCCTTAATCGCCATGGATGACATCGGAAACGCGACGCGTGTTGCGCTGATGGTGCGGCTGGTCGAGCTGAAGCAGGAGCATCGTGACCTCGACGTCGCGATCCAGCGCCTCGCCGGCGATCCCTCGCACGACCAGCTGCAGATCACCCGGCTGAAGCGGCGCAAACTCCTGCTGAAGGACAACATCGCCCGCCTCGAGCGCGATCTCGACCCCGACGTCCTGGCGTGAACGGCGCCATTGAGATGCGGTCAAACGTCCCCAACTTCGAATAAGTGGCGACGCCCGGCTCCGGACTGTCCAGGAGGCATGGGTCGTCTCTGGTAGAATTCGTCGTGCCGGAATGCGTTCGTCCGATTCTGGCGTTCCAGCGCGGCCGCAGTGCCATCGAACACCGGGGGTGAACTGGTTTCGACGGGGGTTGCAACGCAGCTTGGGGCATGCCGAGGCGCTTGTCCTCGTTAAACTCGAGCAATCGCAAACTTAACTGCGAACGACTCAAACTACGCTCTGGCGGCTTAATCCCGCCGGACCTCGCACCGGGCGGCGCTCAGCCCGGGTGATGTAACTGTCACAGCGAGGACATTCTGAGCGATCGCGTCCGTCCGGGTCACTTGGCCGAGGCGTTAAATCAAGGTGACTGGTTCTGTCACAGCCTGTCCGCCGGCGGTGATGGGGCGAGAGCCAAATGACGAGACTAAGCATGTAGTCCTGACTGTCGAGTGCTTCCGGACGCGAGTTCGATTCTCGCCACCTCCACCATCAGCAAGAATGACGGCCCCGAGCGGGGCCGTTTTTCTTTCCATCCCAAGAGGCGCTGTCCGCTAACGACCCGTTCCGGTCAGTCGCAATCTTCGATAGCGGACGTTTGCGGACTTGCTCGGTCACCGCATCGGCTCGTACGAGCTGATGCGGAATCGTCAGACCGTCCGCCGAGGGTCATTGCCCGGCGGGCGGGATTGGGGTCGCGCGGCTGATTACTCAGCCACGCCTCGCGCCCTGTCGCGCAGCGACACCACGATGTCGTACTCCTTGACGGTAATCTGCACCACGCCTGCGCGGAATCCGGCCGCGTTCGCCTGGACGTATGGGTTGGACCCGTTCGGATCAATCCGCTGCACAGCGACGTCTAACGGCACGCCGCTCGTCCAATCCTCGACGTCGCCAAGCAACACCCCGCTCACCGCTGGACTGGAGGCGGCGGGATCCGAGGGCATTGGATCGAGGAACGTGGTCTTGAGCTCGGCGCGACCGACGAACTCGCGTGTGAGCGCGACGAAGACCAGCGCGAGATCGCCGGGAGCGAGGGCATCGCGATGGCGCTCGTCGCGGCTGACCACCCACCTCTTCGCGTACAAGAACGACTTGGCTCGCTCCCGGTCGCCGTCAGCCAGGTTGAATATGAAGTGCTGCATCTACACAGGGGCGCGCGTTGAGAATCGCTCTCGTGATGATCCTCGATGCGCCCTGCCGGCGTCAAGATTGGGGGCCCAAACGGTCCACGGCGCTGCGACGGCGACGAAGGCGGTCCGTTCGCGGCGAGGTTGTGGCACAAAGGTTGGACCGGTCGTCTCCTTTGAGATGAAAGACCGCTCTCGGCGCGCTCGCTGGATGTCCGTTCCTGGCCGAAAGCGGTCGTTCGAAAATCGCGGCATACCGGCCGAAAAAAGAAAACGGCCCGCCAGATGGCGAGCCGTTTCTTTGATTGGTTGCGGGGGAAGGATTTGAACCTTCGACCTTCGGGTTATGAGGCGCTCTTGTCGTAATTCAGCAATTTGTAAATCAATAGCTTGCAGCGCTTGCCAATGTCAAAACAAGGCACACCCAGTCACAGTTATGGCACAGCAAATGTGACCTGGGCACAACGCTAACCGTTAGTCACGCCTATCCTGACGTCGCGCCACGCCAGCTACGCTCACTGGCGTGAGTGGGCGCCCGACCTCGGCTTCGGCCGTCGGGATCACACTGTGGACCCCGGGGACCGCCAACCGCCCGCCGATCTCGGATCCGCCAACGACGATGATTCCGACAATTACGAAGAAAGCGAGTCGTTTCAACATGATCATTTGGATTCTCCAATCTTAAAATGCGCGGGCAAGTCATCTGTGCCCTCAAGCTTCCCTAGCTCGACCTCTTTCGCCTTGGTTCTGTTCTTGAAGCTGAAATCAGTGGCTGCAACCTCATTTCCAGTTTTCCAATCCCTGATCTGAATGATGTATTGAGGTTGGCCGGCAAGGTCCTTCGTGGCGATGCTATACCGACAAGGATAGGGACGTTTCCCTTGTGCGATCCAGATCTGCCAATCAACTTCCTTTTTTCGAAGAGCCAGGTAATCGCACTCAACGCCGCCGATGACGCCACTGCCAAGGTCCTTTACGTCGACGACATCAAGCATCAGCGCGTCGTAGGAATTCGACAACAGCAGGTTCGCGGCAGGGAGGTGCCGGTGATATGTCGTCCGCAACACATCGATCAGGTTATCAATCGTGCCCGGTATATCCTGTTGTGCGTACATGTTCAGGTTCTTGCCCAGCAAGGTCAGTGTTTTCCCGTCAAAAGAAGTCTCGACATCGGCAAACCCGCCGGCACGCACGGCACGGATCTTATCAGGCCGGTTGAGTGTCACGGCTCCTGAACTCACCAGTGCGAGTTTTTGTTCATCTTTGGTGACGACCTCGAGGGTGGCGTCGTATTTGAACGAGATCGCCTTCTGCGCCGCCAGATAATCGGACATGGCCTTGAGCAACTTCTTGGCATCTGCCTCATCGGCTCTCGCGTCCACGGACGTCCCCAACATAACCATCAAGGACAATGCCAACGCGGACATGCCACGCAAAGCATTTTTCACTGCTTTTCCTGCCGTCTTCTTCATCTAGGCGTACCCCGTGAAATGGAGCGCCGAACTCGGCCCTCCGGAATGCTTGAACTTGGCGCAACATCCAGGGGATAGGAATTTGAAACCACCTTTTCCCCGTCCGCGACTGACTATATCGCCGGCCCGACAAGCGGTCAATGGCGCGGGGTTTTGTGAAAATTTCCCTCTCGCGGTGATTATTTGAGCCCTGTATCGGCCCGAATCGCTTCGACACAGTCTGACCGCTACACGCGAGCGCGGGCCGCGCGGGATCGTCAGGGCATTGCAGAACCGCTTTTGCCTTGAGGATCAGGCCCGCCTGGAACAGCGCCAGCGGCCGCGCCGGTGAACGCGGTGGCGCGCATAGGCAAGCCCAGGTGCGCGAGTACCCCTGACAATCACCGCAGGCTCTTCGATGGCGGCGATGATCTTCAGGTCGCCGCGACAATGCGGGTAGCGCTAAGATCGCTTTGAATCGAAACGCGCCGGATACGGATCGCGACGGTCTGCTTTGGGGAAATATCGCCCCTGACCGGTTGTGGCCGTAAGCGGTCACTCGCTGCCAACTACGTTCAAGGCTGAAGGCTGCGCGATCGTTCGCGCAAGTCTTCGGCGTGACCGCGCGAGCGCGGAGCGGTTGCAAGCGGGCACTGTCATGTGCGTCGTGGCGACCTCACACTGCCAGGGTCCGCAGTAGCGCGCTCGCGCCATTCCAAGCGATTTGCACGCCTATGCAGAGCAGGATGAAGGCGGACAGGCGTAACAGAACGTTCATTCCTGTCTCTCCGATTATCCTGTTCAGTCGGTGAGCGTGCCGATATGCGATGAATACCGAGGCACCTACGAGAGTCAGGCCGATTAGAACTGCCGGGCCATTGACGAGCAGCGATCGCACGCTGTGCGGGTGATTGGCTCCGATAGTTATCGCTACGGAGATCGATCCCGGACCGACGGTGAGCGGCATTGTCAGCGGGTAGAAGGCGGGGCTGCGCCGCGGACCCGTGCTTTCGGGTGATGGGCGATCAAGCGCACCAGGCTCGTGGAGAAGCCGCCACCCGAGGGCGCAGACCACGAGGCCGCCCCCAACCTGTACCACCGGCACCGATAGCCCGAAGAACTCCAGGACGTAGCTCCCTGTAGCCACCGACGCCAGCAAGAGCACAAATGCATTGACAGACACCTGCCGCGCGAGTGAAGCGCGCTCCGGCTCCGTGTACGCGGACGTCATTGCGAGAAATATTGGCGCGCCGCCAAGTGGATTGATAATCGGAAAGAGTGCAGCGAAGACAAGCAATACACCTTCGACGATCTGGCGCAGTTCTGCGGTCATGCGGGCGGTAAGGGCAGGTAGTGCCGATTTCCAGGTTGGCCTTCGAAAATCGCTAGCTGGTTCAATCGCCAAGGATAACGGAGTGCGTCGTGAACTTCTACGTCCGCTGTCGGGAAGCATCGGCAACGGCTGCTTATGGCCGTAAGCGGTCATTCGTCAGTGACGATCATGGCGAACGCCCGTAGGCATTCGCCAGAACCAAATCATCCTTGCCACAGCCACGCCGCACCCCGAACACCGGACGAATCGCCGTGTCGATTCTCGACGACGGGCGTCGTCACAATATCCGAGAACACATACCGGGGCAGAAGAGCCGGGACTTCACTGTAGATATCGTCGATGTTGGACAGCCCGCCCCCAACCACGATGACGTCGGGATCGAGCAGATTGATGACACCCGCGAGGGCCTTAGCGAGCCTCGTGTAAAAGCGAGCCATCGTCCGCGCGGCCGCTCCATCTCCGGAGCGTGCCAACCTTACAATCGCGCGAGCATCGAGCGCTTGGCCGGTTGTTCGCATGTGATCTGCGACGATACCCGGGCCGGATAGATAGGTTTCGATACAACCGGCGCGCCCACAATAGCAAGCGGGTGGCGGCAGGTCATCTTCGGTCTGCCTCGGAAGGTCATTGTGGCCCCATTCACCTGCGATCGCATTCCTGCCAATCCACGGCTTTTGGTCGAGCACGATGCCGCCGCCGACGCCTGTCCCGAGGATTACACCAAAAACCATTCGATGTCCGGCTCCCGCTCCGTCAGTCGCTTCCGACAAAGCGAAGCAGTTTGCATCGTTGGCAACACGCACCTGGCGGGACAATGCGCGACTCATATCGTCGACGAACGGTTGGCCGTTGAGGTACGTCGAGTTTGCATTCTTGATCAGGCCGTTGGCTTGGGAAACTGCGCCAGGCATTCCGATTCCCACAGTTGCCGTCTGCCCCAATTGCTCTTCGAGACGCATCACGAGATCGCGCACAGACACGATGGTTTCGCGATAATCGCCGCGGGGTGTCGGAACACGATAGCGAAATAATTCCTGTCCGGCCGAATCTAACGCGATCCCCTCGATTTTGTTCCCGCCCAAATCAATACCTATGCGAATCATCTCAGCTTCCGTCGGAGAGCGAGAAGAGGCAGGGCAAGTCCGCTCTTTCGCGCGGTTCGCATTCTAGCCCGCTATCCGGTGCCGTATTTGCCCAACGACTGCTAACGACCCAGGCGGCCGTACACGTAGCCGAGAAGCAGCCATATGGATCACGCAGACGAGGCGGCGAACGTATCAACTTCGTTGGCCGATCTCATCCACCCTACGGTCACTGCGATGTCGGGCCCGGATGTTGGATCAATCGTGCTTGTGACATGCGAGCACGTCGACGACAGTCTGGAAAAACACTATTTCCGAGCACCTTGCAGACGCTACGGCGACAGCGAAAGCTCATGGAGCGTCGCCCGCATTCCCGCGGGCGGCACACGCCGATCCTTTCCCACAGAGTCGTAGATCACCATCAACCATATGCGGCCGTCTTGCCGAGCCACGATTGTGATGCCTTCGGCATGGTCCTTCTTCGCCCGGTAGGGTAAATCCAGCAACGTCGGCAGTTGCTTCCCGCTTAGCATCTGCTCGCCGTTTGTCGCGAGCGCGTCTTTCCATCGCCGAACCTGGGACGCTCCCTTTCCTCGCATTGGCGGACCTGTGAGTATCAGCAGGTCGCGACCCGCGCAGCAGAGATCGCGGATCCCCGATCCGCCAAAGTCCAGGAAGTGCTTGCGATACAGTGCACGCGCCGGTGCGGTAGCGGATGATCTGGCGATTTTCCGAAGCATCAACTCGTTATTCCGATCCAGCCCGGCAGCGACATGGATCTCCAATATGCACGCCCATCCGTCGAGTACGGGTCCCCGTAGTCCCAGAAACAAGCGCCCGTTCGGTGCGGCGGCGAGTCCTTCGATGTCGAACCCGTTATCTTTGCTCGGGATCGAAAGGAACGGGCCAAGATGCGGATCGTCGCGCAAGGCGCGCGTAAGCGCATCATGCTTTCGTCCGCCGGCGAGCCGCGCGGCTCGCAACACGCGCCCATCTTTGGTTCTGAATTGGCGTACCAAAGTCGGCTGAGCGTCTCCCGCTGCCACAGGAATTCTCGCAAGCAGGAACCGGTTTCCCGATCTGCGAACGTTTGCCAGCGCAGCGATGGCTTCGCTTCCCGTCTTCTTCCCAGGGCCGTCCCGAAGGGCGGAATGCGAGCCCGCAACCCAAAGGTAGTCGTCACAAAACGAGATGCCTTCAAAGTCCGCTTCTGGAGGGAACGCGTGCTCGGACTCACTCGCCGGTGCTGGAAGTGAAACCAGATCCCGCAAGTCGAACCGGCGATGATTGGCGTATCGAAACGAGGCTGCGTTCGTCCGTTCGGCACTGAGCCGCTCGATCGCAACGGTTTCGTCGTGAGTCAGCCACAGGGTGTCCGCGACAGCCACGGCAGCCGACATGCCATCACTTAGTCGCTTGCCACTGGGCAGGACATCGACCGCCGGATCGAACTGCAGGACGATGTTCCGGGTAGACCGCGCAACCATGGAACCCCTCAGACAAGACACTTTGCTGGCAATCGCGCCTCGGCGAGACACGGCGGCGGCGCGACATCCGCGGTGCTCATGATACGTCCATCAATCCGAACAGTTGCCGACCTTGCCGCTGTTGCTGAAAGAGCGGCACCCAACAATTGCCTACTTTTAAAGGGCGATTTGCTATGACTGCTTATGGCCGAAGCCGGCTACTCGCCGCAATCTATTCTGGCGGGTAGATCGCCGCTCCGCGATTGCGCTCGTCAGACACGAAGTGCCGCAGGCAGGGCGTCCAGTTGGCCGCCGGGATTAGGGAGCAGGGCGCGACGAGCCTCGAGCGCGAAGCCATTTTTCTAGGTGAACGCCATCCACACGGCGACTGTACATCGCCTTGCTGAGAACGCGTTCGTGGTATCCGTGCTCGTTGTAGAACGATCTGGCTGCGACGTTATCTCTACGTGCCTCTACCCGAATCCGTCGCGCGCCTGCTACACGTGCCACGGCCTCCAGCCATAAGAGCAGGGCACTACCGACACCTTGACGCTGCCGCGCTGCCTGGACTGCGAACAGTACGAGGTGGGCATCGTCGTCCCGGTAATTCATGATTCCGAAGCCAACCGGATTGCCCTCTGGGCCAGCGACGGCTACGTTTGTCTCTGGAGCAGAGATTGCCCGAGCGATTCGATCATCTCGCCATCCCCAGGGGAGTCCAAATTCAATGAGATCGCGCGACATCGATGCGATGCCCGGCGCATCCGCCGCAACTGCAAGTCGAATCGCAATGTCTGCGATCATGTGATGCCTAAACGTGACGAATTAACCGGTAACTCGACTGCGGACACGCAGTGCCGCAGGCGGCGTGTCCCACAGTCGTCTCGCCTGGGTTCATCTCTTCTTTAGGGTTCGGCGAGATCCGCCGGAACCGGACGCGCGCGGCTCCTTGCCTCCATCGAAGAGTTTCTCTCGAAGCTCATTCTTTATCCTCACGTACTCGGCAAAATCGTTTTCTTTCAGGCTATTGATTCCGGCAATCAGCTGGTCGATGTTCTTCTGTGTCGGAGCAAGGTATCCCGCCTTAACAGCTGCGATT
Organism: uncultured beta proteobacterium; assembly: GCA_963741355.1. Taxonomy (GTDB): domain Bacteria; phylum Pseudomonadota; class Gammaproteobacteria; order Burkholderiales; family Casimicrobiaceae; genus CAIWHR01. Next base: position 124,597 of record CAVUIG010000028.1, read on the forward strand.
TTGGCAGTCATATCTCGAAACTGACTCACCGCCTCTTGCTCAGCAGCGGGCCATCGATTTGGATGCATCTGCCCTAGCATTGCTTGCAGAACATCGGTAATTCGCCCCAATTGTCTACCGTATGTGGCGACGTTGGCGATGATGTCCGCCTCTACCTCGGGCTTCGCGGAGGCCGTTCCGCTGATATTGATGAACCCGATCTGGTCCGTACCACTATTTAACCAGTACAAAGGATTAATCAACTGTGAAAGCTGATTTGGCGCGAGGGAGAATAGGCTCGGAAAGGGTTGGTTTGCCATGGTGCGCCTCCGTAAGGGTACTTCGCTTCGCGTCCGATTGCCTTTGACTCGGAACGCCGAAATAAGGCCAGATGCGGCCTGGTGGATGAAGTCTAACGCTGTTCCTACCGCAGAGACGCGGAGCCGCCGGCGGGGCATCCGGTCGAACTTAGGCGCCTAGTTGCAAGTGGTTTCCGCGGGTGCGGCGAATAGGAACCGAGTGATCGCTTTCGACTGGTTGGCGGCAGGCAGCCCCCCTGTGCCATTAGTGTTGTATGCAAAAGTCGCGTTGTTGCCAGAAACCGCCGCTTCGGCGTTCGCCGACGCGAAAGGCGATGCATTGATCGTACGTTGAAATGAAACTGCCCGGCGAAGGTGAGTATATGTTGTCATTCGTCGACATCGTATTGCCAATTTAGGATCGCGGTCGCATCAGACGCCATCGTCAATTATTTTTGTTCTCTCTGTCCTTCCGCCGCGCGCGCCGCTCCGATGGCTTCGCCTTGAAGCGCTGCCGGTACCAGCGGGAGAATCCGCTCGGCGCCGAGAAACCGAGCAGCGACGATACCTCGGCAAGCGACCTGTTGGGCTCCTTGACGTAGCGCTCGGCGAGTTCCCGCCGCACCGCTTCGACCAGGCCGGAAAAGGTCTCCCCCTCATCGCGCCAGGCGGCGGTGGATCGTTCGCCGGTCGATTCCCAGATGCTGGGCGACCCGATCGATCGTGCACGTTCCGGTGCCGAGCAGCATCACGATCAGCTCGCGCACGCGCGTCGATCATGTCCGGCGGCCTTGCTTGCGGGGTTCGCCTCGAGCATCTGCCGCGCAAGTCGCGCGACCTCCGGATCGGCGTCCGGGTTGACCACATCGAGATCGGCGCGGGCGCAGACGATGCCGTTGAAGTCGTGGCCGAACTCGACGTTGCGGCCGAATACCCGCTCGTGGATCGAGCGATCGGCGGGCGCGTCGTGGGCGAAGCACACGCGTCGCGGTCGCCAATCCGGGACCGAGGAACGTGCGCAATATCCGGAACGCCACGCCGATGGCAAGCTCGGTCGACTGCCGCACCGATCCCGACCCGCCGACGATCAATTCCTCGCGCAGCACGACGACCTCGCTGACTTTCCTCGATCGTGAGGAACAGCGCCTCGTTGAGCCGGTTGCTGTAGCGCACTAACGCCTCGAGCGCGAGCCGCATGCGTCGGCTGCTCGCGGATCAGAAGCCCCAGCGGACCGAGGTTCGACAACCGGCGCGCCTCGGCCATCAGCAAGCCGAAGCCCTCGACGCCGCTCCTCTCGGCCGAGGCCTCGAGCAGTCGCCGCACCGCGTCGATCGGGACCATGAGCTCCGGGCTCCTTCAGGCATCGCGGCGGCAGGCCGAATTCGCTCAGCATCCGATACGGATCGAGGCCGGCGTGCCGCGCGACCTCGGCGTAACGGGTGAGGCTCGCGCTGCGAATGAGTCCGATCATCGATCGTCCGGAAGCTGTCCCGGATAGATAAGTTTATGTCACCCGAGGTTAAGCCGAAAGAGGGGCGGTGCGCGCAGAATTCACGCCATCGAGTGCGGCGACCTGACCGCCTCGAAATTGACGGAGCCGACGAGCTCCGGACCTGAGGAAACGATCACCATGGCCTTTACGCTGCGCCACGTCGCCTTCGACCCGGCGGACCACCGTCCGGCGCCGCGTCGTTACGCGTGGTCGGTGTTCGCGGTCCTGTTCGCGCTGATGGTCGTCGATTACGTCGACCGCCAGGTCGTGGTGTCGATGTTCTCGCACCTGAAGGCGCAATGGGATCTCTCGGACAGCCAGCTGGGCGCGCTCGTCTCCGTCGTGTCGATCACCGTCGCGCTGGGTGCGGTTCCGCTGTCGCTGCTCGCCGACCGGTGGAGCCGCGTCAAGAGCGTATTCCTGATGGCACTGATCTGGAGTCTCGCGACGATCGCGTGCGCGTTCGCCACCAGCTATGGGCAATCTGATCGGCGCGCGTGCCCTGGTCGGCGTGGGCGAGGCCGCGTACGGCACCGTGGGTGCCGCTCTGCTCGCCAGTCTCTTCCCGGCGCGGATGCGCAGCACGGTGCTCGGCGCCTTCCTGGCCGCCGGCATGATCGGTTCCGTGCATGGGCGTCGTGCTCGGCGGCTTCATCGCCCAGCATTGGGGCTGGCAGGCGGGTTTCGGCGCGGTCGGCATTCCGGGACTGGTGCTATGCGTCGTGTTCCTGCTGGTCGTACGCGACTACAAGACGGTGGCGCTGCCCTCCAAGGACGCCACGGGCAGCACGCGCCGGCTTTCTGCACGTGCAGTGGTCGGCGAACTGCTCCGGCCGCGCACCGCGCTCGTCACCTGCATCGGCGCCGGCCTGAATCTGCTGGTGGTCTCGACGATCTGGGCATGGCTGCCGAGCTATCTCAACCGCTACTACGGCCTTGCGCCGGATCAGGCCGGGCTCAGGACGGGCATCGTGGTCCTGGTCGGCGGTGTCGGCGCGCTCGTCTGGAGCGCGGTGGCAGACCGCCTGAGTTCACGGATCCCGAGCGCGCGGTTGATCGTGCCTGCGGCCGCCGCGGTACTGACCACGGTGTTCATGTGCGTCGCCTTTGCCGGCCTGCCGCCCGGCAACGCGCAATTTCTGCTGATCGTCGCCGGCGGCTTCGTCATGGCCGGCAGCATCGGCCCGACGGACGCGGTTGTCATCGACGTCATTCACCCCGCCCTGCGGGCAACCGCGGCCTCGGTCCTGTCGCTTACCCGCAACCTGTTCGGGCTCGCCGGAGGGCCGCTGCTCACCGGCGCGCTGTCCGATGCCTACGGATTGCAATTCGCGATGTCCGTGGTGCCGGTGATCTGTCTGGTGGCGGCCGGCGTGTTCATGCTGGCGGCGCGGACCTACGAGGTCGACCGCAGGAGCGTCGGCGGCGTCGAGCCCGCGCTCGACGCGAACCGGCTCGACCCCCAGCCCGCCTGACTTCACAACAACGATCATGACCGTCATCGATACGAAAAAACTCGCACGCCCCGCACGTCCGGCCCGCTCGCGCAAGGGGTCGAGCGGCAACTGGAATCCGGATTGGGAGCCCTTTGCCAAGCTCGATCCGGCCTGGACCGAGAAGGTAATCGCGATGGCGATGGCGCCGGCCGTGTCCGGCGCACTCGACGCGAAGACGATGGAGCTCGTCGGCATCGCGCTCGACGCGCGTGTACCCACATGTATGCGCCCGGTGTTCGCCGTCACATCCAGCGCGCGCTGAAGGCGGGCGCGACGAAGGCAGAGATCACCGCCGTTTTGCAGCTCGCGAGCCTGCAAGGGCCTGCACAGCATGTGCCTCGGCTGCGCCGATTCTGCTCGAGGAACTGGACGCGCACGCGCAGCGCCAGGTCTGACCTTCAATCAACTTGAATTGCCAAGAGGCAATGCCATGAACTTTCTCGACGGATCGCTGTTCCCCGAAAACCAGGACAAGCTCGTCATCACCGCCGCGCCGTACGGCCCCGAGTGGGTGCCTTCGGACTTTCCGGAGGACATTCCCGTCACGATGGAAGCGCAGGTCCAGAAGGCGGTCGACTGCTACAACGCGGGCGCCACCGTGCTGCACCTGCACGTGCGCGAGCTCGACGGCAAGGGATCCAAGCGCCTGTCCAAGTTCAACGAGCTGATCGCCGGCGTGCGCAAGGCCGTGCCGGACATGATCATCCAGGTCGGCGGCTCGATCTCGTTCGCGCCCGAGACTGAAGGCGCCAACGCCAAGTGGCTGTCCGACGACACGCGCCACATGCTGGCCGAGCTCGATCCCAAGCCGGATCAGGTCACCGTCACCGTCAACACCACGCAGATGAACGTCGTGGAGCAGATGGAAATCGAGGACATCGCCGGTACGTCGCTGGCGGAGCCGCAGAACTACCAGGCGTATCGCGAGATGATCGTCCCCTCCAGCCCGGGCTGGGTCGAGGAGCACGTGCGCCGCCTGAGCGCCGCCGGCATCCAGAGCGCGTTCCAGTTCTACAACATCAACAGCTACGAGACGGTGGAGCGCATGATCCGCCGCGGCGTCTACAAGGGCCCGCTGGTGATGAACTGGGTGGCGATCGGCGGCGGCATGGACCAGCCCACGATCTACAGCCTGGCCCACTTCCTGCGCGCCATCCCCGACGGCTCGATGCTGACCGTCGAGAGCAGCATGCGCAACGTGCTGCCGATCAACATGATGGGTATCGCCATGGGCTTGCACGTGCGCTGCGGCATCGAGGACAACCTCTGGAACCAGTCGCGCACCGAGAAGATGTCGACCGTGCAGCAGATCGAGCAGCTGGTGCGCATCTCGCGCGAGTTCGGCCGCGACGTCGCCAGCGGCAAGGAAGCGCGCGAGATCTGCAAGATCGGCGTGTTCTACGACACGGTGGAAGAGACGCTGGCCGCCAACGGCTTCGCTCCGAACGCCAAGGGCCGGCAGCAGGGCTTCCTGCGCAAGGTCGCGTGAGGTGACCATGGCACACGCAATTCGTATCCACGCGACGGGCGGGCCGGAGGTGCTCCGGCTCGAAGAGGTCTCCGTCGGCAATCCCGGCCCCGGCCAGGCGCGGCTGCGCCACGTCGCCGTCGGCCTCAACTTCGCGGACACGTACTTCCGCACGGGACTCTATCCGGTGCCGCTGCCCAATGGCATCGGCGTCGAGGCGGCGGGCATCGTCGAAGCGGTCGGCGAGGGCGTGACCAACGTTGCCCCCGGCGATCGGGTGACCTACACCGGCTTCCTCAACACGCTCGGCGCCTACAGCACGGAGCGCGTGATCCCGGCGGCGCCGCTCATCAAGCTGCCGCCCGCGATCTCCTGCGAGACGGCGGCCGCGATGACGATGCGCGGACTCACGTCCGCGTACCTCATGCGCCGGATCTGGCCGTTGCAGGCGGGCGAGACCATTCTGCTGCACGCGGCGGCGGGCGGTGTGGGACTGATCGTGTCGCAGTGGGCCAAGATCCTCGGGCTGACGGTGATCGGGACCGTCTCGTCGGAAGCGAAGGCGGCGGTCGCGCGCGCGCACGGCTGCGATCACGTCATCGACTACTCGCACGAGGACGTCGCGAAACGCGTGCGCGAGTTGACGAACGGCATCGGCGTCAACGTCGTCTACGACAGCGTGGGCAAGAGCACCTTCGCGGCATCGCTCGATTCGCTCAAGCGGCGCGGCCTGCTCGTGTGCGTGGGGACGGCCTCGGGTCCGATCCCTCCGATCGATGCGACGCAACTGGCGATCAAGGGCTCCGTGTACGTCACCCGGCCTGCGCTGGCCGATTACATCGGCGATCCGGCGGAGAAGAGCGCGCTTGCCGGCGAGCTCTTCGACCACGTCGCCGCGGGACGCATCCGGGTCGAGATCAACCAGCGGTATCAGCTCGGGGATGCGGTGCAGGCGCATCGCGACCTCGAAGCGCGCAAGACGACGGGCTCGTCGATCTTCGTGATCTAGGAGAATGCAATGACGGACATCGCCAACGCTCGCAAGTGCCCCCGGCGCAGGTCTCCGCGCGCGGATCGATCAAGGTCGAGCCGCTGACGTGCACGATCGGTGCGGAACTCTCGAACGTGAACCTCGGCGTCGCCTCGCGTGACGCCGGCCTCGTTGCCGAGATCCGTGCGCTGCTGCTGAAGCACAAAGTCCTATTCTTCCGCGATCAGGACATCTCGCGCGCGGAGCACGTCGCGTTCGCGCGGCACTTCGGCGAGCTCGAGGACCATCCGGTGGCCGGCAGCGATCCCGATTATCCGGGCCTCGTGCGCATCTACAAGTCGCCCGACGCCCCGATCGACCGCTACGAGAACGCCTGGCACACCGACGCCACGTGGCGCGAGAAGCCGCCGTTCGGCTGCGTGCTGCGCTGTGTCGAGTGCCCGCCGGTCGGCGGCGACACGATGTGGGCCAACATGGCCGAGGCATACAAGCGGCTGCCCGAGGACATCAAGACGAGGATCGCGGACCTGCGCGCGCGCCACAGCATCGAGGCCTCGTTCGGCGCCGCGATGCCGATCGAGAAGCGCCATCGCGCTGAAGGCGCAGTTTCCGGATGCCGAACATCCGGTCGTGCGCACGCACCCGGAGACGGGCGAGAAGATCCTCTTCGTCAACGCGTTCACGACGCATTTCACCAACTACCACACGCCGGCGAACGTGCGCTTCGGGCAGGACGCGAACCCCGGTGCGAGCCTGCTGCTCAACTACCTGATCAGCCAGGCGTTCATTCCCGAGTTCCAGGTGCGCTGGCGCTGGCAGCCCAACAGCATGGCCATGTGGGACAACCGGTCCACGCAGCACTACGCGGTGATGGACTATCCGCCGTGCCACCGCAAGATGGAGCGTGCGGGCATCATCGGCGACAAGCCGTTCTGATGCCGCGGACGATCTCTAGGAGCTAGCCCATGTATCGTCACCTGATGGTTCCGCTCGATGACTCGCCGCTGTCGGTCGACACCGTCAGCCGCGCGGTCGAGCTCGCGCACGCGCTGGGCGCGAAAGTCACGTTCTTTCACGCCAGGGCCGACTACGGCGGGAGCAGCGTCGGCGCGCTCGAGCGCGTGATGTCGCCGGCGACGTTCAACGAGAACATCGCAGGTGACGCTCGGGCACTGCTCGCGAAGGCCGAAGTGGTCGCGCGCGAGGCCGGGGTCGCCTACGACTCGCTCGACGATGACGAGCGACCGGCCGCACGAGGCAATCCTCGACGCCGCCGAAGCGCGCGGCTGCGACCTGATCTTCATGGCCTCGCACGGCC
>CAVUIG010000029.1:0-217511 GCA_963741355.1 uncultured beta proteobacterium
CCGAGCTTGCGGTGCAGCGGCGTCTCGTCGGCAATGAAGAGAAAGGCGGGGGCATTGGCCGAACGATTGCGTCAGGCTCACCGCGGTGTAACCGGGCGCGCAGCAGGTGTCGGCCTCGGCCAGCACGAACCGCTGGTCTTCGACGCCCACGTCGACGCCGCCTTCGATCAGGTGGAACACCGCCGCCGGCGAGCGCACCGGCAGGCGCAGCGTCTGGCCCGGACGCAGCATCAGCGCGTAGTAGCCGAGGATGTTCTGCGCGTCCCCGCCGGTCTCGGGATTGACGTAGGTGACCTGCACCGCCGCGAGGTCCGGCTGGTCGGCGGCCAGCGCCTCCAGCGCGGCGCGCGCTTCCACCCAGGGATAGCGCAGCATCGGATAGGTGCTGTCCGTTGCGCTGGAACACCGTCGTGGGGACGACGCCGCCGCGCGCATAGGCGCGGTCGCCGCGGCCGGGCTTGACGGCCTGGCGCTCGCCGTCGATGTGGTAGGACGCCTCCATGTAATAGACCAGCGGCAGGTCGAGCACGTCCAGCCACACCACCGGCGCGTTGCCGTCGTGGCCGTGCTCATGCCACAGGCCGGTGGGCGTGAGGATCAGGTCGCCGCGGCTCATCGGGCACTTCTCGCCATTGACCGTGGTCCAGGCGCCTTCGCCTTCGACCATCATGCGCACGGCGTTGGGCGTGTGGCGGTGCGCGGGCGCCCACTCGCCGGGCAGCAGCAGCTGCATGCCCAGATACATCGCAGGGCTCGCCTGCATGTTCTCGAGGCCATGGCCCGGATTGGCGAGCACCAGCACGCGCCGCTCGGCCTTTTCGATCGGCGTGAGCTCGCCGGCCTTGAGCAGCAGCGGCCTCAGCGTTGCATACGACCAGTGCGTGGCGCGGGTCTTCGGCACCGGCTTGCCCGGCGGCAGCACGGCGCGCAGGTTGGGCCAAAGCGGCACGAGGTTCTGCCGGGTCAAGTCGTCGCGGTAGTCCTGCGGCAGGTCTTCCAGGCGGCCCAGCGTGTCAAAACGGCTTTGATCTTTCATGTCGAATGTCCTTCGGAGTAAGCGCGGTGACGGCGCGATCAGTCGTCAGGCCAGGCAGTTCTCGACGCGCCAGCCGTAGAGCCACTCCATCGCGTCGTAATAGCGCTCCGGGCGTGCGGCCCTTCCAGAGCTCGTTGCGCACCAGGCGCTCGACGCCCTTGGCGTGGAAGATGCGGCCCATCTCGCGCGCCGACAGCACGATGCGGGCGGTGCGGGCGATGCGCGAGCGTTCGTAGTGCGCGAAGGCGCGGGCGAAATCGCCGCTGTGCACGCGCAGCGCCTCGCCCAGCGTCACGCCGTCTTCCAGCGCCATGCACGCGCCCTGCGCGAGGTATTGCAGCGTCGGGTGCGCGGCATCGCCGAGCAGCGTGGCGCGGCCGTACGTCCATTGGCCGATCGGATCGCGGTCGGCGGTGGCCCAGCGCTTCCAGCTCTTGGGCAGGTCGATCAGCTGGCGCGCGCGCGCGCAGATGCCTTCGAAGTAGCTCTGCACCTCCTCGCGGCTGCCTTCGCGCACGCTCCACTCCTCCTTCTCACGGCTGTGGAACGTGACGACCACGTTGTACTGCTCGCCGCCGCGCAGCGGATAGTGCACCAGGTGGCAGTTGGGGCCGACCCAGATGCTGGCCGCGTTCCACTGCAGGTCGGCCGGGAAATCCTTCTTGTCGACGACCGCGCGGTACACGACGTGGCCCGATACGCGCGCGTCGTCGCCGACGTACTGCCGGCGCACCGCCGACTTGACGCCGTCGGCGCCGATCAGCGCGACGCCGCGATGCTTGCCCCCGCTGGCGTCGTGCACGGTGACGCCATCGTCGTCCTGGTCGACGCGCTGCACGGTGGTCGAGGTCAGCACCTCGATGCGGTCGGACTCCTGCGCGCCTTCGAGCAGCGACATGTGCACGTCGGCGCGGTGGATCACGGCATACGGATTGCCGAAGCGCTGGCGAAACGCCTCGCCGGTCGGGATGCGGCCGACGAGCGTCTCGTCGAGCGCATCGTGCATCACCATCTCGTCGGTGTAGACGGCACGACCCCGCGCCTTCTCGCCGATGCCCAGCGCGTCGAAGGCCGCGAACGCGTTCGGGCCGAGCTGGATGCCGGCGCCGATCTCGCCCAAGCTGCGGTGCCTGTTCCAGCACTTTGACGGCGAAGCCCTGACGCGTGAGCGCAAGCGCTGCCGCCAGGCCGCCGATGCCGCCGCCGGCAACGAGGACGGGAAGGGAAGTGGATGAACGGTTCATGGTGTTTTCTCCTGTGGAATGCCGCCGGCACGGGCGAGCGGCAACGATGCGTAGGGACACATAGGGATCTTCAGCGCGGACGCTCGTGCGCCGATGGACTGCGGTCGCCAACGCCAATGGGATCCGGCGCGATGCTCACGATGCGAGTGAACAGCTGCTTGTATTCGCCGGCCGGCCCTTCCCACGGATTGTCGTTGGCGGTGAATGCGCCATCGATCGCCGCCCAGTCCTCTGCCGTCAGCACCTCGCGGGCCAGCGGAAGCACGTGCTTTTCCTCTTTCGACATGTGCTGCCACTGGAAGTCGACGTAGGCTTTGACCGCATCGCGAAATGCGGGCAAGCCGGCCGCGCCGGCAGTGCGGTAGTCGGCGAGTGCGGCCTTGAGCGCCGCGAGCTTGGCCGGACCCGTCTGATGCTCGCCCTGCAGGTCGTCGATGATCGCCGCGGCGTTCGCGCTGCGCTTGCGCAACGCCGGGAACAGGTAGTCGTCTTCCTTGGGGTGGTGGACCTTCTCGGGCACTTCGGTGACGTACTCGATCATCGCGGCGAGCAGCGTGAAGTCGGGCTCGAACTTGCCCGCGCCGATGCCGTCGACGAAGGCCGAGAGGCCGGAGAGCACCGCGGCCAGCGCGCGGTGTTCGCTCTTGATGATGTCGATCGCTGTTTTCATTGGGGATCCATTCGTTGAGGTCGGATCAGTGGCCAACGCCGATCAGCCGGTCGAGCAGCGCCTGATCCGCGGCGAGCGCGTCGCTGGTGCCCTGATAGGCCACGCGGCCGCGCTCCAGCACGACCGCCTGGCGCGTCAGCGGCAGGATCTGGTGCGCGTGCTGCTCGACCAGGATCACCGCCATGCTGCCCTCGCTCACCATCTCGTCGATGATGCGCAGCAGCTCCTGCACGATCAGCGGCGCCAGCCCTTCGAGCGGCTCGTCGAGCAGCAGCAGCTTGGGATTGGTCATCAGCGCGCGGCCCATCGCCAGCATCTGCTGCTCGCCGCCCGAGAGCTGGTTGCCCATGTTCGCGCGGCGCTCCTCGAGCCGCGGGAACGTCGCGTACACGCGCTTCAGGTCCCACGGCCCCGGCCGCGCGACGACCGTCAGGTTCTCCTCGACGGTGAGCGAGGCGAAGATGTCGCGCTCCTGCGGCACCCAGCCGATGCCGGCGCGGGCACGTTGATGGCCCGGCATCCGCGCGAGGTCCTGCCCGGCGAACTGCATGGTGCCCCGCGTTTGCCGCGCGGCGCCGATCAGCGTGGCGAGCAGCGTGGACTTGCCCATGCCGTTGCGGCCGAGGAGCGCGAGGCTGTCGCCCTCCTCGAGCGTGAGGCCGATCTCCTCGAGCACGATCGCGTCGCCGTAGCCGCTCCACACACCGTCGAGCTTCAGCAGATTCAGCCATGGCCGGCCTCCCCGAGATAGAGCTGCCGCACGCGCGGATCGCGCGCGATCGCGTCCGGCACGTCCTCGATCAGCAGCGCGCCGCTGACGAGCACCGAGATGCGGTCGGCGAAACGGAACACGAGATCCATGTCGTGCTCGATCAGGACGATGGTGACCTCGCGCGGCAGTGCGGCGATCGTCTCGAACAGCTCGCGGCTTTCGACCGTGGGCACGCCGGCCGCCGGCTCGTCGAGCAGCAGCACGCGCGGCTGCGCCGCGAGCGCCAGCGCGATCTCGATCAGCCGCTGCTTGCCGTAGGCGAGGTTCTTCGTGCGCTCGTTGGCCACGTCGGCGAGCCGCAGGCGGGCGAGCAGCTGCGCCGCCTCGTCGACCGCCTCGGCATGCGCCGCCGCCGGCTTCCACCAGCGCGCGCCCGAGCCCGCGGCGCTCGCAGACGGCGAGCGTCACCGATTCGAGCACGGTCATGTCGGCGAACAGCCGGTTGATCTGGAACGTGCGCGCCAGGCCGCGCTTGACGCGGGGGTGCTGCGGCCAGCGCCGTCACGTCGTCGCCCCCGAGGATCACCTCGCCCGCCGTCGGTTCCAGAAACCCGGTCAGCAGGTTGATGAGCGTCGTCTTGCCGGCGCCGTTGGGGCCGATCAGCGCATGGCGCGCGCCGGCCGCGACGTTGAGCGTCACGTCGTCGGTGGCGACGAAGCCCCCGAACTTCTTGACGAGATTGCGCGTCTGCAGAGCGTAGCGTCATCGTCGGCGCTCCCGCCGGACTTGCGCGCGGAAAGCGCTGCGCACCGAGGCGGCGCAGTCCGCCCATGATGCCTTCGCGCGCGAACAGCACGACCAGCACCAGCAGGAGCCCCAGCCAGAACTGCCAGTACTGCGGATTGATGTCCGCGAGCAGGTGGTGCGCGACCATGAACACGATGGTGCCGAGCATCGCGCCGTAGAGGCTGCCGGTGCCGCCCAGCACCAGGATCAGCAGCAGCTCGGCGGAGCGCGGAAACGAGAGCACGTCGATCGAGACGAACTGCGTGGTCTGCGTGAGCAGCGCGCCGGCGACGCCGGCGTACGCGGCGCCGATCGTGTAGACCGCGACCAGGCGGCGATTGACCGGCGCGCCGAGCGCCGGCATGCGCAGCGCGTTCTGCCGGATGCCGCGAAGCTCGAGGCCGAACGGGGAATGCACGAGGTGGCGCGCGACAAAGAACAGGATGAACAGCACGACGAAGCAGTAGATGTAGCCGGTCCGGCCGTAGATATCGAACGGGAAGAGCCCGAGCAGCGGCTTCATCTCGACGCCCTGCAGGCCGTCGACGCCGCCCGTGAAATCGGTGAGCTTGTTGGCCGACCTCGTAGAGCATCAGCGAGACGCCGAGCGTCACCATGAGCCGGGTCAGGTCGGCGCCGCGCAGCACGAGGAAGCTCGTGACGAAGCCGGCCGCCGCGGCCAGCGCCACCGCGGCGGCGAGACCGAGCAGCGGATCGCCGAAGCCGTACTTGGCGAGCAGGCCCGCCGCGTAGGCGCCGAGGCCGAAGAAGGCCGCGTGGCCCAGCGAGACGATGCCGGCATAGCCGAGGATCAGGTCGAGCGAGAGCGCGAACAGCGCGATGATCGCGATCTGCGTCAGCAGCGACAGGTTCTCCGGGAAGACGAACCAGCCGAGCACCGGCAGCAGCCAGAACACGAACTCCGCCGGCTGCCAGCGCGACGTCGCGGGAGAGCGGACCGAGGTCGACGCCGTGCGCGGCGGCGCCGCGTGCAGGGGCGCATCAGCGGTCGTCGGCGATTCATTTGGCGGCTCCGCGTCCGAACAGGCCCTGCGGCCGGAAGATGAGCGTCACCACCATCACCGCGTAGATGAAGAACGCGCCCGACCTGCGGCAGGTAGTACTTGCCGACGACATCGGTGATGCCGAGGATCAGCGATGCGTAGAGCGAGCCCAGGATGTTGCCGCTGCCGCCGACCGCGACCACGATCAGGAAGTAGACGATGTACTTCACCGGGAACTCGGGATCGAGGCCGAGCGTCTCGACGCCCAGCGCGCCGCCCAGCCCGGCGAGCGCCGAGCCGAGCGCGAAGGCGAGGCTGAAGACCCGGTCGACGTTGATGCCGAGACCGCGCGCGGCGCGCCGGTTGTCGACCGACGGCGCGCAACTCGGCGCCGAAGCGGGTTCGCGTCAGCATCCACTGCAGGCCCGCCGGCGATCGCGAGCCCGACGACGATCAGGAACAGCCGGTAGACGCCGATGTCGAGGCCCGGGAGGTTCAATTGCCCGCGCAGGAAGTCGGGCAACTGCAGCGGCTGCTGCTGCGCCCCGAAGAAGTAGTGCGCGGTGGAGATCGACATGAACACGAGGCCGATCGAGAACAGCACCTGGTCGAGATGGGAGGCGCCGTACAGCCGCCGGTAGAGCGTGCGCTCGAGCAGCACGCCGACGCCCGCGCAGACCAGGACGACGATCGGCAGCGTGACCAGGAACGGCACGCCCAGACGATTCAGCAGCAGCACGCAGACATAGCCGCCGAGCATCGCGAACGCGCCGTGCGCGAGGTTCACGAAGTTCATCAGGCCCAGCGTGACCGACAGCCCGACGCTGATGAGGAACAGCAGCATGCCCGACGCAACGCCATCGAAGAGAACGGTCATCCGAGCCTCCCGTTCGCAGTTCCGAAATCCGGCGGCGGCGGCGCGGGCACGCCCGCCGCATGCGCTTATTGCTTGCCCGGATCCTTGACGTCGGCGATCTGGTCGAACTCGACGTTCGCGAGCTTGCCGCCGACCTTCTCGACCTTGCGGATGTAGACGGTCTGCACGATGTCGCGCGTCTCGGGGTCGATCGTGATCTTGCCGCGCGGGCTGACCCAGCTCATGCCCTTGGCCGCCGCGATGAACTTCTCGGCATCGGTGCTGCCGCCGGTCTTCTTCAGCACCTCGGCGATCAGGTGCATGCCGTCGTAGCCGGCGACCGACATGAAGTTCGGCCGGTCCTTCGGATACGCCTTGCGCATACGCTTCGGTGAACGCCTTGTTCTCCGGCGACTTGTGCGCGTCGCTGTAATGGAACGACGTGTAGACGCCGAGCGCCGGGTCGCCGACGGCGTCGAGGATGTCCTCGTCGGTCAGGTCGCCGGTGGCGATGATCCGGATGCCCGCCTGCGCGAGGCCGCGATCGGCGAAGCCCTTCATGAAGGCGATCGTTTCGGCGCCCGGCGGCATGAACAGGAAGACCGCGTCCGGCTTCGTATCCTTGATCTTCTGCAGGTAGGGCGCGAAGTCCGGGTTCTTCACCGGCACGCGCACCTCGCCGACGATTTCGCCGCCCGCCGCGGTGAACGTCTTCTTGAACTGGCCTTCGGCGTCATGCCCGGGACCGAAGTCCGCGACCAGCGTGTAGACCTTCTTGATCTTGTTCTTCGCGGCCCAGGTCGCGATCGGCGCCGTGTCCTGCGGCAGCGTGTGCGACGTGCGGACGATGTAGGGCGACTTGGTCGTGATGATCGACGTCGCCGCGTTCATGATCACCATCGGCTTCTTCGCCTCGGCCGAGATCGGCGCCACCGCGAGCGCGGCGGGTGTCAGGCCGAAGCCGGCCAGGATGTCCACCTTGTCCTTGACCACGAGCTCCTGCGCGAGCCGCTTGCTGACGTCGCCCGAGGTCCCGGGGCTGTCGTCCTTGACGATCAGCTCGACCTTGCGGCCGCCGAACGTGTCGCCGTTGTGGGCGAGATAGAGCTTGACGCCGTGCTCGATCTGCTTGCCGTACGGCGGCAAACGGTCCGGACATCGGCAGCACCAGCCCGATCTTGACCGGGTCGGCGGCGAACGACGGCGAGGTGGCGCCAAGCGCCAGAGCGGCGACGGCGAGGGATTCTCTTCAACTGCATGGTTGCCTCCTTCGAGTGGACCCCTCGGCGGGGGATTCAGTTCGCGTATCGGATGCAGGAATTGCCTTTTGACGAGACGCGGCAGTATCGACTGACCGATCAGTACACTGACATTGGCATGCGCAGTGTACTGATTATTTGCGGAACCGTCAGTCAAGCCCTTTATCAGAAATTAATATTTGGGGAGGATGGAAATGACCCTCCTGCCTATAATGGAAAGACCGAGGGCGGAGGCCGCAGGATCGGAAACGAACAGAGCGCGAAACGCATTGAACGAAGGGCCGGCAGAACCCAAGAGACACCGAGAGATGCGGAATTCGCCTCGAATCGTGTACGAGATGCCCGGTCATCTGATCCGCCGCTGCCACCAGATCTCGATCGCGCTGTTTCACCAGGAATGCGCTGCGTTCGAGATCACGCCGCAGCAATATGCGGTGTTGCGCGTGCTCGCCACCCACGACGGGGTGGACCAGATCACGGTAGCGGGCCTGGCGGCGTTCAATCGGACGACGGCAGGCGAACTCGTCGCCCGGCTGGAGCAGATGGGTTTACTTACACGCCAGGATGGCAGCGACGACCGCCGGGTCAAGAATCTCTTCATTACCAAGGCAGGCCGGCGGCTGCTGAAGGATATCCATGCTGGCGTGCATCGGGTCCAGGAACGCCTGCTGGAGCCGCTCGAGCAAGGCACAGCGGCGGCAGTTCATCGCGAGCCTCGCCCGAATTGCGGAAGTGAACAACGAGTTGAGCCGGGCGCCTTTGCGGCCTCCTCGTGCCGGAAAGGGAGCCGAGGCAGTGGACGCTGCGTGATCGCGGCGAGCAGAAGGCTGGGGCTACCCGGGTAGACGCGGAAGTCCAAGTCGTCGAAGTTGGCCAGTCAAGGCGGATACCGGCGGCTGGAGCGAAAAGCCATGAAGCGAGATCTCGGTGACCGATCGCCCATGGTGCTCACCCGGAGCGCGCCCCAAAAGCCCTTGCGGGACGAAAAGGGGCTGAGAAGGCGGCCGTAGGGCAGAATCGCGCGGCGGCCGCCGCCGGCGGCTCAGCCGAAGACGACCAGCCGGCCGCTGCGATCGAAGGGGAGGAACGCGGAGAACGAGCCTCCCTTGATCGACTCGACCATGCGCTGCAGCGGGGCTTCGGCATCCTTGCTCGTCGGCGGGCGCCCGGCGTGACCGGAGATCGCGGCGACGAAGACGATGGTCCACGCCTCCCCGAGCGCACGCGATTCCTCGACCAGGTCGGCGAATGTCCCCAGCTCATTGGGCGACTTGTCCACGCACATGAGCGGCGCGAGCGCGCCCCCTTCACCGGCGGCGAAGCGCTCGCGCTGCGCCGGCGTGCTGTCCTCGGGCAACTCGGCCCGGGCGAACACGAACAGCAGCCGCTGCGGTTCCGGCTGCTGCCGCGCCGCGTTGAGGAGGTCTTCGTACGTCGCGATGTTCATCGTCGGCGTTCGCGTCCGCTATCCGGGTTTGCCGTCGATCCGCTCGCGTGAGAGCACCGGCCAGTAGCGAATGGCGTACAGCGCAAACGCGGCGGACCACAGGAGGCCGGACACGACGACGCTCGCGAGGTAGGCGCCGGGGATCAGCATGCCGCCGAACACGCGGACCAGCGCCGCGATCTGGACGAGCGCGAAGCACGCGACCTCGTAACGATCGACGGTCAGCGCGCGTCCGGTATGGCCGCGCGCGGTGCGGGTCATCATGCCGATGGTCATGCCGCCGATCGCGCCGATCGTCAGCGCGTGCACGGCGAGCGGCGCCGGCACCCAATCGACGACCGCGAGCGCGCGCAGAACAAGATGGATGACGATCCAGCCATAGGCGGCGTGCAGGATCCACACCAGCGGTGTCGCGAGGGTCCGCCACGGCTGCCACAGATAAAGGCGGCGCGCGTGGGCGGCGGCCGCGACCAGCGCCACGACCACGATCACGCCGGCCGGCGCCTGCAGCAGATCGGCGGCGAGCAGAACGAGCACGCTGCCCAGCGCGATCTTCTCCACGAGCGGACTGCGCGTCGCCGCGGTGCCCGGGATGCCGTTGTTGGTGAACATCGGGATGACGCGGCCGCCCATCACCGCGATGATGAACAGGACGACGTCGAGACCCGCCTGCAGGCTCGCGCGCTCCGGCCAGGAAAGCGCGCCCAGATAGGAGAGATGGAGGGACAGCGTGGCGAGCGCGAGCAGGAGCAGCAGGGCGATGAAGAAATAGTTGCGCCGATTCCCGCTCTGCACCAGCGGAATGCCGATGCCGACCGCGACGGCCGCGGGAAACGCCGCATTGACCACAGCCGCGGCGGTCGCGTACGGCGTCAGCACCAGCACCCGGCCCGCGATCCACAGGATAGCCAGCGCGGCCAGCGCGGCGCCGGTCGGCGTCGGCCGGCCGGTCCAGTTGCGAACGGCAGTGAAAAGGAATCCGGCGACCACGGCCATCGTGTAGCCGAACAGCATTTCGTGGCCGTGCCAGGCGGGACTGCGCAGATAGGTCGCCGGAAGGTAGCCTTCGTACTGGCACACCCACAGCAGGATCGACAGCGCGGCGAAGATGCTGGCGAGCAGGTAGAACGGCCGGAAGCCCAGGTCCCACAGCGCGAACCGGGACGGCGCGCGCCCGGCCTGCGGCCGGACATTTTCAACGTGTTGCATCGGTAGCCTTTGCCGGTTTGCGCGGCCATTGCGGCATGAGTACGAGCGGCAGCCGCTGGCGAGGAAGTTGTTCGCATCCGCCTCAATGATGCACCATATCTGCACGTGCCAAACCCCTGCCTTGATGTCGATCAAGCGGGAAGTGATCGAAATGCGGGCACGTATACTCGTGCATCCTGATTCAGCGAGCGCAGGCACGTGAACCCGATCGCCACGGTCATCACTGCGGTATGGCACCAGCAAAAGGACAAGGAGGCCCTGCTCGCGGGCCATATGGAGAACCTGCGCAGGCAGACTGCGCCCCACCGCGCGATCTATGTGTTCGATGCCGGCGACGCGGCGCCGGCATGGCTCGAGGGCACGAAGATCACGGTGTCCGACCCGCTGACGCTCTACCAGGCCTGGAATATCGCGCTGGCCAACGTCATGACGCCGCTGGTCATGAACCTCAATGTCGATGATCGCCTGGCGCCCGACGCGATCGAGGTGATGGCCAGGGGATTCGGCGATCCCGATGTCTTCCTGGTGGGCGGCGATTGGAAGGTCTGCTTCAGCGAAGCGGACACCGACAATGTGCGGCCGGCTTATCCCATCCTGGAATTGCCCTGCATTTCCGAATGGCCGCCGATGCCCGGACGCGTCCGGCGCCTCGGCAGCGGAGACCGGGCCGACGCCACGCATGGCCCGGCGTGCATGTGGCGCATGGACGCCCATCGCTTCATGCCGCGATATCCGTATCGGTTCGGGGACGGGTCACTGATTCGAGTCATCGCGGATGCGATCTGGTGGCACGCGATCGAGCACTACATGCGGAAGAAGATCGTTCGCCTGCCATTGGTCATCGGGAATTATCGAAGCGATCCGTCGAGCCAGGCCGAGTTTCGTTATTCCGCGACGGACGAACGCAATAACCCTGATGTCGCCATGCTGTAACCTTCCCGGGAAGCGGACGTGGCGCTGCCGATGGGGCGCCTCGAAGACCTGCCACCGTAAGGGGTAATGGCGGGCACTTCACCATCTCCGGCATACCCATTGACAGCCGGTTTCCACCGGCAGAATATTCTCGTTCGCAACCCGGCAAGGAGAGCACCATGAAGACCATCTCCGCTGCATTGACCATCGTCGCGTGCGCAGTCGCCGGCGCGGCGTTCGCGTGCGAAGACCGCGCGATGATGGACGACTCGATGGCGTTTGCCCAACCGAATGCGTCGCAGAAGCCCGTGGTGCTTGCGGTCGACAATCGCGGCACGGCAGTGGCCGACAAACCGGTCGCGGCACCCAAGCAGACCGCGAACAAGCCGGACACTACGGCCGCCAGCCCGAAGACCGCGATGAAGCAGGCCGCGATCGCATGCACCGGCAACGACTGTTAGACCATCCCCCCGTCCCGAGAGAGCCCGCCGCGTGCGGGCTTTCTTTTTCGTCCGCAGGATTGCCCGCGGCGCCGTTGCACCGATGGCGTCGATCGTTGCGGGTGCCATGCTGCTCGTGGCGCGGCCCACGATCGCCTGCGCTCGTCAGCCAGGTCTACGTCACCCCGCAATAGGGTCACACCGGTCAACGCGACGTAGCCTGGGACAGGCGGGCGGCATTGTCGCGGGTGTCGTAAATATTGATGGTCGGCTTGCCCTCGGCGGCCCGGTTCATCCGCTCGCGGATCTCGGCAGCCAGGGCGTTGTTGCGCTGGACCGCCGGGCGTGCTTCGATCGCCTTGAACCAGCGCATGAAGTTCGGATGCGATGCGTCGTCGACGCCGCGGGCCTTGTGCCCCTTGGTCCATGGATAGGTCGCCATGTCGGCGATACCGTACTCATCGCAACCCAGCCATGCGCTTTCGCCCAGGCGGTTTTCGAGCACCCTGTACAGGCGCGCCGCCTCGTTGTTGTAGCGGTCGCGCGCGTATTGCAGGCCGGGCTCCGTGGCCAGGTTGTTGAAGTGCGACGACTGGCCGAACATCGGGCCGACGTGCGCCATCTGGAAGAACAGCCATTGCAGCTCGTCGTAGCGCCTGCGCGCATCCTTCGAGAGGAACTTGCCGGTCTTCTCGGCGAGGTACACCAGGATTGCGCCCGATTCCATCATCGCGTAGCGGCCACCGGGACCCTCGGTGTCGACGATCGCGGGAATCTTGTTGTTGGGCGAGAGCTTGAGGTAACCGGCGCTGAACTGCTCGCCGATGTGGATGTTGACGTCGACGTGCTTCCACGCGAGACCGGTCTCCTCGAGCATGATCATGACCTTCTGTCCGTTCGGGGTGGGCATCGAATGCAGTTCGATCATGGGGTTCTCCTTGCTCATGGCGAGCGTATGATGTGCATCCCCCCAGCAGACCCGGGAGGCGCGCATGGAAAGTCTGTTCCGCTTCATGCTGAGCCGCCAGGCTCAAAAGGTGGACCCGTCGTCCACCACCGTTCCCGTCCGACCCAGCGCGGACTATCAAAGACAGTTGATCGCCGCGAAAAGCGCCGCGCAGGCCATTCCGGCGTTGCGGCGCCTGGCGGCGGCGTATCGCAAGGACCACGCCGACTGGAGTCCCGGCGGCGGACATCGCCTACTACGCGGCCGCCTCCGGCTTGCGCTCGGATCTCGCGACCAAGGCTCGCTCTTCGCTCGCGGAGCTGACCAATCTTTTCCGCAGCCACTTCGGCGATGTCGACGTTGCGGCGTTCGTCAGCGGTCCCGATTTCGACACGAATTATGCGCGCCTCAGCGACGCCCTCGTGACCAGCGCGATCCTTGGCGACGACGGCGTCGTCGCGGCGGCCGACGCGGGTGCGCTGCTTCAGATCAAGGCGCTCCTGCAACGACTGGCGGCCGGCGACCAGACACTCGCCGAGGATGGCGCGATCCACGACGCGCTGACGCGTGCGCTGCTGCTGCCCGCCGGGATCTTCCCGCTGCTGGGTCAATCCGGCGCGACAACAGAGCCGTCGGCGCACGCTGCCGCGAGCGGTGGCGACGACGCCGGTGATGCCACGCTCAAGGATCTCACCAACCGCCGTCAGACGCTGCTCGCCGCCTATCGCGCCCTGACGCGAGTGGGCCCCGAGCACATTGCCGAACCCGAGCCGGCTGTCGCGAGCGCCGCGCCAGCGCCCGCCGCTGCCTCCTCGTCAGCGTCTGCGGCGGGACGTGCGACCACGCGACCGATGGGGGGTGTGGCGAGCGGTTCGATCGGCGCCCGCGCCGGTCGCGCGCCGCTGCTGCTCAAGGCCGACGCCGTGGCCACGTTCGAACCCGCGGAGCGGGCGGCGTTGCGGACGCTGCGGATCGATCCGACGAAAACGGACGTGCCGGCGGCGGCGGCCCGGGTATCCGCCGAGCTCGCGAATACCGAGTACCTGATGGCGACGCGGGTCGGCGACGCGGCGTTGGCCATGGCCCGCGTCGGCGACCGCTACTACCCGGCGAGCAGCCTCGACGGCACGCACGTGGGCGCGACGGCGGCCAAGCCCAATGTGCTGCCCTCCACGCACGGATCCCTCACGCCGGCCGGCGTTGGCGATCTGCTCGTCGTCAAGCAATTCCTCAAGCGGTACGAAGCGCGCGAGGAATCCCACATCGAGAACATCCTCAAAAGCGAGTCAAAGAAATCCATTTATACCCGCATGGATCTTTCGGAGACGACGACCACGACCGAGACCGAGGTCGACAAGGAAGAGGATCGCGACCAGCAGACGACGGAGCGTTTCGAGCTGGCGACCGAGTCGAGCAACACGCTGAAGGAGGACTCGAGCCTGAAGGCCGGATTGTCCGTCTCCGGCAGCTACGGACCGATCGTGGAGTTCAAGGCGACGACCGACTTCGCCACCAGCACAGCGAAGGAGGAGGCGTCCAAGGTCGGCACCAAATACAGCAAGGACGTCACCACGCGCGCCACCAGCAAGATCATCGAGAAAAATCGGCGGCAGGTCGTCACCCGCTTTGTCACCAAGGTGACGGAGAAGAGCGTCCACGGTTTCGACAACGTGAACGGCGACGCGTCGATCGTCGGCCAGTACCAATGGGTCGACAAGATCTACGAGGCGCAGGTCTTCAATTACGGCAAGCGGATGCTCTACGACATCATGCTTCCGGAGCCGGCCGCCTTCCTGCTGTTCGCGTCGACGCGCACGCCGAAGTCGCAGGCCGACCTCATCAAGCCGGACCCCTTCACGCTCAGTCCGGCCGATCTGAGCGAGGGCAATTACCCGTACTACGTCAAGAAGTACAGCGTCGCGGGCGTCGTGCCGCCGCCGCCGCTGTACACCACGTCGTCGAAGGCGATCGAAGGCAAAGGCGATCGCAATGACGACGGGATCGGATCGAAGAGCGTCGACGTGCCGATTCCCGACGGCTACCAGGCGTTCAACGCGAGCGTCATCACGTGGTTCGTCTGGTTCGACGACTCGGACGCCGCGTTCGTCGACATGTCGCTGGGGCGCCGGGCCAATCAGGTCAAGGTGACGTCGGGCGGCGCATGGTTTCCGACGCTCAGCAGCGAAACCGGCACCGTGTCGTTCGTCGCCGTCTCGTACAAGATCGACACGTTCATCACCAACGTCGAGATCCTGTGTCAACGCAGGCCCGAGACGCTCGATGCCTGGCGGCTCAAGACCCATACGGCGATCGTCCAGGCCTACCAGCAGCAGCTGCGCGACTATCAGGATCAGCTGGCCGCGCTGCAGATGCAGGCCGTCCAGCAGTTCCAGGGGCGCAATCCCGCGACCAACGAACGGATGATTCGCACCGAGCTCAGGAAGGGCGCGATTTCGCTGTTCACCGAGCAGCAATACGACTGGCTCAACGCGATCCGGACGAGCGCGCAGGGCTATCCCGAGATGGACATCGCCGAGGCGAATCTCGAAGGGCGGTACGTCCGCTTCTTCGAGCAGGCCTTCGAGTGGGAACAGATGATGTACTTCTTCTATCCCTACTACTGGGGACGGAAGTCGAACTGGACCGAGAGGGCGCTGCTCGACGATCCCGATCCGCTGTTCGCGGACTTCATCAAGGCGGGGGCGGCCCGCTGCGTGCTGCCGGTGCGGCCGGGCTTCGAATCGGCGGTCGCGTATTTCCTGGCGACCGCGCAAATCTGGAACGGCGGCGACCTGCCCACCATCACCGACCCGCTCTACGTGAGCATCATCAAGGAGATTCAGGAGCGCGACCAGGCGCCAGGCGAGGAAGTGCCGCAAGGCGATCCGTGGGATGTGCGGCTGCCGACCTCGCTCGTGTACCTGCGCGAAGAGCGCAGCCTGCCCTCCTGGCACAAGGACAGCTCCGGGGACTGGGTGCCGGACTGACGCGCGGCCGTGGCTCTTCCGACGATCTACAAGATCCATCCGTCGATCGGCGTCGCGCGGGTGGGCAACTCGCCGGACGCGTTCTTCATCGGGCCGGAGGTTCCCGGTCGGCCGCCGGAGGGCGACGACGCGTGCGGGTCGACGGTACCCCCGTTCAAGGACTCGTCCGGAAGGATCAAGCGGCAGGGCGCCCGCTTTCGCGTCTATCGCTACGATGACAACGGCAAAGGGCAGTACGCGCCGGTCGAGGAAAAGACGCTCGATTCGAAGGACGTCGAGTGGATCGCGTGGATCCGTCCACCTCGCGAACAAGAAATCCGGCTTCTTCGCATTCGATGGGTTGCTCGGCGACGTCGTCTACGGACCGACGGGCGTGGCGCCGCGGCGGCGCAACGCGTCGGTCGTCAACCCGAAGGATCTCTGGCTCGACCCGGGCGTGCGCCGAATCGGCGGACGATCGGCCGGGCCCGTCGAATTCAGCAGGACGACGCCGGCCATCGGACCCTCATTCTGGCCGCGGCAGCCGCTGTTCCCGCCGATCGAGTACGTGGGCGAGCTGCGCACCGATCCCGCCGGCCGGCTGGTGGTCCTGGGCGGACGCGGCGCGGTCGCGTCGATCGCGGGCGCTGCCGACATTCGCTACTACAACAACAACGACGGCTGGTTCGACGACATCGCGGACGGCCCCGTCGATGCGTTGATCAAGCTCAAGGGCGTGCCGCAGGCGGTAAAAGCCGTCGCCGCCTGGGTGTTGTGCGCACCGCCCTGCTTCGCGCCCTATTCCCAGCACATCGTCACGCTGTGGGACACGCTCTTCGACTTGAACGCGCGCGAAGTGAAGCTGCCGGTGAACGACGCGCGCTTCGACGGTCCGCTCAAGGCGCTGAAGGCGATCAACCGCGAGTTCTACGGCCGGGCGTGGGGCGAGAACACGCTGAAGCAAATACATTCCGGTCTTCGAGGACGACATATGGCCGATTCTCAAGCGCGGGCTGCAGATCGTGTTCCTGTATCGGCCGGCCAAGCGCGCGCACGTCACGCTCGGCGCCGGCGGCATCGCCGCAGATGTATCCGTTGCTCGCATCGAAGGACGCCTCGTCGCAAGGGCTCCGCAACGCGATATTCAATCGACTGCATCCGCCGGGAGTGAACGGCGACGGGATGCCGGATCACGACATGCCGAAGCTCCTTGGCGACGATCCGGACGATCGCTGGAAGGTTTCGGACCGGCGCCGCCTGACGCTGACGCCGACGCAGTATGCGATGATGGAGCAATGGGCCCGGGGCCGCTTCACCGCGACGTCGACGGCGCCGCCCGGACTGCCACCGGCGACGATCACGCCGGATGGCCTCGACAAGGCCGCTCTGGAAAACTGCGCCGGCGGAGCCTTCTATCCGGGGATGGAGTGCAGCTGGCAGATCCGGCATCCGGACATCTTCATCGAGCCGTTTCGCGTTCACGCCGGCGCGCCGTCGCAATATCTGGCCGACGCGAGCTCGATCGATGCCGGCCACTTCTCGAGACAGATGGCCGTGCCGTGGCAGGCCGACTTCCTTCACTGCCGTCAATCGGAGAAGAAGCGCGACGACAACGGCGCGATGGAGTCCTGGGGATGGTGGCCGGTTCAGCGCCCGCACCACGTGTACGTGAGCGAGGATGAGGCGAAAGCCGGCAATCTGCTGATCTCCTGGGCCCGCTCGACGAAGGATGGCGCGAGAGTGAACTGGGCGAGCGGCGGCATCGAGGAACCGGTCTTCACGGAAATGCTCGCCAACTGGACGAATTTCGGCTTCGTGATCGCGAAAGGCGATCTTCAGTTCGAGACGGAACGCGCCGCCAATGTCCCCGACACACCCTGACCGGCTCGACGTGGCGGTCATCGGCGGCGGCGTCGCCGGCTGCGGTATGCGCCGCGATCCTCGCCCGCGCCGGCGCGCGGGTGGGGCTTGTGCACGGCGCGGACGCCCGGCGCTCGACCGTCGAGTTGCTTTCGGGCCGCGCCCGCTGGCTGCTGCGCAATCTCGACCTGCCCGCCGGCGAAGGCGTGGAGATCAACCGGACGATCTCGCGTTGGGGCGACGACCTGCCGCAGACGCGCGACGCGCTGTTCGATCCCTACGGCCCGGGCCTCGCCGTCGAGCGGGCATCGCTCGATGGGCGACTGCGCGAAGCGGCGAGGTCACACGGTGCGTCGGTGATTTCGGCGCGTGCTCGTGCCTTGTCGAAGGCGTCGGGCACGTGGCAGATCGGCAGCGACAAAGGCATCCTCTCGGCCGCCAACGTCGTCCTCGCGACAGGCGCCATCCATTCGCCACTGATCCCGCGCGACTCACGGATCGTTGCGGATCAGATCGCATTTCTCGCCCGCGGCCTGCAGCGGTCGACGGCGCGATCGAAGCGCGCTGCCGCCGGCACCTCTACGGCCCGCATCGACGACGCATTGCGGGTCGAAGCGACAGACATCGGCTGGTGGTATGCGCTGCCCGCACCGGACGGCTCTGCTTTTGTCGGTGTCTGCACGCAAGCACGTCCCCGCGCGGCGGACCGGGCGCCTGGTTTCGGCGGGGATTGAGCAAGACGAGCCTGATCTCGACGTTCGTCGATGCGACGTCGGACGTCTGGGGCGCCGCCGCACCGGTCCGCACGTACTCCCGTGCGGCGGGTCCGAACTGGATCGCCGTCGGCAACGCCGCGTTCAGTCCAGATCCGCTGTGCGGCGAGGGCCTGTGGTTCGCCCTGCGGACCGCGCGCGCAGCCGCGGCCGTCCTGCTGGGCTCGCAATCCGCTGCGGACTATCAGGAGTGGATCGCCGACGCGGCGATTGCCCACCAGACGGAGCGCGAGCGCCGGGTGTCTGTCCTGGAGCCAGTCACCGACGAATCGGCGTGGCAGGGCCGCGCGCCTCCGCCGTACTACCGCGCGGGCGTCGACGCCAAGCTCTCCGGCCGCTGAACGGCCGCGTCCCACGCGCGGCGAACCTCCGCCAGCACGCGCTCGACCGGCAGCCCGTGCAGGCACGCGTGCTTCGGCGCGTCGTACGTCTGTCCCGGCGGCGTGATGCACGGCCCGCGCGGCGTCCGCGACAGCTTCGGATCCTCGCGGAAGCACGGCTGGCATGGCAAGCCGATGCTGATGTTGACGTTGTGCGGATAGCCGGCGGCGCTCGCCTGCGTCGATCCCCAGACGATCACGCCGCGCGTGCGCGACAGCGCGCCGTCGTTGCCGCGCCAGCGATAGTGCGTGAGGTGGTTGGCGAACGAATCGACGCCGATGTGCAGCGTGGCATTGGCCACGAGCGCCACGGCCGTCGACAGCGGGGTGCCGAGAAAATCGTGGCGAGCGCCGGCGATCGGCGGCTCGTCCGCCGTGCCGAGCTGGAACACCGGGATGTCGGCGCACGCGCCGAGCAGCGCTTCCCAGCGTGCGCGCGGCCAGTTCTTGTAGACCGACCAGCCCGCCTGCGCTTGCAGCGTCGCATAGTGTGCGGGCAAGCCCGCGGGACGCGCCGGGCGCGGCAGCGTGAGCTCGGACAGCGCGTCCGACGGCAGACCCATTTCCGCGGCGAAGTACTGCAACAGGTGCCGGCGCATCGGGCGTTCCGGATAGCCTTCATGCAGCGGATAGCCGATCAGGTTGATCGCCCGCGCGTAGCGCTCCGCGCGCGCCGGATAGTCGGCCGCATCGGCGACGACGTCGACGCCCGCCGCGTGCATGACGTCCGCCAGCGCGGCCCCGAGCGCCGGCGCGCAGAAATAATGGATCGCGTGCCCGGGGTGCGCGGCGCGCAGCGCGGGAACGCAGTTGAGCGTCATCAATATGTCGCCGATCGCGCCGGGCCGGTGCAGCGCGATGGCGGGTCCGGTATCCGGTTTGACCGCCGCCTCGAGCCGGCGCACCCGCGCGTCCCACTCGGCGTCGGCCGTCCCGATCCGCTCGCTGGCCCGCCGCGCCCAGGCCAGCGCCTGCGCGAGATCACCCCCGTGTTCGTGGCACCACGAGATGAGCCGCGGCGGCTGGTCCGTGTACTTGTTGGTCTCGCGCCACAACTGCGTCGGCGGCACCGGCGCGTCGGCCGCCTGCAGCGCGTAGCCGATCGCATGCGCGTATCGGCGCTGGTCGTACGCGAGGTACGCGAGCTCCATCCAGAACTCCGCCCAGCCCGGCTCGCGGCTCGCTGCCTCGAGCAACGTCTTCTCGGCCGCCGCGACGTCGCCGAGCGCGCGCTCGCAGCGCGCGCGGTACAGGTACGCGAACAGCCATTCGTCGCGAAATCCCTCGCCCATCGCGATCCTGCGCGCGAACATGTCGGCGGCTTCGCGCCAGCGCCCGCCGTCGCGATGCGTGGTGGCCAGGTAGAACGCCGTGCGCGGCGTCGGCTGTTCGGCGAACTCCTCGGCCAGGATCCGCAGGTTCCGCTGGTTCGACGACTCGCCGGCGCCGGGCGCCGCATCGTGCCGGATCACGCTGTCCGTCAGGTCCAGCGACCGATGGCCGCCGATCGTCGGGTACTCGTGGCAGCGGCCCTCGAACCGGATGCCGCGACCGGCACGCCACAGCCGGTGATGCGTCCAGCGCTGGCCGCCGCTTTCGATCTGCACGCCGAACACGTCGTACTCGCCCCAGTACAGCGCGCGGCGCAGATTGGCCGGCGTCAGCAGCTCGTCGTCGGCGTCCATCCACAGCACGAAGTCCGCGCCGCGCCGCTCGATTTCGTCGACGAACACGTTGCGCGCCTTGCCGAAGTCCCACAGCTTCCAGTCGCCGGTCGCGTCCTGCCGCGATGCGCCGGTGTAGACCTGCGTGAACACGGGAAGCCCGCTGGCCGCGGCCACCGCCAGCGTCGCATCGGTCGAGCCGGTGTCGACGATCACGGCGGCGTCGACGACGCCGGCCAGCGACGCGAGGCAGCGCGGCAGGTCGCGCTCCTCGTTCTTGACGATCAGCCCGGCGTAGACGAACGGCTTGCGCGTCAGCGGGCGCAGCACGACGTCGCGCTGTCCCGCACCCGCCATCGGCGCGGTCGACTCGATGTCGAACAGGTCGCCGCCCTGCACGCACAACTCGAGCAGGCTCGGCAGCGCGTGGAAATACGGATGGATCGTGAAATGGCCGGGCGTGAGGTCGCGCTCGAAGCCGGCGACGCCGTGATCGGGCAGGCGGACGAACACGCGCCCATCGTCGGCGACGAGCCGCCGCAGCTTCGCGAGCGCCGCCAGCGGGTCGTACATGTGCTCGAACACGTGGACCATCGTGATCAGCGCGAAACGCTCGGTCGCGGTCCACTCGCGGATCTGCGCATCGGTGATGGCCTCGAAATCGGCCATCAGCATCGGCACGCCGAGCGCCCGCGAGTAGTCGGGCACGACCTCGATGTTGTCCATGCCGAACGCTTCGCAGCCGAGCTCGCGCAGGCAATGCGCGAGGTACGGATACTTGGAGCCGACGTCGAGCGTGCGCGCCGGTGCGCCGCGCAGCACCGTCGCGAACAGGTGTTCCGCGAGCGCGCGGTTGACCGCCTGGTCGTGCGCGGACATCAGGTGCCCGGCGAATCCGCCGGCGGCGTCCTTCTCGTGCGCCGCCTCGTACACCTTCGGCGGCAGCGGCGACTGGAACCACGCGTCGCAGTTCGGACACGTCCAGTACGGTGTGCCGCCGAAACGCTGATGCGCGGGCGTCGCGCAGATCGGGCAGTCCGGCATCGCGCGTCGCTACGTCTGCCGCGCGCGGCGCCGGTAGCGCCGGGATCGCCCACGACGGGAAACGACTCTCACTCCCTTCGCCACTCCTACGCCTCCCTGCTGATCGCCAACGGCCTCAATGTCGTCTTCGTCAGCCGCCAACTCGGACACGCGAACCCGACCATCACCCTCAGCACCTACGCCGCACCTCTGCGCCCGCGCAGACCATCGCACGCGCCGCGCTCGACGCGAGGCTACGTAGCGCTCACGCAGTCCGCCAGGTCACGCGCCTCGCGGTGGTAACGGCTATTCGGGATCACGGTGATTTGTCTCGCATTGAACGTCGCGACGCCGGTACCGACGTCGCTTGTACGCGGCGGCGAAGTTGACGGTTTGGCCTATGAAGGTCAGGACGGTGATCAGCGCCGTCACACTCGCCCGGACCGGATTGGTCGCCTGTCACTCGAAGCGCATTCGTATCCAAAGCAACGCTGTCGTTCAAGCTGACTGACATGAAAGCGGTGGAAGCGTTGTTGCTTATCGCCGTTTAGCTCGCCCGTCAGAATCGACGAGCACCTTCCCCGAGGCCGGGATGCGCCGTCAACCGATGGCCCTCCGAGCAGCGGGTCGTAGACCGAGGAACTCGTCGTAATAGTCCCGGTGGCAACGCCCTCGACTGCCGGCTGCCCGCGCCCGGGCCCGTAGCACCCGTGTGCCCCGCTCGCACCCGTGGTGCCGGTGGCGCCCGTGACACCCGCGCCGCTGTCGCGACACTGGTGGTACCGGCCACACCGGTAGTTCCGGTCGCGCCGGTCGCGCCTGCGACACCTGCCTGTACCCGTTGCGCCGGTCGTGCCGGCGATACCCGTTGCGCCCGTGTGTTCCCGCGACGCCGGTCGAGCCGGTCGTTCCGCGACACCGGTCGCGCCGGTCGTTCCCGCGATACCCGTTCGACGCCAGTCGAGCGCGTGTTGCCGGCGATACCCGATTGCGCCGCGCAGTCGTTCCCGCGACGCCGGTCGAGCCGGTCGTTCCCGCGTACACCGGTCGCGCCCGTGGTGCCGGCAACACCGGTCGCACCGGTCGTTCCGGCGATACCTGTTGCGCCGGTCGTTCCAGCAACGCCGGTCGCACCCGTCGTCCCGGCGATACCCGTCGAGCCAGTCGAGCCCGGTCGTTCCGGCGATGCCCGTTGCGCCGGTCGTTCCCGCGACACCGGTCGAGCCGGTCGTTCCGTGCCAATCCCGTAGCGCCCGTCGTTCCAGCGATACCCGTTGCGCCAGTCGTTCCAGCAACACCGGTCGCGCCGGTCGTTCCCGCGACACCAGTCGACCCAGTCGTTCCAGCAACACCTGTTGCGCCCGTGGTTCCCGCGACGCCGGTCGCGCCGGTTGTTCCCGCGACACCAGTCGAGCCCGTCGTTCCCGCAATACCGGTTGCGCCTGTGGTTCCCGCGACACCGGTCGAGCCGGTCGTTCCCGCGACACCGGTCGTCACGCCGCGTCCGTGGTCCCGACGGCGCCGGTCGCGCCGGTCAGCTAACCGGCGAACCCATCGCACCCGCGGTCCTTCGGTACCCGTAGCGCCTGTTGGTCGCCGTGTCGAGGTAAATCCCGTCGACGCCGAGTCGTTGCCCGGCGGTGCCGGTCGCCATCAGTCTGTTCCCGTCGACACCGGTCGCGCCGGTCGTGCCCGTCGATCCCGGTCGTGCCGGCGAGCCGGCCGCACCCGTAGCGCCCGTGGTTCCGGCAATACCCGTTGCACCCGTCGTTCCCGCGATACCGGTTGCCCCGGTTGTCCCAGCGATACCCGTCGCGCCGGTTGTTCCCGCAATGCCGGTCGCACCAGTTGTTCCCGCGATACCGGTCTGCCCGTCGTTCCGGCGATTCCGGTGGTACCCGCGTCGCGCCCGTCGTGACCCGCGACACCCGTGGTGCCCGCCGTCGCTCCGGTAGCGCCGGTAGCGCCGGTGACGCCCGCGCTGCCAGTCGCGCCCGGCGCGCCGACCAGCGACACGGGCGCGCCCCACACGCCGCCCGTCTTCGGGCCGTAGAGGTTGTCCGTCGCGGTGTCGATATAGAAATCGCCGTCGACGCCGAGTCCATTGGCCGGCGCGCCGATTCCGTTGAGCACCGTGCTCCCGTCGGCGCCGGTGGCGCCGGTGAAGCCCATCGCGCCTGCCGAGCCGGTCGCGCCCGCAGCGCCGGTATTTCCGGCGAGTCCCGGCGCACCGGTCGAGCCGGTCGCTCCGGTGGATCCGATTGCGCCTGTGGCGCCGGTGGCGCCGGCAATGCCGGTGCCGCCCGCTGATCCCGTTGCCCCCGTCGCGCCCGTGTCCGCACCTCCGGTCGCACCCACCGAACCGGTCGCACCCGTGGCGCCGATGGCGCCGGTGAAGCCCGCGCCGGTGACACCCGTTGCGCCCATCGCCCCTGTGGCGCCGGTGGCACCCGTTGCGCCGAACGCTCCGGTCGCGCATTGGCCGAGCAGTCCGGTGCCGGGTCTGGAAGCACACGAGGCTCGGCTGGACCGGCTGCGGTCGTGAGGAACGGAATCGTGACC
This sequence comes from uncultured beta proteobacterium, assembly GCA_963741355.1. Taxonomy (GTDB): domain Bacteria; phylum Pseudomonadota; class Gammaproteobacteria; order Burkholderiales; family Casimicrobiaceae; genus CAIWHR01. Next base: position 23,751 of record CAVUIG010000029.1, read on the forward strand.
TCGCCGTTGGTACCGTTGACGAGCAACCGCAACAGTGCGCCAGTGCTGTCGCGCACGGCGAAGTTGCCGCCGGGCGGCGTGCGGATCTCGACGTCGGCGGCGCGCAACTGCTGGCCGCTGGCCGCAAGGGCGAATGCCAGTGCCACCGTCAGCGGCCGTCGTGCGAAGCGATTCATGAGCGCGTTCCCCTGGCGCGAGTGCGTCGCGCAATCGTGTCCACTACCGGCGATGACGTGCGGCGGCGCAAGCCGAGACCCGCGGCGAGCGCGAGCAGCGCTGCAAGCACGCCTTGCATCAGCGTCGACAGCGCAGGCACCGGTTATCTCGCCGGTTGGCGGGAGGGTTCCGAACCAGCGGTTCGCGTTGCCGCCCCCGCCTTCGTTCTGCTGACCCGGCGCCAGCCATTGGCCCGTCGCCCACACGTCGGTGACGCCGACGTGGACGATCTGCTGCGTGCCGGTTGCCGGTCAGGTTGATGAAGGCAACCTGGCCCGGGGTCGAGCTGCGAAACTGGATCGGCTGCGGCGCCGTGCCGGTGATCTCCAGCACGCCGGTGATCGTCTGCGTGCTGCCGACGGCGAACACGTAGTTCTTGCCGATCGACGAAACGAACCGTGCGTTGGCAAACGACGAGCTGCCCGAGATCGTCGCGCTGGCAATCGCGCACAAGTCACGGAAACGGACCGTGCCGGTGCCGGCGAGGAATCCGCCGTTGTTCGACCAGTTGCCGCCGAGCTCGATGGCGCCGCTGCCGCCATCGAGCGCGCCGCCCGGCTGGACCGTGACGTTCCGCGCGTTCAGCACCTGGCCGCTACCGAGCTGCAGCGTTCCGGCAACGATCAGGTCGGTGCAGCCGAGGTCGAGCGTGCCGCCATTGAGGCTGACGATCGCGTTGGCCGGAACGATGAAATCGGCCGCCGCGAGCGCAGGGTGCAGCAACAGCACGATTGCCGCGGCGCGCAGTCCATAACAGGCGAAAACCCGAGCGAATTGCCTCGTTGTTTCGATCCCACTCTCCCCATCCACTTCCGCGGCGCGCCCTCGTCCGGATCCCAGTGGGTATCGCGCATTTATGTGAGGGTCACGTTAGTTGCATGCTCATCGCTGTCAATTGAACTGCGCACCAAAGTTGCAATAACCACCCCGCGGGACCAAACACACGACAGACCGGCGGCATAGGATCAGTCGCGTCGGAGTTGCCCCCATCTTTAAGTTGCGAATCCCGCGGGAATCTGTAACGCTGCCCCGCCTCGCCGGATCGAATTCCCGCAATTCGCAAGGACCCATATGCTGCCGCGCTCGATCGTTCGCCGAATGTCGGCCTTCCTCCTTTTCGTCGCAGCACTGCTCCCGTTGACCGCCCACGCGGCCGATCCCAGCAAGGTCCTGCGCATCTACTCGCCCGACATCACGAGCCTCGATCCGCAACAGGGCACGGATCTCTATTCGACGCGCGTCGCCACGGCGATCTTCGAAGCGCTGTACGAATTCGATTACCTCACCGAGCCGGCGAAGGCGATCCCCTGCACTGCCGCCGCGATGCCTGCGATCACCGACGGCGGAAAGACGTGGACGATCAAGCTCAAGCCCGGCATCCGCTTCGCCGATGCGCCGGCGTTCAAGGGCAAGCCGCGCGAGTCGACGGAGGAGGGAGGGGGGGGCTCGTCGCCGAGGACTACGTGTACTCGATCAAGCGCGCGCTCGACCCGAATCTGCTGCGCGGCGGCGACCCCGCGATCGCCGATCTCATCGAAGGCATGCGGCCGGTCGTCGATGCCGCGAGCAAGCCGGGCGCGAAAATCGAACTACGACGCTCCGGTCGAGCGGGCTGCGCGCGCTCGATCGCTATACGCTGCAGATCCGGCTCACGAGCGCCAACTACACGCTGCAGGAGTGGCTCGCGGGGCTCAACGCGATGGCGGTCGCGCGCGAAGTGGTCGAGGCCGCCGGCGACGACATCAAGAGCCAGCCGGTCGGCACCGGACCCTACGTGCTCAAGGAATGGAAGCGAGCCACGCGCGTCGTCCTCGAGGCCAATCCGCTCTACCGCGGCGCTCAAGTTCCCGGAGAGCGCCGAGCCGCGCCACCGCGCCCTCGTCGAGTCGATGCGCGGCAAGAGTCTGCCGCAGATCGGCCGCATCGAAATCAGCATCATCGAGGAGTCGCAGGCCGTACCTGCTCGCCTTCCAGCAGGGCGACCTCGACTACATCGAGCTGGGCGGCAGCGACATCGCCACGCGTGCTCGCCGGTGACGCGCTCAAGCCCGACCTCGTGAAGAAGGGAATCAGCCGAATCCGCTTCAGCGCGCCGCGGATCACGTTCACCTATTTCAACATGAAGGACCCGCTGGTCGGCGGCTACTCGAACGCGCAGGTCGCGCTGCGCCGCGCCATCGCGATGGGCTACAACGTCGACGAGATGATCAAGCGTGCTGTACGCCGGGCAGGCGCTCGCCGGCGAACCAGTTGCTGCCGCCGGGCGTCGACGGCCACGACCCGTCGCTGCCGCCGAAGTCCCTCTACGACCCTGCGGCGGCGCGCGCGCTGCTCGACCGGTTCGGATTCAAGGACCGGGACGGCGACGGCTACCGCGAGACGCCCGAGGGCAAGCCGCTCGTCGTCGTGCGCGGCACGCTGCCCGGGTCGTGGTACCGCGAGGTCGACACGCTGTGGAAGAAGAACATGGATGCCATCGGCATCCGGATGGAGGTCGAGCAGCAGACGTTCTCCGAGCTCATCAACCTGAGCCGCGCCGGCAAGCTGCCGATGTTCAACCTCGGCATCCGCGTCGCTCGAGCCGTCCGGCTACCAGATCCTGCAGATCCTGTGGGGCAAGTCGCCGATCGACACCAATTTCTCGCAATTCACGCAATGCCGACTACGACGCCGCGTACGAGCAGTTCCTGCGCACGCCCGCGGGCCCGGCGCGGGTCGCGCTCGCGCGCAAGATGTCCGAGATCTCGCAGGCCTACATGCCGATGATGCTGCACACCTTCGGCATCGGCAACACGCTGCTCTATCCCTGGGTGCAGGGCTACTGGCCGTCGCAGTTCGGGTTCTCGTGGAAGTACCTCGACCTCGACGTCGCGAAGCGCAAGGCAACGGGCAAATAATCGGTCGCGGCGCGGGTCGCGCGTTCCAACCGGGCGTCAGGTCTCGACCGGAAGCGCCACGCCGAACATCGCCTGGCGGAGCTCGAACAGCCGGTCGCGCAGTTGCGCGGCCTTCTCGAACTCCAGGTTGCGCGCGGCGTCCTGCATCTGCTTCTCGAGGAGCTTCAGCTCCTTCTCCCGGTCCTTCTCGGGCATCGTCTCGTAGCGCGCCTTCGTCTGCGCGGCCTTGAGCTCGCGCTTGCCTTCGTCGGCGTCGTAGACGCCGTCGATCATGTCCTTGATGCGCTTCTGCACGCCCGATCGGCGTGATGCCCATCTTGAGGTTCCACGCGATCTGCTTGTCGCGCCGGCGCTCGGTCTCGGCGATCGCGGCGCGCATCGAATCGGTCATCCGGTCGGCGTAGAGGATCGCCGTGCCGTTGATGTGCCGCGCGGCGCGGCCGATCGTCTGGATCAGCGAGCGCTCGGCGCGCAGGAAGCCCTCCTTGTCCGCGTCCAGGATCGCCACCAGCGAGACCTCGGGAATGTCGAGCCCCTCGCGCAGCAGGTTGATGCCGACCAGCACGTCGAATTCCCCCAGCCGCAGGTCGCGGATGATCTCGACCCGCTCGACCGTGTCGATATCGGAATGCAGGTAGCGCACCTTGACGCCGTGCTCGTTGAGGTAGTCGGTCAGGTCCTCGGCCATCCGCTTGGTGAGCGTCGTCACGAGCACGCGCTCGCTCTTCGCAACGCGCAGCGAGATCTCGGACAGCAGGTCATCGACCTGCGTCTGCGCCGGCCGCACGTCGAGCACCGGGTCGACCAGCCCCGTCGGCCGCACGACCTGCTCGACCACCTGGCCCGCATGCGTCCGCTCGTACTCGGCCGGCGTCGCCGACACGAAGATCGTCTGCGGCAGCAGCCGCTCGAACTCGTCGAAGCGCAGCGGCCGGTTGTCGAGCGCCGACGGCAGGCGGAAGCCGTAGTTGACGAGGTTCTCCTTGCGCGCGCGGTCGCCCTTGTACATGCCGCCCGTCTGCGGGATCGTCACGTGGCTCTCGTCGATGAACATCAGCGATTTCGACGGCAGGTAGTCGATCAGCGTCGGCGGCGGCTCGCCGGCGTTGCGTCCCGACAGGTGCCGGGAGTAGTTCTCGATGCCCTTGCAGAAGCCGATCTCGGTCATCATCTCGAGGTCGAAGCGCGTCCGCTGCTCGATCCGCTGCGCCTCGATCAGCTTCATCTGCCCGACGAAGAAGTCCTTTTGCGTGACGAGCTCGGCCTTGATCGCCTCGATCGCGTCGAGCACCTTCTGGCGCCCGGTGACGTAATGGCTCGACGGGAACACCGTGAAGCGCGGGATCCGCTGCCGGATGTGGCCGGTCAGCGGATCGAACAGCTGCAGCGACTCGATCGCGTCGTCGAACAGCGAGATGCGCACGGCGTTCTCCGCGTGCTCCGCCGGGAAGATGTCGAGCACATCGCCGCGCACGCGGAACGTGCCGCGCCGGAAATCGGCCTCGTTGCGGGAATACTGCATCTCGGTCAGCCGCTTGATGGCCTCGCGCTGGGTGAGCGCGTCTCCCTCCTTCACGTGCAGGATCATGCTGTGGTACTCGGACGGGTCGCCGATGCCGTAGATCGCCGACACCGTCGCGACGATCACGCAGTCGGGGCGCTCGAGGATCGCCTTGGTCGCCGAAAGACGCATCTGCTCGATGTGCTCGTTGATCGAGCTGTCCTTCTCGATGTAGAGGTCGCGCGACGGCACGTACGCCTCGGGCTGGTAGTAGTCGTAGTAGCTGACGAAGTATTCGACCGCGTTGTGGGGGAAGAACTCGCGGAATTCGGAGTAGAGCTGCGCCGCGAGCGTCTTGTTCGGCGCCAGCACGAGCGCCGGCCGGCCGGTGCGCGCGATGACATTGGCCATCGTGTACGTCTTGCCGGACCCGGTGACGCCGAGCAGCGTCTGGTAGGCAAGCCCGTCGGCGAGGCCCTCGACGAGCTTGTCGATGGCTTCCGGCTGGTCGCCCGCGGGCTCGAACGGCTTGAAGAGTTCGTACGGGCTGTTCGGGAAGGTGACGATCATCGTGGTCGGGAGCAAGAAATGCGTTTCGACGCGCCGAGACCGCAAGCGTCGGCGGCGTAGCAACGTAACGGACAATCGGACATTCTAGCGCGCGGTGGAGTTCACGCGCCAGTGCTCGTACCGATCCGGCCCCGGACGCGCTGTGGAATTGGCGAGGGACACGCGCCAGGCCTGACCGATTGCGGACCATGTATTTCTTGGCACGCGGAGGCCCGGGAAATCGCCGCCTCCCGGTCGCGGTACAATTGCACTCTTCCGTCCCTTTCACCGGCGAAAACCGATGAACGCGCCTGCCGCTCCCGCCCTCCTCGCGACCGTCGAACTCGCGCCCCGCGATCCCATCCTGGGCGTGACCGAAGCCTTCAACGCCGACCCGAATCCGCGCAAGGTCAATCTCGGCGTCGGCGTGTACTGCGACGAAACGGGCAAGATGCCGCTGCTCGAATGCGTGAAGCGGGCCGAGCGCGAATTGACCGACGCCGCCGCGCCGCGCGGATACCTGCCGATCGACGGCATCGCCGCCTACGACCGCGAAGCACGCGCGCTGCATTTCGGGGCCGACGCCGACGTGATACGCGAGAGCCGGGTCGCCACCGTGCAGACGCTGGGCGGCACCGGCGGCCTCAAGGTCGGCGCCGACTTCATCCGCCGCTTCGCGCCGGGCGCGCAGGTGTGGATCAGCGACCCCAGCTGGGAAAATCACCGCGCCCTGTTCGAAGGCGCCGGGTTCACCGTCAATACCTACCCGTACTACGACGCCGAGACCCACGGCCTCGACTTCCACGCGATGCTGGCCGCGCTGCTGCACGTTCCCGCCGGCGCGATCGTCGTGCTGCACGCGTGCTGCCACAATCCGACGGGCGTTGACCCGAGCCTCGAGCAATGGGAGGAAATCACCGACGCGGTGCGCAAGCGCGGCGCCGTGCCCTTCCTCGACATCGCCTACCAGGGCTTCGGCGACGGCATCGACGCCGATGCCACCGTCGTGCGCCGGTTCGCCGCGACGCCCGGCCCGTTGTTCGTCGCGAGCTCGTACTCGAAGAACTTCTCGCTCTACGGCGAGCGCATCGGCGCGCTCTCCGTGGTCGGCACCGACAAGGACGAAGCCGCGCGCGTGCTCTCGCAGCTCAAGCGCCTCATTCGCGCGTCCTATTCGACACCGCCGACCCACGGCGCGCAGATCGTCGCCACCGTGCTGGGCTCGCCGGAGCTTCGCGCGCTGTGGGAAGCCGAGCTCGCGACGATGCGAAACCGCGTCAAGCTGATGCGGGCGCGGCTGGTGGAAACGCTGCACGAGCGCCTGCCCGGCCGCGATTTCCGCTTCATGCTGGCGCAGCGCGGCATGTTCTCGTACTCCGGCCTCACCAAGGCGCAGGTGCTGCGGCTGCGCGAGGAATTCTCCGTCTACGCGATCGACACCGGGCGCATCTGCGTTGCGGCGCTCAACTCACGCAACGTCGATTACGTCGCCGGCGCCATTGCGACCGTGCAGGGGTGAGCGAGACATAAGGCCGCGCGCCGAATTTTGACAGCAGCGTGGTTTCCGATATAATTCAAGGCTGTCCAGCGCGGGAATAGCTCAGTTGGTAGAGCGCAACCTTGCCAAGGTTGAGGTCGGGAGTTCGAGACTCCTTTCCCGCTCCAGTATTTCGAGGGAGAGCCCGTAGTAGCAAAATGCGCTCTCCCTTTTCGTTTGCCCTGTTGCGCGGTCACGCGCAGCGGCCGCCCGGCGGGGTGGCAGAGTGGTCATGCAGCGGCCTGCAAAGCCGTCTACGCCGGTTCGATTCCGACCCCCGCCTCCAAAACCCTTAGCACTACCTGCCGAAATCAATCGGCAGGAACCCTCTTAGGGCTAGCCTCTGGGCGCAATTTACAAACAAAAGCCCCGCCGAAGCGGGGCCGATGTGGCGCGGAATCGCTTAATCGCTTGCGACGACGCGAGAAGCCGAGACCAGCGAGGCCGAGGGCGAGAAGTGCCAGCTCGGATGGTTCGGCCACGCTCCAAATGCCGACAGCCGCAGACTGAGTGGTCTGGACCATCTAGAGCCGCAGCAGGCCAGCAAGAGATACCAGGGCCGAAAACTAACATGACCGTCGCTAATGAATCTATAACCACCCGTGTCCGGAGTGCCGATAGACGCCGCATGATGGTGACCCATCGCAATCGCTGCCGACAACGAAATCCTGTCAAACGAGAACGCATCGCCATAGGATGTACTCTCAGCATGACAAACAGGACCAAAAAGATCACACACAAAGTCTGTGTGGACACCGGCGTGATCAGAATACTTTAGAGTGTAGGTCAGTCCATCGCTCGGCAGGAGCAGTTCTGCGTGGACCGAAGGATCGGGAAGTGTCGAGCAATCGTAATGGATCGACACAATGAAAGGGGAACGAACATCAACATAAGGCGTGGTTACAAACGCCATTAAACACCCAAAGCACGTCGGCTGAGGAAGGCGCAGAAACAAAGAATGACAGAGACTGCGAGCAGCAGTGCGTAGCGCATCGATCTCATCATCGCTCCCCTCTTTTTTCTACGGCCAGACAAGAAACGGTACGCTTAGCAGGGGGGGCTTGTTTGCGCCGCGTCAAGGTTTCGGTGCGCGGGGCCCCGACTGTAAGATAATCTGACACCACCCAGCCCCTAACGAATACTCGCAGAACGCATCGATGCCCGGTCCGCTGCACGCGCCCACCGTCCTGATGTTGTTTCCGTTTCGCTTCCGGGATCCGGTGACCGGCAAATGGACGAAGGCGCAGCTACCGGGCCGAGCGAAGCGTGATAGCGGCGCGGCATCAGAGGTTCGCGATCACCGGCGAGCCGGAAACAGGCAGCCGAGCGGCGGATATTTTTCGCGGCACTGCTGATCGGTGCGTCGGAATGTCGGGCCATTGTTTGTGGACCACGACTGGCGCAAGATTAGCGAGTCGGCGGAGCCGCCGACGGTCCATGTTGGCCGCTAAGTGACTCCGTTGCCCTATTAGGAGCGGAGGAACCATGAACTATCGCGGTCACTCAGCGGGGCTATCACCCATCACCGCGTCGTCGTGCAGTGGCTTGCGTTGCTACTGGCTGGCCTATCGTTGATAGCACCCAACCTCGCGCGTGCTACGCCATTCGCGCACACGATCGCGTTCACCGCTTCGGGATTCGATCCCGGCGCTCCGCAAGATACCGTGGCGGGAGGTTGACGCTGACATACGACCCGCTTGTGGCAATCGATGTGCCGATGCCGATTGATGCGCTTGACTTGGTTATTGCCGGTCAGAAATTACACGCCCGTCGGAGTGCTGTTTGTGTACCTCTTCGGGATTACAGGTTCCCGCTTGGCGATCGTAGATCCTTCACCTGGCCCGCCGCCTGGAACCAACGGCTTCGAGTTGGAGATCGCAATGGATTCCGCTGGTCGCCCCCTTTACGACCTATTGATTTACACCTTATAATAGCATCACAGCACTATGATAATGATAAGGTAGCAACAGATCTCGTTGACGAAGGCGTGTATCAGAGTACTCTGTCTTAGCTGGTGGAGCTTCTTCACTATGACTTGCGCAGTCGCAAGCTGGAGCAGGGTCATACAGTGACCGAACGGCTGGTGATGATTCGCTCGGGGGTAGCTATGAAGATCATACTCGCTCGATGCTCTGCTCGATCGGTCTTGCCCTTGCCACGATCGTGCGCCGCCAGCCGTTGCCGACCAGGTCCCAATCGGAACGTCCTCTGCGGACGACCTACTGGTCACCTATTACTTTCGGTATCACGGCGGGCGCGTTTCCCTGACGATCGTGATGCAGTTCGCCGACTGGGACGCGGGTGCAGCTGCATCATGTACGACTTCTTCGGAGATCAGAACGGACGGGGAGGGTCTGGCCTGTCGATGTCTCCGTCACCGGGGATGGCAGCCAGACAGCGACGTTCGTGACCTCGAATAGCCGGAGTACCGTCGATGGGCTGACTTCGATGGGTGTCCGGCTATCGACCGGAGCGGCGACCTGATCGACGCTCGACATCACAAGCCGGGGACTGACGGCGACATGATCATTCGGGGCGTGATAGGCGGTGGCACTTTCATACCCGAGCCCGGGACGCTGGCGTTGCTGGGTCTTGGGCTCGCCGCCATCGCCTCTTCGCGCCATCGGAAGTAGAACTGATCGCGACACTTGTCGCACGCGACGACCCCGCCTGCGTGGCGGGTTTTTCATTTGCGACATCGCGCAGAGCAAAGTAGGAGAGATAATAGGGGTATGGAAGATGATAGCAAGAGGAACTAGATAGAATATAGGGAGCAATGGTGAGGGCTTTCGAACACGCGCAGGCGATGGCCGCACGCGGGGATTTGGCCCGGATCTGGCCGAATTGCTCCGGCACGCGCGAGAATTGCACGACCTCGCACTAGATGAACTAGAGATAGAGAATGATAAGATGGTAGAGGTGAGAGGACTAGAGAAGGTGATTGGAGTGAAGATAGCGGAGCTAGAGTAAGAGTTAGATATGTAAAGATGGTGAGATGGAGATATGTAAAGAGAGATAGGAGAGAGAGGTGGGAAGTCAATTAGTCTTACAGAGGTTGAGGAGCAATATGTTTTCAGAGCTGCTTATGATTGAAAACTAAAGTGTATGTAAGGTTGGTACGATCTATGTGGGCACGAATAGTATGGTTCTGTTTTCGGGTGTTTTGTAAAGGTAGGTGACATGGAGATACTAGAAGGTTTGAAGATGTAAGAAGATAAGTGAGAGGTTAGCAATGAAAACAAGGTAAAGTCAGAGAGGTGTATTAGGTTCATCTCATTTGAGATTGAGGTTGTAGCAGTAGCTGTAGTAGTATGAGTAGAGAAGGTTGTAGTATATAAATTGGTAAATGTGGAGAGAGAGAGACAGCTCTGTTGTAGAGATTTGAGTGAGGAGGTAATATTTCTGGGAGCACAGGCTGATTCGCCTCGAATTAGCGCGGGACTAGATACGACTCTTGGTCTTGGGGACAATCTCGGAGAAGGTTTGATTTATAGAGGGTTTGTAACTAACGAGTTTATAGTGTAAGACAGTTTGGTATTGCTTTTAGTTGGTTACACATGGGTGGACGTTATCGTAAACTTTGTTTTGTTTAGCGTTGTTGAGTTGATTATAACGGATATGTGGGAATTTGACGATGTGTATTACAAGTAACGATGGTAGCGTTTTTTTCTTGTAAACGGATTTTTCGGTTACGGTTTTATTGGAACAGGATCGCTGTTTTCGCACTTTTTAACTTTGTATGCGCTGGTAATTTGAAACGGTGAGGATTTGCTACACACTGTTGTTTGTAGCGGAACGTTTATCGATCGCGTTTTATCGATATCGGACAAACGTTCGCGCTACAACTCACATTAATCACTAATCTCGATCAAGGTATCGATTTTTTTTAGGTAGTTTAAATCGTTTCTGTTTCGGAACTGGTCGCACTTTCACTTGTGATACTCGGATTGGGGTTGCTGGGGTATGTCGCTGTTTTACTGGCACTACGTGACGTAGCGTCGCAGGACTAGGCAGTTTGGGTGGCTCGTAACGGTTGCTTGATTTTTTGTTTCGTCGACGCTTTCAATGTCGCAATCGTAACGTCAATAGGGCTCACGCCGGTTCGATTCCGTAATGCGCCTGCGAACCGGCGTTCACATATTCACAGCGCCGTTCGCGGACTACTCGGGACGGTCAACTCGGCGTTCACACTGTATTCACACATGAGGGCCAAAACAGGCCGATTTGCGTCGTAATCGGTCGCAACGTATCATTGCGGTGTCACTCGACGGAGTACGACGGACTGCGGTAGCAGCCGCAAACTGCAAAGCCGTCTACGCCGGTTCGATTCCGACCCCCGCCTCCAGTAACCCTCGCACTACCCGTCACAACCAACCGGCCGGAACCCCTTTTGGCTAGGGGTTGCCAACGGCTGGACCTCGATGAAGTGCTGTGCAGCACGCGCCACGACGCGAAAGGGTCGTGGCGCTCACGATCAAATAGTCTGCTGCGGCCCGCTTGGGTGAACTAATGCACCCGACCTCGCGCAACCAACGACGCAGCGACTATGGCCGCTAGAACGAGGACAAGCGTGCCGGGCTCCGGCACCACGGCTGTCAAAAGGCCGTAGAAATCACGACCACCAAACGGAGCGGTGATAGTGGAAGACGTAGTCGTTACGGGTATTGGTGTACGCAAAGTTCGACACGACTGGATGTCCGGGTTCTGCGTGAACGGCAGTCCCGACGACCGGCAACGACCACAAATCAAAGTCGGTTATGAATTTTGGACCGGGATCGTAATTGAAGTGCAGCCCGGCATTGGCCGGGTCAGTGAGATCGAAGGGCACTCCACCAATCCAGATCGTGGGTACTCTCACTCCGTCCGGTCGGATGGCTGTACCGTAGGCGTCGCCGGCATCGTTGATGTCGGTAACATGCACGCCAGCCTCAGACGGGTTGAACAGCGGAGGGAAAATCCCGTAGCCCTGGAAGAACTCGTAGGGCGTAGTCCGGAGGGTGGCCTATCGCCGAACCGCCGCCCGGAAACCGGTCGCCGAACCCGGTAAAAAGGATCGCCCCGAGGTCATTGAGATCGCTAACAGCAACCGTATCACCTGGCAGAAACATCGTGAATTGCCAATACATGGTGCTCGCCGCGGCGAGCGAGTGCACAGACACCAGAAGTGCGACGAGAACAAGCCGTACGAGACAAGCGTAGCCGCGGTTCATGATTCCTCCCTGCCGAAAAGGCAACGGAGTCGCTGCTCAGCCCGATTTGGATGGTCGGCGGCTCCGCCGACGAAGTCATGTTACGCCGATGTCTGAACCGTAGCAAGGGACGGTGATGCATCTTGTTACGTTGCCATCGCCGTGCAAAGACCGCCCGATCCACTGCATTGCATAGATTGCGCCGCCCGCGCAGAACACGCGCGGCTTCCCGCTACTGCGGTGGGAAATAGGGGCTTCTTTTGGGGGCGGTGTCAGAGCATTCTTACACTTGGCGCGTCATCTACCGAAAGTTTGACCAAAGGCAAAGACGCACCGAACGTCGGGCGTACAAGCTTTGTTCAGTTGTGCTCCTAGAGTCGAGCTGGCTTCGCGGCAACGCAGACCAACCTGAAATCAAGCGCGCAACGCGAGAGGGGGTATCAAATGGACAAGCGAAGTTCTTGAGAGCACGACTGCGATGGGACACGGTTCTGCTGGCTTTATTTAGCGTCGCCGTAAACGCGGAGCACGCGCCGGGTCAAGGCTCTTCGGTTACGACGTCTGCAGGACGCCGGTGATGTTCAAATATCTACGAGGAGTATCGTCGAAGGCTACTACGATATTGCGCTATACGATCACTGGGCTGGGCGTGCTTGGGATGACAGTAGGACGTATCAAGTTGTATGCGGCAAGGGATTGAACGGCCGGTCTTGATGCCTTAGGGGGAGACCAGTTGGCGCGGCGTCTAAGAGTTAACGACATTGGTAATGATGGCTGCAGATAGGTATCGACGATGCATCGCGGAAACATACTGCACGTAGTTGTCGGCAATAGCGCACCTGTGGTACGGCAAGATCGGCAAATTGTTGTCGATGTACCGCGGATCTGCACGGTTCCCGGTGTCCGGAATCTGAGATATTACCGCCGATTTCGTGGGAGATGTATAAGTAGAGCTTGCGATGATTATTACGACGGAATCGACTGTGCTTTGGTGAAGATTACGGACAGACGTGTGATTGAAGGCATGGATGTGGGTATAGTCGACATTCTAGGAGCGGCGCATAAGACGAGGAGATGATTGCACGCGTGGGAGTCAGCGTTAAGAGCGGTAGCTGTGCGACGATAGGCGTGGTGACTGTGTACGTCCGAGTCGACTGCACCTGAACGCGCCACGCTCGCGCTGCTAGGAGTTGGCCTCGCTGGGTGACTAGCGTTCATCGTCGCAGCGGGAGGGGGCAATGTTGATACTGAGAGTGGTGACTGCCGCGCTTGCGTTGACCTATGTTACACGGCGAAGGCCTATGTAACATACACGTGGGAGGGGACCTGCACGCAGCGTTTATATCGCGGCATTCCTAGCCGCCCCGACCTTTGGCCCCCCCTGTATTTGCCATGCGGCGACAGGCTTCACGCCGTCATTCGATATGTCCGATGGTTACGACGGCGGCCCCTTCTTCGGCCGAAATTGGCCGGTTGGAGTTAGAGATGGATTGGTACGACAGCGTATTGTTCGCGGACAGTTATTTTCAGTGGCGGTTTATCTCTGGCAACACCGCTTATGGAAACCTGCCGCCGTCAGGTGGTCCCGGCTCGAATGTTTGTGAATTTCGATGTGGGCCTGTTTAGCGTAGGACCGGATGGGTGGCGATGGCTTGGGGAAGCAATTCGACCGGGGCCAGACGGCCTGGGTGAGCTTATGCAGAAGGCTATTTGTTGGTGGGTGGGGCATCGACATTCACTCGGGTGCCTGAACCTTCGAGCCTGGCGCTGATCCTGTCGGGGCTACTAGGCCTCGGATTCACCTGTCTTGGTCTCTCGCGCCGTCGCAAGTGAACTAATCCGCAGCAGTGGGTGGGCTTGGCTGGGCTTGGGTTCTGCGCCGCAAACGTTAACCGGATTGTCACTTGGCAAAGGAGAATCCGATGCGAAGGTACATCCTGGCATTGCTGGCCGTCTTGACGTTGTCTGCGCCTACCGCGCATGCCGGAGCAGATTCTAGATTTCTACGGAAAGTGTTCGCTTGGCTGCACTGGCCGGGCGCAAGGCGGAGCTAACGCTGTCAGATTCATACGTTTTTGGTGACTTGCTTGTCAGTGGGGACCTGCTGTCACTGCGTTACTTATCCAGCAATCTTGCATTCTTTGTCGGCGCACCGGACCTGTTCGTTGTTGCCGGTGGCCCTTTGGCCGGTAGCGGCGGTTGCAGGGGAGCTCTATCTAGTCGGCCTTGAGCGGGGAACAATTCGAACTGGCTGCCGATGGAGGAACATGGTTTGCACAGTCGAGCAGTGGCGGCGAAGACGCCGGAGATCCCGGCGATGGAGGGTGGGCTGTCCGGTTGTCGTCCCTTCAAAAGAGTACTGTTGCCCCGAACCCGCTACGCTCGCGCTGCTGCGGCATCGGTCTTGCCGGGTCTGGGTTTCTCGCGCCGTCGCAAGCTGAACTGAATCACGACGCTGCCGCACGACACCGCCCGCGTGGCGGGGGTTTTCATTTGTGCGCGGACGTGCAAAGCTAGTGCTGAATAGTGTGGTGGGTACGCGTAATAGTAGCGTTAGTGGCGGTGTATGATGCGTGAAGCTACGAGAGTTTGCAGTTTCGGAGCGTCTCGGAAAGGAGCAATTGTGCACGGGGTATCGCAGGGTATTTCGGTGGATGAGACGCGGTTTTCTCTATGGTGTTAGTGTGAGACGTGGGTCTGTATATGTTTTCTGTAGTATTAGGGAATTGGTATTGCGAGAATATTGAGAGGGGCTGCCACATGAAGGCGCTGCGGCTCGACATCCAGAGCCGGCTGGGCGTTCCCGTGGTCAAGCCGTGGACAGCGATACTCGACGACAAGTGGGTCTTCGACGAGCCCTACCTGATCGGGCTCGCGCGGGCGCTGGGCCTGCTCCAGGGCGTCGAAGTCCATCCGGCACAGCAGGAACTGGCGAATGTCTTCGAAGGCGCATTCAGAAGCTTCATGTCCGAAACCGGGAATCCGGACATCGTCGATTTCCCCATGAGGTGATCGAGTGCGTACGTGAATTCGATCGAGGGATCGCCGCGGATTTGAAGGCGACTTTAGCCCCGATCGGGAGCATCCGTATTCACCAAGTGACGACACGTGGCACGAGCCTGGTTGCGAATCGTTTCGAAGGGCAGCGTTTCGTACGTGATCGTCCGTAAGTATTATCTCGTAGTTTTTGTAAATTAATATGTAAGGATATGCGATCGCCGGGACGCACGACCTCGCAGCCCGCGTCGCGACCTGCACGACAATTCGAACGGGTATCCGTTTCGCCCCGGGATCGCCCCACCGCAACGTGCGATACCGTACGGTAAGCCACCAAAACCGCTGTAAGATTTCGAACGGAACCGTAACGCGCGGGGCGAAAGGCCACACCCATGACCCACATCCTGCATCGTCATCTGCGCACCAGGCTGCCGAGGGCCGTCGGTGGCCGCGGCATCGTCATCGTCGACGCCGACGGCAAGGAATATCTCGACGCGTCCGGCGGTGCCGCCGTGTCGTGCCTTGGCCACGGACATTCCGACGTCCTGGCGGCGATGCATGCGCAGATCGATCGCCTCGCGTATGCCCACACGAGCTTTTT
The DNA here is from genome assembly GCA_963741355.1 of uncultured beta proteobacterium. Lineage (GTDB taxonomy): Bacteria > Pseudomonadota > Gammaproteobacteria > Burkholderiales > Casimicrobiaceae > CAIWHR01. The sequence goes on from CAVUIG010000029.1 coordinate 39,238, forward strand.
CACCACCGAAGTCGCCGAGTCGCTGGCCGATCACCTGATCGCGCATGCACCCGAGGGCACGTCGCACGTCTATCTCGTGTCCGGCGGCTCGGAGGCCATCGAGGCGGCGCTCAAGATGGCCCGGCAGTATTTCGTCGAGATCGGCGAGCCGCAGCGGCAGCATTTCATCGCCCGCCGACAGAGCTACCACGGCAACACGCTGGGCGCGCTCGCGGTCGGCGGCAACGCGTGGCGGCGGCGCCAGTTCGCGCCGCTGCTGATCGACGTGACGCACGTCTCGCCGTGCTACGAATACCGCGACCGCGGCCCCGACGAATCGCCCGAAGCGTACGGCGAGCGGCTCGCGCGCGAGCTCGAGGCCGCGATCGAAAAGCTCGGGCCGCGCAACGTCATCGGCTTCGTCGCCGAGCCCGTCGTGGGCGCGACGCTGGGCGCGGCGACCGCGGTGCCCGGCTACTTCCGCCGCATCCGCGAGATCTGCGATCGCCACGGGATCCTGCTGATTGCCGACGAAGTGATGTGCGGAATGGGGCGCACCGGCTCGCTCTACGCCGTCGAGCAGGAAGGCATCGTGCCGGACCTGATCACCATCGCCAAGGGACTGGGCGGCGGCTACCAGCCGATCGGCGCCGTGCTGGTCCAGCGGCGAATCATCGAGGCGATCGAGCGCGGCAGCGGCTTCTTCCAGCATGGCCATACCTACATCGGTCATCCCGTCGCATGCGCGGCGGCGCTTGCCGTCCAGCGAGTGATCCAGCGCGATCACCTGCTCGACAACGTAAAAGCACTGGGTGGACGGCTCTCCGCGCAACTCCATGCCACCTTCGACCATCATCCGCACGTCGGCGACATCCGCGGCCGCGGCCTGTTCATGGCGATCGAGCTGGTCGAGGACCGCGCGTCGAAGCAGCCCTTCGACCCGGCGCTGCGCCTCCATGCCCGCATCAAGGCCGAAGCCATGGCGCGCGGCCTGATGGTCTACCCGATGGGCGGCACGATCGACGGGCAGGCCGGAGACCATGTGCTCATCGCGCCGCCGTTCATCACGACCCCTGCCGAGATCGACGAAATCGTGCATCGGCTGGGCGCCGCGGTCGACGCCGCGGTGGCGGCCATCGCGCCGCAGGCGGCGCACGCGTGAGCGAGCGCTCGTTTGATTCGACCATTTGCCACACCAACGGCTGACGTATGATGCGGAGCGGCGCGCGTGAGGAACGTGCGAATCGCCGCCTGTTCCAAAACGCGCCACCTTGTTCGCGAACCGCGCGCTTGACGCGGCACCATCGCTTCACTTGAGGAGGAGGATCACCATGCATGGAACCACAACGCAATCCCGCGCGTTCCGCACCACCGTCGCCACCGCGGCGGGAATAGCGCTCGCCTGCGCGCTCGCCACGCCGTTGCCGGCCAGTGCGCAGCAGAAGTTCGTCACGATCGGGACCGGCGGCGTCACCGGCGTCTATTACGCGGTGGGCGGCGCGATCTGCCGCCTCGTCAACAAGGACCGCGCCAAGCACGGCCTTCGCTGCTCGGTGGAATCGACCGGAGGCTCCGTCTACAACGTCAACACGATCAAGGCGGGCGAGCTCGATTTCGGCATGGCGCAGTCGGACGTCCAGTACCAGGACTACAACGGCACCGGCCCGTTCAAGGAAGCGGACAAGGATCTGCGCGCCGTGTTCTCGGTGCATCCCGAGCCTTTCACCGTCGCCGCGCGCAAGGAAGCCAACATCAAGCAGTTCAGCGACTTCAAGGGCAAGCGCTTCAACGTCGGCAATCCCGGGTCGGGCACGCGCTCGGCGATGGACGAGCTGCTCGTGGCCGAGAACATGAAGCTCTCGGATTTCGCGCTCGCCTCCGAGCTCAAGGCGGATGAACATGGCTCCGCGTTGTGCGACAACAAGATCGACGGATTCTTCTACGGCGTGGGCCATCCGTCGGCCAACATCCAGGATCCGACCACCGCCTGCGGCGCCAAGCTCGTGTCGCTGACCGGTCCCGCGATCGACGGTCTGGTGAAGAAGTATCCGTACTACGCCTACGCGACGATTCCCGGCGGCATGTACGCGAACAATCCGGATCCGACCAAGACCTACGGCGTGCTGGCGACGCTCGTGAGCTCGTCGAAGGTTCCGGCCGATACCGTCTACATCATCGTCAAGGCGGTGTTCGAGAACATCGACGAGTTCAAGAAGCTCCATCCGGCATTCGCGAACCTCGATCCCAAGAACATGATCAAGGACGGCCTCTCGGCGCCCCTGCATGAAGGCGCGGCGCGTTACTACAAGGAAAAGGGCTGGCTGAAGTGAGCGCCGCAGGGCCGCCCCACGGACGCCCGCGCGAGCAGGGCGAAGCCAAGGCCCGCAGGGCGCGTCTGCGAGCGCGGGTGGGCGGCGACCCTGAGGTGCGACGATGAACCAGCAACCGCGCGGAGGCCGCGCGAACAGCGCCCCCTCGGGGGGTGTGGGGGCCCAAGTGACCGAGCCGGGCGTCGACGTCCGGGAGCTGGTCCTCGAAGCCGATCTCGGCCGGCGCAAGCCGGTCGGGATTCCCGCCAGGATCCTGGCGGCGACCTGCATCGGCTGGTCGCTGCTGCAGCTCTGGTACGCGTCGCCGCTGCCGTTCACGTTCAACGTCTTCATCCTCAACGATACCGAGATGCGCTCGCTGCATCTCGGCATCGGGCTCTTCCTCGCGTTTCTCGCCTACCCGTTCCGCAAGTCCTCGCCGCGCGACCGCGTGCCGGCACAGGACTGGATCCTCGCGGTCGCCGCCGCGTTCTGCGGCGCGTACCTGTTCCTGTTCTATCGCGATCTGTCGACCCGGCCGGGTCAGCCGACGTCGATCGACTTCTTCACGGCCATCGCCGGGATGCTGCTGCTGCTGGAGGCCACCCGCCGGGTCGTCGGCCCGCCGCTCGCCATCATCGCGGCGCTGATGCTGGTCTACGCGTTCGCGGGTCCGTGGATGCCCGACGTCATCCAGCACAAGGGCATTTCGCTCTCCAAGGCCGTCTCGCATTACTGGCTGTCGACCGAAGGCGTCTTCGGCGTCGCGGTGGGCGTGTCGGCGAGCTACATCTTCCTGTTCGTGCTGTTCGGCTCGCTGCTCGAGAAGGCGGGCGCCGGCAATTATTTCATCAAGGTCGCGTTCGCCTTCCTCGGGCCACATGCGCGGCGGGCCCGCCAAGGCGGCCGTCGTGTCGTCCGGAATGATGGGGATGATCTCGGGCTCGTCGGTCGCCAACGTCGTCACCTGCGGCACCTTCACGATTCCGCTGATGAAGCGCGTCGGGTACACGGCGGAAAAGGCCGGCGCGATCGAGACGGCCGCCGGAGTGGACGGCCAGATCATGCCGCCCGTGATGGGCGCGGCGGCGTTCCTCATGGCCGAATACGTCGGCGTGTCGTACGCGGAGATCTGCAAGAACGCGGCGCTGCCCGCCGCCATTTCCTACATCGCGCTCTTCTACATCGTTCACCTCGAAGCGGTGAAGGCCGGCATCAAGGGACTGCCGCCGCGCGCCGGAACCTCGGCGCTCGGCCGCCTCGCCGGAATCGTGATGACGCTGGCGGGGCTCGTGATCTTCTCGAACGTCCTCTACTACAGCCTGGGCTGGCTCAAGGATCTCTTTCCCCAGGCGGCGCTCTGGATCGTGCTGGTGCTGATCGCGATCACCTATCTCGCGCTGCTGCGCATCGTCGCCGCGGAGCCCGACCTCGTCATCGACGATCCCAACGCCGCCGTGATCGAGCTGCCGGCGCTGAAGGAGACCGTTCTCTCCGGCCTGCATTTCCTGCTGCCGGTCGTGCTGCTCATCTGGGTGCTGATGATCGAGCATCTTTCGCCCGGGTTGTCCGCGTTCTACGCAACGACGCTGCTCATCGTGATCCTGCTGACGCAAAAGCCGCTGATCGCGATGTTCCGCGGCGAGGCCGCTTCGCTCGCGCGCGCCCGCGCGGGCTGGAGCGATCTCGTCGACGGGCTCGGCACCGGCGCGCGCAACATGATCGGCATCGCGATCGCGACGGCGGCGGCGGGCATCGTCGTCGGCACGGTCTCCATCACCGGGTTCGGGCTCGTGATGACCGACCTCGTCGAGGCGGTCTCGGCGGGCAACATCATCCTGATGCTCTGCCTCGTCGCCGTGATCTGCCTGATCCTCGGCATGGGCATGCCGACCACGGCGAGCTACATCGTCGTGTCGACGCTGATGGCGCCGGTGGTCGTCGAGCTCGGCGCCCAGAGCGGGCTGGTCGTTCCGCTGGTCGCCGTGCACATGTTCGTCTTCTACTTCGGCCTCATGGCCGACGTGACCCCTCCCGTCGGCCTCGCGGCGTTCGCAGCGTCCGCCATTTCGCGCGGCGACTACCTCAAGACCGGATTCACCGCGTTCTGGTACAGCATCCGCACCGGCATCCTGCCGTTCATGTTCATCTTCAATGCCGAGCTGCTGCTGATCGGCGTCAATTCGTTCGCTCACCTCGTGCTGGTCATCTGCGCGGCCGTCGCGGCGATGCTGGTGTTCGCCGCGGCGACGCAGGGCTGGTTCGTCACCCGGAGCCGCTGGTACGAATCGGTGGCGATGCTGCTCGTGACGTTCACGCTGCTGCGTCCGGACTTCTGGATGGATTTCGTCTACCCGAAATACGATGTCGCGCCCGCTCAGACGTTCATGGAATTCGTCGGATCGGCGCCGCCGAACACCGGCGTCCGCGTTCGCATCGAGGGGACGACCGTCGAGGGCAAGGAAGTGAAGAAGACCGTCCTCCTGCCGGTGGGAAGCGAAGGCACGGCGGCGCAACGGCTCAGCAAGTCCGGCCTGACGACGATGGCGCTTCCCGCGGGTCCGCAGATCGCCGCGGTCGGGCTGCACAGTGCGGCCGACCGCGCCGGCTTCGAGCAGGGCTTCACGGTCACCGGCATCGAGACCGAGGCGAAGCGGCCGGCGAAGGAATGGATGTTCCTGCCGGCGCTCGCCGTGCTCGGCGCGGTCGTCCTGCTGCAGCGCCGGCGCCGTCCCGGTGGAACAGCGGTAACGCCGGCGCCTAGATCGTCTAGCCCATGAAGAAGACGTTGAGCTTGTTGCCGTCGAGGTCGCGGAAGTAGCCGCAGTAGAAGCCGTCGCCGCGCGGTCCCACCGCGCCTTCGTCCTTGGCGCCGAGCGCAAGCGCCTTCCCGTGCACGCGCTCGACCTTCTCGCGCGAATCGACGACGATCGCCGCCATGACGCCGTTGCCCACCGTCGCCGGCTTGCCGTCGAACGGTTTCATGACGGCGAGGCTCGGCTTGTCCATCGCTACGCCCCAGCCAATTCCGCGCTCGGAATCAAAGAGGCGCTTGGCGCCGATCTCGCCCAGGAGCGCGTCGTAGAATGCCGCGGCGCGCGGCAAGTCGTTGGTTCCCAGCGTCACGTACCCGATCATTTTGGTGCTCCCGCTGCGGTTGAAAGACCGCATTATGCCGCCAGTCCGGTGACGCCTTCGCGACGTAGCGCGCATTGAGTCCGTGGGGAAGTCGGAAGCCTCGCCGCATTGACAGCGCCGCTAACATTCGTATAATTGCACAATTATGGAAACATCAAACGTATTGACGGCCCTGGCGGCGCTCTCGCAGGAAACGCGGCTTGCGGCGTATCGGTTGCTGGTGCGCCACGCGCCGGAAGGATTGCCCGCGGGACAGATCGCCGAACAGCTGGACATCGCGCCTGCGTCGCTGTCGTTTCACCTCAAGGAACTGACCCGGGCGGGCCTCATTGTCGCGCGCCCGGACGGTCGCTTCGTGTGGTACCGCGCCGATCTCGATGCGATGAATGGCGTCGTCGGCTATCTCACCGACAATTGCTGCCGGGCGAGTGCCGTCTGCGATCCCCGTTGCGTGCCGAAAACGCGACCGATTGCCAAGGTGACGGGCGCGCCACCCAGACGCCGAAGAACGGCATGATGCGATTTCGCTCGGACTGCCGTCATCGGACCCGTCCGGAACACCGATTCTCGACGTGGCGAACCGAGCGCTTCGACTGAACTGCCCGCTCACACCATGACCACCGAAAACCACCCGCTGAACGTCCTGTTTCTATGCACCGGCAACTCGGCGCGCAGCGTCATCGCCGAATCGATCCTCAGGCAAGTCGGTGCGGGACGATTCGTCGCGCACAGCGCGGGCTCGCATCCCACCGGCAGGGTCAACCCGTTCGCGCTTGAATTTCTGCGGGCGAACCGGATGCCGACCGAAGGCCTGCGGAGCAAGAGCTGGGACGAATTCGCGCAGCCGGCGCGGCGCCGCTCGATTTCGTGTTCACCGTCTGCGACAACGCCGCAGGTGAAGTTTGTCCGGTGTGGCCCGGCCAGCCGATGACGGCGCATTGGGGTGTTCCCGACCCCGCCGCGGTCGAAGGCAGCGCGGCCGAGATACGCGACGCGTTTTCGGACACCGGCCACCTCCTGCTCAATCGCATCCGCCTGTTCGTCAGCCTGCCTCTCGCCAAGCTCGATCGTCTCAGCCTCGCGAGAAGGCTCTCCGAGATCGGCACGACGCGGGCGCAGGACGACGCAGTGGCGTGATCATGGCCCACCGCACGGCCAAGCCCATTGGAGCGTTCGAGCGCAACCTCACCTGGTGGGTGTTCGGGTGCATCGTCGCCGGCATCGCGCTCGGGCAGGTGCTGCCGGGAATTTCCGAATCGGTCGGCGGACTGAAGGTCGCCGAGGTCAACGTTCCGGTGGCAGTGCTGGTCTGGCTGATGATCATCCCGATGCTGCTGAAGATCGACTTCGCACAATTGCGGAAGGTCACGCAGCATGCCCGCGGGATCGGCGTGACGCTGTTCGTCAACTGGGCGGTGAAGCCGTTTTCGATGGCGCTGCTCGCGTGGATTTTCCTGCGCCACGCGTTCGTCCCCTGGCTGCCGCCTGCGGAGATCGACTCGTACATCGCAGGCCTGATCTTGCTGGCCGCCGCGCCCTGCACGGCGATGGTGTTCGTCTGGAGCAACCTGGTCGACGGCGAGCCCAGCTTCACGCTGTCGCAGGTGGCGCTGAACGACACGATCATGCTGTTCGCCTTCGCGCCGATCGTCGCGCTGCTGCTCGGGCTGTCCAGCATCACGGTGCCATGGGAGACCCTTGCACTCTCCGTGCTGCTCTACATCGTCGTGCCGATCATCCTCAGCCAGATCCTTCGCCGGCGACTGCTGGCCGACGGGGGTCCGGCGCGCCTTCAGGCCACCCTCGCCCGCCTGCATCCGATTTCGCTCGGCGCGCTCCTCCTGACGCTCGTGCTGCTGTTCAGCTTCCAGGGCCGGCAGATCCTCGCGCAGCCGCTCGTCATCGCGATGCTGGCGGTGCCCATCCTGATCCAGGTGTATTTCAATGCCGGCATCGCCTACTGGCTCAACCGCAAGCTCGGTGTCGCGCATTGCGTCGCCGGCCCATCGGCGCTGATCGGCGCCAGCAATTTCTTCGAGCTCGCCGTCGCGACGGCGGTCAGCCTTTTCGGTCTGCAGTCCGGCGCGGCGCTCGCGACGGTCGTCGGCGTGCTGATCGAAGTGCCCGTCATGCTGTCCGTCGTCGCCGTCGTCGGCGCCAGCAAGGACTGGTACGAGCGTCCCGAACGCCTCGTCGCCGCGGATCGGACGGCCGGCAGCGATTGACCGCCGCGCTTTCCCGACCCGCATCCGGATCGTCGAGCGACTCGAGCGCGGGGATGCCAACTGCCGAAAAAGCGTGTTGAATGCGAATTCGCGCGCGCATCGGAAACCCTTTCCGCGCATCAACCATTGTCCCGAGGAGATCAAGATGTTCGGGCTGACTCCCCTTGGCATCTTCCATACGGCGTTGAGCGTGGTTGCCGTCGTGGCAGGTCTGATCGCGCTGCTGCGCGATGGGCGAATCTCGCCGGCGAATCCCGTCGGCAGGGTCTACATCATCTCGACGGTCATCACGTGCCTTACGGCATTCGGCATCTTCCAGCACGGCGGCTTCAACAAGGCGCACGCGCTCGGCATCATCACGCTGGTCGTGCTGGGCATCGCATGGATCGCGGGACATTCGACGCTCTTCGGGCGCGCTTCGCGCTACGTCGAGACGGTCAGCTATTCGGCGACGTTTCTGTTCAACCTCATTCCCGGAATCACGGAGACTTCGACGCGCCTGCCGCCCGGCGCACCGTTGCTCCCCAACGCCGACGCGCCGGCGCTGCAAGTGGCGACGGGCGTGCTGTTCGTCCTGTTCCTGATCGTCGCGGTCTTGCAGGTCCGCGCCCTGCGCGCGACGCCTGCGCCCGGCTAGCGGGCGGCCGGTCGCCGACACGGAACGACATCGGGCCGGGCCATCGCGCCGCGCGGCTGGAACGCGGCCGCGATCGGAATTGTCAGACCCTGTATCCGTTGCCTGCGCGGCAGATCATCGGACCGAGACATTCGTGATGGAAATGGAAATACTGCTTCCCAACGTCACTCCGGCGGACATCCGCACGAGCCGGTTCGATCAGATGTTTCCGGCGTTGACGAAATCCGATATGGCGCGGATCGAGCGATTCGGAACGCGGCGGCGCTACCCCGGCGGCGCGCGGCTGTTCGCCGCGGGCGAGACAGGTCCGGGGATGTTCGTGATCCTGCAAGGTGAAGTGACGATCAGTCAGCGCGATGCGCTGGGTCACGTGGTCCCGATCGTGCGCCAGGGACCGGGGCATTTCCTTGCCGAGGTCGGACAGCTGTCGGGCCGCCCGGCGCTGGTGGACGGCTACGCCGACAACGATGTCGAAGCGATCCTCGTGCCGCCGGCGCAGTTGCGCGCGCTGATCATCGCGGAAGCGGACCTGGGCGAGCGCATCGTTCGCGCGCTGATCCTCCGCCGCGTGAAGCTCATCGAAGCTGGCGTGGTCGGGCCAACGCTGATCGGAAGGACCGATTCCGCGCGATTTCTCGGCCTGCAGAATTTCCTGCGGCGCAACGGTCAACCTCACCATGTCGTCGATCCCGCCGAGGAAGGAGACACGGCCGCGCTGCTCGAGCAGTACGGTGCCGGCGCCGACGACGTGCTCGTCGTCTGCCCGGACAGCACGGTCCTGCTCAACCCGACGGAGGTCGCGCTCGGCCGCCGCCTCGGGATGTCCGATACCGGCGAGCACCACGGGCTGTTCGACGTCGCCGTGGTCGGCGCCGGCCCGGCAGGCCTCGCCACCGCGGTGTATGCGGCCTCGGAGGGCCTTGGCGTCGTCGTGCTGGATTGCCGAGCGTTCGGCGGCCAGGCCGGCGCCAGCGCGCGCATCGAGAACTACCTCGGCTTTCCGACCGGAATCTCGGGCCAGGCGCTGGCCGGACGCGCATTCGTCCAGGCGCAGAAGTTCGGCGCCGAAATCCTGATTCCGGCGCAGGCGGCAGCGCTCGAATGCGCGACGGACGGCGCGGAAATGGCGGTGCGGCTCTCGGACGACCGTCGGCTGCGTGCGCGCACGGTCGTCATCGCCAGCGGCGCGCGCTATCGCCGGCCCGATGTCCCCGGCATCGTCGATTTCGAAGGCCGCGGAGTCTCGTACTGGGCGTCGGCGCTGGAGGCAAAAATGTGCGGTGGCGAGGAAATCGTCCTCGTCGGCGGGGGCAACTCCGCGGGCCAGGGCGCCGTCTTCCTCGCGCAGCATGCGGTCAAGGTGCATATGCTGATCCGCGGTCCCAGCCTTGCCGCCACCATGTCGCGCTACCTGATCGATCGCATCGGCGCCACATCCAACATCGAATTGCGCCCGGACACCGAGCTGACGGCGCTCCACGGCGATCCGCAGGCGGGACTCGCGCACGTTTCGTGGCGCAATCGAAAGACCGGCGCCGAGGAGCGGCGACCGATACGCCATGTCTTCCTGTTCATCGGCGCAGACCCGGAAACGCGCTGGCTCGAAGGCTGCGGCGTCGGAGTCGACGAGCACGGCTTCGTGCTGACCGGCGATGCGGGCGGAGCGCGCGAATCGGGGAGAACGCGTGCGCCGCTCGAATCGACGGTTCCCGGCGTGTTCGCGGTTGGCGACGTGCGCTCGGGCTCGGTCAAGCGTGTGGGCGGCGCGATCGGCGAGGGCGCAGCGGCGGTTGCGCAGATTCATCAGTACCTCGCGACGCTGCAACCCGCGCCGCAGGCCGCCGAATAGATTTATTTCCCGGGAGTTCCCCGATGCCCGCTTCCTGCACGCATCTCGATTCCGTCCTGACCTCGACGCCAAAGACCAAGGGCTGCGAGGAATGCCTCAGGATGGGCGACACCTGGGTACATCTTCGCCTGTGCCGCACCTGCGGCCATGTCGGATGCTGCGACCAGTCGAAGAACAAGCACGCGACAAAGCACTTCCACGCAACACAGCATCCGATCATCTCCTCGCTCGAGCCGGGCGAGGATTGGAGCTGGTGCTATGTCGACGAGCTCGGCATGGAGCTCGGATAACGCGGGCGAACCGCACCCCGCCGTCGATCCTGCACCGCGTCAGGGATTGGCACTCCGGTTCTGCCGAGCGGAGGTGAAGTTGGTGCCGGCGTTGCCAGTCGCCTGACCTTTCCCGCGCGTAGCGCGGTCACGGCACTGCAAGCTCGCGCACCGCGCACTCAGGGCTTGATGTACGCGTAATGCTCCCTCGCCTGCAGGTTCGCGATGCGCACGACACCCGACGGCGTGAAGCCGGGACCCAGAATGAACTGCTCCTTCTTCAGGTTGCGGTTCTTGAGCGTGATTTCGCAGATCTCGAACACGACGCCGCGGTTCATGAGATCGCCGACCAGCGCCGCAAACTCCTGGTTGTTCGTGGTCTTCGCGCCCTCCATCAGGAAGTCCACGCCCTCCGCATGCGCGACGGCCACGATCTTCGCCGTCGGGTCGATGTCCAGATGATTGCGGATGTTGCGCAGGCCTTTGGTGGCCTGGGCGATTGCCGCCGTCGAAATGATAGACGACCTTGTCCTGGGCGAGCGCGCCGAACGCGGCGGCGGCCAGGGCAAGTGCAATGATGATTCTGTACGCGTGCTTCACTGGAACCTCCTTCCATCGATTCAGCGAATGGGCGAGCGAACGGCATTTGCATTGTAATTCTTCATCGGCGCGATGCGGCGATTCGACCGGCTATTCCATGAACCAGCCGTGGGTCACCACGAGCGACTGACCGGTCAGCGCATTGCTGGGAAATGCCGCGAAGAACAGCGCCGTCTCGGCCACGTCCTCCAGCGTCGTGAACTCGCCGTCGACGGTGTCCTTCAGCATCACGTTCCGGATGACTTCCGTCTCGGTGATGCCGAGCGCCTTCGCCTGCTCCGGGATCTGCTTGTCGACCAGGGGCGTGCGCACGAATCCCGGGCAGATGACGTTGGCGCGGACGCCATGCTCGGCGCCCTCCTTGGCAACGACCTTGGCGAGTCCCAGCAGTCCGTGCTTGGCCGTGACATAAGGCGCCTTGAGCTTCGAGGCGAGCTTGGAATGCACCGAGCCCATGTAGATGATGCTTCCGCCGCGACCCGACCGGTACATGTGCGGCAGGCACGCGCGCGTGGTGAGGAATGCGCCGTCGAGGTGGATCGCCAGCATCTTCTTCCAGTCGGCGAACGTGAAATCCTCCAGCGGGTGCACGATCTGGATCCCGGCATTGCTGACCAGGATGTCGACGCCGCCGAATGCGGCGACCGCCGCCGCCACGCCTGCGTCGACCGCGTCCTCGCTGGCGACGTCCATCGCGATCCCGATGGCCTGTCCGCCGGCGGCACGAATGTCGGCGGCGACAACGTTCGCGGCGTCGAGGTTGAGATCGGCGATCGCGACGCTCGCGCCCTCGCGGGCGAACGTCATCGCGATGGCCTTGCCGAGGCCGCTCGCGGCCCCGGTGACGATCGCGGATTTGCCCTTCAGTTTCATCACGCTGCCCTCCCCGACCGCAACCGGCCCGCCGCGAGAATGCCCGCCTGCAATCATAGCGTGCCGATCTCCGAGGCGCCGGATTGCGTCAGCAACGACCCGATCAAGTCATCCTGCGACCACGACCTCGGCTTCGAGCGTTTGCGTGCCGTTCAGCGAATTGGTGATCAGGCACTTTTGTTCGGCTTTTTCGAGCAGCGCCTTCGTCGTCCCGGCATCGGCTCCCCGCGCAACCTCGAGGCGTGCATGCGTCGTGAAACCGGTGAATCGGGTCACACCCTCGACGCGTTCGAGCTTGCCCTCGACGCGGCATGCGAGCTCCGTCCATTCGAGCTTCGAGGCCTTGGCAAGTGCGCGGAACGTCAGGATGAAGCAGTCCGCGACCGAGGCGCACAGAAGAGTCTCGGGCGACCACGTGCCGCCAGGCCCGTCGAACTCGACGGGTGGCGCCGTCTCGATTTCCGGGAGGCCGGTCGCGTTGACCGCGACGCGTCCGCCGGGGCCGCCTGCGGCGTGGACCGTGTATTCATGAGGAAACGGGTGCATTGACGCGTCCTTTCACGTTCAGACTCATTCACGCCGACCTGGCGCCCAGCCGGAGCAGAATCTTCTCGAGCAGACAGAACCGGGTGAAGCCGCTCTGCAGCAGGTTCGCGCCCACGAACGCCGTGAACCAAAGCCAATGCATGTTGACGAACGCCGGGCTTCCCGGGACTCCGAGAGCGAGCGAAGCGAGCACAAAAGCACCTGCGAACACGTGGACCCAGCGATCGGCGTTCATCGGCAATTCTCCTGATCAGGCGTGATGGTGGCGGTTGACGGCGAAATAGAGGACGGGAATCACGACGAGCGTCAGCAGCGTCGAGACGAGTATCCCGAATACGAGCGAGATGGCGAGCCCGTTGAAGATCGGATCGTGGAGGATGAAGAACGCGCCCAGCATCGCCGCGAGGCCGGTCAGCGCGATCGGCTTCGCCCGGGCCGCCGCCGCGTCGACGATGGCCAGCGCGAACGGAACGCCCCTGGCGACCTGCAGATTGGCGAAGTCGACCAGCAGGATCGAGTTGCGCACGATGATGCCGGCAAGCGCGATCATGCCGATCATCGACGTCGCGGTGAACGGCGCGCGCAGCAGTGCGTGACCTGGCATCACGCCGATGATCGTGAGCGGGATCGGCGCCATGATGACCAGCGGCGTCACGTACGAGCCGAACTGGGCGACGACCAGCAGGTAGATCAGCACCAGCCCGGCGGCGTAGGCGATGCCCATGTCGCGAAACGTCTCGTAGGTGATCTGCCACTCGCCGTCCCACTTGAGCGCATAGCTGCGATAGGGATCCGACGGCTGCGACACGAAATATTCGTCCAGCGCTCCGCCGTTGGGCACTGCGGCGCCCGCGAGCCGTCCGCGCACGCCGAACATTCCGTAGAGCGGGCTGTCGGCGCCGCCGGCCATGTCGCCGATCACATAGGAGACGGGCAGAAGGTCCTTCCGATAGCGTGTCTTCTCGCGCTGCGCCGGCCGCACCTCGACCAGCTCGGACAGCGGCACGCTGGCGCCATCGGCGGCGCGAACGGTCATCGCGAGCAGCGTGTCGAGCCGGCCCTGCTTTTCCGGTGGAACGGTGATGCGCACCGGCACGCCGTACTTCGCCTGCCCGTCGCGCAGCGCGGTCACGTCGTCGCCCGCAAGCGATACCCGGAGCGCGGCAACGATGTCGGCCGTCGTCACGCCCGCCAGCGCCGCCTTGCGCTGGTCGACCCGCACCAGCGCCCGGGGCGCGTTGTCCTCGATCGAATCGTCGATGCCGACGACACCGGGCGTCGCCGCATACGCTGCCCGCAGCGACTTGGCGACGGCATGCCGTCCCGCCTCGTCGGGTCCGTAGATTTCGGCAACGATCGGGGAAAGCACCGGCGGTCCCGGCGGAACCTCGACGACCTTGATCTTTGCATTGTGCCGTTTGGCCACCGCTTCGAGACTCGGCCGCACCGCGAGTGCGATCTCGTGGCTCTGGCGCGGGCGATGCCTGCGATCGACGAGGTTGACCTGGAGCTCGCCCTGCTCCGGCAGCTGGCGGAGGTCGTACTGGCGCACGAGTCCGTTGAAATTGATGGGCGCGGCCGTGCCCGCGTACGCCTGGTAGTCGACGACCTCATCGAGAGTCGCGATCGCAGCGCCCAGATCCGCGAGGACGGCCGCGGTCGCCTCCACGGGCGTCCCCGCCGGCATGTCAACGATGACCTCCAGCTCACTCTTGTCGTCGAACGGCAGCATCTTCAGTACGACCAGCTGCACGAACGCGAGCGACACCGACGCGACAATGGCGACGAGGATGGCCGCACCCAGGATCTTCCGCCGGCGCCCGCCGCGTTCGCCCGCGACGAACGGCGTCAGCAGCCGGGTGAACGACGACGCGAGCCAGAGGTCGAGGCGTCCGGGCCCGGCGGCGGCGTGTGCCCCCGACGGGAGGAGCCTGACGGCGAGCCACGGTGTGATCATGAACGCAACCGCGAGTGAAATCAGCATCCCCATGCTCGCGTTGATCGGGATCGGGCTCATGTACGGGCCCATCAGCCCGCTGACGAACGCCATCGGCAGGAGCGCGGCGATGACCGTGAACGTCGCGAGGATCGTCGGGCCGCCAACCTCGTCGACCGCACCCGGCACCAGCGCCGCGAGCGCAACGCCGGGGTGCAAGCCCCGATGCCGATGGATGTTCTCGACCACGACGATCGCGTCGTCGACGAGGATCCCGATCGAGAAGATGAGCGCGAAGAGGCTCACCCGGTTCAGCGTAAATCCGTAGGCCCACGACGCAAACAGCGTCGCTGAAAGCGTGAGGATCACCGCGAGGCCGACGATCGCCGCCTCCCGTCGGCCCAGCGTGACGAAGACCAGCGCCACCACCGACAGCGTCGCAAACAGCAACTTTGTGATCAGCAGCGTGGCCTTGTCGCTCGCGGTCCGGCCATAGTCGCGCGTCACGGTCGCCTCGATGCCGGCGGGAATGACCGTGTTGCGGAGCTCCGCCAGGCGCCTCTCGACGCTCGCCGCGACCTCGACGGCGTTTTCACCGGCTTTCTTGGTCACCGCGATCGTCACCGCGGGAAACGTGCGCCCGACCTCGCCTGCGTCCATGGCGCCTGCGCTGCCGATGCCATGCCAAGCGTAACGGGCCGCCGGCGGCGGCCCGTCGACGACCGTCGCGATGTCGGCGAGATAGACCGGCTGGCCGTCGTGAACGCCGGCGACGAGGTCGCGAACGTCTTTCGCCGATTGCAGGAATTCACCGGTTTCAACCAGGACCATCTGGTTGCCGCGCACGATGTTCCCCGACGGGAGCGCCGAGTTGGCCGATTGCAGCGAGCGGGCGACGTCGGCTGCGGAGAGGCCGGTCGCGTTCAGCTTGTCAACGTCGAGCAGTACCTGAAGCGCGCGGCCCGGTCCGCCGATCGTCGCCACCTCGCGGGTGCCCGGCACGCGTTTCAGCTCCGCCTCCACCGCGTGCGCGACCCGCTCCAGCTCGAACGAGCCGCGCGCCGGGTCCTTCGTCCACAGCGTCACCGCGACGATCGGCACGTCCTCGATGCCCTTGGGCTTCACCAGCGGCTCGCCGACGCCGAGCTCCTTAGGCAACCAGTCGCGATGCGAGAGGATCGTGTCGTGCAGGCGCACGATGGCGTCGTTGCGATGGACGCCCACCTTGTATTGGACGGTGATGATCGCCTCGCCGGGACGGGAGACCGACCACACGTGCTCCAGTCCCTGGATCTGCGACAGCACCTGCTCCGCCGGTATCGCGACCAGTTGCTCGACATCGGCCGCCGACGCGCCCGGGAAAGGAACCCGCACGTTCGCCATCGTGACGTCGATCTGCGGCTCCTCTTCGCGGGGCGTCATGACGACCGCGAACGCACCCAGCAGCATCAGCAGCAGCGCGAGGAGCGGTGTCAGCCGCGACGCCACGAAGAACCGCGCAATCCGGCCGGAAATGCCAAGCGGGACCGGGTCGCTCATTGGACGCGAGACAGCCGGATCAGCGGCGCACGGCCGCGACGGCGGGCGCCATGCCCGCCTGCACCGGATTCACCGCGATGCGCTCGCCCGGCGAGAGTCCTGCGAGGATTTCGACCTCGTCGTCGCCTACGCCCTCACCGACACGGACCTGCCGGAGCTGCGGCCGGCCGTCGCGGTCGACGACATAAACCGCCGTCACCTCGCCGCGTCGCAGCAGCGCGGTTGCCGGCACGGCAAGTGTTCTCGTCGTGCCGCTCACGAATCGGGCGCGCGCGAACTGCCCCGGCAGGAGACGTTCGCCGTCCGGGAGATCGAGCCGTATCCGGGCTGTGTGCGTGCGGGCATCGGCCAGCGGAATGACGGTCGCCTTCACCGCGTATAGCGCCTTATCGAGAGATGGAATTTCGATGCGGATCGGCGCGTCGAGCCGGATCGTCGACAGCGCCGCTTGCGGCACCGTCGCGACGACGCGCAGCTCACGCGAATCGAAGATCGTGATGAGCGGCCGGCCGGGCTGCGCCATGTCGCCAAGCTCGGCCAGCGTCGCGCCGATCACGCCGGCATAGGGCGCGGCGATCGTCGTGAACGATTGTGCGGCGACGGCCTGTCCGGCGTTGGCGGCGATCGCGGCGAGCTGCGCCTGCGCGGCCTTGTAATCGGCGTCCGCCTGGTCGAGCGCCGCCTGGCTCACGAATTTCTGTGCGACGAGGTCCCGGTTGCGCTCGTACTTGCGTTTTGCGTTGGCGAGATTGGCCTCGGCCTCCGCGACCTGCGAGCGTCCCACGGCGACGGCCTGGTCGGCGGTGCGCGCATCAATCCGCGCGAGCACCTGCCCCGCGCGGACGCTGTCGCCCGCCTTGACGTCCAGCGCGACGATGCGGCCCGCGACCTGCGCGCCCAACGTCGTCTGCCGAACCGCCTCGACCTGACCTTCGGCCGCGATGATTCGCGGCAGCTCGCGCACCGTGACATCGAGGGTCGCCCCGACGGCGCCGGCGGCGCGATCGTCCGCCGCTGCAGGCGCGATTCCGCCGGCCAGCATCGCGGACAGCGCGACCGTGCGAAGGATACCTGACACGTGGTGTTGCATGACGTCTCTGCTAAAGGCGTGAAGAAGACTCGATCACGATAGGCCTCGCCCGCGGGAATATCTGTGACCTGCATCACATACGCCCCGTCCCCGGGGCCTCGTCCCATTTCGGTCAAGCCGGACTCCGCGCCGGACCGCGCCACCATCGCTGCCACGGTAGAATCGGGCTTGGCAGTACCTTTTCTCCCTCCAACCATGCCCGATGTCTCCGCACCGCCCGTTACGCGCGGCCTCTCGCCGCTCGCGGCGCGGATCGCCGCCGTCTTTCCGTCCCTCGCCGAGGCGTCGCCGGCGACGCTGGAGCGCATCGCCGCCACTGCGCGCCATCGGAAAGTGCCGGCGGGCACCGTCATGTTCAGCGAGCACTCGCCCTGCGGAGGATTTCCGCTGGTGCTGTCAGGCTCGATCCGGGTCCTGCAGCACTATCCAAACGGTCGCGAATTGCAGCTCTATCGCGTGAAACCGGGCGAATCGTGCCTGCTTTCGGGAAGCTGCCTGCTCGGCAATACCGACTACGACGCATCGGGCATCGCGGAAACGGAGGCCGAGCTCCTCGTGCTGCCGCCCGCCGAATTCAACGCCCTGATCGCCGAGGATGAGACGTTTCGACGTCACGTGTTCTCGCTGTTCGGCGAGCGGCTCGCGGCGGTGATGCAGATCGTCGAGGCGGTCGCCTACCAGAAGCTCGACCAGCGGCTCGCGGCGCTGCTTGTCGGGAAGAGCGATGGCGGCGAGATCAATGCGACGCACCAGGCTCTCGCCGACGAGCTCGGCAGTGTCCGCGAAATCGTTTCCCGCCTGTTGCGCACGTTCGAGGACCGCGGCTGGGTCGATCTCGGCCGCGAGCACATACGCATCATCGACGCCGAGGCACTGGGCGCGCTGGCACGCGGAACGTCCTGACGCGGCATTCGCGAGGACAGACATCGATTCGAATCGAACCGAAACAAGGAAACGAGATGGAAGATCAACCCAAGAAGATGGCCATTATCGCGAGCAAGGGCGCGCTCGACATGGCGTATCCGCCGCTCATCCTCGCCACCACGGCCGCGGCGCTGGGCTATGAAGTCCAGGTTTTCTTCACGTTCTACGGCCTGCAACTCCTGCGCAAGGACCTGAGCCACATCCGGATCAGCCCGCTCGCGAACCCTGCCATGCCGATGCCGGTGCCGATGCCCGTCGTGGTCTCGATGCTGCCAGGCATGGAGGCAATGGCCACGATGATGATGAAGCAGAAGATCAAGAAGCACGGCGTCGCCTCGCTCGAGGAGCTGCGCGCGCTGGCGCTCGAAGCCGACGTCAAGCTGATCGCCTGCCAGATGACGATCGACCTCTTCGAGTTCGACAAGGCCGAGTTCATCGACGGCATCGAGTACGGCGGCGCCGCGAGTTTCCTCGAATTCGCCGGCGGCGCGGATATCACGCTGTTCGTCTGAGGCGAACGGACCGTCGCGTCCGGACACCTGCGACATGACACGCTTCGCCGACTCGCCGACCCCCGCGGATTTCGCCCGCGTCGCCCGCGTTCGCCGCACCCGCCGCAAGTCGGAAAAGGGCGAGGTCTACCTCGTCGGGGCGGGGCCCGGCGACCCCGAGCTCCTCACGCTGCGCGCCCTGAAGCTCATGCAGCGGGCCGAGGTCGCGCTCTACGACAATCTCATCTCGCCCGAGGTGCTCGACCTCTTGCGGCCGTCGACCAAGCGCATCTACGTCGGCAAGCGAAGCGCCGATCATGCGATGCGCCAGGCGGAGATCAACGCGTTGCTCGTGAAGCTCGCGAACGCCGGCAAGCGCGTGCTGCGCCTGAAAGGCGGCGACCCGTTCATCTTCGGACGCGGCGGCGAGGAGATCGACACGCTGTCGGCGCACCGGATCCCATTCGAGGTCGTGCCGGGGATCACGGCGGCGCTCGGCGTCGCCGCCTACGCGGGCATCCCGCTCACCCATCGCGACCACGCGCAATCGTGCGTCTTCGTGACGGGACATCTCAAGGACGGCACGATGGACCTCGACTGGGCGGCGCTCGCGCGGCCGCGCCAGACGATCGTCGTCTACATGGGCCTGCCCGGGCTTGCGCTCCTGTGCGAGCGGCTGATCGCCCACGGCATGAAGCCCGCGACGCCGGCGGCCGTCGTCCAGCAAGGCACGTCGGACGCGCAAAGGGTCGTGACCGGCACACTGAGGTCGCTGCCACGCCGGGCCGAAGCCGCCATGCTGCACGGGCCGACGCTCATCATCGTGGGCGGCGTCGTGCGGCTGCGCGACCGGCTCAACTGGTTCCGGCCGGGCTGACGAATCGGTGATCCGATGATCGCCGACCGCGATCGTTTCGACCGCGCGATTGCCGCCTTCGACGCGGCGAACGCGCAGGATCCGAATTGCGAGCCAATCGCGGGAACCGAGCAACCGAAGGAGCTCGTCTACGCCGAGCGCATGACGGCGATGCTGGAGCGCTTCGCGCCGGACGCCTCCGAGGTCGTGCGGCTGGCGGTGCGCTGCCAGCACATCGAGCGCTGGAAGATACCGCGCTCCGAGTTTCCAATGGACCGGATCGGCTATCTGTCATGGCGCAAGCGCCTGTACAAATTTCACGCAGAGATTGCGAGTGTGCTGCTGCGTGACGCGGGCTATGACGACCTCACAATCGGCCGCGTGGCGACGCTGCTGCGCAAGGAAGGCATCAAGTCGGATCCGGAAATGCAGGCGCTCGAAGACATCATCAATCTCGTGTTCCTCGAGAGCTATCTCGCGGCGTTCGTCGCGAGCCACGGCCGGTACGATCTCGCCAAGCTCCGCGATATCCTCGCGAAGACCGCGAAGAAGATGTCTTCGCGGGGCCGGGCCGCCGCGCTGTCCCTGATCGCGCTGCCATCGGATCTCGCCCCGATCGTGCGCGCGGCCTTCGACGAACCGCCCGCCTGACGCAGGCCGCCCCCGTGCAGACGGTCAACGTAGAATTCGGGATCGTTCCTCCGCAACGGGAAATCCATCATGGCCATCTACCGCCTCGGCGACGACGTTCCCGCGATTCCGGCGTCGTGCT
This sequence comes from uncultured beta proteobacterium, assembly GCA_963741355.1. Classification (GTDB taxonomy): domain Bacteria; phylum Pseudomonadota; class Gammaproteobacteria; order Burkholderiales; family Casimicrobiaceae; genus CAIWHR01. The sequence continues at coordinate 59,271 of CAVUIG010000029.1, forward strand.
ACATCGCGCCCGAAGCGACGATCATCGGGCGCGTGAAACTGGGCGAGCACGTCACGGTGTGGCCGGGTGTGGTCATTCGCGCCGATAACGAGGACGTCGTCATCGGCGACAACACCAGCATCCAGGACGGCGCCGTGCTGCACGTCGACCCGGGCTGTCCGCTGACGCTCGGCATCGGCGTCACGATCGGGCACCAGGCGATGCTCCACGGATGCACGATCGGTGACGGCTCGCTCATCGGTATCCAGGCCATCGTGCTCAACAACGCTCGCATCGGCCGCGAGAGCCTGGTCGGCGCGGGCGCGATCGTCGGCGAAGGCAAGACGTTTCCCGACCGCTCGCTGCTGGTCGGCGCGCCGGCGAAACTCGTGCGCACGCTGACCGACGACGCGCTGGCGATGATGCGCGCCGGCGCCGACACCTACGTGCGGCGCGGTGACGACTACAAGACGCGCCTCAAGCGGGTCGATTGAACGGTCCGAAGCGACCCGCACGCCGATTGGCGGCATGAGGTCGCGCCCGGTGAAGCGCGAGCGAGCAACACGTGAGGTTGAGCCGCTAGCGAATGACCAGCAATCGAAGGCCCAGCGCCACGAAAATCGCCCCCGCCGCGCGATCCATCCATGCGCCGATGGCGGGACGCCGGGCGAGGCGTTCCCCGATGCTGCCGGCAAACCAGCCGATGGAGCCGAAGATCACGATGGTCTCGAGGGTGAAAGCCACGCCAAGTTGCGCGATCTGCCAGGGGACGTGGCCGCGCGGGCTGTCGACGAACTGCGGCAGGAACGCGAGGAAGAACAGGATGACCTTGGGATTGATGGCATTGGCGACGAGCCCCTTGAAAAAGAGCTTGCCGGGAGTATCGGTCGGCGTGCCGCCGGCACGCGGCGTGCCGTACGGGCGGGCCGTGCGGATGGCCTGGATACCCAGCCAGATCAGATAGAGGCCGCCGGCGATCTTCAGCCCGGTGAAGGCGAGCGTCGAGGCGGCGATCAGCGCGCTGACGCCGATCGCGGCAAGCAGCGTGTGATTGAGGCAGCCGAGCGCGCAGCCGAGTCCGAAGGCGACGCCCGGCTTGCGTCCCCGTGCCATGCCGAGGCTCAGGATCATCAGGTTGTCCGGCCCGGGCGCGAGCGTGATGAGCACCGCGGCGGCGAGGAAAGCGGCGAGTTGCGGCAACGTGAGCAAGGCATCCATCGCGGCATTGTGCCTCACACCTTCAACGCACGCGCCCTGCACACCAGGGATCTACCGGGATCGCGGCCGCACCGACGCTGCCTGGAAATGGGATCCGATGCTGCCCGCAGCCCTCGCCTCCCACGTGCTTGGCGCGGCACCGGTACAATTGCAGCGGTTGTCTGCGACGCGAAACCAGCAGGAACGGCCGCCCGGGTGGTGAAACTGGTAGACACAAGGGACTTAAAATCCCTCGCCGGTGAATTCCGGCATGCCGGTTCGACTCCGGCCCCGGGCACCAGCAGCCTGCGCACCAACCGGCACTTTCGCGCACTCTGCGCTAGATTTCCCCTACGCAAGCCGGCGTTCAGGTCTATTTCGAGAGCATGCTCGCAAACTGCGCGGCGAGACGGCAATCCCGGCCTTGATCGGGCGCACTGATCGTGCCGAGGATCGCGATCAAGGGAAACCCTTCAGGTATTGCCGACCCTTAGCCGTCACCGTGACGACGCCGGCAATGCCTTTCTGTGCATAACCGCCGTCAATAAGCGAACCGACGATCTCCGCGGCTTCAAAGCGGAGAGTGTCGCCTTTCGCGCATCGGCGCAAGCATTCGAGCTGGTCGCCAGTTAAACGCGATGTGAGCGATGGAAGCGTTTGCGCCGGGGCGGTATTTGGCAACGATTTCAGCGTGCGTTTACGTGTCATATGCCGGCTTATCGTGACTAACACCATGGTGCCACATGGAACGCATGGGCCACACCGGCAGCAAACAGATGGTCGTCTTACGAACATTTTGTTACCTACAGTACATTGCGGTCGCTCGAAGCGCGCGGGGATGGCAACAGTTCAGTGGATTCTTGCGCAGATGCAGATAGTCAATGTCGGGGCGTATTACAGTGCCATGGCCGTTGGTCTCGTCCCATTCTGGCAAGCCATAGAAATGAAAGAAGAAACGGTGGATGGCTCGGGCATTGCTTGTGTTAAAGGCTGGGGCCTCCAGAGCTGGCCAAATGCGTGCAAGAGGGACTGGAATCATGACGGAGCAACGAGAGATCGCACCGACTACAGGTCGAGCGCACCTGAGCTTTACCGAGCAACGACAGCCGATCCTTCGTGGCGCGGGAAAACGCTACATCCTAGCCCGCGGAGATGAACTCGCGTTTACAGCGGAAGTGGTGCGATTTGGATTTGCTCCCGACGATTTTGCGCTCGACGTTGAACAGATACGCGATAGTCAATCTACGTCGTCCGCGGCGCCAACCTTCACCGTTACCGTCAAGAACCTTCGCAATGGGCGCACGGCGACCTATTTCTGTGGACGGGGCAGAGCCTGGGTTGCCGAGTTTCTCATAGCTCTTATTGCGGGTGAGTTTGGTCAAGCGTAGTACAGCAGCGGTCCTTTCGATAAAGGGAGCTCGGGCGCGGCGCGGTTACCCAAACTCGCGCCGATTAACGAGGTCGCATATGGACGCCAGTTGGATTCTGTTGGGATTGGTGGTCTGGGGGCTCGTCTCCCTATTCGTGCTGATCCTGATGAAGATGGCCGGCGACCAGGACCGCGCTGCGCGCCGCGAACAACAGCGCATGATTCCCTATCAGGACGGCACGGTGACCTCGATAAGCTGGTGAGCGTGCGTCCTGCCCACAGACCCCGCCCGTATGGCGGGGTTTTCATTTCCGGATCGAAGTGCAGTGCTGCACGTGCCCCGGCCAAGGGGCTGGGGCGCTAATTCCGGGGGTAGCGGCCACCCATTCGTGTCGACCGATCTTACAAGCGCCGCCGGGTCGCAGCGGCCCGGCGACGACAACTCGTTGTTTGGATGTCGACACTTCGTCGCGGCATGTGCGTTGCTTGTGGACATCATGTTGTGCCGGACAAGCCGTTCGGCAGCCATCCCTCAGGGAGGCAACCATGCGCACACGGACCAGCCTGTTCCACCGCCGCGCCATTCAAGCGATCACATCGGCAGCGACCTTCATGCTGACTGCGGGGATCTCTTACGCGGACCCGTTCTTTTTCAGCACGGGCAATCCCGACGGATTGATAGCGACGGCCTCGCGGCCGGCCACGGCGGGAAAATTCGAGATCGAATCCGCGGACGACTTCGTCCTGACCAGCCCAACGACACTGACCAGCGCCACGTTCGTGGGCCTGTTGGCGGGCGGCGCGACCGTGGGGGAAATCAGGGTGGAGTTCTACCGGGTCTTTCCCAAGGATTCGGATGTCGGGCGCACCTCTGGTCCGCCGACGTTCTCGACCCCGCAGGTGCCCACACGCGTGAATTCGCCTTCGGACGTGGAGTTCGTCGATCGCGACACCGCCGATGGCAACTTGACTTTCACGACGACGGGGCTCGGCACGTTCTCCTCAAACAATTCGATCCAACCTGGGGGCATCCACCCTATCCCCGGCGAACCACGGGTGGTGATGGCTCGATCACCGGCGAAGAGGTCCAGTTCAACATCACGTTCACCGTGCCGATCGACTTGCCGGCTGATCACTACTTTTTCATCCCTCAAGTCGAGGTCGTCGAACCGGGCGGGAATTTCTTCTGGCTGTCTGCCCCCAAGCCGATCGTGCCGCCGGGAACGCCTTTCCCTCCGGGCTTTACGGACCTGCAGAGCTGGACGCGAGACGAATTTCTCGATCCCGATTGGTTGCGCGTTGGCACGGACATCGTCGGTGGCAGTCCGGCCCCTACGTTCGACGCAGTGTTCTCGCTGACCGGAAGCACCGTTCCCGAGCCCGCCACTCTCGCACTTCTCGGCGTCGCTTTCGCCGGGCTCGGATTCTCGCGCCGTCGCAAGTTGAACTGATCCCAACTCATTGCCGAACGACGACCCCGCCCGCGTGGCGGGGTTTTCGTTAGCGACGGCCGCGCAGATCAACGCAGGCGCGATAATAGCGGCATGGACGCCGATCGCACTGCCGAACTTGCTCGAATCTCGGGCGCGCTGGTCCAGGCGATGGGTCACGCACAGGACTTAGCCGCGCGGCGACTTCGGCGCAGACCTCGTCGAGCTGCTGCGGCACGCGCGGGAACTACACGACCTCGCACTTGAAACGCTCGCCGCCGAGTCCGATCACACCGGCCGAGGCACGCGAACTTGCGGCTGCGATCGGCGCGAAGCTCGCCGAGCTCGAAGGCGAGATCGCCATGCAAAGACTACCCGATGCGCTGCATTGATCTCACTCAAATTGGAGGTGGGAAATAGGAGCTAATGTGAAGGCGTGGAGGCGGGAATAGGAGCAATCCATGACCACCATGATCTGGTTTCTTCTGGGTCTCTGGGTTGGCTGTAGCGCGGGATTCCTACTGGTTGGATGTATGTTCGTTGCGCGTGACGGAGCGCAGCGGGCCGATGCGGCGCTCCATAGGCTTCATCGTGCGGACCGCGGGATCGGACGGCATGACCGGCGAGTGGGAATCGACCTTCTGCGCATCAAGACGGCCCACGCAGACGCCTAAAGCGTCGCGCGAGCAATTACCCTATCCGCGGACCTGATCGTCGCTCTGGGCTACCGCGGCCGGCGTGGCGTTTCTTGCTGATGTATTGCCTGGTCCCGCCCCATTGGGCGCGTATCTCGTGGTCGACTGCCTTGATCGTTGCCAGCGGTAGCTCCGGCATGGCGGCCGTGACCATGCGCAGGACGCTCTCGACTATGTCATTCTCGCGGCAGCGCACGACGGAAATAGTAACGCCGCAGGGGGCATTTCGGGGGCATTTGCAGCCGGTTTGGTGCCATTTCCCTAGCGTGTGCGGTTCCGGCCCCGGGCACCAGAAGCCACCCTCAGCACGCCGCGACAGGAATTCCGAATCCCTCTCCCGTCAGGCGCGTGACGACACCGCGAAACGCCTTCCCATGCGATTCCACACCCCGCGCGGCGACGTTACCTTCGAGATTCCAGACGGATGGTGGGAATTCGTCGTGGTGAATGACCTGCCGTTCAACCACCCCCACTTCTACGCGTACGACCGCGATGACTATCCGGACGCGGAGATCATTTCGCCTTGCCGCGCTCGAGCCGCCGAGAAGGTCGCCCGGCGTCGAGGGATTCAAGAAGTACAAGCTGGTTCCCGTGATGCTTGCCTTCTGGTCACCCGAGTATTCGCTGGCCCCGATCACCGCGAAGCGATCGGACAATCCGGACTACAAGTATCAGGTGACCAGCGGATTCCATCGCTTCTACGCATCGGTTGCCGTCGGCTACGCGATGATTCCCGCGATCGTCCGCAAGGATTAGCCGTTTGCTTCCATCCGGTTGACTGGCGGCCGCCTTTCCGCCTGGCGAATTCGGCGCGGAAACGATTGCCCCGCCGCAGAATCTCACGATGACCGCGCCGCGAGCCACCTCAAAACGAGGCGGCTCGCAGCACCGGACACTTGGCGGACGAGCTACTGCACGCGTCCCCGCATTGACGCGGGGCTGCCCGGCAACGCAACCGTCTTCCCGGTATCGGTGATCTTGTCGCCATCCACCCGCAGCACCGAAATGTTCTTGTCGACATAGTTGCCGACGTAGAGCCATTTGCCGTCGGGGCTGAACACCGCGCCTTCCGGAACGGCGCCGACCATGACTTCACCGGTCTTCGTGACTTTCTTTCCGTCGACCTTCAGCACGGCGACCTTTCCATTGCGGTGGTAGAACCACGCGTTCTTCGGTCCGTCCGAGCCCGCCAGAAGAATCGCCACGGCGAGCTGGCCCGTGGGACTGATGGCCAGCCCTTCCGGCGACTCGTCGACGATGACTTTGTCGATGACGCGCGGCGGGTTCGCCTCGAGGTCGATGACCGAGATCGTGTCGACGCTGCCGTCGGACCGGCCCGAGTTGCCGTTGTCGGACGTGAGGGCGAGCTTGCCATCCGCCATCACTCCCACGTTGTACGGCCACAGGCCCACGGGCAAATCCTTCTTGTCGTAGGTCACTTTCTGCCCGTCGACGTTGAGCAGCGCCACCTTGTTGCCGGGGAACTTCGCGGCCAGCGCGCGCTTGCCGTCCGGCGTGAACACCACGGCCGCGACCATTTCGCCCATCGGCACCGTGTCGACGAGCTTCACCGTCTTGCCTTCGATCGAGAGCACGCTGATCGAGTTGTCGGCGCGGTTGGCCACCAGCGCCAGAGTGCCGGCGCGATTGATCGAGAGTCCCGACGGCTGTTTTCCGATCAGGACCGTGTCCGCGAGGCGCAGGCGGAACCGTCGTGAGATCGATGACGTAGAGCTTGTTGTCCGGCACGGATTTCCACTTGTCGCCGTCCTGCACCCAGTCGACCGAGTTGGCGACGATGGCGAGCGTGCCGTCCGGCGTGATGGCCAGGTTGGTCGGCGGCCCGAAGATCGAGTTCATCAGCGGCAGCGTGGCGACAACCTTGGGGTTTGCGGATCGGTGCCGATGTCGACGACCGCGACGGCGTCGGTGCCCGGCGCCAGCAGCGCGAATGCGCCGTCGTCGCCAATGGTGACCTTGGTGTCGATGCCGACCAGCATGTACTCCGGCTTCCCGGACGGCATGTTCGCTGCGAACGCCCACGACGTCGCAAGAGTGGCCGCCGTGATTGCGATAGCACGCAAGGCGCGAATCATCATTGTCCCCTCCGTTGCTTGTTGTTGCGGCACGGCCACCCGTCACCGTGCGTCTTGTCCGGCCGCCGCGCCGGGACATCGCTGCATTCTAGCGCTGGCACCGGGCGAGCAGTCCGCGCCCCAGAGAAAACGGCGCCGGAGGGCGCCGTTTTTCCTTCGGTCAAGCGAGCGGCGTTACGCCGCGCGCATGACCGCCCGACGGATCAGGGCTTCAGTTGCCCGCGAATCTCGCCACCCGGATTGGCGGCGCTGTGCACGTTTACATAGAGATCGCCGGCCTTGAACGCCTTCATCTGGTCGTCATTCAGCTTCGCGCCGGCGGGGACCTTCCAGCCGTTGTCGCCACTCTTTTCGAGCGGAACGATCACGGGGCCGTTCTTGCCGGCGCCCGCCATGTGGATGTGCGCCATCGTCGCCGTCACGCCCGTCGTCGTGACGCTGCCGCCGACTGACTTGTCGTCGCCGATCATGATCGTGCCCGATCCGGCTGCCGCCGTCTTGACCGCCGGGACTTCCTGATCGCCCGAAAGCGTCACTTTGACATCCGCGCCGAGCGCCGCGATCGCATAGATTCCGGACAACGCAAATGCCACGGCCGCGACGGTCGGGCGCAACGCCGATTTCAGGTTCTTCTGCATTCGTTCCTCCATTGAAGGTTGTTTCGGGCCGATCCCCTGCCCGGGGCAACGCGTGCCTCACCCCTATGTTACCCGGGAAATCGAGCGCGCCGCATCCACGGCGCGCCCGGCACCACGACAACAGCATGGCGGCCGGTTTATTCCCGTCCCGGCGCCATGGGCATGGCCTCGCCCTTGCGGATCAGCGGCGGCCCGAGGTCATGCTGGCAAAGTCGTTCATCACCTTCTGCATCGATTCGAACGCCGAGCCCCCCGACGACATGACGCCCTGCATCGCGGACACGACGTTCTGCATCTTGGAGAGGTCCGGCATCATCGCCATCGCCGCCTTCGCCTGCTTCACCCCCGGCATCCCGGCGCTCTGGTCCTCGATCAGCGTGAACAGGCGCTTCTGCATCTCGACGATCAGCTCGAACATCTCGCCCCAGTAGCGCATCGATTTTTCCATGGCTTCCTGCGCGGCGCCGCGTCCGGCCATCACCAGCGTCTGCGGATCGGACGCCTCGGTGGCGTCGCGCATCACCTTCTTGTGCATCGCGCGGGCTTCCTCCTCGCCCGCGAACTGGAGCCGGCGCATCTTGGCCGTGCTGTCGATCGCCGCGTTGATGACGTCGAGCGCGAGCCGGGCGTTGGTCTTGTAGAGCTCGATCGCCTGGTCAGGCGTCAGCGCCTTGGGCATCTTGCCGAAGCCCTCCATGCCCGGCATCGCGAACGACGCGCCCGCGGCGGCCTTCTTCGGCGCGGCCTTGGCGCGAGGCTTCGCCTTCGCTTTCCTTGACGCCGGCTTCGGCGCCGCGGCTTTGCGGGACTTCGAGGTTGATTTGGCTGCCATGGCGATGCTCCTTTACAGGTGAAAAATCAGGCCAGACACGGAGGTCCGGATCGTGATCGGTCGGCGTTGGGAAAATACGGCCGGAGGGAACCTGTCATTCGACGCCCTCAGGCCTCCGGCGTCAATACGGCGGCACCGGAAAGCGCGCCCCCTCGCAGCTTCGCCAAAGCGTCGTTCGCCGCGGAGAGCGGAAACGCCTCGGCCTCCACCACAAGCGGAATGGCCGCGGCGAGCGCCATGAACGCGTCGCCATCCTTACGTGTGAGGTTCGCGACCGAGCGCACCACGCGCTCGCCCCACAGCAATTCGTAGGGGAACGCCGGGACGTCGCTCATGTGGATGCCCGCGCAGATCACCGATCCGCCGCGGGCCGTGGCCGCAAGCGCGGCCGGAACGAGTGCGCCCACCGGCGCGAATATCAGCGCGGCGTCGAGCGGCGTCGGCGGTGGCTTGCCGCTGTCCCCGGCCCAGTGGACCCCCAACCGGAGAGCGAACGCCTGCGCGGACAGATCGCCCGGACGGGTGAACGCATAGACGGTGCGCCCCTGCGCCAGCGCGATCTGCGCGATCAGGTGCGCCGCGGCGCCGAACCCGTAGAGGCCGATCGTCCGCGCATCCCCGGCCATCGCATACGCGCGGTACCCGATGAGCCCGGCGCACAGCAGCGGCGCCGCATGCACGTCGTCGTAACCCTCCGGGAGGGCAAACACGTAGCGCGCGTCCGCGATCGCAAAGTCCGCATAGCCGCCGTCGATCTGGTAGCCCGTGAAGCGGGCGTCGGCACAGAGGTTTTCGCGGCCGGCGGTGCAGTAGCCGCACTTGCCGCAGGCCCATCCAAGCCAGGGAACGCCGACGCGGGCGCCGAGCGCCGGCGCCGTGACGCCCTCGCCCTGCGCGACCACCCGGCCGACGATCTCGTGACCCGGGATCACCGGCACCTTGGGATCCGGCAGCTCGCCGTCGACGAGATGCAGGTCGGTGCGGCAGACCCCGCAGGCGCGCACCTCGATCAGGATCTGTCCGGGCCCGGGCTCGGGGCGTGCAAGCGTGCGTGCGACGAGCGGGCGGCGCGGACCGTCGCACACCATCGCTTGCATCGTCGGGCGCATTGCGCAGGGGCTGCCTTCCGTTCCGGGACGAACATCCTACGCCCGGGGACTGCCGCGGCGTTGACGCGCGTCAACGCGCCCGGCGCAGCCGAATGTCGTTCACGCCCGAGTACAGCGTCTTTCGCCGTTACGCCCGCGTCGACGCCTTGCGCAAGTCGTCGCCGCGACCGGATGTCGCAGGGACTGCTTCGCTCACGGCGTCCCGAGTCGATTGCCGGTAGGTGACGTGATACACGAGCCCGACCAGCACGCTCCCGCCGACGATGTTGCCGAGGATCACCGGGACGAGGTTGCCGGCGAATCCGAGCCACGTGATCGCCGGGGCGGCACCCGGCGCGCCCCCGAAATCCTGCAGCAGCAGCGCCACCGGGATCAGGTACATGTTGGCGATGCTGTGCTCGAAACCCGCGGCGACGAATGCCGAAATCGGAAAGACGATCGCGACTGCCTTGTCGACGACGCTGCGTCCCGCAAACGCCATCCAGACGGCCATGCACACGAGCGCGTTGCACAGCACGCCGCGGAAGAACGCAGTGCCGAAGGGCAGCGCGACTTTCGCCGCCGCGATCTCCATGTAGCGCGCGGCGATCGCGCCGTTGTTCATCTCGGGATGCCGCGACAGCACGACCAGGCCCGCGAGGCCGATCGCCCCGATCATGTTGCCGACGAGCACGATCAGCCAGTTGCGCAACAGGTCGCCCGTCGAGATCTTCCGGTCGGCCCACGCCATCGCCTGCAGGTTGTTCCCGGTGAAGAGCTCGGCGCCGGCGACGACGACCAGGATGAGGCCCAGCGAGAATGCGATCCCGCCCCCGACCTGCCGCGCCGCGAAGCCCAGCGACTTGTCGGCGCTGATGAGCGTGTAATAGAGCGCGCCCATGCCGATGAATCCTCCCGGCCAGGATCGACAGCATCAGCATCGGCAACAGCGGCAACCTCGTCTTGGTCACGCCGACCGATTCGACCCGGGCGGCGATCTCCTTGGGGGAATAGACATCGAAACCGAAGATTTCCGACATGTGAAGGCTGCGGGCTGCGTTCGGCGGCCGCGCGTTGGTGGAGAAGCTGGCTCCATTTTGGGCGCTCGGGCCCCACGCCGACCCGAGTTAGATCAAATCAGGATCGAAGCGTCGCGACCAGGCGCTGCGGGTGCTCCAGCAGGCCGAGCGCGTCGAGGATACCGGTCGCCACCACATCGGCACACAGCACGGCCTGCCCCGCCGCGCCCTCCGCCTGGACCAGCGCGATGCCGATGGCCGCCGCGGCGAGCATCATGCGGTCGTTGCGGCCGTTGCCGATGGCGACGACCCGCTCGGTGCCAAGGCGCGTGATGTACTGCAGCTTGGCTTCGGCCTGGGCCGCGCCGGGGATCGGGACGACGTCGAGGGGCAGGCCCTCGAGCTGCGCCCGGGCGGTTCCGAACGTGTCGGCCGTGATCACATGGACGCGAAGGCTGGACGCAAGGCGCGAGAGGGCTTCGGCAACTCCCGGCAGCAGCGCGCCGTCGAGCGCAAGCGTGCCGTTGTAGTCGCAGACGAGGTCCGACAGATGAATCTCGCCAAAGCCGGGGATGTCGATGTCGATCATCGCGACGCATGTCCTGCGCAACCGAACGGTGCCGGAAACGGACGATTGTGCTCCCGATCACGCCGATTTCCGCCGTTTGCGGATTCGCGTTCAATGGTCCCGACGGCCGACCGGGCTGGGCGCGGCCGTCGGCGCGCCGGACCGGGTTGGTAAAATGGCCGCTTTCGCCCATCGCAACCGCCGGGATCGGATATCGTCTCCAGCGCCGCTGATGCAAGGATCGGATTCGTCGTCGCCGGGACGCAGAAAGGCGGCACGACCGCGCTCGCCACCTTCCTGCTGGAGCATCCCGAGATCGCGCTTTCGACGGCGAAGGAGCCGCATTTCTTCGACACCGAGGAAAACTTCTGCGCGCAGACCGTCGACTACGCGCCGTATCACGCGATGTACGCTCCGCGACCCGGCGAGCGCCTGCTGGGCGACCGCACGCCCATCTACATGTACTGGAGTCCCGCGCCGCAGCGGATCGCCGCGTACAACCCGGCGATGAAATGGATCATGCTCCTGCGCAATCCCGCGACCCGCGCGTATTCCCAGTGGAACATGGAGATCAAGCAGGGCCGCGAGACCCTGCCGTTCGAAGTCGCCGTGCGCACCGAGGCCGAGCGTTGCCGCGCCGTGCTGCCGCTGCAGCACCGTCGCTGGTCGTACGTCGACCGCGGCCGTTACGCCGTGCAGCTTCGCCGCATCGCGGAGTCCTTTCCGGCGTCACAGATCCTGGTCCTGAAGAGCGAAGCGCTGCACGCCGATCCGTCGTCCGCGCTGGCCCGGGTTGCCGAATTCCTCGGCATCGGACCGTTTCCGCGCACGGCGCGGCGCGAGGTGTTTGCGCTGCCTTACGATGCGCCGATGACCGAATCGGCGCGTCGCTATATATGCGACACGCTCGCGCCCGATATCCGCGAGCTCGAGCAGATGCTGGGCTGGGATTGCAGCGATTGGCTGCGCTAGTCATACGCCGGGTTGGCCCGCGTTCGGAAAGAACAGCTGCTGGCCGTCGATCTTGTAATCGGCGATGGCCCTCTGCCCTTCCGGCGACACGACCCAGTCGACGAAGACCTGGCCCAGGTCCTTCTTGACGGTCGGATGCTTGTCCGGATTGACCAGCATCACGCCGTACTGGTTGTAGAGGCGCTTGTCCCCTTCGACCAGGATCGCGAGATCGCCGCGATTCTTGAACGCGATCCAGGTCCCGCGGTCGGCGAGCAGATACGCGTTCATCGACGCCGCGGTATTGAGCGCCGGCCCCATGCCCTGTCCCGTGTCGCGATACCAGGGTCCCTTGGCCTTGTCGAGATCGACGCCGGCGGCTTTCCACAGCTCGAGCTCCGCGATGTGCGTGCCGCTCCTGTCCCCGCGCGAGACGAACGGCGCCTGCGCGGCCTGGATCTTCTTCAGCGCGTCGAGGATGTCCTTGCTGCCGGCGACCTTCGCCGGATCGCTCTTCGGGCCGATCAGCACGAAGTCGTTGTACATCACCGGCAGGCGCTTGACGCCGTGGCCCTCGGCCAGGAATTTCTCCTCGGCCGACTTCGCGTGCACGAACACGACGTCGGCATCGCCGCGGCGCGCCATGTCGAGCGCCTGGCCCGTGCCGAGCGCCACGACACGGACCTGGATGCCGGTCTGCTTCTCGAAGATCAGGAGAATGTGGCCGAACAATCCGGACTGCTCGGTTGAGGTCGTCGACGCGACGACAATGAATTTTTGCTGCGCCTGCACGGCAAATACGGAAAGTGCCGCAAATGCAACGAGCAGGGCTGCGAGCGTGCGTCGCACGATCACCATGGCAATTCTCCTTCGAGGAACGTCGCGGCCTCGGGCGAGTCCGGGCGCTTCAGGAAGCGGTCGGCCGGCGCGCGTTCAACAAGAAGACCCTCGTGCATGAACAGGATCTCGTCGCCGAGCCGGTGTGCCTGTCCCAGGTTGTGCGTCACCATGACGATCTTGGTGCCGGCGGCGTGCAGCACGCCGATGATCCGCTCGATTTCGTGCGTCGCGCCCGGGTCGAGATTCGCGGTCGGCTCGTCGAGGAACAGGATCTCCGGGTGAATCGCCCATACCCGCGCCAGCGCCAGCCGTTGCTGCTCGCCGCCCGACAGGACGCGTGCGACGTGATGCGCATGCGCTTCGAGGCCGACGGTGCGCAGCGCTTCCATCGCACGCTCTTCGCGCTGCGCCCGCGGGACTCCGGCGAGGCGCAGCGCATATTTGACGTTGCCTAATGCCGAGCGTCGCAGCATCACGGGCCGTTGGAAGACCATCGCCTGGCGCCGCGGCGCGCCGGGAAGCTCCGGCGAATTCCACTTCACTGCGCCCGTCGTCGGCTCGAGCAGCCCGTGGCAAAGCCGGAGCAGCACGCTCTTTCCCGCGCCATTGGGGCCGAGAATGATCGTGCGCGGGCCTGCCTCGAGCGACGTCGAGATTCCGCGGATGATCCAGCGGTAGCCGACCTCGAAGGTGACACCCTCGAGACGCAGCGGCAGCAGGCTCAGCGGCGCGCGCATGTCCACGCTCCCCTCATCCATACCGACGCTGCGCCGTCTCTTTGACGAGGAAGGCGCCGGCGTTGAGGGCAAGAACGATGGTGAGCAGGATCATTCCGAGGCCGAGCGCCAGCGGAAGGTCCCCCTTGCTGGTCTCGAGCGCGATCGAGGTCGTCATCACCCGCGTCACGCCGTCGATGTTTCCGCCGACGATCATCACCGCGCCGACTTCGGAGGCGGCCCGGCCGAATCCGGCCATCACGATGATGACGAGCGAAAAGCGCAAATCCCAGAGCAGCGTCGCCGCCGCGCCGAGGCCGCGCTCGCCGAGCGAGCGGAGCTGCTCGCGATACTCGCGCCAGGTGTCCGCGACCACCTGCAGCGACAGCGCGGCGATGGTCGGCGTGATGAGGATCGCCTGCGCGATCACCATCGCCGTCGGCGTGAACAGGATGCCCCACGAGCCGAGCGGGCCGGCGCGCGAAAGCAACAGATAGACGACGAGCCCGACCACAACGGACGGCAATCCCATCAGGCCGTTCAGGACGACGATCAGCGCACGCCGTCCGGGGAACTGGCTGACGGCAACGGCCGCGCCGAGCGGCAGGCCGATCGCGCAGCCGATGAGGACGGCCAGCAGGCTGATGCGCAGGCTCAGCAGGACGATGCCGACGAGATGCGGGTCTCCCGCAGCGACGAGCTCGACGGCACGCGCCGCGGCTTCGGAGACGCTGTTCATGTCCTGGTTTGGCGAATGCGCATTTTGTATTAATATGTACAATGCTGCATGTTATTCTGCGCTGTGGCTTGTGGACGGATGATAGCCGATGCCGCACTCACCCAAAACATGAATGGATTTGCATAATGCGAGTGGTCCCCACCCTGTCGTGGCGCCTGGAAGGCGATCCGTCCGAGGAGGTGGATGCCCGCCTGCTGCCGCTGCTCGAGTCGATCGCTGCCTCGGCATCGCTCGCGGCCGCAGTGGCGGAGCGCGGCATTTCCTATCGTGCCGCATGGGGGCTGCTGCGCGATTACCAGCGCAAGCTGGGCACGCCGCTTGTGCTGCTGGAGCGCGGGCGTGGCGCCTCGTTGACACCCGCCGGCGAGCGCCTCGTCGCCGCGCGGACGACCGCCACGCGACGTCTCGCGCGTATTCTGCCGCGCCTCTCTGTCGAGATCAGTCCCCGCTCACGGCACCACAGGGACGACCGCCATGCTTCAGCTTCGGGTCGCCGCCAGTCACGATCTTGCGCTCGCGGCGCTCGCGGAGCTCCTCCCCGGCCAGGCGCGGCTCGCGCTCGACGTCTCGTTCATGGGGAGCCTATCCGCCCTCAGGGAGTTCGTCGAAGAGCGTGCGGACGTCGCAGGCTTCCATGTGCCGATCGCCGGCTGCGCGATCCTGGATCGCAAGCCATTTCTGAAATGGCTGCGCGCGCGGCGCGACAGATTGGTGCGATTCGTCGATCGCGACCAGGGCCTGATCCTGCCGCGCGGCAACCCGGCGCAGGTCCGGCATTTCCGGGACATCGCCGCCAAGGCGCAACGCTTCGTCAATCGCCAGCGCGGGTCGGGCACGCGCCTGCTGATCGATCAGCTGATCGGCGAAAGCGGCGTCTCTTACAACGCGATCAACGGCTATCGGACCGAGGAATTCACGCACGCCGCAGTGGCGGCGACCGTGGCCTCCGGTGGCGCGGATGCGGGCTTCGGGCTGCGCGCCGCCGCCGCCGAATATCGGCTCGCGTTCGTCCCGCTCGTGCGCGAGCGCTACTTCCTCGCGATCCGCGCCAAGGATGCGGAATCGGCGCCGATCGCCGACTGATCGACGTGCTGCAGAGGCCCGGCGTTCGCGCCAGATCGCACGACCGTTGGCGGGCTACCGGGCCCGCGAGCCGGATCGATGCTCGAGCCTCGAGGCGCTCGGATAGAATGGCTATTTCCACGCATTACTTGGAGATTCCATGAAGATCAGCGCACGCAACAGCATTCCCGGCACCGTGAAGAACATCAAGCTCGGCCCAGTCAGCGCCGAGGTGACGATCAACGTCGCCAGCGGCATCGACATCGTCGCCGTGATCAGCACGGCGTCGGCCGACGAGCTCAAGCTCAAGGTCGGAGCGAAGGCGTTCGCGGTGATCAAGGCCAGCAGCGTGATGGTGGGCGTCGAGCACGCCTAGCCTTCGAAAGAGTCCCGGCCGCGCAGCGAGCCGCGGCATCTATCTCGCGGCGCGAGCCGCTGCGTTCCGAATGGCGCATCGCGGCGCCGGCCCGCGTTGCGCGGCGGCGCCGTCGCATCAAGTCCAATCGACGATCGACGTGCGCCCCGGAAGGAACGGATTCGCGCCCCCTCATGCGCGATGATCCGTTTGCTGCAGAAGGGGCCCGGACGGACAGTGGAGGAGTTGTGTCCGACCGGAGCCGGTCCCCACGGCGAGGGCCGTCGGTGCGCGCCCATTTTCATGAGGAGGTGGACGCCCCCCGAGCGTAGATTCCCCGACGGGAATGCTCGCGTCTGTTCGATACCGCACAAATAGCGATCGTCGCGATTCCGGCCCGGAAATGACCACGATTCGGCCAGTGGAATCCTGCACCGACGGGGAACTTGCCGAGCATGAGGCGGTCGCCGCACGATATGTGCGGAACCGTACACAACCGGAAATTGCCGGCGTAATATTTACGCTCACATCGACTGCCCGCCACTGGATGCGCGGGCGAAATCCGGACGGCCTTTCCTTTTCGACATGCCCGCCAAGCCGATCGCCACGACCCCGCGAGACAATCTCCTTCTCGCCGTCCTGGCGCAAGCCGATTACGAGCGCATCGCGCCCCATCTCGAGTTCGCGCCGGTGGCACTCGGGCAGGTCCTCTACGAGTCCGGCGGCCGGATGGAGCACGCCTACTTTCCGACGAACTCGATCGTTTCGCTGCTGTACGTCATGGCGGATGGCGCATCCGCCGAGATCGCGGTCGTCGGCAACGACGGCATCGTGGGCATCTCGATCTTCATGGGCGGCGAATCGACGCCGAGCCGCGCGGTCGTCCAGAGCGGCGGCGAAGGATACCGGATCAACGCGAAATTCCTGCTCGAGGAGTTCGGGCGGTACGGCCCGACGGCCCACCTGCTGCTGCGCTACACACAGGCGCTGATCACGCAGATGGCGCAAACGGCCGTCTGCAATCGGCATCACACGGTCGACCAGCAGCTCTGCCGCTGGCTGCTCCTCAGTCTCGACCGGCTTCCGTCGAGCGAGCTCCGCATGACGCAGGAACTCATGTCGAACATGCTCGGCGTGCGCCGCGAAGGCGTCACCGAAGCGGCCGGGAAGCTGCAGGCCGCCGGGCTCATCCATTACAGCCGCGGGCAGATCAAGGTGCTCGATCGCCGCGGCCTCGAGCGCCGCGTCTGCGAGTGCTACGGCGTCGTCCGCCGCGAAACGGATCGGCTGTTGCCGAGGTCCCTCACGCCCTGACGGCCGCGGCCATCGGGTGGAATCCGGAATCGAGATGCCGGTCCCGGGCGTCGGGAGTACCGGATTCCACCTTCTCGTTCAGCGCGTCGCAGTCGAGCAGCGTCACCGCGCGCCCCCGGACCTGGATCAGGCCCGACTGCTGAAAACGCGAGAAGAGCCGGCTGACCGTCTCGAGCTTGAGCCCCAGGTAGCTGCCGATTTCCGAGCGCGTCATCCGTAGCACGAATTCGTGCGTCGAATAGCCGCGCGCGCCATACCGCTGCGACAGGTCGAGCAGGAACGCCGCCATCCGCTGGTCGGCGCACATGGTTCCCAGCATGATCATCATCGATCGCGTCCGCGCGGTTTCACGCGACAGCAGCTTGACGAAATTGCGCCGGAACTGGTCGCTGATGCGCGCGATGTCGTCGATCTGGTCAAACGGCAGCGGGCACACGTCCATGTCTTCCAGCGCGGTCGCGTCGCACTCGTGCGCATCGGTGGCGATGCCGTCGGCGCCGACGATCTCGCCGACGATGTGGTATCCGATGATCTGGTCGTGCCCGTCGCGCGTGACGATGACGCTCTTGCACGTGCCGGTGCGCAATGCGTAGAGCGAATGGAAGCGGCCGCCGGATTGATAGAGCGCCTGGCCCCGCCGAAGCTTCGTCCTGCGCGCTCAGCATTCGCTCGATGTACGGCATCACGTTCGACTCGACGCCACGCGACAGCGAGAATTCCGCCGGGGACCAGGCGAGAAGCGACGGCGGGCTGCAGCCGCCTTCGTGCAGGACAAGCGCGGGATCGGCGGCCAAGACGTTTCCAAATGGCAGGGCGGTCCAGAAAGCGTCGGCCTTCACGGCATCCCGCCTTTCGATTTCGATCGACCCTGCAGCGATTGCGTTGACGCGCGAAGATTCGGCGTGATGGCGAGGCATGCCTCGATGGCGATGACGCCGCCGGGCGCGCGGGACCAGGAATCCCGCGCGCCCTGCACGGCTCACTGCACCCGAGGTCCGCCCGGAGCAAGCGCTGGAACCGACTCCAGCCCGGACCCGACTTCTCCCTCCATGCTGCTTGCCTCCATCCCGCGCTGCCATGCTCGCCCGCGCCGATACGGGCGATCTGTGCGGTACCGAACATTCAGCCCTTCAAATCAAGGGTCTTTGCGCGTGCTTCGGCGCGGTGCGGTGGCGGTGAGGAGCGGCCGCCGATCGCCTCGATGGATTCCGGTCAAGGCGACCCGTGGTTAACTGGCGCCGCAAGCTCGGGCGGCGGGTGCGCTAAGGATCGATTAACCGGCACCGGACACGCATCGCCCCTTGACGACCGCGCCGGGCCGTCTATAATCCGTGTACCGCATATTCATACGGTATACCGATGTCACCCGCTCCCGCCGCCCTTTCGCCCATCTGCAGCGGATCCCGGCCGACCTTCCCGAAGCGCCGCCGCGGCTCACCGCCCGGCAGCAGCAGATCCTCGACTGGATCCGCGGCCACATCGAGGCCACCGGCATGCCGCCGACGCGCGCCGAGATCGCCGCGGGGCTGGGCTTCTCGACGGCGAGCTCGGCCGAAGACCATCTGCAGGCGCTGGCGAAAAAAGGCGCGATGGAGCTGAATCCCGGCGCGGCCCGCGGGCTGCGCCTGAAGGACATTCCCGGCATGCCGGTGCAGGGCTCGCTGCCTCTCGTGGGGCGCGTGGCGGCGGGCAGCCCGATCCTCGCCGTCGAGAACATCGAGGCGCATTACCGGATCGATCCGGGACTTTTCTCGCCGCGCGCCGACTACCTGCTGCGCGTGCGCGGCGCAGTCGATGCAGGACGCCGGCATCGCCGACGGCGACCTCCTCGCCGTGCACAAGACGGGCGACGCGCGCTCGGGCCAGGTGGTCGTGCGCGCCTCGGCGACGAAGTCACCGTCAAGCGCCTGAAACGGCGCGGGCGCGAGATCGTGCTCCTCGCCGAAAATCCCGACTTCGCGCCGATCGCCGTCGACCCGAAGCGGACATCGTTCGCGATCGAAGGCGTCGCGGTGGGGCTGGTCCGCGGCGGAAAGGCTGGTGAGACGAATGAAAATCACGATCGACCGCATGCGCGTCGCCGCGCTCGAGGACATCCCCAACGTCGGCCCGTCGATCGCGGGCGATCTGAGGCGGCTCGGCATCCGCGCGCCCGCGAGCTCGCCGGCCGCGATCCGTACACGCTCTACGCGGCACTGAACCGCGCGACCGGCACGCGCCACGATCCCTGCGTCCTCGACACGTTCATCGCCGCGGTGCGGTTCATGGAGGGCGCACCGGCGCGGCCGTGGTGGAAGTACACGGCCGAGCGCAAGCGCACGTCTCGGCAACCCGGGCGGCCCACGCGCCGCCTGTCGCGGCGCTCGACGGCGAGCGACCGTCCCGCTTCGAGGCAGCGCCCGTCCGCGCTTGCTCCCGATGCGAACACCCGATGTACACGCTCTACGGCAAAGGGCTCGGGCTCGGCGTCGGTGCAGGCGGCGCTCGAGATCGTCGGCGCGCCGTACCGGATCGTCGAGACCGCGTCGTGGGACGTCAACGACGCCTACGCCGAGCTGCTCAAGGTGAATCCGCTGGGACAGCTCCCCACGCTCGTGCTGCCCGACGGCAGCGGGCTTTCCGAAAGCGCGGCGATCCATATTTATCTCGACGGCGCGCATCCCGCCGCCGGCCTGCTGCCGAAGGAGGCTTCGGCGCGCGCGCAGGCGGTGCGCGGCCTCGTGTTCATCGCGGCGAACTGCTACGCGGCGATCAGCATCATCGATTTTCCGGAGCGCTGGTGCGCCGGCGCCGACGACGACGAGCCGGTCAAGGAGCGCATCCGCGCCGGCTCGCGCGCCCGGCTGCACCGGCACTGGGAGATGTTCGCCGATCTTTTCCCGGCGCGGCCCTGGCTTTCCGGCAAGGACTTGGGCTCGCTCGACCTGTACGCGGCCGTCGTCTCGAAGTGGTCCGGCGCGCGCAAGCACCTGGAAGCGGCGCGTCCCGCGTTCTACGCAACGCTGCTGCGCATCGAGGCGCATCCGAAGGTCGCGCCGGTGTTCGCGCAGCACTGGCCCGCCTGATGGGATCAGAGACGCCTTTTCCGAAAGCGGCACAGCGCACCTGAAGAAGTCGTCTCCGACCCGCTTTTCCCCCGCAATTCATCCTAGGAGCCTGTCATGGCCGTGAAGCCCATTCCCGATGGTTATCATTCCGTCACGCCATATCTCATCCTCGACGACGCCACCCGCGCGCTCGAGTTCTACAAGAAGGCGCTCTCCGCCGTCGAGCTGATGCGGATGCCCGCTCCCGGCGGCAAGATCGGTCATGCCGAGATCCGGATCGGCGATTCGCCGGTGATGCTCGCCGACGAGGATCCGAACATGGGTCAGAAAAGCGCGCGCACGATCGGCGCCTCGCCGATTTCGCTGATGGTCTACGTCGAGGACGTCGACGCACGCGTCGCGCAGGCGGTCGCCGCGGGGGCGAAGCTCACCCGGCCGGTCGCGGACCAGTTCTACGGCGACCGCACCGGCGGCATCGAGGACCCGTTCGGCTATCACTGGTACATCGCCACGCACGTCGAGGACGTCCCGCCGGACGAGCTCGAGAAGCGCGCGGCGAAGGCGATGGGCGGCGGCGCTGGCTGAAGCCTTAAGCGACGGCGCTCGCGATGAACCCCGCGCTCGCCACGGTGCTCGCCAATCCCGCGATCTGGCGCGGCGGTGACTGCGCGCCCGATCCGGCGGCGACGCCGTCGGGCTTTCCCGAGCTCGACGCCGTGCTTCCCGGCCGCGGCTGGCCGAGAGGCGCGCTCACCGAGATCGTGCTCGCGCGCGAAGGCATCGGCGAGATCCGCCTCACGGTGCCGGCGCTCGTGCGGTTGCAGGCGGGGAACCGCGACGTCGTCTGGATCGCGCCACCGCATGCGCCGTACGCGCCCGCGCTCGCCGCCGCGGGACTCGATCTCGCGCGCCTCGTGATCGTCCGCTGCCGCAGCGCCGCCGAAGAGCTGTGGGCGTACGAGCAGGCGCTGCGCGCGCCCGAATGCGGCGCGGCGTTCGCGTGGCTCGGGAGCGACGACGAGCGCGCGCTGCGCCGGCTCGCGGTGGCCGCGCGCGAAGGCGGCACCTGGGGCGTGCTGTGGCGCCGCCCCGGCCGGCGCGGGACGGCGACCGCCGCGCCGCTGCGCCTCGCTCTTGCGCCGCACGAGCGCCGCCTCGCCGTTCGCGTGCTGAAACGCCGCGGTGGCGACGTCGCGCAGCCGGTGGTGATCGACGTCGACGCGCCGCGGCCCATGCTGCCCGATCCGCGCACGAGCGCGGGACGCGCCGACGCCGCTCCGCTCCTTTCGTCATCGCCCGCGAAAATGGCAGAGGCAGCGCTCGGCAAGCGCCGCGCCTTTCGGTCCTGATTTTCCACGGCAATCGCACGGCTTCCCTCGGACTCCCGCCATGAGCGCTTCCCCCCTCGCCCACCACTTCTTCACGATGGCCTGCAACAACGCATGGGCCAACCACCGGCTGCTCACCGCCTGCGGCAAGCTTTCGCAGGCGGACTTCATCGCGCCGCGGACGAGCTTCTTCCCCTCGATCAAGGCGACGCTCAACCACAATCTCACCGTCGACTGGTACTACGTCGACGCGCTGGAGCGCGGCCTCGCCGGCACGGCGCCCAACCGAGACGTCGATCGTTTCTTCGATCCCGAGGAGCCCTTCGACGCCTGCGCGGCGCTCGCCGCCGAGCAGCGCACGGTGGACCGGCGGCTCGTCGACGCCTGCGCCGCGCTCACCGACGCGAAGCTCGCGCTGCCGATCCCGGTGATGCGCCGCGCGGGCATCCAGGACGAGAACGCGACGCGGCTCCTCGCGCATCTCTTCCAGCACCAGATTCACCATCGGGGGCAGGCGCACGCGATGCTCGCCGGAACTCCCGTGAAGCCGCCGCAGCTCGACGAATTCTTCTGCGCGAACGAGGCGCATCTGCGCGCCGCGGAGCTCGCCGAAATCGGGTTGTCGGAAGAGGCGATCTGGGGGTCACGGCGCTGACAGCGTCGATAGTCGCGGCGGCGTTTTCCGCACGCGGACGGCGCATCCCGCCGGCGTCGATCGGTCCGCCTGATCATCGTCACCTGATCTGAATTCTGATTCCTGATTCCATGCTCTGGTCCTGCCTCCTCCTGCCCTCGCTGCCGCTCGATGTCTTCGCGCGGGCGCAGGCGCCGGACGACGCCCGGCCGTTCGCGGTGACGACGGGCGGACACTATCCGCGCATCGTCAGCGCCAGCGCCGCGGCACGCGCGGCCGGCATCGTGCCGGATCAGCTCGTCTCCGCCGCGCTGGCGCTCTCACCCGACGTCGTCCTGCGCGAGCGCGATCCCGTCGCCGAATCAGCGGCGCTCGAAAGCTTCGCCTCGTGGGTCACGCAATTCACGCCGATGGTCTCGCTGGCGCCGCCCGATGCGATCGTCGCCGAAATCAGCGGCAGCCTGCGCCTCTTCGGAGGCTTCCCGCGCCTTGCCGCGCGGCTCGCGCAAGGCGCGCGGGATCTCGGCTACTCGGTGCGGCTGGCGCAGGCGCCGACCCCGGCCGCCGCGCTGATGTTCGCGCGGGCGAAAAATGACGCGGCGTCCGATGCCTCGGCAAGTGAAGGCGCGCGACCCGGGCCCTCCGCAGATCCCATGGAGCGCGAAGGAACGAAGAGTGCGCTCGGGCGCGGCGCCTTTCTCGACGCGCTTCGCAAGCTGCCGCTCGCGTATCTCGACGTCGCGCCCGATGTTCTCGCCACGCTCGCCGGCGCCGGCATCACGACGTTCGGGCAGGCCTGCGCACTGCCGCGCGACGGCCTCGCGCGGCGTGCCGGCGCCGGATTCGTCGCCCTGCTCGACCGCGCCCGCGGCCTCGCCGCCGATCCGCGGCCGCCGTTCGTCCCGCCGCCGGTCTACCGGGGAGCGCTCGCGCTGCCGGCGCCCGTGGCGAACGTCGAGGCGCTGACGTTCGCGACGAACCGGCTCGTCCACGAGCTCGCCGGATGGCTGCAGGGACGCGGGCTTGGCGTGATCGAGATGTCGCTCGCGCTCGCGCACGAGCGCTATGTCGGCGTCAGGACAGGCGTTCCCGCGACGGTCGTGCGCGTAGCCCTCGCGGCGCCGGCCCGCGAGCCCGCGCATCTCGTTGCGGTGCTGCGCGAGCGGCTCGCCCGCGTCGCACTGCCGGCGCCGGTCGAGGCGATCGCGCTCACGAGCGCCGCAACCGCGCCGCTCGCCTGCCGCAATCTGGGCCTCCTGCCGGGCGACGAGGCCGTGGTGACCGTGCCGCTTGTGGATCGCCTGCGCGCGCGGCTCGGCGAAGACGCGGTGACGCTCGTCGTGCCGCACGCCGAGCACCGGCCCGAGCGCGCCAGCGAAAACGGGATCAGGAACGATCTTTCCCGTTCCGCCGGCGTGTCCCGAAGCGCGCCGGCAAAAGCCGTCTCCACCTCCATTTTGCCGCCGCGCCCGCTCTGGCTCCTCGCCGAGCCCGAGCCGCTCGGCCACCTGCTGGAGGCGCAGCCGTGGGTGCTGCAGGACGGCCCCGAGCGCATCGAGTCGGGATGGTGGGATGGTATCGACGTCCGCCGCGACTATTTCGTCGCGCAGAACCCGCGCGGCGAAACGGTGTGGATCTACCGCGACCATCGCTACGGCATCGACGACGGCGAGTGGTTTCTGCACGGCGTGTTCGCGTAAACCACCGCAACCCGGCCGACAGAGCGCTCATCGCCGGGCCACGAGACCTGCCCGGCGTAAGGCACCCCGGCCTTTGTATACTGCGGTCACCCGATCCAGGAGTCGACAGGATGACCGCGGGCGTGAACGACGGCCCGATGCAGCCGGACCCGCTCCATGGGGCCGCGGCCGAATTCGGACCCTGGAATCCGGGCATCGAATCGCAGGTGCCGCAGGCGCTGCAGCCGCTCTGCACGATCTTTCGTTCCCGAGAACGCTTACACCGGCATCGAGAAGGCGCGCGAGCTGCGCGACCTCACGGGCCTGCCGTTGGCCGAGCTCAGCGCGTTCCGCCCGCGGCGGCTCGCCCTGCACGAGCTGCTGATCCGCGTGACCGCCGATTTCTCGGTGCCCGAGGGCCCGCGCATCGAGGACCTCGGCATCAATTTCCGCAGGATCGTGAGCCGCATCCAGTCCGTGTACGTCGAGCCGGAGATGGACCGGATCGAACGTGCCGCCGCGGACGTGCGGCGCCGCCTCGGCGCGGCCATCGCGAGCGAGCTGACGGATCCCGGGGATGCGCCGCCCCGCCACGACGAACCGTCATCGAAAAGCGCCATTGCGAATCTGCTCGCCCGGCTCAAGGGGCCGCGCACGCCCGACCGTGCGGCCATGCATGCGGTCCCGCACCGAGCGCGAGCGGATCGACGAGTGGACGCGAAATGCGCACGCGACCGACGATCCGCTGCGACGCGCCGCGCTCGACGCGCTCGCCAGGGTCGCGAATGCGATGCTGGTCCGCCACGAGCGGATCTGGGGCGGCCCGGACCTTCTCGCGTCAATTGCAGAGGATCTTGCGTGGAACGATTTCGGCAGCGCGGAGATCGGCCGTCTCGTCGAACCATGTCTCGAGGCGGCGGCCGCCGCCGAAGGTTACCGGAGGCTCCCCGCGCAGGAGCATCCCGTGGTCATCAACATCAAGGGCCCGTCGGCGTCGGGCAAGAGCACGGTGCGCCCGAGGCAGCGCGCGCTCGCCGGCGAGATCGGCGCGAACCCGGACGACTTCGCCGTGATCAGCCCCGACATCTGGCGCAAGCAGCTCATCGATTACGCCACGCTCGGCGACGACTACAAGTACGGCGGCGCATTCACCGCCGACGAGATCTTCATCGTCGACCAGAAGCTCGACCGCTACATGGCGCGCAAGGCGCAGCGCGGGGCGATGACGCACCTGCTGATCGACCGGTTCCGCTTCGACAGCTTCGCCCACGATTCCGACGAGGCCGGCAGCAACCTCCTGACGCGCTTCGGCCAGGAGATCTACCTGACGTTCATCATCACGCCGCCGGAATCGCTCGTCGTGCGCGCCTGGAATCGCGGCCTCGAAGTCGGACGCTACAAGGCGGTCGACGACACGCTGGCGCACGCCATCGAGGCATACGCCGGCATGCCCGGGCTCTTCTTCACGTGGATCGAGCGCACCGACAAGCGCGTGCACGTCGAATTCCTCGACAACAGCGTGCAGCAGGGCGAGCGTCCGCGCACGGTCGCCTTCGGCTGGAACGACGAATTGAACGTTCTCGACATCAAGCGCCTGCTCGACGTCGAGCGTTTCCAGCGCATCGATGTCGACGCAAAGGCGCCGGAATCGCTCTATCGCGACCGGGCGTCGCTCGCGCCGGAGGAGAACACCGGGTTCCTGCGGCAATGCGTGCTGCGCATTCGCGCGGTGAATTTCGCCGACCAGGCCACGGGGCGAATCTACGCGAGGCTCGAGTCCGGCAAGCCCACTTTCGTCGATGCCGAAGGGCTCGCCGCCGCGGTGGCGGATCCCGAAACGCACGCCGCATTGCGCAACGTCGCGCCCGCGCTGTTCGCCGCGCCGCCGCCCGGTCGCGACGGGCCGCGCAATCTGGCCGACGCCGCCGTGCGAACGCGCACGCACACGCTGGGGTCGTGGGGCGGCGCCTGATCAGATGCCCGCGAACCACTGGTACCCGTAGTCCTCCCAGTACCCGCCCTTGCCGCCCGCGATGTGCGCGAAGCTCTGCACGAGCTCGATGCGCATCACGTATTTCGCGTGCTTGTAGCCCAGCTGGCGCTCGATGCGAAGCCGCAGCGGCGCGCCGTTCTTGATGGGCAGCGCCGCGTCGTTCATCTCGTAGGCGAGGATCGTCTGCGGGTGGAACGCGTCGCCGATCGCGATGCTCTCGTAATAGAACCCGGTGCCGTCCTCCTCCATCGGGTCGGCGCAATGGAAGACGACAAACCGTGCCTCGGGCTTCGGCTGCACCGCGTCGAGCAGCGCCGAGAGCTTCGTGCCTTTCCACTTGGCGATCGCGCTCCATCCCTCGACGCAGTCGTGCCGTGTAATCTGCGTGCGGCTCGCCATGGCCTTCAACTCGTCGAGCGACAGGCTCGCGGGCCGCGCGACGAGGCCGCCCACTTCCAGCCGGTAATCGGCGAAGGCGTTGGCCAGCAGCGCCTGGTACGCGGCGGTCTGCGGCATCGCGGTGCCGTTGCTGCGAAACGTGGGCGAGCGGTCGGCTTCGCTGAATTCCTGCGCGAGCGCCCCGTACGGCGTGACGAGATCGGCGAACGCCGCACTCGCGGTCTCGCCGGCTCCCAGCACCTTCGGGAACCACGTCGACTCGGAGAGCTTCTCGCAGCCGGCGAGCATCATCGCACCGGCGGCGCCGAGGGTGCGCGCGAAAAAGCGCCGCCTTGCCTGGCCGCGGCTATTCATGTTTCGACTCCACGGTGATCCGATAGCGCCCGGTGATCATCGAGCGCAGATGGTTCCACAGTCCCGAGACGACGACCTCGAAGACATGGATCAGGACGAACCCGACGAGCAGCCAGGCGACGATGAAGTGGATCGTGCGCGCCGACTGGCGGCCCCCGGCGAGATCGACCCAGCCCGGCCACCACACGTCGGCCGTCGGCGACATCGCGAGCCCCATCACAACCATCAGCGGCACCAGCACGAAGATGACGGCGAGATAGGCGAGCTTCTGCAGCACGTTGTAGCGCTTGGCCGCCTCGCCGGTCGGATGCCGGAAGCGCAGGTGATCGAGGATCGATCGTCCGATGGTGCGCCAATCGTTGCGGTCGGGCGCGAGGTCGCGCGCGAGGTGACGGCTCGCTGCCGAATAGATCAGGTACGCGAGGCCATTCAGCACCAGCACCCACGCGAAGAAGAAATGCCACGAACGGGCCATCGCCAGCCAGCGATTGTCGGGCAACATGATCCACCACGGAAAGGCGCGGAGCGATGCCTCGCCTTCCCGGTCGGCGGCCACGCCGAGCACGCCGGTCGTGTCGAATTCGCGCCCGAGCACGCGGGTGACGCCTTGCATGTCGCCGCTCGGCGTCATTCGCGCCCCGATCTCGAGCACCGGCGCCGCGCCCGTGTAGGACGACTTGCCCCAGTTGAGCGCCGGATGCGCGTCGAAGATGTTGAGCCCGCTCATCAGCAGGATCGAGAGCGCGATCACGTTGATCCAGTGCATGATCCGCACCGGCAGCGTGTGCCGGTAATAGAGCTGATCGCGCGGAGCGGGCGGAACGGCGGCGGGCGGGGGCATGGCGGCTGGAAGGACGGCGGGTGCGGATTGGTCGCCGGTCGGAACGGATTCTTACGCGGCGGATTCCATGGTAGCGGTAGCCGGCGCCCGTGGGGCGGAAATCGGCTCAGGTTTGACGGAGTTGCGCGGCGCCTCCGCCGTACAGGGCGAGGCCGATCCACGAAACGGCGGCGAACCCCGCGCCCGCATAGAACGTCAGCGCCGGACCGAACGCCTGCCAGAGCCACCCCGCGAGCCCGCTGGCCACGAGCATTGCGACGCCGCACACGAGGTTGAACACACCGAAGGCGGTGCCGCGAAGGTCGGCCGGCGCCGCCGCCGCGACCAGCGCCGCGAGCAACCCCTGCGTCAGCCCCATGTGCAGGCCCCACAGCGCCGCGCCGGTGAACACGGTCGCGCCGCCCTGCGCATTGGCGAGCACGAGGTCGGACGACGATCAGCGCCGCGAGTCCCGCCGAGAGAAGCCACGGACCCCTGCCGCGATCCGCGGCGGCGCCCGCCGGGTACGCGACCACGGCGTAGACGATCGACATGATCACCATCACCCACGGCGCCGCGGCGACCGGAAGACCGACATTCTGTGCGCGCAGCACGAGGAACGCCTCGGAGAAGCGCGCGAGCGTGAACACCGCGGCGAACGTGACGATGATCGCGTATTTGTGGCCGAGCCGTCGCACGTCCGCCATGCGCACCCGCTTCGACGGGTCGGAGGCCGGCGCCGCGCCGACGCGTTCCGGCTCGTCGACGCCGACGACCAGCAGCAGCACGGCGAGTGCCGCGGGAATCACGGCGATCCAGAACACCAGGCGGAAGTTGTCGGCGAAATACAGCATCGCGGCGATTGCGATCAGGGGACCTCCGACTGCGCCGACGGTGTCGAGCGCCTGGCGCAGCCCGAAGCTTGCGCCGCGCACCGCTTCCGGCGTGATGTCGGCGATCAGCGCGTCGCGCGGCGCGCCGCGAATGCCCTTCCCGATCCGATCGGCAATGCGCGCGCCGACGATCCAGCCGAGCGACGGCGCGAGCGGAAAGACCGGCTTGGTCAGCGCGGCGAGCCCGTACCCCAGCACGACCAGCGCCTTGCGCCGCCGGAAGAAGTCCGAGAGGAAGCCGGAGAACACCTTGACGATCAGCGCCGTCGCCTCGGCGAACCCCTCGAGGAGACCGATCGTCAGCGTGCTGGCGCCGAGCTCCAGCGCGAGGTAGAGCGGAAGCAGCGAATGGATGAGCTCGGAGGAGAGATCCATGCACATGCTGACGAGTCCGAGCGTCCAGATCCCGCGCGGAATCGCCGCAAGGCCTCGTTTCGCCGAGCCGGTCACCCCTGCCCCTTCGCGATGGCGGGAACCGGCAGCGGCACCTGCCACAGCTCGACCTTGTTCCCGTCGGGATCGACGAACCAGCCGAATCGCCCGTAGTCGTAGATCTCGACGTCGCCCACGACCTGCGCGCCGCCCGCGCGCACTTGCGCAAGCGCGCCGTCGAGATCGTCGACGATCAGGTTGAACATGAACCCGCGCGTCGCCGGCGCGAAATACGTGGTGTCGGCGGCGAACGCGCTGAAGACCGTCACGCCGCCGGCGGGCATCGCGTCGGGCGCGAACGATGCGCCCGGGCCTTCCGCGGGAATGCCCAGCCACTTCGCATACCATGCGCGCAGGCGCGCCGGATCCGGCGAGGTGAAGAAGATGCCGCCGACGCCGCGCACCGTTGCCATTGCGTCCCTCGCGGAAAAATCAGCTCAGCGTGACCGCCGCGCGCACGACGCCGGCCTTCTCGTGCCGTGCGACGAGCTCGATGCGCTCGCCCTTTTTCGCCCGCACCACCCACTCGATCTTCACCCGGGCGTCGGTGACGTTGTTGTCGTCCCAGAACGAAATGCCCGTGTGCTTGTACACCTTGCCTTCGAGCTGGCCCGCCTCCGTCCGCCGCTTGCCTTGCAGGAGACTCGCCCCGGCCGGCAACGCGATCTCGGCCACCACGCCGCGCACGACCTTGCGGTCGAGCGCGCGCTTCGACACGTAGCTCGGCAGCCATCCGGTGTTCTGGACGACGAGCCGGACACGCCAGGTGTCGCCGCCCAGCGCATCTGCCTCCGCGGCCACGAGCTCCAGCTTCGGCGACGTCAGCGCCTGCCATAGCATCCACTTGGGAAAGCGCGCGACCTCGCGCTCGAGCAGCGCCAGCGGCGGATTCCCGAACGCGTTGAAGCTGTCCCAGCCGCCGATCTCGATCCTGCCGAGCTGCGGATGATCGAACGGCTTCCACGCGACGTGCGCGACGCCGCCCTGCTTGTCCCGGCTCCAGGTATAGATCTTGAGGTCGTCGTCGATCGGATGGTCGCGGAACCAGTCGATGTGATGGTATTTCTCGATGCCGGCCTCGCGCATCGGGCTCCAGATCTCGACCACCCACGTGTACATGCCGAGGTGCTCGTAGAGCCAGTCGAACGTGCCGGCGATCACCGATTTCGGGTGGTAGCGAAAATCGTGAAAGACCGAGATCGCGGGGTAGCCGGTCATCTCCAGCCCCTTCTCGCCCACCTTCTTGTAGAACCACAGGTCCTCGGCGTGCATCTCGTCGTCGGACTGGTGCTCGAACGGGCGCAGCAGCACGCCGGCCCAGGTGTGGAAGGTCGTCGCGCCGGTGATGTTCGTGTGGGTCGTGATGAAGGCGACCAGCGCGCGCACCTCGGGCTCCGACGCCGGGTACGGGCCGGCGCCCAGCTGCTCGAATTCCTGGCGCCAGCTCGCCGGAAAATTGCGGTTGAGGTCGAGCCCCTCCTTCGTCTTCTTGACGCGAATCGTGTAGCCGTCCCAGTCCTCGACGCTGCCTTCGGGCAGGATGTGGTAGTACGTTCCGCCGGTCTCGATCGGGTCGCGCCGGACCATGAGGCCCGGCTGCTGCGGATGGTCCTTCCACAGGCCGTTGGGATCGGGCATGCGCATCTGCAGAACGCGGCCGTCGCCGTCGATGTCCTCGACGGTGAGGCCCTCGATCTCGTCCTCGTCGTACGGGTAGGGCCGCGTCGACGAGCGGACGAACTTCGGCTTGTCGGCGAGCGCCCATTCGGCGCCGTCCGGATTGATTCGCGGGCAGATGTAGAACGCGCGCGTGTCGAGCGCGCGCGTCACGTCGGGATCCTTGCCGTACTGCGTGACCAGCATCTGCAGGAAATACAGGTTCGCGGTGGAGCCCGCGACCTCGGTCGCGTGGATGTTGCCGTCGACCCAGTAGGCCGGCTTTTCGGCGGCGGGACCGGTCGCGCGGTTGGTGACGGTCAGCACCCAGATGTCGCGTCCCTCGTAGCTCTTGCCGATCGATTCGATCGAGACGATGCTTCGGATTCTCGGCGGCGAATGCGTTGAGGATCGCCGTGAGATCGGCGTAGCGGTAGTAGCGGTCGAAGGCGACGGAAGGCATTGCGGGCTTTCTTTTTCGGAGGAGGACAGGCGGGCGCGGGATCGCCGGCGGCAAGGCGCGAATCTTACCGCGTCACCGCAAGACCCCGTGGGCATCGCTGCAGGTGATTGATTTGGCGCCGGTTCCGTCTTGCTGGCCAAACGGCGCCAATTACCGTATATTTATACGGTATACGACCTGCGCCGACGCCGCGATTCAGCGCTTGCGCCGGCAGCATGGCCGTCGCCCGATCGCTGCAGCTGCTTCGCATGCTTCCCGCCTACGCCGAACTGCATTGCCTGTCCAATTTCTCGTTCCTGCGCGGCGCGTCGCATCCGGAGGAGCTGGTCGAGCGCGCGCAGGCGCTGGGCTACGCCGCGCTCGCGATCACCGACGAATGCTCGCTCGCCGGCGTCGTCCGCGCGCATCTCGCGGCGAAGACCGCAGGGCTGAAACTCTGCATCGGCAGCGAGCTCACGCTCGTCGACGGCACGAAGCTCGTGCTGCTCGCGACCGATCGGGCGAGCTACGGCAATCTCGCGCAGCTCGTCACGCGCGGGCGGCGCCAGGCGAAAAAGGGCAGCTACGCGCTGTCGCGCGATGACGTCGCCGAGTTCGCAGGCGGGCTTCTCGCGCTGTGGGTGCCGGAAGCGGATTCCGCGACGACTTCACATGCCGCCAGCGCGCCCGAAAAAACGTTGCTTACCGCACGCTGGGTCGGCGCGACGTTTCCCGGCCGCGCCTGGATCGCGGTCGAGCTCTTCGCCCGGGCCGGCGAGCGCGCGCGCCTTGCGCGCTGCGCGGAGCTGTCGCGCACGACCGGGTTGCCGCAGGTCGCCGCCGGCGACGTCCACATGCACGCGCGCGCCCGGCGCGCGCTGCAGGACACGCTGACCGCGATCCGCCTGCGCACGCCGATCGCCGAATGCGGCTATGCGCTGCATCCCAACGGCGAGCGGCACCTGCGCTCGCGCGCGCGCCTCGCGACGATCTATCCGAGCGAGCTGCTCGCCGAGACCGTGGCGATCGCCGAGCGCTGCACGTTCTCGCTCGACGAGCTGCGCTACGAGTATCCCGAGGAGATCGTGCCGCCCGGCGCCACGCCCGCGTCGCACCTGCGCGCGCTCACCGAGGCCGGGCTCGCGCGACGGTATCCGGACGCGGGCGTTCCCGAGGACGTCCGCGGCCTGATCGAGCACGAGCTCGCGCTGATCGCCGAGCTCCGCTACGAGCCCTACTTCCTCACGGTCCACGACATCGTCGCGTTCGCGCGGTCGCGGGCGATCCTCTGCCAGGGCCGCGGCTCGGCGGCCAACTCGGCGGTCTGCTACGCGCTCGGCATCACCGAGGTCGATCCCGCGCGGATGTCGATGCTGTTCGAGCGCTTCATCAGCAAGGAGCGCAACGAGCCGCCCGACATCGACGTCGACTTCGAGCACCAGCGGCGCGAGGAAGTGATGCAGTACGTCTACGCGAAGTACGGCCGCGACCGCGCCGCGCTGGCGGCGACGGTCATCACCTACCGGCCGAAGAGCGCGGTGCGCGACGTCGGCAAGGCGCTCGGCCTCGACCTCGCGCAGGTCGACCGGCTGGCCGGCGTGTTCTCCTGGTGGGACGGCCGCGACGTCAAGGAGGAGCGGATCCGCGAGGCCGGCTTCGAGCCCGACAACCCGGTGATCGTCCGGCTCGTCACGCTCGTCAACGAGCTGATGGGCTTTCCGCGCCACCTGTCGCAGCACGTCGGCGGCTTCGTCATCGCGCGCGACCTGCTCGAGCGGATGGTGCCGGTCGAGAACGCCGCGATGGCCGACCGCACGGTGATCCAGTGGGACAAGGACGACCTCGACGCGCTGGGGCTCCTCAAGGTCGACTGCCTGGCGCTCGGCATGCTCTCGGCGATCCGCCGCTGCCTCGACATGATCTCGCGCTGGCGCGGCCGCACGCTGACGATGCAGGACATTCCCGCCGAGGATCCCGCGGTCTACGCGATGTGCCAGCGCGCCGACACCATCGGCGTGTTCCAGATCGAGTCGCGCGCGCAGCAGTCGATGCTGCCGCGCCTGAAGCCCGCGTGCTTCTACGACCTCGTGATCGAGGTCGCGATCGTGCGCCCCGGCCCGATCCAGGGCGGGATGGTCCATCCGTACCTGCGACGACGCCAGGGCATCGAGCCCGTCACGTACCCCAGCCCGGCGGTCAAGGCGGTGCTGGAGCGCACGCTCGGCGTGCCGATCTTCCAGGAGCAGGTGATGCAGCTCGCGATCGTCGCCGCGGGCTTCTCGCCGGGCGAGGCCGATCAGCTGCGGCGCTCGATGGCGGCGTGGCGGCGCAAGGGCGGTCTCGAGAAGTTCGAGCAGCGGCTGGTCGACGGCATGGGCGAGCGCGGGCTCTCCGAGGCGTTCGCCCGGCAGATCTACCAGCAGATCCTGGGCTTCGGCGAATACGGGTTTCCCGAATCGCACTCGGCGTCGTTCGCGCTGCTGGTCTACGTGTCGGCGTGGCTCAAGCACTACGAGCCCGCGGCCTTCTGCGGCGCGCTGCTCAACTCGCTGCCGATGGGCTTCTACGCGCCCTCACAGCTCGTGCAGGACGCGCGCCGGCATGGCGTCGACGTGCGGCCGGTCGACGTCACGGTGAGCGAATGGGACTGCACGCTCGAAGCTCCGGGCGTTCACGATGCGTCATCCGCGGCCCCGCCCGCACTTCGCCTCGGCCTGCGGATGATCGCCGGGCTCTCCGAAGCGGGCGCGCAGCGGATCGTGGCGGCGCGGCGCACGCGGGCCTTCGACAGCGTCGCCGATCTCGCGCGGCGCGGCGCGCTCGATGCGCGCGATCTCGCGCGGCTCGCCGGGGCCGACGCGCTCGCGGCGCTCGCCGGGCATCGTCACGGCGCCGCATGGGACGTCGCCGGCATCGAGCGCCTGCCGCCGCTCCTTGCCGACAGCACGTTCGACGAAGATGATCCGGCGCTCGCCGCGCCGACCGAAGGACAGGACATCGTCGCCGACTACCAGGCGCTCTCGCTCACGCTGCGCCGGCATCCGCTCGCGCTCTTGCGCGCGCACCTCCGGCGGCAGCGGCTGCTGACGGCGGCCGAGATCGCGCAGGCGCCGCACGGGCGCATCGTGCGCACGGCGGGCATCGTGATCGGCCGGCAGCGGCCCGACACCGCGAGCGGCGTCGTGTTCGTCACGCTCGAGGACGAGACCGGCGCGACCAACGTGATCGTGTGGCGCGATCTCGGCGACCGGCAGCGGCGCGAGCTGCTCGGCGCGAAGCTGCTCGCGGTGTACGGCAACATCGAGCGCGAGGGACAGGTCGTCCACGTGCAGGCCGGGCGGCTCGCCGACCTCACGCCACTCCTCGGCAGGCTGCAGCCGAAGTCGCGCGACTTCCACTAGCGGCGCAAGCGGCGTGCAGGGGCCCCGCGCGCGGTCAGCGCGTGACGATGCGAGGCGGAACTGGGCTCGTTCTCGCGCAGATTGGTATCGCGCGGGACTGCAACTCTTACTCGCCAATCGCATTTGCGTAACTCAACACCATCTGACGGTGCGCGCTGATCTCTGCATCAGCGAGCTGCGACTCCGACACATACAGCTCGTAGGATTTTTTGTCGGTGGTCCACACCAAGTCCCATAGTCCAGCGCTCGACTGCGGCGCGCGGGCCAGCGCCAGTATGGCTGGCGTGCCACGTACCTGCTCGGTCAGCAATTCAGTGAACTGATGGACACCCCCGCCAGACGCCTTGTAGTCCCATTCCGCCAACATCACCAGCCTGCCTTGATCGTCGCGCCACAGACGGTTGACCCGGTGCGTCTCTGGACCGTCGAGTACGTAGCCAAGGAATTGCCAGCGCGCGAATGCTGTGATCCGATCCATCGGCACATCATCCGAGCCTTTTGGCACCACCAAGCTCAGCGCTTTGTCGAGCAGGCGAACGTGGGCGTCCGTGGTTTGCACGACGCGCGTGCCGTCGGCGGTGACGTGCTCGTTCCGCTTCAAGATGCGCTGCGTTTCTTTGGGCAACGCGGCGAACGCTGTCGTTATTACTTCGCCCGCTTTCGGCATCGGCACCCCCCTCATGAAGTCAGGCGGCGATGACATTTGAGCGATGGCCAGCGGGGACACAGGCGCACCAGGAAGGACAGCGGCCACACCTTCCGGGTTGATGTTGAACGCCAAGAATGTCAACGGCACAGCACCCGGGTTTCCCCACTGGTGCACAACACCGAACGGTTCGTAGATCAACGAACCGCGTGTCTTGGCCTCCAACGTTCCGTCGACCGTGTTTGCGCCCGTTCCAGAGATGATGTAATAAAGCGCCGCGCCTGATCGATGGTGCGGCGCGTTGGACGGCATCTCCGGCGGAAACGTAACTCGCGTCAAGTTGAGGTCATATTGACCTGGCTTCAGCGCAGGAAGAGGCGCTTCGGTTCGATAGAGCTCTTGCACGACGGCGGGTGGCCCTTCGAGCGGTTTATCGAGATCCGCGGTCGGGGCGAGCAGGAAGATGCAGAAAGGTCGAAGGCCCACCGTCTCCCGCCTTCAACATCGCTGTGTTACCGCTGGCGATGAACAAGCCCTCACCCGGCCTTAATGTCTTGACCTCTCCGCCGATGGAAGTCTCGGTCGACCCCGAGAGTTGGTAAAGGATCCCATTGGCCGGAGAGACGCTGCTGCTTGCCCCTAAGGGAATGGTGACACTCACTGCCTTGAAGTGGACTGGCGTATCCCCGACCATCGGCAACTTGGTTGAGGCCACTACCGCTCGCACAGTAGCCGGTGCAGCGGGTGGAGATTTGTCCTGCGGCGGGGGCAGCAAGTGCTGCCGCACAAACGAGGAACCATGCAACGGACGTTCGCCGATCCATCACTGAATCACCTCGTCGACGAATGAAAGTCCAACCATAGTACGCCCACCGGCGGGTGGCTGCTTTCGAGATGTTTTCCCGTCGCTGCCGAGCGTCTCCAGTTGGCCGTAAGCAGACGGTCGGCTACGGCCAAGTCTTCCGCCCAATCGCAATCGCAGGAGTGTAGAGCCCCGGCGAGGCGACGCTTGAGGCCTACAGCAAAACGCCCGCCGCGTCAGACGGCGCCCGTCAGTGCGGCGCCTTCTCCGCCTGCCAGCGGTCGAGAATCGCGCGTGCGTCGTTGGTCGCCGGATCCATCATTCGCGCGTGCTCCGGCGTCTTCGCGGTCAGCTCGATCACGTAGCCGTTCGGATCCCGGAAATAGATCGAGCGCACGAATCCGTGATCCGAAATGCCACGGGTCTCGATCCCGCGTGCCTTTCCCTTGGCCAGCATCTCGGCCAGCACCGGCGGCTCGACCTCGAGTGCGATGTGGAGATCGAAGTCGTGCTGCGCCTTCCATTCGAACGGCATGTCGGGCGCCTCGAAGAAGGCCAGGTACGAGCCGTCGTCGAGCCGATAGAACGTGTGCAGCACCGATGTGCTGCGACCGGTCTTCGTCTCGCGGATGTCGAGGCTTCCGGAAAGCGGCAGGCCCAGGAAGTCCTCGTAGAATCGCCGAGTCTCTTCCGAGTCGCGGCAGCGATACGCGTTGTGGTGCAGTCCCTTGATCATCACCTGTCTCCATTCGCGGCGCCGCGGGCCGCAGCGCGTCAGACCCGCACGAATTCCTTGCCTTTGTTGGGATCGACCACGTATTTGTAGAACGCCTCGTTGACCTTCGCCCAGCTCTTCAGTGCCTTCATGTTGCCGAGCCAGCGACAGATATTCGGGTACCCGCCGAACTTGCAGTCGATGGCCTCGCCGCCCAAGACCATCATCGAGCCGAGATAGTCGGCAATCGTGATGTCATCGCCGCAGAGGTAGGCGCTCTTCGGCCCGATCAGGCTCTCGTCCAGCACCTTGAGCCAGCCCAGCGCCTTGTCCTTGCCCCACGCCACGGTTCCCGCTTGCACGTTGTCGTCGGGCCGCTTCATGAACGGAAAGATCTGCGGGTAAAGGAACCCGTACGAAAAGTCCCGGTAAAAACCCGTGTTGAGCCAATCCATCCGCTCGTTGACGCGTGCGCGCTTGCTTCAGATCGGCCGGGTAGGCGGGAGAGTGGACCTTGTCGGCGAGATACTTGAGGATTGCCGAGCTCTCCGTCAGGCGGAAATCCCCGTCCTCCAGCACCGGCACCTGGTGGCTCGGGTTGATCGCCGCATATTCAGGCTTGTACTGTTCGCCGGTGAAGAGGTCGACGATCTGGTAATCGAGGTCGATGCCGGACTCGGTGGCAAACAGCACCACGGGTCGGCTGGTCGTCGACACCGGATGGTAGTAGAGCTTCATGCACTCCTCCTGGCGAACATTGACGCGTTGGGAATCCTGCAGCGCCCGGATCCAAGCGGCGCGGCCGAGGAAAGTTCAGACCGGCTCGCAGGCGATCGACGGGCCGAGCCTTTCCTTCGCCACAGCGACGCGCGCGATCTCCGGCACGGTGACGCCGTTCTTGACTGCCGTCACCTCGGCCAGGATCGACACCGCGATCTCGGGCGGCGTGCGGCTGCCGATGTAGAGGCCGATGGGGCCGTGCAGGCGCGCGATCTCGGCGTCGGTCAGGTCGAATTCCTTCAAACGCTGCCGCCGCTTGGCGTTGTTCGCGCGCGAACCCAGCGCGCCCACGTAGAACGCCGGCGACTTCAGCGCTTCGAGCAGCGCCATGTCGTCGAGCTTGGGATCATGCGTGAGCGCGATCACGGCGCAGCGCTCGTCGAGCTTCATCTCGACGATCGTGTCGTCGGGCATCGTCCGCAGCAGCGGCACGCCGGCGACGTCCCACGTGCCCTCGTACTCCGCGCGCGGATCGCAGACGGTCACCTGATAGTCGAGCCCGAGCGCCATCTGCGCGAGGTATTTCGAGAGCTGCGACGCGCCGATCACGAGCATCCGGTAGCGCGGTCCGTGGATGGTCGTGAGCGCCGCGCCGTCGAAGACGAGGCCGTCGGACGCGCGCGCGGGCGAAAGCGTCGCCGCGCCGGTCGCGAGCTCCAGCCGGCGCGCCACGAGCTTGCCGCCTTCGATCGCCGTCAGCAGCGCGCCGATGCCCGAGGCCTGCGTAAGCGGCTCGAGCACGATCTGGATCGTGCCGCCGCAGGGCAGGCCGAAGCGCCGCGCCTCGTCGGCGGACACGCCGTAGGTCACCGCGTCGCAGCGCGAGACCGTCATCCCGTCGTGGCGAACCCGGCCGACGATGTCGTCCTCGATGCAGCCGCCCGACACCGATCCCTCGACCTGGCCGTCGTCGCGCACGGCGAGCATGGCGCCGGGCGGACGCGGCGAGCTGCCCCACGTCTTGACGACGGTGGCGAGCAGAACGCGGCGGCCGGCGTCCAGCCATTCCGCGCAGCGCTTCAGGACTTCGAGATCGACGCTTTCCATCATGGGCTCCCGCCGGATCTTCCCCAAAAAACCCACAGCCAGAAAATGATGTCCGCGATGATGATCGCGATGAGCACGATTTGCCAGCGCGGCCTTCTCCGGCGCTCGGGCCGCGGCACCGGCGGCACGCCCGCCTTGGCCGCGACCGCATCCGAAAATCGCCCGAAGAAATCGTCGGCGAGCTTCTGCGCCGCCCCGTCGACCAGGCGCGACCCGAGCTGGGCGATCTTGCCGCCGACCTGCGCCTTCACCGCATACGACAGCGCGGTTCCGGCGCCGTTCGCCTCGGGCGCGAGCGTGACCTTCGCCTCGCCCTTGGCGAACCCCGCGGCGCCGCCCTGCCCCTCGAACGACAGCGTGTAGGCGCGCGGCGGGTCGATGTCCGACAGCTGCATGCGTCCGGCAAACTTGGCCGACACCGGGCCGACCTTCGCCGCCATCGTGATGCGGTAGGCATTCTCGCCATCCGGCTCGATCGCGTCGCATCCGGGAACGCAGCCGCGCAGCATCTCGGGATCGTTCAACGCTGCCCAGACGGTGTCCACCGGTGCGGGAACCATTCGCGTGCTCGAGAGCTCCATCCTTCGCCTCCGTCACGCCCGTCGCAGCTGCCGCGCCGACCCGCGGCCGCGTGCGCGCGGGCGGTCGAGCGCCGCGGCGAGCTCCGTCAGGCTCGCGAGATTGTGCACCGGCAGGAAGTCGTCCACGTGCGGCAGCATCGCCTTGATCCCCGCCGGGCGCGCCTCGAATCCTTCGTAGCGCAGCAGCGGATTGAGCCACACGAGCCGCCGGCACGACTTGTGCAGCCGCTCCATCTCCGCCGACAGCGCGCTGCCGCCTTCCGCGTCGAGACCGTCGCTGATCAGGAGCACCACCGCATTCTGCCCGAGCAGCCGGCGCGACCAGCGGCGGTTGAATTCGGCGACGCAGGGGCCGATCCGCGTGCCTCCTGCCCAGTCGGCGACGGCGCGCGCGACGCGCGCGAGCGCGACGTCGACGTCGCGGTGCCGGAGCGCGCGCGTGATGTTGGTGAGCCGCGTGCCGAACAGCAGCACGTGGACGCGGTCCCGATCGTTGGTGATCGCATGCAGGAAGTGCAGCAGCATTCGCGCGTAGCGCTCCATCGACCCTGAAATGTCGCACAGCACGACGAGCGGCGGCGTGCGCCGCGTGCGCTCCCGCCAGGCGAGGGGTGCCAGCGTTCCCGCCGCTCCGGTCGCGCGCTTCAGCGACGCGCGGAGATCGACGCGATGCCCGCGGGGCGAGGGTCGCGTGCGCCGAGTCCGCAGTTCCGGCAGCGGCAGCCGCAAGTCGCGCAGCATCGCGCGCACGGCGGAGAGCTCCTCGACGGTCATCGTCTCGAAATCCTTTTGCTGCAGGACTTCGCGCGGCGATACCGTCAGCGCGGCGTCGAGACGGGTCTCGTCGTCGTCGCGCTCGGGAAGGTCCAGCCCGCGCGGCGGGAGCATCGCCTGCGCGATGCGGGCGGGAAGCTCGGGCGCCGGGGGCGCGTCGCCGGTGCGGCCGTGAACCGTGGGCAGCAGCGATGCGATCAGTTTCTCCAAGAGCCGCGGGTTGCGCCAGAAGATCTCGAACGCCTGCTCGAAAACCGGCAGCTGATCGTGCCGCGAGACCAGCACCGCGCAAAGCGCCGCGCGAAAATCCTCGCGCCGGTCGAGCCCGACCGCCTCGACCGCGGCGAGCGCAGCGATCGTGTGCGCGGGGCCGACGGGCATTCCCGCCGTGCGCAGCACGCGCACGAAATGCAGCACGTTCTCGGCGAGGCGGCCCTTGGGCAGCATCGGCGCCGCGCCGGCGAGCGCGTGTGCGTCGATGCCGGAGCGCAGCGTCACAGGCGGATCCCTTCGGCCTGCACTTCCGCGACGAGGCGCGCCGCGACGTCCGGCCCGAGCGCGCCGATGTCGTCCTGGTACTTGAGCAGCACGCCCGCGGTGTCGGCGACCGTCTGCGGGTCGAGCGCGACGCGATCGAGCGCGACCAGCGCCTCGGCCCAGTCGAGCGTTTCGGCGATGCCGGGCGCCTTGAAGAGATCGAGCGCGCGCAGCCGCTGCGTGAACGCGACGATCTCGCGCGCGAGCGACTCCGGCGCCTGCGGGCACTTGCGCAGGACGATGGCGAGCTCGCGCTGCGCGTCCGGGTATCCCAGCCAGTGATACAGGCAGCGGCGCTTGATCGCGTCGTGGATCTCGCGGGTGCGGTTCGACGTGATCACGACGACCGGCGGCGATGCGGCGCGCACCGGGCCGAGCTCGGGGATCGTCACCTGATATTCGGCGAGGACCTCCAGCAGATACGCCTCGAACGGCTCGTCGGCGCGATCGAGCTCGTCGATCAGCAGGACCGGCGCGATGCCGTCCGGCGGCACCAGCGCCTCGAGGATCGGGCGCTTCAGCAGGAAGCGCGTCGTGAAGATGTCGTGCGAGAGCTGGTCGCGATCGAGGTGGCCGGCCGACTCGGCGAGCCGGATCTCGATCATCTGCCGCGCGTAGTTCCATTCGTAGACGGCCGCGGCAACGTCGAGGCCTTCGTAGCATTGGAGACGCACCAGGCGCTTGCCGAGGCCGGTCGCGAGCACCTTGGCGATCTCGGTCTTGCCCACACCCGCCTCGCCTTCGAGGAACAGCGGGCGGCCCATCTTGAGCGCGAGGAACACGCTCGTCGCGAGGCGGCGCTCGGCGATGTAGTCCTCGCCGTCGAGCATCGCGCCGACGGCGTCGACCGACGCCGGAATCTGCACTTTGGGCATTGCGGGTTCTCGATGGCAAAAAAATCGGGCGGAACGGCAACGCCGCCCCACCCGAAGGATAGCAAGTTCGGCGCGGCGGCTAGCCCGCGGCCGCGACCGCCCGCGCGGCGAGCACGGGAATGAGGTGGGCCCGGTATTCCGGCGACGCGTGAAGATCGCCGGAAAGGCCCTTGGCGTCGATCCTGACCGCCTTGGCCGCCTCCGCCGTGAAGCTCTTCGACAGCGCCTGCTCCAGCGCCTGCGCGCGGAAGACGCCGGGCGCGGCGCCGGTCACCGCGACGCGGACGCCCGCCCCCGTCTGCGCGACCAGGACGCCCGTGAGCGCGAAGCGCGACGCGGGGTTCGGGAATTTGCAGTAGGCGGCCTTCTTCGGCACCGGAAAGGAGACCGCCGTGATGATCTCGTCGGCCGCGAGCGCCGTCTCGTACATCCCCTTGAAGAAGTCGTCGGCCGCGATCTTGCGCTTGTTCGTCTGCACCGTGGCGCCCAGCGCCAGCACCGCCGCCGGCCAATCCGCGGCCGGGTCGTTGTTCGCGAGCGCGCCGCCGATCGTGCCCATGTTGCGCACCTGCCGGTCGCCGATGCCGTGCGCGACCATGGCAAGCACCGGAATGGCCGATTTCACGGTCGACGAGGACGCGATTTCGGCGTGCCGCGTCATCGCGCCGATCACCAGGGCGTCGCCCTCCTTGCGGATGCCCTTCAGTTCGGCGATGCCCGACAGGTCGACCAGCGTGCCCGGCTGCGCGAGCCGCAGCTTCATCGCGCCGACGAGGGATTGGCCGCCGGCCAGCAGCTTGCCTCCGGATTTTCCGAGCGCCGCCGCGGCGTCGGCAACGGTTTTCGCGCGAGTCAGTTCGAAAGGATACATGGCGGGCCTCTCACGATTTGCGTGCCGATTGGATCGACTGCCACACGCGATGCGGCGACGCCGGCATGTCGAGGTACTTGACGCCGACTGCGGCGAGCGCGTCGTGCACCGCGTTCATCATCGCCGCCGGCGCGCCGATCGCGCCGGCTTCGCCGCATCCCTTGGCGCCGAGCGGGTTGTGCGTGCAGGGCGTGACCTTGGTGCCGACCTTGAACGCCGGCACGTCGTCGGCGCGCGGCATCGCGTAGTCCATGTAGCTGCCGGTCAGCAACTGCCCGCTCTCCTTGTCGTAGACGCAGGCCTCGAGCAGCGCCTGGCCGAGGCCCTGGGTCACGCCGCCGTGCACCTGACCCTCGACGATCATCGGATTGACGATGTTGCCGAAGTCGTCGCACGCGGTGAACGCAACCACGTCCACGACGCCCGTCTCCGGGTCGATCTCCACCTCGCAGATGTGCGTGCCCGCCGGAAACGTGAAATTGGCGGGATCGTAGAACGCCATTTCGTTGAGGCCGGGCTCGAGCTTGTCGAGCGGATAGTTATGGGGAACGTACGCGGCGAGCGCGATCTCGCCGAACGCCTTGCTGCGGTCCGTGCCCGCCACCGTGAACTTGCCGTCCTTGAACTCGATGTCGGCTTCCGCGGCCTCGAGCAGGTGCGCGGCGATCTTCTTGCCCTTGTCGACGATCTTGTCGAGCGCCTTGACGATCGCGGTGCCGCCGACCGCCAGCGAGCGCGAGCCGTACGTGCCCATGCCGAACAGCACACGGCCCGTGTCGCCGTGAACGATGTCGACATTCTCGACCGACATGCCGAGCCGCGCGGCGACCACCTGAGCGAACGTCGTCTCGTGGCCCTGTCCGTGGCTGTGCGAGCCCGTGAACACGGTGACGCTGCCCGTCGGATGCACGCGAACCTCACCCGCCTCGAACAGGCCCGCGCGCGCACCCAGGGCGCCCGCGACGTTCGACGGCGCGATGCCGCAGGCCTCGATGTACGCGGCGTAGCCGATCCCGCGGAGCTTGCCGCGCTTCGCCGCCTCCGCCTTGCGCGCGGGAAAGCCGGCGACGTCGGCGATCTTGTTCGCCTCGTCCATCGTCGCGTCGTAGCCGCCGGTGTCGTAGACGAGCGCGACCGGCGTCTGGTACGGGAACGTGCGGATGAAATTGCGCCGCCGGATCTCGTCCTGCGCGATGCCGAGGTCGATGCCTGCCTGGTAGACGAGGCGCTCGACGACGTAGGTCGCCTCGGGGCGCCCCGCGCCGCGATAGGCGTCGACCGGCGCCGTGTTGGTGAACGAAGCGGTCACCTCGGCGTAGATCGCCGGCGTCGTGTACTGGCCCGCCAGCAGCGTCGCGTAGAGGATCGTCGGGATGCACGACGCGAAAGTGGACAGGTACGCGCCCATCGCCGCCGTCGTGTGCACGCGCATCGCCAGGAACTTGCCGTCCTTGTCGCAGGCGAGCTCCGCGTGCGTCACGTGATCGCGGCCGTGCGCGTCGGAGAGGAAGCTCTCGCTGCGCTCCGCCGCCCACTTGATCGGGCGGTTGACGCGCTTCGATGCCCAGACCATCGCGGTCTCTTCCGGGTAGAGGTAGATCTTGGAGCCGAAGCCGCCGCCGACGTCCGGCGCGATCACGCGCACCTTGTGCTCGGGGAGGCCCAGCACGAACGCCGTCATCAGCAGGCGCTCGACGTGCGGGTTCTGGCTCGTGACGTAGAGCGTGTAGCTGTCGTCGGCGCGGCTGAACGACGCGACGGCGGCGCGCGGCTCGATCGCATTCGGGATCAGCCGGTTGTTGACGATGTCGAGCTTGGACACGTGCGCCGCCTT
This sequence comes from uncultured beta proteobacterium, assembly GCA_963741355.1. Lineage (GTDB taxonomy): Bacteria > Pseudomonadota > Gammaproteobacteria > Burkholderiales > Casimicrobiaceae > CAIWHR01. Next base: position 102,699 of record CAVUIG010000029.1, read on the forward strand.
CGCGAATGCCGCGTCGACCGCCGCCTTGTCGCCCAGCGCCCACGTGTAGCACTTGTTGCCCGGCGCGCCGTCGTGGATCAGCGGCGCGCCCGGCTTCAGCGCGTCGACGCAATTGACGACCGCCGGCAGCACCTCGTAGTCGACGTCGATCAGCTCGGCCGCATCCTTCGCCTGGTTCGGCGTCTCGGCGATGACGAGCGCGATCGCGTCGCCGACGTAGCGCACCTTGCCCTGCGCGAGCACCGGGTGCGGCGGCTCGTTCATCGGCTTGCCGTCGGTGCCCGGTGATGAGCCAGCCGCAGGGAAGGCCGTTGACGCCTTCGAGATCGGCGCCCGTGAAGATGGCGACCACCCCCTTCGCGGCCTTCGCCTTGGCCGTGTCGATGCCGCGGATCTTCGCGTGCGCGTGCGGCGAGCGCAGGAAATACGCGTGGACGTGATTCGGCGGATTGACGTCGTCGGTGTACTGTCCCGACCCCGTCAGGAAACGGTAGTCTTCCTTGCGGCGCACCGATGCGCCGAGAAGGCCTTGATCGCTGGCACCCATCGCGCCCTCCTATTTGCCCATGGCGGCGGCGCCCTGGCGCACCGCCTTGACGATGTTGTGATACCCCGTGCAGCGGCAGAAATTGCCGGAGAGCTCCTCGCGGATCGTCTGTTCGGACGCCTTCGGGTTGCGCTCAACGAGATCGATCGCGGAGAGCACCATGCCGGGCGTGCAGAACCCGCATTGCAGGCCGTGGCATTCCTTGAACGCTGCCTGCATCGGGTGCAGCGTGCCGTCCGCGGCCGCGAGGCCCTCGATCGTCGTGACCTTGGCGCCCTGCGCCTGCGCCGCGAGGATCGTGCACGATTTCACCGCATTGCCGTCGACGTGGACCGTGCACGCGCCGCACTGTCCGGTGTCGCAGCCGACGTGCGTGCCGGTGAGACCCAGGTCGTTGCGCAGGAACTCGACCAGCAGCGTGCGCGGATCGAGCTCCGCGGTGACTTGCTTGCCGTTGACGGTGAGGGAAACTGAGACAGCCATGAATCCTCCTTCGCGTAGGGTGCCGCGCCCGGTCATGTGCCTGTCCGTGGCGGGGCGTTGATCATACTTCGCGGCGGCAACCGCGGCAATTGGAAATCCGTCCACGCGAATCGTCCCGCCGCGCTAGAATCGAGTCCATGGAGCCCGGCGCCCGCGCGTCGCGGTATCCGCCGCGCCATGACCACCGATCCCGTCCTCGCCGTCGCCGTCCGTGCCGCCCGCCGTGCGGGGTCGGTCATCGTCGACGCCGCGCGCGACCTGAAGCGGCTGCCCGCCCACGCCAAGGCGCACGGCGACATCGGCACGGAAGCGGACAACGAAGCCGAGAACGCGATCGTCGCGACGCTGCGCGCCGCCTTTCCCGAGCACGCGATCCTCGGCGAGGAGTCGGGCGAGATCCACGGCGCACGCGAAGGCGGCGGCTTCAAGTGGATCGTCGATCCGATCGACGGCGCGACCAATTTCGTCCACGGCTTTCCCCATTACGCCGTGTCGATCGCGCTCGCCCACGGCACCGAGATCACGCACGCCGTGGTGTTCGATCCGGTCCACGACGAAATGTTCACGGCGATCCGGGGCAAGGGCGCGCAGGTCAACGACACGCCGCTGCGGGTGACGACGTGCATGGCGCTGGAGGATGCGCTGGTCGGCACCGTGTTCCCGGCCCGCGAGAGCCCGAAGATGGCCGAATTCCTGCCCACGCTGCACGCGCTCGTCACGCGCTGCGCGGGCATTCGCCGCGCCGGCGCCTGCTCGCTCGACATGGCGTACGTCGCGGCGGGCCGGCTCGATGGCTTCTGGGTCATGAGCCTCAAGCCCTGGGACGTCGCGGCAGGCGCCCTGCTGGTCAAGGAAGCCGGCGGACGCGTCGCCGACTTCGGCGGCGGCCCCGATTTTCTGCGCAGCAACGAGGTGATCGCCGCGGCGCCGGGGCTTTTCAATGCGCTGCGCGAGCGCCTCGCCGCGGCGCGGCGCTGATCGCGTTCTCGATCGAAGCAACGCCGGCGCCGTCAGCGCCGCGCAAGCTCCGCGAGCGCGTTGGCCAGCGCGTCCGGCAGCTCGATGCCCGATGCCTGCGCCTCCCGCGCGAGCTCGAACCGGCGCGCCCCGGGAATGCGCGTGCCGGGATCGGACGCGATTTCCGCGAGCAGCGTCTCGACTCGCGAAAAATACGTCGCACGACCTGCCAGCGCATCGGGGTCGATCACGAGGAACGCCTGCCCCAGCCGGGGGCGGTTGCCTTCGTCGACGAAAAACGACGACGCCTCGGATCCGATGGCCGCGCCGGTGAGCGCGGTGACGAGCAGCTCGACGATGAGCGCCAGCAGCGCGCCCTTCGCCCCGCCCAACGGCAGCATCGCGCCGGCCATGCCGGCGGCGGGATCGGTCGTGGGCGCGCCGTTCGCATCGAGCGCCCAGCCGAGCGGGATCGAGCGCCGCTCCTTGGCCGCGATCATCAGCTTTCCGCGGGCGACCTCCGACAACGAAAGGTCGACCAGGATCGGGTCGGCGTCCCGTCGCGGAAACGTCGCCGCGATCGGATTGGTCCCGAACAGCGGCCGCTTGCCGCCGGCCGCAGGCATCGCTGCCGGAGAATTTCCGAACGCGAGGCCGACCATCGCGGCCGCGGCGACCGGTTCCAGATGGTAGGCGGCGACGCCGAAATGATGGCTGTTGGTGACCCCGGCGAAGGCGGCCCCGCATTCGCGCGCGCGACGGATCGCCTCGTCGACCGCGAGCGCGCATGCCGGATACGCGAGCCCGCATTTCGCGTCGACGAGCAACGCAGCGGCCTTGTGGGCGATGATTTCCGGGCGGGCACTGCCGTCGGCGCGGCCGTTCTCGAGGTGCTTCGCATACTGCAGCGCGCGGGCCACGCCATGCGAGGGCAGGCCGCGCGCGTCCGCGTAGACCAGCGCACGCGCGGTGACGCGCGCCATGTCGTCGTTGGCCCCGGCACGCGCCAGCACGCGCGCCGCGAGCGATTCCAGCGCCTCGGGCGTGAAATTCGGCATCGGCGCGCTTCAGCGGCGAAGTGCCGTGCGAGCGCAGCCGCTGTCACCGCTGCCACGGAAGCCGGTCGAGGTCCACGTTGCCGCCGGTGAGGACGATGCCCACTTCGGCACCGGCGACGTCGAGCGTGCGCTCGAGGAGGCAGGCGAGCGGCACCGCCGACGAGGGCTCGATGACGATCTTCATCCGCTCCCAGGTCATCCGCATCGCCCGCACGATCGCATCCTCGCTGGCGGTGCCGATCGCGGCGACATGGGCACGCAACGCTGCCAGCGTGCGCGGCGAAAGCGTGGTGCGCAGTCCGTCGGCGATCGTCGTCGCGTCCGGCAGCGGCTCGACCTTGCCCGAGCGAAAGCTCCTCGCGGCGTCGTCGGCGTTGGCAGGCTCGGCGCCCAGTACGCGGATCGAGCGCCGGAGCGACGTCGCCGCGATCGCCGTTCCCGACAGCAGGCCGCCACCGCCGACCGGCGTGATGACGACATCGACGCGCGGCACGTCCTCGAGAAGCTCCAGCGCGGCGGTGCCCTGCCCCGCGATCACGCGCGCGTCGTCGAACGGATGGACGAGCACGGCGCCGGTTTCACGCTGCACGTCCGCGCAGGTCGCCTCGCGGGCCGCGACCGTGGGCTTGCACAATCGTATCGTCGCGCCGAAACGGCGGACGTTGTCCTGCTTCACCCGTGCCGCGTTGTCCGGCATGACCACCCACGCCGGAATGCCGCGCCGCGCCGCCGCGTAGGCCAGCGCCGCGCCGTGATTGCCCGACGAGTGCGTGACCACGCCGTGCCGCGCCACGTCGTCCGCCAGCGAAAAGACCGCATTGCACGCGCCACGCGCCTTGAACGCACCGGTCTGCTGGAAGTTCTCGCACTTGAAATGCAGCCGGGCGCCCACCTCCGCGTCGATCGCGCGGCAGGTGAATACCGGCGTCCGGTGCACATGCGGTCCGATTCGCGCCTGGGCGGCGCGGATCGCGTCGAGATCGGGCAGCGCGAGCGCGTCGCCGGCGGCGCCTTCGTTCATCGCGATCCGCCCCCGCGGCGAGGGTGACCGCTAGGCGCTTTCATAGAGGCGCGTCAGCACGAATTCGCGGTGCCCGAGCGCTTCGGCGGCGGTCAGCCGCCCATTCGCGGTGCGGAACATCATGTCGAGCAGACGGTCGCCGGCCTCGCTCATCGTGATCTCGCGCTGCAGCAGGCCGGTCACGTCGACGTCGATATGTTCACGCATCGTGCGCACGGTGCGCGGATTCGCGCAGAGCTTGATCACCGGAAGGATCGGGTTACCGATCACGTTGCCCTGCCCCGTCGGGAAGAAATGGACGACGTAGCCGGAAGCCGCGCACAGCGTCACCATTTCCGCCGCCGCCGACGAGGAATCCATGAACCACAGACCCGGCCCCGTCGGAACCTCGGCCTTGTCGAGCACGCCGTCGACGACGCACTTCCTGCCGATCTTCTGGATGTTGCCGAGCGCCTTCTCCTCGATCGTCGTGAGCCCGCCCGCGATATTGCCCTTGGTCGGCTGCGAGTCCGAGAGATCGCTCGTCTTGTGCCGGTCGATGACGCCCTGGTAGCGGTCGAACATCCGCATGAATTCGGCGCGCACCTTGTCGTCGCGGCAGCGCGCGGCGACGATCTGTTCGCCGCCGGTGAGCTCGGTGGTCTCGCCGAAGACCAGCGTGGCGCCCGCGGCATAGAGCTTGTCGAACGCGTCGCCGACCGTCGGATTGGAGCCGCACCCCGACGTCGTGTCGGATTCGCCGCATTTGCAGGAGACCCAGAGCTCTTTCACCTCGCAGGCGACGCGCTGCTGCTCGCTTGCCCACTGCACGTATTCCTTCGCGGCCTTCGACGCGCGCATGATCGTGTCGTGGTCGCCGTGCAGCTCGATGCCGAATCCCGAGACCGGCTTGCCCGTGGCCGCGATGCCGTCGACGACCTTCTTCGTCCACTGGTCCTCGATGCCGATGACGACGACGGCCGCCACATTCGGATTGGCGCCAGTGCCGATCAGCGTGCGGAAATGCAGGTCGAGATCGGCGCCGAACTGCAGCCGTCCGTACGGGTGCGGAATCGCCATCGCGCCCTTGACGCTGTGCGCAACCGCCTCGCACGCCGCGTTCGACAGGTCGTCGACCGGCAGGATGATCACGTGGTTGCGGATGCCGACGCGGCCGTTCTCGCGGCGGTAACCCTGAAATGTGGTTTGCATGGCGATTCGCTATTGTTGACTCTGCGCCTGAATTGCGCTCGCAAACGAGCAAGCAGACGCCCGTCAGGCGAGGCGCACGACCGGCGAGGACCGGAGCGTACTGGTGGGTACGTGAGGACCGCAGCCGGGCGTGCAACGAAGCATCACGGGCGTAGGCGCGGCTCGTCACCACCGCTTCGTCCGGAAGTTGTGGACGTGGGCATGCTCGCCCTTCCGGATCGGCTGGACGACCTTGCCGATGTCGATCCCATATTTGATCACCGTGTCGCCGACGGCCATGTCCTTCAACGCGACCTTGTGGCCCAGCGGAATGTCCTGCACGCAGGACAGCGTGATCGTCCGGTCCTCGTCGAGAATGAGCCCGGTCAACGTGGCGCCCGCGGCCACGCCCTCGACGACGACGACCGCCACCGAATCGCCGGGGTCATGCAAAACGCAATGAATCATCGCAGGGGCCTCCATCGGGTCCGGGTCGCGGCGATCGCATGCAATACCTCGCGCCGCAATCGCTGCCGCCGACTATAGCATCCGCCGGCGACATGCCATTGCGTCATCGCACGTCAAAACGGGAACTCCGCCTGCGCGACCAGCGCGAACGAGCGCCGGTGCGCGGGGCACGGGCCATGTGCGATCAGCGCGGCGAGATGCGCCGCCGTGCCATACCCCTTGTTTTGCGCGAATCCGTAGAGCGGGTACAGGACGTCGAGCTCGACCAGCAGCGCATCGCGCGCGGTCTTGGCGAGGATCGACGCCGCCGAAATCACGGCGACGTCGCGGTCGCCCTTGATGATCGCGCGCGCCGGGCACGGCAGCGCGGGACACCGATTGCCGTCGACCAGCGCCTCGACCGGCATGACCGCGAGCGCCGCGACCGCGCGCTGCATGGCGACGAGCGTGGCCTGCAGGATGTTGAGGTCGTCGATCTCGCCCACGTCCGCCATGGCGACGGCCCACGCGAGTGCGTTCTCGCGGATCTCGCCGGCGAGGCGCTCGCGCGCCGCCGCGGTCAGGAGCTTCGAATCGCGCAGCCCGAATACCGGCCGCGCGGGGTCGAGGATCACCGCGGCCGCGAACACCGGACCGGCCAGCGGCCCGCGCCCCGCTTCGTCGATGCCGGCGATCAGCATGCGCCCTCTCAACAGGCGAAGCCCGACGTGCGGAGCTCCGCCGCCACGGCCTCGGCCGCGCGCGCCCCGGTGTCGACGTCGAGCGATGCGGCGAATCCCGCGAACAGCGCTTCCAGCCGTCGCCGAGTCACCGTGTCGTCGTACAGGTTCTGCGCCGCCTGCGCGATATTCTCGACCGTGGCCGCCTCCTGAAGCAACTCCGGCACGACGAACCGCCCGGCCAGAACGTTCGGCAGGCCTACCCACGGAACGAGCAGGCGGCCGCGGAGCATCCGCGCGGTGAGCGCGTTGACGCGGTAGAAGATCACGTGCGGGCAACGCGCCAGCGCCGCTTCCAGTGTGGCCGTTCCCGACGCCACGATGCCGACGTCGGCGGCGCGCAGCGCGTCCGACGCATGCCCGTAGAGCAGCGTCAGCGGCAGCGCCTCGAGGCCGAGCCGGTAGAGCGAAGCCTCGAACCGGTCGCGGGTCGGCCGCGTGGCCAGCGGCACCAGGAAACGCGATTCGGGCCGCGCCGCATGGATCGCGGCGGCGGTGTTGAGCAGCAGGTCGCCATGCTGGTCGAGCTCCGCCGCGCGGCTTCCCGGGAGCAGCGCGAACACCGGCTGCGCGATGCCGAGCTTCAGCTGCTCGCGCGCCTGCCGGCGCGACGCCGACGTCGCCGCCTCGCGCGCGAGGGGATGCCCGACGAACGTCACCGGCACGCCGGCGTCCTCGTAGATCGGCGGCTCGAACGGAAACAGCGCGAGCATCCGGTCGACCGTCCGCGCGATGCGCGCGACGCGCTCGCGCCGCCACGCCCAGACGGACGGGCTCACGAAATGCACGGTGCGCACGCCCGCGCCATGCAGCCTGCGCTCGAGCCCGAGGTTGAAGTCGGGCGCGTCGACGCCGACGAAGACGCGCACGCGCTCCGCGAGGAGCCGCCGGCGCAGATCGCGCCGGATCGCGACGAGCTGCGGGACGCGTCCCAGCACTTCGACGATTCCGCGCACCGACAGCGCTTCCAGCGGATACCACGGCTCGCAGCCGGCGGCCTCCATCCGCGGACCCGCGATGCCGACGAAGCGGACTTGCGGAATCCGGGCGCGCAGCGCTTCGATCAGCGCGGCGCCGAGCGCGTCGCCCGAGGCCTCGCCGGCGACGATTCCGACCGTCGGAATGCCCCGGTCGTTGGCGGTGGCGGCGCTCATCCCTGACGTTCGCTCGACGTCAGCGGACGATGCCGCGGCCGGCGGTCGCGAGAAACGCGACGAGCGGCTCGACGACGGGCGCCTCGGCGGCGGCCTTCGCGAGCGCGGCCCTTGCATCCTCGAGGCTCAGGCCGTCGCGGTAGAGCGTCTTGTACGCCTGCCGGACGGTGCGCACGTCCTCGGGCGTGAAGCCGCGCCGGCGCAGGCCCTCGCTGTTCGTGCCGTGCGGCTTGGCGGGATAGCCGGCGACCGTCACATACGGCGGTACGTCCTGCAGCACGACCGCGTAGGCGCCGAGCATCGCATGCGCGCCCACGCGGCAGAACTGATGCACTCCCGCGAACGCGCCCAGCACCGCGTAATCCCCGATAGTGACATGGCCGGCGATCTGCGCGTTGTTCGAGAACGTGGTCTGGTTCCCGATGACGCAATCGTGCGCGACATGCGTGTAGGCGAGGAAGAGGTTGCCATCGCCAATCGCGGTGTCGCCGCGGTCCTGCGCGGTCCCCGCGTGAATCGAGACGAATTCGCGGAACGTGTTGTCGTCGCCGATCGTCGTGGTCGTGGGCTCGCCGCCGTATTTGCGGTCCTGTGCGATTTCGCCGATCGAGCCGAACTGGAAGAAGCGATTGCGCCGGCCGATCGACGTTCGTCCGGTGAGCACGACGTGCGGCCCGACGGTGGTTCCAGCGCCGATGCGCACGTCCGGCCCGACGACCGAATACGCGCCGATCGCCACGTCGTCGTCGATCTCCGCTTTGGCGTCGACCACCGCGGCGGGATGGATCCGTGCCATGCGGGTCACTCCTCGGCCGGGGCCGCGGCGCCGGGGAGACGCACCACGGCCATCAGCTCGGCTTCGGCGGCGATCGCCTCGCCGACGCGCGCGCGCGCCGTGAATTTGCCGAGTCCGCGCGACATCTTCTTGATTTCCGCCTCGAGAATCAGCTGGTCGCCCGGCAGAACCTGGCGGCGAAAGCGGGCGTGATCGATGCCGGCGAAGAAGATCAGCGATCCGTCCGCGGGGCTGCGGCCGAGCTCGATCCAGGCGAGGATCGACGAGATTTGCGCGAGCGCCTCGATCACCAGCACGCCCGGCATGACCGGATAGCCGGGGAAATGACCCTGGAAGAATGGCTCGTTCATCGTCACGTTCTTGATGCCGCGAATGTGCTTGCCCGGAATGCATTCGGTCACGCGGTCGACCAGCAGCATCGGATAGCGGTGTGGCAGCCACTGCAGGATCTTCTGGATGTCCATCGCACCGGCGTTATCGCTCGTCATCGGATTCCCCCGCCTCGCCGGCGTCCGTTGCTGCGCCGCCGCGCAGACGCGCGCGCAATTTCACGGCCAATTTGCGCAGGTACTTGAGTTCGATGGACAGTCGCGCCCAGTCGCGATGCGGCAATAGCGGGAAGATGCCGGTGTAGATTCCGGGGCTCGCAATCGACTCCATGACGGCAGACGCGCCGGTCACCGTCACCCCGTCGGCGATGGTCAGATGGCCCGAGATCATCGCCGCCCCGCCGATCTTGCAGTCGCGCCCGATCCGCGTCGATCCGGCGATGCCGACGCAGCCGGCGATTGCGGTATGCGCGCCGATCCTGCAGTTGTGGCCGATCTGGATTTGGTTGTCGAGCTTGACGTCGTCCTCGATCACCGTGTCGTCCATCGCGCCGCGGTCGATCGTCGTGTTCGCGCCGATCTCGCAATCGGCGCCGATGATGACGCGGCCGATCTGGGGAATCTTGATCCATCGGCCCCGCTCCTCGGCCATGCCGAAGCCGTCGGCGCCGATCACCGCGCCGCTGTGCACGATGGTGCGCGCGCCGATCACGCAGCGATCGTAGAGCGTGACGTTGGCGTGGAGCAGCGAATCCTCGCCGAGCGCGGACCCGGCGCCGACGACGCTGCCGGCGCCCACCGCGCGCGCGCGCCGACCACCGCCCCGGCGCCGATCACCGCGTGCGCGCCGATGGTGGCGCTCGGGTCCACGCGCGCGCCTTCCTCCACGACGGCCGTCGGGTGCACCCCCGCCGCGACCGCCGGGGCCGCGTGCAGGATCGCGGCGACCTTGGCATAGGTCGCGTAGGGGTTCGTGCTGACGAGCTTGGGAAGCACCGAGCCCGCGGCCGCTTCGGGCGACACGATGACCGCCGTCGCCTTGGTGTGCGCGAGCTGGGCGCGGTACTTGGGATTGGCAAGAAAGGCGATTGCGCCCGGTCCCGCGGAGTCGAGCGGGGCGACGCGCGCGATCAGCACGCTGCCGTCGCCGTCGAGCGCGGCGTTCACCTTCGCGGCGAGTTCGGAGAGTCGGATGTTCACGGCCGGGGCGTGGCAGCTTCGGGGCAGGTACGCTCGCCCGGCGCGGCTCCGGCGGGTCGGGCCGACGGGCGCCGGTTACTTGTCGGCGAGGGCCTTGATCACCCGATCCGTGATGTCGATCCGCTGGCTCGCGAAGACGACTTCCTGCAGGATCAGGTCGAATTTCTCGGACTCGGCGATCTGCCGGATCACCCGGTCCGCCCGCTCCTGCACGCTCGCGTATTCCTCGTTGCGGCGCAGGTTGACGTCCTCGCGCAGCTCGCGCTGGGCGCGCTGCAGGTCGCGCGACAGGTTGGCGAGGTCGCGCTCCTTGTTGCGGCGCTCCGTCTCGGACATCGTCGCGCCGTCGCGCTCGAGGCGCTCCTGGAGATCGCGCACCTGCTTGGTCGTCTTCTGGATCTCGGCGTCGCGCGCGGCGAATTCCTTCTCCAGCTTTTCCTGCGCCTTCTTGGCGGGCGCGGCCTCGCGGAAGAGACGCTCGGTGTTGACGAATCCGATCTTGTAATCCGCTGCCTGCGCCGTCGCGGCGCCCGTGGCAAGCAGGGCGGCGGCGGCGAACAGCGTGCCGGCGATGATGTGGATGCTGCGTTTCACGGGGTTCTCCTGCGCATGCATGTCAGAACACGGTCCCGACCTGGAACTGGAATCGCTGGATCTTGTCGCCCGGCTTCTCGTTGAGCGGGAAGCCGTAGCTGAACTTGAGCGGCCCGACCGGGGAGTTCCACGCGAGCCCCAACCCCGCGGAATACCGGAACGACTCGTAGGTGGGCTGCTGCCCGTCGAGGTAGATCTGCCCCGCGTCGGCGAACACGCTGACGCGCACGGACTTGTCTCCCTTGAGGATCGGATAGAACAACTCGGCGTTGGCCACGATCTTGCGCTTGCCTCCGAGCACGTTGCCATAGATGTCGCGCGGGCCCAGCGACGCGGTCTCGTAGCCGCGCACCGAGCCGACGCCCCCCGCATAGTACGCCTTGTAGAACGGCAGCGGCTTGTTCTGGTAACCGTCGCCATAGCCCAGTTCGCCGCGCAGCATCAGGGTGAAATCCCTGACGTACGGGAGCGGCGTGAAGTACTGCTGGACATAGCTCAGCTTGTAATACGTGAGGTCGCCGATCGGCAGCCCGACTTCCGCGAACGCGCTCTGCAGCCTCCCCTTGTTAGGATAGAGGACATCGTCCCGGGTGTCACGCGACCATCCGATGGTCAGCGGGTAGGTGTTCGTCGAATAGCCGAACTCGTTGACGAACAGGTAGTAGGCCGGCGGGCTGTTGGAGAACAGCGACAGGTCCGTGTGGTCGGCGCTGAAGCCGAAATTGATGACGTCGGTTTCCGTGATCGGGAGGCCGAAGATCACCGATCCGCCGAACGTGCGCGACGAGTACTGCGACACCGACAGCGACGCCGGGTCGACGCTGCGCTCGTACACGGAGATGCTCCGGGAGATCCCGTCCACCGTCCAGTAGGGCTCGACGAACGACACCGAGATGACGCGGTTGATGCTGCTCGTGTTGATCTGCGCGATGAGGCCGTTGCCGCTGCCGAAGATGTTCTGCTGCGCGACCGATGCGCTCAGCACGAGTCCGTCCGAGCTCGAATAGCCAACGCCGGCGGACAGGCTGCCGGTGGACTTCTCGGTGACCGTGACCTCGAGGTCGGCCTCGTCGGGCGTGCCGGGTACGGGCGGCGTCTCGACGTTGACGTCCTCGAAGTAGCCGAGCCGCTTGATCCGCACCTTGGAGCGGTCGATCCGCGCGCCGTCGAACCAGGCGGTCTCGAGCTGGCGAATCTCGCGCCGGATCACTTCGTCCTTGGTCTTCGCGTTGCCGGTGATGTTGATGTGGCGGATGTACACGCGGCGGCCGGGGTCGACGAAGACGGTGAACGCCGCTTCATGCTTTTCCTTGTTGAGCTCCGGCACCGCGTTGACGTTGGCGAACGCGTAGCCTTCGGCGCCGAGCCGGTCGCTGATCGCCTTCGCGGTGCCCTGCAGCCGCTCGCGCGAATAGACTTCGCCGGTCTGCAGCTGGATCAGCCCGATGAGCTCGCTCGCCTGCACCGGCATGTCGCCGGCGAGGCGCACCTCGCCGACCGTGTAGATCGGGCCCTCGGTGATGTTGACGGTGATGTAGATGTCTTCCTTGTCCGGCGTGATCGACACCTGCGTCGAGTCGACGGTGAACTCGAGATAGCCGCGGTTCTGGTAGAAGCTGCGGATCGACTCGAGGTCGGCGGAGAGCTTCTGCTTCGAATACTGGTCGTTCTTCGTGTACCACGAGAGCCAGCCGGGCGTGGTCAGCTGCATCTCGGAGAGCAGCTGCGCCTCGGAGAACGCCTTCGCGCCGACGATGTTGATGCGGGCGATCTTCGCCGACTCGCCCTCCTCGATCGTGAAATTGATGGCGACCCGGTTGCGCTCCTGCGGCGTCACCGTGGTGGTCACCTTCGCCGCGTAATGGCCGCGCGTGATGTACTGGCGCTTCATCTCCTGCTCGGCCCGGTCGAGCGCGCCGCGGTCGAAGATGCGCGCATCGGCGATGCCGATGTCCTTCAGCGCCTTCTTCAGCGTGTCGGTGTCGAATTCCTTGTTGCCGGAAATGTCGATCTTGCTGATCGTCGGACGCTCCTGCACGATGACGACCAGCACCCCGTCCTGCGCCTCGAGCCGGACGTCGCGGAAGAAACCGGTCGCGAACAGCGCCTTGACCGCCTGCGCCGCCTTCGCGTCGTCGATGCGGTCGCCGACCTTCACCGGGAGGTAGGAGAACACCGTGCCGGCTTCGGTGCGCTGCACGCCTTCGACCCGGATGTCCTTCACGACGAACGGCGTGAACGCCCACGCCGCGTGCGCCGCGAAGAAGGCGATCAGCAGCCCGGCAAGCGCCGGCAGCATTCTGCGGAGTGGGCTGTTACGCGGCACTAGCGACCTGCACGGAAGATCCCGACGATGATGGTGCGGTTGAAACACCCGTTCCGGCGGGCGCGAAGCGGGTCTTGCCGCGATGCCTCCCCGCGACGCGGCATGGCGCCGCATCCCGGCGCGGTCGTTCAAGTGAAGTTGCGGAGAAGGACACTAAAACAGGCGGGAGAGGTCATTGAAAAGCGCCAGCGCCATCAACACGGCCAGCACGGCCATGCCGATGCGCTGGCCGACCTCGAATGCGCGGTCGGATACCGGACTGCCTTTGACAACTTCGGCGAGATAATACAGCAAATGACCCCCATCCAACAGCGGAACCGGGAGGAGATTCAGCACGCCGAGGCTGATGCTGATGAGCGCGAGGTAACCGATGAATACGAGCATGCCCGCCTGCGCGGACTGGCCCGCGAAATCTGCCATCGTGATCGGGCCGCTGATGTTGCGCAGTGACGCATCGCCGATGAGAATCCGGCCAAGCATCTTCACGGTGAACACGGACAATTCCCAGGTCTTGCGCGCGCCCTGCGCCAGCGCCTCGACGATGCCGTAGCGCACGGTCACGGCGAGTTGCGCGCCGACGTCCGGATCGATCTTGAGTTTCAGGCCGGCGATTCCGATCTTGCGCCCCGCCTGGTCGACCACCTCGGGCGTCAGCGTCGTCTCGACCCGGCGCCCGTCGCGCATGATCGCCACCGTGATCGGAACGCCGGGGTGCGCGTTCGTCGCCGCCGCGGCGTCCGCCGGCGATGCGACCGCGACGCCGTCGATCGCGAGAATACGGTCACCGCGCACGATGCCCGCTCGTTGCGCCGGCTTGTCGGCAACAACTTCGTCGACCACCGGCGGACCGAAGTCCGCCTTGAGGCCGAGCTGCTGCATGAAATTGCGCTCCCAGTCCGTTCCCGTGAGCCCCTCGATCGATATCACGCGCACGGCGTGCGCGCCGTCGGGCCGCTCGACCTCGAGCGCGACTGCGCTGCCGCCGCTCGCCCGGAGCATCCGCCAGCGCAGGTCCTGCCAGCTCCTCACCGGAGTGCCGTCGGCCGCCTGCACCAGATCGCCTTCGCGCACACCGGCGGCGGCGGCCGGCGTTCCGGCGGCCGGCGCGGCAAGGATCGCGCGCTGACCCGGGATGCCGGCCACGTAGGTGCCTGCGAACAGCGCGACCGCGAGCAGCAGGTTCGCGATCGGCCCCGCCGCGACGATGGCGATGCGCTTCCAGACCGATTGCCGGTTGAACGCGCGACCGAGGTCGGCAGGCGGCACGGGACCTTCGCGCTCGTCGCACATCTTGACGTAACCGCCGAGCGGGATCGCCGAGAGCGCCCATTCGGTGGCATCCCGGCCGAACGGTCGCGCCCAGATCACGCGGCCGAATCCGACCGAGAACCGGAGCACCTTGACGCCGAACCAGCGCGCCACGACGAAATGGCCGAGCTCGTGGAAAATGACGAGCACGCCCAGCACGACGATGAATGCAAGGAATTTCTGGGCGATGTCCATCAGGCGGCGATCGTCTCGGCGGGAAGTTTCAGCCAGGCGCGGGTGGCGGCGCGGGCGCGGGCATCGGCCGCGAGCGCGTCATCGAGGCAATTCACCGGCAACGCCGGGAGCCGCGCCAGCGCCTCGGCGCAGGCAGGCGCGATGTCGGTGAAGCGGATCACGCCGTCGAGGAACGCGGCCACGGCGATCTCGTTGGCGGCGTTGAGGACTGCTGGCGCCGTGCCGCCCGCGTCGAGCGCCTCATAGGCAAGTCCAAGGCAAGGAAAGCGGGCGCGGTCCGGCTGCTCGAACGTGAGCGCCGCCTGGCGCGCGAGCTCGAGCGTCGCGACGCCCGCGTCGATGCGGTCGGGGTACGCGAGCGCCTGGGCGATCGGCGTGCGCATGTCGGGCTGCGAAAGTTGCGCGAGCACGGAACCATCAACGTATTCGACCAGCGAATGGATGACGCTCTCCGGGTGAATCACGACCTCGATGGCCGCGCGCGGGACTCCGAACAGCCAATGCGCCTCGATCACCTCGAGCCCCTTGTTCATCATCGTCGCGCAATCGACGCTGATCTTGCGCCCCATCACCCAGTTGGGATGCGCGCAGGCTTCCTCCGGCGTGACCGCCGCGAGCGCCTCGATGGCGCGTCGCCGAAATGGTCCGCCCGATGCGGTGAGCAGGATGCGCCTCACCCCGGCAGCCGCCGGGTCGCGCGCGTAGCCCGCGGGCAGGCACTGGAAGATCGCGTTGTGCTCGCTGTCGATCGGGAAGATCTCGGCGCCGCCCTCGTCGACAGCCGCCATGAAGGCGGCGCCGCCGATGACGAGCGCTTCCTTGTTCGCGAGCAGGATCCGCTTGCCGGCCCGCGCGGCAGCAAGCGTCGGCGCGAGACCCGCGGCGCCGACGATCGCGGCGACTACGGTATCCGCCGCCGCGAGCGTCGCCGCCTCGATCATGCCTTCCGGCCCGGCGACCACGCGGGTCGCGATCCCGTCGCGCGCAAGCGCGTCGGCGAGTGCCCGCGCGGCGTCGCGGTCGAGCAGCGCCGCCACGTCGGGCGAAAAACGCCGGCACAACGCCGCGAGCTTCTCCCATTGACTGCGCGCCGCCAGCGCCGCCACGGCAAAGCGGTCGGGATGGCGCAGGACGACGTCGAGCGTCGAATCGCCGATGGAGCCGGTCGCGCCGAGAACGCTGATGTGACGGCGTTTCATCGCGTGAACGCGAGCGAGAGCAGCGCCGCCGCCGGCATCGCCGCGAGCAGCGCGTCGATGCGATCGAGAATGCCGCCGTGGCCCGGCAGGATGCTGCCGCTGTCCTTGACGCCCGCCTGGCGCTTCAGCAGCGACTCGAACAGGTCGCCGACGACGGAGAGCGCCGCGAGCACGAGCGCCGCGGCGATCCAGCCGGCGAGGGGCGCGATCCCGGAGTCGTCGAACCCGCCCGCGCGCCGCGCTGCCGGCCAGAGCGCGATCGCGTAGGCGGCGACCGCCGCGAGCGCGCCATAGACGCCCTCCCACGTCTTGCCGGGGCTGATCGCCGGCGCGAGCTTGCGCCGACCGAACGCGCGCCCTGCGAAGTACGCGGCGGTGTCGGCGATCCAGACGGTCGCCATCGCTGCGAGGACCGTTGCCGGCGATGCCGCCTGCAGCTGCACGACGGCGACCCACGCGCCGACGAGGATCATCCATCCGACAGGCGTCATCCAGTACGGGGATGGCGGCTTCCAGCCGGAGCGAAGCCAGAGCGGCGCCACGGCCGCCCAGAAAAGCGCCGCGGGCGCGCACGCCGCGACGACCACGTCGGCGGGCCAGCCGCGTTCGAAGGCCAACGCGGGCAGGAAAAGGAGTGCGAGCCCAAGCACGAGGACCCCGGCGATGAACGCGGCCGCGGCCCTCGGCGTCGCGCGAACGAGTCGCGCCCATTCCGTTGCGGCGACGAGCATCGTCGCGAGCGCGACGACTCCCCAACCCAGCGGCGGCAGCAGGAACATCGCGGCGAGCACCAGCGGAATCAGCACCAGTGCGGTGCGGATGCGTGTCGAGAGCATTGTTGCTGCGGCAGTCTGCGCCATCGGAGGCGACGGGTCAGGCGCCTTGCGCCGCCTTCACCTGCTCGCTCGTCCGGCCGAACCGGCGCTCGCGCCGGCGGTACCAGTCGATCGCCGCGTCGAAGGCCGCCGCGTCGAAATCCGGCCACAGCGCCCCGGTGAAATAGAGCTCGCTGTACGCGAGCTGCCACAGCAGGAAATTGGAGATCCGCTGCTCGCCGCCGGTGCGTATGAAGAGATCGGGCTCGGGTGCATACGCCATCGCGAGGAACGGCTCGAGCGCATCGGGTTCGAGGTCGGCCGCTGCGGTCGCGGCCTCCGGGTGCAGCGCAAAGTAGCGACGCGCTGCCTGCGCGACGTCCCAGCGCCCGCCATAGTTCGCGGCGACGGTCAGCGTGAGCCGGGTGTTCTCGGCGGTGAGCGCCTCGCCGGCGGCGATGAGCTCCCGGATGCGCGGGTCGAAGCGCGAGATGTCGCCAATGACCCTGAACCGGATGCCGTTCTCGTGGAGCTTCGCGACTTCCTGCTCCAGCGCGCGCAGGAAAAGGTCCATCAGGATCGAGACCTCGTCGGCGGGACGGCGCCAATTCTCGCTCGAGAACGCGAACAGGGTGAGGTAGTCGACGCGACGCGCGATGCATGCGCGCACGATCGCCCGGACTGCCTCGACGCCCTTGCGGTGCCCGGCGACGCGCGGCAGGTGGCGCTGCCGCGCCCAGCGCCCGTTGCCGTCCATGATGATGGCGACGTGGCGTGGCACGTCGCCGGTCGCGGGGATGTCGCGCGTCGAGCTGGGGAAGAGGGCCATTTGTGCCGGATCGGATCGGGGATGCGGTGCGGCTCGCGCGGTGCAGCGGGACGCGCCGTCGCGGCCGCGTCCCGTGCGCGATCGCCGCGCGTCAGACCGCCATCAGGTCGGTTTCCTTCGCCGCGAGCAGCTTGTCGATGTCGGCGATGTAGCGGTCCGTGAGCTTCTGCACGTCGGTCTGCGCGTGGCGCTCCTCGTCCTCGGCGACCGCGTGGTCCTTCAGGAGCTTCTTCAGGTGCTCGTTCGCGTCGCGCCGGATGTTGCGCACGGCAATGCGCGCGTTCTCGGCTTCGTGGCGGACGACCTTGATGAGATCGCGGCGGCGCTCCTCGGTCAGCGAGGGCATCGGCACGCGAATGAGGTCGCCGGAAGTCACCGGGTTGAGCCCGAGATCGGAGTCGCGGATCGCCTTCTCGATGACGGGGATCATCTTCTTTTCCCAGGGCTGCACGCCGATCGTGCGGGCGTCGGCGAGCGTGACGTTCGCGCACTGGTTGATCGGCATCGGCGTGCCGTAGTAGTCGACCTGGATGTGATCGAGGAGCCCGGTGTGCGCGCGGCCGGTCCGCACCTTGCCGAGATCCTGCTTCAGGGTCTCGACCGACTTCATCATCTTCTGCTCAGCTGATTTTTTGATGTCCGCGATCATGGTTGCTCCGCAATTGAGGCGGCCGGGCGGCGCGCTCAGCAATGCACCAGCGTGCCTTCGTCCTCGCCCAGCACCGCCCGTTTCAGCGCGCCGGGAACGAAGATCGAGAATACCTTGAGCAGCATGTTCTGGTCACGGCACAGCGCCAGGGCGGTCGCGTCCATGACCTTGAGGTTCTTGACGATGGCTTCATCGAAGGTGAGATCGGCATAGCGGCGCGCCGATGGGTCCTTGTTCGGGATCCGCCGTGTAGACGCCGTCGACCTTGGTCGCCTTCAGCACGATGTCGACACCCATCTCGCGCCCGCGCAGTGCGGCCGCGGTGTCGGTCGTGAAGAACGGATTGCCCGTGCCCGCGGCGAAGATGACGACGCGGCGCTCCTCGAGGTGGCGCAGCGCGCGGCCGCGGATGTAGGGCTCGGCGACCTGGTCGATGCGCAGCGCCGACTGCACGCGCGATTCGACGTCGGCGCGGCGCAGCGCATCCTGCAGCGCCAGCGCGTTCATCAGCGTCGCCAGCATCCCCATGTAATCGGCCGTGGCGCGGTCCATGCCGGCCGCGCCGGGCGCGACGCCGCGAAAGATGTTGCCGCCGCCGATCACGATCGCGATCTCGACGCCGAGCCTTGCGATCTCGGAAATCTCGGCGACGATGCGGTCGATGGTCTCGCGATTGATCCCGTAGGGATCGTCGCCCATCAGCGCCTCGCCGGAGAGCTTCAGCAGGATGCGCCGGTAAGCGGGCAACTTCGCCGCGGCGGGCATTCCGGCGGCGACGATCGGAGTTACGGCGGCCTGCGGCGGGTTCATGATCGTTGCCTCCGATGCGGTTGGGCGTGAGGGGTGCTGCGGGTCAGTGGCGCGTGGCCGGTGCTTCGGGTCCCTTGGTCATGGCCGCGACCTCGGCGGCAAAATCGTCTTTCTTCTTCTCGATCCCCTCTCCGACAACGAACAGCACGAAGCCGTTCACTGTGGCGCCTCGCGCCTTCAACAGATGCGCGACCGTTTCCTTGCCGTCGCCCTTGACGAAGGGCTGCGCCGAGCAGCGTCACTCCGGCCAGGAATTTCTTGACCTTGCCTTCGACAATCTTTGGCTGCCATGTCGCCGGTCTTGCCTTCCTCGGCCACCTGCGCGGCCGCGATCTCGCGTTCGTTCGCGACGACTTCCGCTGGGACTTCGGCCCCGTCGATCGCCACGGGCTTGCTCGCGGCGACGTGCATCGCGAGGTCCTTGCCGAGCGTCTCGTCTCCGCCAGTGAGGTCGACCAGCACGCCGATCTTCGTGCCGTGCACGTACGACGCGATCCGGCCCTTCGCCTCACGGCGGGCGAACCGGCGCACCGACAGGTTCTCGCCGATCTTCTGCACCAGCGCGACGCGGCGCGCCTTCGACCGTCTCGCCCGAGGCGAGCGCGCAGGCGCCCAGCGCGGCGACGTCTACCGGATCGTCACGCGCGACGAGCTTCGCGATCTCCGTGGCGAACGCGCGAAAATCGTCGTTCTTGGCGACGAAATCGGTCTCGCAATTGACTTCGACGATCGCCGCGACCTTCGCATCGCGTGCCGACGTGCAATCCGATCACGCCTTCGGCCGCGACGCGGCTCGGCGGCCTTGGAGGCCTTCGCGCCGCTCTTCACGCGCAGCAGGTCTTCCGCCTTGGCGAGATCGCCGGAGGTCTCGGTCAGCGCCCTCTTGCATTCCATCATGCCAAGCCCGGTGCGCTGGCGCAGTTCCATCACCATGCTCGCGGAGATATCCGCCATTGCCTGCTCCGTATCTCTGGTGTTTCCGTTGTCCGATGCCGGCAGTTGCCGCCGCACCGTTGCCGCGCTCTCAGCGAGCGCCGCGAATGCCGGTCAAAAAAGGGGGCCGCGGCCCCCGGGTCCGGATGCCTTCAGCCCGATGCCTCCCTGACCTCGACGAATTCGTCGCCCGCCTCCACGATTTCCTGGATGACCTGGCTCCTGCCTTCGACGATCGCGTCGGCGGCGCCGCGCGCGTAGAGCCTGATGGCCCGGCTCGAATCGTCGTTGCCCGGGATCACATGGGCGATTCCGATCGGCGAATGGTTGGTGTCGACCACGGCGACGATCGGAATCCCGAGCTTCATCGCCTCGGTCACCGCGATCTTGTGATAGCCGACGTCGATGACGAACAGCGCATCGGGCAGGCCGTTCATGTCCTTGATGCCGCCGAGGCTCTTTCCGAGCTTGTCCATCTCGCGCTGCAGCGTGAGCGCCTCGCGCTTGTTCATCCGCTCGAAGGTCCCGTCGTCGCGCATCGCCTCCAGGTCCTTCAATCGCTTGATGGAGCCCTTGACGGTCTTGTAGTTGGTGAGCATGCCGCCCAGCCAGCGCGCATCGACGTAGGGCATTCCGCAGCGGCGCGCTTCCTCGGCGACGATGTCGCGGGCCTGGCGCTTGGTGCCGACGAACAGCACCGTGCCCTTGTTGGAGGCGAGCTTGCCCAGGTACTTCATCGCCTCCTGGTAGAGTTGCATCGTCTTTTCGAGATTGACGATGTGGATCTTGTTGCGCTGGCCGAAGATGAACTCGGCCATCTTCGGATTCCAGTAGCGGGTCTGGTGACCGAAGTGGACCCCGGCCTCCAGCATTTGACGCATAGTGACGGACATTCCTAGACTCCTGACAGGGTTGGACCACGACCCGCTGTTGGCTCGATCCGTCGCGCCTTGCGCGACGTCTCGGGCACCCTGAGGTGCGCGGGTCTGCGAATTGTCCGGCGCGGGCGGCCGATGCAGCGCAAAACGCGCCGAACCCCTTGAAAACAAGGAAAAGCCGTCCCAAGTCGGACTAACATGAAATTATAGCATTACCGGCTTCGGTGGGCCACACCCCGGGACTGCTGGCTGAAACGTGCCCATCACGGGTGCCGAGGTCAGCCGCCCGCCCCGCGTTGCCAGCCCCGAGCCCCGCCCCACTCGATCCATTCGCCCCTGTCGCCCATGAGCCCGCCACCGCCCTCCGCCGAACTGTCCGCCGCGCTGCGCGCGGCCCGCGATGGGGCGGTCGCCTGCGATCTCGAATCGCTTGCCGTGCTCGCCATCGACGGGCCCGATGCGCCGGTGTTCCTGCAGGGACAGCTGTCCAACGACGTCGACGCGCTCGCCGACGACCGCTGCCAGCTCACGAGCCACAACTCGCCCAAGGGCCGGATGCTGGCCAATCTGGTGTTGTGGCGCGAGCCTGGCGCAGGATTTCGCGCGCTGCTGCCCGCCGAACTCGCCGCCGCGGTGAGCAAGCGGCTCTCGATGTACGTGCTGCGCTCGAAGGTCAAGCTGCGCGACGCGAGCCCGGATTCGGTCCGGATCGGCGTTGGCGGTCCCGGCGCAGGCGCGGCGGTCCGGGCCGCGCTTGGCGTTTCGCCCGACACCTTCGGCGTCGCGCGCGAGAATGGGGCGAGCGTTCTCGGCTTGCCCGGTCCCCGCTTTTGCGTGATCGCGCCGGAGGATCGCGCCGAGGGAATCCGCAGCACCCTGCTCGCGCACGCGTCCGCCGCGCCGTTTGCGGTGTGGCAGTGGCTGACGATCCGCGCCGGCGTCCCCGTCGTGACCTCCGCAACGCAGGACCTGTTCGTCGCGCAGGCTGCGAATCTCGACGTGCTGGGCGGCGTCGATTTCCGCAAGGGTTGCTACACCGGACAGGAGATCATCGCGCGGATGCAATACCTCGGGCGCCTCAAGGAGCGGCTGTTCGCGTTCCACGCTTCGGTCGACGGCGTGGCGGCCGGCGCGCGCCTCTACAGCAGCGCCTTCCCCGGGCAGCCCTGCGGCACGGTCGTGAACGCGGCGCCCGCACCCGACGGCGGATTGGACCTCACCGCCGTGCTGCAGCTCGCGGCGGCGGAATCCGGCGACGTGAGGCTGGAGGCCGCCGACGGCCCGCAGCTTCGCCCGCTGCCGTTGCCGTATGCGCTGCCGGCGCCGGCGGCCGCCGCGGCGCGGCGCGCCGACCAGCGCTAACAGCCGCAACCGGCATGTGCCTCGCGCTCGTCGCACTCGGCGCGCACCCGCGCTATCCGCTCGTCGTCGCCGCGAATCGCGACGAGCATCATGCGCGGCCCGCGGCGCCCGCGCGCTGGTGGGACGAAGGCTGGCTCGGCGGGCGCGATCTCACCGCCGGCGGGACCTGGCTCGGCGTGACCCGCAGCGGGCGGTTCGCCTTCGTCACCAATGTGCGCGAGCCGGGGCGCAAGGATCTGGTGGCGCCTTCGCGCGGAACGCTCGTCACGCAAGCGCTCGCCTCACGCGCCGCGCCATGCGCGACGATCGAGCTCGCGCTGAAGGGCGGCGACGCCTACAACGGCTTCAACCTGATCGTGGGCGAGGCGCGCTCCGCATGCTGGGGGTCGAATCGGACGCACGGCGCGGTCGCGCTCGGCGCTGGCGTTCACGGCCTCTCGAACGCGGCGCTCGATACGGCGTGGCCGAAAGTGACGCGAACGCGCGACGCGCTCCTCTCGTGGTGCGAGGCGGCGAGCGACGACGCGGAAGCGCTGCTCGGCATCCTCGGCGATCGGACGCAAGCCGAAGACGCGCTGCTGCCGGCGACCGGCGTGCCGCTCGATTGGGAGCGCCTCCTCTCCGCGCCGTTCATCGTCGGCGACGGCGTCGGCTACGGCACGCGCTGCTCGACGCTCCTGTGGTTCGATCGAGCGGGAGGCGCGCGCTTCATCGAGCGTTCGTTCGATCCGCAAGGCAATGCAACAGGGACCGTCGACCTCCGTTTCGTGCTGGAGGCCGAGGCCGGCGTGACGGCTCAGCGCGGATAGTCGGAGAGCCCGATGCGGGCCGCCCCGTCGCGCACGCGGAGGCTGCAGCGCCCGCCGACGGGCAGCGTCAGCTTGTCGCGGCAATGCCCGAACGGCAGCCCGGTGAACAACGGAACGCCGAACCGCGCCCGCGCCGCGGCGACCATCGCCGCCTCGTCGTAGCCGTTGTCGTTGTCCGCGAGCTCGTAGCCGTTGAACGTGCCGAGCAGCACGGCTTTCTGGCGCGCCAGAATTCCGGCGAAGTGCAATTGCCAGAGCATCCGCTCGATCCGATACGGATGCTCGTTGGTCTCCTCGAGAAACAGGATGCCGCCGTCGATCTTCGGCAGGTGCGGCGTGCCCACGAGGTGCGAGACCAGCGCGAGATTGCCTCCCCACAGCACGCCTTCGCCGTCGAAGTCCGGCCCGTCGAGCGCGCAGGACACTTCGTGCCGATCCGCGTCGAGCAGCGCAAAGCAGTGCTCGACCGTGAACGGCGAGACCTCCGCCGAGCCGAAATCGTAGGCGGCCATCGGCCCGGCGAAGGTCTTCATCCCGGCGTGCGCGAGCGCGGCCAGCTGGAACGCCGTGAAGTCGCTGTGCCCGATCCAGCGCTTGCCTGCCGACGCGAGCGCGCGATAGTCGAGGCCGTCCAGGAGGCGCGACCAGCCATAGCCGCCGCGCACGGCCATCGCCAGATCGATGTCCGGTGCAGCCGCCATTCGCAGCACCGCGGCGCGACGCTCGTCGTCGGTGCCGGCGAACCGCTGATGGCGCGCAGTGCTGCCGGGGTCGACGACGACCGCGTGCCCCATCGATTCGAGGCGCGCCACCGCACGATCGACGGCCTCCGGGTCCATGACACTGCCGGCAGGCGCGTAGAGACCAATGCGGTAGGAACGCATGTCGACGGGACGACGGTCAGCGCCGCGCGGCGAAGAATTCCGTCAGAAGGCGGCCACACTCGGCGGCCGCGACGCCGCCGGTCACCGCGGCGTGGTGATTGAGCTTCGGCTCGCCGGCCAGGTCGATCACGGACCCGCACGCGCCGGTCTTCGGATCGGCGGCACCGAAGACGAGCCGCGCGACGCGCGCGTGAATGATCGCGCCGACACACATCGCACAAGGCTCCAGCGTCACGAAGAGCTCGCAGCCGGGCAGCCGGTAATTGCCAAGCCGGTGTGCCGCGTCGCGCAGTGCGTTGATCTCGGCGTGCGCGGTCGGGTCGTCGTGCGCGATCGGCGCGTTTCCGCCGCGACCGACGACCACGCCATCCTTGACGACGATCGCGCCGACCGGAACTTCGCCGCGCGCGCCGGCCTCGCGGGCGAGCGCGAGCGCCTGTTCCATCCAGCGCTCGTCCGAGAGGCGCTGCGCGGCGTCGGCCGCCGGCAGGCGAGTCTGCGCGGCCATCGCGTCCGCCCACCTCAGCGTCCGCCATCGGAGGACTCCGCGACCGAGGCATCCGCCTCGATCTCGACCAGCATCGCCGGATCGATCAGCCGGACGACCTCGACCATCGTTGCCGCCGGCCGCACCGCGCCGAACATCTCGGCGTGCGCGCGGCCGATGCTCTCCCAATGCCCGATGTCGGTCACGTAGATGCGCGTGCGCACGACGTCCGCCGGCGTCGCGCCGGCCTGCGCGAGCGCCGTCGCGATATTCGCGAGCGCCTGCTTTGCCTGCGCGTACGCGTCGCCGGCGCCGACGAGCTTGCCGTCCGATCCGGTCGCCGTCGTCCCCGATACCCAGATCAGGTTGCCGACGCGCACCGCGCGCGAGTAGCCGACGCGAGGCTCCCACGGCGTTCCGCTGGCGTAGTTCGAGCGCGCGGTCATCGCATCTCGGTCTTGGTCGAATCCTGCGCGGCTTTCCAGCGCGCCTTGCGCTCGGCGCGTGTCTGGGTATCGGCATCCCATGCATTGCGCGCGATCGCCGCAAGGTCGACTCCGGCAAGGCCCTCGACCGCCGCCGCGAAGGGCTCCGGCGCCGGCGCACGCGTGTAGCGCCGTCCGAAGCCGTCGCGCGTGACGAGCCCGCAATCGACGAGCCAGCGGCGGAGCTCGACGTGGTCGGTCGCGAGCATCGCCCCCGCGCCCGCCAGCCACGCCTTAAGCACCTCATTGACCTCCGCTTCCGAGTATTCGCGATGCAGGTCGAACGCGAGTGCCGCCGCCGCCATCACGACGGCGAAATCGCCGAAGCGATTGGCCTGCAGCGGACCCGGAAGCAAGCCGCGCTTGACGGCAACGCGGCGGAAATTCGCCAATGCCGCAGATTCAATCTGAACGCTCATGGAGGGTCACTCCCATTCGATCGTCGCCGGCGGCTTGCTCGAGACGTCGAACGTGACGCGGTTGATGCCGCGCACCTCGTTGATGATCCGGTTCGCCACCTTGGCGAGCAGCTCGTGCGGCAGCGGCGCGCAGTGGGCCGTCATGAAATCGGTGGTCTGCACGGCGCGCAGCGCGATCACGTGCTCGTAGGTGCGCCCGTCCCCCATCACGCCGACCGAGCGCACCGGGAGGAACACCGCGAACGCCTGCGCGGTGAGGTCGTACCAGCTCTTGCCGGCGCCGTCTCTCGCCTGCCGCAACTCCTCGATGAAGATCGCGTCGGCGCGGCGCAGCAGATTCGCGGCCTCGGGCGTCACTGCGCCCAGGATGCGAACGCCGAGCCCGGGTCCGGGGAAGGGATGCCGGAACACCATCTCGCGCGGCAGCCCGAGCGCCAGGCCCAGCTCGCGCACTTCGTCCTTGAAGAGCTCGCGCAAGGGCTCCAGCAGCTTGAGGTGGAGCGATTCCGGAAGCCCGCCGACGTTGTGATGCGACTTGATCGTGTGCGCCTTCTTCGTCGCAGCACCCGCCGATTCGATGACGTCCGGATAGATCGTTCCCTGCGCGAGCCACTTCGCGTTGGGCAGCTTCGCGGCCTCGCGCTGGAACACGTCGACGAAGAGCCTGCCGATGATCCGGCGCTTCTGCTCCGGATCGGCAACTCCGGCGAGCGCCGTGTACATCGCCTCGCTCGCGTCGACGTGGATCACGCGGACCCCGAGATGCGTGGCGAACGTATCCATCACCTGCGTCGCCTCGTTCAGGCGCAGGAGGCCGTGGTCGACGAACACGCAGGTCAGCTGGTCGCCGATCGCCTTGTGAATGAGCGCGGCCGCGACCGACGAATCGACGCCTCCGGAGAGGCCGAGGATGACCTCCTCGGCGCCGACCTGCGACCGGATCGCGGCGATCGCCTCGCCCGCGTAATCGGCCATGTTCCAGTCGTTGCCGCATCCGCAGATGTCGTGCGCGAAGCGCGCCAGCACGGCAGCGCCCTGTCGGGTGTGCGTGACCTCGGGATGGAACTGCACCGCATAGAAGCCGCGCGACTCGTCCGCCATCGCCGCGATCGCGCACGTCGTCGACGAGCCGATCAGCTTGAACCCGGGCGGCATCGCGGTGACCTTGTCGCCGTGGCTCATCCAGACGTCGAGGAGGCCGTGGCCCTCGGCGCTCGCACGGTCCTGGATTCCGTTCAGCAGCGCCGAATGGCCGCGCGCGCGGACCTCGGCGTACCCGAATTCGCGCACGTGCCCCGATTCCACGGCGCCGCCGAGCTGCGCCGCCATCGTCTGCATTCCGTAGCAGATGCCAAGCACCGGAACGCCCAGCGTCCACGTCGCCGCCGGCGCGCGCGGCGTGTCGCCCTCGGTGACGCTCTCGGGACCGCCCGAAAGGATGATGCCCTTGGGCGCGAACGACCGGACGAAGGCATCGTCGACGTCGAACGGATGGATCTCGCAATAGACGTGCGTCTCGCGCAGCCGGCGCGCGATCAGCTGCGTGTACTGCGCGCCGAAATCGAGGATGAGGATGCGGTCGTGCATCGGCTGAGAGTCAGCGAGCGGTGTCCGCCGTCGCGGCAATGGCGACGCGGCGAAAGTGGCGCCACAACAGCAGCAGCGCGGCGCCTTGCAGCAGCGCGCTCACGTAGAACGTCGCGCCGATGCGCCAGTCGGAGGGCGGCAGGTGGCCGACGCGGGCGAGGATCGGCGTGCTGATGAGCGGCGCCAGGACGAACATGATGCTGTTGATCGACGTCACGCGCGGCCATCGACACGCCCTGCTCCTTCGCGCCGACCGCCTTCGAGATCAGCGCCTGCAGCGCCGGGCCCGCGGCAAACGAGAGGAAATTCGCGACGATGATCGTGTACATGACCCAGCCGGCGGTCACCATCCCGTAGCACAGGTACGCGATGGTCCCCGTCGACGAGCCCGGCGAAGGCAAGACGCTCCTCGCCGAAGCGCCGCAAGAGCGGCGCCATCAGCGCGCCCTGCACGACGACGGCGACGACGCCCACCGTGAACAGCGCCCAGCCGTTGTCGCGCGGACCCCAGCCGAAGCGGAACGTCGTGTAGAGCACCCAGCTCACCTGCAGCATCAGCTGCGCCAGCACGGCCAGCGCGACGACCCAGACGAGCCCGCCGACGCCGGGGCGGCGCATCAGCGCCGGCAACGCCGCCAGCGGATTGGCCCGCGCGAGCGAGAACTTCGAGCGCCGGTCCGGCGGCAGCGATTCGGGGACGGCGAGAAACCCGTACGTCGCATTGAGCAGCGAAAGCCCCGCGGCCACGTAAAACGGGAGCCGCAGGTTGACCTCGCCGAGCAGGCCGCCCGCCATCGGCCCGAAGATGAAGCCCGAGCCCGAACGCGGCGCCGAGGATGCCGAATCCCTTGGCGCGCTGCTCCGGCGGCGTCACGTCGGCCGCGTACGCATTGGCGACCGCGAAGCTCGCGCCGGCCGCGCCGCCGAGGACTCGCGCCGCCAGCATCAGCGGCAGCGTCGGCGCGATCGCGAGCAGGAGGAAATGCGTGCCGAGCCCCAGCAGCGACCAGAGCAGCAGCGGGCGCCGGCCGAAGCGGTCGGAGAGCGCGCCCAGGATCGGCGCGCAGACGAACTGCATGAGGCCGTAGGTGATGACGAGCGCGCCATACCAGTACGATTGCAGCTCGCGATTGCCCGTCAACTCGCCGACGAGCGCCGGCAGCACCGGCAGCGCGATGCCGATGCCGAGCACGTCGACGAACACGGTGACGAAGATGAACGGCAGCGCGGGCCGGGCGCGCGGGCGGATCATGGGCGTTCGGCGGCGAGGGCCGGCGCTCGGTTACTCGACACGGTAATTCGGCGCTTCCTTGACGATCTGCACGTCGTGCACGTGCGATTCGCGGATGCCCGCCGAGGTGATCTCGACGAACTCGGCGCGCGTGCGGAGCTCCTCGACCGTCGCGCAGCCGCAATAGCCCATCGCGGCGCGGAGGCCGCCCATCAACTGGTGGATGACGTTGACGACGGGCCCCTTGAACGGAACGCGGCCTTCGATGCCCTCGGGCACGAGCTTCTCGGCGTCGCCCAGCGCTTCCAGCTCCTGGAAATAGCGGTCGGAGCTGCCCTGCTGCATCGCGCCCAGCGATCCCATCCCGCGATAGCTCTTGTACGAGCGGCCCTGGAAGAGCTCGATCTCGCCGGGCGACTCCTCGGTGCCGGCGAAGAGGCTTCCCATCATCACGACCGACGCGCCCGCCGCGATCGCCTTGGCGATGTCGCCCGAGTAGCGCACGCCGCCGTCCGCAATCGCCGGGACGCCCGCCTTGGCCGCGCCTTCGAGCGCGAACTGGATCGCCGTGATCTGCGGCACGCCGACGCCGGCGACGATGCGCGTCGTGCAGATCGAGCCGGGGCCGATGCCGACCTTCACCGCATCCGCGCCGTGGTCGACCAGCGCCTGCGCGCCCGCGGCGGTGGCGACGTTTCCGCCGACGACCTGCACCTGCGGGTAGGTCTTCTTCACCCATTCGACACGCTCGAGCACGCCCTGCGAATGGCCGTGCGCCGTGTCGACGACGATGACGTCCACCCCGGCCGCGACCAGCGCCGCGACGCGCTCCTCGTTGTCGCTGGCGACGCCGACCGCGGCGCCGACGCGCAGCCGGCCGTGCTCGTCCTTGCAGGCATTCGGATGCTCGGTCGCCTTGAGGATGTCCTTCACCGTGACGAGGCCGAGCAGCTCCATCGCGTCGTTGACGACCAGCACGCGCTCCAGCCGGTGCCGGTGCATCAGCTCCTTCGCCATCTCGAGGTCGGCGCCCTCGGGCACGGTGACCAGGCGGTCGCCCTTGGTCATGATGTTGGCGACCGGCTGATCGAGATTCGTCTCGAACCGGAGATCGCGGTTGGTGACGATGCCGACCACGCGCTTGCCTTCGATCACCGGAAGGCCCGAGAACCGATGGGCGCGCTTCGAGCGCCATCACGTCGCGGACCGACATCGTCGGCGGAACCGTCAGCGGATCCTTGACGACGCCGCTTTCGAAACGCTTGACCTTGGCCACCTCGGCCGCCTGCATCGCGACCGGCATGTTCTTGTGGACGATTCCCAGGCCGCCTTCCTGCGCGAGCGCGATGGCGAGGCGGGATTCGGTCACCGTGTCCATCGCCGCCGAGACGAGCGGGATCTTGAGCGTGATGGTCCGGGTGAGCCGGGTTTCGAGGCTGACGTCGCGGGGAACGATCGAGGAATGCGCGGGGACGAGGAGGACGTCGTCGAAGGTGAGCGCTTTCCGGACGACACGCATGCAATTTCTCCTATGCGCAAAAACCGATTATACCCGCGTCGGACCCGCTTCGAAACGACGTCGGCACGGACCGCGCGGCCGCCGCGGCCTCGCGCCGTCCCGCGGGCATGCGGGGCGTCCGGTTTGACGCCTCCGCGCCATTGGATTACCTTGCCAGCGTCATGAAACATGCAATGGAGGCGCCATGGCCCTGCCTACGGCCGTCAAAGCCCTGAAATGCGCAGGCGCGCTTCGTCGCGGGCGGCGCCGCGCTCGCCATTCCCGCGGCGCTCGCGCTGCTCCTCTGCGCCGCGTCCGCGCAGGCGGCCCTGTACAAATGGGTCGACGCCAGCGGAACCGTCGTCTACTCGGATCAGCCGCCGCCGGGCGGCATCAAGAGCGAGATCGTCACGGCGCCGGTGGCGCCGCCGTCCAATCCCAACGCGGTGAAGGAAATGGCGAACCAGGACCTCGAGCAGAAGAAGCGCCTCGCGCAGCAGGCGCAGGACGAGAAGGCCGCCGACAAGGCGCGCGCCGACGAGCTCAAGCGGCGCGACTACTGCCAGCAAATGCGCGGCAGCCTGCGCATATACCAGACGGGCGACCCGGTCTACCGGATCAACGAAAACGGCCAGCGAGTCAACCTGGACGATGCGGCGAAGGCGATGCAGCGCGAAAAGCTCGAGAGCGCGATCCGCGAGCAGTGCATGAGCTGAGCAGGCGCTCCCGCACGCCACAAGCACAACGGCGACCCGCGGGTCGCCGTTTGCATTGCACGTCGTGCCCGCGCGAGTCCCGCGGGTCACTTCTTCTCGAGATTGGTCTGGTTGATCTTGATGTCCGCGCGCGACTTCAGCGCCGCGATGTAGGCGTCGAAGAGCTCGCGGCTCTGCATCTCGCCGATCCGCGTGGCGGCCGCGGCCAGCTTGGCCGCATCCGGCGCCGGCGGCGTGATCGCGTTCAGGATCTTGTAGATCGAATAACCGCCGCGCTCGTTCGGCGCACCCACGTACCGGGGAAGCTTCGCGGCATCGGCCTGGAAGATCCGCACCATCGCCTCCGGCGGAAATCCCGGCTGCATCTGATTGCGGCGCAGCGTCACCGGAGGGCCGAACGCGACGCCCTCCTCCTTGTCCGTCTTTCCCTGCTCCAGCGCCGCGAGCTTTTCGCGACCGCGCGCCTGCGCGAGCTCGCTCGCCTGCTTCGCGATGAGCTGCCGCTGGATCTCGCTCCTGACCTCCTCGAACGGCCGCGGCGCTGCGGGCTTGTATTCGATCACGCGCCCGGCCATCAGCGCGTTGGGGCCGATCTCGATCGCTTCGGTGTTGCGCTTGGCCGACAGCGATTCGGGGCTCCACAGCGCCTGGATGAACTTGGCGTTCCCCTGCGCGAGCTCCTGCGCCTTCGCCCGCGTCACGAGGCCGGACGTCTTCACCGTGAGGTTGAGCGCCTTCGCCACGCCCGCCAGCGAATCGGCCTGCTCGTAGACCAGGTTCTGGAACTGGTCCGCGGCGGCCGCGAATTTCTGCATCACTTTCTGCCGCTTGAGGTCCGCCTCGATTTGCGGGCGGACTTCCTCGAGCGGTCGCGAGCGCGCCGGCGTGATGCCGTTGAGCTTGATCACGTGATAGCCGAAATCGGTCTCGACCGGCCCGACGATGTCGCCGGGCTTCGCCGAGAACACGGCGTCGTCGAACGGCTTCACCATCGTGCCGCGCGCATTGCTGCCGAGGTCGCCGCCCTGCGCCGCGGACCCCGGGTCCTGCGAATACTGCTTCGCGAGGTCGGCGAATTTCGCCGGATTGGCCTTCGCCTGCGCGAGGAGATCCTCCGCCTTCTTCTTCGCGGCCGCCTTGTCGGCGGCGCTCGCGTCGGGCTTCACCGCGATGAGGATGTGCGCCGCCTGCCGCTGCTCGTCCTGCGTGTACTGCTTCGACATTGCCGCGTACTGCGCCTTCAGCTCGTCCGGCGTGACGGTGAGGTCGGCCGCGAGCGCGTCCGGCGTCAGGATCACGTATTCGAAGCTGACTTCCTCGGGCGTCCTGAACAGCGCCGCGTTGGTGTCGTAGAACGCCTTGACGGCGGCCGCGTCGACCTTCACGTCGCGCGCGAAGGGCTCGCTGTCGACGGTGGCGACCGCGACCTCGCGCGCCTGCTCGAGCAGCGTGACGAAGGCGACGCGGGTCGGCCCCGCGACGATGCTGCCTTTCGCGATCGGGTCGACGAAGCGTTCGGCGAGAATCTGCCGTCGTATGCTCTCCTCGTAAGCCGGTTCGGGGACCCGCGCCTGGTCGAGCGCCGCCTTGTACGCGTCGAGCGAGAACTTGCCGGCGACCTGGAAGCGCGGATCCGCGGCGATCTGGTCGATGACCTGCGCGCTCGTCACGCGGAAATGCAGGTCCTCGCCCTTCTTCTCGATCACGCGCTGGCGCACGAGCTGCTGCAGGATCTGGAACCGCACGTCGGGATTGTCGAACATCGCCGGATCGAACGGGCGCTGGGCGCGCTGCAGGTTCTCCTGCTGATCGCGCAGCGTCTGCGTGAATTCGGCCTGGGTGATGCGGCCGCCCTTGTAGGTCGCCACCACGTCGGCGGCGGCATCGCCGCTGCGGAAGTAGTAGTCGACGCCGAAGAAGGCGAACGGAAGCGAGATCAGCGCCAGGATGAGCTGCGCGATGCGCTTGTGCTTGTGGAGAAGATCGTACATGCGTCGGGACTCGCTTCCGAGCGCCGCCGCGGGCCCGGGGCCCTCGTGCGGCACATCAATCAAAAAGGGCGAACTTGCGTTCGCCCCTTGTTCAATGGCGGAGTGGACGGGACTCGAACCCGCGACCCCCGGCGTGACAGGCCGGTATTCTAACCAACTGAACTACCACTCCAAAATCGATCCGCGCCCTGCAATCGGTAACTGCGTCGGTGCACATGGTGGGTGCTGACGGGGTCGAACCGCCGACATTCGCCTTGTAAGGGCGACGCTCTACCAACTGAGCTAAGCACCCGCGTCCGGCCGGAGGCGGGAAAATACCCGGCGGGCGCCAGAAAATCAACGCGTTAGTTTACCGCATCCTTGAGTGCTTTGCCAGCGCGGAACTTCGGCACCTTCGCCGCGCGGATCTTGATCGGCTCGTTGGTGCGCGGGTTGCGTCCCGCGCGCGCGCTTCGCTTGCCGACGAAGAAGGATCCGAAGCCGACCAGCGTGACGACGTCGCCCTTCTTGAGCGATCCCTTGATCGAGTTCACGACCGCATCGAGCGCCCTTCCTGCAGCCGCCTTGGAGATGTCGGCGTGCCGTGCGATCGAGTCGATCATTTCGGATTTGTTCACGGATATCCCCTGGTGAGTGCGCCGCCGCATTCCGCGGGCGCCGCTGCGTCGGACAATGTGTCGGACGGGCCCGTGTCGGAATGGCAGGCCGGAAGGACGTTATAGCAACCGCGATTTCCGACTGTCAAGCGCGCCGTTGCGCCGGCGACTTGCTCGCATCGGCGCCGTTGCGGCGATGCGCGCTCGGCGCGAGGCGCTCTCGGGCCCCGCGCCGCGCATTGCCTGTCGCCGCGTCAGTGCTTGATGAGCGCCGGCGTCTCGTCCGCCGCGGGCGCCGACGGCACGGCCGGCGCTTCACCCACGACGGTTTCCGGCAGCGGCGTCGGCTGGCGTTCCAGCGCCGCCTCGAGCACCTGCTCGATCCATCGCACCGGACGGATCTCGAGGCGGTTCTTGATCTCGTCGGGAACTTCGACAAGATCCTTGACGTTCTCCTCGGGAATCAGCACCGTCTTGATGCCGCCGCGCCCCGCGGCGAGCAGCTTCTCCTTCAGTCCGCCGATCGGCAGCACCTCTCCGCGCAGCGTGATCTCGCCCGTCATCGCGACATCCGAGCGAACCGGAATGCCGGTGAGGATCGAGACGATCGCGGTGACGATCGCGCCGCCCGCGGACGGGCCGTCCTTCGGCGTCGCGCCTTCCGGAAGGTGGATGTGCAGGTCCGTCTTCTGATAGAAGTCTGCCGCGATGCCGAGCATCTTCGAGCGATGGCGGACCACGGACAGCGCGGCGGCGATCGATTCGTTCATCACGTCGCCGAGCTTGCCCGTCGTGGTCGTCTTGCCCTTGCCCGGCAGCGCGACGGCCTCGATCGTCAGCAGATCGCCGCCGACCTCGGTCCATGCGAGCCCGGTGACCTGGCCGACCTGGTTCTTCTTCTCGGCCATGCCGTACGTGAAGCGGCGCACGCCGAGGTACTTGTCGAGATTCTTCGAGTTGACGTCGACCGGGCTCTTGGCGACCCGCAGCTTGCCTTCGCTCTGGCGCAGCACCAGCGCCTTCACCACCTTGCGGCAGATCTTCGACACCTCGCGCTCGAAGTTGCGCACGCCGGCCTCACGCGTGTAATAACGCGCGATATCGCGCAGCGCCGATTCGGCGACGTGGAGCTCGTTGTCCTTGAGGCCCGCGTTCTTCATCTGCTTCGGCAGGAGGTACTGCCGCGCGATCGCCACCTTCTCGTCCTCGGTGTAGCCCGACAGGCGGATGATCTCCATCCGGTCCATCAGCGGCGGCGGGATGTTGAGCGTGTTCGCCGTCGCGACGAACATCACGTCGGAGAGGTCGTACTCGACCTCGACGTAATGGTCGACGAACGTGTTGTTCTGCTCGGGGTCGAGCACCTCCAGCAGCGCCGACGACGGGTCGCCGCGGAAGTCCATGCCCATCTTGTCGACTTCGTCCAGCAGGAACAGCGGATTGCGCACGCCGACCTTGGTCATGTTCTGCAGGATCTTGCCGGGCATCGACCCGATGTAGGTGCGCCGGTGGCCGCGGATCTCGGCCTCGTCGCGAACGCCGCCCAGGCTCATCCGCACGAACTTGCGGTTGGTGGCCCTGGCGATCGACTGCCCGAGCGACGTCTTGCCGACGCCGGGCGGGCCGACGAGGCAGAGGATCGGACCCTTCAGGCGGTCGACGCGCTGCTGCACGGCGAGGTACTCGACGATGCGCTCCTTCACCTTCTCGAGCCCGTAGTGGTCGGCGTCGAGCGTCTTCACCGCGGCGGCGAGATCCTTGCTGATCTTGCTCTTCTTGCGCCACGGCAGCGCGAGCAGCGTGTCGATGTAGTTGCGCACGACGGTCGCCTCGGCGGACATCGGCGACATCATCTTGAGCTTCTTGAATTCGGCCAGCGCCTTGCCCTCGGCCTCCTTCGACATCTTGGCGGCCTTGATGCGCTTCTCCATCTCCTCGAGGTCGGCGTTCTCGTCGCCCTCGCCCAGCTCCTTCTGGATGGCCTTGACCTGCTCGTTGAGGTAGTACTCGCGCTGGCTCTTCTCCATCTGCCGCTTCACGCGGCCGCGGATGCGCTTCTCGACCTGCAGGATGTCGACCTCGCCCTCGAGGACGCCGAGCAGGTGCTCGAGGCGCTTGCCGACGTCGCCCATCTCGAGGATCTCCTGCTTCTGCTCGAGCTTGAGGGGCAGGTGCGCGGCGATCGCGTCGGCAAGCCGGCCGCCGTCGTCGACGCCCGCCATCGACGTCAGGATTTCCGGCGGGATCTTCTTGTTGAGCTTCACGTACTGGTCGAACTGCGCGAGCAGCGCGCGCCGCATCGCCTCGATCTCGTGCGGCCGGCCGGTGTCCGTCGACAGGTAGGTCGACACCGCCGACATGTATTCGCCTTCGTCGACGACGCGATCGATGCGCGCGCGCTGGGTGCCTTCGACCAGCACCTTCACCGTGCCATCCGGCAGCTTCAGCATCTGCAGCACGGTGGCGACGCTGCCGATGGGATAGAGATCCTCGGCGGACGGGTCGTCCTTGGCGGCCGATTTCTGCGCGACCAGCAGGATGTGCTTGCCGGTATCCATCGCGACATCGAGCGCCTTGATGGATTTCGGGCGCCCGACGAAGAGCGGAATCACCATGTGCGGGAAAACCACGACGTCGCGCAACGGAAGCAGCGGCAGCGAGGCGGTGTCGGCGGAAACGGTAGGTTCGGTGGCCATGCGAGTCTCGGGTAGGGGGTACGTGATGCAAAATGGGGCCGGCGAGCCAAACTGTCAATACGACTGCCGAAAAAGCATTAAATTCCCCACCGGGTCAGAGGGTTACGGCGTGCGTTCGACGCCCGATCCCGGTCGGCATTTCACCTTGCCGCCCGAATATTATCGCCCAGGATCACTGCCGCCCCGGTGACGAATTGCAACAATTCGCGAAAAGCCGGCAAAAAGGCCGAATGTGTCGCGAACAGCGCGATCAGGTTGAGGGCGGACCCTCGCGCCGAGGCGAGTGCCCAGGAACGCCGCTGGAGATCAAGCGCTCGGGAAGACTCCGTCATGACCTGCGATCCAAAGCATCCGCGGGCGAGGCGAATTCGCTTTGTAATCCGCGCTCTACGTCATATGCCTGACGTTCGCCCGTTGAGCGGCGGCGACCCGCATGCTTGTCGTCGGCAAGAAGCGCCGGCGAGGCGAAGGTGCCGGGAGAGCCACCCCGCGTCGTATGCCTGAGGTTCGCGCCCGTTGAGCGGCGACCTTGGCGCCGCTCCAACGGGCGCAGGTGTTGCGTCGGCGCGCGATTCCGCCGGCATTAAGCAACAGGAAATCCGCGCCGACGGAACAGCTAGTTGTGGGCGGAGGCGACCTTCGGCTGGTCCGCGAACATCAGCAACGGCTTGCCGTCGTTGGCGATGGTCGCTTCGTCGACCACCACGCGCACGAGGTTGTTGTGCGATGGCAGGTCGTACATCACGTCGAGCAGCACCTGCTCGAGAATCGAGCGCAGGCCGCGCGCGCCGGTCTTGCGCGCCAGCGCCTTGCTCGAGATGGCGCGCAGCGCGCCCTCGCGGATCTCGAGCTCGACGCCCTCCATCCGGAACATCTTCTGGTATTGCTTCACCAGCGCGTTCTTCGGCTCGACCAGGATCTGGATCAGCGCCGACTCGTCGAGCTCCTCGAGCGTTGCCACCACCGGCAGTCGGCCGACGAACTCGGGAATCAGCCCGAACTTGATCAGGTCTTCCGGCTCGGACTCGCGCAGCAGAAGGCTGATGTCCTTGCGGTCGTCGGGACTCGACACCTCGGCGCCGTAGCCGATGCCCGTCTTCGCCGTGCGGTGGCGGATGATCTTCTCGAGGCCGTCGAACGCGCCGCCGCAGACGAACAGGATGTTGGTCGTGTCGACCTGGACGAACTCCTGGTTCGGGTGCTTGCGGCCGCCCTGCGGCGGCACCGACGCGATCGTGCCCTCGATGAGCTTCAGCAGCGCCTGCTGCACGCCCTCGCCCGAGACGTCGCGGGTGATCGACGGGTTGTCGCTCTTGCGCGAGATCTTGTCGATCTCGTCGATGTAGACGATGCCGCGCTGCGCCTTCTCGATGTCGTAGTCGCACTTCTGCAGCAGCTTCTGGATGATGTTCTCGACGTCCTCGCCGACGTAGCCGGCCTCGGTGAGCGTCGTCGCGTCGGCGATGACGAACGGCACGTCGAGCAGGCGGGCGAGCGTCTGCGCGAGCAGCGTCTTGCCCGAGCCGGTCGGGCCGATCAGCAGGATGTTGCTCTTGGCGAGCTCGACGTCGTCTTCCTTGCCGCCGGACTCGAGCCGCTTGTAGTGGTTGTAGACGGCGACGGCGAGGATCTTCTTCGCGAGATCCTGCCCGATCACGTACTGGTCGAGGATCTGCCGGATCTCGTGGGGCGACGGCAGCTTGTTCTTGTCGGCGCGCGTCGACTCCGCGGTCGTGCCTTCCTCGCGGATGATGTCGTTGCAAAGCTCGATGCACTCGTCGCAGATGAACACCGACGGGCCGGCGATCAGCTTGCGCACCTCGTGCTGGCTCTTGCCGCAGAAAGAGCAATAGAGCAGCTTGTCGCCGGTAGACTTGTCCGCCATCGTTGTCCGGTCATCCGCCGGGGCGCCGCGCGGGCGAGCCGCCCGGGCGAAGGTCCCCGCGCCGACTTTACCCGCCCTCGGCCCGCTTCTGCAAGACCTTGTCGATCATTCCGAACTTCAGGGCCTCGTCGGCAGTGAGGAAATTGTCACGATCGGTCTCGCGGGAGATCTCCTCCATCGACTTCCCCGTGTGCAGCGCCATCAGCCGGTTGAGCCGCTCGCGCAGCGACAGGATGTACTTCGCGTGGATCTCGATGTCCGACGCCTGCCCCTGGAATCCGCCCAGCGGCTGGTGGATCATCACCGTGGAATTGGGCAGCGCGAAGCGCTTGCCCTTGGCGCCCGCCGCGAGCAGGAACGCGCCCATGCTCGCCGCCATGCCGATGCATGTGGTCGACACGTCGGGCTTGATGAACTGCATCGTGTCGTAGATCGCCATCCCCGCGGCGATCGAGCCGCCCGGAGAATTGATGTAGAAATGGATGTCCTTGTCCGGGTTCTCGGACTCGAGGAAGAGCATCTGCGCGACGACGAGGTTCGCCGCGTTCTCCTCGACTGCGCCCACCAGGAACACGACGCGCTCCTTGAGCAGGCGCGAGTAGATGTCGTACGCGCGCTCGCCGCGTCCGCTCTGTTCGATCACCATCGGAATCAGGCCCAGGCCCTGCGGTGCGCTCATGTTCGTCTCATCCATTCGTTGCGTTGACGCCATTGTAGTGCGGCGAGCGGCCCGTCACGCGATTCGCGCGCCGTCGCCACATCCGCTCGCGGACAGGCGGCCGCGCCATCAATCGGGCGCCCCTGCGGCGCGTGTTGCTCGCTGAAGTTTTGTCGCGGCCCTTGCTGTGGACCACAGCGTGCAGGCGTCAGCCGGCGGTCGGGCCCATCAGCTCGGCAAACGACGCCGGCTTGTCCTCGACCTTCGTCCGCGCGAGCACCCAGTCCACTACATTGCGCTCGAGCGCCTGCATTTCAAACTCCCCGAGGCGCTCGGGCTTCTCGTAGTGCCAGCGCACGACGGCATCGGGCTGCTCGAAGGTCTGCGCGGCTTCCTCCACCACCGCCCGCACCTGCTCGGGCTTCGCGTGGAGCTTTTCCGTGCGGACGACTTCGGCGACGACGAGCCCCAGCGCCACGCGCTCCTCGGCGCCGGAGCGAAACAGGTCGGGCGACAGCGCGAGCTCGGAAGGCTTCATGCCCTTTTGCGCCATGTCGGTGGCCATCCGCTGCGCCATGCTCTGCGCCTCGGCATCGACCAGGGCCTTCGGAATGGCGAACTCGGCCTTGCGCCGCAGCGCCGACAGGGCCTGCCCGCGCAGCTTCGCTTCGACCTTGCGCTTCAGCTCGAGCCGGAGGTTCGCGGCGACCTCCGATTTCAGCTCGTCGACGCTGCCGCTCGCGATGCCGAACGCCTGCGCGAACGCCGCGTCGACCGGTGGAACGTGAGGTTCGGAAACGGCTTTCGCCGTCAGGGTGAATTCCGCGTGCTTGCCGGCGACTTCCTTGCCGTGGTAATCGGCGGGAAAGGTGAGCCCGAACGTTTTCGTCTCACCTTCGGCGATGCCGGTGACCGCCGCTTCGAACTCGGGCAGCATCGCCGCCTCGCCGATGACGATGGCGAAATCCTTCGCCTGCCCGCCCGGAAACTCGACGCCGTCGATGCGGCCGGTGAAATCGACGATCACGCGATCGCCCTTCGCGGCGGCGCGGCTGACGTGCTCGTAGCGCGTGCGCTGCTTGCACAGCACGTCCAGCGTCTGGTCGACGTCCGCGGGGCCGACCTCGGCGACGGGCCGCTCGATCGTGACGTCGGAGAGGTCGCCGAGGCGAATTTCCGGATAGACCTCGAACACGGCGGAGAATTCGAGCTGGCCGGGCGCCGTGGCATCCGGCCGCGGCTCGATCCGCGGATTGCCGGCCACGCGAAGGTTCTGCGCACGGATCGCGTCGGTGAACGTCGACTGAAGCGCGTCGGAGATGACGTCGGAGCGCACCTGGCCGCCGTACTGCGCGACGACCATCTTCATCGGCACCTTGCCGGGCCGGAAGCCGGCGACCTTCACGTTCTTGGCGAGGCGCGCGAGGCGCTTTTCGACCTCGCTCTCGATCTCCGCCAGCGGAACCGCCATGTTGAGGCGCCGCTCGAGCTGGCCGATCGTTTCCAGGCTGGTTTGCATGTGCTTCGAATCCTTGCTATTTTTCGAACGTGGTGCGAAAGGGGGGACTCGAACCCCCATGGGCTGCCCCGCCGGCTCCTAAGGCCGGTGCGTCTACCAATTCCGCCACTTTCGCGGCCGCTTCCGCCAAACGGAAAAGTATAGCGGAACTCGCGTTCCTTCGCCACCGCGGGAACGCGGTCCGGAGGGCGTTCCTCCCGGGAAATGTGTTCCTTTCGGCGCCTGGCGCCGCGTTACGGATGTCGGTCGCCCATTACGAGAACTTTCCCGTCGCGTCGCTGCTGGTGCCAAGGCACCTCAGGAAGGCGGTCGTCGCGATCTATCGCTTCGCGCGCGCCGCCGACGACATCGCCGACGAAGGCGACGCGACGCCCGAGGAGCGGCTCGCCGGGCTCGACGCGTTCGAGCGCGCGCTCGACGCGATCGCCGCCGGCGATATTCCCGACATGCCGCCCTTCCCCGAGCTCGCCGCGGCGGTCGCACGGCATCGCCTGCCGCTCGCGCCGCTGCGCGAGCTGCTCTCCGCGTTCCGGCAGGACGTGACCACGCATCGATACGAGAGCGCCGCGCTGCTCTTCGACTATTGCCGCCGCTCGGCGAATCCGGTCGGTCGCCTGATGCTTCATCTTTACGGCGCGGCGACCCCGGAAAACGAGCAGGCGAGCGATGCGATCTGCACGGCGCTGCAGCTCATCAACTTCTGGCAGGACGTCGCCGGCGACTGGCAGCGCGGCCGCGTCTACCTTCCGCTCGAGGACTGCAGGCGCTTCGGCGTCGACCCGGCGCAGATCGCGCAGGGTCGTTGCGATCCCGCGTGGCGCGCCCTGATGGCCTTCGAGACCGGACGCGCCCGCGCGCTGCTCGAATCCGGCCGGCCATTGACGCATGCGCTGCCGTGGCGGCTCGCGCTGGAGATCGCGGGCGTTCTCGCCGGCGGCCACCGGATCCTCGACGGCATCGACGCCGCGGGCGGCGACGTTTTTGCGCATCGGCCGAGGCTGTCGCGCTTCGACTGGCCCGTGGTCGCCTGTCGCGCGCTGTTCCCGGCCCGCCGCCATCGCGCTGCCGGCAGCGGAGCCGCCGCATGACGCCCGACGAGTACTGCGCGCAGCGGGCCGCGCGCAGCGGCTCCAGCTTCTATTACAGCTTCATGTTCCTGCCGCCGCCGCGGCGCCGCGCGATCACCGCGCTCTATGCCTTCTGCCGCGAGGTCGACGACGTCGTCGACGAAGTGAGCGACCCGACGATCGCGGCGGCCAAGCTCGCCTGGTGGCGCACCGAGGTCGGCGCCGCATTCTCCGGCACGCCGCAGCACCCGGTGACCCGGGCCCTCGCGCCCATCGTCCGCGAATTCCCGCTGCAGGAGGGGCAGCTGCAGATGGTCATCGACGGAATGGCGATGGATCTCGACCGCCATCGCTACGTCGACTTCGACGATCTGCTGCTCTATTGCGACCGCGTCGCCGGCGTCGTCGGGCTCATGTCGGCGGAGATCTTCGGCTACACGAACCCCGCGACGCGCGGCTACGCGCGCGACCTCGGCATCGCGTTCCAGCTCACCAACATCATCCGCGACGTCGGCGAGGACGCCCGCCGCGGCCGGATCTACCTGCCGCAGGACGAGCTCGCGCGCCATGGCATCGGCGCCACCGCGCTGCTGCGGCGCGAATCCAGCGACGGCTTTCGCGCGCTGATGGCCGAGCAGGTCGTCCGCGCCCGCGCATGGTACCGGCGCGCGCAGGACGCGCTGCCGCCGGAGGACCGCGCCGCGCAGCGGCCCGGACTGATCATGGCCGCCATCTACGCCGCGCTGCTCGACGAGATCGAGCGCGACGGCTTTGGCGTGCTCGAGCACCGGATCGCGCTCACGCCGCTGCGCAAGCTGTGGATCGCCTTCCGCACGTCGCGGCGGAGCTGACGAGGGGTGAGCGCCGCGCCCGCCGCGCACGTCGTCGTCGTCGGAGGCGGCTGGGCGGGCTGCGCCGCGGCCGTGGCGCTTGCGCGCGCCGGCGTGCGCGTCACGCTGCTCGAGCAGGCGCGCGTTCTCGGCGGCCGCGCGCGCCGCGTCGTGCAGGACGGAATCGCGCTCGACAACGGCCAGCATCTCATGGTCGGCGCGAACCGGCAGACGCTCGACCTCATCACGCGAAGTGCACGGCCGTGAGCGGGCGGCGACGCTGTTCAGGCGCCTGCCGCTCACGCTGCGCCCGTTCGGCGATGCGCCCCGCGAGGCCGTCGCGCTGTCCGCGTGGCCGCTGCCTGCGCCGCTCAACCTCGCCGGCGCGATGCTCGCGGCGCGGGGCCTTTCCTGGCGTGAGCGCATCGCGCTGCTGACGGGATTCCGCCGGCTGGCGCGGGCAAGGTTCCGGGTACCGAAGGGCCAGACCGTCAGCCAGTGCTTCGCCGGCACGCCGCTGCACGCGATGGAGTCGGTGTGGGAGCCGCTTTGCATCGCCGCCCTCAACACGCCGCCGGAAGCGGCCTCGGCGCAGCATTTCGTGAACGTGCTGCGCGAGACGTTCGGAGCCGGCGCCCGCGAGAGCGACATGCTCGTCCCTTCAGCGGACCTGAGCGCGCTCTTTCCCGAGGCGGCGGCGCGCTTCGTCGGCGCCCGCGCCGGCACCGTGCAAACGGGTGTCACCGTGCGCTCGATCGCGCGCGAAGGTAGAGCGCGTCGAGGTCGCGACCGGCACGGGCGGCGTGTCGTGCGATGCGGCGATCGTCGCCGTCGGGCCGCACCAGCTGGCTGCGGCGCTCGGGGCTGCCGGCGAGGAAGCGGCGTGGCGCGCTCCGCTCGCCGCCGTCGCGGCGTTCGACTACGAGCCCATTACCACGATCTACCTCGGCCATGCCGAGCCGGTGCAGCTGCCCGTGCCGCTGATGCGGCTCGACGACGCGCCCGGGCAGTGGATCTTCGATCGCAACGCGACGCCGCGCGAACCGCTTCCCGGCGGCGCGCGCGGACTGGTCGCCGTGGTGATCAGCACCGGGGGGCCGCACAACGCGCTCGACCAGGCGACGCTCGTGAGCGAGGTCGACGCCCAGTTGCAGCGCCGGCACCGCACGCTCGCGCCGCTCGCCTGGTCGCGCGTCATCGCCGAGCAGCGCGCGACGTATGCGTGCACGCCGGCGCTCGCCCGCCCCGTGGCCGGCCGCATCGACGAGCGCGTCTATCTCGCCGGCGATTACACCGATCCCGATTTTCCGGCGACGCTCGAGGCGGCGACGCGCAGCGGCGTTCGCGCCGCAGGCGCACTGCTGCGCGACCTGCGCATCGCTTCGGTGCCGCCGCGCCCGCACTGAGCGAACCCGCGGCGCGACATCCTGTCGCACGCATTCATCGGCACACGCCACGCCATCGCAACACGCGATTTGCGTCGCGTCAAAACGCGCCGCCACGGTCGGCGTAACGTCTTTTCATCCCACGCTCACGCGCGAATTCGAAAGATGACACGTCTGCGCAGTCTCCCATGGTTCGTCGCGCTGGCAATGCTGCTGGCTGCCAACGCCGCGACAGGAGATCCCGGCTGCACGGCGGAGTCGCCGGGTACGGGAGCCGCGAGTCCCTATCTGCCCGCCACGGCACCCTTCGCGGTGCCCCCGTCGGAAGTCGACCCGGGGAGCCTTCCGGCCAACAAGCGCACGCGCGCGGCGCTGTATCTCTCCGCCGC
Organism: uncultured beta proteobacterium; assembly: GCA_963741355.1. GTDB lineage: Bacteria > Pseudomonadota > Gammaproteobacteria > Burkholderiales > Casimicrobiaceae > CAIWHR01. The sequence continues at coordinate 145,631 of CAVUIG010000029.1, forward strand.
CGAGGCCGGCATCCTGAGTGACGCGATCGGCGATCGAATGTTGTTCGTCGACGTCCGCACTCGCGGGGAGCTCATCTTCAACGGAATGCCCGCCGCCGTGGATGCGCACGTTCCGTTCCTGCTCGATCCGCTGAACGCGCAATGGGATGCGGCGAAGGGCGCGTACCAGCTCGAACGCAATCCGGATTTTGTCGCGGCCGTCGACCGGCGTCTCGCGCAGAAGGCGCTCACGCGCGACGACATCGTCCTGCTGATCTGTCAGGGCGGCGTGCGTGCCGCGATGGCCGCGGACCTGCTGACGAGCGCGGGCTACCGGCGCGTCTACACGATCGTCGACGGCTTCGAAGGCGACCCCGCCCCCGACGGATCGCTAAAAGGGCAGCGCATCATCAACGGTTGGCGCAACGCGGGATTGCCCTGGACCGCGAAGCTCGACCGCGCGAAGATGTACGGCGAAAACTGACGCCGGAAACGCGGCCTGCCGTGCGACAGCCGGCGGCGCGCAAGGGACCCGATCAGCGGCGCGGCGGCGGCGAGGTCGCGCCCTCGCCGAGCGGACGCTGCATCAGCACCGTGTCGACCCAGCGCTCGAACTTCCGGCCGACCGCGCGGAGGCGCCCGGCCTCGATGAAGCCGGCGCGCGCGTGAAGGGCGATCGACGCCGCGTTGTCGGCGCCCCCGATCACGGCGATCATCTGCCGGTCGCCGCGCGCCGTGCAGGCGTCGATGAGCGCGGCGAGGAGCCGCCCGCCGAGCCCGCGTCCGGCCACCGCGGGAGACAGATACACCGAGTCCTCGACGGTGAAGCGGTAAGCAGGACGGGCGCGATAGGCGCTCGCATAGGCGTATCCGACCACTTCCTGGGCGGCGTTGGTCACCACGAAAAAAGGATAGCCGTCCTCCGTGATCTCGGCGTGGCGCCGCGCCATTTCCTCCACCGTGGGGCGCGCGAGCTCGAAGGTCGCGGAGCCCGTCGCGACGTGGTGACCGTAGATCGCGGCCAGCGCCGCGGCGTCCGCGCGCCGCGCCGGCCGCAGCGCGAACGGCTCGTCCACGCTCATGTCCGACGCGTTGCCCGGGCGGTGCCGGTCCGGTCGCGCATCAGCCGCTGCTGCTCGCGGCTCCATTCGCGCTCCTTCACCGTCGCCCGCTTGTCGTATTGCTTCTTGCCCTTGGCGAGGCCCACGTCGAGCTTGATGCGGCCCTTCGCATAGTGCAGGTTGAGCGGCACCATCGTGTAACCCGCGCGCTCGACCTGCCCGACCAGGCGATTGATCTCGTTCCTGTGGAGCAGCAGCTTGCGCGTGCGCACCGGGTCCGCGTGCACGTGCGTCGACGCGGTGGACAACGGAGTCACGTGCGCGCCGATCAGCATGATCTCGCCGTTCTTCACGATCACGTAGGCTTCCTTGAGCTGCGCGCGCCCGGCGCGGATCGCCTTCACTTCCCAGCCTTCGAGGGAGAGCCCCGCCTCGAATCGTTCCTCGACGAAATAGTCGTGATAGGCTTTTCTGTTGTCGACGATGCTCATGCCCTGGCTCCATTGCCGGCCGCGGCGATGCGCGCGCGCGAGCCGTGACGGTTCCACAATCTTACCAATCCGCCCATGCAGCGCGTGAAAAAGTCGGTGCTGGTCCCGTTTTCCGCCGACGCGATGTTCGATCTCGTCGAAGGTATCGAAGCGTATCCGCAATTCCTCCCGTGGTGCGGCGGCGCGCGGATACTGGAGACGCACGAAGGCGGCAGGACGGCGCGGATCGACATCGACTACCACGGCGTGCGCGCGCATTTCACGACCGACAACGAGAACCGGCGACCCGAGTCCATCGTCGTCACGCTGAAGGACGGTCCGTTCCGCCACCTGCACGGCGAATGGCGCTTCGTCGCGCTCGCGTCCGACGCGTGCAAGATCGAATTCGAGCTCGCCTACGAGTTCGCGACGCCTGTCCTCGAGCGGATCGTCGGTCCGGTGTTCAACCACATCGCCAACAGCTTCATCGACGCATTCGTGCGCCGCGCCGAATCCTCGCGAACGGCGGCCTCGTGAAGGTCACCGTCGTCTACGCCGCCGAAGCGGCTCAGGATTGCGTGGCCGTGTCCCTGCCCGAGGGCTCGACCGCGGCCGACGCGATTCGCCGCTCGGGCCTCGTCGCCGCCTGGGGCCTCGACGTCGCCGCGCTCGTGATCGCGGTGCGCGGGCACGCCGTTGCCGCGCACGCCCGAATCGCGGACGGCGACCGGATCGAGCTGCTTCGGCCGGTTTCGGCCGATCCGAAGGAGGCTCGCCGACGCCGCGCCGCCTCGCGTGCCGGCGCCAAGATCCCGCCCGACACCCGGATGCCGAAGCGGCGCTAGCCGGCCCCGGTTTGCCCGATGGCGGGTAATCAGGGACAATAGGGACGATGCAAGTTCATAAGATGCCCCTTTTTGGTGCAGCGGTCGCTCTGTGCTCGGCGCTGCTGTTCACCGCTCCCTGCCGTGCCGGCGATTCATCGCCCGTCGCAGCCACGCCGACAGCCGCGGCCTCCGAAGTCACGGAAGCCGCCTCCGGCGCATGGCAGGCGGCGCAGGAGTTGACGGCGCGAGCGCTCGATCTCCTCGGCATCCGCTACAAGTTCGGCGGCGCGACGCCGAAGAGCGGCCTCGATTGCAGCGGTCTCGTCCAGTTCGTGTTCCAGGAAGTGACCGGCGTCACGCTGCCGCGCTCGGCGCGCGAGCTTGCGCGGATCGGCGACAAGGTGCCGCTGGCCGAGCTCAAGCCGGGCGACCTCGTGTTCTTCAACACGCGGCGCTTCGCCTACTCGCATGTCGGCATCTACCTCGGCGACAACCGGTTCATCCACGCGCCGAAACGCGGCCGCGACGTCGAGGTGGCCATGATCGACGCCGCCTACTGGGCCAAGCACTTCGACGGCGCGCGCCGGCTGATGGGCGTGCTGCCGGGAATGATTCCTTCTCTGGTCGGCACGGCGAACGCCGCACCGCTGCCGGAAGGCTCCCGCGTCCCGGAAGACGCAGAGTAGCCCCGCGGGGACGCGTCAGTCGCGGGCACCCGCGCGACGCAAGCGCTCGGCCAATCCCCTGTCGTTGTTGCGCACGGCCCACGCGAGCGCGCTCGCGCCGTTCTCGTTGCGCCGGTTCACGTCCGCGCCCTTGGCGATCAGCAGCTCGGCGGTGCTCAACCGCCCCTCGCGCACGGCCATCATCAGTGCGGTCGTGCCGTTCGGCGACGCCGCGTTGATGCTCGCACCCTCGGCCAGCAGATAGGCGACGACATCGTCGTGGCCGCCGGTGGCCGCGTAGATGAGCGCGGTCCAGCCCGGACCGTCGAGCGTCGCCCCCGCGCTCCGCAGCTTCTTCACGATGTCGAGGCGCCCGGCAAGCGCCGCCGCCATGACCGCCGTGTCGCCGTAACGGTTCTTCGCGTTGACCGCCGCGTGCGCCGCGAGCAGGACGTCGACCGTCGCCGCGCTGCCGGCTCGCGCCGCCAGAACCAGCGCCGGATCGCCGTTCGGGCCGACCGAATCGGGACTCGCGCCGCGTTCCAGCATTCGGCGCACGTCGGCGGAACGATCGTTCTCGGCTGCGATCGCGAGATCCTCGTTGACCGGTTGCGCGACGGCCAATGGCGCGACGAGCGCCGGCAGCACGGCGAGGATCAGCAGGAGGGTACGACGCGACGGCGCGGAAAGCCTGGGCAATCATGGGGAGAGCGCCGGAGGGTCGATGTGGAAGAGCCGGAAGAAATTCGCGGAGGTTGCCTGCGCGACCTCGGCGACCGAAATGCCGCGCAGCGCCGCGATTTCGGCGGCGACGAACGGAACGTACGCGGGCTCGTTGCGCTTGCCGCGATGCGGGACGGGCGCGAGGTACGGGGCGTCGGTCTCGATCAGCATGCGGTTCATCGGGACGAATCGGGCGATCTCCTTCAGGTCCTTCGCGTTCTTGAAGGTGACGATTCCCGAAAACGAGATGTGAAAGCCCAGATCGAGCGCGGCACGGGCGACGTCCGCGGTCTCGGTGAAGCAGTGCATCACGCCGCCCGCTTCGCCGGCGCCCTCCTCGCGCATGATGGCGAGCGTGTCCGCGGCGGCCGCACGGGTGTGGATGACCAGAGGCTTTCCGGTGCGGCGCGCCGCGCGGATGTGCGTGCGAAAGCGCGCGCGCTGCCATTCGAGGTCGCCTTCCTGGCGGTAGTAGTCGAGACCCGTCTCGCCGATCGCGACGATCTTCGGCAGCGCGGCGCGCGTCTCGAGGTCGTCCTGCGACGGCTCGGGCGTGTCCGGGTAATCGGGGTGGACGCCCACCGTCGCGTACAGATTGTCGTGCCGCGTGGCGAGCGCGTGCACGGCGGGCCAGTCGGGAAGGTTCACCGAGATGCACAGCGCATGCGTGACCTGCGCCTGCGCCATCGCATCCAGCACCGCCGGAAGATCGGCGGCGAGATCCGGAAAATCGAGATGGCAATGCGAATCGACGAACATCGGCCTGGATCGGGAAGGTGAGACGTGCTGCCTGCAACCGGCGCCGCGCCCGGACCACGGGCCGCAGCGGTCGGTGAGGATCGCGGGCGCCGGCCGGGAACTACATCGTATGCGTCGGCCGCGCCGACGCGAGCGTCTCGCCGAGGATCTTCTCGATCGTCGCGCGTGCTGCGGCGCCGGTCTCGTCCTGCGTGAACTCGACGCCGATGCCCTGCGTGCGGCTTCCCTGGACGCCCTCAGGCGTGATCCAGACGACCTTGCCCTGCACCGCGATGCGGTTGGGATCGTCCATCAGCGACAGCAGCATGAACACCTCATCGCCGAGCTGGTACTGGCGGGAAGTGGGGATGAAGATCCCGCCGCCGCGCAGGAACGGCATGTAGGCGGCGTACAGCGCGGCACGCTCGCGAATGTTGAGCGACAGCACGCCCGGACGCGCGCCGGTTTCCTTGAGTGCGGGGCTTCCCGTCTTGGGATCGGCCATGTCGTTATCTGAACAATGCCTTGTAATCGAGAAGAAGCGCCTCGGCGACGAGACGCGGCGTCAGCGGGTGCGTCAGGAGCGCGCGTTGCCGCAATAACGATCGATGATAGCGAAACAACTCGATCGGCGCCACCTGCGACGCCAGCGCTGCGATCTTCGCCGCGCATTCGGGATTGCGCCGTGCGGCGCCTCCCGCTCCCGCGCGAGCGAGGTCGGACGCCCACGCGATCATCCAGTCGAGCACCAGGGCGAGACGAGGCTTGCGCTCCTCCTTCCCCGCCGCGTCGATACGCTGTGCGAGCGCGATCACCGGAAGGCGCGCCGGATCGCAAAGCGCGTCCTGCCACGCCTTTCGCTCGGACTGCGTCGCCGCATCGGCGTGGGTGAGGGCGAGGAGCGGCGCCCCGCCGGCCTGCGCGAGCGCCGCGGCCGGCGCGGCGATGCCCTGCGCCGCAAGCCACGGGAGCGCGTCCGACTCGGGCGGCAGCGCCACCGCCATCTTGCGGCAGCGCGAAACGATCGTCGCCGGCAGCCGTCCCGGCTGATCGGACACGAGGATCAGGAACGTTCCCGCCGGCGGCTCCTCGAGCGTCTTCAGCAGCGCATTCGCGGCCGACGGATGCATGCGCTCGGCGGGGAAGATCACCGCGACCTTGGCGCGCTGCCGATGGCTGGACAGCAGCACGAAGTCGATCAGCGCGCGAATGCGGTCGACGGCGATCGTGTCGACCGCTTCCCATTCGCCCGTCGCTTCGTCATACGTCGTGAGCTCGAGGCGCATCAGATCGGGATGCTGGCCCGCGATTGCATAGCGGCATCCGGGGCACTTGCCGCAAGGGGAACCCTCGGCGCGCGGCGTCTCGCACAGGAGCGCTTGCGCGAAGTACAGCGCCAGCGCGTGCTTGCCGACGCCGCGCGGACCGCTGATGAGGAGCGCATGCGGCCAGCTCGCGCGTCCCGCCAGCGTCTCGGCGGCGAGGGACGAAAGCCACGGCGGCAGCGCGGGCCAGGGCCGCGCCGGCGCCACGCCGACGTCGGCGGCCGGCGCGGTCATGACACCTTGTCCGCGAGCGCTGCGAGCGCGCGCTCGAGCTCTCGCCGCACGGAATCGATCGGCGCCGTGCTGTCGATGATCCGGAAGCGTCGGGGCTCGGCACGGGCCCGATCGAGGTAGGCGTCGCGGACTCGAGCGAAGAACGCGCCCTCCTCGCGCTCGAACTTGTCGAGCACACGGCCTTTGCGTTGCGCCTTGTCGAGCCGCGCACGCGATACCTCCGGCGGGACGTCGAAAAGAATGGTGAGGTCGGGCCGAAAACCGTCGAGGATCCATTCCTCGAGCTCGGCGAGACGCTCGATCGGCACGCCGTGGCCGCCGCCCTGGTAGGCGAAGGTCGCGTCGGTGAAACGATCCGAGATCACCCACTCGCCGCGCTCCAGCGCCGGCCGGATCACCCGATCGACGTGCTCGCGCCGCGCGCAGAACATGAGCAGCGCCTCGCCGTCGTGCGACATCGGCTCGTGCAGCAGGACGTCGCGCAATCTTTCGCCGATGGCCGTCCCGCCGGGCTCGCGCGTCATGACCACGACGTCGCCCGCGGCGCGGATCCGCTCGGCGAGCCACACCGCGTGCGTGCTCTTCCCCGCGCCGTCGATGCCTTCGAGGCTGATGAAGCGTCCGGAATTCGTGGGCATGTCGAGGCGTTGGGGCGGTCGGCGACGCGGCAGGCGATCGGTCGTCAGCGGCCGCCCTTCTGGAATTTTGCCACGGCGCGGTTGTGATCCGCGAGATTGGTCGAGAATTCGGAAGTCCCGTCGCCGCGCGACACGAAATAGAGATAAGGCGTTTTCGGCGGATGGGTCGCCGCATCGAGCGAAGCCTGGCCGGGCAGCGCGATCGGCGCGGGTGGCAACCCGTCGCGCGTGTAGGTGTTGAACGGCGTGTCCTGCTCGAGATCGCGCCGGCGCAGGTCGCCGTCGAAGCTCGCGCCAAGCCCGTAGATCACCGTCGGGTCGGTCTGCAGGCGCATGCCGCTCTTCAGGCGATTGACGAACACCGAGCCTACCAGAGGCCGGTCCGCGCCGCGCGCCGTTTCCTTCTCGATGATCGACGCGAGTATCAGCGCTTCGTAGGGATCCCTGAGCGGCGTGTCCGGGTCGCGCCGTTCCCACGCGGCGTCGAGTCGGCTTCGCATCAGTCGATACGCGCGCGCCAGCACCGCGGTGTCGCTCGATCCGGCCGCGAAGTAGTAGGTCTCCGGAAAGAACCAGCCTTCGGGCCGCGAGCCCGGGGCGCCGATCTTCTGCATCAGCTCGGCGTCCGGCAGATCCACGGCGGAGACGGCGATGTCCGGATTGGCGGCGATCAGCGCCTTCAGCTCTGCGAACGTCGAGCCCTCGACGATCGTCAGCGCGGACTGCGTGACGTCGCCCTGCGTGAGCTTGGCGAGCAGCCCCGGGAGCGTGATCCCGTCGGAGATTTCGTAGTTGCCCGCCTTGATCGTGCGATCGACGCCTTCGAACCGGGCGAGCGCGATCAGCGGCCAGTCACGTGTCAGCACGCCCGCGCCGGTGAGCTCGCGCGCCACCGCCCGGAGACTCGCACCCTGCTTCACTTCGAATGCGAAAGGCGCCGACGGGAGCGCAAGCGGCTGCGCGAGCCACCATTTGGCGTAGCCGGCGGCCGCAACCACGGCGAGCGCCAGCAGGGCGATGAGTCCTGCGATGAAGCGAAATCGGAACATGGGTAGGCGAAGTGCAGCGAAGGTCGGTCACGGCTTTTGCGACCGCCGGATTATAATCGTCCGATGATTGCCTCGCCCCGTGTCAGCGAATCGAACGCGCCGCGCATCCGCGCGCGCAACACCTGCGCACCTGCGCGTCGCACTCCGCGTGCGCCCGACACGCGACATTCGCGCGGCTTCACGCTGATCGAAGTGCTCGTTGTGATCGTGATCCTCGGCATCCTCGCGGCGCTCGTGGTTCCGAAGGTGCTGGAGCGCCCGGACGAGGCGCGCGCCGTGGCGGCGCGCAGCGACATCGCATCGATCCTGTCGGCGTTGAAGCTCTACCGCCTCGACAACCAGCGCTACCCGACGACCGACCAAGGGCTCGCCGCGCTGGTCGCGCGTCCGACGATCGCGCCGCTCCCGCCCAACTGGAAGCCCAGCGGCTATCTCGAGCGCCTGCCCAACGACCCGTGGGGGCATCCGTACCAGTACCTCAATCCTGGCGTGCGCGGCGAGATCGACGTCTTCAGCTTCGGCGCGGACGGCGCCCCCGGTGGCGCCGGCGCCGACGCCGACATCGGTTCGTGGGACCTCTGAGCGGTTCACGGCGGCGCGCGCGCCTGCGCGCCTGTAGCGAGATCCGTCGCGACGGTTTCACGCTGATCGAGATCCTGGTCGTCCTGGTCGTGCTCGCGGTGGGCGCGGGACTCGTCTTCGCGAACATCGGCACCGACGAACGCGGCGTCGCGGAGCGCGAGGCAAGACGGCTCGCGGGCGCGCTGGAGCACGCCGCCGCGCTCGCCCAGTGGCAGAACGAGACGCTCGGGGTCTCGGCCGAAGGCGGCGCCTACCGGTTCTGGCGCCGCGGCGGCGACGGACGCTGGACGCTGTTCTCCGGCGACGACGTGCTCGCGATGCGCACGCTCCCTTCGGGCTTCGCGGTGACGCCCTCGGTGTACGCAGGCACTCCCGCTCCGCGCGATGCGATCCTTCCGTTTCGCGCGAGCGGCCGCAACGAACCGTATTCGCTCGTCCTGGGCTCCCCACAATGGACCATCATCGTCAGCGCCGATCCGATGAACCGCGTGGCGTTCGCCGCCGCGCCGGATTCACGCTAGTCGAGATCCTCGTCGCGCTCGCCATCATCGCGGTCGCGCTCGCCGCGGGAATGCGCGCGGTCGCGCAGGCGAGCGACGGCGCCACGCTCCTCAAGGAGCGCACGCTGGCGCTCTGGGTCGCGCAGAACCGCCTTGCGGCGGCGCAGGTCGCGCGCGACTGGCCGGCGATCGGCACGCGCGACGGAGAGGCGATGCAGGCAGGAGCGCGCTTCGCGTGGCACGAGAACGTCGCCGCCACGCCCAATCCATCGTTCCGGCGGATCGAAATCACGGTCGCCGCTCCGGCGCAGCCCGACTACGCGCTCGCGCGCCTCGTCGGATACCTCGGGCAGCCGCAGCGGCCATGATCGCTCGCACGCCGCATCGTGCCGGCTTCACGTTGATCGAGATCCTGATCGCGCTCGCGATCCTCGCGCTGATCGCGCTGCTCGGTTATCGCGCGACGAGCGCGCTCGCCCAGAGCGAAACCCGCCTCGCCGAGGAGGCCGCGCGCTGGCGCACGCTCGATGCGCTGTTCGCCCGGATGGAAGCCGACATGCGCGCGGCGACGCCACGCGCGGCGCGCTCGGGAAACGCGAAGGAGCCGGCGTGGGTCGGCGCCACCGATGCCAGTGGAAACGCGACGATCCGCTTTTCGCGTGCCGGCGGCGAAGCGGGCAACGAACCGGGTGCCGCCGGCCAGCGCATCGGCTACAGGCTCGACAATGGCGCAGTCGAGATCGCCTACTGGCCGCATCTCGACCAGCCGGGCAACGTCGCTCCGACGGCGTACGCGCTCGCGGGCGGCATCGCCGGACTGCGTGTCGACTACCTCGATTCGCAGGGCGGATGGCGCGACCGCTGGCCCGTGCTCGGCGAGCCCGATCTGCCGCGCGCGGTGCGCGTCGTGCTCGCACAGGACGACGGCACGAGCGTCGAGCGATGGCTGGCGCTGCGATGACGAACCGTCGCGAGCGCGGCAGCGCCGTGGTCCTGGCGATGGTCCTGGCGGCGCTTGCCGCAGTGGTCGCGGTCACCGTGCTCGCGGATCAGCAGCGCTGGGCGCGCACCGTCGAGCACCGGCGCGACCAGGTGCAGGCGCAGGCGCTCGCGATGGCCGGCGTGCAATGGGCCCGCGAGATCCTGAACGAGGACGCGCTCGCACTCGACCATCGATCATCTCGGCGAGCCGTGGGCGCTGCCGCTTCCGCCGATCCCGCTCGAGAACGGCGAGATCCGCGGATCGATCACCGACGCGCAGGCGCGCCTCAACATCAACGCACTGGGCGCGGAAGGCATCGCCGCGAACGCGATGACGCAACGCGTCTCGCGGCTGTTCGCGACCCTGGGCGGTCCGCTCCCCGCAGTCGATGCGATCGCGGACTGGATCGATGCAGACGGCGTCCCGCGCGCCGCGGGCGCGGAGGATGCCTACTACACGGCCCAGCCGGCGCCGGGCCTCGCGGCGAACCAGCCATTGGTCCGTATCGGCGAGCTCGCCGACGTGAAGGGCGTCACGGGCGCGCGGCTCGCGACCGTCTCGCCCTTCCTCGCCGCGCTCCCCTCAAACGCGGCGGTCAACGTCAACACCGCGCCGCCCGAAGTGCTGGCGACGATCGTCGACGGTCTCGCCGGCGATTCGCTCGCCGCGCTCGTCGCGACGCGCGCGCAAAAGCCGTTCACGACGATCGCCGAGTTCCGCGCCCGTCTGCCGCCAGGCGCCTCGCTGCGCGGCGACGACGCGCTCGTCGTGCGCAGCGAGTACTTCCTCGTGACGATCGTCGCCCGACAGGGCAGCACGCTCGCGACCGCCCGGGCGCTCCTGAATCGCACTGCCGGCGCATGGCCCGAGATCGTGTGGCAGGTCGTCGACTAGCAGTTCCCTCATGCGATCCACGGGCGGCGGGCAGGAAATTCGCGCCGGCCGGCACGGGGTCGCGCGCGCCGTCGAGTAAACTTGGCCGAATGCCATGCCCGATCGCATTGCGATGACGACGCTGCGCGTCCTGGCCGCCGCCGCTCCCACCGGCGCGCGTGCGCTGCCGTGGGCGCTGTTCGATTCCACCGGAACACGGAGGGAGACGGGAATCGGCCGTCCGGACACGTGGCCCGCCGCGGACCGGATCGAGATCGTCATTGCGGCCGCGCAGGCGCGCATCGCCTGCGTGGCCTTGCCGCCGCTCGCCCCGAGCCGCGTCGCGGGCGCCGCCGCCTTCGCCGTCGAGGACCAGATCGCGGGACCGGGTGACACCCAGCACCTCACGGCGTCGGCGCAGCGCGCGGACGGACGGGTGCGTGTCGTGATCGTGGCGAAGGAGCTCATCGCCGCGTGCGCCGCGTTCGCGCATCGCGGGCGCACCGCGACACGCGTCATCGCGGAGCCCGACCTCGTCGCGCCCGACGGGGCCTGGCATTGGTGCGCGGGCGAAGCCACGGGTCACGACGGCTTCCTCCGCATCGGCGACGGCCGCGCGCTGCCCGCGGACGCGATCTTCGCCGACGGCAGCCTTCCGGCCGAGCTCGTGCTGGCGCTCAAGCAGGCGCAGCGTGAAGGTCGACTGCCGGTCGAGATCCATGTCGACGCACCAATCGCCGACGCGCCATTCGAACGATGGAAGGCGGAGACCGGGACGACGTTCGTTCGGGGCAAGCCATGGCACTGGCACGACGCCGGCGCTGCCGCGTTCGCGCAGGCGCTCGATTTGCGACCGCAAGGTCCGACGAAATCGGTGACGTCCGGACGCGACCGGCGGCGCCTCTTCGTTCCCGCGCTCGCGATCGCCGCCGCGGCAATCGCGCTCCATGTTGCCCTGACGCTCGGCGAGTGGGGCTGGCATAAATATTCGGCATGGCAGCGCGGCCGCGACTGGATCGCCGTGGCCGCCAGCGCGGGCATCGCGCCAGCGCAGGCGGCGACGCCCGCCTCCGCCGCCGCGGCAATCGCGCGCCGTTACATGGAACAGCAGCACGCGCACGGCAATCCTGCGCCCGACGATGCGTTGCCGCTGCTGGCACGCACGAGCGCAGCGCTCGCCGCATTGCCGCCCGGAACCGTGAAGAGCGCCATATATTCCGACGGTCACTGGACGTTCGACCTCGGCCGCGTCGACGCCGCACAGGCGGGCCAGGTCGACGCGAGGATGCGCGCCGGCGGCATTCCGGCGCTCGTCGCGACGTCCAGCGCCGGCACGCGCATCCGGGTCGGCGCGCCATGAGCGGCGCGCGCGACTCCGTCACCGCTTCGTCGATCTCCCGCTGGTGGGCGGGGAAGTCGCGCGCCGAGCGGCGCATCGTCGCCGGATTCGCGCTCTTTGTCGCCCTCGTGATCGGCTGGTGGGCGATCTGGCTGCCGCTCGTCAATGACCTCGCCGAGCTGCGCGCCGACGCTCCCCGCAGTCGCGCTGCGCTGGCCGACGCGCACCGGATGGCCGACGAAATGGCGGGCCTCGCGCGCACGCCGGCCGCTCCTGCCCCGCGCGATCCGCGCGCCCAACTCGAGCGCTCGCTTGCCGCGGCCGATCTGCGCCCCGCCGTCACACAGACTCGAATGGCAGGACGGCCGCGCCCGCGTCGTGTTCGCGGCGGTCGATTTCGCGAAGCTCGTCGCGGGGCTGGAGGCGTTGCAGCGCGAGTCCGGGCTCGCCATCGTCGAGGCGACGCTGACGGCCCGGGTCGAGCCGGGCACCGTTCGCGCCGAGCTCGTGCTGGCGCGCTGACGGCCGCGCGTCGCGCCCTGCCGCGAATCCGATGCGTCGCATCCTGCTGCTCGCCGTCGGGCTCATGCTGCTGGCGCTGGCGGGCGCCGCCCTTGCGCCGGCATCGCTCGCGAGTCTCGCGGTGGAGCGCGCGACGCGCGGCGCGGCAACACTCGTTGACAGCGAAGGCACGATCTGGCGCGGGCGGGCGACGCTCGTCGCGGGAGGCGCGCCGTTGCCGCTGGCGTGGTCGGTGGATCCCTGGTCCCTCGTTCACGGGCGGGTTCGCCTTCACCTCGAGGCACGCGATGCCGCACCGGGGGCGCCCAGCGGAACGATCGACCTCGGGCGCAAGGACTTCGAGCTCGCGGGCGTTGCAATCACCGTTCCCGCCGCCATGCTCGCCACACAGGCGCGTGCCTTCATCCGGCCCGGCGGCGAGATCACGCTGACCTCGCCGGCGCTGACATGGACGCCGCCGGTCGCCGCCGGGAACGCAGCGATCGTCTGGCGCGACGCGAAGCTCGTCGTCGGCGGCGGAGGCGCCCTCGCGCTCGGCACGGTCACGGCAACGCTGACCGCCGCGGGCGATCGCATCGCGGGTCCCCTGATCAACGAAGGCGGCGACGTCGACGTCGGCGGCAGCATCACCCTGACGGCGCCGGCCGCGCTCGACATCGCGTTGACGATTCGCGCGCGACCCGGAACCGAGTCGCCGATCGCACGCACGCTCGCTGCGTTCGCATCGCCCGATGACGGCAGCTGGCGGATTCGCTGGCACGGCGACCTCCGATGAGCGCGAGCACGCAAGCTTCGGACGCAAACGGGTCGCGCGTCGCGTCCGGTCCGATGCGAATCGACGGCGTCGACGCGCTGCGCGGCGTCGCGATCCTGGCGATGATCGCCTACCATTTCTGCTTCGACCTGCGCTTCTATCGCGTCGTCGCATGGGACTTCGAGCACGGCCCGTTCTGGCTTCTCGCGCGGACGCTCATCGCGGGAACGTTTCTGCTGGTCGCCGGCGTCGGTCTCGTGCTGGCCGATCGCGCCGGCTCGCCGCCCGCGCACTTCTGGAAGCGCTTCGGAATCATCGCCGCCTGCGCGCTCGCGGTGAGCGTCGGAAGCTACCTCGTCTTCCCGCAGACGTTCATCTATTTCGGCGTACTGCATTGCATCGCGATCGCGTCGGTGCTCGCGTGGCCGCTGGTGCGCCATCCGGCGCTCGCGCTCGTCACCGGCGCTCTTCGTCATCGCGGCCGGACTGCTCTTCAGCGACGCGGCGTTCAACGACCGCCTGATGTCGTCGATCGGCTTCATGACGTACAAGCCGCCGACCGAGGACTACGTTCCGCTCTTCCCGTGGGCCGGCGCGATGCTGATCGGGATCGGCGTCGGGCACGCGCTCGTCAGGACGCAGTTCCGCCCGCTCGCGCCGCTCGCCGCCGCGCCGCGATGGATCGGCCGGCGGGTCGGCATAGCCTCGCCATCTACATGATCCATCAGCCGATTCTGCTCGGCGTGCTCTGGATTTTCGTCGGCCGCTAGCGGATCCGAACGTTGTCGGTGCGTGAATATCCGCTATAATCACGGACTTGCAGGCGCGTAGCTCAGCTGGTTAGAGCACCACCTTGACATGGTGGGGGTCGTTGGTTCGAGTCCAATCGCGCCTACCAGCTTCGGATGACGACGCGAGCACGACGGAAAGGCATGGTTATGACACCGCGAACGCGCAGGGAGACCTTCTAGCCAACGCGAGTTCGCACGTCGTCTGTTCACGGAAAAGTGCGGCTCGTCCGCACTTTTTTTTCGCCTACAGGAATAGCCATGCCCAATATCCGATTGCCCGACGGCGCCGTCAAGTCCTTCGCCGCGCCGGTCACGGTCGCCGAGGTCGCCGCGTCGATCGGCCCCGGCCTCGCCAAGGCCGCGCTGGCCGGGCGCGTCGACGGCAGGCTCGTCGACACGTCGTTCACGGTGGCGCGGCGACGCCGATGTCGCGATCGTCACCGACAAGGATCCCGAGGGCTCGAAGTGCTGCGCCACTCGACCGCGCACCTGCTCGCCTACGCGGTGAAGGAGCTCTTCCCCGACGCGCAGGTGACGATCGGCCCGGTGATCGAGGACGGCTTCTACTACGATTTCTCGTACAAGCGCCCGTTCACGCCCGAGGATCTCGCGGCGATCGAGGCGAAGATGGCCGAGCTCGCGAAGAAGGACGAGCCCGTCACGCGGCGCAGCTGATGCCGCGCGACGAGGCGGTCGCGTACTTCAAGTCGATCGGCGAGCACTACAAGGCCGAGATCATCGCGTCGATTCCGTCCGACGAGGACATCTCGCTCTACACGCGAGGGCAAGTTCACCGACCTCTGCCGCGGCCCGCACGTGCCGTCGACGGGCAAGCTCAAGGTGTTCAAGCTGATGAAGCTCGCCGGCGCGTACTGGCGCGGCGACTCGAAGAACGAGATGCTGCAGCGGATCTACGGCACCGCGTGGGCGAAGAAGGAGGACCTCGACGCCTACCTGCACCGGCTCGAGGAGGCCGAGAAGCGCGACCATCGCCGGCTCGGCCGCGCAGCTCGACCTCTTCCACCTGCAGGACGAGGCGCCGGGCATGGTGTTCTGGCATCCGAAGGGCTGGTCGCTGTGGCAGCAGGTCGAGCAGTACATGCGCCGCGTCTACCAGGACAACGGCTACCAGGAGGTGCGCGCCCCGCATGATCCTCGACCGCAGCGCTGTGGGAGAAGCTCGGGCCACTGGGAGAACTACAAGGACAACATGTTCACGACCGAGTCGGAGAAGCGCGACTTCGCGATCAAGCCGATGAACTGCCCGGGCCACGTGCAGATCTTCAACTCGGACCTGCGCAGCTACCGCGACCTGCCGCTGCGCTACGGCGAGTTCGGCGCCTGCCACCGCAACGAGCCGTCGGGCGCGCTGCACGGCATCATGCGCGTGCGCGCGCTTCACGCAGGACGACGGCCACATCTTCTGCACGCCGGACGCAGATCGAGCCGGAGTGCGTCGCGTTCACATCGGCTCGCGCTCGACGGTCTACCGGGACTTCGGCTTCGAGGACATCGCGATCAAGCTGGCGCTGCGCCCCGACAAGCGCATCGGCGCCGACGAGCATCTGGGACCGCGGCCGAGGACGCGCTGCGCGCGGCGCTGCAGCGCCTGCGGCGTCGCAATGGACCGAGCTGCCCGGCGAGGGCGCGTTCTACGGCCCGAAGATCGAGTACAACCTCAAGGACTCGATCGGCCGCTCCTGGCAGTGCGGGACGATGCAGGTCGACTTCCAGATGCCCGGGCGCCTCGGCGCCGAGTACGTCGACCGAGGACAACACCCGCAAGGTGCCCGGTCATGCTGCACCGGGCGATCGTCGGCTCGATGGAGCGCTTCATCGGGATCCTGATCGAGCACTACGCCGGCGCGATGCCGCTGTGGCTCGCCCCCGTCCAGGCGGTCGTCCTCACGATCACCGACCGCCAGGCGGACTACGCCCGGCAGGTCGAGGCCCGCCTGAAGGGGGCCGGGCTCAGGGTCGCGGCCGATTTGCGTAATGAGAAAATAACCTATAAAATTCGCGAACATAGCCTGCAAAAGCTTCCTTACCAGCTGATCGTCGGCGACAAGGAAATGCAGGCTGGAACGGTGGCCGTGCGTACCCGCAGCGGCGAGGATCTCGGAGCATTGCCCGTGGATGCCTTGCTCACGCGCCTTCGCGAGGAGGTCGCGGCGCGTCAATGACGTTGGCGCAGCGCGGGGAACACGGTCTTATTTTGTTTATTCGGAGATATAGCGATAGCCCAGGACAAAGCACCGCGGATCAATCTGGAGATCAATGCTCCGGAGATCCGCCTGGTTGGTGAGGAAGGCGAACAGCTCGGCATCGTTCCGTTGGCGGAAGCCATGGCGAAGGCCGAAGCCGCGGAACTCGATCTCGTCGAGATCGCCCCGACTGCGAAGCCTCCGGTTTGCCGGATCATGGATTACGGCAAGTTCAAGTACCGGGAGGCGAAGAAGCAGCACGAGGCGAAGCTCAAGCTGAAGCAGATCCAGGTCAAGGAAGTGAAGTTCCGGCCGGGAACCGACGAAGGCGACTACAAGATCAAGCTGCGCAACCTCATCCGCTTCCTGGGCGAAGGCGACAAGGCGAAGATCACGTTGCGCTTCCGCGGCCGCGAGATGGCGCACCAGGAGTTCGGCATACGCCTGCTCGAGCGGATTCGCAACGACCTCGAGCCGCACAGCGTGGTCGAATCCTGGCCAAGGCTCGAAGGCCGGCAGATGGTGATGCTGCTGGCCCCGAAGAAGGCGGTGGTGAAACCCGCCGCGAAGGCAAATCACCCGACGAAGCCCGAAGCCGGTAGCAAAGTCTCTCCGCCGGAGAGCACCGCCGTGGGCAGCAAATAAGGGAGCAGTCATGCCCAAGATGAAGACGAAGAGCGGCGCGAAGAAGCGCTTCCGCGTGCGCGGAAGCGGCAGTCTCAAGCGCGCGATGGCGTTCAAGCGCCATATCCTTACCAAGCGCACGACCAAGAACAAGCGGCAGCTTCGCGGCATCACCGGCGTCCACAGCACCAATGCGGACTCGGTGAAGGCGATGCTTCCCTACGCGTAACGGAGAGCCGCCATGCCAAGAGTCAAACGTGGCGTGACCGCCCGCGCGCGGCACAAGAAAGTCCTGAAGCAGGCCAGCGGCTTCCGCGGCCGCCGCAACGCCGTCTATCGCATCGCCAAGGAAGCGGTGATGAAGGCGGGCCAGTATGCGTACCGCGACCGGCGCGCGAAGAAGCGCGAGTTCCGGGCGCTGTGGATCGCCCGCATCAACGCCGCCGTGCGCGAGCTCGGAATGAGCTACAGCGTGTTCATGAACGGCCTGAAGAAGGCGTCGATCGACATCGACCGCAAGGTGCTGGCCGACCTCGCCGTTCACGACAAGGCGGCTTTTACCAAGATCGCGGAGCAGGCCAAAGCCTCTCTGGCCTGACGGCAGGGCCGCACGAACAAGGGGGAGGCGGCAATGCCTCCCCTTTTTCTTTAGAACGACAACGCGCCGCGCGAAGCGCGGCAATGCACCCGCGCCACAACCATCGATTCGCCATGTCCGCCGAACTCGAACAGATCGTCGCCGCAGCCCTCGCCGAATTCGGCGCCTGCACGGAGCCCGCCGCGCTCGAAAACAGCCAAGGCGAGGTTCCTGGGCAAGTCGGGCGCGCTGACCGAGCTCCTGAAGGCGCTCGGCAAGCTGCCGGCGGCCGAGCGCCCCGCCGCCGGCGCGCGCGATCAACGCCGCCAAGATCGCGCCTCGAGGACGCGCTGGCCGCGCGGCGCGACGCGCTCGGCGAGGCGAAGCTCGCGCAGCAGCTCGCGGCGGACGCGCTCGACGTGTCGCTGCCCGGCCGCGGCGTGGGCGCCGGCGGACTGCACCCGATCACGCGGACCATGCAGCGGATCGAGACGCTGTTCCGCTCGCTCGGCTTCGCGGTGGCCGACGGTCCCGAGGTCGAGGACGACTTCCACAATTTCACCGCGCTCAACATGCCGGAGGACCATCCGTCGCGTTCGATGCACGACACGTTCTACGTCGACGGCGGACGGGTGCTGCGCACCCACACCTCGCCGGTGCAGATCCGCTACATGGAAACGCACGCGCCGCCGATCAAGATCATCGCGCCGGGGCGCGTCTACCGGGTCGACAGCGACGCGACGCATTCGCCGATGTTCCACCAGGTCGAGGGCCTCTGGATCGCCGAGGACGTGACCTTCGCCGATCTCAAGGGCGTGTTCACCGAATTCCTGCGCAATTTCTTCGAGCGCAGCGACCTGCGCGTGCGCTTCCGGCCCTCGTATTTCCCGTTCACCGAGCCGTCGGCGGAGATCGACATGGCGTTCGGCGACGGCGGCTGGCTCGAGCTCGCCGGCGCCGGACAGGTGCATCCCAACGTGCTGCGCTCGGTCGGCATCGATCCGGAGCGGTGGCAGGGATTCGCCTTCGGCATGGGTCCCGACCGCCTCGCGATGCTGCGCTACGGCGTCGACGACCTGCGCGCGTTCTACGAGAACGACCTGCGCTTCCTCAGACAATTCGCGTAGCGCAAACACGATGCGATTCTCCGAACATTGGCTCCGCACGCTCGCCGATCCTCCGCAGGACAGCGCGGGGCTCGCCGATGCGCTGACGATGGCGGGCCTCGAAGTCGAGGACGCGGCACGCGCCGCACCCGAGTTCTCCGGCGTCGTCGTCGCGAGGATCGACGCGGTCGCGCCGCATCCCTCCGCCGAGCGCCTGCGCGTGTGCCGCGTCGACGCGGGCACCGGTGCGCCGCTCTCGATCGTCTGCGGCGCGCCGAACGCGGCCGTCGGAATGAAGGTCCCCTGCGCGCTTCCCGGCGCCCGGCTCCCCGGCGGCATGGCCATCGCGAAGGCGACGATGCGCGGCGTCGAGTCGGCCGGGATGCTCTGCTCGGCGAAGGAGCTCGGCATCGACGACGACGCGTCCGGATTGCTCGTGCTCGCGGACGACGCGAAGGTCGGCGCCGATCTTCGCGCCGCGCTCGACCTCGACGACACGCTGCTCACGCTGAAGCTCACGCCCAACCGCGCCGATTGCCTGTCGATCGTCGGCGTCGCCCGGGAGGTCGCCGCGGCCACCGGCGCCGCGTTGCGCCTGCCCGCCTTCACGCCGGTCAAGGTCACCTCCGCTCGCAGACACCCGGTCCGGATCGAGGACCCGGACGCCTGCGGGCGCTTCGTCGCGCGCGTCATCGAAGGGATCGACCCGCAGGCGCCAACGCCCGACTGGATGCGGCAGCGGCTGACGCGCAGCGGCCTCCGGCCGATCTCGGCGGTCGTCGACGTCACCAATTACGTGATGCTGGAGCAGGGTCAGCCCTTGCATGCCTACGACGACGCGCGGCTCGACGGCGGCATCGTCGTGCGGTTCGCGCGCGCCGGCGAGAAGCTCACGCTGCTCAACGGTCAGGTGCTCGATCTGGAGCCCGACCTGCTGCTCGTCTGCGACGAGACGAAGCCGCTCGGCCTGGCCGGCATCATGGGCGGCGAGCATTCGGGGATCGGCAGCGCGACGACGTCGGTCTATCTCGAAGGCGCGTTCTGGAATCCGACGGTGATCCAGGGGCGCTCGCGCCGCCTGGGCTTCGTCAGCGACGCGGGCTATCGCTTCGAGCGCGGCGTCGATTTCGCCAACGCGGCGCACGCCGTCGAGCGCGCGTCGCAGCTCATCGTCGAGATTTGCGGCGGCCGTGCCGGCCCGCTCGAGGACGTCGCTGGCGAGCTGCCGCGCCGCGACCCGGTCCGGGTGCGACCCCAGCGCGTGACGCGCCTCCTCGGCGTCGCGATTCCCGCCGCCGACATTGCACGGATCTTCACGCGTCTCGGATTCGCCTTCACCCGTGCCGGCGACGATTTCGTCGTGACGCCGCCGCCGTTTCGCTTCGACCTCGCGATCGAGGAGGATTTCGTCGAGGAGGTCGCGCGCCTCTACGGTTACGCGAACATTCCCACGTCGCCTTCGGCGCACGTGCAGGCGATGCTCGCCGGACCCCGAGTCCGCCGCCCCCGTGTCGGCGCTCAAGGACCGGCTCGTCGCCCGCGACTGGCAGGAAGTGATCACCTTCAGCTTCGTGAGCAGCGCGAACGAATCCGTGCTCGATCCTGCCCGGGCGGCCGGCACGGAACCTGTCGCCGTGAAGAACCCCATCGCCAGCCATCTCGACGTCATGCGGACCACGCTCGCCGGCGGCCTCATCGACGTGCTGCGCACCAACCTTGCGCGCCAGCAGGACAGGGTCCGCGTCTTCGAGGCCGGGCGCTGCTTCCGGCGCGACGGCGAGCAACTCGACCAGCCGCTGCTCCTGGGCGGCCTCGCCTACGGCGACGCCGCGCCCGAGCAATGGGGCGCCCCCAAACGCCCGCTCGACTTCTTCGACGTCAAGGGCGACCTCGAGGCGCTGGTGGCGCCGCGCGCGCTCACGACGGTTCGCGCTTCCCACGCGGCGCTGCATCCCGGCCGCGCCGCGCGCGTCGCGGTCGACGGCCGCGACGCGGGCTGGATCGGCGAGCTGCATCCCCGCCTCGTCAAGCACTTCGAGCTGCCCCGCGCGCCGGTCGTCTTCGAGCTGGATCTTGCCCCGCTCGCCCACCGGCCGATCCCCGCCGCCGCGCCCGTCTCGAAGCTCCCGGTCGCGCGGCGCGACTTCGCGGTGGTCGTGGACGCGGAAATTCCCGCGCAGGCCATTCTCGACGCCTTCGAAGCCGCCCGGCCCCGCCGTGTGGCCGCAATTCGCCTTTTTGACGTCTATCGCGGGCCCGGAATTGCCGATGGCAAAAAAAGCCTTGCGATTCTTGTGCTTATACAGGATACTGAACGTACTTTGACGGACGCCGAAATCGACGAGACCGCGGCGCAGTTGCTGCGCGTGCTCCAAGATCGATTTGCTGCGACCCTTCGCCAGTAGGGCCCTTCATGACGCTCACCAAAGCCGAACTCGCCGAACTGCTCTTCGAGCAACTCGGCCTCAACAAGCGCGAAGCCAAGGACATGGTCGAGCACTTCTTCGAGGAAATTCGCACCGCGCTCGAGCGCGGCGACGCCGTCAAGCTTTCGGGATTCGGCAATTTCCAGCTGCGCGAGAAGCCGCAGCGCCCGGGTCGCAATCCGAAGACCGGCGAGGAGATTCCGATCACCGCCCGGCGCGTCGTGACGTTTCACGCGAGCCAGAAGCTGAAGGCCATGGTCGAAGCCGCGAACCATGCCGGAACACAGCCGAGCTAAGGCCGAGCTTCCGCCGATCCCCGCCAAGCGGTATTTCACCATCGGCGAGGTCAGTGACCTCTGTGCGGTGAAGCCGCACGTGCTCCGCTACTGGGAGCAGGAATTCACGCAGTTGAAGCCGGTGAAGCGGCGCGGCAACCGGCGCTATTACCAGCATCACGAGGTGCTGCTCATCCGTCGCATCCGCGACCTGCTCTACGAGCAGGGATTCACCATCAACGGCGCGCGGCACCGGCTCGAGTCCGAGATCGTCCCGACCTTCGAAGCGGCCCAGGCCGCGCTTCCCGCGCGCGGCAACCACGCCGGCACGGCGGCGGCGCCCGCGCCGACGCCAAGGACCGCCGACACGGCTTCGCCCAGCGCCGCCGAGATCCGCAAAGAGCTGGAGCAAATTCGCGAACTGCTGGGCCCGGACCGATGACTGCGTCTATAATTCGACGTTTGCGTCGGGGCGTAGCGCAGCCTGGTAGCGCACCTGCATGGGGTGCAGGGGGTCGGAAGTTCGAATCTTCTCGCCCCGACCACGAAGTCCAGGAGGGCTGGCCCGGCAGCGCCGCGCCAGCCCTCGATCCGCCGGCCGATTCGCCTGCCGCACGATGGCAGGGCCGGCGGCAACCGTCGGGCGGCAGGCATGGTTGGCGCCGGCGTTGCGCCCGCAGTGGAAATGCCCGCCGGATCGCCGCTCCGCACGGCAGGCGCATTTTTTGCTTGCACAAATAAACACATAAGGCATTGCCCCAGGAGGCAAGAATGTCGGCCGTCCAGCCCCGCCCCGTCACGACGGGTTCAGGCGTCTCCGAGCTCGCGCTTGCGCGCGCGCAGCGGAACACCGTACTCATCATCGACGACCTGTTCAGCAGCCGTCTGCTGCTCGCCGAAATCGTCCGGCAGATCGACGGCAAGCTCAATCTCGAGCTGTTCGACACGCCGAGCCGCGCGCTCGAATTCGCGCGGAACAACCGCGTCGACATGGTCCTCACCGATTTCAAGCTCCCGGAATTCGATGGGATCGAGCTCGTCAAGCAGATCCGCGGGCTCGCCCACTGCGTCGACATTCCGATCGTCGTCATCACCGTGGTCGACGACCGCCGGGTCCGCTATGACGCTCTCGAGGCCGGCGCGACCGACTTCCTGATCAAGCCGCTCGACGAGCATGAGACGCGCGCGCGCTGCGCGAACCTGCTGGAGCTCCGCCGCCACAAGATCGTGCTGACCGACCAGGCCCGCGTGCTGCAATACCAGGTCGACAAGTCGGTCGCCGAGATGCACGAGCGCGAACTGGAAACGCTGGCGAAGCTCGCCAAGGCCGGCGAATTCCGCGACAAGACGACCGGCAACCACCTGAACCGGATGGCGAAGTATTCCGGGCTCATCGGCGCGCATCTCGGGCTCGGCGCCGAGACCGTCCACGTGCTGGAAGTCTCGGCACCGATGCACGACATCGGCAAGATCGGGATCCCGGACTCGGTGCTGATCAAGGAAGGCCCGCTGACACCCGCCGAGATCGAGATCATGCGGACGCACCCGCGGATCGGCTACGACATCCTGAAGGGCAGCCCGTCGAAGTACCTCAGCATGGGCGCGATCATCGCGCTCGGCCACCACGAGAAGTTCGACGGCACCGGATACCCGAACGGCCTGCACGGCGACGACATTCCCATCGTCGCCCGGATCGTCGCGGTGGCCGACGTGTTCGACGCCCTGGTCAGCGAGCGCCCCTACAAGCACGCTTGGCCGATCCAGGAGGGGGTCGATTTCCTCCGGGCCGCGCGGGGCAAGCATTTCGACCCGAAATGCGTCGACGCCTTCCTCGCCGACCCGACCAAGGTCGAGGCGATCTTCACCAAGTTCGCCGATTAGGTTTCCCTAGCAGGTCCCCCGGCCGCCGAGAGCGGCCGCACGCCCCGGACAGCGCCGCAAGGCCGCCGGGGCGTTTTTGCGTCAAAAGGGTCAATCTGAGGCCGGCTTCCGGTTCTGGCCGAGTTCCCCCACAACGCCCGCGACCGGGCCCTCTTCCACCCATTTTTGATCCCTCCGCGGGAGGGCGCGTGGGTGCGGCAAAGTGTCGCATGCGCCCGCCTCGGAAACACCTTGCTCGGGTCCTGGGCGTCCGATCCGCGCCGGCCTGAACGGCCTGGCCGCCGGCGGTTGGGGACCGGGCGGGCTATGTAGCATTCAGGTCGGTGATAGACATCAGATGACATATATCAAGGCTTTTGACCAAGGTTCTGCATTGTAAGAAATTCCAGCCTGCGCTAGAGTTGGCTTGTGAAGTACAAACTGAGCGAACCGGTCCCGCGGCTCGCTTGGAAGTTTTCTCTTGCGTGACCTACCAGGAAAAGGGCACAACATGAACGCAATCGTCTCGCCGGCAAGTCTCGCCACGCGCAGTTCTCCCGAAATCATCGAACATGCAGACGGTGCTGCCGACTTCGTCGTTTCGCAGCAGTGCACCTGCCATTACGACGCCGACGAAGCGATCCTGTGGTCGGTGTGGGCGCCGCGCGGAATTCCCTCGTTCAACTCGGAGCTCCTGCACGATCTCGAGCGGGCGAGCCAGATGATCGAAGGGCATTTCACGTCGCCCCGCGACGATCGCCCGCTCGACTACATGGTCTTGCGCTCGGCTGCGCGCGGCGCGTTCAACGTGGGCGGCGACCTCGGCTACTTCCAGCGGCTGATCGGCGCGCAGGACCGCGCGCGGCTGACGGAGTACGCGCGCGCCGCGATCAACGTGGTCTATCGCAATTACACCGCGCACAACCTGCGCCGACGTCACGACGGTCGCGCTGCTCGAAGGCGACGCGCTGGGTGGCGGCTTCGAATGCGCGCTGTCCTGCGACGTCGTCATCGCGGAAAAGCATGTCAAGGCGGGTTTCCCGGAAGTGCTGTTCAACATGTTCCCCGGCATGGGCGGAATGTCGTTCCTCGCCCGCCGCGTCGGCCGTCAGGTCGCCGACCAGATGGTTCGCACGGGACGCCAGTACACCGCGCTGGAGCTCCTGGAGATGGGCCTCATCGACCAGGTCGTCGACACCGGCGAGGGCGTCGACGCGGTGCTGAAGCTTGCGCGCAAGCGCGAGCATCAACTCGACGCGCATGCGGCGATGAACGCGGTCGATCGGCTGATCCGGCCGGTTGGCCTGCAGGAACTGCATGACATCGTGAAGATCTGGGTCGACTGCGCGCTGCGGCTCGACACGCGGAGCATGGAATGGATGCAGCGCCTCTACCAGCGCCAGCTCGCGATCTTCGGAACCCCGCTCCAACTCGCCGCCGATCCCGGCCTCGTCGAGCAATACGTCCCCACCGCCGTCGCTGCATGACGGGTCGGCGGGTCGCTATCACAGGAATCGGCGTCGTCTCGCCTCACGGTTGCGACGCCGATGTGATGTTCGACTCGCTGATGCGGGGTGAATCGGCGGTCAGGAAATTTCCCCTCGCGTCGTCGGTCGGCAGCTACGAAACGATCGGCGCCGCGGTTCCCGGCGATCCGTGGCGCAGCGCTGCCCGCGCGGCCAGCGCGTCGCCAGCGACCGCGTCAGCCAGTATGCATTGCTGGCCGCCGGTGCGGCGGTGCGCGACGCCGGGCTCGACCTGGAAACGGAAGACCGATCACGCGTCGGCTGCCGCGATCGGGACCTCGCTCGGCGGCACGATCAGCCAGGAAGCGGCCTACGAGGAAATCTTCTGCAAGGGCAAGAGCCGGCTCTAGCCCTTCACGCTGGTCAAGGTAATGTACAACGGGCCGGCCGCGTATATCGGAATCGCGCACGGGCTTGCCGGACCGACGCTCACCTACACGACAACGTGCTCGAGCTCGGCCGTGTCCATCGGCGAGGCAATGCGCCAGATTCGCCACGGGTACGCCGACGTAATGCTCGCGGGCGGCGCCGAGGCGCCCTTCGCCTACGTATCGATCAAGGCGTGGCAGGCGCTGCAGGTGCTCGCTCCCGAGCGCGCCGGCAATCCCGCGGCGACGTGCCGCCCGTTCAGCCGCGATCGCAACGGAACGGTGCTGGGCGACGGCGCCGCGATCGTCGTGCTGGAAGACTGGGACCGTGCGCGGCGGCGTGGCGCGCGGATCTACGCGGAGCTCGCCGGCTACGGCGTCAGCAACGACGCCTCGCACATGACGCAGCCGTCAGTCGCGAGCCAGACGCACACGATGCGCCTCGCGCTCGCCGACGCGGGAATGGCGCCGGAGGCGGTCGACTACGTCAACGCGCACGGCACGGCGACCCCGCTCAACGACGTGACCGAGACGCAGGCGATCAAGGAGGTCTTCGGCACGCACGCGCATTCGCTCGCGGTGAGCTCGACCAAGTCGATGCACGGGCATCTCGTCGGCGCGGCGGGGGCGCTGGAGCTCGTCGTGTGCACGCTCGCGCTGCGCCGGCAGAGCATGCCGCCGACCGCGCACCTCGACGTCCCGGATCCGGAGTGCGACCTCGATTACGTGCCGCATCTCGGGCGGCAAGCGCGCATCCGCGCGGCGATGACCAACTCGTTCGCCGTCGGCGGGACGGCCGCGGTGCTGGTCGTGCGCGAGCCGGCCGCCTGATTCGCGGGACGCCCGCTACGCGGGCGCGGTGATTCGCTGCAGGACGATCGCGAGCACGTCGTCGACCGTCCGGACTTCGAGTCCCTCGAGCGGAATCTTGATGCCGAACTCCTCCTCGGTGACGAATACGAGCTCGATGAGGGCGAACGAGTCGATGCCGATGTCGGCGAGCACGGCCCCGGGGGTCAGCAGCGCGGGGTCCACGTCGACCTTCTCGGGGACCACTCGCTTGAGGCGTTCCAGGATTTCGGCGCGGCCGGGATGGTTTGTCATCCCGGCATTTTATCAGCGCGCGGTGCGTGTGCGCAGCGTCAGCCGGGCGCGCGACTCGTGCAGCGAGGCCTGCACCGTCGACTTGGTGAGCGCGTAGGTCGTCGACAGCTCGGCCAGCACGCCGGCGCGGTCGCCATCCCGTGACGAGGACAGTTGCTCGCGCATCGCCCGGCAATTCGCGACCAGCGCCGTCGCGCCGATCGAGGCGCCGGTGCCCTCGAGGATGTGCAGCGCGTCGCGTGCAGCGCGCGTATTCGCGCCGTGCGACGCGGCACGCAGGTCGGAAATTGCCTTCTCCATCTCGGAGAACGCGGCCGACACGTACTGGTCGAGGAACCTCGCGTCGTCGCGCGCAATCCGCCGCAACGCCTGGATTCGATCGGTGTCGACCAGCACCGGAGATTTCGGCGCGGCCGGAGCCTTCTCCGACCGTGGCACCAGCGTGAGCGTCTCACCGCGCGCCCCCGCACCTGCCATGACGCGCCCGATCGTCGCCAGCAGCATTGCCGACGTCACGGGCTTGGTCACGAATTCGTCCGCCCCGGCCTCGATGCTTTCCTGCTTCGCCGCAGGGGTTGCATCGGCCGAGAGAATGATGATCGGGAGCTTGGCCCCACCGATCGAGCTCGCACGATAGAGCTTCACGACATCGGGCCCGCTCATGTCGGGCATGTTGAGGTCGATGATCGCGAGGTCGAGATTTCCAGCCGACATCAGATCGAAGGCGCGATCACCACGCTCGGCGGTGAATACCTTGTGGCCGGCGTCCTCGAGGATCCGCGACAGCAGCAGCTGATTGCTCGTATTGTCATCGGCGAGCAGCACGCGCAGCGAGGGCACGACGCCGCTGTCGGGCAGCGACGGTGCTTCGGCGCTGACGGGCAACTCGAGCCGGTGCACCAGCGCGCTCAGCGTGTCGCGCAGCAGCACGACCGAGGCGTCAAGCGGAAGCAGCGCCGATGCGCCGCCCGCCACCAGCGACGCGCGCTGCATCGGCGAGAACGAAGGCGACATTACGAGCCACGGCGCCGAGATTCCGGAGCTCTCGCGCAACACGGCTTCGGTGAACGCCGCGGCTTCGGCCGCCGGCATCAACAGCAGAGCCGCGAAGTAGCGCTGCGCGTCGAACGTCCTCGCCTCGCCGGACGTCGGCGCGGCAACAACCGAATCGAGTCCCAGTGCGCGCAACGATGCGACCGCCTCGTCGACCGGCCCTCCGGCCTCGCCGACGACCAATACCTGCCGCGACGGCGCCCCATTCCACAGGCTGCGCCGCAGGCGCCGGCGCGGGAAGTCTCAACTCGATCCAGAACGTACTGCCTTTTCCGGGCGCGCTGATCACTCCGATCTTGCCGCCCATGAGCTCGGTCAGGTCGCGGGCGATCGACGTACCGAGGCCCGTGCCCCCATACTTGCGCGTCGCCGAGCTGTCGACCTGCACGAAGCGCTCGAACAGATGCTCCTGCTGGTCGAGCGGGATTCCAATGCCGGAATCGATGACTTCGAAGCGGATGCGGTCGTCCGTCAGGCAGGACGCGCGCAGCGAGACACCGCCCGTCGCCGTAAACTTGAACGCGTTGTTGAGCAGGTTGCCGAGCACGTGACTGAGATGGTTCGGGTCGCCGAGGACGTTCATCGGCAGGCTGGCATCGAGCTGCATGCTCCAAGAGAGCCCCTTGACCGCGCTTTGGGGCCGCACCATCGCGGCCAGCTGCTGCAGGAAGTACCAGAGGTTGAACGCCCGCGGGTCGGCCCGCTCCGCGCCCGCCTCGAGCTTCGACATCTGCAGCACCGCATCGACGGACGTCTTCAGCGTCTTGACGGCGCTGCCCAGCATTCCGACCAGTTCGCGGTCGTCCGGCGTCATCTTTCGCGACCGGAGCAGATCGTAGACAGCGAAGACTCCGGTCAGCGGCGTGCGGAGCTCATGGCTCACGTTGGCGACGAATCGACTCTTCGCGTTCGACAGCTGCTCGGCGGCATCCTTTTGCGCCGTCAGCCGGATCAGCAGCACGAGCACGTACAACGGGACGATTGCGATGGCGAGGAGCAGGCCGATGCCCACAGCCCGGTGTTGAATCCAGAAGGGGACGAACAACAGCAGCGCGGAGAAGCCGATCAGCGAAAGCCAGTACGACGTGAGCAGGTAGCGCGGCCCGAACCTGAAGCCGTTCCCCACCGTGACCCAGAGATAGACGCCGATCATCGCGACGCCGCCCTCGCCCGCACCCGCCATACCGAGTGTGAGCGCCATGTTGTCGGACATGATCCCGAGGTAGCGCAGTGGGACGACATGCGCCTTGCTGCGCTGAAGCCACCAGATCATGCCGAGGCCAACGACGGCGTCGCCGACGCCGGCAATGAGGCCGAGCGCCAAGCCGGGATGCAGCCCGTCGCCGCTGAGAATCAGGTACCAGACATACGCGATGCTCACGCTGCACACGCCCACGCGGATCCGCGCCTGCTCGATATCGGGATTTCTCCCGCCCGAGCCGACGGCGGCGCGCATCTTTCGAGCGACGGCACTGCCCAGCAGCATGAGTTGGTACTTGAGACTCATCTAAAAGAGGGCGGTGGAGCCAGCTGGCGTGCGACCCTTCGTCCCGGAAGGAGGCACAACACTCGACGACACGCCATGGTTGCTGGCCCTACCAACCAGCTCTGCCTGCAATAACCATGCCGTGATCCGGTCCCAGAACCACGGGCCGGCGGGACGCCGAAGGAAAGCGAAATGACCGAGGTGCCGCATGCCGAGGTCGGCCGGGGCCACGATTTCGTGGACAACCGCGAGATTCGGATACGCCGCGAGCAGGCGCCTGCCGGCCTCCGGCGGCGCGAATGCGTCGTCAGTGATGGACAACACGAGGGTGGGACACGCAACCTCACCATAGCCCGCAAGTATCCTCTCGAATCGCCGCCGATGCTCGGGTGTCGCCATGAGCTGCGGCTGACGACGCCCAGCCCACTGCATCGCAACTCCCTTGGGCAGGTCCTCGCCAAGGCGCAGTGCCCGGCCGGGAAAGAACCCGACCATTTTCGTCACCGCGGGCATGACTCCATGCCATGTGACCTGCAGTGCCCGGCGCCATTTCCGTCCGTAGTCCCGCCAATATCCCGTATGGGGTGCCATCATGACAATTCGGGCGAGGCGCGGGGCGTCGGGCGCCGCCCCGATCAGCAGATTTCCCACGCTGTGGCCGATCGCACAGACCGGCACGTCCGGAAACACCTTTGCCGCCATTGCAACGGCGGCGCCCAAATCCTCGCGACCCCAGTGCTCGAGGCCGGCCTCGAGGCCGCGCAGGCTGCCGTGTCGCGATTCACCGATGCCGCGATAGTCGAACGTGAGCACCGAAATCCCGCAGCCCGCAAGATGGTCGGCGAGCCCGCCGTACAGGCGAGCCGGAATCCCGCCGCCGCACGCGATGACCACAACGGTCCTGGGAATCCCCTCGCCCGACGGGACGTGCCAATGCCCCGACAGCACGTAACCGTCCGCGGCCGGAAACTTGACCGGCCGCCGGCATTTGGTGGCGTCGCCGGACGCGGCACGGTTGGTCGATGTGACCGTCGAATCCATCAACTGGTTGCCCCGTTCTGCGATTGCCGGGGATCGGGGTGCCGCGTCAGCCTTCCGAATCGGGGCTCAGGCAGGCCCGGCATGAACAATCGAAACGTGCCTGGGCATCCTGCCTCTTCTGAAGCCAACAAAAGTTCCGACCGGGACCGCGTTCAGGCACTCCAGTCCAAATCTACTCTCCTGCGGGCATTTTGGCAGAATCGACACAAGGGTGCGAGCAATCCGCCATTTCATGCGCTGAATCGCGTCCGAAGCGTTGGATTTCAGGCACTTGTCCGGGATATCCCCGCGAGGCCACCCTCCTCCAAAACCGCCCGTGGCACGTTGCTCCTGAGGTTTCGTATCAGGCCAACGGCGCCCAACGCGCGCAACGCGAAATACGTGAAGTCGATCTCATACCAGGCAAATCCGGCCCTCGCGCTGTAGGCGTGCCGGTGGTGATTGTTGTGCCACCCTGCTCCAAGCGTGACCAGCGCGACCAACGGGCGATTGACCGAGAAATCGTTGGTGTCGTAGCGACGGTATCCAAAGGGCAGGTCCGGGCGATGACACAGCGTGTTCACCATGGCGGTCGTGTTCATCGAAAGAAAGCACGGCAGCGAAAACCCCCAGAGAAACGCGCCGACGCCGTCGATCCCTGCCCCAAGCCAGCCGAGATGGCCAGCGAGGATCAGCAGCGACCCCACCCCGTAGAGGGGCAGCAGGTAGTGCCGGTTGAGCCACCGCAGCTCGGGGTAGCAGGCAAAGTCGGAAATCCGGTCGAGATCGGTCGACGAGAAACCCTCGACGTATACGAACCCGTAGTAGGCGTGCAGGAACGAGTGCGCCTGCGGCGAGTGCGCATCCTTGTCGGTATCGGCAAACTTGTGATGGTCGCGATGCCTGGCGGCCCACCACAGCGGTCCGCGCTGCCCTGCCTGCAGTGCAATCAAGGCGAGAACGAACTGCACCGGCCGGCTCGCCGCGTAGGCGCGGTGCGCGAAGTAGCGATGGTTGACCCCTTCCATCGCCCACGCGCGAATGAGATAGCTTACCGCACACAGCCAGAGCAGCGGCGCATTGACCGGGACGATGAGCAACGCCAGCAGGCAGCCCCCCAGCCGCTCGAGGATGATGAGCTTGGCGGTCGGCACGCTTACGCCGCGTTCGACGCCGTATCGCAGTGCGCGCGAGGTCATGGGTCAGTGATGCAGGATGCCGAAATGCATCGTGGTGCGACGAAGGGTTCGGGCCGCAATAGTGATCTGACGGAGTGCGGGGGCTTCGCAATGTCCAGCGCCAGCTAAAGCCGCCGCCACTCGCCGCCGATCAGCCCTTCGATCGGCTGGAACGTCGCCTTGTACGCCATCTTGCGGCTTTCGGCGATCCAGTAGCCGAGGTAGAGGTGGGGCAGTCCCTGCTCCCGGCAACGCTCGATCTGCCACAGGATCGCAAAGCTGCCGTAACTCGTTCCGGCCACGCCGGGCTCGAAGAACGTGTAGACCGACGACAGCCCGTCGGCCAGGCGGTCGACGAGGCTCACGATGCGCAGCACGCCACGCTCGCGGAATTCGATCAAGTCGGTGGCGACGTTGCTGTGAAGGAGGAAATGCTGGTACTGCTCGCGGCTGTCCTGGTCCATGCCGCCGCCGGGATGGCGGTCGCGCTGATAGCGCAGGTAGAGCGCGTAATGCTCCGGATCGAACGCAAGCTCGCGGCGCGCGGCGACGAGGTCGCGATGGTCGCGCAGGCAGCGCTTCTGCGTCCGGTTCGGGCTGAAATTCGCGACGTCGACCCGCACCGGAACGCAGGCCCGGCAGTGATCGCAATACGGCCGGTACGTGAACGCGCCGCTGCGGCGGAATCCCAGCCGGACGAGCTCGCTGTAGGTGCGCGAGTCGATGAGGTGACTTGGCGTGGCGACCTGCGAGCGCGCCGCGCGTCCCGGCAGGTAGCTGCACGGGTACGGCGCCGTCGCGTAGAACTGCAGCGACGCGAGCGGGAGGTCGTTGAGCTTCGTCACCTGAGCACGTCTTCCACGGAGGGCGCACGCCACGGGTCTTGCGGCGCAACGCAGTTTACCAACGCGGCAACCCGCCGCGCAAACTCGGCGCGCGGGATCGCGCGCGCTCCGAACGACGCGAGATGGCCCGTCTCCTGCTGGCAGTCGATCAGCGGCATCCGCCGCGACCGCGCGATCGCCACCAGATTCGCCAGCGCGACCTTGGAGGCGTCGGTCTCGCGCGCGAACATCGACTCGCCGAAGAACATGCTGCCGATCGAGACGCCGTAGAGCCCGCCGACGAGGCGTCCCTCGTGCCATGCCTCGACCGAGTGCGCATGCCCCTGCGCGTGCAGGGCGCCGTAGGCGGCGGCGACAGCCGGCGTGATCCAGGTCCCTTCCTGCCCGCGGCGCGGCGTTCCGGCACACGCCGCCACGGTCTCGCGAAACGCGGTATCGACGCGGATCTCGAAGGTCCCTCGCGCCACCGCCTTGCGCAGCGAGCGCGCGATGCGGAATTCGTCGACGAACAGCACGAAGCGCGGATCGGGCGACCACCACAATACCGGCTGGCCTTCGCTGTACCAGGGGAAGATGCCCTGCCGATAGGCCTCGAGCAGCCGGTCGGGATCCAGCCGCTCGCTGGCGGCGAGCAGCCCGTTCGGATCCTCGAATGCGGTTTCCACCGGCGGGAACGGCGCTCCAGGACGCAGCCACGGAATCATCGGCGGATTCTGCCACGCGCGCCGCGCCACGGAGAACGATGTTCGCGGCATCGCGATTGCGGCGCGCGGCACCACCCACGATAATCGGACGACCGAGACGCCATCGATTGCCAATGCCGAAAATCCCCGTCCGCTGCCCCTGGGCCGAAGGCAGCGCGAAGTACGCCGCCTATCACGATCACGAATGGGGCGTTCCCGTCCACGACGACCGCGTCTTCTTCGAGTTCCTGCTGCTCGAAGGCGCGCAGGCGGGACTGTCGTGGTCGACCATCCTCAACAAGCGCGACGGCTATCGCGACGCCTTCGCCGGATTCGACCCGCAAAAGGTCGCGCGGTTCGACGCGCGCCGGGTCGCGCGGCTGCTCGAAAACGAAGGCATCGTGCGCAACCGGCTCAAGGTCGCGAGCGCGGTCGGCAATGCGCGCGCATTCCTCGCGACGCAGGAGGAATTCGGCAGCTTCGACGCCTACGTCTGGGCGTTCGTCGACGGGCAGGCGCGTCAGAACCGCTGGCGCACGCTGGCGCAGGTCCCTGCGAAGACGGCGCAATCGGACGCGCTGTCGAAGGACCTCGCGCGCCGCGGCTATCGCTTCGTCGGCTCGACGATCGTCTATGCGTTCATGCAGGCGACGGGCCTCGTCAACGACCACCTGGTCAGCTGCCCGCGCTGGCGCGAAGTGCAGGCGCAGCGCCGTGAGCCGCGAATCGCGTCCGCGCGCCCCGATCCGGTAAAATCGTCGCGCCGCGCCCCGGTAGCTCAGTGGATAGAGCAGTCCCCTCCTAAGGGACAGGTCACACGTTCGATTCGTGTTCGGGGCGCCAGAATCCAGCGCGCCGCCGCCGACCTCGGCTAGCGCCGAATCGAGGGATTGAGCGTGTAGAGCCCCGTCACCGCCGCCTGCGCGAGGACGTGCCCGGTCATCGCCTTGCGCGCGTCCGCTCCGCCGAACACGCCGGCGACGCCCAGCCGCGCCACGTCGAGCGCGAACAGCGTGAACGTGTAATGGTGGACGATCGAATCGTTCCATGGCGGACAGGGCCCGTCGTAGCCGAAATAGTTGCCCGCCATGTCCTTGTCGCCGGCGAACCAGCCGGTGTAATCGTTGATCCCCTGGCGCGCGCCGCGCGGCGCCATCGGGCCCGGCTTGCCGCGCGCGGTGACGCCGTCGGAGAACTCGCCGCGGACGATCGCCGCCGCGTCGGCAGGCAGGTCGACGAGAATCCAGTGGAAGAAGTCCACGCGCGGCAGCGACGCCGGCACGACGCGGCCCTCCTGGTTCACGTCGTCGCCGCGCGACGGAACGTCCGGATCGTGGCAGACGAGCGCGAGCGATTGCGCTGCGGCGGGAACATCCGTCCACGAGAAGTCCGGATTGCGGTTGCCGGACAGCTTCACGTGCTGCGCCGGATCGATCGCGCCGAACGCGAATTCGGCGGGAATCGCGCCGCCGTCGACAAACGCGGTGGTCGCGAGCTTCACGCCTGCTTCCAGTGCGGGGGAATCGTCTTGTCGAAATACGGCAACGCCTGGATTCGCGCCTTCCACGCGCGGAGCTCGGGCGTCAGCAGGCCGTCCGCACCGAGGTCGGGCAGCTGCTTGGTTTCGCATCGATTCATGAACGCGACCAGCGGATAGAACGCGTAATCGGCGGCCGACAGCGGGCCGGCGAGAAACTCGCCGCGCATCGACTTCGTGAACATCGCGTACTCCTCCGTCAGCGCCTTTCGCGCGTCGGCGAGCTTCTGCGCGTCGCGCTCCTCCGGCTTCGTGTAGAAGGCATAGCGTGATGATGGCGTCGACCGGCTTCTCGAAATAGTTGTCGACCTCGAGGATCAGGCGGCGGACGAGCGCCCTCGCCTTCGCGTCGCCCGGGAAGAGCCGCGCGCCCGTCGCGGGAAAGGCCTCGTCCAGGTACTCGACGATGGCGTTCGATTCGTAGAGCGTGAAATCGCCGTCGACGAGCACCGGGACCTGATGGCGCGGATTGAGCGCGAGGAACTCGGGCTTGCGCGTGTCGCCCGCCGCGAACGAAATCACCTTCAGTTCGTAAGGGAGCGCCTTGTGCTCGAGGGCGAGCTGCGCGCGCCATGCATAGGGGGAACCGGATCCGTAGTAGAGAATGAGACTCATCGTGTGCCTTGGGTGGGTTGAACGGTGATCAGGTCTTCTTGTTGCGGCCATGGGCGTCGGCTTGGGCGGCTCCTGCTGCGGCATCTGCCCGGCGCGCAGCGCCTCGAGCGAGGCCTTCTGCAGCTCCATCGTCTTGATGCTCATCTGCATCATGCTGAGGGTCATCTGCAGCCAGCCTTCGATCACGCGGAGCTCGCCGATCTTGCGCTCGACCTCGGCGGGATCGAGCGTCGCGAACATCGCGGCGGGATTCGGGAACGGCATGGCCGCGCCCGCCGCGCCCGGCGCCATGCCGGGAAGCCCGAACGCCGGCATCGGCACGCCGAGGGGATTCCACATCTTCTGCATGAAATCGAGCGCGCTCTGCGGCGAGAACGGAAACCCTTCGGTGCCCGACGGCTTGTCGGGCGGAGGCTGGCTCATCGCGGGCTCCCGGTAGCAACGATTGACGGAGCGCCCGTCGCATCGCGGCAATTCCCGTGCGACGCGCGGACGATTCGGCTATTATCGTCGTTCATGACGGACATTCGCGCAACCCTGCTGGCGCGCCTTTCCGCGGCCGTGGGCAGTACGCAGGTCCTCACCGATCCCGCCGATCTCGCCCCCTACCTGACCGACTGGCGCGGCCGCTACCACGGCCGGGCCGCGGCCGTCGTGCGTCCGGCGAATACCGCCGAGGTCGCGGCCGTCGTCGCCGCGTGCGCCGAGGCCGGCGCGCCGATCGTTCCGCAGGGCGGCAACACCGGCCAATGCGGTGGCGCGACGCCGGACGAGCGCGGCACCGCAGTCGTGGTGTCGCTGCAGCGGATGAACCGCATCCGCGCCGTCGATGCGGACAACGCGACGCTCACCGCCGACGCCGGCGCTCTTCTGGCGCGCGTGCAGGAGGCCGCCGCGCAGGCGGGCCTCATGTTCCCGCTGTCGCTCGCCGCCGAGGGCAGCTGCACGATCGGCGGCAACCTGTCGACCAATGCCGGCGGCACCGCGGTGCTTCGTTACGGCAATGCGCGCGAGCTGACGCTCGGGATCGAAGCGGTGCTGTCCGACGGACGGGTCTGGGACGGATTGCGCGGACTGCGCAAGGACAATACCGGCTACGATCTCAAGCAGCTCTTCATCGGCGCCGAGGGCACGCTCGGGATCATCACCGCGGCGGTGCTGAAGCTCTTCCCGGCCGCACGATCGCGCTCGACGGCGCTGGTCGCGGTCGCCGACGTCGCGGCGGCCGTGCGTCTGCTCCGCGCGTTCGGGGAGGCGGTCGGCGAGCGTCTCGTCGGATTCGAGCTGATGTCGGCGTATTCGCTCGCATTGTCGCGCAAGCACCATCCGGCGCTGCCCGATCCCCTGCCCGGCCACCCGTGGTACGTGCTGGCGCAGGTCGACGACAGCCGCGCCGACGCCCCGGTCGAAGCCGAGCTCGAAACGGCGCTCGCGGCGCTGATCGAAGACGGCCGCGCGCTCGACGCGACGCTCGCGCAATCAGGCGAGCAGGCGCGCGCGCTGTGGGCGCTGCGCGAAGGGATCGCCGAGGCGCAGCGGCGCGAGGGGCCGAACATCAAGCACGACATCTCGGTTCCGGTGTCGGCGATCCCGCGCTTTCTCGACACCGCGGCGGCCGCGCTCTCGGCGGCGCTGCCTGGCGTGCGCTTCGTCACCTTCGGGCACCTCGGCGACGGCAATCTCCACTACAATCTCGCGGCACCCGAAGGCGCAGATGCCGAGTCGTTCATGGCCAACGCCCCGCTCGCGTCCAGGATCGTGCACGACCTGGTCGCGGCAGCGCGCGGAAGCATCAGCGCGGAGCACGGAATCGGCCAGTACAAGCGGGGCGAGCTCGCGCGGTACAAGAGCGCGGTGGAGCTCGAGCTGATGCGGGGCATCAAGGCGGCGCTCGATCCCGCGGGCATCCTCAATCCCGGCAAGGTGCTCTGACAGGCGATTCGCGACCATGGGCAAAGTGATCTTCTGGATCGTCGTCATCTTCGGGGTGCTGCTCGTCGTGCGACTGGTCAACGCCGCCGCCGCGAGGCGCCGCAACGGCCCCGCGAAGGGCGCCGGCGGCAGCGCGCCGGACGCGAGGCCGATGGTGCGATGCGTGCGCTGCGGGGTGTTCCTGCCGCGTGCCGACGCCCTGGTGGTCCCGGGCGGGCACGCCTGCGGCGACCCGGGCTGCGCCGAGCGCCGTTGACGGCACCCCGGAACTGCTGCCATAACCGTTCCCCATGCAACCCCGACCCGCGATCCCGCCGTTCGAGCCGCCGCTGCCGATGTCCTCCGGCGGGTCGAGCCGGCGCATCCTGTGGATCGTCAGCGTCTATCGCGCGGTCTGCGCGACGGCTCTCGCCGGCATCGCGCTCCTCGCCGACATTTCGGCGCTCG
This sequence comes from uncultured beta proteobacterium, assembly GCA_963741355.1. Classification (GTDB taxonomy): domain Bacteria; phylum Pseudomonadota; class Gammaproteobacteria; order Burkholderiales; family Casimicrobiaceae; genus CAIWHR01. Next base: position 182,549 of record CAVUIG010000029.1, read on the forward strand.
GCGTTCCGGCGAGCGCCATGTTCACGACCTGCGCGTTCGTCTATTTCGTCTACGCGCTGGCCGCGTTCTGGTGGGTGCAGCGCGACGAGCAGCCCGCGCCGCTTTCGCTGCTCACGTCGACGCTGCTTGTCGGCGACGTCGTGTGCATCGGCGCCATCATGATGTCGAGCGGCTCGGTCGGCGCGGCGCTTCCGATCCTGCTGTTTCCGCAGCTCGCCGCCAGTGGCTGGCTGCTGCGCACGCGGACCGCGTTCTTCCACGCCGCGCTCGCCACCGTCATCCTGCTCGGCCTCGACGTGTGGCGCCTGATGGAAGGCCAGATCAACAGCGGCGCGCAGCCGTTCCAGACGGGACTCATCGGGTTCGGATTCTTCGCGACCGTCGGCGTCGCCGTCGCGCTGGGCTCGTATACGAAGGCGTCGGAGGACCTCGCCGCGCAGCGCGGCATCGACGTCGCCAACCTGGAGCAGGTGAATCGCCTCATCATCCAGGACATGCAGGACGGCGTGCTGGTGGTCGACCTCAACGGCGTCGTCCGCGGACACAATGCGCAGGTGACGCGCCTCCTCGGCGGATTCGGCCGGATGCGCGGCGGCATGCGCCTCGCCGAATTCAGCTCGGTGCTGCACGACTACTGGCGGCGCTGGCAGGAGGATTATTCAGAGACGCTCCCGCCGTTCAAGGTCGAGGCCACGCAGCGGCTCCTGCGCGTGCGCCTCGTCCGGATCGGCTCGGGCTTGAACGGCGGCACGCTCATCTACCTCGAGGACCTCGGCCGCGCGCAGACCGAGGCGCAGCAGATGAAGCTGGCGGCGATGGGACGCCTCACCGCGTCGATCGCGCACGAGGTCCGCAACCCGCTGTCGGCGATCAACCAGGCGGCGCAGCTCCTCGAGGAGGACGGCGCCGTCGCCCAGGAAGGCCAGCGGATGCTGAACATGATCCGCAGCAACGCGAAACGGATCGACCGTATCGTCGGCGAAGTGCTGCAGTTGAACCGGCGCGACCGGCAGCAGCCCGAGGTGATCATGCTCGGCGAATTCCTGCATTCGCTGATCGACGAGATCGTGCAGGCCGAGAACATCCCCGCAGGCGGCGTGATGATGCTGGTGCCCGCCGACCTGATGGTGATCTTCGACCGCGGCCACTTGAACCAGATCGTCTGGAATCTGGTGCGCAACGCGTGGCAGCATTGCCAGAAGAAGGAATCGAGCATCCGGATCATGGCGCGGCCGGGGTACATGGGCGACGCGATCATCTGCGAGCTCAACGACGACGGGCCGGGAATCCCCGCCGAGCTGCGCGGACAGATATTCGAGCCCTTCTTCACGACCCGGCCGGGAGGCACCGGCCTCGGGCTCTACATCGCGCGCGAGCTCGCCGACGCGAACGGCGCGGCGCTCGAGCTCCTGCCCAAGGGGCCGGGCGCGCACTTCCGGATGACGATGAAACGCGCGGTCAACCCCGCGGAATGACGACGAGGTGAGCATGTCCCGCAAAACCCGTGGCCAACCCAAGGTGCTCGTCATCGACGACGAGCCCGACCTCCTCGAGCTGCTCGAGCTCACGCTCTCGCGGATGGGGCTCGACACGACGCGAGCGGAGTCGGTCGCCGAGGCGATCGGCCTCCTCGACAAGGAGCCGTTCGACCTGTGCCTCACCGACATGCGGCTGCCCGACGGCGAGGGCCTGCGCGTCGTCGAGCACATCAACCAGAAGGGGCTCGACGTCCCGGTCGCCGTGATCACCGCCTACGGCAGCGCCGAGAACGCGGTCGCCGCGCTCAAGGCCGGCGCGTTCGACTACCTCGCGAAGCCGGTCGCGCTGGAGCAGCTGCGCGCGCTCGTCAAGCAGGCGCTCAAGGTGCCGGAAAAGACGCAGCCCGCGTCGAGCTACAAGCTGCTCGGCGAATCCCCCGCGATGATGCAGGTGCGCGGGCTCATCGACCGCCTGTCGAAGAGCCAGGCGCCGGTGTTCATCAACGGCGAGTCCGGCAGCGGCAAGGAGCTCGCCGCGCGGATGATCCACACCGGCGGCCCGCGCGCCGAGCAGCCGTTCATCGCGGTCAACTGCGGCGCCATTCCCGAGAACCTGATGGAGAGCGAGTTCTTCGGCTACAAGAAGGGCGCGTTCACGGGCGCGGACGCCGATCGAGACGGCTTCTTCCAGGCGGCCAACGGCGGCACGCTGTTCCTCGACGAGGTCGCCGACCTGCCTCTGGCGATGCAGGTGAAGCTGCTCCGCTCGATCCAGGAAAAGAAGGTGCGCAAGGTCGGCGCCACGCAGGAGGAGCCCGTCGACGTGCGCCTCATCAGCGCGACGCACAAGAAGCTCGCCGCGCTGGTGGACTCCGGGGAATTCCGGCAGGACCTGTACTATCGGCTGCACGTGATCGAGCTCGCGATGCCGAGCCTCCGCGAGATGCGCGAGGACATTCCGCTGATCGCGCACGCGATCCTCGCCAAGCTGTCGCGCGGCGTGGTCGCGAAGCTCGACGCCGAGTCGGTCACCGCGCTCGAGCGCTACCCGTTTCCGGGCAACGTGCGCGAGCTCGAGAACATCCTCGAGCGCGGCCTCTCACTTGCCGCGGATCCGCAGCGCATCACCGCCGAAGACCTGCATCTCACGCCGATCGCCGAGGAATCGGACTTCGCGATCAGCGCCGGCGACAAGTGGCCGCTGCAGGATTATCTCGACCGCGTCGAGCGCGCGGCGATCAACGAGGCGCTGGAGAAGACCCGCTTCAACCGGACCGCCGCGGCGAAGCTGCTCGGCATCACGTTCCGCGCGATGCGCTACCGAATGGAGCGGCTCGGCATCAAATGAGAATCGGGCTCAGAAGCCGCTGCGCGCCCCGATTGCTTTGTCGTGCTCATTTGACAAATGAGGCTCGTCCCTCGCCGTACCCATCTGTACTGTCTCGGGACTCGCTGCGGGCCCTTATTTGGGAAATGAGGCACTCGGGGCTGCTCGCGACGCTTCCGAAGCCGATTCCCAGTCCTTCTTGAGCGCAAACCGGCACCAGTCACCGCGGCGACTGGCAATCGACGAACGCGGATTCGCGAATCTCGCGCGGCAGGTCCGCTCGCCCAATTGCGACGCGCGTCCGGAGGGAGCCCTGGTCACGCTGCTGGTGCTCCACGGGATTTCGCTGCCGCCGGGCCAATTCGGCGGCGACGGCATCGTGCGCCTGTTCACCAACCGGCTCGATGCGGCCCGTCATCCGTACTACGCGACGATCGCCGCGCTGCGGGTGTCTGCGCATTTCCTGATCCGGCGCGATGGCGCCCTCCTCCAGTTCGTGTCGTGCAACGATCGCGCATGGCATGCCGGAGAGTCGGCGTGGAAGGGGCGCGCGCACTGCAACGACTACTCGATCGGCATCGAGCTCGAGGGCGCGGACGACGTGCCTTACGCAGCGGCGCAATACACGATGCTGGCGCGGCTCGCGCGGTCGCTCATCCGCCGCTATCCGATCGCCGACATCGCCGGCCACAGCGACGTCGCCCCCGGGCGCAAGACCGACCCGGGCCCCGCGTTCGACCGGGCGCGGCTCGACCGGCTCCTCGCGCCTTCGAAGGCCCGGGCCCGCCTCCGGGGCCGCCGCTGATCGGGCCACCGCTTCCGGCCGGCCGGGCGGCGAATGCCCGATCGAAGCGGAAGCGTGATAAAATAACGGGTTATGCAGTTCATTGTCGATTTCCTGCCGCTGATCCTGTTCTTCATTGCCTTCAAATGGCAGGGGATCTATTTCGCCACCGCAGTGGCGATCGCCGCCTCGATCGTGCAGATCCTGTGGCTGCATTTCCGCCGCGGCAAGGTCGGGGTCGTCAATTGGCTGTCGCTCGCGATCATCGTCGTCTTCGGCGGCGCGACGCTGCTGCTGCAGGACGAGCAGTTCATCAAATGGAAGCCGTCCGTCCTCTACGGGCTGTTCGGCACGGTGCTCGCTGTGGGCCGCATCGGGTTCGGCCGCAACCTCATCGCGAGCCTGATGCCCGGCATCACGCTGCCCGAGCCGGTGTATACGCGCCTCACGTGGGCGTGGGTCGCGTTCTTCGCGTTCATGGGCGTCGCCAACTGGTACGTCGCATTTCACTATCCCACCGAGACCTGGGTCAACTTCAAGGTCTGGGGCGGCATGGGCCTGTTCCTGCTGTTCGCGCTGGCTCAGGGAATCGCGCTGTCGCGTTACGCACGCGAGGAAGCGTCGTGACCACGGCTGCTGCCGTCGCGGATGTGCCGGCAGCGCTTCGCGCGCGGCTCTCGGTCCTCGCGCCGTCGGTGCTCGAAATCCAGGACGACAGCCATCAGCACGTCGGACATGCCGGCGCCGCCGGGGGCGCCGGGCACTTTTCCCTGCTGATCGTGTCACAAGCTTTTTCCGGGATGTCGCGCCTCGCGCGGCACCAGCGAGTGCTCCGCGACGTGGCCGATCTCCTGCCGCATCCGATCCACGCGCTGTCCATCAAGGCGCTGGCGCCGGAAGAATTCACCAGCCTTTCACCCACCACAAAGGACGCACTACGATGATCAAGAAAACGCTGACCCTCGCCGTGATGACCGCGCTCGTCGCGCTCGCCGGCGTTCCCGCGGTCGCGCAGGACAAGGCGGCAGCGCCCGCGAAAGCGGCCGCGGCCCCCGCCGGCAAGCAGCTCTACTCGCAGGGCACGTACGACTTCCTGCTGAAGAATGCGATAGCGTCGGGGCAGCCCGACTCGCCCGAGCTCAAGAACCAGATCAAGGAAGAGCTCACCATGCGCGAGCTGCTCGTCCGCGAGGCGAAGAAGAAGGGCCTCGACAAGAGCCCGGACGTGAAGATCCAGATGGACATGCAGGCGCAGACGGTTCTCGTCAACGCCGCCGTGGCCGACTGGGTCAAGGCGAATCCGGTCACCGATGCCGAGCTGCACAAGGAATACGACGCGATCAAGGCGCAGTGGGGCGAGAAGGAATACAAGGTCCGCCACATCCTCGTGGAGAAGGAAGACGAGGCGAAGGACATCATCGTCGAGCTGCAGAAGGGCACGAAGTTCGAATCGCTCGCCACGCGCTCGAAGGACCCGGGCTCGAAGGACAAGGGCGGCGATCTCGACTGGAACGCCGCGGGCAACTTCGTCAAGCCGTTCAGCGACGCGATGGTCAAGCTGCCGAAGGGCAAGTTCACCGCCCAGCCGGTGCAGACGCAGTTCGGCTGGCACGTGATCGAGGTCGACGACATCCGCGACGCGAAGATCCCGCCGTTCGACGACGTGAAGGCGCAGCTGCAGCAGAAGGTGCAGCGGCAGCGCATCGAGGCCTACATGAAGGAGCTCAAGGCGAAGAACGCCGTGTGACCGGCGCACGCCGGCCGGCGCGCAGCGCGCGCTGGCCGTGAGCCTCAGGCAAACGAGGGCAGGCTTAAGACGCCTGCCCTTTTTTTGCGTGCCGACCGGCGGAGGTCGCCGTACGGGCGCGGCGCGCGCGATGATATTCTTACGCGGCGGCCTGGAGGGCGCGGCGGATATCCGCCGGCGCGGCCGCGCAAGTCCCCGTCAATCCCCGCTGCGACCGAAACGACAGAGGAGGAGCGCATGGCGTTCATTCGCCACCCGAAGGACTTCTACGCCGGCGTCCTGTTCACTGGATTCGGCATCGCGGCCATCGCGCTCGCGTCGCAATACCAGCTCGGGACCGCCGCCAAGATGGGGCCCGGCTACTTTCCGCGCGGGCTGGGATTCCTGCTGACGATTCTCGGCGCGGTCCTGATAGTGCGCTCACTGCGTCTGCAGGGCACCGCGATCCCTGCCTGGAACTGGCGCTCCACCTTCGTGGTCCTGGGCAGCGTCGTGCTGTTCGGGCTCGTCGTCGAAAAACTGGGGCTCGCCTGCTCGACGCTCGGCCTCATCGTCCTCGCGAGCACCGCCTCGTCCGAATTCCGGCTGAAGGAGGCCGTCCTCTCCGGGCTCTTCTTCGCGACGCTCGCCGTCTTCGTTTTCATCGTGGGCCTCAAGCTGCAGCTCCCCATCTGGCCGGTCTGGTTCGCGGCGAGCGGCTGATCCGGACATGGATCTCCTGAATCACCTGGCGCTCGGCTTCAGCGTGGCGCTGACGCCGATCAACCTGATGTACGCGCTCGCGGGCGTGCTGCTCGGCACGCTGATCGGCGTGCTGCCCGGCATCGGCCCGGTCGCGACCATCGCGATGCTGCTGCCGACCACGTATGCGCTGCAGCCCGAGTCCGCGCTGATCATGCTGGCCGGGATCTACTACGGTGCGCAGTACGGCGGCTCGACGACGTCGATCCTCATCAACATGCCGGGCGAGACGTCTTCGGCGGTGACGTGCCTCGACGGTCACCAGATGGCCTTGCAGGGGCAGGCCGGCGCCGCGCTGGCGACCGCGGCGCTCGGCTCGTTCTTCGCGGGTTGCATATCGACCGTCTTCGTCGCCGCGTTCTCGCCGCCGTTGTCGGAGCTCGCGCTCAAGTTCGGCGCGGCCGAGTATTTCTCGCTGATGGTGCTCGGATTGCTCGGCGCCGTCGTGCTGGCGCACGGCTCGCTGCTGAAGGCGATCGCGATGATCGTCCTCGGGCTCCTGCTCGGCATCGTGGGCACCGACGTCAATTCGGGCGTGACGCGGTTCGCGTTCGGCATCCCGGAGCTCTCCGACGGCATCGGCGTCGTCAGCGTGGCGATGGGCCTCTTCGGCTTCGCGGAGATCATCACCAATCTCGAGGGCAAGGAGGAGCGCGACGTCGTGGTGGCGAAGGTGAAGGGCATGTGGATCAGCAAGGCACAGTTCCGTGCCGCATGGCCTGCAGTGCTTCGGGGCACCGGGCTGGGGTCGGTGCTGGGGCTCCTCCCCGGCGGCGGCGCGATGCTGGCCTCGTTCGCGTCCTACGCGCTGGAGAAGAAAGTCGCGGATGACCCGGGCCGCTTCGGCAAGGGCGCGATCCAGGGCGTCGCCGGCCCGGAGTCCGCCAACAACGCCGGCGCGCAGACGTCGTTCATTCCGCTGCTGACGCTGGGGATTCCGGAGAACGCGGTGATGGCGCTCATGGTCGGGGCGATGACGATCCACAACATCCAGCCCGGGCCGCAGGTGATGACGAGCAATCCCACGCTCTTCTGGGGCCTCATCGCGTCGATGTGGGTCGGCAACCTGATGCTGGTGGTGCTGAATCTTCCGCTGATCGGCATCTGGATCAAGCTGCTGCAGGTCCCCTATCGCATCCTGTATCCGGCGATCCTGCTGTTCTGCGCGATCGGCGTCTACACCATCAACAACGCGAGCTTCGACGTGCTGCAGACGGCGGCGATGGGATTCCTCGGCGTCGTGTTCGTGAAGCTCGAATGCGAGCCGGCCCCGCTGCTGCTCGGGTTCGTGCTGGGCCCGATGATGGAGGAAAACCTCCGGCGCGCGCTGCTGCTCTCGCGCGGCGATCCCACCGTGTTCGTCACGCGTCCGCTCTCCCTCGTGATGCTGCTGATGGCCGCCTCGCTGCTCCTCCTCATCGTGCTGCCCAACATCCGCCGCAAGCGCGAGGACGTGTTCGCGGAGGAAGCATGAACGTCCGGCACCTCGTGGGCAGTGGCCTGCGCGGTCGTCGCGCTCGGCGTGGCGCCCGTATCCGCCCAGATGTATCCGTCGAAGCCGATCCGGCTGGTCGTCCCGTTTCCGCCGAGCGGCGCGACCGACATCATCGCGCGAACGCTCGCGCAGAGGCTGGGCGACGCGCTCGCCGCGTCGATCGTCGTCGACAACCGGCCCGGCGCGGGCGGAACGATCGGCTCCGACATCGTCGCCAAGGCGGCGCCGGACGGCTACACGCTGCTGATGGCGACCACGTCGACGCACTCGATCGCGCCGAGCCTGTATGCGAAGCTGCCCTACGCGGTCGAGCGCGATTTCGCGCCCGTCATCCATGTCGCCGACGCGACGAACATCCTGGTGGTCACGCCCTCGCTGCCGGCGGCGAACGTCCGCGAGCTGATCGCGCTCGCCAAGGCGCGCCCGGGCGCGCTCAACTACGCGTCGTCCGGCAACGGCACCATCGTGCACCTCACCGCCGAACTGTTCGCGTCCTCCGCCGGAATCAAGCTGACGCACGTGCCCTACAAGGGCACCGCCCTCGCGCTGACGGATCTCATGAGCGGCCAGGTCTCGATCCTCTTCGACAACATCGTCTCGGCGCTGCCGCACGTCAGGGACGGCAAGCTCAAGGCGCTGGCCGTCACCAGCGCGCGCCGCTCGCCGCTCGTTCCCGATGTCCCGACCGTCGCCGAATCGGGGCTGCCCGGTTTCGTCAGCGACACGTATTTCGGGATGTTCGCTCCGGCCGGGACACCGCCCGACGTCATCGCCCGGATCAACTCGGCGATCAACCGGATTCTCGCCACGCCGGAATTCCAGGAGCGTCTGGCAACACTCGGCGCGCAGCCGGCGGGCGGGACGCCGGACCAGTTCGCCGCGGTCATTCGCGCCGACACTGCCAAATGGTCCAAGGTCGTCAAGGAATCCGGAGTCAGCACAGAATGAGTCACCACGGGCCGCATCCGGGCCATTGATTACGAAACGCCGCGATTCACCGATGCCATTCGACTGGACCACACGCTACCCTTCCGGCCGCGCGCCGATCCTCGCGACGAACGCCGTCGCGACTTCGCAGCCGCTTGCCACGCAGGCCGGCCTCTCGATGCTGCAGCGCGGCGGCAACGCGGTCGACGCGGCGCTCGCGACAGCGATCGCGCTGACGGTCGTCGAGCCGTGCAGCAACGGTCTCGGCAGCGATCTCTTCGCCATCGTGTGGGACACGCGCGAGCTGGTGGGATTGAACGCCTCCGGCCGCGCACCCGCTGCCGTCACCCCCGAACGCTATCGCGGCAAGAGCGAGATCGGCCCGCGCGGATGGGAATCCGTCACGATCCCCGGCGCCGTTTCGGGCTGGGCCGCGTTGTCGCAGCGCTTTGGTGCGCTCCCTTTCGCCGACCTGTTCGAGCCGGCGATACGCTATGCGCGCGACGGCTATCTCGTTTCGCCGGTCGTCGCGGAAAAATGGGCGCTCGCGGCAACAGTGATGCCGCACGACCTCGGCTTCGCCGAGCATTTCCTGCCGCGCGGCCGCGCACCCCGGGCCGGCGAGAAATTCTCCTGCGAGCCGATGGCGAAGAGCCTCGCGGCGATCGCGTCGACCCACGGCAACGCGTTCTACCGCGGCCCGCTTGCGCAGGCGATGGCCGCGCATGCGAACCAGCATGGCGCGCTTCACACCGTCGCGGATTTCACCGCCCACACCATCGATTGGGTGAGCCCGCTCGCGCTCGACTACGCCGGCGCGACCGTCCACGAGATCCCGCCCAACGGACAGGGCGTCGCGGCGCAAATGGCTCTCGGCATCCTCCGTCAATTCGACCTCGCCGCGCTGCCGCCCGACTCGATCGCCTGCCAGCACCTCGAGATCGAGGCGATGAAGCTCGCGTTCGCCGACGTGCATCGCTACGTCAGCGATCCGCGGACGATGGAAATTTCCGCCGCGGCGCTGCTGGACGCCGACTATCTCGAGGCACGGGCGAAGCTGATCGATCCTTCGAAGGCGCAGGATTTCGGACCCGGCAATCCTCCGAAGGGAGGCACCGTCTACCTCTGCGCCGCCGACGCGCGCGGGATGATGGTCTCGCTGATCCAGTCGAACTACATGGGATTCGGTTCGGGCGTGGTCGTCCCCGGCACCGGCATCAGCCTGCAGAACCGCGGCGCGGGATTCTCGCTCGAGCCCGGACACCCGAACGAAATCGGCGGCGGCAAGCGGCCGTTCCACACGATCATTCCCGGATTCCTCACGCAGGACGGCGCGCCGCTCGCGGCGTTCGGCGTGATGGGCGGGCCGATCCAGCCGCCGGGGCACGTGCAGACGCTCGTGCGGCTCCTGACCTTCGGCATGAATCCGCAGGCGGCGCTCGATGCGCCGCGCTGGAAGGTCAACGGCGGCCTCGCGATCGACCTCGAGGCGAGCGCGACGGATGAGCTGCGCTCGGGACTCGCCGCGCTGGGCCACCGGCTGGAGGCGAAGGCCGACAGCTACATGGATTTCGGCGCCGGCCAGTTCATCGTGCGCATCGAGGGCGGCTACGCGGCGGCGTCCGATCCGCGTCGCGACGGCCAGGCGGCCGGTTTCTAGTAGCGCGGCGAACGGTTGGGTGAATCGTTAGGTCGCCAACCGACACGCCCGCGCGTCAGACGCCTCTGGCTTTTTGCGCCGCGAGTGGAAGGATTTCGGAGACCACGATGCGGCGCCGGTCCGGCTCCATCGCCGGAAGCGCCGTGGTCTCGCGCATCGTCGCATGCGAGCGCCGGGCGAGCTCGTGATAGCTCTTCGTTCCCTCGACCTTCCACGCAAGCTCGACATCGGTGAGCGCGCGCAGCACCTTCGCCGGCATGCCGGAGACGAGCGTCCGCGGCGGGACGATCATCCCGGCCTTCACGAACGCCATCGCGGCGACGATCGCCGATTCTCCAATCACCGCGTTGTCGTTCACCACGGCGTTCATGCCGACGAGCGCGTTGCGCTCGACGATGCAGCTGTGCAGGATCGCGCCGTGGCCGATGTGTCCGCCTTCGTGGACGATCGTGTCGTTGCCGGGGAAGGCGTGCAGCACGCAGGTGTCCTGGATGTTGGCACCAGCGCGGATCTCGAGCCGGCCGAAGTCGCCGCGCAGACACGCCGCCGGGCCGATATAGCAACCGGCGCCGACGATCACGTCGCCGATGAGAACGGCGCTCGGGTGAACGTAGGCCGACGGGTCGACCACCGGCCGGATACCGTCGATTTCATACACGGTCAGCGCCATTGCGATCCTCGGTGCAGGGGGACCGCCGATGATACTCGAAGACTCGGGACGCGTCAGCCCAGCCATGCGCGCGCATTGCGGAACATCCGCATCCACGGCGAATCCTCGCCCCACTCCGCGGGGTGCCACGACATCTGCACGGTGCGGAACACCCGTTCCGGATGCGGCATCAGGATCGAGAAGCGCCCGTCCGCAGTCGTGAGGCCCGTGATGCCCAGCGGCGAGCCGTTGGCGTTGTACGGATAGCGCATCGTCGGCGCGCCGTGCCCGTCGACGAAACGCAGCGTGACGTAGGGCTGCGCCGCATCGAGCTGCGCCGCGTCGCGGAATTCCGCATAGCCTTCGCCGTGGGCGGTGACGGCGGGAATCCGGCTGCCTTCCATGCCGCGAAAGAAGAGCGACGGCGACGCGACGACTTCGAGCACCACGAGCCGCCCCTCATACTGCTCGGAGCGGTTGCGCACGAAATGCGGCCAGTGCCCGGTGCCAGGAATGAGCTCGGAAAGGTTGCTCATCATCTGGCAGCCGTTGCAGACGCCGAGCGCAAATGCGTCGCCGCGCGCGAAGAACGCAGCGAAATCGTCGCGCGCCCGGGCATTGAACAGGATCGATTTCGCCCAGCCTTCGCCCGCGCCGAGCACGTCGCCGTAGGAAAATCCGCCGCAGGCGACGAAGCCCTTGAACGCGGCAAGGGAACGGCGCCCCGCCAGGATGTCGCTCATGTGCACGTCGTAGGCGGCGAATCCGGCGCGGTCGAACGCGGCCGCCATCTCGACCTGCCCGTTGACGCCCTGCTCGCGCAGCACCGCAATCGCGGGTCGCGCGCCCGTCGAGATGAACGGCGCGGCGATGTCCTGCGCCGGGTCGAACGTCAACTTCGGCGTGATCCCCGGGTCGGCAATGTCGAGGATCCGCAGCGTATTCGTCGTCCGCGGCGTCGGGATTGTCCCGCATCCGCTGCATCGCGTGCGTCGTCGCCGACCATGCGCGATGCAGGTCGACGCGCGACTCGTCGAGGAGCGTCGCGCCGTCGAACGCGATCCGGACGCGCTCGCCGTGCGTCGGCGCGCCGATCCAGTGTCCGACGAGCGCGGCTTGCGCGATGCGGGCGGCAACCGTATCTCGATCGTCCTCGCGCACCTCGACGACGGCGCCCAGCTCCTCCGCGAACAGCACGGCCAGCGGCGCTCCCGTCTTGGGAAGCTCGATCGCAAGTCCGCAGCGCGACGCGAACGCCATCTCGGCAAGCGTCGCGAGCAGCCCGCCGTCGCCGATGTCGTGGTACGCCAGGAGTAGCCCGTCTTCCTGCAGACGCCTGCACGGTGGCGAAAAAGTCGGCGAGCGCCGCGGCCGCATCCACGTCCGGGCATTCATTGCCGAGCTGCCCGAACACCTGCGCGAGCGCCGAACCGCCGAGGCGGTGCCGGCCATGGCCGAGGTCGATCCAGAGCAGCAGGGTGGGCTCTCCACTGGTGCGAAGCTGCGGCGTCAGCACTCGGCGCGCGTCCTTCATCGGCGCGAACGCCGAGACGACGAGCGAGATCGGCGCGGTGACCGATTTCTCGACGCCGTCCTCCTGCCATGTCGTGCGCATCGACATCGAGTCCTTGCCGACGGGAATGCTGACGCGCAACGCCGGGCACAGCTCCATTGCCACCGCCCGGACCGTGTCGTAGAGCGCGGCGTCCTCGCCGGGATGTCCGGCGGGCGCCATCCAGTTGGCGGAGAGCTTGATCGACGAAAGGTCGCCGATCCGCGCCGCGGCGATGTTGGTGATCGCCTCGCCGACCGCCATCCGCCCGGACGCGGGCGCGTCGATGAGTGCCAGCGGCGTGCGCTCGCCCATCGCCATCGCCTCCCCGGCGTAGCCGTCGTAATCCATCAGCGAGACGCCGACGTCGGCGACCGGCACCTGCCACGGCCCGACCATCGGATCGCGCGCGCAGAGCCCGCCGACCGTCCGGTCGCCGATGGTCACGAGGAACGTCTTGTCCGCCACCGCAGGGAGCTGCAGCACGCGGTACGCGGCCGTCCTGAAATCGACGCCGCCGAGATCGAGCGGCGGCAGCGAGCGCGGCGCGTGGACGACGTCGCGCGTCATCCGCGGCGGCTTGCCGAGCAGCACGTCGAGATCCATGTCGACCGGCCGCGTGTCGAAATGCGCATCGGTAACGACGAGCCGGTGATCCGCGCTCGCCGTGCCCACGACGGCGAACGGGCAGCGCTCGCGCAGCGCGATCGCGCGGAACCGCTCGAGATGCCCGGCGCCGATCGCGAGCACGTAACGCTCCTGCGCCTCGTTGCACCAGATCTCGCGCGGCGCCATGCCCGGCTCCTCCGACGGAATCGCGCGGAGGTCGAAGCGTGCCCCCGCACCTCCGCCATGGACGAGCTCCGGCAGCGCGTTGGAGAGTCCGCCGGCGCCGACGTCGTGGATCGACAGGATCGGATTCGCAGCGCCCTGCTGCCAGCAGCGATCGATCACCTCCTGCGCGCGGCGCTGCATCTCGGCGTTGCCGCGCTGGACCGAATCGAAATCGAGGTCCGCGGTATTCGTGCCGGTCGCCATCGACGACGCGGCGCCGCCGCCCATGCCGATCAGCATTCCGGGCCCGCCGAGCTGGATCAGCAGCGCGCCCGCGGGAATCGGCCGCTTGTGCGTGTGGTCGGCGCGGATGTTGCCGAGGCCGCCCGCGATCATGATCGGCTTGTGGTAGCCGCGCACTTCGCCGCCGACCGATTGCTCGAACGTGCGGAAATAGCCGACGAGGTTCGGCCGCCCGAATTCGTTGTTGAACGCGGCGGCGCCGATCGGGCCTTCCTGCATGATCGACAGCGCCGAGGCGATGCGCTCCGGCTTGCCGTACGGCGCTTCCCAGGGCTGCGGCAGGCCGGGCAGGCGCAGATGCGAGACCGTGAATCCCGTGAGCCCGGCCTTGGGCCGCGCGCCGACGCCGGTCGCACCCTCGTCGCGGATCTCGCCGCCCGAGCCCGTCGCCGCGCCCGGGAACGGCGCAATCGCCGTCGGATGATTGTGCGTCTCGACCTTGAGCAGAATCTGCGTCGGCTCGGCGTGCGCCGCGTAGCGATCGTCCTCGCCGGGATAGAAGCGCCGCGCCATCGCGCCCTTCGATCACCGCGGCGTTGTCGGCGTAGGCGACGATGGTCCCCTGCGGCGCGGTCGCGTGCGTGTGCCGGATCATCGCGAACAGGCTCTTCGGCTGCGCGACGCCGTCGACGACCCAGCTCGCGTTGAAGATCTTGTGCCGGCAGTGCTCCGAGTTCGCCTGCGCGAACATCATGAGCTCGACATCGGTCGGGTCGCGGCCCTCCTTGCGGAAGTTCTCCTCGAGATACGCGATCTCGTCGTCGGTGAGCGCGAGGCCGAGCTCGCCGGTTCGCGCGCTCGATGGCGGACGCGCCTTCGGAGAGCAGCGGCACGCGCTCCATCGGCCGAGGCGGATGGTTTTCGAACAGCGCGGCGGCGTCCTCGACCGCCGGCAGCACGGCCTCGGTCATCCGGTCGTGCAGCAGCGGCAGGAGCGCCGCGCGATCGTCCGCGCCAAGCGGATCGCCGTCACCATTGGCAATCCGATAGACGATGCCGCGCTCGATGCGCGTCACGGCATCGAGGCCGCAATTGCGCGCGATGTCGGTCGCCTTCGACGACCACGGCGAGATGGTGCCGGGCCTCGGCACGACGACCACCGGCACCCCGGACTCCGCTGCCGACTCGTCGTGCGGCCCATACGTGAGCAGCCGCTCGAGCACGCCGCGCTCGGCCGGCGTCAGCGCGCGGTCGGTGAGGACGAAATGCCAGTACAGCGCGGAAATGCCGAGGACGCGGTGCTGCGGGCGGGCGCTGGCGAGTGCTGCGAGGAGCTTGGCTACGCGGAACGGCGACAGCGCGTGACGTCCGCGCAGCGAAAGTATTTGCGGCATGCCGGCTGGGGGGCGTAAAGCGCGATTATACGCGCTTTGCGCCGCGGCGCAGCCGCCCGAAGCTCCTCAGTGGTGCAGGATCTTCGCGAGGAACTGCTGCGCGCGCTCGGAGCGCGGCTTGCCGAAGAAGTCGTCCTTGGTCGCGTCCTCGACGATGTGGCCGTGGTCCATGAAGATCACGCGATTCGCGACCTTGTGCGCGAATCCCATCTCGTGCGTGACGACCATCATCGTCATGCCTTCCTTCGCGAGCAGCACCATGACGTCGAGCACCTCGTTGATCATCTCCGGGTCGAGCGCGGAGGTGGGCTCGTCGAACAGCATGCAGATCGGATCCATCGACAGCGCCCGGGCGATCGCGACGCGCTGCTGCTGGCCGCCCGACAGCTGCCCCGGAAACTTGTCCTTCTGCGCGTTGAGGCCCACGCGGTCGAGGAGCTTCAGGCCGCGCTCGCGCGCCTCGTCCTGGCCCCGGCCCAGCACCTTGATCTGAGCCAGCGTCAGGTTCTCGGTGATCGACAGGTGCGGGAACAGCTCGAAATGCTGGAACACCATCCCGACCCGGGCACGCAGCTTGGGCAGGTTCGTCTTCGGGTCGTTCACGGGGATTCCGTCGACGGTGACCTGGCCCTTCTGGAACGGCTCGAGCGCGTTCACGCATTTGATCAGCGTCGACTTGCCCGAGCCGGACGGCCCGCAGACGACGATCACCTCGCCCTTGTCCACCTTGGTGGTGCAATCGGTCAGCACCTGGAACTGGCCGTACCACTTGGACACGTTGTCGATGTGGATCATGGGCATGGTGAGGGTCCTCCTCAGCGGATGACGGCGATCTTCTTCTGCAGGTGCTTCACGCCGTACGACAGCGTGTAGCAGATCACGAAATAGACGACGGCGACGAACAGGTACATCTCGATCAGGCGGCCGTCGCGCTGCGCGATCTTCGACGCCGCGCCGGTGAAATCGGTCGCCGAGATCACGTACACGAGCGAGGTGTCCTGGAACAGGATGATCGTCTGCGTCAGGATCAGCGGGATCATGTTGCGGAACGCCTGCGGCAGGATCACGAGGCGCATCGCCTGTCCGTAGGTCAGCCCGAGCGCATAGGCGGAATGCACCTGGCCCCGCGCGATCGACTGGATGCCGGCGCGCATGATCTCGCAGAAGTACGCGGCCTCGAACATGATGAACGTGATGATCGCCGTGCGCTCCGCGCCGATCTGCGGCGGGCGCTCGCCGCCGGTGACGAGCTGCAGCACCTGCGGCATCAGGAAGAAGAACCAGAACAGCACCAGCACCAGCGGGATCGAGCGCACCAGGTTCACGTACCCGGCGGCGATCCATGCGAGCACCTTGAACGGCGACAGCCGCAGCGAGCGCGAGCAGCGTTCCGAAGAAGAGGCCGCCGGCCGTCGCGATCGCGGTCAGCTGCACCGTGTAGAGGAAGCCCTTCCAGAGATAGGGCAGCGAGCGCGAGATGACGTCGAAGTCGAGGTGCATCGCCGGCCCCTACTTTCCGCCCGCGATGTAGCCCGGCACCGAAACCCGGCGCTCGATCACGGCCATCACCCGGTTGGCGGTCATCGCGATGACGATGTAGATCGCGCGTCGCCGCCGAGAACGCCTCGAAGAAATGAAACGTGTACTCGCCCATCTCGCGCGAGCGGAACGTGAGCTCGGCCAGGCCGATCGTCAGCGCGATCGACGAGTTCTTGATGAGGTTCATCGTCTCGCTGGTGAGCGGCGGGATGATGATCCGGAACGCCATCGGCAGCAGCACGAAGCGATACACCTGCGGCTGCGTCAGGCCGAGCGCCATGCCGGCCATGCGCTGGCCCCGCGGCAGCGACTGGATGCCCGCGCGCACCTGCTCCGCGACGCGCGCCGACGTGAAGAGTCCGAGGCAGAGCACCGCCGACAGGAACTGCGCGTTCGCAGGGTCGGTCCGGACGATCCAGGCCTTGAGCGGCGGGATGAATTCCGGGATGACGAAGTACCAGAGGAACATCTGCACCAGCAGCGGGATGTTGCGGAAGAGCTCGACCCACGCGGTGCCGATGCGCACGAGCCACGGCTGCTGCGTCGTGCGGATCGTTCCGACGATCGAGCCGATCACGAGCGCGATCACCCAGGCAGCCGCGGACACGCCGAGCGTCCACCAGATCCCGGAAATCAGCAGATCGAGATAGGTCTCGCCGCCTCCGGGGATCTCCTGAAAGAAGACTCCCCAATCCAGATTGAACTTCACGCTCGCCCTCTCCCCAGCCCGCCGCTATGCGCGGCGCGCGCGCCGCCAACAGAAAGGCCGGAAGCGCGGTTGCGCCGTCCGGCCTTTCGCTAACGCATGGAAGCGGCACCCTCCCCCGTCACTCGACGCCCTTGTCGTTCGGATTCGCGAACGCCGCCTTGATCGCCGGCGTCTGCGGGAAATTCATGTTGACGCCCTTGGGCGGAATCGGGCTCGTGAACCACTTGGCGTAGATCTTGTCGATCTCGCCCGACTTCATGACGCCGCCGATCGTCTTGTCGACGAGCGCCTTGAACTGCGGGTCGTCCTTGCGCAGCATCATGCTGTACGGTTCCTGCCGCAGCGATTCGGCGATGATCATGTAATCGCCCGGGCTTGCCGGAATTGGCGATCTGGCCGGCGAGCAGGATGTCGTCCATCACGAACGCCGACGTGCGGTCCTGCGCCAGCAGCAGGAACGACTCCGCGTGGTCCTTGCCGTAGATTTCCTTGATCTCGACGTTGGCGGTCTTGTCGTACTTCTTGAGCAGCGGCACCGACGTCGTGCCGGACGTGGTCGAGATCGTCTTGCCGTTGAGATCGGCGAGCGCCTTGATGCCGGAGGACTTCTTGACCGCCGCCGTGACGTTGATCACGAAATAGGTCGGCCCGAACGACACCTGCTTCTGCCGCTCGACGCTGTTGGTCGTCGACCCGCACTCGAGGTCGATGTTGCCGGCCTGCAGCTGCGGAATGCGGTTGCCCGAGGTGACCGGCTGCAGGTTGACCTTGAGATTGGGCATCTTGAGCTCGGCCTTGACCGCGTCGACGATCTTCATGCAGAGGTCCATCGCGTAGCCGATGGGCTGCTGCTTGTCGTCGAGGTACGAGAACGGGATCGACGACTCCCGATGGCCGACCGTGATCGCGCCGGTGTCCTTGACCTTCTTCAGCGTCCCCGTCAGATCCTGCGCATTCGCGGTCAATGCAAACACGGCGGCCAGCGCGAACCCGGCCTTGGCGAGCAACTTCATGGTGAATCCCTCCACTTGGTTATCCGAATGCTCTGCAGCCGCGGCGTCGGGTCCGGCCTCTGCGGCGCCGGTATCGTACGGCGGCGGTCAATTTCGACGGCTTCCTAGTGTAGCGGCGCGGCCGTCCCTTTGTCCAACCGGAAGGGGACCTTTCGCGTGCGGGGCGCGGACCCTGCGGCGGCCTATAATTCACGCATGGCCGCCGCAACGCCGCCTGCACCGGTCTGTCGGACCGCCGAGCTTCGCGCCATCGAGGCCGGCGCGGTCAATGCGGGCCTGATGGAGCGCGCCGGACTTGCCGCCGCCGAGGCCGCGCGGGCGATGGGCGGCGAGCGCGGCGGCGCGGTGCTGGTGCTCGCCGGACCGGGCAATAATGGCGGCGACGCGTTCGTGGTCGCGCGCTGGCTGCGGCAGTGGTTTTACGACGTGACGGTCGTCTTCCGCGCCGATGCGGCGCGCCTTCCCGCCGATGCCGCCAACGCCCTCGCGGCGTTTCGCACAGCCGGCGGGACGACAGTCGATGCAATTCCGTCGACGTGGCAGGGAACGCTGATCGTCGATGGCCTCTTCGGCATCGGACTCACGCGCGCACCCTCCGCCGATTACGCGGCGATGATCGAATGGGTCAACGCGTCGCGCACGCCGGTGCTCGCGCTCGACGTTCCGAGCGGGCTCGACGCCGAGACCGGACGCGCCTTCGCGCCGGCAATTCACGCGACCGCGACCGCGACCTTCATCGCATTGAAGCCCGGGCTGCTCACCGGCGAGGGCGTCGATCGCTGCGGCCGAATTTCCGTGCACTCGCTCGGGCTCGGCGCGGAAGTCGACGCCGCGGCGCGCGGGCATCGCCTCGAGTGGATATCCGTTTCGCAGGCACTGCCCGACGTGCTGCGCCGGCGCGTGCGCAACGTGCACAAGGGAACGTTCGGCACGCTCGGCATCGTCGGCGGCGCGCGCGGGATGATCGGCGCCCCGCTGCTCGCCGGACGCGCGGCGCTCAACACGGGCGCCGGCAAGGTCTGGACGGGATTCGCGGCCGCCGAGTTTCCGGCCGTGGATTGGGCGACGCCGGAATTGATGCTGCGTGCGGCGGATCAGGTGCTCGGCGCCGGCGCCGATGCGCTCGCCTGCGGCACCGGCCTCGGGACCGATGCCGTGGCGAAATCGCTCGTCGCGCGCGCCGTCGCGGAAGCGGTCCCGCTGGTGCTCGATGCCGACGCGCTCAACCTCATCGCATCCGACAAGTCGCTCGCGCAGGCGGTCGCAGGACGCTCGGCGCCGACGATCGTCACGCCGCATCCCGCGGAGGCGGCGCGCCTGCTCGGCATGACCGTCGACGAGGTTCAGGCGGATCGGCTCGGAGCGGCGCAAGCGCTTTCGGACAAGCTCCATGCGTCGGTCGTCGTCAAGGGCGCGGGCAGCGTGCTGGCGCATCCCGATGGCAGCTGGGACATCAACGCGACCGGCAATCCGGGTCTCGCCAGCGCGGGGTCGGGCGACGTCCTGACGGGATTCGTGGCAGCGCTGCTCGCGCAGCGGATCGACGCCGCGACCGCGCTTCGCGTCGGCGTGTGCCTGCATGGCGCGGCGGCGGACGCCTGTGTCGCCGCCGGCGCCGGCCCGCTCGGCCTCACCGCCAGCGAGCTCATCCCCGCGGCGCGCACGCTGCTCAACGACGCCGCGCGCTGAGTCCTTCGGCCTGCGCCCGCACCGCGGGCACCCGTTACCGGCCGTTCAGGGCAGCAGCACCGTCGCGCCAATCGTCGCGCGCGACTCGAGCGCACGATGCGCGTCACCCGCGTCCTTCAGCGCGAAGGTCTGGCGCGGCTCGCTGACGATCTTTCCGGACAGCACGAGCTCGAAGAGCTCGGCCGCCATCGCCGTCAGGTCCTCGCGCTTCGCCGCGTAGTTCGCGAGCGTCGGCCGCGTCGCGTACAGAGAGCCCTTCTGAGACAGCATGAGAATGTCGAACGCCGAGACCGCGCCCGACGAATTGCCGAAGCTCACCCACAGGCCGCGCGGCGAGATGCAATCGAGCGACGCCGGGTACGTGTCCTTGCCGATCGCGTCGTAGACCACGGGAACGCCCTTGCCGCCGGTCAGCGCCTTCACCCGCTCGACGAAATTCTCGCGTGTGTACACGATCGTGTGCGTGCAGCCATTGGCCTTCGCGAGCGCGGCCTTCTCGTCGGACCCGACCGTGCCGATCATCGTCACGCCGAGCGCCCTCGCCCATTGGCAGGCGATGAGACCCACGCCTCCAGCCGCCGCATGGAACAGGATCGTGTCGCCGGACTTGAGCTTGTGCGTCTGGCGAAACAGGTATTGAACGGTGAGCCCCTTCAGCATCAGCGCCGCGGCGGCACGATCCGAAATTCCGTCGGGCAGCCGGACCAGCCGGTCGGCCGGCATCACCCGTGACTCGCTGTACGCGCCGACCGGCCCGCCGCAATACGCGACGCGGTCGTGCGGCTTCACCCAGTCGACGCCGGCGCCCACCGCCTCGACCACGCCGGCCGCCTCGGCGCCGAGACCCGACGGCAGCGCGAGCTTGTAGAGCCCGCTGCGGTGGTAGGTGTCGATGTAGTTGACGCCGATGGCGGTGTGACGGACTCGCGCTTCGCCGGGGCCTGGTTCGCCGACGGCGACCGGCTCCCAGACGAGGACTTCGGGACCGCCGTTGGAATGAATGCGGATGGCGTTGGGCATGTCGGTCTCGCGGCGTGGGAAATCGTGAAGTCTACCGGACATCCCGACGCGTGGCCCACGCACCGCTCACGCCTGAAGCGGCATCGGCACCGCGCAAAGCGCGGCCGCGCCTATCCGGTCAGCGGTCGCCGGCGATCACGTCGAATTCCGCGGCGACGCGGGTATAGAAGACGCTGACCTGCTCTCGCCGGACGAGGTCGAGCAGCGTCTGTGCCTCGGCGTCGGAGACCACGAATTCGACTTCCACCGTCATGTCTGCCGCGAGCTCGAAGAAATGCTCCTCGTGCAGGATGCCGTGCCGCCCGAAGCCGGCGATCGCGCGGAACGCCGAGCCCCCGTGGATGCCCGCCTTCTTCGCCTGCTCGAGGAGCCATTCATAGAGCAGGATGTGGCCGTGCTTGCGGTTTTCGTGCATGTAGAAGCGCAGCAGCGTTCCGTTCACGGCGAGCCCCATGTGAAATAAAGGCGCATCAGGAAGATGCCGAGGATCGTCATTGCGACGGATCCGACGACGTGCGCGCCAACGAGCGCGGCGCTCCACGCCAATTCCTTGCGCATCAGCAGCGCAACCGTTTCCGCCGAGAACGTCGAGAACGTCGTGAGGCCACCGAGAAACCCGGTGGTGACGAGCAGGCGTGCTTCCGGGGAGAGCACCGCGTGCCGCGTCAGAAGCTCCATCGCGCAGCCCATCATCAGGCCGCCGGAGAGATTGGCCGCGAGCGTGCCGAGCGGCAGCGTGGGAAAGACGGGGTTCAGCAGGATACCGAGGCCCCACCGCAGCCACGCGCCGAGCGCGGCGCCTCCGCCCACCGCAAGAATTCCGCCCCAGGGCATCACATCCTCCTCCGCGGGCGCGGCGACGCGCGGCGCGGCAACATTCTCGCGCGCGTCCCGGCGCGGGGGAATTCCGGCGCGCCGTTACTGCGTGCCCTTCCTGATCGACGCCTTCAGCGCCGCGATCTCCGCGGCAACGGTATTGCCGTGCGGCAGCGGCCGGTGCGCGCGCCGATACCAGTATTTGGCATTCTCGAGGTCGCCCTCGATGAGATGGACGATGCCATGCGCCCAGCAGCCCTGCTCGGTGACGTCCTTCTGCACCAGCAAATGCGCCGCTTCCCATTGGCCGGCTTCGAGATGCCGCACCGCTTTCGCGATGACGGATTCAGTCGCGGGAATGCGGCGCGCCCGCGGCTCTGCGGCGCGGGTCGATTGCGAAGTCCCCATGGTGCTCCCCCCTCAAGCGGTTGCCGAACCCAGAAGTTTACGCACTTCGGCGTCGCGTGGCAGCGGGGCCACGGCGCCGAAGCCGGTCGTCGCCAGCGCCGCCGCCGCGTTGGCGTAGCGCGCCGCGGCGAACGGCGTGTCGCCGTCGAGAATGCGCACCGCGAACGCCCCGTCGAAGCAGTCGCCGGCGCCCGTCGCATCGATGCAGTCGACACGATGCCCGGCCACCTGCTCGCGCTTGCGCCCGTCCGAGACCACGACGCCTTCGGCGCCGCATTTGAGCGCCACCACCGGCGCGCCCAGCGCGTGGCACCAATCGATGATCGCCGCGGCCTCGGCGTAGCCGGAAAGGAGCTTCGCCTCGTCGTAGCTCGGCAGGAACCAGTCGCACTGGCCGATCGTCGCCATGATCACCGCGCGGGCGCGCGCGACCGGCCAGAGCTTCGCCCGGAAATTGGGATCGTAGGAGACCCTCGTGCCGGAAGCGCCGGCCGCGGCCACGGCCGCGAACACGGTGTCGCAGGCGCCCGCGCTGATCGCCTGACTGATGCCGGACACGTGCAGCACGCGTGCGCTGCGCACGAGCTCCCGCGGCAGCGTCTCGGGCTGCATCCGCGATGCGGCCGAGCCCGCGCGCAGGTACGAGAATTCATGCCCGGAAGGCCCGTGGGTCACGAAGTAGACGCCGGTGGGCGCGCCCGGATCGACCCCCACGCCGCGTGTGTCGACGCCTTCGCGCTGCCAGAGTTCGTGCAACATCCGGCCGAAGGCGTCGTCGCCGACCCGCGTGACGAATCCCGCGGTGCCGCGATCGCCGAGAAGACGAGCGGCGGCGATCGCCATGTTGGATGTGTCGCCGCCGAAGCCGCGCAGGTACTGATCGGGCGCGTCCGCGCGCGCCTGATTGAACTCGACCATCGCCTCGCCGAGGGCGAGGACGTCCAGCGCCGGCATCCGCCGCTCCCCGTCTCTCGTGGACGTCCGGTCAGCCTCGCTGGAAGAAATGGGTCGGCCCGAGCGTCAGCGCGGCATATCCCGCTTGTCGTTTTTCCATCTGGACTTCCCCCTGGAAGCAATGCGCAATCAGTGGGCCCGGGCCGCCCTCCACGCCTCTCCAAAGCGTGCGGCCTGCGCCCTGACCTCGTCCGCCGGCATTCCCGGGCGGTAGAGATTCGATCCGGTGCCGAATCCCGACGCTCCCGCCGCAACGTACGCGGCCATGTTGTCGGGCCGGATGCCGCCGACCGGAAACACGAGCGTACCGGAAGGAAGCACCGCGCGCCAAGCCTTGAGGACCGGTGGCGGCAGCGCCTCGGCAGGAAACATCTTGATGCCGTCCGCACCGGCGGCAAGCGCGGCGAACGCTTCGGTCGGCGTGGTGGCGCCGGGGAGGCAGATCATCCGCTGGCGCTTCGCCTCGCGCACCACCGCGACATCGCCGTGAGGCATCACGATGAGACGGCCGCCCGCGGCGTTGACGCGCGTGACGTCGTCCATCGACAGCACCGTGCCGGCGCCGACCAGGCAGGTGTCGCCATAGGTCGCGGCAAGTGCCGCGATCGACTCGAACGGCTGCGGCGAATTGAGCGGCACCTCGAGGATGCGAAAGCCTTCGGCGACGAGCGCGTCGGCGACGGCCGGAATCTCGGCGGGCGTGATGCCGCGCAGCACCGCGACGAGCGGCAGCGGGTCAAGATAGTCTGCAATCGATTGCATTCGCAAAGTGCTCCTGTCAGCGCACCAGGCCCGCTTGCCTCGCGATGGCCCACAGCCCGCGGGCGGCTGCCGCAGCAGGAGCCGCCTCGACGGCGACACCCGCATCCGCCAGCGCGACAGCATAACGCGCGCACAGTGCGCTCGCGCCGATCAGCGTCGCGCGATCCGCCGCGACGCCGCATTGCCGCGCCCATTCGACACCGGCGCCGATCTCGCTGCCGATCAGGAGCCCGGACAGGTAATCCGCTGCCGCGCCGGTATCGAGCTCGCCGGCGAGCGCCAGCGTGCGCGCGCCGAAAAGCCGGTGCAGCAACGCGCCGGGAACTCCGGCATGGCGCGCGGCGCTCGACGCCGCGCCGAAATCCTTCGTCGTTCGCCGCCGCGCCTTCGGCGGCCATCATGCGGCCGAGGATGCTGTGGTCCTTCAGGACGGCGAAGACCTCGCCGGTCATGAACGTCGCGAACTGCTCGATGCGCCCGCCCCGCACGACCGCCCACTTGCTGTGCGTGCCGGGCAGCACTGCGAGCGTCTCGCCCGTGCCGTCGGCCAGCGCGCCGACGATCTGTGTTTCCTCGCCGCGCATCACGTCGGGAATCCCGTCGGCGTCACGGCAGCGGACGCCGGCGACGATCGCGAGGGACCCGTCCGGCGCGCGTCGCAAGCGACCGGGCGAGGTCGTCCCGCCCGGCGGGACAGTCGAGATACGGTGCCTCGATCCAGCCTTGCCGGCTGCCGATCATTCCGCTCGCGATGCGCGGCGCGGCGATGTCGCTCCAGTCGCCCTGCAGCGATCGCAGCGCCGCCGCGAATGCGCCGTCGCGAATCTGCTGGATTCCGAGCGGAGATTCGCGCGTCTCGAGGATTTCGCCTGCGCCGGACATGCGGTAGGCACGTGCGGACGTCGTGCCCCAGTCGATCGCGAGCAGCGCGGTGGCCGGCATCAGGATCGAACGCGCGATTGCGCGCGCGGCCGGCACGCCGGCCGGGGACGCCGGAACGTCAGCGGACTCGCCACCGGCCTTAGGATCCGCGCCGCTCCGCCGCCTGCCAGCGCGCGGCGGCCTCGTCGTCGCTGTCCCGCGCCTCGACCCAGCGCGAGCCGGCTGCCGTGGTTTCCTTCTTCCAGAACGGCGCGCGCGTCTTCAAGTAATCCATGATGAATTCACACGCGGCGAACGCCTCGCCGCGGTGAGCGCTGGTCACGCCGACCAGCACGATCTGGTCGGACGCGCGCAAGGCACCGACGCGATGGATGACGAGCGCGTCGATGATGTCCCAGCGTGATTTCGCGGTGTCGACGATCGCGGCGAGCGCTTTCTCGGTCATCCCCGGATAGTGCTCGAGCGTCAGCGTCGAGAGCGGCGCGGCGCCCGCGACGTCGCGCACCGTTCCCACGAATGCGGCGACGGCGCCCACCCGCGGATCGCCGCCGCGCAGCGCGGCGAGCTCCGTCGTGAGGTCGAAATCGGCTTCCTGGATCCGGACCGGCATCGCGCGACCCGTCGTCAGCCGCCGGTCACGGGCGGCAGGAGCGCGACTTCGTCGCCGGGCCGCAGGATCGTGTCCGGCTGCGCGATCTCGTGATTCACTGCGAATCGCACGGCGCGCGAGGGCGCGAGCTCCGTGGCCCAGGCTCCGCCGCGCGCGGCGAGATGCTCGCGCAGCGCGCTGACGGTCGTCACCGCGGAGGGCGGGCGAATCGCCTCGGTGGCCATGCCGAACGCGTCGCGCAGCCGCGCGAGATAGACGAGCGTCAGCGCATCGACGGGATTGTCTCGCATGGGGTCGCGGCTAACGGTCGTGAGTGGAACGGGCGAGGAACGGCGGTCGTGCGGAATTTCGCACGTCACGATTCACGCACGCGGAGCGCGGGCCTAGAAGCGCAACTGCAGGCCGAAGCTGACCTGATCCGAATCCGGCAGGCCGTTGCCGACTTCGCCGGTCAGGCGGCCGTAGCGGCCGTATTCGAGCCTGAGGCCGAGACTCGAGTTGAGGTCGTAACGCACGCCGAGGCCGTAATTCATCCCGTCGTGATTCCGGCGTTGATCGATGATGGTCGGATTCGATGCGGTATAGGCCAATGCGCCCTCGGACTGGGCATAGCCCATCCGGCCGTAGAGCGCGAACGTCTTGTAGACCGTCCAACTGGTGAACACGTCGACGTTGACGCTGCGCGACGCCACGTCATTGCCGTTGAGCGCGTTGCTCGGGCCGAACTTCAGGCCGACGCCCTGTCCCAGCGGGGTCGCGCCCAGCGGACGCAGCGCGTACTTGTCGGCCGAGCTCATCGCGGCTTCGACCGAGATGTCGTTCGTCCACCGATAGCCGCCGAAGACCAGCGCGCGCGAGGCGGTGTCGTCGGAGACGACGGGCGCCAGCCGGTTCCAGGCGAGTCCGGTCTTGCCGATGGCGAGCCCGCCGGTGTCGGACGAATTCTGGCGCAGCGAGATCCCGGCGTAGAAGCCGGAGTCGTCGGCCGGATTCACCGGGTCGGCCGCCCGTGCGGGCGCCACCACCGTAAGCCCGGCAGCGAGTGCCAGCGTTGTAATGTATTGATATTTCGTCATCTATCAGTGCTGGGGATGGATTTCAGCGGCGACTGCAGCCATTCCGATTCGCGTCGAACCCTGCCTATTCCGGACATCCCAACATGGACAACCGATCCCGCCCCGAGTTGCATGACGCCTTTTCGAGGCAGGGACTCCCACGGCTTTCACGTTACTCGCCTGCCATGTCCGAAGTCAATCGCCTTCCGACAGGGTGGCCGCATGGTCGACGACGAACGTTGCGGCGGCGTCATAGTCGTCGAGCCTCAGCACCGGAAGCCGCTCCCGCGAGTCAGCCGGAAGCTCGTCGGGGCTGTCGGTGGCAATGCCGAGGATGCTGGCGTCGCCCGGATGGAGCAGCGGTTTCCCCAGCGCCGACCGCCAGACCTCGAGCTTCGGAATGGGCTCGGTCTTGAAGCCTTCGATGAGCGCGAAGTCGCACGGGGAAAGCCGGGCGAGCGCCTCCCGGACGCCCAGCTCCGGAGCCTCCCGCAGCTCGTGCATCAGCGCCCAGCGGACGGTGGACGTCACGAGCACCTCCTGGCACCCCGCATGGCGGTGCCGGAACGAATCCTTGCCGGGCTGATCGACTTCGAAGCGATGGTGCGCGTGCTTGACGAGCGACACCGTGAGCCCGCGCGCGACGATGCGCGGAATGATCTGCTCGATGAGCGTCGTCTTGCCGCTGCCGGACCATCCCGCGAACCCGAAAATGCGCATCGGCGCCTGCCTCCCTGCCCCGATTCTACCGGGGCCCGCGCGCCGGTCCGCGATGCCGGCCGGCATCGCAGTCGACGGCGACCGTCGACAATGCGGGCGCGGGGGCATAAGCTTCGCGCGCAGCGCGACCGCGCCCACTCGACGATGCGAACGACCCGGCGATCGATGCTTCCCGTGCCCACCGCGAACGGCGTTCCCCCGGCCGATCTCGCCGGCGTCATCGAGCGCGTCATCAGCGAAGTGCCCGTCCCGCACACGCATCGCGCCTCCGACGCCACGCGGCAGGCGGAACGCGTCGCGCGCGACGCGGCGCAGAGGGCCGCGATGATTTCAGGCTCGCTCGCGCTGCCGCCCGGGCCGCTCGGCATGCTGACCGTGCTGCCGGACCTCTACCTCATCTGGAAAGTGCAGCGGCAGATGGTCGCCGACATCTTCGCGCTGCACGGGCGTGCCGCCGAGCTCACGCCGACGCACATGTTGTATTGCCTGTTCCGCCACATGGCGAGCCATGTGGCGCGCGACATCGTCGTCCGCGCCGGGCAGCGCGCGGTCGTCCAGCAGCTTTCGGCGGGCGCCGTCGCGAGCCTGCTGAAGACGGTCGGCGTGTCGGTGACGCAGCGCATCGCGGGAACGGCGGCGAGCCGCTGGGTGCCGGTCGTCGGCGCGGCGGCGGTGGGCGCGTACGCGTACTGGGACACGCTGCAGGTCGCGAAGTCCGCGCGGCGGCTGCTCGAGAAGGCGGCGCCGGCGAGCCATCCGGGAACGCGCGACTGACCATGTGCGGGCGCTATGAATTGCACAGCCACCCGGCGGCGATCGCGCTCGCGTTCGGTCTCGCCGAGGCGCCGGACGTGCATCCGCACTACAACATCGCGCCGATGACCGACGTTCCGATCGTCCGCATCGGCACGGATGGCGAGCGCGAGCTCGTCCGGATGCGCTGGGGACTCGTGCCGCGCTGGGCCAAGGACCCGTCGATCGGCGCGAAGATGATCAACGCCCGCGGCGAGACGATCCAGGACAAGCCGTCGTTTCGCACCGCGTATCGGCGGCACCGCTGCCTCATTCCTGCGGACGGATTCTACGAATGGATGAGCGTCGGCGGCGCGGAGCGTGCCCGCAAGCAGCCGATGCACGTCGGCATGAAGGACGCCTCGCTGTTCGCGTTCGGCGGGCTCTTCGAGCGCTGGCGCAGCGATGCCGACGAAGTGCTCGACACGTGCACGATCGTCACCACCGAGGCGAACAGCCTGCTCGCCGCGGTGCATGACCGGATGCCGATGATCGTCGCGCCGGAGAATTACGCGCGCTGGCTCGACCCCGGCAACGCCGAGGTCGCCGACCTCATCGTGCCGTTTCCGTCGGATGCCCTGGCGTACTACCCCGTGTCGACGCGCGTCAACAACGTCCGCCACGACGATGCGGCGCTGATCGAGTCGGCCGAGCCGATTGCGGACGACGCGGCCGACGGCGAGGCGCCGCCTCCCGCGCCCGAGCAGGAATCGCTGTTCTAGCCCCGCGAACCAAGGGGAGGGGCCTGCGCATGGCGACGCGACTGGGATGCGTCAGCGGATGGGCGACCTCTTACCCCCTCAGTCGCTGCCGTAAAGCAGATCGCGAAACCTGTTCGGCAACAGGCCAGACGTAAATCTCCGAAGATGAGCGACCTAGAGCAACCGCCGGCTTCCAACCAAATCGATCCTCGACATCTCCGGGTAATCGAGGTCGTTGAACGTCCGCCAGCCGAACATCCGGGCAATGACACGATTGGCGGCATCGAAAACTGGCTGGCCGGACCCGTGCTCAAGAACGAGTCAGGTGCACGCGCCTTTGATGAGTTCGCGTGGAAAATGTTGGCCGCGGGCTTTCCGCTGCTCAGATTCACGCTCCACAGTGGTACGTTGCACCCTCAATTTCTCGGCACGACCTTTGTCTGGTGGCGCGACACCGGCCAGACTGTGCAGACCATGGTTGCGCACGAAATCCGGGATACCGTCGCCTACAAGAACAACCCGATCCGCCGAGTCATCGAGGGTCGTGAAACGATTCGGCGCAGACTCGACGTTCCGGACGACCAGCTCGATTTTTCGATTCTGCCCGATCTCAAGGCCAAGGGCGGCACCGATTACGTGTCTCTGCGGATTGCGAGCACGTATGGCCCCGGGTATGCGACCTCCTATACGACCGACAGGGTGGACGGATTTTCCGAGCAGGAGATCGAACAGCTGACGGACCTGTCGCATCGCTTGCAAGGCGTATGTGACACCTACAGCCAGCGGGCGCTGACCCGGAACCTCCTCAACGCGTATCTCGGCTCCAACGCGGGCCCGAAGGTCCTGGCCGGTCAGATTCGTCGCGGCACAGGCGAGGAGCTGACCGCGGTCCTCTGGTCGTCAGACCTTCGCGGATTCACGGAGCGTTCGGATCGCCTGCCGGGCAATCAAATGATCGCAATTCTCAACGCGCTATTCGACGCGCAAGCAAAGGCCATTCATAACCATGGCGGGGAGATACTGAAATTCATTGGTGATGGCCTACTTGCGATTTTCCCGATTGGTGATGGCAGAAACGTTGGTGGCGCTGCCGCGAACGCGTTGAAGGCGGCTAAGAGGCACTCGAATCAGTCCGCCTGCTTGCTGATGATCCGAGCATGGCGGGCGAGCCTCCGTTGAAGATTGTCGTGGCATTGCATGCGGGTGCGGTCATCTACGGAAATGTTGGATCCGCTGACCGGCTCGACTTCACTGTGATTGGCCCTGCAGTAAACCTGGTAAGTCGGATCGAGGCGACCGCGAAGGCGCTTGATCAACCGATTGTCGTCAGCGACGATTTTGCGCAAGCGTACGGCAAGCCATTGCGATCACTTGGTAGCCACCAAATCCGGGGACTTGCTACTCGGCATGAGCTCTTTGCGCCTCACGGTGGCGAAGCGCGCGAATAGCATCTGAGACTGTTTCCCGGCGGCTCATCACTAATGACCGCTTCTGGTCTTACCCACGAACGGTGGACACCTTACCAGGCGAGTTCATCGCCTCAAACGGTAGCGGGGCCTCGTAGCTAATCGATGAGTGCCGTCGCTGCCGGTTGTAAAACACTTCCATGTAATCGAACAAGCTGACCCGCGCATTCGTCGCGTGTCTTGTAGTCGCAGTGCATGACCAATTCGGTCTTGAGCGTATGGAAGAAGCTTTCCATAGGCGCATTGTCCCAGCAATCACCTTTGCGACTCATGCTCTGCCTGATGCCGTAGCGGTTGACGATTTCCCGGTAGCTTCCGGTGGCGTACGTTGACCCCTGATCGGAGTGCAGCGTTTTTACCCGGTGGGCCCCGATGAGCGATCGACATGTTCAACGCGTTCCATCGCCAGCTTCGATGTCCAGAGTTCGGCTCATCGCCCAGCCCACCAAGGCTCTCGAGTACGCGTCCAGAACCGCAGCCAGGTAGAGCCAACCTTCCCGCGTCGGTATGTAGGTGATGTCGCTCAGCCAGAGGTCGTTGGGATGTTCTGACGTGAAGTCCCGGTTGATGAGGTTCGGCGATGCCTTGGTCCTGCGCGAGTCGGTGGTCACGCGGAACCGCCGGATCGCCTTGGGCAGTATTTCCGCTCTGCGCATCAGCTTGGCCACGGTATTCCGGCAGCAGGGCACCTTCTGGGCCAGCAGCTCGACATGTACCCTGGGCGCGCCGTACGACTCGCGGCTGGCTTGGTGGATCGTCCTGATACGAGCCGTGAGGTCAGTGACCCGGCGCTTCTGGCGGTCACTGGGACTGCGGTGCCGCGCAGTGTAGTACCCGCTGCGCGAGACCTGCAGCGCCTCGCACAGAGCCGGCACGCCATACTGCTGTCGATTCTTCTCGACGAAGGCGTACTTCACTTCGCTTTCCGAGCGAAGTAGATGGCCGCTTTTTTTGAAAATCTCGATCTCCATCTTGAGCTTCGCGTTCTCGCGACGCAGCTGTTCAAGATCCTCCGCCGCAGATCGATCAGGCTTGGCGATGCACGGTCACCGCCTCCTTTTTTCTCGAACTCAAGCCGCCACGTCCGCAGCTGGCCGACGCGTACGCCTAGCTCCCGCGCCAGCTGGGCCTTGGGCTTCTCGCTCAACGCCACCTGACGAACCGCTTCAAGCTTGAATTCCCGAGTCAATTTCCGGCGCGGTGTGTATTCCATCGAATACCTCCTCAAGTCAGTATTGCTCTCATTGAGGTGTCCATCAAACGTGGGTACCCTCATTCCGACCCAAAGCAGCCACACGCGCCGCGGCAAAGCGGACCGTCGCCCCAGTGTCAACTAATGAATAGTCAGGAACCCTCGTCCAGCCACGCACGGGCTTGGGCGATCGCCTCGTCATATGAAAGCGAGCGGCCATCGGACTCAGCGGCGGCAAACGCGATGGCTCCCAACGCCTCCCGCGCCCGCTCGATAAACACGTCCTCCCCTGGCTCGGGGTGATGACCGATGCGCTCCCTCTGCGCCTCGGCTGCCCCATAGAGTCGCGCGGCGAGGTTCCACTCGCCGAAAAATACCGCGAGCTCCGACGCACCGCTCAGATGCGCAATGCCAGCTCGCTTCGAACCGATGTCCTCGGCGATCGAGAACCCCTCGCGCAACATCTCCCTTGCGCGGTCTCCCAACCCGAGGGCAATCGACGTCGCCCCGAGATCTGAAAGATTGATGGCAATACCGGCGCGATCTCCCCGCTCGCGGTTAAGCGTCAACGCTTCCTCGAACAGATGCTGCGCCTTTTCCTGTTCTCGCTTTTCGCCGTAAAAAGACGCACCAAGCGCATGGAGCGCGCGAGAAAGTTGTCGCTTGTCTCCAAGCTGTCGCGAAAGCGCAAGCGCGTCCTGGAAATGTGTGCGCGCCATGGCTCTGTTTCCCCCAGCGAGGACCACATACCCTAATAACCGGAGCGCTTCGGCCTCTCTTCCCTTGTTGCCTATCTCATGCGAGATGGACAGACTCGTCTCAACGTATTCTTTCGCCTCCGCGTAACGGCCCATAAAATAGCTGGCCTCGCCCGCAGCCCAGAGCGCCCGGCACCGAGCGAGGTTGCGCACCTCGGCCCCAGGCCGCGTCAGTGCATCCTCCGTCACCCGATGTCTCAGCGGGACCAGGCCGCGATGCAGCAGGTACACCCCTAAGGAGAAAACCAGTCGCAATCCCAGCTCGGCGCCATCCTCGGCGTGATCGCACCAAGAATGAGCCGCCAGAAGGTTCTCGCGTTCCAGGTCAAGCCGCGCGAACCACGCGCCCTGCTTTTGCCCGACAAGCTCCGGTTCCGCTTCCTCGGCGAGCGCTACGAAGAACGCGAGGTGGCGGTTACGCGTCGCCTCGCCCTCACCGGACTCGTTAAGCCGATCCTGTGCATACTGGCGCACTGTTTCCAGCATTGTGTAGCGGGTTGTGCCGCCCTCGACGCGGTTGGTTGTGACGAGTGATTGCTCGACGAGACGCGTGAGCACGTCCAGAACCGCATACTCGTCTAGCTGTTCGCCGGCTACCCGCGTGGCGCTGGCTAGAGTCCAGCCGCCGACAAATACCGACAGCCGCTGCAACAGCTGCTGCTGGTCGGGCGCGAGATGGTCGTAGCTCCACTGGATCGTCGCGAGCAGCGTCTGTTGCCGCGCCATCGCGGTCTTGCTGCCGCCCGTCAGCAGCCGGAACCGGTCGTCGAGCCTGGCGCGGATTTCCTCCACCGTAAGCATTTTCACGCGGGCTGCGGCCAGCTCGACAGCCAGCGGAATGCCGTCCAGTCTTCGGCAGATCTCGGCCACGGCATCACGGCTGTCGTCTCCCAGCGAGAATTTGGGAACCAACAGTCGTGCCCGCTCGACGAAGAGGCGCACCGCCTCGCAGGCATCCAGTGCTCTGGGGTCAAGTTTCGATCCAGGCGGTGGAAACGACAGCGAACGAACAGTGACTGTGCGCTCACCGGCAACACTTAACCCTTCGCGGCTGGCCGCCAACACGCGCACGCCTGAGGCGGCGCCGATCACCCGCTGTACCAGAGCCGCACACGCCGCCACCAGATGCTCGCAGTTGTCGAGGACCAGCAACATATGTTTACTGGCAAGGCGGTCGCAAAGCGTGTCGACCATCTGCCGGTCATTCTCCTCTCGAATCCCGAGCAGCGTTGCAACCGTCAGCGCCACGCGCTCTGCATCCAGGAGCGACGCCAGATCGACGTACCAAACGCCATCCGGGAACGACTGGAGAACCCGTTTTGCGAGTTCGACAGCGAGTCGAGTCTTGCCACAGCCGCCGATGCCGGTCAGTGTGAGCAGTCGCGTTTGCTCGAGCAGTGCGGCGTACTCCTCGAGATCGTCGTCGTGACCAATGAAACTGGTCAGCTGAGACGGCAGGTTGTGCCGCGGCGTCTCCGGCAGCGATGACGACACACTGCCGGGCGTGAGCTCCAGCGTAAAGCAATAACCGCGGCCCGCAGTGGTCGCAATCGCTGCCGTCCCCAGAATCTTGCGCAGCGCGGAGACCTGCACTTGTAGGTTGTTCTCCTCCACGACCACGCCAGGCCAGACCAGGCCAAGCAATTGGTCCTTGGTCACCAGTTGACCGGCGCGCTCGACCAGCGCCAACAGCACGTCGATTGCCCGATGGCCGAGCTCCACGGGGTGGCCGTCGTTCAGCAACCGGCGCTGATTGGGCTGCAGCTCAAAGCGGCCAAAACGGTAAATGGTCATCACGGCGGATGGGTCGAGCGCGGTTGACACTGCAATTGCCGCGAATTTACTCCCGCTTCGTTGCCTTAAGCGCAGCTTTCAGAACATTTAAGCGCGGCTAAAGGACTGAAGCAGCTCGCCTGAAGGAAAGTAGGTCCCAGCAGCACCGGACTCTTCCCGACCGAAACAGGACCGTAAGGAGACTGCCATGAACGCCAAGCCCACGCTAGCCCGCCCCCGCGTCGTCACGACTATCGCCGCCGCCGCGCTGTCGACCGTCATCGCGATCGGACTCCTTACCGCCGTCACCGGCCTGTTCCAGCGCGACGGCGCCCCGTGGCACCGCCGTCACCGGCCTATTCCAGCGCGACGGCGCCCCGTTTGAGCAAGTCGTCATCGCCGAACACGCCTGCGCCAATCATACGTTCATCTCTGAACGCGAGGCATGCGTGCGTTTATACCTTGCCGCATCGCGTGTCCAAAACGTTGCGAGTCGCTGAAGCTCTGCGCAGGGATCCATCGACGCGCGGTCGCCGCCGCACAAACTAGGCGACCAAAGGCCGCAGGTGTACGTTGCATCACAACTTGTAAAGGAGAATGACACGAACCTAGATCGATACATGAAACGTAGCTGGCATGCACTCGCCGGGGCGCTCGCACTTGCGGCGACCGCCGCGTTCGCGGCGAACCCCGTGGCTTCGCAAGCTTCGATTCCCAAGACTCAATGCGACTGGCCCTCGCCGATAGCGGCCAAACGGGGGCGGAGGCCGTCGGGTCGGCAACACCGCGCAGCTATCCTGCGAACGAGGCAGGGGTCCGTCGGGCCGCAGCGGAAGGCCCGGAAGCACTGCGCCGCTATCTTGGCGGACTCGGATGGTCTACAACTACTACTTCTGGGACTTCGTTAAGCAAGAGTGATTCGCAGTCTGGGTAGTGCAGTCTTTCACATGGGCACGGCCACCGCATGTAGTGCGCGGGCCACAGGCCCGACACCTCGCAGCAGGTGCCGACGACAGGTCGGGCACATAACGAGTGCCTGCTGCCGGTCGATAGCGCCATCGAACGACCGCTCTCGGCGACTTAGCTGTACGGCCGCTTCTGGCCGAAAGCGGAAACTCGCATTGAGGCGCGAACAGGTGATCGAAGCGCGATGTCCGAAGGCTAAAACGGCCCGGCGAATGGCGAGCCGCTGATCGGGTTATAAGGCCGACGGCTGGGCGCAACGGATTCCATACCGTCTGGCGGAGGCCATTCAATCCGCGGTGGCCGCGGCCGCCTGTTCCGCCCGCCTTGCCCGGCGTGCACGCAATCCGCGCCCACGCAGCAACAGATA
>CAVUIG010000030.1:0-88298 GCA_963741355.1 uncultured beta proteobacterium
GGGCGCTCCGGCGGCCCGCCCCGTTCGGCACCACTTCGATCGGCGAACGCCGCCGTTCCCCGGTCACGCAGTTCAACGCAATTCAGAAGGCGCCAGATCATGGTCAAATGCCCGTATTGCAGTCGTCCCGCGATGAGCCTGTTGCGCAAATCCGGCCTCGGCCCGGGTCGCATCATCAATTGCCAATCGTGCGGAAAGCCGGTGACGACGCATTCGATGGCGGTCTTCGCCGCGATCCCGGCATTCCTGGGCGGCTTCGTGTTCCTGAAATCCGCCTCGTCGCTGCTCGGAGTCGCCGCGATCGTGGGAGGTGTGCTGGCGATGGCATTCATACAGACTTTCCTGGTCCCGCTGGTGCGAAGCGAACCCTGACCCATGCCCAGTCGCGAAACGCTCGAGCGATTCATCGCGCGCGTCGAGGCGAATGCCCATGCCGAAGCGCTCGAGGAGTTCTACACGGAGAACGCCTCGATGCGGGAAAACCAGGCGGAGCCGCGCGTGGGCCGTGAATTGCACGTCGCCGGCGAACGAAAGATCCTCGCGCGCGCCACGTCCGTGGAGTCGCACTGCATCCGCCCGGTCTTCGTGAGCGGAGACCAGGTGGTCATCCGCTGGGTCTTCCGCTTCGAGTGGCCGGACGGGACGATCACGCGCATGGAAGAGCTCGCCTACCAGCGCTGGGAAGGCGAGCGCGTCGCGGAGGAGCAGTTCTTCTACGACCCCGCGCAACGCGTGCCGGTGAAGCCGCAGCCGTAGCCCCAGGCGCACGAGCGTCCGCGCTTCGCGGCTGGCCCGGTGACGGCCGGTCAACGCGCCGCCGCCTCCGCCCGTTTATCGCAAGGGCAGGCTCATCGGCGAATGTTCGCCGGACGGAGGAGTTCCATGAAGTCGCTTGCGCTGATGCCGGCGCTGTGCGCGCTGGCGTTCGCCGCCACTGGCGAACGCGGAAGTCGCATCGTCGATTGCCAATCCCGCGATCGACATGCAAGGATTCCTGGCGATCGCGTCGGAGGCCGCCCTGCATCGCGACGAACGGCGGCTCACCGAAGCGGAGTTCCTGCGCCTCGCCCGCGAGCCGGACACGATCGTTCTCGATGCGCGCAGCCGCGAGCGCTACGACGAGCTGCACGTGGCCGGGGCCGTCAATCTGAGCTTCTCCGACATCGCGGTCGACTCGCTGCGCCGGACGATTCCGGACCCCGCGACGCGAATCCTGATCTACTGCAACAACAACTTCCGCAACGCCGAAGGCCCGTTCCCGTCGAAGCTGCCGAGCGCGTCGCTCAACCTGTCCACGTACATCGCGCTCTATACCTACGGCTACCGCAACATCTACGAGCTCGGCCCGCAGGTCGACCTGGAGCGGTCGCCGCTTCCGTTCGAGTCGACGCCCACCGCCGGCACAGGTTCGCCGCGATAGGCGAATCAGCCCGAGACGATTCCTCAGGTCCGCGAGACGGCCACTTCGGCAACGAGCGAGTGCGCCGCTCGATGGGTTGGCAGCCGGGCTTCCCTGCGTGCCGACATTCGTCCGGCCCATCCCGCGTCCGTGTCCCTCGCGACTCCGACGCAACCTTCGATTGCATCGGCGTTCGTCGAGCGCTATCGTTTCGCGTGCGCGGTCCGAGATCGGCGCGCCGGCTCCGCGGCATGCGCACGATTCGGGTCGGGAGGAGATCGCAGATGAAACCGTTCACGACCGCCGCCGTCGTCCTTTTTTCCTTGATCGCATTGTTGCAGCTGATGCGGGTTGCCCTGGGGTGGGAAGTCACCGTGAACGGCATCGTCATTCCGCTCTGGGCGAGTGTCATCGCCTGCATCGTCACGGCGGTGCTCGCGTTCATGGTCCGGCGCGAGGCGCGCGCGTGATTGTCGCCGCCTTGCCGGAAGGGCGAGGCCGG
Organism: uncultured beta proteobacterium; assembly: GCA_963741355.1. Lineage (GTDB taxonomy): Bacteria > Pseudomonadota > Gammaproteobacteria > Burkholderiales > Casimicrobiaceae > CAIWHR01. Next base: position 1,902 of record CAVUIG010000030.1, read on the forward strand.
GAGTCCAATTGAGCGATCCGGTCAGTGAGGGCATGCGCGTCGTCGAGACCGCCAGCCTCACGCTGGAGCCGCAGACCGCGGCGCATGCGGAGGCGATGTTCGTCGTGCTGAGCGACCCGGCGATCTACGAGCATGAGAACGAGCCGCCTCGCTCGCTCGAGTGGCTGCGCACGCGATACGCGAAACTCGAGACCAGGACATCGGCGGACGGCCGCGATCAATGGCTCAACTGGGTGATTCGCCTGCCGGACGGACGACCTCATCGGTTATGTCCAGGCGACCGTGCATCCGGATGGGCGCGCGGCGATCGCGTATGAAATGGCCAGCGCGTACTGGGGTCGCGGGCTCGCGCACGAAGCGGTCGGCGCCATGATGAACGAGCTGGTCGAGCGTTACGGCGTGCGCAGCTTTCTCGCGGTGCTGAAACGCACGAATCGTCGCTCCGTGCGCCTGCTCGAGCGGCTGGGCTTCTCGCTCGCGCGGCCCGATCAGCTGCTGACGCAGCCGATCGATGCCGACGAAATGCTGATGCAGCGCGATGGCGGGCCTCGATGAAGAATGCGCGCGCCGTGGCAAGCATTCCGACCGGACGCGAACGCCTGCAACGCCTCGTATCCGGTGTCGAGGCACCTTTTTTCGCATCGTAGCCGGCGGCGCACCCGCCCAGATCACCATGAGGCATCGACATGTGCCGAAACATCAAGACGCTGTTCAACTTCGCCCCGCCGGTGACGGAGGACGAAATTCGCGCCGCTTCGCTTCAGTTCGTGCGCAAGGTCAGCGGATTCAACAAGCCTTCCAAGGCCAATGAGGCCGCGTTCATGGCGGCGGTCGAGGGCATCACGGCGATCTCCGCCACGCTGCTCGATTCGCTGACGACGAGCGCGCCGCCGAGATACCGCGAAGTGGAAGCCGCCAAGGCGCGCGAGCGCTCCATCCTGCGCTTCGCGAAGTAGCCCCGTGCCGGGGATGCGGACAATCAATCGGGGATCCGTTCCGTCGTAATGCAATCGATTCGGAATGACGCGCACGCTCTATCTCGTGTTCCGCAATCCCGGGCCGGCGTGGGTATCGGGCCTGCCGACCCGACAGCAGTCGAATTGGGATCGCGCACGCGCAATTCATGGATGAGTTGTTCGAGGACGGCAGGATCGTCCTGGCCGGCCCGTATGCGGACCTGAGTCGCGTCCTGTTGATCGTGGAGGCGTCCGATTCGCACGATGCCTCCGCACTGTTCGACGACGATCCCTGGACCATCGACGGCATTCTGGTGACGAAGGACGTTATCGAATGGACGGTCTTTCTCGACTCGCGTCGCGACAGCGGATGACCGAAGCAACGGCGGAGGAATGAACCATGGACCCGGACGAGCAAGCCATACGAACCCTGATCGCCACGTGGATCGACGCGTCGAGCGCCGGTGACCACGGACGCGTGCTGGGCTTGATGGCCGAAGACGTGGTGTTCCTCGTCGCCGGTCAGCCGCCGATGCGCGGTCGGGCCGCCTTCGCGGCGGCGCAGCAGGCGCTCAAAGGCTTTCGCATCGATGCCACCGCCGATGTCCAAGAGGTGCGCGTCTTCGGCGAATGGGCCTATTGCTGGAACAAGCTGCAGGTCGCAATCGCGCCGCCCGACGGTCGCGCGCCGGTCAAGCGCGCCGGCCATGTCCTGTCGATCCTGCACAAGCAGGCTGGCGGCAACTGGGTGATCGTCCGGGATGCGAACATGCTGTCGGCAGTCGCCGAGTGAAATGGACGTGCCCACGAACGAGACTTGATTCCGGCCGGAGGATCCAAGATGCCATCTCCCGATCCAGCGCCCCTCGTCGGCGGTTGCGACTGCCGAACCGTCCGGTATCGCCTGGAGAGCCCGCCGCTCTTCGTGCATTGCTGCCACTGCCGCTGGTGTCAGCGCGAGACGGGCGCGTCCTTTGCGCTGAACGCCATGATCGAGGCGGATCGAGTGACGCTTCTCGCCGGCGAGCCGGAGATCATCGACACGCCCTCCGCGAGCGGGAAGGGTCAGAAGATCGCACGGTGTCCGAAGTGTCGCATCGCGGTGTGGAGCACCTACTCGGGGGCCGGGACTCACGTGCGATTCGTCCGGGTCGGCACGCTGGACGAACCGGACCGGCTGCCCCCTGACATTCATATCTTCACCGCATCCAAGCAGCCCTGGGTTATCCTGCCCTCCGGCACTCCCGCCGTCGCGGAGTACTACGATCGCAGGAAATATTGGCCGGCCGAGAGCCTGGCGCGGCGCGATGCGCTGCTTGCGAGCATCGCGGCCCGGGATGCGGATGCGCAGAAGCCGAAAACCTGACGCGACGTCGATCGGGGCGTTCCGGCGACGCGCGGTGCAGCCCTCGAGCCCGGTGGCCCTTCTCACCTGCAAAGTGACCGAATGAACGCGGATCGCACCATCGAGGCGACGTTCTGCTTCGTCGACATCGCCGGGTACACCGCGCTGACGGAGACGCACGGCGAGCGGGCCGCGGCCGATCTCGTCGACGATTTCGCGGAATTGGTCCGGACCGCCCTTGAGCCGTTGGGTCAGCTGCAATCGCTCATCGGGGATTGTGCCTTCCTCGTGTTCTCGGATCCCGTCGTCGCGACAAAAGCGCTGTCGGCCCTCTATGAACTCATCGCCGATCGTCGCAATTTTCCGGTCGTTCGCACCGGCTTGCACCACGGCGCGGCGCTTTGCCGGGGCGATCGTCACTTCGGCTCGACGGTGAACATCGCGGCACGCGTCGCGGCCCAGGCAACGGGCGGCCAGATCCTCTGCACCGGACACGTCGCCGACATCCTGACCCGGGCGAAGGCCCCCGACATCGTCATCACGCACCAGGGGCCCGCCTCGCTCAAGAACCTGCCGCAGCCCGTGGACCTCTACGAGATCGTGCTGCCGTGCTCGGCGCGCCAATATGCGATCGACCCCGTCTGCAAGATGCAGGTCGACAAGCGGCGGGCTGCCGGCGACCTGCATTTCAACGAACGCACCTATTGGTTCTGCTCGCTCGCGTGCGTCGAGCGCTTTGCGAAGCAGCCGTCTTCGTACGCACAGGCCGGAACCTGATGCGATAGCGACGACGTGCCCCGCATCGCATCGGCCGCGCGGAGCCTTTGCGACCGCGTCAGCGGTCAATCCCCGCGGATTCCTGGTAGGCGCACGCAGCCCGACACTGCCGCTCGAGCGGATCGCTCGACCGCTCGCCGCGGCCCGCGCCCGCCGCGGTTGCAACGTCGCGGACTTCGGTTCAGCATTCCGCGTTCGCGCCGGGCCGCCGAAGGGGAGGACGGCAATTCCGCTCAACGAAGGACTCGATGCCGAACCACCACGTCGGGCCGCGCGCCTACAAAACGATACGACAGGGAGAGTGACCATGGGATTGCGTTTCTTGAAGATCGCCGTCGTCTATCTGCTCATCGGCGCGACGCTGGGCCTCGTCATGGGCATCACGCAGCAGTTCGCGCTCGCGCCTATCCACGCGCACCTCGCGTTGCTCGGATGGGCGTCGTTCGCGCTCGCCGGTCTCATCTACCACTTCTATCCGGCGGCCTCGACCACCCGCCTCGCACGCCTCCATTTCTGGCTTCACAACCTCGGCTTGCCCGTGTTCATGGTTTCTCTCGGGCTCCTGCTGACGGGCGAAGCATGGATCACCCCGCTGGTGGCGCTATCCGCCACGGTCGTGCTGATCGGTCTCGCGCTGTTCGCGGTCAACGTTCTCCTCAACGTAAAGCCCGCGGCATTGGCGGACCGGTGATGGCGGGCGCGTTGATCCGGCACCGCTGACGTTGCGATCGTGCAAGCGCGGGCGTGACCCATGGAACGCGGACCGGTCTCCGACACCTGGGAACGCGGCAACGCCTACGAACGGTATGTCGGCCGGTGGAGCCGTCAGGTGGCGCCCCTTTTTCTTTCGTGGCTGCGCGTTCCCGCCGGCCGCCGCTGGGTCGACGTCGGATGCGGCACCGGCGCGCTGTGCGCGGCGATCCTGGATCGCTGCGCGCCGTCCTCGGTCGCCGGCGTCGAGCCCTCGGAGGGATTTCTCGAAACGGCGAGGGAGCGTCTCGGGAACCGCGCCGCGCTTCACCCGGGAAGCGCGACGGCGATCCCGTTGCCGGACTCGTCGGCCGACGCAGTCGTTTCCGGGCTGGTCCTCAACTTCGTTCCGGATCAGCATGCCGCGCTGATCGAGATGGCGAGAGTGACGGATCAGGCCGGCACCGTCGGCGCGTACGTCTGGGATTACGCCGGAAGGATGGAGCTCATGCGGCATTTCTGGGGCGCGGCAGCCGAGCTCGACGCGGACGCCGCGAAACTCGACGAGGGGATTCGCTTCCCCGGATGCCGTCCCGAAGCGCTCGCCGAGCTCTTCGCGGGCGCCGGCCTCACCGACGTGGAAACGACGGCGATCGACCTGCCTACGCCATTCGCGAGCTTCGACGACTATTGGCAGCCGTTCCTCGGCGGTCAGGGCCCGGCGCCCGCGTACGCCTTGTCGCTCGACGACGCCGCACGGGCGCGCCTGCGCGAGCGCATCCGAACGCGCCTCCCGATGAATTCGGATGGCTCGATCCCTTTGATCGCGCGGGCCTGGGCAATTCGCGCAACGGTCGCAAAGTGACGTTCGAACGTCGAGACTCACCGCCGATGAGAATCCTCGAGACGGAGCGGCTCGTGCTTCGAAGACTCGACACCGGCGATGCGGCTCGGCTTCGCATTCGAGCGATCGGTGCGCCTCGGCGACGACGACGAGGAGCTCCGGCTGTATGCCGCCGCGCCGTGATCCAGGCCCAACGTCCGACGTGACGAGGAATTGCATGAGACAGACGACACCCGGGGAACCGCGCGGAAACAAATCGGCGGTCGACGTGCGACCGCTGTCGCCGGAGCGTCTTGCCGACTTCCTCGCGTTCTTCGATGGCGATGCGTTCGCCGACAATCCGAAGTGGTCATCCTGCTACTGCCAGTGTTTCTTCGAGGACCATTCGAAAATCCGGTGGAGCAGCCGGACGGCGGCGCAGAACCGCGAGGCGGCGTGTCAGCGCGTGGGCGAGCGCAGCGATGCAGGGCTATCTCGCGTATCGGGACGGCCGAGTGATCGGCTGGTGCAACGCGTCGCCCCGTCCGCTGCTGCACGCGCTCGACGCCGAGCCGATCCCCGACGCGCAGGACGTCGGAACCATCCTGTGCTTCCTCGTGTCACCGGGCGCCCGGGGGCGCGGCGTCGCCACCGCGTTGCTGGGCGCCGCATGCGACGGCCTGCGCGCACAGGGACTGCGGTTCGTCGAAGCCAATCCGCGCCCGAACGCCACCAGCACGGCGGAGAATCACTACGGGCCGCTCGGCATGTACCTTGCCGCCGGCTTCGCCGTTCACCGCACCGACGACGACGGCAGCGTCTGGGTGCGCCGCGCGCTCTGAGCCGCGCGCCGCGCATTCGCGCTCTCCTCGGGAGGCCCCGCCATGTCCGATCCCCGCGTCTTCTTCGCCGCCGAGCGCACCTTGCTCGCCTGGATCCGAACCGGCCTCACGATCATGGGCTTCGGATTCGTCGTCGCGCGCTTCGGGCTGTTTCTCGCGCTGCTCGCCGCACAGCATCCGGTGCCGGCCTCCCGCATCGACCCGACACCGCATATTTCATCGATCGTCGGCATCGTGCTGGTCGTGCTGGGCGCCGTATCGATCCTGGTCGCCGCCGCCCAGCACCGCAACTACGTGGCATCGCTGCCCGCGGTCGACCTGCCCGCGGCGCACAGCGTCAACTTCCCGCTCGTCGTCGCGCTGATGCTGGGCCTCCTCGGCATCGCCGTCGCGGTCTACCTTGCCTTGTAGAATCGCGATGTCACCGCGCCGCCGCGCGGCCGGGACACCCCGCCGCCATCCATGGAGACCGGAATGATCAAGTCGATCGCCGCCATTGCCGCCGGCCTGGTGACGTGGTTCGTCGTCGCGACGCTTGGCAATTTCGTCGTGCGCGCCGCGCTGCCGGGATACACCGACGTCGAAGTCGCGATGAATTTCACGCTCGGCATGCAAGTCGCCCGGCTTGCGGTGGGCGTCCTGTCCTCGATCCTTGCCGGATTCGTCACTGCCTGGATAGCCGCCGGCAAGCGCCGCGACGTCCTGATCCTGACGGCGCTGCTGCTCGCGGTCTTCCTGCCCGTTCACTATTCGCTTTGGACGCGATTCCCGGTCTGGTATCACGCGCTGTTCCTCTTCTCGCTCGTGGTCGCGCCGTCGGCCGGAGCCTGGATGCGCTCCCGCTTTCGCGGCGGCCTTCGCGAGGGGCGCTCGTAAGCCGCCCCGCGCGCACGCAGCGGCATGGCCACGAGCGCCCGACAGCGCGCACCAGGATCCATTCGATGAAAGGAAAGATCATCCTGGTCAACGGCGCGTCGAGCTCGGGAAAGTCCGCACTCTGCCATGCGCTGCAGGCAACCCTCGACGAGCCGTTCTGGCACTACTCGATCGATCACTTCCGCGACACCGGAGTCCTGCCAAGGCAGCGCATCGACCGCGGCGATTTTTCGTGGCCCGCGCTGCGGCCCGCGTTTTTCGACGGCTTCCACCGGTGCCTGCCGGCGCTCGCGCGCGCCGGCAACAACCTGATCGTCGAACACATCGTCGAGACTGCCGCGTGGATGTCCCGCCTGGTGCGGCTCCTCGCGCCGATCGACGTATTCTTCGTCGGGCTGCATTGCCCGCTTCCCGAGCTCGAACGACGCGAGCGGGAGCGGGGCGACCGGCGGGCGGGCGAGGCCCGGCAGGACCATGCGATGATTCACACCTTCGGCACTTACGACTTCGAGATCGACTCGACCCGGCCGATCGGCGAAAACGCCGCCGCCGTCATCGCCGCCTGGCGAGCGCGGGCGCGCCCGAGCGCATTCGAGCGGATGCTGGCCGCGGAGCGGCAAGCCGGCAAGAATGCGCGCTGACCGGCAGCGTGCTTGGCGCGATGGTCGCGTTTGTCGTAGGCTTCGTCCGAAGCGGAGACATTTCCAAGCGCTCCGGCTGATACGCGCGGCGTGACGCTCACGTTGGCGCGAGCGACGGGAGAGAACCATGCCCAAGGGTTACTGGATCGTGCGCGTCGACATCACCGACCCGGTGCGCTACAAGGACTACATCGCGGCGAACGCCAAGCCGCTCGCGAAATTCGGCGCGCGCTTCCTCGTGCGAGGGGGCGCGTTCGAGAACCCCGAGGGAACGAGTCGCGCCCGCAATGCGGTGATCGAGTTTCCGTCGTATCAGGCGGCGCTGGACTGCTGGAAGTCGCCCGATTACCAGCAGGCGATCGCGCTGCGGGAGCCCGTGTCGACGGCCGATCTCGTCATCATCGAAGGCTACGAAGGGCCGCAGCCGGAATGATCGCGGTCCTCGCTCCGACCGACCCGCAGGCCCTCTCAGCAGCCATGGACGCAAAGCAGAATCTGCCGATGAAGGATCTGCATCCGGTCGACGTCGTCGACGGGATCGGCCGATTCGCGCCGTCCGGAGAATATTCGCTGGTCGACGCGGTCGACCTCGTCTCGCACGCCATCGCACATTGCCGGGACCGCGGCATCGATCGCCTGCTGGTCGACGTCACCGGCATCACGGGCATTCCGGTCCCGACGCTCGTCGAGCGCTTCCTGATGGTCGAGGACTGGGCGCACGAATCGAGCAGCAAGGTCACCGTGGCCATGGTGACGACCGCCGAATACATCCATCCGCAGAAATTCGGAGTGAAAGTGGCGGAACGCTTCGGCCTCGTCTGCGACGTCTACACATCCGCGCCAGATGCGCTGCACTGGCTGACACATGGCTCGAACCGCGCCGATTGACATGGTGCGTGTACAAGCCCCAATTCTCGTGCGTCGGATCTCTCGAGCGGCACGATGTTCCGCCCGCGTCGCGGCGCGGACCGAACCGTCGCGGGTTGTCCGCGTTCGCTGATCCGCCGAACACCGCGCCCTCATGGCGATCCGTGTCGTTAGGCTGGGCACCCCGCGAGCTGCCGGCGAAGGCTTGCGCATCGGTACCGTTCGCCGGCCGCCGCGTGGCGTCCCGAAAGCCCTGTTCGCCTCGGGGAACTGGTACGACGTGTGGTTCCCGAATCTGGCGCCGAGCGCCGCGACCGTGCAGTCGGCTCAGAATGCCGTGACCGAGCGCGAATGGGCCGCCTTCGTGAAAAGATACCGGGCGGAGATGGCGACGCCGGACAACGGCCGGACGCTGGACCTCCTCGCCGCGCTGTCGCATCATGCGGATTTTTCGGTCGGCTGCTACTGCGCAGACGAGGCTCGCTGCCACCGATCGGTTCTGCGCGACCTGCTGGTCGAGCGCGGCGCGAGCATCCGGGGATAGCGGCCCTCCGCTGCGCTTCGAATCCCCGAATCGAAACGGCATTGCCGAGGAGACGGCCATGACGAACCCCGCAGATTCCGATCCGATTCGCGAGCTCGCGCGCTACCAGGTGCGCCCCGAGGCGCTGTCGCGATGCCTCGCCGCCATCGGCGAATTCGTCGCATACGTGCGCGCGCACGAGCCCGGGACGCTGCGCTACGAAGTCTGGCAGGAGCGCGACGAGCCGACGCGCTTCGTCCATCTCTTCGTCTTCCGGGACGCCGCGGCCCAGCGCCGGCATTCCGAATCCGCCGAGGTCAGGCAATTCGCGTCGATCCTCTATCCGGAGTGCCTCGCGCCGGTGGAGTTCGTCGACTATCGCGAGATCGCCTCGAATCTCCGATGACGCGAGCCCGGACAATCGATGCGTCGACGCGCCGCTCCGCTCAGGGCCTTGCATGACCGACTCGTGCGAGCATTTCGGCGACATCAACGACGTGCGCCCGCGCACGCGGGGTTGCGAGGAATGCATCGCCCTCGGCGAGGAGTGGAACGAGCTTCGCGTGTGCCTGACCTGCGGCCACGTAGGCTGCTGCGAGGATTCGGAGCACGCGCATGCGCTCGCGCATTTCAATTCGACCGGCCATCCGATGATCGCATCGCTGGCGCGTGGCGAGACCTGGGGCTGGTGCTACGTGCATCGGCGCTACTTCGACCCGATGCCGGGCAGGTTGCCGGGACGGCGCTCCACGCTCGGATCGCTGTGGCGCCGGCTGTTCCGCCGATGAGACCGCCCCGATGCTTGCGTGCCCGTCGGCGCATCGTTCGCGTGGCCGGAGCGTTCGCTGCGTTCTGCGTCATCGGGGTGTCGCCGTCCCTCGCGCAGCAGCCTGCCGCGTTCGCGCCCAACATCGTCGAGATCACGCCGCGGCTCGTCACCTCCGGGCAGCCGTCCGCAAAGGGATTGTCGACGCTCGGCGCGCAGGGCTTCGAGGCGGTCGTCTACCTCGCCCCGCCCACAGTGTCCGACGCCGTGCGCGACGAAGCCTACATCGTCGGCCGGCAGGGCCTCGTGTTCGTCAACCTCCCGATCCAGTTCGACCATCCGACCGAGCAGGATTACGAGACGTTCGCCGGCGTGCTCGACGCGCTCGGCAAGCGCAAGGTGCTGGTGCACTGCCAGATCAACATGCGGGCGTCGTCGATGGTCTTCCTCTACCGCGTCATCGCGCGCAAGGAGGATCCGCACCGCGCCTTCGAATCGGTCACGGCCGTGTGGTCGCCGGAAGGTCCTTGGAAACGGCTCATCGTGGAAGCTCCTGCGCAAGCACGACGTGAAATTCGACCCGTACTAGCGGAGATGCCATGTTCGCAGGGCATGTCGGGGCCGCGCTGGCGTTTGGACGCGCCGACCGGCGGGTCAACGTCGGCGTGTTCGTCGCTGGCGCGTTGCTGCTGGATCTGCTGCTGTGGACCTTCGTCCTGCTCGGCTGGGAGTCGGTCACGATACCGGCCGATTACGCGCGAACGCACCAGCCGGAATTCGAATTCCCGTATTCGCATGGCCTGGTCGCCAGCCTCGCATGGTCCGCGCTGGCCGGCGTCGCGTTCTACTTCTGGTATCCGCGCCGCGATGCGGGGAAACTGCGCGGCGCGGTCCTCGTGACCGCGGCGGTCTTCTCGCATTGGATCCTCGATGTGCTGGTTCACGCGCCGGAGCTGCCGGTCGCGGGCGCCAAATCGATGAAGATCGGCCTATGGCTGTGGCACAACATTCCTCTGGCGCTCGGCGTCGAGGCGCTGTTCGCCGCGGGCGGCCTCTATCTCTACCTCGCCGGCGCGCGGCTGTCGCGGGTCCGGAAGATTGCGCTCGCCGTCCTGACGCTCCTAATTCTCGTGTTCACGATCGCCGGAATGACCGTCGCGCCCCCTCCGCCCTCGATCACTGCGATGGCGGCGACCTCGTGCATCACCATTGTCGTCGTCTGCGCGCTCTACGCGTGGCTCGGGCGCCCCGCGACCGACGCGGCGCGCCCGGGCGGCGCGTTGAATTGAACTGCACCGCCGCGTTGACGCCGCTACGCGCGCTAGTCTTCGTTCCTTTCACGCTCACGCGTCCCCAACTCGATGCCACCGGCGCCCTGCGATCACGCTTGAAACGTCTCCCGACGCGAATGACGTCGCGCTCATCGCCCGCGGCATGCGCGATCACGCGCTCGCGCAGATCGCGGGCGACGAATCGCCGCCGTTTGCCTGCTTCGCCCGCGAAGGGCGTTCGATCGTGGGCGGCGCGGTGGGCCGCATCATCAAGGGCCGGCTGTTCATCGAGTTGCTCTGGGTCGAGGAGGCGCGGCGCGACGAGGGGCTCGGCTCCTCGCTGCTGAGCGCCCTCGAGCAGCACGCGCGCACGCGCGGCTGTGCCGACGCGCTGCTGGAGACCTTGAGCACGTCGGCGGCGAGGCTCTACACTGCCGCGGGTTACCGGCTGCAGGCCGAAATTCCCGACTTCATTCCCGGGTTCGCCAAGCGTGTCTTCGTCAAGTCCCTGACGTGACCTCCGATCACAGGCGGCAAGGCGTATTTCACTTTTCGCTTATGCACCGAAGGATTGACAAATGAAAGCATCGGCGGCGGAACTCCTGCGGCGCCTGCCCGGGAAGGCGTCCGAGCGATGGCCCGATGGCGAGCGCTTCGTCGCTGCGCTCGCGCATGGCTCGATGTCGGTCGAGCTCTATGCGCCGGTTGGTGCGGATCCGCAGTCGCCCCACGCGCAGGACGAGCTCTACTTCATTCATTCCGGCTCCGGAGAACTCCTCATCGACGGCGCCCGCCACACGTTCGCGCCGGGAGATGCGTTCTTCGTTCCGGCCGGCGCGCCGCACCGGTTCGAGAATTTTTCCGGCGATTTCGCGGCCTGGGCGGTGTTCTGGGGGCCCGCGGGCGGCGAAGCCGGGTCATGATCGCTGTCGGCGAGGTTCCCGAATTCGCCGCATCCCCGACGGCACGTTGCATCCGACCGTGATTGCCACCGCGGTCCCGCGGGTCGCGCGGACACATCCCGGCGGTCGCGCCGGCAATGCGTTGACGCCGCCGTGCGGCGCTTCCAGAATGGCGCGTCCACCCTTCCAAGGAGACCATGATGACCGGACTGACCGCGTTGTGGATGCCGATCGTGGCGTCGTCGGTGCTGGTGTTCATCGCAAGCTCGATCGTTCACATGCTGCTGCCTGCCTGGCACAAGAACGACTGCCACAAAGTGCCCGACGAGGACAAATTCCGGGACGCGCTGCGGCCGCTGGGCATCCCGCCGGGCGACTACGCGGTGCCCCGTCCGGACTCCATGGCCGACATGAAGACGCCGGCATTCGCGCAGAAGATGGAACAGGGGCCCGTGGTGATATTCACGGTGGTGCCGAACGGGCCGATGTCGATGAACAAGAATCTCGTGCAATGGTTCGTCTTCTGCGTCGTCGTCAGCATCCTCTCCGCGTACATCGCCGGCGCGGCACTGCCGCCGGGCACCGCGTACCCCCGCGTCTTCCAGATGGCGGGCGCCACGGCGTTCATCGGCTACGCGGTCGCGCTGTGGCCCATGTCGATCTGGTATCACCGCGACTGGGGCACGACGATCCGTTCCACCGTCGATGGACTCATCTATGCGCTGCTGACCGCGGGAACGTTCGGCTGGCTGTGGCCGCATTGAAGGCCGCGCGGCCGAGCCATTCCTGATGACCGAAATATCGCAGCTCCTCAACCGGCACCGATCGATTCGCCGCTACAAGCCTGACGCAATCGACCCCGCGCTCGTCGAATCCGTCTGCGCGGACGCGATCGCCGGCGGCTCGTCGTCCGGCAACCTCAACAGCGTGTCGATCGTCCTGACGCGCGATGCGGAGCGCCGGCGCCGGCTGTACGAGCTGCACTTCGAGCAGCCGATGGTGCTGCAGGCGCCGCTCGTCATCACGTTCTGCGCCGACTGGTTCCGCACGCGCGAATGGCTGAAGCGCCGCGGCGCGCGCGACAATTTCAACAACTTCATCGGCTACCACGTGGCCGCCTTCGACGCGATGATCGTCGCGCAGAATGCCTGCCTTGGATTCGAGGCACACGGCCTCGGCATCTGCTACATGGGCACGACGCTGCACTCGATGACCGAAATCGCGGCGTTCCTCGACCTGCCGGACACCTGCGTTCCCGTGACCACGATCGTCGTCGGTCATCCCGACGAGGACCCGCCGAAGCGCGACCGGCTGCCGGCGCCGGCGTTCCTGCACGACGAGACCTACCGGCGCCCGACCGAGGCGCAGCTCGAGGCCGTGTACGCGCGCCGCGAGGAGCGCGGCTGGGAGCGCTACATGTCGATGCCGGACGTCAAGGCGGCGATCGAGGCGCGTGGAATCTCGTCGCTTGCCCAGTACTACACGAGCGAGATCAAATACGACCCGGACGTGTTCCGCGTGGATTCGGCGAAGCTCCGCGCGCTGCTCGAAGCCAAGCATTTCCTGCCCTAGCGCCGCCATGGAGCCGGCCGACAGTTCGCTCGTCGACTACTATCGCGCCAGCGCGCCGCTGTACGACGGCGTCTATCGGAAGCCGGAGCGGCAGGACGACCTTCGCGAGATCGAGCGCTGGGTGGCAGCCGCTTTCGCGGGGCGGCGCGTGCTGGAGGTCGCGTGCGGCACGGGGTACTGGACACGATTCATCGCCGCGACCGCGACCTCGGTCACCGGCCTCGATGCCGCACCTGAGATGCTGGCGCTGGCGCGCCAGCGTGTGCCCATCGCCACGGTACGCTTCGTCACCGGCGACGCCTATGCGCTCGCGAATGGTCTCGGCGCATTCGACGGCGCCTTCGCGGGATTTTTCCTGTCACATGTTCCGAAGGCAAAGCTGCGCCCGTTCGTGTCGCAGCTCAATTCCCGCCTCGAGCCGGGCGCATGCGTGCTGTTCATCGACAATCGTTTTGTCGACGGCAGCAGTTCGCCCATCGACGGCACGGACGCAGCGGGCAATACGTACCAGGAGAGGCGACATGCCGACGGCGCCACTCACCGCGTGCTCAAGAATTTTCTGATCGAGGGAGAGCTTCGGTCGTGTGTCGAAGGTATTGGCCGTGACATCGAGTACCGCCAGCTCCAGTATTTCTGGGCATTGCGCTACGCGGTGCCCTCCACATGACCGCGCTCCTGCTCGATCCCAATGCATGGGTCGCGTTCCTGACGCTGACCGCCCTCGAGCTCGTGCTCGGCATCGACAACGTCATCTTCATCTCGATCCTCGTCGACCGGCTGCCGCGCGAGCGGCGGGAGACGGCGAGGCGGATCGGGCTCTTCCTCGCGATGTTCATGCGCATCGCGCTCCTCTTCCTGCTCTCGAGGCTCATCGGCTTCACCCAGCCGCTGTTCACGCTGCTGGGCCAGGAGCTTTCCGGGCGCGACCTCGTCCTCATCGGCGGCGGCCTCTTCCTGCTGTGGAAGAGCACCGGCGAGATCCACCAGCTGCTCGAGGGCCGCAAGGACGAGGCCGGCGCGAAGATGCGCACCGCGTTCATGGCCGTGATCGCGCAGGTGGTCGTCGTCGACATCGTGTTCTCGCTCGACTCGATCATCACCGCCGTCGGGATGGTCGACCGCGTCGAGGTGATGGCCGCCGCAGTCGTCGTCTCGGTGCTGCTGATGATGGCGTTCGCCGGGGTGCTCGGGCGCTTCGTCTCCGCGCATCCCACGGTGAAGATGCTGGCGCTCGCATTTCTCTTCGTCGTCGGCGTCGTGCTGATCGCCGACGGCTTCGAGCACCACATTCCGAAGGGCTACGTCTATTTCGCGATGGCGTTCTCCATCGCCGTCGAGATGCTGAATATCCGGGTGCGCCGGCGCCACGGCGAACCGGTCGAGCTTCGGGGGCCCCGCGCCGGCGACGATCGCTGAATGAAGCGGCGCCGTGCCGGGGTCGAAGCGCGCTTCGGCACGCGCCTCGCCATACATCGAAGCCCCGCCCATGCTCATGGTCATCATCGCCGCGACGCGCCGGATGCTCGGGCGCTACGCGGACGGTTTTCACGGCGACGCCTGGCACTTGGCCGCGTCGCGCTCGCGCCGGTGTCCTGGCTGCGCGGCCAGTCAGTCGCGCAGCATCGCGCGGGGCGCGACCCCGTCTCGGGATCGGTTTATCATGTGCTTCTGGGCGTCTACGCCGCGATGCTCGCGCTCGTGCGGCGGTGATGACCCTTGCGAAGCGGGGTGCGCGATGCAACGACCGCAGCCGGGCGATCGATTCTCCACGGAGGTGACGCTGACGCCGGACATGGTCGCGCACTACGCGGGCGCGGTCGGCGACACCAACCCGGTGCACCACGACGAGACGTTCGCGGCGGCGACGCGCTACGGCCGCACGATTGCGAGCGGCACGCACACCACCGCGCTGCTGCTCGGGCTCACCGCCTCGCATTTCTCGCAATCCGGCGCGATGGTCGGGCTCGAGTTCTGGGTGCGCTTTCGCCGGCCCGTCTACGCCGACGAGACGGTGACGCTCGAGTGGCTCGTCATCAGGGTCGCGGCGAACGACAAGCTCGGCGGCGACGTCGTCGATCTGCGCGGGCGCATCAAGGGTCAGGACGGCCGCACGGCGCTGGGCGCCAAGGGCCGCGTGCTCGTCACGGAACGCCTGTGACCGCGCTGACCGTGCACGCGATGAAGCCGCTCATCATCCTCGTCCTGCTGCCGCTCGCGATCGGCTACGCGTCCGAGCATTTCACGCGGCACACGCGCGCGGCGGCCATCGCCGCGACGCTCGTGACGTCCGTGGTGGTGTTGGCATCGGTGATCGTGCTTGACCCGGCGGGCACATGGAACTGGTTCGCTTCGCTGCTCGTGCTGCCGCTGCCGATCGCGCTGACGCTGGCCGCGGTGCAGCTGGCGCACGGCCGGGCGCGCTCGCGCAAGCACTCGATGCGAAAGCTCGGCATCTGAGCGGGGTTCCCGCGACGCGGGCGCCGCGTTGCGCAATGCGGCGCGTTGTCCTACCGTAACATTCCGGTTCCTCTTCACGCAGGCGCGACGGCCACCCGCCGGGCCGGCCTTTCACGCGCAACGAACCATCGCGTCATTCGTGTCCCGCATTTCCGCCAATATTGCGCCCGCGCGACGGGCGCTTCCACCGCCGCCGCCGACGCTCACGCAATTCGTCGTGCTGTCGCTGCTGCTGCACACGCTGATCATCGTCGTGTTCGGCAGCCCCGCTGGCGGCGGCGGACCCTTGGGATGGCGCAATCCACTGTCGGTGACGCTGCGCGCGCGCGTTCCCGAAGCGGAATCCGTATTCCGGACCTCGCCGGGCGACGAGCGCGGTCGCGCCGGTCCGGCGTTTCCGCGTGCGACGGAGCGCGCGCCCAGGACCGCCGACCGCGCGCCCGCCGCCGCCCCGGCATCGCCGCCATCGGCTCGGCCGGTCGCGCCCGCGCTGCCAGCTGCCGAGACCGCGCTCACGCCGCCGGCCCCGCCGCCGGCGCCCGCAGAAGACGTGCTGCCGCGCTTGGATCTCGGCGCGCCGGTGGAGGTCGACAAGGCCGTCGTGCCGCAAGTGAAGATCGTCCCGCTCGAGGAAAAGCCGAAGGCTGCGCCTCTGCCCGCACCCGCGGCGCGCGCGCCGAGGAGACCGGCGTTCCCGGCGGCGCCCGCGGCCGTGCCGCCCGATCTTCCGGTGGGATCGCTGCCGCCGCAGGATCTTCCGGCTTCGCGATCGGTGGAGACGGCGCCGGCGCAGCGGGTTGAGACACCGAAGGCCACGGTGCTGCAGGGCGACGCTCCGCCGCGTCCCGAACCCGTCGCGCCGTCGATCGAGCCGACCGTCGTCGCCCCACAGGAGGTGGCACCTCCCGCCCCCGTGGCTCCGGCGCGCGTCGAGCCGCGCCCGCAGCCGACCCTTTCCCCGCTCCCGGAGCCCGAGGTGATCCCGCTGCCGGGCCCCGCGCCGACGCTGCGCGAGACGCCCCAATTCAAGACCGAGCGGGAAGCACCCGCGCCCGTCGTGCCTCCGCCGCCCGTGGCCGTGCCCGCGCCACCGGTCACCGCGTGCCGCGCACCGCCCGTGGCCGCACCTGCCCCGCCCGTGCGCATCGAGACTGCGCCGATGCCCGAGGCGGCGCCGATTCCGGCAAGGCCGTCCGCCGAGCCGTCCATGCCTGCGTCCGCCTCACCCCGCGAAAGCGCTCCCTCCGCACCTGCGCCCGCTGCTGCACCAGGGCGCGCGCTCGACGTCGTGCCCCCACGCGAAGCGCCTGCGGCCTCCGGCCCCGCGCGCTTGAATTTCGGCGCGCAGCCCGCGGTCGACGACGACTTGCGCCAGCTCGTCGAGCCGCCGTCCGCCACGCTGGCTTTGCCCGGCGCGCGGCCCCGCCTGAGTTTCGAAGGGCCCGCGCGCGACACCAATCGCGCCGGCGGACGCTCGACCGGCCTCGTTCCGCTGAACCTCGCTCCCCCCGCGCCCGAGCCGGAGACGAAGCTCGGCCGCGCGATCCAGAAGGCCGCGCAGCCGGATTGCCGCGAGGCGTACGCCGGGCTCGGTCTGCTGGCCGTTCCGGTGCTGATCGCCGACGCGATCACGGACAAGGGCTGCCGCTGGTAGCTCGGCATCGCGCCACTCGCGCGTTGTGGCACCATCGCGGCTGCCGCATTCAGCGCGGCGCACACCCGCGCTCGCGCGCCCATGATCGATCTCCTGCGACATAACATGGGCGCGCTCGCCCGCTCCGGCTTGCGTTCATGGCCCGCGTCCTGCGCCCCCGCGCGAAACGCGCATCCGTTCACGCATCGCCTGCGCCGTCGCGGCGTTGCTCCTTGCCGCCGGCAGCGTTGCCAGCGCCGCGGATTCGAGCAAGGTCCTTCGCGTCGCGCTCCCGGACATCGAGACGCTCGATCCGGAGCAGTGGAGCGACGATCCGTCGTTCCAGGTGCAGGACGCGATCTTCGAAGGCCTCTACGAGTGGCACTACCTCGCGTCGCCGCCGCGCCTCTCGCCGATGACTGCCGCGGCGTTGCCCGAAATCACGGATGCCGGGAAGACCTGGACGATCCGCGTGAAGCCCGGCATTTACTTCACCGACGATCCCGCCTTCCGCGGAAAGCCGCGCGAGCTCGTTGCGGCGGACTACGTGTACTCGCTCAAACGCGTGCTCGATCCCAATCTCGCGCGCGGGGGCTACACGGCCATCACCGACATCGTCGTCGGCGCGCGCGCCGTGGTCGACGCGGCGAGCCGGCCGGGCGCGGCGTTCGATTACGATCAGCCCGTCGCCGGACTGCGCGCGCTCGACCGCTACACGCTGCAGCTGAAGCTCGTCGAGCCGCACTATCCGCTGGTCCAGGCCTGGCTCACGTTCGGCGCGGTCGCGCGCGAGGTCGTCGAGGCCGCCGGCAGCGACATCCGCACGCGCGCGGTCGGGACGGGGCCCTACCGGCTGCGCGAGTGGAAACGCGGCTCGCGCATCGTGCTCGAGGCGAATCCCGCCTATCGCACGCTGCGCTTTCCCGAAAGCAGCGATCCCGCCCACGCGGCGCTCGTGCGCAGCATGCAGGGCAAGGCGCTGCCGCAGATCGGCGTGATCGAGATCAGCATCATCGACGAAGACCTGCCGCGGCTCCTCGAGTTCGACCGCGGCCGGCTCGACTACATCGTGCTGCGCGGCGAAGTCGCGAATCGGCCGCTCGCGGACGGCAAACTCAGGCCCGAGTACGCGGCCCGCGGCATCACCCGAATCGCGTTCCCCGAGCCCACCATATTTTCGTTCTATTTCAACATGAAGGATCCCGGCATCGGCGGGATGGACAACGAGCACGTCGCGCTGCGCCGCGCGATCGCGCTCGGGGTCGACCTCGCGTCGCTCGCCAAGGTCGTCTACGCCGGCCAGGCGATTCCGGCAAACCAGATGATCCCGCCGGGCGTGACCGGCCACGATCCCTCGCTCCCGCCGAAATCGCGCATACGACCCGGCCGCGGCGAACGCTCTGCTCGACCGGTTCGGCTACTGCGAAGCGCGATGCCGAAGGATTTCGCCTGCGCTCCGACGGCACGCCGCTGACGTTGACGCTCTCACTGCGATCCAGCCCGGTCTCGCGCGAAATTTCGACCCTTTGGAAAAAGGACATGCGCGCCATCGGGATCCGGCTGGATTTTCACGTGACGCCGTTCCAGGACATGGTCAAGGAAATCGAGTCCGAAAAATTCCAGGTGTGCTTCGTCGGATTCGGCGGCAAGCCGTCCGGGTACCTGGAGCTGTTCCAGCTCTACAGCAAGGCGCCGCGGACGACCAACATCTCGCGTTTCGCGCTTCCGGCATACGACGCGCTGATGGAGGATTTCCTGCGCAGCGAGCGCACGGACGAGCAGATCGCCCTCGCGCGCAAGATGGGCGAGATCGCGCTCGCCTACCAGCCGATCCTTTCCGCGCTGTTCCGGCTGGAGAACGATTACGTCCAGCCGTGGCTGCAGGGATATTCGCCGCCGCTCTTCAACACCTACTGGAAATACCTCGACATCGATGTCGCGAAGCGCAATGCGCTCGCGCGATAGCCGCTCGATCGGGCCGTGCGCGATCCTGCATCGGCGCCGCCCGACGTCCGCGCTCGTGGCAAACTCGGCGCGATGAAGCCGCATCCGCTCGACAATCCGGTCTGGTCCGCGCTCACGACCGGACATGCGCATCTTGCGCAGGGCGGCGCGCTCGCCCGACGCTATCCGGAGGACATCGACCCGATCGGCGCGCTGGCGCGCGGCGGCACGGATGCATGGTCCGAGCTCGCCGGGCTCATTCCTCCCGGCGGCATTCTCTACCTCGCGGCCGACGATCTCGAGCGCGAGCCGTCCGCGCTGCCAGCTCCGATAGCGGTGCGCGAGCGCGCCGTGCTGATGCAAATGATCTGCCCAGGGCGGTCGACGACACGCCCGATGACGCGCCGGTCATCGCGCTCTCCGATGCGGACGCCGATGCGATGCTCGCGCTGACCGAGCTCACCAAGCCCGGCCCGTTCCGCGCGCGAACGCACACGCTGGGGACGTTTCTCGGCATCCGTTCGGAGCGACGGCTGATCGCGATGGCCGGGACGCGCTTCCTGCTCGACGGGTACCGCGAAGTGAGCGGCGTCTGCACCCACCCGGAATTCGCGGGCCGGGGGCTCGCGCGCATCCTCGTCGCGCGCATCGTCAACGCGATCCACGCCCAGGGGATGACGCCGTTCCTGCACGTGGACAGCGAGAACGGCCGCGCGCGGTCGCTGTACCGGCGGATGGGATTCGTCGAGCGCGCGGCGCTGCCGATGGTGGTCGTCGGTCGCGTGGACTGACGGCCTGGGGCGCGGTGCTTGACGATGGGACGCCGTTGCGCTGCAATCGACGATGGGCGCCGGCCGCTCGAGCGGCCGACCTGACGGCGCTAAGGAAACCCGATGCCCTCGAAGCCCGGAACACCCGACACCGCGCGACTCGACCGGGTCGTCGCCGACGCGCGCCGCGCACGCGAAGCGCGCGAGCAGGGCTATCGCGAGCGTGCCCTCAAGATCTACCCATGGGTCTGCGGCCGGTGCGCGCGGACGTTCGACCGCAGCACCGTGCATCAGCTCACCGTGCACCACCGCGATCACAATCACGGCAACAACCCACCCGACGGCAGCAACTGGGAGCTCCTTTGCGTCTACTGTCACGACAACGAGCATTCGCGCGAGCTCGAGCACTCCGCGGAAACCGGAGATGCGGGCGGCGATCCGCCGGAGACTCCGGCGACGCACCGGCCGTTCGCGGATCTCAAGGCATTGCTCGAGCGCAAGCGCTGAGCGCGCACCGCATCCCTCCTATTCGCGGGGACGCGATGATCGACGATCGCGCCGCCGTCTCGGCGCTGCTCGACGATCTCGACGCCGCGGCCTCGGCGCTCGACGTCGACCGATTCCTCTCGTATTTCGTCGACGGCCCCGATTTTGCGTTCTCGTTCAACGGCACCGTGCGCGTCTCGCGCGCCGAATTGCGCGCATTCAATGTCGCCGCGTGGGCGAACGTCGCCAGGGTTTCCTTCCGCACGGCGATCGAGCGAATCGCCTTTCCCGCCGAAGGGGTCGCCGTCGTCACCGGACTCGGACGCTCGCAACGCACGCTGAAAGACGGCGAAGAACGCGCGGGCGAATACGCGCTTTCGTTCGTGGCGGTCCGGGGGTCGGCGGGTTGGCGTGTGTTGCAGGCCCACGAATCGACATCGGCCCGATGATTCCGTCGTGGCGCCGGGATGCCGCGAGCGCCCCGGGCCGGTCACCGGCGCAGGTGCGCGCGGCTGCGCCCGCCCCCCGAAAACTTCCGGCCTGACGGGGATTTGGAGGACAATGCCGGATTGAACGCCATCCCCTTCGCACCGCTCGTGCGCCCGCGGGCCCCGCCGCCCACGCCGGGGCCACCCTCCGGAGAATCCCCATGACCCTCTGCCCCATCGCCATCGCCGTCGGATGCAAGAAATGCCCGGCCTTCAGCGTCTGTCCGTTGAAAAGCGTGATCGGCGACTATTCGAAGGACGACGACAAGAGCGCCGCCGCCCCGAAGGGCGCGTCGAAGTCCAAGTCCCGGAAGTGACGGGAATTGCCGTCCGCGCGCGCCCGGATTGCCCGCGCCCGTCCCGCGACGGCGTGCGCCGCGCGCTGATCCTCTCCAATTGCCTGCGACGACTGCCATGACTTACGCCGCGATTACCGGTTGGGGCACGTGCATGCCGCCGACCGTGCTGACCAATGCCGATCTCGCCACGTTCCTCGACACGAACGACGAGTGGATATTGAGCCGCACCGGCGTCAGGGAGCGGCGCATGTCGCACGTCAGCGGCCTTACGCTCGCGCACGTCGCCGCGGAGCGCGCGCTCGCCTGCGCGGGACTCGCGGCGAAGGACGTCGACCTCATCGTCTACGGCTGCTGCTCCAACGACGAGCAGATTCCCAATTCCGCCTCGGGCCTGCAGCAGAAGCTGGGCGCGTGGGACGCCGCCGCGATGGACGTCAACACCGCCTGCACGAGCTTTCTCTACTCGCTGTCGACCGCCACCGCGATGATCCGCACCGGCGTCGTCCGCAACGCGATCGTCGTAGGCGTCGAAGTGATCACGCCGCTGATGGACTGGAACAACCGTGGCGTCGCCGTGCTCTTCGGCGACGGCGCCGCGGCGGTCGTGCTCGAGCGTTCGGACGAGCCCGAGGGACTCCTTGCCGAGAAGCTCGGCTGCTACGCCGATGCGCGCGAGACGCTGCGCATTCGCGGCACGGGCCTGCTCTACGCGAACCGCAACGTGATCTACGGCGACACCAAGTGGGATTTCGACGGTCAGGAAATCTTCAAGCGCGCGGTCGTCGGCATGAGCCATTCCGCGCGCGACGTGCTGAAGAAAGCGGGCAAGACCGTCGCCGACATCGATCTCGTCGTTCCGCACCAGGCGAACCTGCGCATCATCGAGATGGTCGCGCGGCGCCTCGGCGCGCCGATGGAGCGTGTCTACGTCACCGTGCAACGCTACGGCAACATGTCGTCGGCGACGGTGCCCGTCGCGATGTTCGAAGCGCTCGACGAAGGGCGGATCAAGGCGGGCTCGCTGGTGCTGACGCCGGCCTTCGGCGGCGGCCTCACGTATTGCTCGCACCTGATCCGCTGGGGCAAGCGCACGACGCCGCTCGGCGTGAGCAAGGCCGAGCTTCCGCCTTCGGATCGCACGGCGCTCGAGATGATCCACGATTACATCCGCCGCCACGAGCCGCGCGGACGCTCCGACGCGGGGCTCGACGCGCCGGTGTTCGGCGCCGTCGCCGCGCTCGCCGCGGACTGACACTCTCCGCCGGCGGGCCGCGGCCCGTGCCTCCGCCTTCAGGTGCTGACGAGCTTGCGGTGCGCCTGCACGCTCATCAGGATCCCGAGACCGATGTAGAGCGAGATCAGCGCGGTGCCGCCGTACGACACCAGCGGCAGCGGGACGCCCACCACCGGCAGCACGCCGCTCACCATCGCCATGTTGACGAACGCCGACGTGAAGAACATCAGCGTCACGGCGCCCGCCATGAGCCGCGCGAACATCGTCGACGCATTGGCCGTGATCATGATGCCGCGCCCGATCAGCAGCAGATAGAGGACGAGCAGCACCGCCGCGCCGATCAGGCCGAATTCCTCGCCGAACACCGCGAAGATGAAATCGGTGTGCCGCTCCGGCAGGAAGTCGAGGTGCGCCTGCGTGCCGTTCAGCCACCCCTTGCCGACCACGCCGCCCGAGCCCAGCGCGATCGACGCTTGCGTCGAGTGGTAGCCGGCGCCGAGCGGATCGCGCGACGGGTCGATGAACGTCAGGATGCGCTCGCGCTGGTAGTCGCGCAGATACGGCCAGATGAGCGGCGCCGCGCCCGCGCCAAGCGCCACCAGGCCGACAATGATCTTCCAGGACAGGCCCGCCAGATAGAGCACGTAGAACCCCGACGCGCCGATGAGGATCGCCGTGCCGAGGTCGGGCTGGCGCTTGATGAGCCACACCGGCGCGGCGATCAGCGCCGCGGCCAGCACGAAATCCTTCCAGCCGATGCGGCCCTCGAATTTCTGGAAGTACCACGCGAGCAGCAGCGGCAACGCAATCTTCATGAGCTCGGACGGCTGGAAGCGGGCGAGGCCGAGGTTCAACCACCGGCGCGAGCCATTGACCGTCGTGCCGAACAGCGCGACACCGATCAGCATCACGATCGCCAGCGCGTAGAGCGGCACCGCCGCGCGGGAGATCGTCTGCGGCGGAATGTTCGCGACGATCCACATCAGCACGAGCGCGAGGCCGAGGCTCGCCGCCTGGCTCACGAGCCGCGTGACGCTCTGGTCGGTTGCCGAGAACAGCGTGACGAGCCCGACGCCCGCGAGCGCCATCGCGACGCCGAACAGGAAGCTGTCGACGCGCCGCGTCAGCGCCTCCCACATGCGCGTGAGGAAGCCAAGCATCAGTCGCTCTCGTCTTCGCTTTCCTTGGCCGGAACGGGCAGCGCCGGTGCGCCGCGCGTCTGGCCGGTCAGATAGTAGTCGAACACCTGGCGCGCGATCGGCGCGGCGGCCTGCGCGCCGAAGCCGCCGTTCTCGACCAGCACCGCGACGGCGATGCGCGGCTTGTCGACCGGCGCGTAGGCGATATACCACGCGTGGTCGCGCAGCCGCTCGTCGACCTTGTGCTCGGTGTACTTCTCGCCCTTGAGCGAGTACACCTGCGCGGTGCCCGTCTTGCCGGCGCTCGCGTACGGCGCATTGACGAATGCCGCCGCGGAGGTGCCTTCCTTGGGCACGCCGGCGAGCGCGGCCTTCACGACGGCGAGGTACTCGGGCTTCACGTCGAGCTGTGTCGGCGGCGCGCGCGGGACCTCGCGCAGCTCGCCGGACTTCAGGCTCTGCACGCTCATCACGAGGTGCGGCACATGGCCGACGCCGTCGTTGGCGATCATCGCGATCGCGTGCGCGAGCTGCATCGGCGTGAACGCGTTGTAGCCCTGGCCGATGCCGGCCGAAATCGAATCGCCGAGATACCATTTCTGCTGCTCGCCGCGGAAACGCTGCCGCTTCCACGCCCGCGACGGCAGCACTCCGGTGACCTCGCCCTCGATGTCGATGCCGGTCGTCGCGCCGAAACCGAGCCGGCTGAGAAAGCGCGCCGTGTCGTCGATCTCGGTGTCGTTGGCGAGCATGTAGTAATAGGTGTCGCACGACGCGACGATCGACTTGTACATGTCGACCGTGCCGTGCCCGCCCGGCTTGTCGTCGCGAAAGCGGTGCGCCTGCCCGGGAATCTGGAAGAAGCCGGGATCGAAGATCGTCTGCTGCGGCGTGCGCTTGCCGTTGGTCAGCGCCGCCAGCGCGAGGAACGGCTTGATCGTCGAGCCGGGCGCGTAGGTGCCGCGCAGCGCCCGGTTGATGAGCGGCTTGTCCGGCGATTCGTTCAAGTCCTGCCAGCTGGCGGAATCGATGCCGTCGACGAACAGGTTCGGGTCGAAGCCCGGGCGGGAAACGAACGCGAGCACGTCGCCGGTCGCGGGCTCGATCGCGACCAGCGCTCCGCGGCGCTCGCCGAACGCCTTCTCGGCGATTTCCTGCAGCTTGATGTCGAGCGACAGCTTGAGGTTGTCGCCGGAGCCGGGCGGCGTGCGCGACAGCGTGCGCACGGCGCGCCCGCCGGCGTCGACTTCGACCTCCTCGAAGCCGGTCTTGCCGTGCAGGTCGCGCTCGTAGGACGACTCCAGCCCAAGCTTGCCGATGTAATCGGAGCCTTTGTAATTGGCGGTGCTGTCCCACTGCTCGATACGGCCGAGATCCTGATCGTTGATGCGGCCGATGTACCC
The DNA here is from genome assembly GCA_963741355.1 of uncultured beta proteobacterium. GTDB lineage: Bacteria > Pseudomonadota > Gammaproteobacteria > Burkholderiales > Casimicrobiaceae > CAIWHR01. The sequence goes on from CAVUIG010000030.1 coordinate 26,606, forward strand.
CAGCACGTGCGACGCGACCGCACCGAAAGGATATTGCCGGAACAGCCGCGCCTTGATCTCGACGCCCGGAAACCGGTAGCGGTTCACGGCAAAACGCGCGACCTCCTCGTCGGACAGGCGCGTGCGCAGCGGCAGGCTCTCGAAATTCTTGGATTCCTCGAGCAGCTTGCGGAAGCGCTTGCGGTCGCGCGGCTGCACGTCGACGATCTCGGCCAGCGCGTCGATCGTCGCGTCGAGATCCTTGACGCGCGCCGGCTGGATCTCGAGCGTGTACGCCGAGTAGCTCTGCGCCAGCACGACGCCGTTGCGGTCGGTGATGACGCCCCGATTCGGCACGATCGGCACGATCGCGATGCGATTGGTCTCGGCGAGGGTCTGGAAGTGGCGGTGCTGCACGACCTGCAGGTAGAAGAAGCGCGCGAACAGCGCGGCGAACGCCGCCAGCACGAGCACTCCGGCCACGCCCAGGCGGCGCCGGAAGAGGAACAGCTCGCGCTCGGGATTGCGCAGCTCGTTCGAGCCGAATCCGCTGCGGGAATCGCGTCCGCGTCCCTTGCCACCGAAGAGGAGTCGTCGCGCCATCAGCTCGGGAGGATCGCGTCTCTTCAGAGCTCGGACGAGCGCCGCGGACGCTGCGGCCACTGCAGCACGACCGAGATCACGGGCCACAGCAGCGCGCCGACGAACGGCGGCGCCGCGTAGGTGAGCTGAGGCAGCGGCGCGCCGCCGACGAACCGGATGAGGAGCACGAGCGCCGCGCACAGGAACAGCAGCACGGCGACCTGCGCCGCCTGCTGCCACAGCGGAAACCGGAGCACGCGGCGGCGGAAGTACTCGGCCGCGTAGGCGAGGAACGCGTAGGCGAAGGCGTGCTGGCCCAGCAGCGTTCCGTCGCCGACGTCCATCAGGATTCCCACGCACCAGGCGATGCCGACACCAACGTAGCGCGGCGCCTGGATGCACCAATAGAGCAGGACGAGGGCGAGAAAGTCAGGCCGAAGCGCGAGCGCAACGCCAGAGAGCGGCACGAGGTTGGCGAGCAGACCGGCGAGAAGCGTGACGAGGATGAACCATGGCCGCGCCGGCAGCAGGATTTCCTCCGGCCGCGCCGGAGACAAGCGATGACATGTTGGGCAGGACCATCAGTTGCCCCTCCTGCGGCCCTTGCCCGATTTTTTCGCCGCATCGGGATCGGCGGGCTCTTCCGGTCGCGCTGGAAGCGCGGTCGACGGTGCCAGCACCAGGAGCCACTCGCTGCGATCGACGCCGGCGAGCGGCTTTGCGGTGATCCGCGCGAACATCTGGCCGGTCTCGCGCTCGAGCGTCGCCACCTGCGCCACCGGCAATCCGGGCGGATAGGTGCCGTCGATGCCGGAGGTCACGAGCATGTCGCCGACCACGATGTCGGCGTTGGGGGCCATGAAGCGGAGCTCCGGCGGATGCCCGGCGCCTGCGCCGAACATCACCGAGCGAACGCCGCTGCGCTCGACCTTCACCGGAACCGCGTGATCCTTGTCGGTGACGAGCGTGACTTCCGACATTCCAGGGAACACGCGCGTGACCTGACCGACCACGCCCTGCGCGTCGACCACCGCGCGTCCCGGCGCGATGTCGTCGCCGGACCCCTTGCCGACGAACACCTTCTGCGTGAACGGATCGCGCCCGTAGTAGAGGACTTCGACGCCGATGGCCGCGCTCGTGTAGCGGTCGCGCACCGCGAGCAGGCTGCGCAGCGTCGCGTTGTCGCGCTCGACGCTCGGGACGCGCTGCGCGAGCGCCGATTCCTCGACGACGCGCCGCTTGAGCAGCGCGTTCTCCTCGATCAGCGCGTGCTGCGCCGCGAAGTACCGGCCCACCCACGCCATGGCGTCGCCCGGCCACTGCGCGGCGCGCTGCAGCGGATAGATGACGACCGCCGCGACATGGCGAACGTTCTCGAGGTAGCGATAGCGCGTGTCGAGGAACAGGAGCGCGATCGAGAGCACGCCGAGGAAGGCGAGCCGCGTCAGCGGCGACGGCCCGCGATGGAAGAACGCGGGCGGCTCGGCGGGAATGTGATGCATCAGGGCAGCGTCAGGCCTCGGGCGTCACGCGTCAAGCGGTGCGGGGCCCAAGGAACTCGCGCAACGGTCGAACTCTGAGAGGTGTCTGCACGATCGCCGCCCGACGGAGTCCTCCGCCGGGCGTCTTGGACGGACTCAGTCCGACGTGAAGATCGTGACGAGCTTGTCCATGTTCTCGAGCGCCTTGCCGCAGCCGCGCACGACGCACGTCAGCGGATCGTCGGCGACGATCACCGGAAGGCCCGTCTCTTCCATCAGCAGGCGGTCGACGTCGCGCAGCAGCGCCCCGCCGCCGGTCAGCACCATCCCGCGCTCCGCGATGTCGGCGCCAAGCTCGGGCGGCGTGCGCTCGAGGGCGCTCTTCACGGCCGACACGATGCTGTTGAGCGGATCGGTCAACGCCTCCAGGATCTCGTTCGACGACACGGTGAAGCTGCGCGGAATGCCCTCGGCGAGGTTGCGCCCCTTCACTTCCATCTCCTTCACCTCGGAGCCGGGGAACGCGGAGCCGATGGTCTTCTTGATCGTCTCGGCGGTGGTCTCGCCGATCAGCATCCCGTAGTTGCGCCGGATGTAGTTGACGATCGCCTCGTCGAACTTGTCGCCGCCGACGCGCACGCTGCCGGAATAGACCATCCCGCCCAGCGAGATCACGCCGACTTCCGTTGTGCCGCCGCCGATGTCGACGACCATCGAGCCGGTCGCGTCCGAGATCGGGAGGTCCGCGCCGATCGCGGCCGCCATCGGCTCCTCGATGAGGTAGACCTTCGACGCGCCCGCGCCGAGCGCGGATTCGCGGATCGCGCGCCGCTCGACCTGGGTCGAGCCGCACGGAACGCAGATGATGATGCGGGGGGACGGCGAGAACAGGCGCGAGTCGAGGACCTTCTTGATGAACTGCTTCAGCATCTGCTCGGTGACGGTGAAGTCGGCGATGACGCCGTCCTTCATCGGCCGGATCGCCGTGATGTTGCCCGGCGTGCGGCCCAGCATCTGCTTCGCCGCGAGGCCGACTTCCTGGATCACCTTCTTGCCGTTCGGCCCGCCGTCCTGGCGAATCGCGACGACCGACGGCTCGTTCAGCACGATGCCTTTTCCGCGCACGTAGATCAGCGTGTTGGCGGTGCCGAGGTCGATTGCGAGGTCGCTGGAGAAGTAGCCTTTGAAAAGCTGGAACATGAAGACAATGGTCCGAAAATTCGTGGAGCGCCGAAAAATCGCGTCGGGCGGCTCCGGAGAGTTGGAATCAGCACCGCGCGAGAGTCGCGGTGCCTGCTCAAAATATGACGATATGATACTCTAACGCGCTCTGCCACTGCACTGAATTTGCGTGGAAATCCGGCGCGCCCGAGGTGGCGCGCGTCGCGCCCGCCTTAGCTCCGGACCGACCCGCGCCTCCCGTCCCGCGACCCGCCGATCCCATGACGATCTCCATCGACGACGTCCTGCGCATCGCCCATCTGGCCCGCATCGAGATCGACGCCGGACAGGCGGCCGAGGTGCGCGTCAAGCTCGACGCGATCTTCGCGATGATCAACGAGCTCAACGCCGTCGACACGAAGGGCGTCGTGCCGATGGCGCACGCCCAGGACCTCATGCTGCCGCTGCGTCCGGACGTCGTGTCCGAGACCGACCAGCACGAGCTGTTCCAGCGCCTCGCGCCGGCCGTCGAGGACGGCCTCTACCTCGTGCCGAAGGTGATCGAATAGCGATGGCCTCGGGGGCCCCGATGGACCTGCGGGACCTCTCGCCCCCGCACACGCTACCGCCCGCAACGTGATCCGCTGACCGCGCAACCCCATGATTCCCGGCACCATCGCCCAACTGTCGCAGGCGCTCCGCGCCCGGCGCCTGTCCGCCGTCGAGCTCACGGAGGACGTCCTCGGCCGCATCGCGACGCTCGGCCCGGCGTTGAACGCGTTCATCACGGTCGACGCCGAGGGCGCGCGCGCCGCCGCGCAGGCGGCGGATGCGCGGATCGCGTCGGGCGCCGCCGATCCGCTCACCGGGATCCCGGTCGCGCACAAGGACGTGCTGATGACCGCCGGGATCAGGACGACCTGCGGCTCGCGGATGCTCGCGAACTTCACCGCGCCCTACGACGCCTTCGTCGTCGACGGGCTGAAGCGCGCCGGCACCGTGCTCGTCGGCAAGACCAACATGGACGAGTACGCGATGGGCTCGTCGAACGAGACGTCGTACTTCGGCCCGGTGAAGAACCCGTGGAACCTCGATTACGTTCCGGGAGGCAGCTCGGGCGGCTCCGCGGCGGCGGTCGCGGCACGCCTCGTCCCCGCGGCGACCGGCACCGACACCGGCGGGTCGATCCGCCAGCCCGCGGCGCTGACCGGCATCTGCGGTCTGAAGCCGACCTACGGCGTCTGCTCGCGCTACGGCCTCATCGCGTTCGCGTCGAGCCTCGACCAGGCCGGCCCGTTCGCGCAGACCGCCGAGGATTGCGCGCTGCTGCTGAACGCGATGGCCGGCCACGACGCTCGCGACTCGACCTCGCTCGACCGGCCCGGCGAGGACTACACGCGCCTTCTTCGCGCGGACGCCGGAGCCAAGCCGCTCGCGGGATTGCGCGTCGGCCTGCCAAGCGAATACTTCGGCGCGGGCAACGACGCGGGGGTCGCCGCGGCGATGGACGCCGCGCTCGCCGAACTCCGCGCGCTGGGCGCTTCGACGGTCGAGGTGACGCTGCCGAACGTCAACCTGTCGGTTCCCGTCTACTACGTGATCGCGCCCGCCGAGGCGTCGTCGAACCTGTCGCGTTTCGACGGCGTGCGCTACGGCCATCGCGCCGAAAAGTACACCGACCTCCTCGACATGTACCGGAAGTCGCGCGCGGAGGGCTTCGGCGCCGAGGTGAAGCGGCGGATCCTCGTCGGGACCTACGTGCTGTCGCACGGCTACTACGACGCGTATTACCTGAAGGCGCAGCAGGTGCGACGGCTCATCGCCGACGGCTTCCGCCACGCCTACGAGCGCTGCGACGTGATCGTCGGCCCGACCGCGCCGTCGGCGGCGTTCAGCTTCGGCGCCAAGACCGACGACCCGGTGCAGATGTATCTCAACGACATCTTCACCGTCGCCGCGAACCTGACCGGCGCGCCGGCGATCTCGATTCCCTGCGGCTTCGACCGCAACGGCCTGCCGATCGGACTGCAGATCCAGGGCAACTATTTCGCCGAGGCGCAGATCCTCGACGTCGCGCACCGGTTCCAGCAGGCGACCGACTGGCATCAAAGGGCCCCCACGCTCGCGGGAAAAGCAGGCTCGCTGCCCCCCGAGGGGGCGAGATGAGCGCCTTGGGGCGGCCCTGCGGCGCTCATGGCCCCCACGCTCGCGGGAAAAGCAGGCTCGCTGCCCCCCGAGGGCGGGGCGCGTGCTCCGCCATGGCCGGCGGCAAAGGGAACGCGTGATGGCGAAGTGGGAAGTCGTCATCGGACTCGAGACGCACGCGCAGCTCTCCACGGCGGCGAAGATCTTCTCGGGCGCCTCCACCGCATTCGGCGCCGCGCCGAATACCCACGCATCCGCGGTCGACATCGCGCTGCCCGGCGTGCTGCCGGTGCTGAACAAGGGCGCGGTCGAGCGCGCGATCCGCTTCGGGCTTGCCGTCGGCGGGACGATCAACCGGCGCAGCGTGTTCGCCCGCAAGAATTACTTCTACCCGGATCTTCCGAAGGGCTACCAGATCTCGCAGTACGAGATTCCCGTCGTGCAGGGCGGTGCACTGACGATCCGCACGAAGGACGCGGAGAAAACCGTGCGGCTCACCCGCGCCCATCTGGAGGAAGACGCCGGCAAGAGCCTGCACGAGGACTTCCACGGCATGACCGGGATCGACCTCAATCGCGCCGGCACGCCGCTGCTCGAGATCGTCTCCGAGCCCGACCTTCGCAGCGCCGAGGAAGCAATCTGCTTACGCGAAGACGCTGCACGCGCTCGTCCAGTGGATCGGCATCTGCGACGGCAACATGCAGGAAGGGAGCTTCCGCTGCGACGCCAATGTCTCGGTGCGGCCGGCCGGCACGGAGAAGCTCGGCACGCGCACCGAGATCAAGAACCTCAACAGCTTCCGCTTCATGCACGAAGCCATCGAGTTCGAGGTGCGCCGGCAGGTCGAGCTGATCGAGGACGGCGGCACCGTCGTGCAGGAAACGCGGCTCTACGATCCTGACCGCGGCGAGACGCGGTCGATGCGCAGCAAGGAAGACGCGCAGGACTATCGCTACTTCCCCGACCCCGACCTGCCGCCGCTCGTGATCGCGCAGGAGTGGATCGAGCGCGTGAAGGCGGAGCTGCCGGAGCTCCCCGAGGCGATGAAGCGTCGGTTCGAGACGCAGTACGGCCTGCCCGCCTACGACGCGGCGACGCTCACCGGAAGCCGCGCGCTGGCCGCGTATTTCGAAGCCGCGGTCGCGGCGCTTCCCGGCGGCGACGCGGGCGCGGCCAAGCTCGTGTCGAACTGGGTGCAGGGGGAAGTGTCGGCGGCGCTCAACAAGGCCGAGATCGACGTCGCGCGCTCGCCGGTGTCCGCGGCGCAGCTCGCCGCGCTGCTCGCGCGAATCCGGGACAACACGATTTCCGGCAAGATCGCGAAGGAGGTCTTCGACGCGATGTGGGCGGGCGAAGGCGATGCCGGACACGATCATCGCGAAGAAAGGCCTGACGCAAATCTCCGACGCCTCCGCCATCGAGCGGCTCGTCGACGACGTGCTCGCCGCGAATCCCGCGATCGTCGCCGAGTTCCGCGCCGGCAGCGAAAAGGCGTTCAACTCGCTCGTCGGCAAGGCGATGGCGGCGTCGAAGGGCAAGGCCAATCCGGCGCAGGTCAATGCGATCCTGAGGCAGAAGCTCGGCGCGTGACGCCGGGGGCGGCGCCACCTCAGAACGTCGTGGTCTGCGGTAACATGGGGGCCCCTCTCCGCGCGGAGTGCGTCATGCGCACCGCTATCGTCCCTTGGCTGGCCGCCGTCGCCCTGCTGCTCACGACGGGCGCTGCGCCCGCTCAGCAGACCCCTTCCGCCCCGCGCAGCGAGCTGTCGAAATCGCTCGATGCCGCGGGCGCAAGGACACCGGCGGAGCGGCGGCTGCAAATCGCGAACAAGCCCTGGACCGGGGATTTCGACCGGATGCTCGAGCGGCGGATGATTCGCGTCGCCGCGCCGTACAGCCGGTCGCTCTACTACAACGACAAGGGCCGCGAGCGCGGGCTGTCCGCGGAGCTCGCGCGGGATTTCGAGCGCTGGATCAACCAGAAATACGCGAAGCAGCTCGGCAAGCGCCCGCTGACGGTCTACCTCTATCCGGCAACGCGCGACAAGCTGCTGTCGGACGTCGCCGGCGGCCTCGCCGATATCGCGCTCGGCAACCTGACGGTGACCGAGGAGCGCTTGAAGACCGTCGACATGGTCGCCCCGCAGGACCGCCCCGACGTCCGCGAGATCGTCATCACCGGTCCCGCGGCGCAACCGCTCGCCACGGTGGACGACCTCGGCGGCAGGACCGTACACGTAAGCCGCACGTCATCGTATTACGAGAGCCTTACGGCGCTGAACGACCGGTTCCGCAAGGAGGGGAAGGCCAAGGTCAAGTTCGTTTTCGTGCCGGACGCGCTCGAGGACGAGGACATGATGGAAATGGTGAACGCGGGCTTGTTCGAGGCGATTGTCGTCGACGACTGGAACGCGCGAATGTGGGCGCAGGCACTGCCGAAGCTCAAGGTCAACGACACCGTCGCGTTGCGCGAGGACGGCCGTACCGGCTGGGTGATCCGGAAGGGGAGCCCGAAGCTCGCGGCGGAGCTCAAGGACTTCTACGTCAGCTGGGCGAAGAAGCAGGGCGTGATCGCGTATCGCCTCGCCCAGTCGATGAAGCGCGTGAAGGGGCTCAAGGATCCGTCGGGCACGTCCGAGTGGAAGCGGTTTCGCGAGACCCTCGTCCTTTTCGAGCGCTACGGCGCAAAGTACGGCTTCGATCCGCTGATGCTCGCCGCGCAGGGCTACCAGGAATCGACGCTCGACCAGTCGAAGCGGAGTCCCGTCGGGGCGATCGGCGTCATGCAGATCATGCCGGCCACGGGCGCGGAGCTGAAAGTCGGCGACATCACGGTCGTCGAACCCAACATTCACGCCGGCGCGAAGTACATGGACCAGCTCATGACCCGATACTTCCCCGACGCGAAATTCAGCGAGGGCAACCGGCCTCTATTTGCGTTTGCGAGCTACAACGCGGGCCCCGGCAACATCGCGAAGGCGCGCGCCGAGGCTGCGAAGCGCGGGCTCGACCCCGACAAGTGGTTCAACAACGTCGAGGTCATCGTGAGCGAGAAGATCGGGACCGAGACGACGACCTACGTCCGCAACATCTACAAGTACTACGTCGGCTACAAGCTCCTGGTCGAGGCGCAGGAAGCACGCGACAAGGCGCGCGAGCAGGTCGCCGCGCCGAAAGGCTGACGCGCGGGCTCGTTCATGTCCGCTAGTGCATCAGCGGCTTGTAGCGCGGGCGGTGCGGGCGCGCGCCTTCCTCGCCCAGCCGCTTCTTCTTGTCTTCCTCGTACTCGTGATAGTTGCCGGGGAAGAACACCCACTTGGAGTCGTCCTCGGCGGAGAGGATGTGCGTCGCGATCCGGTCGAGGAACCAGCGGTCGTGCGAGATCACGAGCACGCTGCCCGCGAACTCGAGCAACGCCTCCTCCAGCGCGCGCAGCGTCTCGACGTCGAGATCGTTCGAGGGCTCGTCGAGCAGCAGCACGTTGCCGCCCTTGAGCAGCGTCGCCGCGAGGTGCAGCCGGCCGCGCTCGCCGCCTGACAGCTGCGCCCACGTTCTTCTGCTGGTCCGGCCCCTTGAAGTTGAAGCGGCCGAGGTAGGCGCGCGACGGCATCTCGAACCGGCCCACGGTGAGGATGTCCTGCCCGTTGGAAATCGCTTCCCACGCGGTCTTGTCGTTCGGCAGCGCCTCGCGCGTCTGGTCGACCACGGCGATCTGCGCCGTGTGCCCGATGACGACCTCGCCCGACTCGGGCTTCTCCTTGCCGGTGATGAGCTTGAACAGCGTCGTCTTTCCCGCGCCGTTGGGGCCGATCACGCCGACGATCGCGCCAGGCGGGACCTTGAACGACAGATCGTCGATCAGCAGCCGGTCGCCGTAGCCCTTCGACACGCCCTTGAACTCGATCACCTCGTTGCCGAGCCGCTCGGCGACCGGGATGAAGATCTCCGAGGTCTCGTTGCGCTGCTGGTGCTCGTAGGACGCGAGCTCGTTGAAGCGCGAGATGCGCGCCTTGCTCTTCGCCTGCCGGCCCTTGGGATTCTGCCGGACCCACTCGAGCTCCTGCTTCATCGCCTTGATGCGCGCGGCCTCCTGCTTGCCCTCGATCTCCAGGCGCTGCTCCTTCTGCTCCAGCCACGAGCTGTAGTTGCCTTTCCACGGAATGCCGGAGCCGCGATCGAGCTCGAGGATCCACTCCGCCGCGTTGTCGAGGAAGTAGCGGTCGTGCGTGACGGCGACGACGGTGCCCGGGAACTTCTGCAGGAATTGCTCCAGCCAGTCCACACTCTCGGCGTCGAGGTGGTTGGTCGGCTCGTCCAGCAGCAGCATGTCGGGCTTCGACAGCAGCAGCCGGCACAGCGCAACGCGCCGCTTCTCGCCGCCCGACAAGGTCGCGATGGTCGCGTCCCACGGCGGCAGGCGCAGCGCGTCGGCGGCGATCTCCATCTGCACGTCGGAGCCTGCGCCGGAGGTGGCGATGATCGCCTCGAGGCGCGCCTGCTCGGCGGCGAGCGCGTCGAAATCGGCGCCTTCGTCGGCGTACGCCGCGTAGACCTCGTCGAGGCGCTTCTGCGCGCCGAGGACATCGCTCATCCCTTCCTGCACCGCCTCGCGCACGGACTGGGCGGGATCGAGCACCGGCTCCTGCGGCAGGAAGCCGATCTTGAGCCCGGGCATCGGCACCGCCTCGCCTTCGATCTCGCGGTCGACCCCCGCCATGATGCGCAGCAGGCTCGACTTGCCGGAGCCGTTCACGCCGAGCACGCCGATCTTCGCGCCGGGAAAAAACGAAAGCGAGATGTCCTTCAGGATCTGCCGCTTGGGCGGGACGATCTTGCCCACGCGGTTCATCGTGTAAACGTATTGGGCCATTGTTGCGCTCGGACCTGGTGCGGGTGGAAAACCCGCCATTATCGCAAAGTCGGGCGTCGCGCGCCGGCAGCGACGCACCGGACGCCACAAACGACAAGGGCGGCCCGCGAATGCGAGGACCGCCCTTCCCGATGCGCGCCGCGCGGCGCTATTTCTTCTTGCCCGCGCCGGGATAGTCTTCCGGCTGCGTGACCGTCATGGGCTCGGCCGTCGGCTGACTTCGCGGCGACGAGCTCGTGCCAGCGCTGCTTGTCCTTGTCGTACTTGGCGGTCACCGTCGCGGCTTCGCGCTTCTTCTGCGCCACGAGATCGCCCTGGCGCTCGATCTCGCCATTCAGCATCTCGAGCTCGCGCTCGACGTTGGCCGGCGCCTTTTCGCGCGGCCGCGGCCTTCTTCGCGAGCAGGCCGTCCCTGCGCTTCACGAGCTGGGCCATGTAGGCCTGCGTCGACTGCAGCACGTTGTCGATCGTCTGCATCGCCCGTGCGCGCGCAAGGTCGATTTCATTCTCGCTGGTGTACGACGCGAGCAGCGCGCGGTCGCGCCGGTTGATTTCCTCCTGCTGCTTCGCTGCCTGGCGCTGCCGCTCGTCCTCGGCGGCCTTCGCCTTCAACTGCTCGGGGGTGAGCGCCGGCTCGGTCTTCTTGATCGGGATCGCCTGCTTGTTGAGCTCGACGTTGCCTTTGTTGACGGCCTCCGGCGGGACCTTGTCGGAGTAATGGACCTCACCGTGCTCGTCGACCCACTTGTAGAGCGCCGCGTGGGTGCTGCCGGCATGCGTGACCAGCGCGGCCAGCGCAAATATCGCGAGCGCCGCGCCCCCGCGCACGGCTCCGCCGACCGCCACGACCTCCTCGCATCGCCGCATCGCCACTCCCGTTCGATTAGGTTTTGGACGTCCCCTGCAACCCGACGGCCCGGCCGCACCCGGGGTTGACCCCAAGCATGCGACCGTAACGCTAATCTATTCCACCGCCACGCGCACGGCGCCGTACCGTTCCCGGTACGCCGCCACCCTCGCCGCTTCCGCCGCCAAGCCCGCGTCTTCCGCAAGCAGCGCCTGGAGATGATCGAGCGTGGCGACCGCCACGACCGCGATCCCGAAATCCCGTTCCAGCTCTTCCACCGCCGACGTCGCGCCCTTGCCGCGTTCCATCCGGTCGAAGCCGATGACGACGCCGGCGGGCGTCGCGCCGTGGGCCCGGATCAACTCGATCGACTCGCGCTTGGCGCCGCCGTCCGTGATCACGTCGTCGACGATCAGCACCCGGCCCGAGAGCGGAGCGCCCACGACGACCCCGCCTTCGCCGTGGTCCTTGGCTTCCTTGCGGTTGTAGCTGAACGGCAGATTGTGCCCTTTTTCGGCAAGCGCAATGGCCATCGCCGCCGCCAGGGTGATGCCCTTGTACGCCGGTCCGAACAGCTGGTCGCAGGGCAGGCCCGACGCCTGCCACGCATCGGCGTAGAACCTGCCGAGCTGGCGGAGGCTGTCGCCGTCCGCGAACAATCCTGCATTGAAAAAGTATGGAGTTTCGCGCCCGGCCTTGGTGGTGAATTGGCCGAACTTCAGCACGCCGCGTGCCATGGCGAAACGCAGGAATTCCCGGCGGAAATCGTGCATGACGGACGCCTCTTGTGACTGGCCCGGATTATACGCGGCAGGAAGCGGCCGGACGCGATCCCGGGCGCGTGTAAACTCGCCGGTCGTCGCCTTCCGCCCACGCATCCCGCTCGACCGGAATTCCCTGTGCGCGTCATCACCCTCAACGTCAACGGCATCCGCTCCGCCGAGCGGCGCGGGCTCGCGCGCTGGCTCGTGCGCGCCGAGCCATGGGACGTCGTCTGCCTGCAGGAGATCAAGGCCGCGCACGACGACATTCCGCGGGCGATGCGCGCGCCGCGCCGGGCCAACGCCGCGTTCGCGCCGGCCGAGCGCAAGGGCTACGCGGGCGTCGCGCTGTACGCCAAGCCCGACGCCCGCTTCGCCACGGGATTCGGACATCCGGAATTCGACGCCGAGGGGCGCTACGTCGAGGCGCATTTCGCCGGACTCACGATCATCAGCCTGTATCTGCCGTCGGGCTCGAGCGGCCCGCACCGGCAGGCGTCGAAGTTCCGCTTTCTCGAAGCCTTTCTTCCTCACCTCGCGCAACTGCGTGGATGCGGCCGCGAGATCATCCTGTGCGGCGACTGGAACATCGCGCACCAGCCGATCGATCTCAAGAACTGGCGCAGCAACCAGAAGAATTCGGGGTTCCTGCCCGAGGAGCGCGCGTGGCTCACGCACGTGTTCGACGAGCTCGGATTCGTCGACGTGTTCCGGCGCGTCGATCCGCGGCCCGAGCAGTACACGTGGTGGTCGAATCGCGGCGAGTCGTGGGCGAAGAACGTCGGATGGCGGATCGATTACCAGATCGCGACGCCGGGGATCGCCGCGAAGGCGCGCGCGGCGACGATCTACAAGAACCGGCGCTTCTCCGATCATGCGCCTCTTGATCATCGACTACGACCATGAACTGACGGTGTAAAGCTGCTGCGGGTCCGATCTGCGTCGTTGCTCGCCCGCTCGGGATCCTCATGTACTAGCGTGTACACTCCGGTCCCTCGCGGACTCGCGCCTCGCATCTCGGCCTCCTCGCGACGCTTTCCCCTCGTCAGTTCCCTGCTCACTTGATCCGCATCTCAAACCTCACGCTCGCCCGCGGCGCGAAGCGGCTGCTCGAAGGCGCGAATCTCACGGTTCACGCCGGGCACAAGGTCGGCCTGGTCGGCCCCAACGGCTGCGGCAAGTCGAGCCTGTTCGCGCTGCTGCTCGGCGGGCTCCATCAGGATGCCGGCGATGTTTCGCTGCCCGCGGCATGGACCGTCGCGCACGTCGCGCAGGAGACACCTGCGGGCAGCATGCCGGCAATCGCGTTCGTGCAGAACGGCGATCGTGAGCTCTCCGAGGTCGAGGCGGCGCTCCGGGCCGCCGAGTCGGCGGCCGCGGTCAACCCGGACCTCGAAGGCGAAACGCTCGCGCTCTTGCATCATCGGTACGAGGCCATCGGCGGCTACTCGGCGCACGCGCGTGCGGCGACGCTCCTGTCGGGGCTCGGCTTTCGCGCCGCGTGTCACGACGATCCGGTCGGAAGCTTCTCCGGCGGCTGGCGGATGCGGCTCAATCTCGCGCAGGCGCTGATGTGCCGGTCCGACCTGCTGTTGCTGGACGAGCCCACCAACCACCTCGACCTCGACGCCGTGCTCTGGCTGGAGGACTGGCTCGCGCGTTATCCGGGCACGCTCCTCCTCATCACGCACGACCGCGACTTCCTCGATCGCGTGGCCACGACGATCGTGCACATCGACTCGCGCCGGCTGACGAGCTACAGCGGCAACTATTCCCAGTTCGAGAAGGAGCGCGCGCAGCAGCTCGCGCTGCAGCAGGCGACGTACGTGAAGCAGCAGCGGCAGATCGCCCACCTCACGGCGTTCGTCGACCGCTTCCGCGCCAAGGCGACCAAGGCGAAGCAGGCGCAGAGCCGGATCAAGGCGCTGGAGCGGATGGAGCGCATCGCCGCGGCGCACGTCGACAGCCCGTTCGAGTTCGCCTTTCCCCCGGTGGACAACGCGCCGCGCCAGCTCGTCCGGCTCGAGCAGGCGACGCTCGCCTACGGCGACGCGGCGCCGATCCTCGCCTCGCTCGAGTGCAGCATCATGAGCGGCGATCGCATCGGCCTGCTCGGCCCGAACGGCGCCGGCAAGTCGACGCTGATGAAAGCGATCGCCGGCACGCTGCCGCTCGCCGACGGCAAGCGCTACGCCGCCAACAATCTCGTGATCGGCTACTTCGCGCAGCATCAGGTCGAGCAGCTGCGGCCCGCCGAATCGCCGCTATGGCATCTCGCCAGGGAGGATCCCGCGGCGCGCGAGCAGGAGCTGCGCGATTTTCTGGGCGGCTTCGACTTTCGGGGCGACATGGCGAGCGGCGCGGTCGGGCGGCTGTCGGGAGGCGAGAAGGCACGGCTCACGCTGGCGATCCTCGTGCGGCGGCGGCCGAACCTGCTGCTGCTGGACGAGCCGACCAACCACCTCGACATCGAGATGCGCGAAGCGCTCGCCGAAGCACTGCAGGACTACGGCGGCGCGCTCCTGGTCGTCGCGCACGACCGCCATCTGCTGCGCGCGACGACCGACACGCTCTGGCTCGTCGACGGCGGCGCGATCGCGCCGTTCGATGGCGATCTCGACGACTACCGGGACTGGGTGCTCGACGCGGCGCGACGCGCGAGCGCGGCATTGCCGCGCGCCGCCGATGGCGAGGCCGGCGTCGACCGCAGGGCGCAGCGACGCGCCGATGCCGAGGCCCGGCAGCGCGCCTACGCGAAGAAGCGGCCGCTCGCCGAGCGACGCGCCGAGGTGGAAGCCGCGATGGAGGCGCTCGGGGCCGAGAAGACGATGCTGGATGACTGGCTCGCGCAGCAGGATTCGTACACCGAGGCCAATCGCGCGACGCTCTCCGAACGGATTGCCCGGCAGGGCGATGTCACGTGGCAGCTCGCCCGGCTCGAGACCGAATGGCTGGAAATCGCCGAAGCGATGGACCGGCTCGATTCCGACGCCTGACCCCGGCGCGCCGGTTCGCCCGGAGCGCGCGGCGAATCAGGATTTCGCCGAGGGAGCCCGGTCGCGCCGCCGTCGCACGAACTTGAGGCCCGACCACGTCGCGTCGATCGCGCAGACCTTGACGTCGACGACGCCGAGGGCGAGCCCGATGTCGCGGATGACGTTCTCCGAAAGATCGGTCGCCACGCCGGACGTCTTCTTCGGCCAGGCAACCCAGATCGCGCCGGTGTCGGGGAGCTTGCCCACCACGCGCTTGAGGTCGCGCTCGAGCGCGCGTATCTCGGTCACGAAGATCAACGCGACGTCGAATGCCGCGAGTCGCGGCAGCCATGCGAGATCGGGCGGAGCGCCGGCGAGGAGCGCGGCCAGATTGCCCGGGCGCGCCCGCGGCGTACACGCGGTGGCCGGGCGCCAGCCCGAGTTTGCGATGCAGTGGAGTGCCCGAATATCCCGCGCTCGTCACGCCGTCGCGTCACCCGACCTGGTGGCTCGGGCGATAGAAGAGGTAGACGGCGAATCCCAGCGTTTCGCGGCCCCAGCGCAGGTACGCGTCGCGCCATTTGCGGATGCGCTCCAGCATCGCCGGGACGTCGGGGTCGTCCGGCATCTCCCGGGCGTAGCGCTCGATCGCGCGGCAATATTTCCATTCGTACTCGTCCCACTCGTCCATCGACGAGGTGGCCGCGTGCATCGGGATCAGCCCGGCATCGACGCCGGCCTGAACGTTGCCGCGATGGTCGAGATATTGAGTGTCGAGCCCGCCCAGCATCGCGAGGTAGTCCGGATGCGGCCGCTGGCGCCAGTAGCCTTCGCCGATCAGCACGTAGCCGCCGCCCTTGGTCCAGGTCTTGAGCGCGCCGCAGATCCCGGCCATGCCCCCGGCGATGCCGCCCGCCCCCATCATCACCGTGAGGTGAAAGGTCTCGGGATCGGCCCGGAATTCGCGGATGTCGATGTCGTCGAGATGCAGCTTGTGCAGCGCGCCGGTCCATTCGGCCCGCTCGCGGGCGGCGTCGAGCATCGGCGAGGAATTGTCGACGGCGACGACGCTCGAGCCGAAGCGCTCGATGATCCGCAGCGCGAGCTCCGCCCGCCCGCAGCCCAGGTCCAGCACCCGGGTGTTCTCGTCGAGCGGCAGGAGGTCGAGCAGCCGCTCGATCTTCGCCGCGGAGATCGGGTTGCAATAGTCGTGATCGCGGTGGGCGATCGCGGAGAACTTTTGGTGGTTCATCTCGTTGCGTCCTTGGTGGTGCGGTCAAACCAGGGAGCCACACGCAAGAGTAATGCCATCCCGGGCAGCGCCAGGGCGGCGCAGAGCAGGAAGAACGCGAACCACCCGGTCTGCTCGACGATCCATCCGGTCGACGCGTTGACCACGGTGCGCGGCAGCGCCGCGAGGCTCGTGAACAGCGCGAACTGGGTCGCCGTATAGCGCGGATCGGTGGCCCGCGCGATGTAGGCGACGAAGGCGGCCGTGCCGAGGCCGACACCGAGCGCCTCGAACGCGATGACGCCGGCGAGCAGCAGGCGGTCGGCGCGGTTCTCCCACGCGAGCCACGCAAACCCGAAGATCGAGACGAGCTGGACGGCTCCGAACAGCCACAGCCCGCGGTTGATCCCGATCTTCACCATCCAGAGCCCGCCCAGCATCGCGCCGATCACGCTCGACCAGAGGCCGGCGTTCTTCGCGATCACGCCGATGTCCGTCTTGGTGAAGCCGAGATCGAGATAGAACGGCGTCGCCAGCGCGGTCGCCATGCTGTCGCCGAGCTTGTAGAGAAAGATGAACAGCAGCACCAGCAGCGCTTCCCGCCATCCGGCGCGCGTTATGAATTCGCGGAACGGCTCGGTGACCGCCTCACGCAAAGTCTTCGGTGCCGCCCTCGAGATCGCGGGCTCGGCGACGGCGAGCGTCATCGCGATGCCGGGCAGCATGAACAGCGCGGTGAGGGCGAATACGCTCGACCACGGCAGGAGGTCGGCGAGGATCAGCGCCAGCGCGCCGGGGATGAGGCTCGAGATCCGATAGGCATTGACGTGCACTGCGCTGCCGAGACCGAGCTCCGGATCCGGCAGGATTTCGCGGCGGTAGGCATCGAGCACGATGTCC
The DNA here is from genome assembly GCA_963741355.1 of uncultured beta proteobacterium. GTDB lineage: Bacteria > Pseudomonadota > Gammaproteobacteria > Burkholderiales > Casimicrobiaceae > CAIWHR01. The sequence goes on from CAVUIG010000030.1 coordinate 43,538, forward strand.
TGGCTCGCCGAGAAGAACGCCACCGCGGTCGCGAGGTAGGCGATCGTCCACAGGTCCAAAGCGGGGTGCAGCGTTCCGAACAGGGGAATCGACCCCAGCAGAAGCAATTGCGTCACCAGCATCCATCCGCGCCGCCGTCCGAGCATGGGCAGCCCGAAGCGGTCCATCAGCGGCGACCACAGGAACTTCCACGTGAACGGCAGCTGGATCAGCCCGAACAGGCCGATCGAGACGAGGTCGACGTGCTCGGAGCGCAGCCACGCCGGCAGCAGGTTGATGAGCAGGTAAAGCGGAAGTCCCGACGAAAACCCGGTGAAGACGCAGATCAGCATCCGCCGGTTGATGAGCGCCTCGCGCCAGGTCTCCTGCGCAGGTGCGGCGCGCATTGCCGGATCGGTCATGCGCGGATTCTACCGGGCGCCGCGTGACGGGCGGTGCACATTCGTGTTTGGATCGTTCAATCGAACTTCGGACTTCGCCGCGGCCTCCGCACGGTTGTGCGCATCCCGGACGCACTCGGAGTCGGCCGCGCTCGCGATCGCGCCGCCCATTCGTCGGCCTCCGTACGGCCGATTCAACTCGGACGGTCCCGTTGTCGGCCTCCCTCAATCGCTCGCGGACGCGCCCTTCGGGCCTTGGCTTCGCCCTGCTCGCGCGGGCGTCGCTCATGCGGCCTCCGTACGGCCTTCAACTCGGACGTCCCGTGTCGGCCTCCCTCAATCGCTCGCGGACGCGCCCTTCGGGCCTGGGCTTCGCCCCGCTCGCTCATTCGTGCCGAAACCGATAAATCGCGAGCTCGCCGCGGAGGTTCGGCAGCACGTTCACCGGCGCGCCGCCGGCCAGCACGACGCGGTTCTCGACGGCGTAGCCGCGCTCGGCGAGGAACGCGTCGAAGTCGGCGACCGTGCAGAGGTGGATGTTGGGCGTGTCGTACCACTGGTAGGGCAGCGCCGTCGACACGGGCATGCGCCCCCGGACGATCTGCAGCCGGTGCGTCCAGTGGCCGAAATTGGGAAAGGTCACGATCGCGTCGCGCCCCACGCGCAGCATTTCGGCGACGATGGCCTCGGTGCGGTGCATCGCCTGCAGCGTCTGCGACAGGATCACGCAATCGAACGACGCGTCGGCGAAGCCGGCGAGTCCGGACTCGAGGTCGCTCTGCAGCACATTGATGCCGTTCTGCACGCTCGCGAGCACGCCCGCGTTGCCGATCTCGATACCGTATCCGGTGACGCCGCGCTCGCGCGCGAGGTAGGCGAGCAGGCTGCCGTCGCCGCAACCGAGGTCGAGCACGCGCGCGCCCTTGCCGACCCAGCCCGCGATCGTCGCAAAATCGGCGCGTCCGGCCGCGGCCGCGGCGGAGGGAACGTAATGCGGCGCCGCACGCACGGGCTTCTCGCGCGACGCCGCGTTCGCGTCCCCCGGCGCAAGCGGCGCCCGCTCGCTCGCAATCCGCTCGTAATACGCGCGGACGACCGCGAGATACTGCGGATCGTCGAGCAGGAATGCGTCGTGGCCGTGCGGCGCGACCACTTCGGCATACGTCACGTCGCGCGCGTCGTCGACCAGCGCCTTCACGATCTCGCGCGAGCGCGCCGGCGCGAAGCGCCAGTCGGTCGTGAAAGCGACCACCAGGAATCTGCATTGCGCCGGCGTGAGCGCGCGTGCGAGATCGCCCCCCTGCGCCAGCGCGGGATCGAAATAGTCGAGCGCCTTGGTGATGCGCAGATAGGTGTTGGCGTCGTAGTACTCGGCGAATTTCTCACCCTGGTGGCGCAGGTAGGACTCGATCTGGAATTCCGGCGCGAACGAGAACTTGAGGCCGTCGCGCAGATCGCGGCCGAAGCGCTCCTCCATCTGCTCATCGGACAGGTAGGTGATGTGGCCCACCATGCGCGCCAGGCGCAGGCCGCCGCGCGGCTTCGTGCCGTGCGCCTCGAAATCTCCGTCGTGGAACTCAGGGTCGGCGAGGATCGCCTGGCGCGCGACTTCGTTGAAGGCGATGTTCTGCGCCGAAAGGTTCGGCGCCGCGGCGATCACGAGGGCATGGCGCAGGCGCGCGGGGTAGCGGATCGCCCAGTCGAGCGCCTGCATCCCGCCGAGGCTCCCGCCCATCACGGCGGCCCATTGCTCGATGCCCAGGTAATCGGCGAGACGCGCCTGCGCGTCGACCCAGTCCTCGACGGTCACGAGCGGAAACTGCGCGCCCCACGACGTTCCGGTGGCCGGATTGAGGGTGACCGGCCCGGTCGACCCGAAGCAGCTGCCGAGGTTGTTGACGCCGACGACGAAGAATCGATCGGTGTCGAGCGGCTTGCCCGGCCCGACCATGTTGTCCCACCAGCCGACGTTGTCCGGATCGTCGGCGTAGAAGCCCGCCACGTGGTGCGAGGCATTGAGTGCATGGCAGACCAGCACGGCGTTGTCGCGAGCCGCCGAAAGCGTCCCGTAGGTCTCGTAGGCGAGCTCGAAGGACGGCAGGCTCGCCCCGCAGGCGAGCGGCAGCGGCGCGTCGAAGCGGGCGCGGCGCGGCGTCACCGCGCCGACCGAAGCGCCCGTGGAGGCGCCCGGGATCGCGCCGCCGGTCGTGGAGGAAAAGGATGCCATGGCGAAGCCCGCGTTCTGTCGACAACAAAAAACCCGACCAGCTTCGCGCTAATCGGGTCGGGAGCGGGGGTGCCGTCTGCCTTCTCCGCTTTAGCCGTATTTGCAACGGAATCCTTGAGCCGGATGGCCGTCGCGCGCCCGCAAGCTGGTTCAAATCGGCGCTCATGGCCATTTTATCCCGGCGGCCATGGATTGCCTAATGGCCCCTCGGCGCCGGCCGAGGTCGCGCCGGACCGGCCCAAGGCGGCCTCGAAAACCCTCCGGCCGGCGCACCCATCCGGTTGTCCCTCTTGCCGATTTCATGACATTGGAATAACATGACATTGGAATAATTTACCCCCGTCGAGGCGTGAGAGCCCTCCGCTTCGGCCGCGCTGTTTCCCGCGCCCACGGGCGCCCTAGATAGTTGGAAGGCCCGCGATGAAACGTTCCGCCTCGCTCGGAGTTGCATTCCTCGCCGTACTCGCCTGCGCATGGTCGCTCCAGGCAGTTGCGCAGTCGACCGGCAGCGCCAACAAAGGGGCGTCGGAATACAAAACGTTGGGCTGCAACCAGTGCCACGGGCCCGACCCGCGCATCGGTGACGCGACGGTGGGGACTACCAACCCGATCCTCATGAGCGCAGCGCGCGATCCCGCTTGGATCGACTACGCGTTGGGCATTTACAACCTAGGGGGCTACGTCGACTCGATTCGGGCCATGCCGAATTACCTGCTGCTCTTCGGCGACATCGCCGAGTACTTTTACGCATGCAAGATCACCCCCTTGCCCGGGCCTTGTGACCTCACCGAGGGCGCAGGTGGGGGTGGCGGCGGTGGCGGCGGTGGCGGTGGCGGCGGTGGTGGCGGTGGCGGCGGCGGCGTACGCGGCGAACTACGGCGGGCTCGTGGTGGAATTCGCCCGCCAATCCGAAAGCGGATGGGGCGTCAACTTCTCGCACCAGGGCAACCAGATATTCGCGACCTGGTACACCTACGACATGCACGGGAAGGCATGGTGGCTGTCGATGTTGGCGACGCAGGGGACCAACGGAACCTTCACCGGCAAACATTCTCGCGAGCCAGGGAACCGGGTTCAACGCTCCAAGCCCGGCGCCGGCCACGCCGGTCGGCTCGGGATCGATCACGTTCACCGATGCGTCCAACGGATCGTTCACCTACACGCTCAACGGCTACAGCAGCCAGACCAAGGCGCTGACGAAGTTCGCCTACTCGACGGTGCCGACGTGCATCTACAGCGCGCAGCCGAACTTCGCCACCGCCACCAACTACCAGGACCTCTGGTGGGTGCCCAGCCGAATCGGGCTGGGGCATCAACATCACCCATCAGGGAAGCCAGATCTTCGCGACCTGGTACAGCTACGACGTCGACGGCTCGCCGCTGTGGCTTTCGGTGCTCGCCGACAACCAGGGCAGTGGCGTTTACGGCGGCACGATCTATCACGGACGTCGGGGCCGAACTGGAACGCCTACAACCCCGGCGCGGTCGTGCAAGAGTCCGGTCGGAAACGCGACTTCACGTTCCCCAACGGCGACAATTTGAAACTCGAGCACGACCGTCCAGGTGGCCGGCATGGCGAGCGGGACGACGATCACCAAGCAGCTCTCGCGATTCCTGTTCGCCGCAGGCCGCCGGCACCGTCTGCCAATAGATCCCGCCGAGTCAGGCCGCGGCGGATGTGCCGACGCGACGCCCGTCGGGCCCGACAGCGACGTAGCGCAGACCCTGCGCGGCAAGGAACGCCTCGCCGCGCTCCTTCCTGCAGCATTGCGATCGTCGCGCAACTTCCCGCGACGATGCACAGAGGCGCCACCACGCTGACCGACTGCCAGTGCGCGACGGGCATTCCCGTGCGCGGATTGAGAATGTGACAGTAGCGGCGGCCGTCGAGATCGAAAAACGCTCGTAATCGCCGCTGGTCGCGACCGCGCCGTCGGCGAGCTCGACGTAGGCGATGACCGCACCGTCGCGCCGCGGATGCCGGATGCCGACGCGCCACGGCGCCCCGTCGGCCTGCGCGCCGACCGCGCGCACGTCGCCGGCGAGGTCGACGAGCGCGTGTGCAACGCCGGCGTCGCGCAGGATCGTCGCCGCGCGGTCGGCCGCGTATTCCTTGCCGATGCCGCCGAAGTCGATTTCCATGCCGGCGCGCGGCAGGCGCACGCGAGCGTTGTCCCGTTCGACGTCGCTCCATCCGATCAACGCGCACGCGGCGGCGAGCGCCTCCGACTCCGGCAGGCGCGGCGGCCGGGCGCGGAAATCCCAGCAGCGGCGCAGCACGCCCGCCGTGATGTCGAACAATCCGCCGGAGAGTTCGTGGCAGCGCTGCGCGTAGTCGAGGAGCGCTGCGGTCTCCGCGTCAATCGTGACGGCGATCGCCGCCCGCCGCGCGGTTGATCCGCGTGGTGACGCTGTCGTCGAGGTAACGCGAGTATTTCGCCTCGATGCGCTGCACGTCGGCGACGGCGGCGGCGGCGGCGCGACGCGCCGCCGCCGGGTCCGCCGCGAATGAGCTGCAGCTCGTTCTCCGAGGCCATCGCGCGAAACGTCACGCGCAGGACCGGCATCTTCATGGGACCCCGTCAGGCCGGATCGGCCGCCGGCGTCAGAAATTCTTGGTGATGCCCGCGATGATCCAGCGCGCCGAAAACGGCAGGATACCCGGACTGCCGCCGCCGATCCGCCAGTTCGACTGCTGACGATAGAAATCCACGCGCACGTCGGCCGACCAGCCGTCGCCGAACGACTTCGCGACGTCGAGGCCGACCGTGAACGCGCCGAACGCCGCGAGCCGCGTATCGGCCGTATAGGGGTCGCCGAACACGAGGCCATTGCCGAGCGGCGGGCCAAAATAGAAATCCGCCGAGCTCTGCGTGTAGTAGCGGAATGCCGGCGTCACGCTGAAGCCCTGCGGCAGCGGCTGCACCCAGGCCGCGCTGAAGGTGTTGGAGACGCTGCCCCACGAATCCGTCAGCAGCCGATAGGACAGCCGCAGCGTCGCGTCCTGCGCAGCAAAATATTCGTTGTAGCGCGTCAGCCACGCGAAGACGTTGCGCTCGGAGGGCCGGTGGTCGAACGTCTTGTACGGATCGTCGTAGTAGCCGTGGCCGTGCGCGTACGTGATGTTGGAGTTCACGATCGACGTCGGCGACAGCGCCTGCGTGATCCCGAGCAGGAACTCGACGGTGTTGCGCGGCGCGTTCGACACGACGCCGTTGGTGGGATTGAGGCGGTCGCTCGTGCCGGCGAAGCCGAAGGCGTAGGTCGTATTGCGATCGTCGGAGAAGATGCGCACGTCGACTCCCGCCGCCGCGCGAAAGATAATCCTGCTCGGACGAGGCGACGCCGCCGACGGACAGCGACCAGCCGTTGAAGTACTTGGTCACCTTGGCTTCGCCTGCGGTCCGGTAATCGCCGACACCCTGATGCGACGCGCCGGTCAGCGCGTTGAAGAAGAGCGGCGACGCCCCCGACATCGCGTCGTAGACGACCGATCCCTCGACCTCCAGCGTGTCGTCGACCGGCACGAGCGCATAGAGCGTGGGGCTTTGCACCGTCATCCGATCGGCGCCCGGCTGCCAGTCGCGATAGTTGAGATACTTGAGCTCGACGACGCCGTGATCGTGCACCGACTGCGCGGCGGCGCTGGCCGGGAGCATGCCCGGGCAGCGCGAGTGCCGCGGCGAGAAGCGCGCCCGCCCCGCTCGCGAGGTCGGGTGCGCGCTTTTTTGCACACACCGGCCCCGGCTGCACAATCGCCGCACCGCGCCGGTGCCGCGCCCGTCGCTTGCGTTCAGTTGCAGCCACAGCCGCCGCCGCCGACGCCGTAGCCGCCGGTCGCGGCTTCCTTGCTGGTGTAGATGTGCTGCTCCAGCGTCGTCTGCAGCGGATCGGGATCGATCTGCATCGACGGCTTGGCGAGATCGCCCTTCTCCCACGGCTGCGGCGGCTGCAGCGTCGCGCAGCCGCCCAATGCGAGGGCGAGCATCAGCAGAAACAAATCATTTCGCATGCATGCCTCCCTTCAGGGATGCGGCCGTCGTCAGCGCGCCGCGATCAGGGCGGCGATCTGGCGCTCGAGCTCCGCCTTGCGCTCGTCCTTGAATCCGTATTCGACGCCGGCGACGCGGCCCTGCGCGTCGATGAGATAAGAATTGGGCATCGCCTTCACGCCGTACGCGGCCGGCACCTGTCCCTTGGGGTCGAACACGATCGTGAACGCCGCCGGAACCTGCTGCAGGAAGCGCTGCGCGTCGGCGTCGCGCTTGTCGACGTTGATGCCGACCACGGTGAAGCCTTTCGCGCCGTACTTGCGCTGCATCTCGCTCATCCACGGGAACGATTGCCGGCACGGGCCGCACCACGACGCCCAGAAATCGACGTAGACGACGCGCCCGCGCAGCTTTTCCAGCGAGACGATCTCGCCCGTGCCGTCCGGCAGCGCGAAGGCCGGCGCCGGCGCTCCGGACTCGACCGCGGCTGCCGACGGGACAATGGCAACGGCGAATGCGGCCACCGCGCACACGCCGATGCACGCGCGCAGCCTGGCGGGCAGGCGGATGGGAAATGTCATGACAATGTCATTATTGCACAGCGCGCGCGCGTGGGCGAGCGCCCGGGACCTGCCACGGCAAACACGTCGGCTTGTCCGGAATTCCGAGGTCCCGCGGAAGCGCTTCAGACGTTGAGCTTGTCGAGCAGCGCCGCGAGCTTCACCGGATCGTCCTGGCGGCGCATGCGGTCGACCACGGGCTTGGCCCGCGCGACCTCGGTGGTGAGGACGCGCTGCTTGACCGAGAGCAGGTGCGCCGGATGCATCGACAGGTTGCGCAGCCCGAGGCCGAGCAGCAGCCGCGTCAGCGCGACCTCCCCCGCCATCTCGCCGCAGACCGCGATCGAGACCTTGGCGCGGTTGGCGGCGTCGATCGACATCGCGAGGAGCTTCAGCACCGCCGGGTGCAGCGGATCGTAGAGATGCGATACCGCGTCGTCGGCGCGGTCGATGGCGAGCGTGTACTGGATGAGGTCGTTGGTCCCGATCGACAGGAAATCGAGCTTGGCGAGGAACGACGAGATCGCGAGCGCCGCCGCCGGTATCTCGATCATGCCGCCGACCTTGATGCCCGAGTCGAACGGCACGCCCTGCTCGCGCAGCGTTTCCTTCGCCTGCGCGATCAGGTCGAGCGTCTGGTTGATCTCGGACGCCGACGCCAGCATCGGGATCAGGATGCGCACGTTGCCGTAATGCGACGCGCGCAGGATCGCGCGAAGCTGCGTGAGGAAGAGCCGCGGCTCGGCGAGACAGAAACGAATCGCGCGAAGGCCCAGCGCGGGATTCGGCGCGACACGAACCAGTCCGTCCAGGCCCCAGATCTGCTTGTCGGCGCCAAGGTCGAACGTCCGGATCGTCACCGGCTTCCCGTGCATGCCCTCGGCGACGGCGCGATAGGCCTCGAACTGCTCGTCCTCCGACGGCAGCCCGTCACGGTTGAGGAAGAGGAATTCCGAGCGGAACAGGCCGATCCCCGACGCGCCGTTCTCGAGGGCCTGGGGAAGGTCCCCCGGAAGCTCGATGTTGGCGAAGAGCTCGATCTCGGCGCCGTCGATCGTCGTCGCCGGCTTGGTCTTGAGCCGCTTGAGCTTCGCCCGTTCGAGACCCAGCTCGCCCTGCTTCAGCCGGTATTCGGCGAGCACCGACTTGTCGGGATTGACGATGACGACATGGTTGGTGCCGTCGATGATGAGGAGCTCGTTTTCCCGGATCAGCGCGCGCGCGTTGTGCGCGGCGACGACCGCGGGCACCGCGAGGCTCCGCGCAACGATCGCCGTGTGCGACGTCACGCCGCCGAGGTCGGTGAGGAATCCGGCGTAACGGTGCTGCTTGAACTGGATGACGTCGGCCGGCGAGAGATCGTGCGCGACCAGGATGGTGTGCTGCTCGGCGCCGGGCGGCGAGACGGCGCCGGGCCGCCCGAGCAGGCGCTTCAACACCCGCTCGACGACGTGGATCACGTCGGCCTTGCGCTCGCGCAGGTACTCGTCCTCGATCTGGTCGAACTGCTCGACCAGGACGTTCATCTGCTGGGTAAGCGCCCACTCGGCGTTGCAGTGCTGCTCGGCGATGATCTTCTTGGGCACGTCCGACAGCGTCGGATCGTTCAGGATCATCCAGTGCACGTCGAGGAACGCGCCGAACTCGGCGGGCGCGTCGCCGCCGGTCATCGCGCCGTGCAGGCCCTCGAGCTCGGTCTGCACTTCATGGATCGCGGTCGCGAAGCGCGCGATCTCGGCCTCGACCTTCGCCTGCGAAATGGCGTAGTGCGCGACCTCGAGCATCGCGTGCGAGACGAGCTGCGCCCGTCCGATCGCGATTCCGCCCGATACGCCGATTCCGTGCAGTGCAAAGCTGGCCATTCGCGGTCATCCGTCCAGGGCGGCCAACCCGGATGTCGGCCGCCGCGCTACTCGCCCTCGCCGAAGTAATCGCCCACCAACGCGGTGAGCGCCGCCATCGCGTCGGCCTCGTCCGGGCCGTCGGTGATGAGCGTCACTTTCGCCCCCTTGCCCGCCGCAAGCATCATGACACCCATGATGCTCTTGGCGTTCACTTTGCGGTTGTTGCGCGCCATCATGACGTCGCACTGGAATTGCGCCGCGAGCTGGGTGAGCTTCGCCGAGGCCCGCGCGTGCATCCCCAGCTTGTTCACGATCTCAACCTCGCGTTGCTGCATAGACCGGGTCCACGTCGATGTGCAGAACGCCGTCGCACGCGCCCGACACCGCCTTCCTGATCATCGTGTCCATGCCCTTGTCGCGGTAGGTGAACGCCCGCACCAGCATCGGCAGGTTGACCCCGGCCACGCCTTCGATATGGCCGGGAACGAGCAGCTTGCAGGCGAGGTTGGCGGGCGTCGCGCCGTAGATGTCGCACAGCACGATCACGCCCTCGCCGGTGTCGAGCCGCACGAGCTGCTCGCGCGCCGCCGGCATGAGCTGCAGCGGGTCATCGGTCGCCGCCACCGACAGCACCTCGAACTGCGGCGGGCGCTTGCCGAGCACATGGGTCACCGCCCGGGCGAGGCTTTCCCCGAGCGAGTCGTGCGCGATGATCAGGACGCCGATCATGGCCGCGGTCCGTGCGCCGCCATGATCGGGAGATGCGTTGCGGGCGAAATGGCTCATGCGCGTAAGCGATACCCGGAACCCCACCGGCTCCCCGGCGAGCGAGCATTGATGTTAGCACGCGCTCCGCGAGCGAATCGCGCGGCCGGCGGATTCCCCGGCTTAGGGAGGGTGGCTCGGCGGCGCGCCGCACCGGTTCGCCTCAGGCGCAGGCGCGAACGAGCGCGTCGGCGAACATGCCGGCGACGTCGAAGCCGCTCTGCTCGGTGATCTCGACGAAGCAGGTGGGACTCGTCACATTGATTTCGGTGAGATGCTCGCCGATGACGTCGAGGCCCACGACGAGGAGCCCCTCGGCCCAGAGCTTCGGCCCGAGCGCCTGCGCGATCCTGCGGTCCTGCGCGGTCAGCGGGCGGGCGACGCCGCGGCCGCCGGCGGCGAGGTTGCCGCGCGTCTCGCCCGGCTTCGGGATCCGCGCCAGCGCGTGCGGCACGGGCTCTCCGGCGATCAGGATCACCCGCTTGTCGCCGTCCACGATCGCGGGGATGTAGCGCTGCGCCATCACGGTCCGCGCGCCGTCGCGGCTCACCGTCTCGATGATGACGTTGCGGTTCGGATCGTCGCCCCGAATCCGGAAAATGGACGTGCCGCCCATGCCGTCGAGCGGCTTCAGGATCACGTCGCCATGGGCGTCGATGAACGCGTTGATCCGGCCGGCATCCCGCGTGACCAGCGTCGGCGCGACGAATTCGGTGAAGCCCGCGATCGCCATCTTCTCGTTGTGATCGCGGATCGCGCGCGGCCGGTTGAACACCCGCGCGCCGGCGCGCTCCGCGGCCTCGAGCAGGTACGTGGCGTAGACGTACTCCATGTCGAACGGCGGATCCTTGCGCATGAGGACGGCCGAGAAATCCGCCAGTGCGCGATCCTCCGGCGCACCGGCTGTGTACCAGTCGTGATCGCCGGGACGGACTTCGAGCGGGACGACCCGCGCCGCCGTCGTCTCCTTCGTCCAGTAAAGATCGGCGGCTTCCAGCGCGAAGATACGGTGGCCGCGCGCGGTGAGCGCGCGCATCATCGCGATGCTCGTGTCCTTGTAGGCCTTGAGTGCCGGCAACGGGTCGAGGATGAAGGCGAAGTCCATGAGATCGCGGGCTCGGGTGTCGGGGGCGCGGTCCGATCCGGACGGCGGCAAAACGGGCTCATGCTACCGCAACGCGCCGTTGTCCGGCCGCCGGCGATCCACGACGGCACGAGCGGCGACTTTGCGCGAAGGGGCTCGCGCGTCTTACGTGGTCGAGGCGGCGAAGCGGCTCGCCTCCCCTGCAAACTAGCCGAGCTTTGCCAGGAGCGCCTCGGCGCGGGCCGCCTCGCGCGCCGCGCCCAATTCGGCGAATGCGTCGCGCGCACGCGCGACCTCCGCGCGCGCCGCGTCGCGCTCGTCGCGCGCGACGTGCACGGCGGCGCGATGGATGCGGGACCGGGCGAGGTCGAGCCCGCTTCCATTCGTCACGAGTGTGGCGATGGCTTCGTCCTGCAAGCGCGCCGCGGCATCGACATCGCCGCGCGCGAGCGCGATCCGGCCCTGCACCGAGCGCGCGAGCGCGCCATGGTGCGGCGCACTCGCCCAGTTCCGCCATGGCGAGCGCCTCGGCCGCGACGCGCTCGCCCTCGTCGAGTCGCCCCGCCACGACCGAGACTTCGGCGGCGCGCGCGAGTGCCACCAGTTTGACGACGCGGTTCTCGGTTCCCGCGACCAGCGCGAGGTACTGCGCCTGCCATTCGAGCGCTTTCCCGGGATCGCCGCGCTGCAGTGCCGTGTGCCACAAGGCCATCAACGCCCACCCGGTGAGCGCCGCCTGATCGAGCGCGCGCGCACGCCCCCAACCGCGCTCGCCATGCAGGCCGGCCGCGTCGTCATCCCCCAGGTCCGCACTGATCATCGCCAGCGCGGGATCGACCCACGTCGCCAGCCGGTTCTCGCCGATCTGCTCGGCGAGCTGCAGCGTCGTCAGCGCTTCCGCGCGCGCCTCGGCAAGGAGACCCTTGCCATACAGCGCGGCCGTGAGGCCGAAGCCGCTCCATGCGACGCGGGCGATCGAGCCTATCGTCCTCCCCGCCGCCTTGTTGCGCTGCGCGAACGCGATCGCCTCGTCCCAGAATCCGCGGCCCATCGCGTTCTCGGACAGGAACTCGTTGCCCATGGCGACCGCCGCCGGGAATTGCCGGCGCTCGCCGAGCTCGATGCACAGGCGCGCGTACCGGTCGCTCTCGCCGTACTGGATCAGGTGCTGGTGCGCGCCGGCGAGATAGCCGTAGATGTCGGTCAGCGTGGCGGCATCGTCCTGCGGCAGCGCAAGGGCCAGCGCGCGCTCCAGGTATTCGAGAGCCTTGCGCTCCTCGGTGCGATAGTGGTGATATCGGCCGATCAATGCGATCGCGTGCGCGAGCGCATTCGTCTGCGACACCGGGTCGAGCTCCGCCACGGCCTCCGTCAGCATTGCGAGACCGCGCGGGTCGCCCGTCGGAACGTAGGCGTTGCCGACCTTGGCCTTCAGCGCCGCGCGCGCCGCCGGCGCATGCGTTCGCGCGAGCGCCTGCTCGTAGCGCTCGATCGCGAGCCGGATCGAGCCGCGGTCCAGATGCACGTCGCCGGCCTGCTCGTCGACTGCGGCGACGTCCTCCTCGCGCTGCAGCGCATCGGCCGACTCGCGCGCCTGGTCGAGGTATTTCAGCGCCTCGTCCTGCGCGAAGACGCGTTGCGCATTGTCGGCCGCCTGCCGCAGGTACACGAGCGAGCGCTCGAAGTCGCCGGCCTGCGTGAAATGATGCGCGAGGTCCTGCACGCGCACGTCGGCCGTCGCGCGGGCCGTAGCACCCGGCGAACGCGGCGCCACGAGGATCCGCTCGAGCGCTTCGCCGATCCGCTGGTGCAGGCGGCGCCGGCGGATCGGATTCATCTCCTCGTAGAGCACCTCGCGGATCTTGTCGTGGGTGAACGCGAACGACTCGCTGCCGTCGACGGCCCGGACGAGCTGCGCCGCGCTGCCTTCGTCGAGCGCGTCGAGCAGCGCATCCTCGCCGGCCGCGGACACGACGGCGAGTTGGCTGAAGGCGAAGCTCTTGCCGAGCGCCGCCGCCGTGCGCAGCGTGTCCGCGGCGACCTCGGAGAGCCGGTCGAGCCGCCGGCCGATCGCCTCCTTGACGCTCTGCGGGATCGCGAGCTCCTGCACGCTCTTCCAGCCCCAGCTGCCGCCTTCGCGGAAGATCTGGCCCTGCTCGATCAGCGACTTCACGACCTCCTCGACGAAGAACGGGTTGCCCTCGGTCTCGCGGAACAGCGCGGCGGCGAAATCCTCGGACACCGAAGCCTGGCCGAACAGCGTCGCGAGCAGCGCGTTGGTGTCCGCCGGCGACAGGCGGCCGAGCGCCACGCGCGTCGCGAGCCGCTCGCGATTCCACTCGACCAGCGCCGCGGCGAGCGGATGCGCCCGGTCGAGCTCGATCTCGCGGTACGGCGCGAGGAACAGCACGCGATCGCCCCGCATCGACCGCAGCAGATAGAGCAGCAGCGACAGCGTCCCCTGGTCCGCCCAATGGATGTCGTCGGTGAACACCAGCAGGCCGCGCGCCGCGGCGAGCGATTGCAGGAAGCGCGCGACGTTGTCGAAGAGGCGCATGCGCTCGTCGTTCGGCGAGAGCGGCGCATTGGGCGGAATCGCGCCGAGCTTCGCTTCGATCTCGGGCGCGAACTTGGCGATCTCGGCGGCGGTCGCGCCGAGCGCGGCGCGCAATTGCGCCGGCGTCTGCCGGTGCACCCAGTCGCGGATCGCCTCGACGAACGGCAGGTACGGCGTCGTCGCCTCGAATTCGTAGCAGCCCCCGCGCAGGATCGTCGCGCCGGTCGCCTGCGCGTGCGCGATCAGCTCGCGCGCGAGCCGCGTCTTGCCCACGCCCGGCTCGCCGGACACGAGCACCAGGTGCCCGCGCGCCTGCTGCGACTGCTCCCAGTGCCGCTTCAGCTGCGCGAGCTCGGCGGCGCGTCCGACGAGCTTCCCCCGCACGAGCTCGTCCAGCGCGCCGGAGGGCGGCGGCTGCGAGTCCTCGACCTTGAGCGGAGGAAACTCGGAGGGAAGATCCGCCGCGACCAGCTCGCAGATGGTCTCCGCGTCGGCCAGGCCGCGCAGCCTGAACGCGCCGAGCTCGCGCAGCGTCGTGCCCTCGGGCAAGCGCGTGCGCACGGCGTCCGCCATCGCCCCCGACAGAAGGGTCTGCCCGCCGTGGCCCGCGGCGGTGACGCGCTGCGCCCGCACCAGCGTCAGCGAGGACACGTATTCGCCGTCCTGCGCCTGCGCCTCGCCGACATGCATGCCCATGCGCACGCGGAGGGCGCCGATCGTTCCCCAATCCTCATGGCTCAGCGCATGCTGGCCGTCGAGCGCCGCCTGCAGCGCGGCATCGGGGGTTGCGAACGCCGCACACAACCCGTCGCCGACGACCTGGAAGATGCGGCCATCGTGTGCTTCGATGGCGCGCTGCATGAGCGCGTGGTGGCGCGCGAGCGCGTCCTGCATCGCCTCCGGATGCCGCTCGAAGAGCTGTGTCGACCCTTCGATGTCGGTGAAGAGGAAAGCGACGGTACCGGAGGGAAGGTCGCGCATGCGTCGTTGCCCGTGGGGCGCCGGAGGCGCCCGCTTCTCGCCGGAGCATAACAAGAGTCCCGCGCGACATGAACCGGAGGGGTTCCCTGCGTGAGCGCGGCCAATCGCCTGCGGGCCGGTTCGGGCGCGCTCGGGTCCTTGCACGCTCGCGATCCCGCGCTCGGCCGTTCCGCGATTGCGCAGACGCAAGTAACATGGGGGGCTTTTGGCGCCAGCGCCGCATCGGGACCTCCGCGGCATGCGGTGCCTCGCGACGTGGCGCTGTCGCCAATGCAGCGTTCCGAAGCCGATTGAATTGATGACCTCCGAACCGGCCACGCCACCGCCTCCGCAGGAACACGCCGAACGCGTCGTTCCCTACCTCGCCCGCATCCTGCAGCAGCACCTCCTCGCCGATCCGGACACGCCGTACTGGACCGCGGAAGGCACCGCGCTGTTCGCCGACGTCTCCGGCTTCACGCAGCTGTCCGAGCAGCTCGCGCGGAAGGGCCGCGAGGGCGCGGAGCAGATCACCGACACGATCGGCGGCAGCTTCGCGTCGATCCTCAAGGTCGCCTACGAGAACGGCGCCAGCCTGCTCAAGTTCGGCGGCGACGCGCTCCTCCTGTGGTTCCAGAGCGAAGGCCACGCCGCGCGCGCCTGCGCGGCGGCGGTGCGGATGCGCGGAACGCTCGACGACGTCGGCCGGATCGAGCTGCCGGGCGCGAGCGTCACGCTGCGAATGTCCCAGGGCGTGCACACGGGAAAATTCCATTTCTTCGCCGTCGGCACCTCGCACCTCGAGATGCTGCCCACCGGCCCGGCGTGGAGCCGAACGGCGGCGATGGAGCATGCCGCGGAAGCGGGCGAGATTCTCGTCAGCGCAGAAACGGCCGCATTCCTCCCGGCTGATCTGCTGGGCGATCCCAAGGCGTCGGGCGTCCTGCTGCTGGGCGAGCCGCCCGGCCACGACGAGAAGATTCCGTACATCCCGCGACCGAAGATGCTGCCGGAGTCGCTGCTTCGCTGCCTGTCGCCCGCGATCCGCGCGCACGTGCTGGCCGGCGGCGGAACCTCCGAGCACCGTCCCGTGACGATCGCCTTCATCCGCTTCGAGGGCACCGACGCACTGATCGCGCAAGGCGGCGCCGCGGCGGCCGCGGAGGCGCTGCACCGCGTGGTGAGCGTCGTCGAGGCGGCCACGGAGGAGCAGGGCATCGCGTTCCTCGGCTCGGACGTCGACGCCGACGGCGGCAAGCTGATCCTGACCGCCGGCGCGCCGACCGCCACCGGTGACGACGAGGACCGCATGCTGCTCGCGCTGCGCAAGATCGTCGAATCGGATCTCCCCATTCCGTTGCGCATCGGCGTTCACCGCGGCGCCGTATTCGCCGGCGACATCGGGCCCGCGTATCGCCGCACGTACACCGTGATGGGCGACGCGGTGAACCTGACCGCGCGCCTGATGGCCCGGGCGGAGCCGGGCCAGATCTATGCGACCGCCGACGTGCTCGATCGCTCCAACACGCTGTTCGCGATGAACAAGCTCGAGCCGTTCATGGTGAAAGGGAAAGCCGGGCCGGTGCAGGCGTGGTCGGTCGGGCGCGCCGAAGGCTCGCGGACGCGGCAGGTGACGCTGCAGCGTCTCCCGCTGACCGGGCGCAACGCCGAGCTCGGCGTGATCCGCAAGGCGTTCACCAGCGCGCGGTCGGGGGCAGGCCGGCTGATCGAGGTCGTGGGCGACTCCGGAATCGGCAAGACCCGGCTGCTCGAAGCGCTGCGCGACGGTGCCGCAGGATTCAACAAGCAGCACGCGACCTGCGAAGCCTACACGTCGTCCATCCCGTATGTCGTGTGGCGCGAGCTGCTGCGCGAGATGCTGGCCTTCGGGCGGGACTCGCCCGAAGCGGAAATCGTCGAGCGGGTTCGCGCGGAAGTGGCGACCAAGGCGCCCGATCTCGAGCCCTGGCTGCCGCTGCTCGGGGCGGTGTTCGACGTCGAGATCGCCGACACGCCGGAGGTGCTGCAGCTGGCGGAGAAGAACCGCCGCACGAAGCTGCACGAGACCGTCGCCCGGTTCCTCGAAGTCGAGTTTCCCGAGAAGCTGCTGGTCGAGATCGACGACGCGCATCACATGGACGAGGCCTCGGCCGAGCTCCTGGCGTACCTGACCGCGGGTCTTGCCGCGCGGCCTTGGCTCTTCGCCGTTGCGCGCCGAGCGTCGAGCGCCGGATTCGAGGCGGCGGAGGCGCCCGAGGTCGTCCGGATCGACTTGAAGCCGATCGCGCCGCAGGATGCGCTGCGCCTGGCGCAACTCGCGACCGCGCAAAGCCCGCTTCCGCCGCACGTCCTCGAGGTCGTCGCGACACGGTCGGGCGGCAACCCGCAGTTCCTGCGCGACCTGTTGCGCGCGGCGATCGAATCCGGCGGCGCCGCGGATCTGCCCGAGTCCGCGGAAGCGGCGACCATGACGTTGATCGACACGCTGCCGCCGGAGGATCGCGCACTGGTCCGCCGCGTCGCGGTGTTCGGCCTGACGTTCCACCCGCGGATGGTGTCGTGGCTGTATTCCGAAGAGGACGGACCGGCACCGGACGAATCGGCGCTCGTCAAATTGCGCGAGCTCTTCGACGAGGAGCCCGACGGGTACCTGCGCTTTCGCCAGACGCTGCTGCGCGACTCGGCCTACGAGGGGCTGCCGTTCCGGCTGCGGCGACAACTGCATAGCGCGGTCGCGGCGCACATCGAAGAGGAGATGGATTTCCCGGAGGAGGCCGGCGCCATCCTGTCGTTGCACTACTTCGAAGCCGGCGAGTTTCGATCGGCCTGGCAGTACGCCAAGGCCGCGGCAAAGCGCGCCGAAGACGTCTATGCCTACGTCGAAGCCGCGAGGCTCTACGCGCGCGCACTCGATGCCGGGCGCCAGATCGATGATCTGGACAGCCGGAGCTTGCGGCCGCGCACGAGGCGCTCGGGGATGCGTGGTACCGGGCGGGCGAGTTTCGCAAGGCGTCCGACGCCTTACGCCGCCGCGCGTGCATTGGTCGCGAAGGCAATCCGCTGCGCCGACGCCGAGCTGCTGCTCAAGCTCTCGCACGTCGAGGAAAAGCTCGGCAAGTACGAGGTGGCGATGCGGTGGGCCGAACAGGCGCGCGACGACCCTGCAAGGATCTGCAGGGCCCGGAGGCTGCCCGGCAGGCCGCGCGGGCGAGCGCCTGGTATGCGATCGTGCTTCAGTACGAAGGCCGCCACGCCGAGGCGCTCGAGTGGGCCGAGCGGACGGTGGCAGAGGCCGAGGCGGCCGACGACCCGGAGGCCTCGGCGAAGCGTATTTCGTGATGGGCTGGGCGTATGGTGACCTCGGCAAGCAGGGAGCGCGAGACCGCTACATGCAGCGTTCGCTGGAGGCTTCCAGCGGTCGGGCAACTCGGTCAGGCAGGCGGAGGTCCTCGCCGAACCTCGGCGTCGTGTGCCAGTGCGGAGGGCCACTGGGACGAGGCGTTGTCCTATTTCGAGCGGGGCCGCGACGAAGCGCGTCGAAGATCGGCGATACGGTCGGCGCAGCCCTGGCGCGCATGAACATCGCCGAGATTCTGACCGATCGCGGCGAGTGGGCCGAGGCCGAGGTGATCCTGCTGGAAACACTGCCGCTGTGGAAAGCGTCGCAGTATCGCTTTTACCTGGGCGAGTGCCTGTGCTAGCTCGGACGAGTGTCGCTGCGCCTGGGTCGCTTCGACGAGGCGCTTGGTCGCCTCGAAGAGGCCAAGGCGAAATATCTGACGGTCGGTGCGGAGAACGATGTCCCCCCCGTCGACGCCCGCATCGCCGAATGCCGCCTCGCCATGGGAAATCCCGACGCGGCCCTTGAATTGGTGCGCGGCATGATCGGCCGCGCCAGCGACTCGAACGGGGTCGCGCGGGTGATGCCGCTGCTCCAGCGCGTCCAGGGGCACGCGCTGCTTCGGCAGGGCGACCTCTGGGGCGCACGCGACGCGCTCGACGCGAGCGTCGCAGCCGCGAAGCAGCGCCGCGATCCCTTCGAGGCTGACGCTGACCATGCTCTCGCTGATCGAGCTCGACCGTCTGGAAGGCGTCGAGCCGCCCCTCGAAATGGTGGACGAGAGCCGCTCCGTCCTCGCGAGCCTCAAGGTCCGCGCGGTGCCGCCAGTGCCGCTCCCGCGCAATAGGCCCACGGAAAAGAGCGGCCCCGCAGGGCCGCTCCGAGTTACAGCACCTGTGCGACCTCGCTACGGACGCGAGAAGCCGTCGCTGTCGATCACCTTCAGGAAGTACTGGCACCACCCCTGGGCTGATTGCTTCCCAGCCCTGCTGCGCGCCGCACATCTTCACCAATGCGGGCATGGACGTCGCGTCCACGTTTTCGTTGTTGCAGACGAGGCCATCGGTGAAAGCGCTATCGGGCGGCAGGGTGGTGTATCCCCACGCGAACTTCGGTTGACGAGCAGGCGGCCAGCCGGTGACGTGTCGTGTTGGGCAACACCAGGACGTACTCGACGATGACGCTCTGACCGAGCTTGTCCGCGATAAAGGCCGACGTCGTCCCGTCGAACGTGAACACAAAGGGTATTACTGCAGGGCAATCGGGATTTGCGGCATTCGGGTCCGGAATCGTGTTGTTGTGGCGCCGCAATCCCCACCCCTGCGTGCCGTAGAACGGGCCGTCGTTGTTCGGGTCGTACCAGTTAGCATTGGTGTGCGCGCCGTCGTGGGCGAAATTGTTGGTGCTGTCGCAGCCGAGGGTGCCGGCGGGCGCTACGATATTGAAGCCCGGCGCAGGCAGCATCGGCGAAGTCGCAGAGCCATACCCTGTTGCCGCTGCTGTTATCGTGCAGTTCGTCGCGGCAGCGGAGCCGGTGAAGTGTCACGTGGACACTCAGCCTGAGCTGTCAGACGCCGTCGCACTGCCACATCGCCACCGCGCACGACGAGCTGATAGATCGGCGTAATCCCAGCGCACCGCAAAGCCGTTCGCAATCAATTGCTCTGTACACTGCGCGCCCTGGAGTTAAATGGCACCGTCGTGATGTCCGAGCCGTACAAAGGCATTTGGCAGGCAGGTTCAGCGATCGAGATCGTGCAGCCCGGCGTGACGTTCGTGAATGGGTCTGCTGTGCAGCGAAATCGCTGGAGTCAACCGTATGACGAATGGCTCGGGGTGCCAGGGCCGCCCGTCCACATATAGGCGTTCCAGGCATTGCCGTCAGTGCACGACGTCCACCGGAGCGCGAAGACATAGACGTCGAACGTGAACGACACTTGATACCGGGATACCCCGACCTGGAGCGAGTTGCGGTCTATGAGTGACAATTGCCGGTGACGAGGCTTCCCAAGTAGCAGGCGGTGACCTTGAAGGTTGGGTGGCGAGTGATGTCGAGTTCGAACGAGCTGCCGGCGGGTACCGAGTTGAACTTCACGTGGCCCAGACTGCGAAGCGTGCCCCCGAGGCCGGGCAGTG
This sequence comes from uncultured beta proteobacterium, assembly GCA_963741355.1. Lineage (GTDB taxonomy): Bacteria > Pseudomonadota > Gammaproteobacteria > Burkholderiales > Casimicrobiaceae > CAIWHR01. Next base: position 63,383 of record CAVUIG010000030.1, read on the forward strand.
GCGGTCGGTGTTGTGTGAAATCTGGTTGCTTAGCACAGCAGTTCGCTGGCAGCGCGAACGCACCGAGCACCAATGCCGCCATCACGAGGCCAAGAAACTTGCGAATGCTGTTCATATGCGAACCTCCCGCGAACTATCCGAACTCGAAGTGCGACGCACGGCGCTCGGGACGCTCGAACCGAAAACATGCGTGCGTTGCACGAATGCTTTCGATCGAATACCCTAATCGCATCAGCGTGCATCGCTGCAAAAATTGCAACACCCGTCCGTGAACGGTTGCGTCGGCAACCAGTGCCGCCCGGCGCACTGACCTGTATTCGGCACCCCCTGCCTCAAACAGGCTGCTGCCCTTCGACGACTGCAGTCCGGACGTGGTCCGCCCGTGACGATATTTGTATTCTTTACGCGTCGAAGGCATGCATTTGGGCATCAGCGAGAATGATTGTCAATAGAACTCGACATGTGAATATTCGACGAGCCGTCAGGTTCTGCGTGCCATATGTAAATTGGCTCGACACTTCACCCGCAACAAATCCGGGCCAAAACAGGAAGTCTTGCTTGCGACCGCCATCGTTGTTGTGGCAGACAACCTATCGGCACCGGACGGGCCGCGATGGCGCTTGCGGGGCATGGTCGATCACGCACCTGCTTCCGACCGCGATTCTGTCGACAACATGACGAGGATTAGCACAGTGAAAATCCGCTCGCTGCCATGCGGCGGAAGCCGTCTGCGGAACCTGAATTTCGCACCCCGCAGGTATTCGGCGCCAACCGCCCAACGGCTTTGTTGCATACATTCCGGAAGCGTGATACGCTGAAACGATGAGCCATTCACGGGTGGAAATTCCTGTTTTGGGTCCGGCGAATCCCCGGCACCTGACGCAACCGTCGTGAACATTCCTGCAGAGCCCGAGCCCGGCCTTGTCCTGGCGCCGACGTCCGTGAGCCCGCCAAGCCCGGGTGAGCGCCCCGCCGAACTCTCCGCCACGGCGCCAGTCGCCGCCGCACCGGTCCCCGCGACGCGGGTCCCCGCGGCGAAACCGGGCAACGGCGACATTCTTGGTGGGCTTGCGGGTGCCGGAGTCAACTTCGCGCTGGCCGTTTCCCTCGGGCTCCTGGTGTTCATGCCGCTCGGGCCGAAGTACTACGAGTTCGGCATCTACGCTGGGTTTGCGTCCGCGATCTATGGCCAGCTCGTCGCGGGGCTTTTCGGCGGCGCCACCCATCCCGGCAGCGGTCCACGGGCAGCCACGGCGCTGATCCTCGCGGCGCTCGTCGCAGTGCTCGCCGCCGATCCGGCGCTCGCGCCCTCGGCGGCGCGCGGCCCCGAATGGATCATCGCGATCGCCGGCGCGACCGTCGTGCTCGCCGGCGTGATCCAGATCGTTCTCGGCGCGCTCGGCGCCGGAAGTTCCGCGCGCTTCGTGCCCTACCCGTTCGTCGCGGGGTTCATGTGCGGGGCGTCCGCGCTGATCATCATGGCGCAGGTTGCGCCGCTCGCCGGCCTCACGCACGGCGGATTTCGCGTCCGGACCCGGCGCCGCTTGGAACGCGCTCGAGCCGGCGACGCTGATCGTCGGCCTCGCGACGGTGGCTGACGATCTCGGCGGTCGCCACAAAATGGAGGCGAATGCCGGCGCCGCTGATCGGGCTCGTCGCGGGATCGCTGCTGTACTACGCGATCGCGCTCGTCTTTCCGTCGGTGCGCCTGGGGCCCGTCGTCGGCGCGGCCACCGGGATTCTGCCCGTTCCGACCGCGCTGCTGCCGCTCGCGCACGCGCCCTGGGGCGCGATCGAGGAACACGCCAAGCTCATCGTCACGACGGCCGGACTGATCGCCTTCATCGGCACGCTGGACGGATTGTTCGCCGCGGTCGCGATCGACAACGTCACCGACGGCCGCCACAAGACAAAGCGCGAGGTCGTCGCGCACGGCTTCGCCAACGTCCTGTCCGGCCTCTGCGGCGGTCTTCCCGTCGTGCTGTCGCGCGCGGTCGCGCTGGCGAGCTGGAACGCGGGCGGCCGCACCCGCACGCACGACGGTCATCTCGGTCTCGGTGCTCGCGCTCGCGCTCGCGTTCGGCGGTCCTCTGATCACGCGGATTCCGGTGACCGTGCTCTCGGGACTGATGATCACGCTCGGGTTCCTGCTGATCGACAACTGGACCAAGGGACTCGCGGGCCGAATGCGGCGCAAAGGCGCGCTGCGCGAGCAGGCGCTGCTGTGGAGCGCGGCGACGGTCACGCTCGTCGCCCTCGCCGAAGTGTTCTTCGGCTTCATGCCGGCGATCGCGATCGGCTTCCAGCTGTCCGGCTTCCTGCTCTATCTCGGCATGAAACGCTCGCTCGTGCGCAGCGTCGTCGACGGCACCGTGCGGCCGTCGCGTCGCGTGTGGGGCGGCGAGGATGCCGTTCGCGTCACCGCGGCGCGGCGGCGCATTCGCGTGATCGAGCTCGAGGGCGCGCTCTTCTTCGGCAGCGCCGAACGCCTGATCGAGCGCGTCGAGCCGCTCGCCGGCATGGCGGACGCCGTCGTGCTGGATTTCCGCCGCGTCACCGTCATCGACGCGACCGGCGCGATGCTGCTCGGCAGCATCACGCGACGGCTCGCGAAGAAAGGAACGATGGTTCTGCTCGCGGGCGTCACGCCGCAGGGGCGTCACGGCGCGACGCTGGCCGCGCACGACACCTATCGCGAGCCCGCGTCGCGGCTGTGGTTCCGCGACGCGGACCAGGCGGTGGAGTGGGCGGAGCGCGCGATCCTCAAGGCCGAGGGCCACGCGGAGCACGCCGGCGTTCCCCTGCACGCGTTTCCGCTGCTCGAAGGGCCTCAGCGGAGACGAGCTCGCGCGCATCACGCGTCACTTCGTGCGGCGGGAGTACGCCGAGGGCGAGGTGCTGTTCCAGGAAGGCGATCCCGGCGATCGCCTGTGCCTGCTCGCGAGCGGCGCCGTCGAGATTTCGATCGTCGTGCCCGGCGGCGCCCGGGCGCGCATCGTGACGATGGCCGAAGGCTCGCTGTTCGGCGAAGCGGCGCTCCTCGACGGAGGCCCGCGCTCGGCGACCGCGCAGGCGGTCGAGACGACGACCGTCTACGAGTTCACCCGCACCGCGCTCGACGAGATCTCGCGTACCGAGCCCGCGATCGCGATCAAGCTGATGACGAATCTCGCGCGGCTGATGGCGCTTCGCATGCGCGAAACGAACGAGATCCTGCGCGAGCTCGAAGACTCGCGCGGCTGAAACGGCGCAGCGCTCGCGCGCCGGACGCAATCACGACAACTCGACCGCGCGCAGCCTACCCCTGTCGCCACGGCAACCCGTGGTGTCGCCAGCCGCCCTTGCGGCCGCGGTGCGCGTGCTCGTCGGGAACGCCTTCGAATCCTTCGAGGACGTTGTAGGCCTCGAGACGAAGCTCGGTCGCGCGTTTGGCGGCCGCGATCGAGCGAACGCCGCTGCGACACAGCAGCACAGCTTTCCTGCCCGGCGGCACCGCCGCGCGCAGCCCTTCGTCGAACGCGCGCTCGGCGGCTGCGCCCGCCATCGGATTCCACACGAGCGGAATCGCGTCCGGAATGAAGCCCACCCACTCGCGCTCGGCGTCGGTGCGCACGTCGATCAGCACGGCAATGCCGTCGCGCCACCATTTGTAGGCAAGCTGCGGCGACACGTCGCCCGCGTAGCCGGTCGCGGGGCGAGCGCCCTGCAGCGCCCCGCCGCCCGCGTCGTGCCGGAGGCCGGACGTGAGATTTGCGGGAACCACCTCGTCGATGCGTTCGGGCGGGGGGAGATGCAGTGCGTTCATGATGGAGACGAATTCGGGTAGCGTCTTGCCCGCAAATCGCTGGTTGCCCGCCTTCTCCGCCCCGATGGTCGAATGCTTCCGGCCATGGTAATCGTGTCCCGGCCAGACCACCGTCTCGTCGGGCAGCGCGAACAGCACGGTCGTGACGCTGTGGTACAGCGCCTCGGCGCTGCCCGACTGGAAATCCGTGCGGCCGCAGCCGTTGATCAGCAGCGTGTCACCGGTGAACACATGGTTGCGCCACAGGTAGCACATGCTGCCGGCCGTGTGCCCGGGCGTATGGAGCGCTCTGATCTGTTCGCCGCCGAATCGCAGCGTGTCACCTTCCTGCAGTTGCACCGCGGCCGTCGTGATGCCGCAGCCCGCCGGCGCCGCCGTCCGGGCGCCCGCAAGTTCGGCGAGAAGACCCGCGCTGGTGATGTGGTCGGCATGCGCGTGCGTTTCCACGGTCCAGACGAGCTTGAGCCCATACGTACGCAGTTCGGAAAGATCGCGTTCGATCAGCACGTCCGTCGGGTCGATCATCAACGTCTCGCGCGACGACTCGTCGAACAGGAGGTACGTGTACGTGCAGGACGCGGGCTCGAAAAGCTGGATCGGATTCATGTCTGTTGAAGCAATCGAACGCTATTCGACCGTGACCGACTTCGCGAGGTTGCGCGGCTTGTCGACGTCGGTGCCGCGAATCGCCGCGGCGTGATAGGCGAGGAGCTGCAGCGGAATCGTGTGCACGATCGGCGACAGATGCCCCGCATGCTCGGGCAGGCGGATGACGTGGACGCCTTCGCCCGACACGAGGCGACTGTCGAGGTCGGCGAGGACATAGAGCTCGCCGCCGCGCGCGCGGACTTCCTGCAGATTCGACTTGAGCTTGTCCAGCAACGCGTCGTTGGGCGCGATCACGACCACCGGCATCGACGCGTCGACCAGCGCCAGCGGGCCGTGCTTCAGCTCGCCCGCCGGATACGCCTCGGCGTGGATATACGAGATTTCCTTCAGCTTGAGCGCGCCCTCCAGCGCGATCGGATAGTGCAGGCCGCGGCCCAGGAAGAGCGCATCCTCCTTCGTCGCGAAGTGCTGCGCCCAGGCGATGAGCTGCGGCTCCAGCGCCAGCGCTGCCTGCAGCGCGGCGGGAAGGTGCCGCAGTCCGCGAATCCAGTGGGCCTCCTCCTCCGCCGTCAGCCGGTCGCGCAACTTGGCGAGCACGAGCGCCAGGAGGAAGAGCGCGACGAGCTGCGTCGTGAAGGCCTTGGTCGAGGCGACGCCGACTTCCGTGCCGGCTCGTGTCAGATACGTGAGCGCCGTCTGCCGCACCATGGAGCTCGTCGCGACGTTGCAGATCGCAAGCGTGTGCCGGTGTCCCAGCGATTTCGCGTGCTTCAATGCGGCGAGCGTATCCGCGGTCTCGCCCGATTGCGAGACGACGACGACGAGCGCTGCGGGATTGGGCACGCTGTCGCGATAGCGATATTCGCTCGCGATTTCCGCGGTGCACGGGATGCGCGCGATCGACTCGATCCACTGCTTCGCCACCAGCGCCGAGTAGAAGCTCGTTCCGCAGGCGAGGATCAGTACGCTGTCGACGTCCGCCAGCGTGCGCTCGGCGTCCGCGCCGAATAGCTTCGCGTTGATGCCGGTCAGCCCTTCGAGCGTGTCGGCCACCGCGCGCGGCTGCTCGAAGATCTCCTTCTGCATGAAATGCCGGTAAGGGCCGAGCTCGACCGCCGCGCTCGACGCCTCGATCGTGACGACCGGACGATCGGCCGGCTCGCCACGTGCGTCGAATATCGACCATTCGTCGCGCCGCACGTCCGCGATGTCACCTTCGTCGAGGTACGCGAAGCGCTGCGTCACTGCCAGGAGCGCCGCCGCGTCGGACGCGAGGAAGTTGTCATCCGCGCCGATGCCGACAACCAGCGGGCTGCCTGCGCGCGCGCCGACGATCCGTCCCGGCTCGCGCGCGGAAATCACCGCTATCGCATATGCGCCGCGCAACTCGGCCACCGTCATCTGCACCGCGCGCAGCAGGTCACCGCCGCCGGCGCCGTGCCAGTGCGAGTGCACGAGATGCGGGATCACCTCGCTGTCGGTCTCGGTGTTGAAGCGGTACCCCTGGCCGATCAGGCGCTCACGCAGCGCCTCGAAATTCTCGATGATCCCGTTGTGGACGACCGCGACCTCGCCGTGCGACGTGTGCGGATGCGCGTTCTCGGAGGAAGGCTTGCCATGCGTCGCCCAGCGCGTGTGCGATATGCCCGTGACGGCGTCGAGCTTGCTCGCCTTCGCCTGTGCCGCGAGGTCGGCGACCCGCGCGGTGCTGACAAGGCGCGTGAGCCGTGGCGCCTCGACGGTGCCGTTGATCACGGCAAGACCGGTCGAATCGTACCCGCGGTATTCGAGCCGGCGGATGCCGTCGATCAGGGTCGGGACGATGTTCCTCGTCGATGCCGCGCCGACGATGCCGCACATGGGAACGGTCTCCTTTCCGCCGTGGCGCCTACTTCGGCGGCCGGCTTCCTGGCCGGGCGCTTCCAGCCGGCCAGCGTGACCTGCCGCGCGCGGGCGAGGGTCAGCGTGTCGCGTGGCGCGTTCTCGGTGATGGTGCTGCCGGCGCCGACGGTCGCGCCCTCGCCGACGCTGACCGGCGCCACGAGGACGCAATTCGATCCGATCGACGCGCCATCGCCGATTTGCGTCTCGTGCTTGTTCACGCCGTCGTAGTTCGCCGTGATGGTTCCTGCGCCGACGTTGACGTTCGCGCCGACCGTGGCGTCGCCGATGTAGCCAGGTGATTCGCCTTCGTGCCGCGGCCGATCCTGCTCGCCTTCACCTCGACGAAATTGCCGATGTGCACGTCCGCCGCCAGGTCCGCGCCGGGGCGAAGCCGTGCGTACGGGCCGATGCGCGCGCCGGCGGCGATGGTGGCGCCGTCGAGATGCGAGTAGGCGGCGATCTGCGTGCCGGGACCGACGGTGGTGTCGCGCAGCACGCAATACGGGCCGACGCCGACGTCGTCGCCGAGCTCGACCGTGCCTTCGAACACGCATCCGACGTCGATTCGCACGTCGCGGCCGCAGGCGAGCCGGCCGCGCACGTCGATGCGCGCGGGATCGGCGAGGCCGACGCCCTCCCGCATCAGCGTCTTCGCAATGCGGCGTCTGCACGATGCGCTCGATCGCCGCCAGCTGCGCGCGGTCGTTGACGCCCAGGACATCGTCCGCGTGCCCGGCGATGCATGCCTCGACGGCAACACCCTCGGCGACCGCGAGCGCGACGATGTCGGTGAGATAGAACTCACGCTGTGAATTGTCGTCGCGCAGCGCGCCGACCCAGCGGCGCAGGAGTTCGGTCGGCGCCGCGAGCGAACCGGGGTAGATCTCGTCGATCGCTCGCACCGTGGGCGTCGCGTCCTTTTCCTCGACGATCGCGCGCACGGCGCCCGCAGCGTCGCGGACCACTCGGCCCAGTCCGGCGGGGTCGGCGACGTGTGCGGTCAGGAGGACGAGATGGCCTGCGGCCGCGCGCTCGGCGAGCGCCGCAAACGTTTCCGAATGGATGAGCGGACAATCGCCGTTCACGACCAGCGTCACGCCGTCCTCCGGCAACGCGGCCAGCGCGACGCGAACGGCATCCCCCGTCCCGCGCGGCGGGTCCTGCGTTACGAACATGACGTCTGGCGCGGCCACCTCGGCGCGAACGATCTCGCCGCCATGACCGACGACGACGCAAAGTGCGCGTGGCCCGAGCGCGCGAACGGCATCGAGCACATGCGCCACCAGCGGTCGCCCGGCCAGCGGATGCAGCACCTTCGGGCGCGCCGAGCGCATGCGCTTGCCCTGGCCGGCGGCCATCACGACGATTTGCAGAGGTTGCGAAGCCACGAGGAAGGGGAGGCGAAACGGCGCAGCGGCGAGGGCCTCACATGATACGACATCGCCCGTACGGCGTTCGCCGCGGGCGCGGCGGACTGCGGCAAGACGTCAGGGTTGTGGACGGTCTGCGCCGGATCGCGCGGCGTCCGTGCCGGCCGGCCCCGGTCGGGCGTCGGGCGCGGTTGCGGAATCGGCGGTGGCGTTCCCCGGGGTCAGCGCGTTCCGGTCTTCTCGCGCAGCCGAAAGACCTTCGCGCCGCCGGCGGGCGCGGTCGCGGGCGCGGCGCTCAGCATGCCGATGATGCCGGCGATGTCGAAGGTGTCGACATGCCGCGGCACCGCCTGCGTGCTGCACTCGATGATCTCGCAGTGGAGATACATCTGGCGCAGCCGCCGCTCGGCGTCCGATTGCGTCGCCGCGACGATCGAGATGTTCTCGACCTTCTGCCCTGTCCGGGTCCTGATGTGAAAGCCGAAGCGGATCATCGCCGTGCCTCCTTGCCATTGCGCGTCGCGGCGTTGCCGCCGCCGGTTTTCGCGCCGAAGGCCCTTGATTATGCAAATATCATTCCCGGCGCATGAGTGCTCCGCTGGGCGGCAGACAGTGCCAAGCGCTGTCGCAAGGCTCCGAGAAAGCCTCATCGTAGATCGAGCTATATAGCGACTCTCGTGGTAAGTGAGTACTTGCTCTCTAATTCGCTCGACAGCCTTGGTTCAGGAAGGGCTATAGCGGGCGGCTCTTATCTTTCGGTGACGTTGCCTGTCAGCTACACGCTGTTCTCGGCCGCTCCGAAGGAACGCCGAGCGGCCAAACAGCGACGACCGAGGCCTAGGGCTGCAGCAGGAAATCGACCAGCTCGGCGAAGCCCGCGCCCGCCTCCCGGGAGGTCACGTAGCGCGGCAGCGCCGGAATACGGTCGGCGAACTTCAAGGGTGTTGGCGACCCCGACCGCCTGCGGAAAGAACGCGAACATCGGCGCATCGTTGGGCGAGTCGCCGACGAAAACGAAGCGCTCGCGCTCGGCGTCGAGGTCGGCCGAAAACGCCTCGGCCAGCAGGGTTCGCACCATCGACAGCTTGTCGTAGGCGCCGAACCAGCCGTTGACGTGGATCGAGCTCACCTTCGCGGTCATGCCCTCGGCCTCCATCAGGGCGACGATGCGGTCGACCGCCGCGCGCGGCAACTCCGGAACGTCCTCGCGAAAATCGATCGCGAGGTCGGATTCGCGATAGAGCTGGTCGGAGGCGAGCGCGGAACCGGGCACTGCGGCGAGGATTTTCGCCCCGATGCCGCGCGAGGCGCTCCCGCCCCGCCTTGCGCGTGGGCTCGTCGACGACGAAGCGCTTGACGAGCCGGCGCGCCGCGCGGTCGTAGCGCATGTAGAACGCGCCGTTCTCGCCGACGACCGCGTCGACCGGCCACATCCGCGCGATGTGGTCGCACCAGCCCGCGGGCCGCCCGGTGACCGGGATGACGATCCTGCCCGCTTCGGCAAGGCGACCCAGCGCCGCGTAGGCGTCGACCGTGAGCCGACCGTGCGTCGTCAGCGTGTCGTCGATGTCGATCAGAACGCCGCGCACGCCGCGGCGCGTCGCGTCGGGCATCGCCGCGAGCGGCTGCATCACGCCGGCGGGCATCGGCGTCACGCGCCGGCTGCCGCAACGGCCCGCGCGACGCAGGCCGCCACACCCGCGGCTTGTGCGGCGCTCATGCCGAGCCCGCATTTGCTGCGGCGCCACAGCACGTCGTCCGCACTGCGCGCCCATTCTTCGCGGACGAAATACTCGACTTCGCGAGCGGTGAGCCCGTTGCCGAAATCCTCGCCGAGGTCCGCCGCGCCCTTCGCGTCGCCCAGCACTGTCGGCGCGAGCGTGCCATGCCGGTGCGCGACGCCGCGCACGACGTCGGCGGGTAGCGCCGGATAGCGGCGCTGCATCTCGACGACCCAGCCCGCGATGCCGCCCGCCGGAAGATCGCCGCCCGGCAGCGCCTTGTCGAGCGTCCAGGCGGGCCCCATCGCCGGCAGCGACGGCCGCAATTGCTCCAGCACGTGCTCGGAGAGCTTGCGGTAGGTGGTGATCTTGCCGCCGTAGACGGACAGCAGCGGCGCGCCCGTCTCGGCGCCGTCCTGCTTCAGCACGTAGTCGCGCGTGATCGCCGACGGATCGGACTGGCCGTCATCGTAGAGCGGCCGGATGCCGCTGAAGGTCCAGACCACGTCCGCTTTCGTCAGCGGCTTCTCGAGATAGGTGTTGGCGAGCTTCAGCAGGTACTCGAGCTCGGATTCGGAAATCTCGGGGTGCTCGAAGTCGCTGACAGGGACGTCGGTCGTGCCGATCAGCGAATACTTGTCGGCGAACGGGATCACGAAGACGATCCGCTTGTCCGCGTTCTGCAGGATGTAGGCGTGATCCTCCGCATGCACTCGCGGCACGACGATGTGGCTGCCCTTCACGTGGCGGACGTTCTCGGGCGACGGCGTTGCGCTCACCGTGTCGCGCACCGCCTTGACCCACGGACCCGACACGTTGACGATCGCCGTGGCGGTCACCTCCTCGACGCGCCCGCTGTCGCGCTCGATGAGCGTCGCCCGCCAGCGCTGGCCGTCCGGCGACGCCTCGCGCTGCGCGCCGGAGAAGCGGGTGCACACCCGGATGTCGGCCCCCAGCGCGCGCGCCGACATCTCGTTGGCGAGCACGAGACGCGCGTCGTCGACGCGCGCGTCGGCGTAGACGAAGCCCTTGCGGAAATCGCGACGCAGTCCGGCGCCCCATTTCGTCGTCGCGAGGTCGACGCCGAATGATCCCGGCAGCGTCACGCGGCGGGAGAAATGGTCGTACATGAAGAGTCCGACGCGCAGCATCCACGCGGGGCGCAGGTGCGGCTCGTGCGGCAGCACGAACTGCAGCGGCTGCACGAGGTGCGGTGCCTGACGCAGCACGACCTCGCGCTCGGAGAGTGCTTCGCGCACCAGCCGGAATTCGTAGTACTCGAGGTAACGCAGGCCGCCGTGGATCAGCTTGGTGCTCCACTGCGACGTCGCGGCGGCGATGTCGTCCTGCTCGACGACGAGCACCGAGAGGCCGCGACCGGCGGCGTCGCGGGCGATGCCCGCCCCGTTGATGCCCGCGCCGACGACGATGAGGTCGAAGCTGTTCTTCTTGTTCGCCGTGTTCATGCCCGCCCCTGAACGAGGGTCTCATTTTACCGCCGTCGTGCGGGCCACGCCCCGCGGGCGCACGATGTTAAGCTTGGATCAATCACGCGTGGCCGGCGGCGCGAATCGCCGCCGCTCGTTCCCTCAGAGGAGATTCGGCGATGAAGCTCATCCCGGAAATTGCGGCCCTGGTCCCGGAAATGAAGGCCTGGCGGCACCAGATCCATGCCCATCCGGAAACCGCGTTCGAGGAGACGGTCACGAGCGCGTTCGTCGCCGACAAGCTCGCGGCGCTCGGCCTCGAGGTTCACACCGGTCTCGCCGGCACGGGCGTCGTCGGCATTCTTCGCCACGGGCGCCGCGGCGCCGCCGACGGCAGCGATGCGATCGGCTTGCGCGCCGACCTCGACGCGCTTCACATCGCCGAGAAATCGGGCGTCACGCACGCATCGAAGGTGCCGGGCAAGATGCACGCCTGCGGCCACGACGGCCACACGGCGATGCTGCTCGGCGCCGCGGCCGCGCTCGCGCGCCGGAAGAAGTTCGACGGCACCGCGTATTTCATCTTCCAGCCCGCGGAGGAAAACGAAGGCGGCGGCCGCGTGATGGTCGAGGAAGGCCTGTTCGAGAAGTTCCCGATGCGCGCGGTCTACGGAATGCACAACTGGCCGCAGAAGCCGTTCGGCACGTTCGCGATGCGCGCGGGGCCGCTCATGGGCGCGTTCGACATCTTCGAGATCATCGCGACCGGCAAGGGCGCGCACGCGGCGATGCCCTACACCGGCAAGGATCCGATGCTGTTCGTCGCGCATGCGATTTCCGCGCTGCAGACGATCGTCTCGCGCAACCTGCATCCGCTCGACGCCGGCGTGGTCAGCATCACGCAGGTGCACGGCGGCGACACCTGGAACGTGATTCCCCAGGAAGTCGTGCTGCGCGGCACCGTGCGCACGTTCAAGCCCGACGTGCAGGACCTGATCGAGCAGCGGATGCGCAGCATCGTCGCCGGCATCGCGGCGATGTTCGAGATGACGGCGACGGTCCGCTACGAGCGCCGCTATCCGGCGACCGTCAATCACGAGGCGGAGACGCGGCACGCGATCGCCGCGGCGAGCGCGGTGGTCGGCACGGCCAACGTCGAGACCGACCCGATGCCGAACATGGGCAGCGAGGACTTCGCGTTCATGCTGCAGGCGAAGCCTGGCTGCTACGTGTGGCTGGGCGCCGGGCGCGGGCCGGACACGCCCAACGTGCACAACCCGCACTACGATTTCAACGACGACGCGCTCGCCGTGGGCGCGAGCTACTGGGTGACGCTCGCCGAGCAGCAGTTGCCGCTCGCCGCGGCGCGGCGCGCCGCCTAACCCGTGCCCTGCACATCTGGATCGGCCAGCCCCATTCGCGCGAGGAATTTCGGCCAGCGCGGATCGGCGTGCAGCGCGCGGAGATGGAAATGCTCGCGGACCGAGTGCAGCCCGTGATCGCGCTGCGCATGCGCGCGGTCGAGCCACAGGAAGGCGGCGTCGATTTCGCCGCGGACGGCGTGGACGACCGCGATCTGGAACGCGCAGGTGTCGGAGTAGCCGCGGAGCAGCGCCTGCATCGCGCGATCCGACGCTTCCGGACGACCCGCGGCGTGCTCGATCAGTGCCGTCATGTAGAGCCGCATGTATTCGAGCGGCTCCTGGGCGAGGAAGGCGAGCGCATCGTCGAGGCGTCCCTGCATCAACCGGACGCGGGCGAGGCGCGCGTGGAACGCGCCGCCGCCGGGCGCGAGGTCGATCGCCGTTCGCAGCGCGCGCTCCGCCGCATCGAGATTCCCGGCCGCCATCTGGCTCACCCCCAGCAGCAAGTAGTGGCCGGCGCCCAGCGGGTCCAGCGCCACGGCGCGCTCGGCGAGCGCGATGGCGCTCGCATAGCGGCCGCGGATGCGGGCCAGGATTCCCGGCCGCCGCGAGCGCGTTCGGGTCGTCCGGCGCGAGCTCGAGCGCACGCGCGAGCGCGGCGTCCGCGCCGGCCCAATCCCAGTCCGACGTCCGGATCGCCGCCAGCTCGATGTGCGCTTCGACCAGGTCGGGCGCGAGCTCGAGCGCACGTTGCACGGCCGCGCGCGCATTGGCGTAGCTCGCCACGACGGACGTGCCGCTGTATTCGGCGTCGAAGCGATGCGCCCGCGCGAGGCCCACCCAGGCGAGCGCATAGTCGGGCTCGAGCGCGATCGCGTGCCGCAAGAGCGCCACGCCGCGCGCGAGATCGTCCGGACGATGGCGTCCGCTCAGGAACTTGCCCTGGAGGTAGAGCCGGTAGGCTTCGGCGTTTTCACCGCGATCGCGGCCAAGTGTCGCCACTTCCGCGGCCACCTGCGCCGCTGAAGTCCGCGAGGGAGACTCGCCGAGGAGCGCCGCGCGAAGTTCGGTCACCACCGATTTCGCGATGTCGTCCTGCACGGCGAAGATGTCGGTCAGCTCGCGGTCATAGGTTTCCGACCACAGGTGCGAGTCTGTCGCGACCTGGATCAACTGCGCCGTGATCCGCACGCGGTTGCCCGACTTGCGCATGCTTCCCTCGAGCACCGCCGCCACGTTGAGCTTCTGCGCCACGGTCGCGAGATCCACGTCCTTGCCCTTGAAGTAGAACGAGGACGTCCGTGACGCGACGCGCAGACCGCGAACCTTGGACAGCATGCTCAAGAGCTCGTCTGCGAGACCATCGGCAAAATATTCGTTTTCATCATCGCGGCTCAGGTTCACGAAAGGCAGCACCGCGATCGACGGCGTCTCCGCGTCGGCGGGCCGGAGAAGCGTCTTCAGCGGCGGGAAGGACTGCGGCAATTCCGGATGCGTGAGCTGGAAGACCGGTTCGCGTCGGGTGAGGTCCTTGAGGTGATGCTCGCCCAGTGACTTCAACGACGCCTGCGGCGGCAACTGATCCCTGCACAGGTCGTTGGTTGTCTCGCTGACCAACGTCTGTTCGCCATGGCCTGCCGCAAGGAGGCGCGCCACGCGGTTGAGCGGCTCGCCGAAATAATCGGCTTCGCGCAGCTCCGCGGTGCCTGTATGCAGTGCCATCCGGACTTTGAGGCGCAGTGGCGGTGGCCAGGGCTCGGTCCGGAGCGACCGCTGTGCGCCCAGCGCCGCGGCTATCGCGTCGGGGGCCGAAGGAAACACCGCGCAAAAGGCGTCCCCGGCGGTCTTGAATACGTGCCCGCGATAGGCGGCAAAGGACTGCCGCAACAACGCGTCGTGGCGGGCAAGGGCCGCCCGCATCTCCGCGCTGCTGGGTCTCCCACAGGCGCGTGCTTCCCTCGACGTCGGTAAACAGGAAGGTCAGCGTGCCGGTGGGAAGGTCAGCCATCATCGCGATAGAGGCATGGAAGATCGAAAAATAACACGGCGCTTCGCGCGCCGAAGCCGCTACGCGCCGCCGCGAGGACCGGGCACCCGTCCGCAAGGCGCCGTCGCGCTGATGCGCAATTGTCCTGCTAGTCCTTGGGCATCAGCTTGCCGCGCCGAGCGCTCGCGACGAGCTTCATCACCGCGGCGGAGGCTAAGCGCGTGCGCACGTTGTCGGAGCGCGACGTGAGCACGATCGGCACGCGGGTGCCGAGCACGATGCCCGCGGAATCGGCGCCGGCGAGATATTGCAGCTGCTTCGCCAGCATGTTGCCGGCCTCGAGATCGGGCACGAGCAGGATGTCGGCTCGGCCGGCGACCGGTGAATCGATCTTCTTCGTTCGCGCCGCCTCGACCGAGATCGCGTTGTCGAACGCGAGCGGCCCGTCGAGGATGCCCCCCTCGATCTGGCCGCGGTCGGCCATCTTGCACAGCGCCGCGGCGTCGAGCGTCCCGGGAATGCGCGGATTGATCATCTCGACCGCGGACAGGATCGCGACCCGGGGCTTCGCGATGCCGAGGATGTGCGCGAGCTCGATCGCGTTCTGGCAGATGTCGACCTTGTCCTCGAGATTCGGATAGAGGTTGATCGCGGCGTCGGTGACCATCAGCAGGCGCGGATAGGTCGGCACGTCCATCACGAACACATGCGAGATGCGCCGCGCCGTGCGCAGCCCGTCGGCCGTCGACACGACGGCGCCCATCAGCTCGTCGGTGTGGAGGCTGCCCTTCATCAGCGCGTCGACATGGCCGGCGCGGGCGAGCTCGACCGCCTTCGCCGCGGCAGCGTGGCTGTGCTCGACCGGCACGATCTGGAAGGGCGAAAGGTCGACGCCCTCGGCGCGCGCGACGGCGCGGATGCGTGCTTCCGGTCCGACCAGCACCGGGACGATCAGTCCCCGCTTCGCCGCCTCGATCGGACCCAGCAGCGAGTCGCGGTCGCACGGATGCACGACCGCACAGGCCACCGGCGGCAGCGCCTCGCACCGTTTGAAGAGCTTCGCGAATCCGTCGTTGCGGCGCAGGACGAGCTCCGGGGTGGCGACGTCCGCATACGCGATGCGCTCGGTCGGCGCCTGCACCATCGCGACGCCGTCGACCAGGGTCATGCCGTCCTGGTTCGTGCACGTGCAGAGGAAATCGATCGTGTGCGTGCGCTTGTGTCGCGCCTTCGCCGTGACGGTCGCCGTGAGCGTGTCGCCGATGTGGCATGCGCCGGCATAGCGGAATGCGGTGCCGATGATGGCGCTGCCCGGGCCGGGGAGGCGGCGATTGAGGAGTCCCGCGACCAGCGCGATGGCGGAGGCACCCTGCGCCGAAATCCGGTCGTCGGCACTGCCGCCCTCCAGATGAAAGCCCTCGACATCGCCGGCGGCGAGCGCCAGCGCCTCCACGTCGGTCGCGGTCAGCGTGCGGCTCACCGTCTCGGTCGCGCCGACCTTGATTTCGTCGAAGGTGCGATTGGACAGTCGTGACATCGTCTGTTCGCGAGCATGTTGCGATGCAACATCCTACGCCAACGGCCCTATGCCTGCCATGGATCAGATCAAACAAAAGGGCGGCCCACTTCGGCCGCCCCGTTGCCTCCCCCCAGAATTGTGTGAGCCTCAGGCGCGGTGGCGCAGCTTCCGGATCGCCGCGAGCTGCGCGACCGCGATGCCGAGCTCGGCCTCGGCCTGCGCGATTTCCTCGCGCGAGGTCTTGTTCTGCATCGACTCCTCGGCCGCGCGCTTCGCTTCGAGCGCTGCCTTCTCGTCCAGGTCGTGCGCGCGAATGGCCGTATCGGCGAGCACCGTGACGTGCGCCGGCTGGACTTCGAGGAACCCGCCATGCACGAACACCAGCTCCTCGTTCGCCTGGCCGGGGATCTTGATGCGCACCGCTCCCGGCTTGATCTGCGTCAGCAGCGGCGTGTGGCGCGGATAGATGCCGAGCTCGCCCATGATGCCGGGCAGCACGACGAACTCGGCATCGCCGGAGAAGATCTGCTCCTCCGCGCTGACGACATCGACCTTGATCGTATGGGTCATGGGTTTCTCGCCTACTGCAAGCGTCTTCGCTTTCTCGAACGCTTCCTCGATCGTGCCGACCATGTAGAACGCCTGCTCGGGCAGCGCGTCGCATTCGCCGTCGACGATCATGCGGAAGCCCTTGATCGTGTCCTTCAGCGACACGTACTTGCCGGGCGATCCGGTGAACACCTCGGCGACGCTGAACGGCTGCGACAGGAAGCGCTGGATCTTGCGCGCGCGGGACACGGCGAGCTTGTCTTCGGGCGAGAGCTCGTCCATCCCGAGAATCGCGATGATGTCGCGCAATTCCTTGTACCGCTGCAGCACCGACTGCACGCCGCGCGTCGTGTTGTAGTGCTCCTCGCCGATGACGTGCGGGTCGACCTGGCGCGACGTCGAGTCCAGCGGATCGACCGCCGGATAGATGCCGAGCGACGCGATGTCGCGCGACAGCACGACGGTGGCGTCGAGGTGGCCGAACGTCGTCGCCGGCGAAGGGTCGGTCAGGTCGTCGGCGGGAACGTAAACCGCCTGGATCGACGTGATCGAGCCCGTCTTGGTCGAGGTGATCCGCTCCTGCAGGCGGCCCATCTCCTCGGCCAGCGTCGGCTGGTAGCCCACGGCGGATGGCATGCGGCCGAGCAGCGCCGACACTTCGGTGCCGGCCAGCGTGAAACGATAGATGTTGTCGATGAACAGCAGCACGTCGCGGCCCTCGTCGCGGAAATCCTCGGCGATCGTGAGCCCGGTCAGCGCGACGCGCAGCCGGTTGCCCGGCGGCTCGTTCATCTGGCCGTACACCATCGCGACCTTCGACTTGGACAGGTCGTCCTTGTCGATGACGCCCGACTCGATCATCTCGTGATAGAAGTCGTTGCCTTCGCGCGTGCGCTCGCCGACGCCGGCGAACACCGACAGGCCGGAGTGGGCGGTGGCGATGTTGTTGATGAGCTCCATCATCGTGACCGTCTTGCCCACGCCGGCGCCGCCGAAGAGCCCGACCTTGCCGCCCTTGGCGAACGGACACATGAGGTCGATGACCTTGATGCCCGTCTCGAGCAGCTCCTGCGACGGCGAGAGCTCGTCGAACGCCGGCGCGTTGCGATGGATCGACAAGGTCTTCTTCGCGTCGACGGGGCCCTTCTCGTCGATCGGCCGGCCGAGCACGTCCATGATGCGGCCGAGCGTCTTCGCGCCGACCGGGACCGAGATCGGCGCACCGGTGTTGACCACCTTCATGCCGCGGCGCAGCCCGTCGGAGGAGCCGAGCGCGATCGTCCGCACGACGCCGTCACCCAGCTGCTGCTCGACCTCGAGGGTCAGCCCGATCTCGTCCATCTTGAGCGCGTCGTAGATGTTGGGCAGCTCTTCGCGCTTGAATTCGACGTCGACGACGGCGCCGATGCATTGAACGATGGTTCCCTGATTCATGGTGTCCTCGAAGTTCGCTCTGCTAGGTCAATTCGGGTGCGCGGACTCGGTCCGATCAGACCGCCGCGGCGCCGCCGACGATCAGCGATCCCGTAACCTGAAGGTTAGTGATCGCCGAATTGTCGCGAAGCGTCATACCGCGCCGCTCCACCGACAATTTCGGCGAGTTCCTTGGTGATGGCGGCCTGGCGTGTCTTGTTGTGGATGAGCTGCAGCTCGTCGATGATGGTCTCTGCGTTGTCGGAGGCGGCCCGCATCGCCACCATCCGCGCCGACTGCTCCGAGGCCATGTTCTCGTTGACCATCTGGAACACCAGCGCCTCGACGTAGCGAAGCATCATTGCATCGAGCAGCTGCTTCGCGTCGGGCTCGTAGATGTAGTCCCACGATCCCGCCTGCGTGTCGGGCCGGAAGATCTCGCCGGCGCCCGGGGAGCGGAACTGCTCGGGAATCGGGAGCATCGTTCCGTGCCGCGCCTCCTGCTTCATCGTGTTGATGAACGTCGTGAAGTAGACGTGGACCTCGTCGATCGTTCCGGCCATGTACTTGTCGAGCAGCACCTTGACCGGCCCGACCAGCCGGTCGAGATGCGGCCGGTCGCCCAGCTGGACCGCGCTCGCGATGACGTTCGCGCCCAGACGCTGCAGGAAGCCCAGCCCCCGGCTGCCGATCGCGACGTAGTCGGCGTCGATGCCCTTGGCCTGCCAGTCCTTGTGCTGCTGCAGGACGAGCCGCAGCACGTTGGTGTTGAGGCCGCCGCAGAGTCCCTTGTCGGTGGTGACGACGATCGCGCCGACGCGCTTGACCGCCTCGCGGCGAACGAGGAACGGGTGCCGGTACTCGGTGTTCGCCTTGGCGATGTGCATCGCGATCTGCAGTGCCCGCACGACGTAGGGCCGCGACGCGCGCATCCGGTCCTGGACCTTCTTCATCTTCGAGGCCGAGACCATCTCCATCGCCTTGGTGATCTTGCGCGTGCTTTGCACGCTCTTGATCTTGTTTCTTATTTCTTTCGAACCGGCCATGCGTC
The DNA here is from genome assembly GCA_963741355.1 of uncultured beta proteobacterium. GTDB lineage: Bacteria > Pseudomonadota > Gammaproteobacteria > Burkholderiales > Casimicrobiaceae > CAIWHR01. Next base: position 82,082 of record CAVUIG010000030.1, read on the forward strand.
GTTTCCCGGAGTGTGTTCGTCGGCGCGTGCGGCGCGCCCGGTGCGTCAGTACGCGCCGTTCTTCTTGAAGTCCTCGACCGCGGCGGTCAGCGCCTTCTCGTCGTCGGCCGACAGGTCCTTGGTCTTCTCGATGCTGTCCATCAGCGCCGCGTACTTGCTCTTCAGGTAGGCGCGCAGCGCCGATTCGAAGGCCAGCGCCTTCTCCACCGGGACGTCGTCGTAATAGCCCTTGTTCACGGTGAACAGCGTCACCGCCATCTCGTTGACCTGCAAGCGGCTGGTACTGCGGCTGCTTCATCAGCTCGGTGACGAGGCGGCCGCGATCGAGCTGCTTGCGGGTCGCCTCGTCGAGGTCGGAGGCGAATTGCGAGAAGGCCGCGAGCTCGCGGTATTGCGCGAGCGACAGGCGCACGCCGCCGCCCAGCTTCTTGATGACCTTGGTCTGCGCATTGCCGCCGACGCGCGACACCGAGATGCCGGCGTTGATCGCGGGCCGGATGCCGGCGTTGAAGAGGTCGGTCTCGAGGAAGATCTGGCCGTCGGTGATCGAGATGACGTTGGTCGGCACGAACGCGGTGACGTCACCTGCCTGCGTCTCGATGATGGGCAGCGCGGTGAGCGAGCCCGTCTTGCCCTTGACCGCGCCCTTGGTGAACGTCTCGACGTACTCCTCGTTGACGCGCGCCGCGCGCTCGAGCAGCCGCGAGTGCAGGTAGAACACGTCGCCGGGATACGCCTCGCGGCCCGGCGGCCGGCGCAGCAGCAGCGAGATCTGGCGGTACGCCCACGCCTGCTTGGTCAGGTCGTCATAGATGATCAGCGCGTCCTGCCCGCGGTCGCGGAAGTATTCGCCCATCGTGCAGCCCGAATACGGCGCGATGTACTGCATCGCCGCCGAATCCGACGCCGTCGCGACGACGACGATCGTGTACGCCATCGCGCCGTGTTCCTCGAGCTTGCGGATCACGTTCTTGATCGAGGAGGCCTTCTGCCCGATCGCGACGTAGACGCAGATGAGGTCCTTGCCCTTCTGGTTGATGATCGTGTCGATCGCGACCGCGGTCTTGCCGGTCTGGCGGTCGCCGATGATGAGCTCGCGCTGGCCGCGGCCGATCGGCACCATCGAGTCGATTGCCTTGAGGCCCGTCTGCACCGGCTGCGACACCGACTTGCGCCAGATCACGCCGGGCGCGATCTTCTCGATGACGTCCGTCTCCTTGGCGTTGATCGGCCCCTTGCCGTCGATCGGGATGCCGAGCGAATCGACGACGCGGCCGATGAGCTCCGGACCGACCGGCACCGACAGGATCCGCCCGGTGCACTTGACGGTGTCGCCTTCGGTGATGTGCAGATAGTCGCCGAGAATCACCGCGCCGACCGAGTCGCGCTCGAGGTTCAGCGCGAGGGCGAAGGTGTTCTTCGGGAAATTCCAGCATCTCGCCGGCCATCGCATTGGAGAGTCCGTGCACGCGGCAGATGCCGTCGGTCACCGAGACGACGGTCCCCTGGGTGCGCACCTCGGCGCCAGTATCCAGGTTCTGGATCTTGGTCTTGATGAGCTCGCTGATTTCGGAAGGGTTCAACTGCATGGTGTCCTCGCGGCGCGCCGACGCGTGATTGCGCCGGCGTCACGGTAGTTTCAGTTAGGCTCGCAAATGGGTCGCCATCGTGGAAAGCTGCGCTTCGATCGTGCCGTCCACGACGGTGTCGCCGACGGTGATGCGGGCGCCGCCGATCAGCGCCGGATCGACGTTGACCGACGTCTCGATCTTCTTGCCGAAATGCTGCTCCAGCGCCGACTTGAGTTCGGCGAGCTCGGCGTCGGAAAGCGGGAAGGCGCTGTCGATCTGGGCGCGTGCCAGGCCGTCAGCGTCGTCCTTCAGCAATTCGAACTGCGCCGCGATCTGCGGCACGACGCCGACGCGATCGGCCTCGACGAGAACGCGAACGAAGCTGCGGCCCTGCGGATCCAGCCGGTCGCCGCAGATCGACAGCAGCAGCCGGGTCAACCGCGGTCATCAGCCTGCGAACGGGCCTGTTCTCGCGATGGTTCTCGGTGGCTAGCCTCGTTCTCGCTTTCGCGTCGGTCGTGGGCGCATTCACAGTCGGCTACACCGCGGTCGGCATCCAAGCCGTCGCCGGTGTAACCGCGGTGCTCAATGCGATCTGGATCCTGCTCGTCAGCTTCTACCTGTGGCGTCGCCCGGAACTAGCGTCTCCTTAGCCCACCGGCATGTCCAAGGCGGAGTGGTCAGCCATCCGCTGATCGGCAGAAGCGCGCTGACCGCGGCAGATGCCGTCGCTTCTCGTTTGCGAGCTTGTCAGGACAGGTCTGTTGTCGAGCCGGGTGACTGGTCGCCGTTTGGGCGGATCCGCTAGCCAGCGGGGACCGGGCCGAGGTCGGCGTCGGTCAGGCCGGGATGCGGCACGAGCCAGCCTTAACCGCGCCAGGACGAGGACTGGATAGGCGTATCGATCGACGAACGGCGTGTGGAACCACACCCGAGCTAATGAACGGGTCCGCGTTGCGAGGTTCGCCTGATCATTCTGACGATCGCCGACGTCATCTGAAGATCGAAACGCGTCCCATAGACCTTTGGCGCCGTAGATGCCGACGTTCGCCTCTGCCGTCGCGACGTCGGCGGCGGACGGTATGGGTCAGGACGTGTCCACGGGTGACGTCCGTGCCGATGAGATCCGCAAGATCTAGGGACCGGGGGACGACCATGGAGGTCACCGTCATCTACACCGGTAGGAACGATCTGATCGTCCACGCGGCCAACTGCCGCGACGTTCAACGCGACGCGGGCACGGGGTCAATGGCGCACGGCACCGAGACGATCTTCGCCGATTCGCAGGCCCAGGTCGCCGCCGTCGTCTACAGCGGTCAGCTTCACGACGCGGGCGTCACCGACGTCACCGAGGAGAGCGCGCGATCATACGTGTTCGCCCTCGACGTCAAACCGTGGTCAAGCTGCCGGAGGTGACGTCCTGATCGGCATCTTGGTCATCCTGTCGCTCTGCGGCATGTGCTGAAATATCCAGGGCGCAAGCACTCTCGCGTACGTCTTCGACCCGAGCCTTGCGACGAACTGCGTGTTCACCGCAATTGGTCCTCCTCGTCGTCTTCTGGGCTGGGCGTGGCCATGTCCGCGCGCGGAGGCGCCATGGCGAGCAGGTAAGGCTTAGATGATCAAGTTAGATCATGACGTCCGGGTAGGCGGTGCCGTCCTTGATCGGGTGCACAGCGTTGGCAAGCTGTTGCCTGTGGCGGACGCGAGGGTCCTTGAAGCCGTAGGACAGTACCTCTCGCGGTAGCAGCCGGCGGAAGTGCAACCTCGAGGCAGGGGGCCATGCGGGCAGCAGGCGCGTTTCGTTGTCGAGGAGGTCGTAGGCCGACACCTCCTCAGCATGACCCTTGACTACGACCCTCCATTTGCCGCCCCGATCGACGTCGTACCCATCGACCTTCAGCGTCACATTCCCGAATGCGTCGTTGGCGTCAAAGGCCACATCGTCGGAGGTGCAAAAAACAACGGCGTCGCCATCGAGTACGTAGTTGGTCGCGAGCCATTCCAATCGCCGGCCAACGTCAAGCGCAATCCGGCCACGCCGCTGCGTCCGAAGGAGTTCCAGGCAGGCGCCAGCGTCTAGGCCGGTTAGTTCGGCCGCGGCGGCAAACACCATGGCCTCGGTCTCCTTGCTCCTACGATCCGGCACACAGAGGCGGACGTCCTTTGGATGGCAATGTGCGCCAATGCTGCCGCGGCGCTCACGCCTCCGACGGTCTGGTCCGCGCCTGGTGCCCACACCCCCAGGTAGGTCGAAGGCCAGTGGACGCTTTCGTGACTCTCCTGCCACGTGACATTGGCTGACGGAGCTGTCCACAGTGGACGGTCCCAGCCCCTAGCGTCGGAAGATCCCTGTCCAACCGGTCGATTGAGCTCTGCCGGGGAGGTGGGCATTCGGGCGGCGCCTGGCTCAGATCTGTGGGTTGCCAGAGCCAGGCGCGGTGTCCTTTCGTGTTGGCGGCCGTCCAGACGGGCCGCCATTCGCGCCGTAGCCGGGTTGCTTGCTGGCGTTCGGTTGCGATGAACCGCGGCGGGGTGAGCACTGCGCGCGAGATCAGCGCCCGCAAAGGCTTCAACGCCGGTCTGGGGATATCCGCAAATCGGCATGTGCGGAAAGATTCCGGCTGCCCCACCTTGGCGACACAACGGTCAAGCACCCAAGTGGACAAGGCGTCAAGCATCAGCTGAGCCGCGATGGACGACGGGAACGTCAGCGGCGTGCACTGCCTCGACGTTCGCCAGGGGCGGCCAGACGTCGCCTCCGACGGTCAGGCCGCGTGCACCGGCTCGTGCAACGAACCACCGTTCACCGAAGAAGCCAGGGAGCCCGCCGATCACCGCAAACTGGACGACCTGACGGCATAGAAGCTGCAGATCTGCGGCCCTGCCGGCCTTTCAAGGCGGTAGCACGGGTTCGAATCCCGTTGGGGGCACTGCAGTACGGTAAGGCGCCCGGGGAACGCGAGGCCCCGTAGCTCAGTTGGTTAGAGCGCCGCCCTGTCCACGGCGGAGGTCGCCGGTTCAAGTCCGGTCGGGGTCGCCAAGCAGATCCGGTAAATGACGCGCTGCTAGCTTGCGATCATGGCACGCGGGGGGGGTGACCACCCGCGGACATACCCACGAACTACCGTCGGGCAGGTTCCGAGCCGTGGTCTACGCCGGGTATCGATCCATTGATCGGCCGCAGAACTATCTTCGCGAGACCTGCGCGACCAAGCTGAGGTCGCGCTGACGCGGCTTCTGTCCCGGGTGGACGAGCACCGCCACCCGGAGTCAGGGCGTGGTCCCATTCGGGCTATTGGCCCAGTGCAACAAGTGATTGGAGGCTAGGCGTGCGCGTCGGTGTGTATGTGGACGCCTTCAACGTCTACTACGGCGGTCGCGATCACTGCGGACGCGGCGTGCCCGGGTGGCGCTGGCTCGACCTGGCGTCGTTGTCCGCGTCGCTGATCGATCAAGGACTGTGGCCGTCCGCGGAACTAGCGCGGGTCGTGTACTGCACCGCACCGCGTGATCGCGCCGGCGATCCAACCTCGATCACCGACCAGCAGACCTACATCACGGCACTACGACACAGCGCGGTTCCGACGACCGTCGCGCACGGGCAGTACGTGCCACGTGGAGGAGAATCCCGGCGACGTCGTCGATCGCCGCGGCCGGCGCGTCGCCTCCCCCGGGCAGTCAGCAATACCTGCGTGGCTGCCCGCACGGGAGGTCACCGGGCCTGACGGCACCCCAGGACTGCGCGCCGGCCTCACGACGTTCGAGGAGAAAGGCTCGGAACGTCAACGTCGCCAGCCACTTGCTCATCGACGCTCTCGACCGGCAGGTCGAGGCGGCCATCGTGTTCTCCAACGACAGCGACCTGCGTTATCCCTTGGAGCAGGCGCGATTACGAGTGCCGGTTGGCACGGTCAACCCTGGGCAAGAAGCCAACCGCCGCAGCACTTCGCGGCAGCCCTACATCTGGTGCAGGGGGCCCCATTGGTGGCGACGGCTCGCTCCGTCCGACTTCACGAAGCATCAGCTCCCAGCCGCTGTCGGCACGGGGCGCCGACCGTCCGGATGGTGACCGGTATTGCACGCACGCATCCGCGGCCGGGCGTGTTGCGGTCACGTACGGCACCCACGTAGCATGGCTGCATACCACCCGGTTCTCTCGGCAACAACGCACAGTCTGTTCCAGGCACCTCTTTCTGTCCCGCCGAGACCGGCATGGTGCACGTCACGTAGCCGGCGGTGTCACACAGATCCGGTCGCCGGCATCTCGTGTTCGCAGGTGCAGTAGCACGCGAACAACGAGTGAGGACGACGTCATGGCACCCCATATCAACGACCTGGAAACCCTTCGCCGTGACTTCGGCGGCGACATCATCGAACCGGGCGCGGCGGACTACGAATCGGCTAGCCGCTCGATATTGACCTCGGGTAATCCGGCCTACGTCCTGCGGCCCGAGAGCGTCGAGGACGTTCCGGCAGGTGTCAGATTCGCGGCCGGCGCGGGACTTCTGCTATCCGTGCGCGGCGGCGGCCACAGTTTTGCCGGCTTCGGCACCAATGACGGCGGCGTGGCGTGATCGACCTCGGAGCCGGCTCGCGAACGTCGAGGTCATCGACAAGGAACGCCACCTCGTGCGGATCGGCGG
>CAVUIG010000031.1:0-69344 GCA_963741355.1 uncultured beta proteobacterium
GGACGGCCGCAAGCGCACTTCGCTTGCTTGCGATTCCCGCCTCGCTATGCTCGTCGCGGGCCGCTCAAAATGGGGAGTCCGCGGCGTTCGCGTACCACTGAGCGGGTGCCAACGAACTCCAGCATTGAACGTCTGCTCTGAAGACGCCGAAAGACCGGTCAGGGTCGAATGCGGTCACTCGGCGACGGGCTGCGACGGGCGAAGAGCGATCAGTGCTCCGTAGGCGGCGGCAGCACCGCCGCGGCCCCATGCCCGTCGGCTTGTCCGCCCCTTATTTGTCCGTATACAGGTCGGGAAATTCTTCCTTAAGCTGCGCGATTTTCGATTGGACGTAACGGGCGACGTACGGTTGCGTGCGGTTCAATTCAGCGTAGTTCTGGATCTACTCTCTGCCGGATAGAACGCCGGTAACAGCAATACTTGTGTCACGATTGGACGCGGAAATATTTTCGCCTTATCGAGCTGCACGATGTAGGCCTTTGCAACGCGGCTCTCGCCCTCGCCGGTGGTGAAGATCACTGAGCGGTATTGCTTGCCCACATCGGGCCCTTGCCGATTTAGTTGTGTCGGATCGTGTGCGACGGAAAAGAAGACCTGCAACAACTTACCATAGGAAAGTTGTGCAGGATCGTATGTGACTTGTACGGATTCCGCGTGTCCTGTCATTCCCCTGCCCACCATAACGTAGTCGGCGGTAGCGGCAGTACCCCCGGCATAGCCCGAGACCGCGCTTGACACGCCCTTGACGTGTCGAAACACGGCCTCCACGCCCGAAAAATCACCACCTGCGAATACCGCCGTTTGCGGCGCTGAGGAAGTCCCTGGCCGGAATGTCCTCGGTGGGTGCCGGCAGCGGCACGTACCAGCAGATCTCAACCAAACCCATGAGGCTGATGATCATGCCCGCGCGAGCGCGTGGCGAATGCCAAAGCCTCATTCGAAATGTCCCTGAAGTGCGCCGACTAGCCCCGGTCCGTCGGGGCTTCGTTTTTGCACTGTCGCTCGGCGGCCGGTAGCAGCGGTGCAGTTTAACGGCGCAAGACAACTCTTCCTGAAGCCCTGAAGTCGCCGCCGCCACCGGAAGATCGGTGGCGGCAGTTCGTCCAAGAGCGGGGCTGGGTGAATCGATGAGCCGAGCAGCTCCTTCGGAATCATTCGAAGGCACGCTCGACTTGTCTTTTCTCGGCATCAGTCCGTGATCTCAACCTTGAGAATCTGACCAATGGGCGGTCCGAAACCAATATTGGAAATGTACAGCGCACCGTCGGGTCCAAAAGTCATACCGGTAGGGAAGAACAAAGGGCCACCGCTATCGATCAGGATTTCTTGCTTGCCGTTCGGCAATATGCGAATGAGGCGGCCGGTGAAGGGTTCGGGGCCCGGGTCGCTCGTCGAATACGACGTTTCCAGCACATACATGCGATCGCGTCCGTCAAAAGCCAGGCCGAGTACCTTGCTCAAGCCGGTAGCGACAACCTTCAGCTGACCGCTCGGCGTGATTTTGTACACGCTCTGCGTGTTGAGCTGATCGGGATCGAACTGCCCTAAATTCGCTGACATAGAAGTTGCCGTGGTAGGCCAGACCGTCGGCACGACGTGTCCCTGCGATGCCGAGATGTCAATGACCCGGGTAATCTTGCCGTCGGGTGTGATCTTGTCCAGCTCGCCATGGTTGGGCTCGACCGCATAGAGCGCGCCGCGCACCGCAATCATGCTGTACCAGGTGCCGTCCGGCTCGAAGTCGCCGGTGATCGGATCGGTGGGATTTGCGACCGGATTGGCCTGCTGAAACGCACTGAGATTGGCGATCATCGTCGGCGGAGTGCCGCCCGAGTTGATCCGAAGGACGGCATTGGGAGCGGCCACGCCGTGCGAGCATCCCGCGCCGGCAAGGATGGCGTACATCGTGTCGCCGATGAACGCAATGTCCGCAACGCCACTGCCGAGGCCCCCCGCCTCACTTGATGGCAGGTTGTCGACGAAGGTCTCGACGTTGCCCTGGGTATCGACCTTCAGGATGCGCGACCCGGTCGGACTTCCGAAGTAATCCCCGGGTCCGCCGGCACCGGCCGAGCAATTTCCACCAAGGCCCGCTGGAGCTGCCGTCAGTCGGGGGGACCGGGAAGCCGCCCTCGGCGACGTAGAGATTGCCGTCCGGTCCGAACTTGAGCCCGCGTGGATTGGCCAATGGGCCCGGGACGAACGTGGACACAATGACCGATGGGGCCACGCCCTTGGCTAGCGCAGGCACGGCTCCGAGCAAACCGACCCCGAACGCCGAGACCACGCCCAAGATCGTCGAAACGAAAAGACCAAATCGGGAACTTCTCTTGTTCGAAATCATTGCACGCCCTTTCATGGTTGGTACTCAGTCAGGCACGCCCTCGAATACGCAGCATTGGAACCTCGGGCTTCGTCCAAAGTTCCACCCGGCGGACGACTGAGGCCCCGGAGTCGACCGTTGCACGCCTCGAAGGCGCGTAAACTGCGACTCCATTTTCCTCGTCGCCGCTGCGGCCTCGCCGCGACATCTTCCGCGACGACCACGTACGCAGCGCATGCAACGTTTCGAGCCTCCTTCGCCGGCGACTGCACCGGGCAACGTGATGAACTGGGATCACGTGCCGCGACGGCGGCGGGACGTGGTCGCGATACCGACGGTCTGGCTGACGCTGATCCTGTCGCTGCTGACCCATTTCGCGATGTTGTGGTACTTCCTGCCGCAGATTCCCCATCCGACCGGCAACGATCCCGACGCCGGCAAGGCCGGATCGACGCTGGTGGCGCAGTTGAAGCCGATGCCGCCGCCGGCAGCATCGCCGCCACCCGCACCAGCCCCGGTAGTCGTAGCGCCACCCATTCGCCCCGCACCCAGCGCGCCACCGCCGCGAAGGCCCCCGACGCCACGCGAGCCTCCCGCCGCATTCCGGCCCAGGCCGCTGCTGACGCCCGTGCCGCAGCCGGCCGCGCCGAAGCTGCCGCCACCGCCCGCGGAAACGGACCTTGCATCGTATGTCGCAGCGCGGCGCCAGGAGCGCGGTGAGCCGCCGATGCGCCCGGACGCAGCACCTGCCAAGTCGGCGTCCGAAATCGAAAGCGAGCGGCGCGATCGCGTGATTGCCGCCAATCTCGCGTCGGGCCAGCAGCAGCCGACCTTTGGCTACGATCCCCGAACCGGCGGCGGCATATTTCAGCTCAAGCGCATGTCCGACGCCGACGCCGAATTCTGGTTCACGGGATGGGACAAGGACATCGGCCGCCGCGCGAAGCAGCTGATCGAGGTCCGCCGGGGCACGAACAGCGACATCCGCCTCGCCATCGTGCGCCGGATCATTTCGATCATCCGCGACGAGGTGAAGGAGGATTTCACGTGGAAATCCGAGCCCTCGGGGCGGGTGACCAACCTTTCGGCGCGCCCCGGCGACAACGACCAGCTCGAGTCCTTCCTGCTGCACGAGTTCTTTCCGGAATACGGCGGGGCGCGCTGAGGCGCCCGGGCGCGACGCACGCCGCGCCGCGCGTGAATCCCCGAGGATTGCGGTTGTCGCGGCGCAATGCCGCCCCAGGGGTGCGTCGTTCGGCCGCAGTCATGAAGCGCGCCCCCGTCCGGCGGGAGCGCTGGATGACCTCGGTCAAGCGAGGGCGTCCGGAAGTTAACTACTCTCCGCGAAGGTCGCCGATCGGGGTCCTCCCGGCGTGCGGGCGGGACCATTGACCCACCCCAAGAACGGCGCAATGGGCGGTTGACCGACGTCAATCGCGCCCGGGAGATGCCCTGTTACGTTCGCCGTAACAAATTGCAGGCATCCCGGTGGACACCGTAGGGAGGTTTTGATGTTCGACAGACGCAATCGTCCAGATCGGTCCGGACTCACGCTGACCGGCGCGGCAATCGTCGCGGCGCTCGTGGCAATCCTCGCGGGCTGCGCGTCGGCGCCGCCGCCGCCGAAGGAAACGAAGATGGTCTGGCCGCCGCCGCCGCTGCCCGCGCGCATCCAGTTCGTGCGCACGATCACCAGCGAGAAGGACCTGACGAACGATTCGACGTTCACCGATTCGCTCGCGGCGTTCCTGACCGGCGAGAAGCTTCCGTCCGGGCCGCATCGCCGAGCCTTCGGGGCTCGCGGTCTCGGACGACGGCAATCGGCTGTACGTCGCCGACCTGATGCAGCAGGCGGTCTTCGTGTTCGACTTCAAGAACCAGAAATTCAGCCAGATGAGCGACGTCGGCGCTGCCTCCGGCGTTGCGCTCGACGCCGAGGAAAACATCTATGTCGTCGACATGGGGCGCAAGCTGGTCGGCGTCTACGGCGCGCGACGGCAAGCAGCAGAACGAATTCTCCGATCCCGAGCTCGATCATCCGACCGGCATCGCGATCGACAAGGCGCGCGGCAGGATCTACGTCGTCGACACCGGATCGCGCGCGGCCAAGGAACAGAACGTCAAGATCTACGACCTCAAGGGCCGGCGCATCGGCGCGATCGGCGGCGTGCCCGGCGGCGGGCTCGGCGAGTTCAGCTATCCGACGTACGTGACCGTCGACGACAAGGGCTTCGTCTACGTCGGCGACACGCTGAATTCCCGCGTGCAGAAGTTCGATCCCGATGGAAAGTTCGTCACCTCGTTCGGGCAGCTCGGCACCAACTGGGGCGAATTCGACAAGCCGAAGGGTGTGGCCGTCGACACGTTCGGCAACCTGTACGTCGTCGACTCCGGCTGGAGCAACGTTCAGATCTTCAATCCGAAGGGCCAGGTGCTGCTGTTCTTCGGCGGCCGCGGCCCGGTGCCGGGCATGCTGAAGAACCCGATGGCGATCGCCATCGACAAGAACAACAGGATCTACGTCGGCGACTACCTGAACCACCGCATCGGCGTCTACGAACTGGTCAACACGACGGCGGCCGACAGCTTCGTCACGCCGCCTCCGAATCCCCAGTCGAAGAAATAGGCGCGGCGCACGGCTGCGGAATCTCCGACCGTGCGTACTCGACCGGCAGCGGTGACGGGAGGATTGCGCCTGTGGCGCCGGCACTTCGGGACGATCGCCGCGGTGCTGCTCGTCGCTGCGTGCACGACGGCGAACCCGGTCGCGACGTTCTTTTTCGACGGGCTTCCCGCGCCGGGCGAAACGCGGGTCGCGCAGGACGTGGTCAAGCAGCCGAGGCGCCTTCCGTACGTGAAGCCGCCGCCGCAGGTGACGTTCGTCGCCGTGCCCGAGCTTCCGCCGGCGATCGACTGGAAGGGCAAGTTCGCGGAAATGCCGCGCAACGATGCCGGCGACGTCGAGTGGACCAAGGCGCTCGACGCGAAGCTGATCACGCCCAAGCCCGGGATCGCCGCCGACGCCAAGGACGAGGATCCGACCGACATGGACGTCGAGCTCGCGACGTCGGGGCAGAAGGAGTACCGGGTGACGTTCCCGCACAAGGCGCACACGCAGTGGATGGGGTGTCCCATGTGCCACACCGGAATCTTCGAGATGGAGAAGGGCAAGGCCAAGATGACGATGGCCGCGATGGGCGAGGGCAAGTATTGCGGCGCGTGCCACGGCAAGGTCGCGGCGCCCGACATTTCCGCGTGCCCGGCGTGCCACAAGGCGATGGGCACATGAGCGCGAATCGCGTCACCGCTCGACGCGGTGGGCCGCGGCGCTGCTGCTCGCGGCGGCGCTCGCGTGGCCGGCGTGCCACGCCGCCGAGTACGGCGACATCCAGTACAAGCGCAAGGCGGAAGGGACGGACGACATTCCGCCCGCCATCTTCCCGCACTGGATCCACCGGATGCAGTACAAGTGCAGCGCCTGCCACGACGAGCCGTTCAAGATGAAGTCCGGCGCGAACGAAGTCACGATGGACATGATGGCGGCGGGCCAGTCCTGCGGCATCTGCCACAACGGCAAGGTCGCCTTCGAATCCAATTTCGACACGTGCCTGCGCTGCCACACCAAATGAAGGCGGCACGCTGGCGCGGCGCGGCCGCCGTCCCGATCCTGGCACTGATGGCGATGCCCATCGCGCACGCGGCCGATGCGCCGGCAACGCCGGCACTGCCGCCCGCAGCGGCGGCACTGCCGACCACGCCGCCGGCGTGGCCGCCCCGTCGGCGCACGCCATGACCGTCCGGCCCGGCACGCGCGCCGAGACGCCGGGCGCCACGCCAACGAACAGGCCGGGGCCGGGAACGACGCGGCCGAGCCGGAGTCGTCGGGCCCGGACCTGCTCGCGCCGCTGCGCCAGTTCGGCGTCGAATCGTGGTGGGACGTCTTCCAGATGCAGCCGTGGACCGGCACGCTCGGGTTCACGTTCGACGACCAGGAGCAGCGAATCAAGGCGCCGGGCAGCCCGACGCAGGTGTTCAGCAACCGGCTGCTCACCGAGAGCGCGACGATCAGCAACGACAACTTCGCGATCATCGATCCGCGGCTCTTCACCGGCGTCGCTGGGCCTCGGCGTCTCGTTCCAGCAGGGATGGCAGCAGTCGCTCGGCGTCAACCAGCACGAGACCGCCACGCTGGACAATTATTCGTTCGACGGCAAGTTCCTGCCGCGAGAGCCCGTACAACCTCGACCTGTTCGCCAGTCAGGACGCAGAACACGTACGTGCAGCCGTCCGGGTCGGCGACCCATTCCGACATCCAGAACCAGGGCATCGCGTTTCAGCTGCGCGAGACCAGCATCCTGCGCGACATGGAGATCCTGCCGTATTTCAGCGCCAGCCTCGCGGGCGTTCCAGCAGTACGACAAGCAGACGACGACCTACGGCGGGCAGTCGTTCGTGCAGAACGATCGGCGCGACCAGATCGCGCTGGGCTTCCAGAACGGCGGCGAGACCTCGGACCTCAACTTCCAGTACCAGTACACCAAGCTCGACAACTACGCGTACACGCCGGGCTCGTACAATTCCCAGAACGCCAACCTCTACTACAGCCTCGACTTCGGGCCGACGCTCAACTGGCGCTCGGACTCGCGCATCAACTATTACGCCCGCACCGGGCGTGACGAGCTCTCCAACCTCGATACGCTCGACGTCAACGAATTCCTGACGATCGACCACAACGCCGATCTGTCGAGCAGCTACAACTATCAGCTGACCCGCCAGTCCGCGCAGATCGGCAACGCGACCACGCAAAGCGTCGGCGCGCAGTTCAACGAGCAGGTGTTCCGCAATCTGTCGCTGACCGAAGGCCTCACCGCGATCTACTCGACGCTGCCCGGCGGGACCATCAGCAGCGCCGGGGTTTCCGGCAACTTCAACTACGGCCACGCCGTGCCCTGGGAAGGCCAGCTGAATCTCGCCGGCGGCGGCGGCTACCTCGTCACGTCGACCGAGGTCCCGGCCGGCGTCGTCCCGGTGGTCGACGCGCCCTACGCGGTGCCGCCGAACATCGGCGCCGGCGCCACCATCCAGCTGCGCGACCGCAACATCGAGACGGCATCGATCGTCGTCGTCGTCCTGAAGAACGGCGTCCGCGTGACGGCCGTGCTCGACGTCGACTACACGGTGCAGGTCGACGGCGACCGGACGAGCCTCGTGCCGCTTGCCACCAGCGCGCTGATGCAGCCCGGCGACCCGCTGAACGTCAGCTACGTCTACCAGGTGGCGCCGAGCTCGAAGTTCGCAGACGACGTCGGGCTCCGCGTCGTTCGGCATCGACTGGCCCTGGTTCGGGTTCAACTACAGCCACGACCAGACCGACCAGACGCCGCTCTCGGGCGGCGACAGCACGTTGCTCCTCTCCGAGCGCCGCGACGCCGGGCGTCGTCTACGTTCGCGGCATCTGGGACGAGTTCCAGGCGCGGGCCGGCGCCGGGCTCACGAGCTACGACAGCCTGCGGCTCACGTACACCGAGCGGCGCTTCGACGTGTACCTGTCCTATGCGCCGTACCTGAATCTGAATTTCAATCTCACCGCGAACGAGTCGCGGACCGACTACCAGAATCCGGTGCACAACGACGATCGAACGACGCCGTGCGCTTCGACGCGCAATGGTCGTGGGGGCCGTGGCAGACGTCCGCGTACGCGTCGTGGCGCCGGTTACGTCGACACGCAGCAGCCCACCGAAACGGTCGCGGAGGCCGGCGTTCGCCTCCGGCGGACGTGGACCAAGCTCGACGTGAACTTCGTCGCGGCGATCCAGCAGCGAACGCAAGGGCGAGATCGTGTCGCCGAACGGCATCATCCACTTCGCCGTGGTCCGGCGGTTCTGACGCTTGCCATGACCGCCATCCACGCCATTCCTGCGAACGACATGTCGATCCGATCCCGCGTTCGCATTCGCACAGCGCAGCCGGCGGCTCTCGCGCCGTCGCGTTGCATCGCTTCTCCTGTGCGCGGCCATCGCGCTGCTCGCCGCATGCGGCCAGGCGCCGGTCGCGCCGCGCGAGGCGCCGCCCATGCCGGAATCGCTGGTGTGGCCGAGGCCGCCGGCGCCGGCGCGAATCCGCTTCGTGAAGAGCGTCGAGACGCCGGCCGACTGGGGATTGTCCGGCGGCGCCTTCCAGCGCTTCATGGACAAGGTGACGGGCCAGACGCCGTTCCGCTTCGTCCGGCCGACGAGCGTGGCCGCGCGCGGGACCGCGCTCTACGTCGCGGACCCCGGCGCGCAGGCGCTGGTGATTCTCGATCCGGCGGAAGGGCACGAGCGCAAGATCACCCGCGTCGGGCAGGACAACCTGGTGTCGCCGGTCGCGGTGGCGCTCGGGCCGCCGAACAGGCTGTTCCTCGTCGACAGCGCGCTGCGCAAGATCTTCGTCGTCGACGGGCAGGGGCAGCTCGTCGCGACGATCGGCGGCGAAGGAAGGCTGGCGCGCCCGGCCGGCGTCGCCTACGACGCGGCCACCGATCGGCTGTACGTCTCCGACGCGGCGGCGCACCGCATCTTCGTCTTCGCCGCGGATGGGCGCCTCATCGAATCGTTCGGCAGCAACGGCGGCCGAGCCGGGGGAATTCAATTTCCCGACGCATCTCGCGCTGACGCGCAACGGGAACCTGATCGTCACCGACACGCTCAATTACCGCGTGCAGATCCTGCGCCGCAACGGCAAGCCGCTCGCCTCGTTCGGCCACGTCGGCGACGGCTCGGGCAATTTCGCCTCGCCCAAGGGCGTCGGCGCGGACAGCGACGGCAACATCTACGTCGTCGACGCGCTGTTCGACGCGGTGCAGGTCTTCGGCCCCGACGGCACGCTGCTGCTGGGCTTCGGCGAGCGCGGCACGCGCGCGGGCCGGTTCTGGCTTCCCAACGGCCTGTTCATCGACGCGAAGGACGCGATCTACGTCGCCGACTCGTACAACCAGCGCATCTCCGTGTTCGAGCGCGCGATGCCTGCCGGAAAGGACGGCGATGACAGCGCGAAGTGACGCCAGGCCATGAAGTGCCTCCGCCGACATCGCGGATGGGCCGCCGCGCTTCGCGCTGGCGGCGGGCGCTCGCGTTGCTCGCGACGCCGCCCGCGGCCCGCGCGCAGTCGGACATCGCGAAGACCGTGCACAACCTGACGCCGGAGGGCCCCGGCAAGCAGAAGGAGACCGTCAAGACCGGGCTGTGCGTGTTCTGCCACACGCCGCACAACGGCAACCCCGGCGCGCGCGCTGTGGAACAAGGAGCTCCCCGGCATCAGCTACCAGCTCTACACCAGCACCACGACGCGCGCCGACCTGAAGCAGCCGACGGGAAGCTCGCGCCTGTGCCTGTCGTGCCACGACGGGTTCGTCGCGATGGGCAACCTGCTGGTGCCGCCGCCCGGCGACGCGCTGAAGCTCGGCGCGCTGACGGGGCCGACGGTGCTCGGCACCGACCTTTCCGACGACCACCCGATTTCGTTCGTCTACGACAGCTGCGCTCGCGGCGAAGCACCCGGGGCTCGTCGATCCCGGCAGCCTGCCGAAGACGCTGCCGCTCGACAGCACCAAGTAGATGCAGTGCACGACCTGCCACAACCCGCACGAGAGCAATCGCGGAAAGTTCCTGCGGATGGACAATCCCGGCCGGCGCGATGTGCCTCGTCTGCCACGACCCGGTCGGCTGGAAGCTCTCGTCGCACGCGATCTCGCCCGCGACGTGGAAGGGCGGCGGCATCAATCCGTTCCCGGCCGGACGGCGCGCCCACGGTGGCGGGCAACGGCTGCAGCAACTGCCATCGAGACGCATTCGGCGCCGCACGCCGGAGCGGCTGCTCGCGCGGACGCAGGAGCCCGACAACTGCAACGTCTGCCACGACGGCTCCGTCGACGCAGAAGAACATCGCGGCCGAGTTCAGCGACGGCGCCAAGTACTCGCGCCATCCGATCGAAGTCGGCGCAGTGGACGCACGACCCGGTCGAGAACGCGGCGAGCATGACGCGGCACGTCGCCTGCGAGGACTGCCACAACCCGCACGCGGCGACCTCGCAGGACCGCGCTTCCGCCGCTCGTCCCGGGCACGATGACGGGCGTGCGCGGCGTCGGCGCCGGCGGCGTGCCGGTGCAGGAAGCGACGTTCGAGTTCCAGGTGTGCAGCAAGTGCCACGGCTTCCGCGAGCCCGCCACGCCCGGCATCACGCGCGTCGAGGCGACCCGCATCGTCAGCACCAAGATCGACCCCAGCAACCAGTCGTTCCACCCGATCACGGCGCCCGGGCAGGAATTCGACGATCGCCGGGCTCGTGCCCGGCTGGTCGGCGACGTCGATCATCGGCTGCACCGACTGCCACAACAACAACGACTGGCAGACGCCGACCGGCATCGCGCCGCGCGGGCCGCACGCGTCGCGCTACGCGCCGATCCTGCAGCGCTACTACCAGACGACGGACAACACGCCCGAGTCGACGGCCAACTACGACATGTGCTACAAGTGCCACGACCGGAACATGCTGCTGCGCGACCAGCTCGGCACGTTCCCGCACAAGCTGCACGTCGTCGACAAGCAGGCGCCGTGCGCCGCCTGCCACGACTCGCACGGGTCGCGGCAGAACGCCCACCTGATCAACTTCATGACGCTCGACATCAACGGGCAGACGGTCGTGACGCCGTCGTCGACCGGCCAGCTCCAGTACACCTCGACGGGCCGAACCAGGGCACCTGCTACCTGACCTGCCACGGCCGCGACCACAACCCGCTGTCCTACGGCGGGATCGCGGCCCGCATGCTCCGCAAGCGCTAGCTCTCCGGCAGCACCGCATCGAAGCGAACGTCCCCGCGGCTGACCGCGGGGCCTTCCGTTCGCGCGCCACGGTCCCGGCGTCGCCTGACGCGACGTTCGCTTCGGCCTCGGCGCTCGATACCTGCGACCGATCGTCGCGTGCGACCGACGTCGCAGATTCCCGATTCCGCGATCGCGATTACGCCCTGCGGCGCAATGTCGCAGGCACTCCCGCGAGGCGGCGCGAAGGTTGACGTCGCGTCAATCAATCCGCAGCGAAATCGGCCGCGCAGGCCTTGCATTCGATGCGCGAACGACTCCGGACCTGCGCCGAGGTCCGTTACTTTGACGTCGATCAATTCTGCGACTGACGCGAACCATCGTGCACTCGCGCGAATTTTCGCAGGATTCGAGAAAACCGGTCGTCGGATCATTCCCAATTCGCGAACGCACGACGATCGGCAACGCCGACGCTTCCGCTCGAAATCTCGCGACGTCGGATCGACGCACGTTGCCTTCTCTATCTCGCTGATCGGGCGACGTTTCTTCGTCGCTGCGACATTCCGGCGCATTCAATCCTGCGACCAAATGTCATGGCACACCGCGTGCATATAAGATATGCGACACGATGCCCCGATTCCACCAGATGCAGGGTGCTCGGTGTCGGAGCAGAAAAACTCAACTTTTGCATAGGACGACGATCATGAAGACTTCGCTGAAACTCCTGGTAGGTGCGGGACTGCTGGCCGCCTCGATGGCCAGCTTCGCGTACACGCCGGGCGCCGGCATCACCGGCACGCCGCACGACTGGAGCTCGACGAACGGCGACGACGCTGCTGCTCTGGCTCGACAGCAAGGGCGCGCAGACGACCTACAACACTGGAACGGTCGTACATCGATCCGGTCGACCGGCAAGCAAGGCACGACCAAGGTCACGATCGGCCAGTGCACGAAGTGCCATACGCCGCACCAGGCGAAGTCGACGAACCTGCTGTGGAACCACACGCTGCAGGCGATCACGTACAAGTGGGATGACCCCGCGACGACCGCCGGCACCGCATATGCGACGTTCCAGGGCGACACGTACAAGGGCCCGACGACCAAGTGCCTGTCCTGCCACGACGGTCTGCTCTCCAGCACCGACGGCATGTGGTTCAACCGCGCTATCGACGAGCGGCAGCAAGTACGTCGCCGCGGCCGGATCGCTGGACACGGGCCACGAAGTCGCCAAGGGCACGAACATGTCGAAGTCGCACCCGGTCGCGATGCCGTATCCGGTCAATGGCGCCTCGAACACCTACAACTTCACGAAGAACGGCGCGCACGATCGAGCCGACCGAATGGGTGCCGACCCGATGGCGACCAACAAGATCAGCCTGTACAACGACGACGGCGCCGGCAACATGGTCGCCGGCGTGGTCCCGGGCAAGTCCGGGATGGAATGCTCGTCCTGCCATGACGTGCACAACGGTGCCCGCACCAAGGACGTGATGCTCCTGACCGGCCTGATGTCCGGCTCGAACCGCGCCCGGGTGGATACATCTGCACGCAGTGCCACCTCAAGTAATCTGAAATAACAACAAGCAGTACCGGGGCCGGCGCAATGCCGGCCCTTTTCTTTGGCGCGTCCGCGGCTAGCGAGCGAAGTAGCGGTCGTGGAGCGCGGCGAGATCGACGTCCGCCGCGGCCTGCGAGAGAACGACCCGGCCGCCCTGCATCACATAAACCTGGTCGGCGGCCTGCACGGCACGCTGCGTGTTCTGCTCGACCAGCACGATGGTCCGGCCGTCGGACTTGAGCCGCGCGAGCAATTCGAAGATTTCCTGCACGACGATCGGTGCCAGACCCTGCGATGGTTCGTCGATCAGCAGGAGCTTCGGGTCGGCCATCAATCCCCGCGCAATCGCAAGCATCTGCGCCTCGCCGCCGGAAAGCGAACCGGCGAGTTGTGCGCGGCGCTCGGCGAGGCGCGGAAACATCGCGTAGGCGCGATCGACGCGTCGCGCAAAGCCGGCCTGCGCGCGCGCCGGGTACGCCCCGAGCAGCAGGTTCTCGGCGACGCTCATGTCCCGGAAGACCATGCGTCCCTCGGGAATGAGCACGATGCCGTGGTCGGGCATGCGCCAGGTGTCCGTTCCATCGAGCCGGGTTCCTTCCAGCGCGATTTCGCCTTGCGTTATGGGAACCTGGCCCATGATCGCGCGCAACAGCGTCGTCTTGCCGGCGCCGTTGGGCCCGATGATCGTCGTGAGCCTGCCGGTCTCGAAGCGAAGGTCGACGTCCCACAGCACGTTGATCGGCCCATAGCCGGCACGGACGGACCGGACTTCAAGCATGGGGGACCACGCCGGTATAGCTGGCGACGACATCGGGATGGCTGAACACGAATTCCGGCGTGCCGTCCGCAATCAGGCGGCCGAAATCGAGCACTGCCGCCCGCGGGCACAGCGTGCTTATCGTCTCGATGTCGTGTTCGATGATCAGGATCGCGAGGTCGTAGCGCGCGTGGATGTCGGACAGCATTTGCGTGAACCGGCGCTTGGCCGTCGCCTCGAGGCCCACCAGCACTTCGTCAAGCAGCAGCATTCGGGGCTGCGTGGCGAGCGCTTTCGCCACTTCGAGCGCCTTCAACTCCGTCAGCGAGAGTTCGGTCGCCGCATCGCGCGAGGCGCAATCGGTGAGCCGGAGCAGCTCGAGGATCTCGACCGCGACCCGCGGATCGACGGCGCCTGCGCCAAAGCGTTGGGCAACCGCCAGATTTTCGGCCACGGTCAGCGTGTGCATCGGTTGCGGGATCTGGAAAGTGCGTCCGATCCTGCGGCGCGCGCGCGCATAGGGCGGCATTCGCGCAAGGTCGGCGCCTTCGAAACGCAGGGTCCCGCGCTGCGGCCTTGTCGTGCCGGAAATGACGTTGAACAGCGTGGTCTTGCCCGCGCCGTTCGGGCCGACCAGCCCGACGATCTCGCCGGCAGCGACGGAAAGCGATACGCCGTCGAGCGCCTGCAGGCCGCCGAAGCGCACGCCGACGTCGCGCAGCTCAAGCATCGCGGGAGGTGTCGGCCAAGCGCATTCGACCCGGCCACGGCAGCCGGTTCGTGAATGCGGACAGCAGTCCTTCGGGGGCGAACAGGATCATCGCGGCGAGAAGCGCGCCGAGGACGATCTGGTGGCCGATCGGCATGAATTCCTTGAACACGAGCTGGTCGGCAAGATAGATCACCACGGCGCCGATCACGGGTCCCGGGATCGTCCGGTAGCCGCCGAAGATCGCGGCGACGATCGGCAACATTGTCCAGAGTCCCGAAAATGCATAGTCCGGGTCGAGAAAGTTGATGTAATGCGCATTGAACGCTCCCATCACGCCGGTCATGAACGCGGACAGGAAGAGCATCAGCGCTTTGAGCAGCGTGCTGTTGACGCCAACGGCGCGGGTGGCGTCTTCGCTGCCGTGCATCGCGCGCAACGCGAGGCCCGGGTGGCTGTCGCGAATCCGCCGGTAGATTACGGCGAAGGCGAGCACCAGCGAGAGGATGATCCAGTAGGCGCCGGTCTTGCTCGAGAAATCGTAGCCGAACACGACCGGAAAGCGCGGAATGTTGCCGATGCCGCCGGCGCCGTTGGTGAGGCCCTTCCATTCGGTGGCGACGATGCGGAAGATATGCGCGTAGGCAAGCACGGCAAGGGCGAAGTACGGTCCGCGCAAGCGCAGCGCGGGGAGGACCAGCACCGCGGCGAGTGCCGCGCAGGCGCCGCCGGCAAGCAACGAAATACCGATCGGCCATCCTGTCTTCATGACCAGCAGCGCGGACGCATACGCCCCCACGCCGAAGAACGCAGCGTGGCCGAAGCTGACGAGTCCGCCCAGGTTTCCGAGCAGCGCCCAGGCGAGCGCGATGCCGCCGATGGTCAGGGCAGCGACGATCATGCTCATCAAATAGAGGTTGCCGGCAAACAGCAGCGGAACCAGCACATAGGACGCGATTGCCAGCACCGCCCAGACGCCGATGCGCCGATTGGCCATTCAGTGGGCGCGTCGCCAGCGTGAGCCGAACAGGCCGTTCGGCAGCACGAACAGCACGAACAGGAACAGCACCATGCCGGCCAATTCCTGCAGCGCGGAACTGAAGAACGTCGTCGTGAGCGATTCGGTCAGCCCGAGCAGCAACGCCCCGACCAGCACGCCGGGAATGGAGCCCATGCCGGCCAGCACCGTGATGATGAATGCCTTGATCGTGAGGCTGATGCCCAGCGCCGGCTGGATCACGCCGACGCTGAATATCGCGGCACCGGCGAAGGCGGCGAGCAATCCCGCGACCAGGAATGATGCGAGTTCGACGCGGTGCGGGTCGATGCCCATCAGCTTGGCGGCGTCGCGGTTCGATGCGACGGCGCGCACCGCCCGCCCGGCCCAGGTCCGCGTGAGCCACCACCACAGCGCCGCGATCAGCGCGAGACTGATGAAGAAGAAGAGGAGTTCGCTGCGCATGCTGTAGAACGGCCCCAGCGTAATGGCGTCCTGCAGCCACGCGGATTTGGTGGAACGGATGTCGGCCTTCCACAAGAGCAGCATGCCGTTGGTCAGCATGACGCCGACGCCGTAGGTGAGCAGCAGCGAATTCAATTCGCGGTCCCTGCGGATCCGGCTCACCAGCCAATAGGTGAGCGCCGTTGCGGCGCCCACGATGACGATCGCGACGGGTATCGCGAGCAAGGGACTCGCGCCGAACGCGGATTCGCAGGTATAGGCCACGTAGGCCGCCAAGAGGACGAGCTCGCCGTGCGCCAGATTGATGACGTTCATCGTCCCGAAAATCAGCGCCAGCCCCAGCGCGATGAGCGCGTAGGAACTGCCGGTCAGGACGCCCGACCAGAGCGCCTGCAGGACAAGTTCGGTCATGACGCGCGAAGCCGGGAGTGTCGGCCCGTTCAGCTCACCACGGCACGCCGGGGAAGATCATCTTGCCGTTGGCGTAGTCCTTCGGCCACACGACCGCGATCTGCTTGCCCTGATGCTGGCCCATCCGGTGCGAGAAGTTGGGGTTGTCGCCCTTGTCGTCGAACTGCACGCGGCCGATCAGCGTGTCCTTGTTCGACTTGCGCAGCTCCGCGGCGATCCCTCCCGACTTGAGCGTGCCGGCGTCGTAGGCGCGAACGATGGCGTCGAACAGAAGCTGCGACTGGACGTAACCGAATTGGCCGAGATAGTCGGGCTCCTTGCCGTAGAGCTTCTTGTAGGTTTCGGCAAAATCCTTGCCGTCCGACGTGGTGAACTCGGCAGGGAAGGGGAGCAGCGCCGTGCCGTAAACGTCGGACATCAGATCGGGAAAATCATCCTGCATCTTGGAGGTCGCGAGCGACCATGCGCCCACCACGGCCTTGACGTCGGGCTTGAGCACCTTCGCCGCGCGCAGGATGCCGACATAGTCGTTCTCGTAGCCCGACATCACGATCACGTCCGGCTTGTCCTGCAGCTTGATCTTGTTGATGATCGGCTTGAAATCGGTGATCGCCGGATCGAACGCATGCATCGTCACCTTCACGCCCTTGGCGGTGAGCGCCTTCTCGATGTCGCGGGCGAGGTCCGATGTTGCCTCCTTGGTGAGGTAGACGATCGAGACGCTCTTCGCGCCCATGTCGGCCAGAAGACCCAACATCGCCTTCGAGTAGCCCGCGGTGTTGTTGATCCGGAAGAACGTCTTCAGGCCGCGTTGCGTCAGCGCCTCGTCGACGCCGCCCGACGTGATGTAGACCAGCCCGGCCTTGTTCGCCGCATCCGATGCCGGGCCGATGTTGCTGGAGCCGTAGCCGCCGTCGATCGCGACTACGCCTTGTGACGCCAGTTTTTCGACGGCAGCCACCGCTTTGGCGGGAGAGGACTCGTCGTCGACCGTGATGAGCTTGATTTTGTGCTTGCCATTCTTGCGATTGAACACATCTGCCGCGACGTTGATGCCTTCGCTCATGCCCGTGCCGACGCGGGCAAGCGAGCCGGAAAGGGGCACCTCCACGCCCACGATGAATTCCTCGGCCAACGCCCCGCTCATGGCGGGCAGCATGCATCCGACCCCTGCGAGCAGCCACATCGTAAGCACCTTGCGCATGCTCATGATCTCCTCCTCCTTCGATCTTTTCATCGCGCGCGCCCGACCGGCACGCGCGCTTGCGCCGGATGACTCCTACCGGTCATCGAATCGCGACATGATAGCTCCCCGCAGCCACGGGCAAGCAAGGCACGACCAAGGTCACGATCGGCCAGTGCACGAAGGGCAGCGCGAGCGTGGCGAGATGCGATGCCGTGCCCCGCCCGAGGGCTGCGCCGCGGCGCCAATTGACCCCCCCGGCAGAGCAGCCTAGAGTTGCGCCGTGCCGGTTGGGCATCCGTCTCGGGGAAGTGCGGTGCGAATGCGATGGACGTGCCCGGCTGGCGTGCGACCAACCGCATCCGGCCAGCCACGTCCGCCTGCGGTACCCTGACATCTCGAATCTCGACGCCCTCCCATGAAAGCCCGCGCGAGCGAGTTGGCGAACTCGACGGAACGAGACGAATCGCACGCCGATCTCCGGCGTGCGCTCGACGCGCGCACGCACGAGCTCAGGAACGCGCTGGATCAGCAGACCGCGATCGAGCGAGATCCTGCGCGTCATCTCGAGCTCGCCGACGGACGTCCAGCCGGTGCTGGACGCGGTCGCAAAAAACGCCGCGGATCTGTGTGATGCGGAGGTGGCGGGCATCTTCCTCGTCGAAGGCGAGATGATGAGGCCGGTGGCGTCGTACGCCGGCGACGGCGGATCGACGCTCGACCTGGTCGGGCCCGCGCCGTTCAGTCGGGCGTCGGTCACCGGTCGCTCGATCATCGACCGGAAGACGATGAATTTCGCGGACGTCGTGCCGCTCATCGAATCGGAATTTCCGGACACCGGCCCCAATCAGCGCAAATTCGGATTCCGCGCGGTGCTCGCCGTGCCGCTGATCCAGGAAGACGGCGCCTACGGCGCGATCTTCCTCTACCGGCGGGAACCGCAGATGTTCGGCGACGATCAGGTCGCCCTGGTCGAGACCTTCGCCCGCCAGGCGGCGATCGCCATTGAGAACGTGCGGCTGTTCAACGAGACGAAGGAGGCGCTGGAGCACCAGAAGGCCTCGGCCGAGGTACTCGGCGTCATCAGCGGCTCGATGGCGGACACGAAGCCGGTGATCGACAAGATCCTGGTCAGCTGCCGCGAATTGTTCGGGGCGAATTACGTCGGTATCGTCCTGGTCGGCGAGGACGGCTTGGGCCACAATGCGGGCCACCTCGGGGCGGATCCCCACGCGCTTGACGAGATCTTTCCGTTGCCACTGACCGAGGACTCCGGGTCCGGCTGCGCAATTCTTTCGGGCAAGGTGATGCATTACCCGGATATGAGCGCGCCGGACGTGCCCCGGGCCACCCGGCGTGGCAGCGAGCTCATCGGAGCCGGGTCGGCGTTGTTCGCGCCATTGCTGCGCGAAGGCCATGCCATCGGCGTCCTGTGGGTGGACCGCAGGGAACGCGGCCCGTTTCCCGACAATCAGATCGAATTGCTGCGGACTTTCGCCGACCAGGTCGTCATCGCGATCGAGAACGAGCGCCTGTTCAACGAGACGAGGGAGGCGCTGGAGCAGCAGACCGCGACCAGCGAGATCCTGAGGGCCATCAGCCGGCTCGCCGACCGATGTTCAGCCGGTGCTCGAGACGATCGTCGAGCGCGGCGCTCGACGCTGTGCGGCGCGCCAATGCCGCGATCCGTGACGACGTTCGATGGCGAGCTGGTGCGGATGGCGGCCGACTGGCGAACATCAGCGCAGCGGGCGCTCGAGAGCTCTTCGCCGCGCGTTCCCCGACCGGTCGAGCCGGGAAAGCGCCGTCATCGAGCGCGCGATTCTCACTCGGCCGGGATCGTCGCCGATCCTGGACGTGCTGGAAGACCCCGACATACAGATCCAATCGGCCGCAGCTGGCGAGCGATTTTCGCAGCGCTGCTCGAGCGTCCCGTTGATGCGCGACGGCGAGCCGATCGGTGTCGATCGCCATGTGGCGCGCCGGAAGCCGGGACCCTTCACCGGAGACGCAGATCGCTCTTCTGAAGACCTTCGCCGACCAGGCGGTCATCGCCATCGAGAACGTCCGCCTGTTCAACGAGACGAAAGGCGCTGGAGCAGCAGACCGCCACCGCCGAGGTGCTGAAGACGATCAGCCGCTCGACGTTCGAGCTCACCCCCGTGCTGCAGACGCTCGTCGAAAACGCCGCCCGGCTGTGCGATGCACAACACGGATTTCTCTTCCGATCCGACGGGGAGTTGTTTCATCTGGCGGTCGACTACAACGCGCCGCCGGCGTTCAAGGAGTGGCGGCTGCGCACATCCGATCCGGCTCGACCGGAGCACGGTCTCCGGTCGCGCGGCGCTGGAACGCCGGCATGTGCAGATACTCGATGCCCGCGCGGACCCCGAATACGGCTCGACCCAGTCGCTGGAGCTGGGCGGAGTGCGGACGATGCTCGGGGTCCCGCTGCTGCGCGAGGGCGAGCCGATCGGCGTGATCGGCATGTGGCGCGACGAGGTCCGACCGTTCACCGACAAGCAGATCGAGCTGGTGACGACATTCGCCGACCAGGCGGTCATCGCCATCGAGAATGTCCGGCTGTTCAACGAGACGAAGGAGGCGCTGGAGCAGCAGACCGCGATCAGCGAGATCCTGCGGGTGATCTCGAGCTCGCCGGGCGACGTGCAGCCGATGCTCGATGCGGTCGTCGAGCGCGCGCTGCAACTGTGCGATGCGGCGCAGTCCGGCATCTTCCTGGTCGATGGCGACGGGCTGAGATTCGCCGCCCGTTTCGGCACCATGCTGACGCCCGACTACGGAGAGCGGTTCCCGCTCAACCGCGGCATCGTCGTGGGCAGGGCCATCATCGATCGCCAGACCTATCACCACGCCGACATGGTCCCGCTGTTGGACGACGAATACCCCGAAGCAAAGGCGCCCCAGCAAAGCTTCGGATTCCGGGCGCTGCTCGCCGTGCCATTGATGCGCGAGAGCCGCGCGATAGGTGCATTCGCCCTCTGGCGCACGGAACCCAGGGCATTCACCGACAAGCAGATCGCGCTGGTCAAGACCTTCGCCGACCAAGCCGCCATCGCCATCGAGAACGTCCGCCTGTTCAACGAGACGAAGGAGGCGCTGGAGCAGCAGACCGCGATCAGCGAGATCCTGCGGCTGATATCGAGCTCGCCCGGCGACGTGCAGCCGATGCTGGACGCCGTCGCCGAGCGCGCGCTCAAGCTGTGCGAGCGCCGCCGAGGCCACCATCCTGCTGGTCGAAGGGGACGTGTTCCGCTTCGCGGCGGGATTCGGCAGCGACCTCGACGATGGTCAAGGGCGAGAGCGCATGCCCGCTTTCGCGCGGCTCGGTCACCGGTCGCGCGGTCATCGACCGGACCGTGATCCACCTGGAGGACCTTTCCGTGGCGCCGGAGGACGAATACCCGATCGGCCGCGAGCTCCAGCGGCGATTCGGGCACCGGGCGATCCTTTGCGGTGCCGCTGATGCGGGAGGATCGCGCGATCGGCGCGATCGCGCTCTGGCGAATGGAAGCCGCGGGCATTCACCGACAAGCAGATCGCGCTGGTCAAGACCTTTGCCGACCAGGCCGCGATCGCGATCGAGAACGTGCGGCTGTTCAATGAGACGAAGGAAGCACTTGAGCAGCAGACGGCATTCGCCGAGATCCTGCGCGTGATCGCGGGATCTCCGGCGGACATGCAGCCGGTACTGGATACCGTTGCGGAGCGCGCCCTGAAGCTTTGCGATGCGGCACAGACGGTAATCGCGCTGGTGGAGGGCGAAAATCTGCACTTCGTGGCAAAAGGATCCGAGACCTTTCCCACCGCCCTGGGTGATGTCCATCCGCTCAGTCGAGGACTCGTTGCGGGCCGGGCCATCCTTGACAGGACGACCATCCATCTGGAGGACATCGCGCTGGTGCCCGAGGATGACTATCCGGTTGCACGCGAGATGCAGAGACGGCTTGGTCATCACACGCTGCTCGCCGTGCCGCTCATGCGAGAGGATCGCGCGATCGGTGCAATTGCACTGTGGCGGATGGAAGCGCACCTGTTCTCGGAAAAGCAGGTCGCGCTCGTTCAGACATTTGCGCAGCAGGCCGCCCTCGCCATCGACAACGTCCGCCTGTTCAACGAGACGAAGGAGGCGCTCGAGAAGCAGACTGCGCACCGAGCGAGATCCTGCGCGTGATCTCGAGCTCGCCCGAC
Organism: uncultured beta proteobacterium; assembly: GCA_963741355.1. Lineage (GTDB taxonomy): Bacteria > Pseudomonadota > Gammaproteobacteria > Burkholderiales > Casimicrobiaceae > CAIWHR01. Next base: position 21,415 of record CAVUIG010000031.1, read on the forward strand.
GACGACCAGCCGGTTTCGATGCGATCGCCGAGCGGGCGCGCGCTATTGCGACGCAGTAGCGGCTTCGTCTACCTGACCGATGGCGAAACGATGCTCGCGGCAGCTACGCGGTCGAAGAGGACATCGCCGTCGATGCCGATTTCCCATGCGGACTCGATGGCCATCGATCGCGAAGTCGATCACGGGCCGTGCCGCTGCACGATGCGACCGACGGTTCAGATGCGCGACCTGCGTGCCGAGACCGCGAATTCCGCTGCATGCTACGACATTGCCCGGCGACCGGCCATCGTACGCTGCCTCGCGTGCCGATGCAACGCGACGGCGAGATCGATCGGCGCGATCACGCTGCGCGGCGCAGCGAGGTCGCGTTCAGCGACAAGCAAGATAGATCTTCTGACGACGTTTGCCGACCAGGCGGTGATCGCGATCGAGAACGTGCGTCTGTTCAACGAGACGAAGGAAGCGCTCGACCAGCAGCGCGCCTCGGCGGAGGTGCTCGCCGCGATCAGCAACTCGATCGCGGATACGCAGCCGGTGTTCGACAAGATCCTGGAGAGCTGCGAGCGGTTTTCGCCGGCAACGACGATCGGCATCAACCTGGTCGGCGAGGACGGGCAGATCCGCCTCGGCGCCTTCCACGGGCCCGGCCGCGAGGAGCTGGAAAAGATCTGGACCGACGCCGATCAGCGATAGAGACCGGCTCCGGGCCGTGCCATCCTCGAGCCGAGGCATCGTGCACTGCCCCGACGTGGCGCCACTGACGAGGGCGTGTCCGGCGCGGACGCGCGCAGGCGTGCAAGGCGATCGACGTTCGCGGGGTGATCTGTGGCGCCGATGCTGTGGGAGGGTAGCGGGCATCGGAGCGATCTTCGTCGGGCGCGACTACGCCGGGCTGTTCTCCGAAAAGGAGATCGCGCTGCTGAAGACCTTCGCGCAGCAGGCCGCGCTCGCCATCGAGAACGTGCGTCTGTTCAACGAGACAAAGGAGGGGCTCGAGCAGCAGACCGCCATCGCGGAGATCCTGCGGGTGATTTCCGCATCGCCCACCGATGTCCAGCCGGTGCTGGACGCGATCGCCGAGCGCGCGGCGCGCCATTGCGACGCTTCGGCGGCGTCGATGTACCTCACCGAGGGGAACGTGCTGCGGCATCTCGCCTCGAAGGGGCCGTCCCCGGATCCGGTGACACACATGGACACGCTGCCCATCAACCGCGAATCGATCACGGGCCGGGCCCTGCTCGACGGACGGACCATTCAGGTGCGCGACATGCACGCGGAAGGGGGCGAATTCCCTGCAAGCTACGAAATTGCCCGGCGTATCGGCCATCATTCGGTGGTCGCGACGCCCCTGTACCGCGAAGGCCACCCTTTCGGCGTGATCTCGCTCCGCCGGCAGGAGGTCCGGCCATTTACCGAGCGCGAGATCGCGCTGTTGCGCACCTTCGGCGACCAGGCGGCGATCGCTCTCGAAAACGTGCGCCTGTTCAACGAAACGAAGGAGGCGCTCGACCAGCAGCGCGCGTCGGGCGAAGTTCTTGCCGCAATCAGCAACTCGATCGCCGACACGAAGCCGGTCTTCGACAAGATCCTCGAAAGCTGCGAGCGCCTGTTCGCCGGGCGAACGGTCGGCATCAATCTCGTCGGCGAGGACGGGCAGATCCGGCTCGGCGCGTTCCATGGATCCGGCCGGGAGGAGTTGGAGAAGGTCTGGCCCGCGCCCGTTAATGATCAGACGGGATCGGGCAGGGCCATTCTCAGCCGCGGCGTTGTGCACGTGCCGGACGTCGAGCACGGTCAAGGCGTGTCGGAGCGCACTCGGCAGGCGTGCAAGGCGATCGGCGTCCGCGGCGTGATCTTCGCGCCGATGCTGTGGGAGGGCAAGGGCATCGGCGCCATTTTCGTCGGCCGCGACTACGTCGGGCCGTTCTCCGAGAAGGACATCGCGCTGCTGAAGACGTTCGCGGACCAGGCGGTGATCGCGATCCAGAACGCGCGGCTCGTCAACGAGACGACGGAGGCGCTCGACCAGCAGCGCGCGTCGGGCGAAATCCTCGCCACCATCAGCAGCTCGATCGCCGACACGACGCCGGTATTCGACAAGATCCTCGCGAGCTGCGAGCGGCTGTTCGCGGGAAGGCTGGTCGGAATCAGACTCATCGGCGACGACGGGCTGCTGCGGATGGCGGCTTATCACGGCCCGGGCCAGGAGCTGGTCGAACAATCCTTCCCCCGCCCGCCCGACGACACGACGGCCACGGGGAGGGCGATCCGGACCCGCCAAGTGCAGCATTTTGCGGACATCGAGCACGATCCCGGATGCGCCAGACGGCCTTCGACTCGGCCTCCTGAAAGCCGGCATAAAGGCTTCAATCCACGCGCCGATGTTGTGGGAAGGCAAGGGCATCGGCGCGGTCTGGGTCGGGCGCGATTATATCGGCCCGTTCTCGGACAAGGAGATCGCGCTGCTCAAGACCTTTGCCGACCAGGCGGTGATCGCGATCCAGAATGCGCGGCTATTCAACGAGACCACGGAGGCGCTCGACCAGCAGCGCGCGTCGGGCGAAGTACTGGCCGCCATCAGCAGCTCGATCGCCGACACGACGCCGGTATTCGACAAGATCCTGGCGAGCTGCGAGCGCCTGTTCGCGGGAAGGCTGGTCGGAATCAGACTCATCGGCGACGACGGGCTGCTGCGGATGGCGGCCTATCACGGCCCGGGCCAGGAGCTGGTCGAACAATCTTTCCCCCGCCCGCCCGACGACACGACGGCCACGGGGAGGGCGATCCGGACCCGCCAAGTGCAGCATTATCCGGACATCGAGCACGATCCCGATGCGCCAGACGGCCTTCGACTCGGCCTCCTGAAAGCCGGCATAAAGGCTTCAATCCACGCGCCGATGTTGTGGGAAGGCAAGGGCATCGGCGCGGTCTGGGTCGGGCGCGATTATATCGGCCCGTTCTCGGACAAGGAGATCGCGCTTCTCAAGACCTTTGCCGACCAGGCGGTGATCGCGATCCAGAATGCGCGGCTATTCAACGAGACCACGGAGGCGCTGGACCAGCAGCGGGCGTCCGGCGAAGTGCTGGCGGCGATCAGCAATTCGATCGCCGACACGACGCCGGTCTTCGACAAGATCCTGGAGAGCTGCGAGCGGCTGTTTGCCGGCACGGTGATCGCGATCGAGGTCGTCGGCGACGATGGAACGATTCACGTGGAGAGATTCCGCGGTCCGGATCCGGCGAAGTAAATTCGCAGTACGTTGTGGGACCGCTGGAGGCGGGCGCATCGATCAGCGCAAACTCGATCCTGTCACGGACCGTGCAGCACGTGTCCGATATGCTCGGCGACACGCGCGCGCCCGCGCGCAGCCGTCAGGCCTATGCGGGCGTCGGGGTCGCTGCCGTCATCGTCGCCCCGATGCTCTGGGAGGGCAAGGGCATCGGCTGCATCAGCGTCGGCCGCGAAGCGAGCCGGCCCGTTCTCCGAAAAGGACATCGCGCTGCTGAAGACCTTCGCCGATCAGGCGGTGATCGCGATCCAGAACGCGCGGCTGTTCCGCGAGATCCAGGACAAGAGCCGGCAGCTCGAGGTCGCGAACAAGCACAAGTCCGAGTTCCTCGCCAACATGTCGCACGAGCTGCGCACGCCGCTGAACGCGATCATCGGCTTTTCCGAGGTGCTGCTGGAGAAGCTCTTCGGCGAGGTCAACGACAAGCAGGAAGACTATCTCAAGGACATCTATACGTCCGGCAAGCACCTGCTCGGCCTCATCAACGACATTCTCGACCTGTCGAAGGTCGAAGCCGGGCGGATGGATCTGGAGCCGTCGCAATTCGACCTGCCGTCGGCGCTGTCCAACGCGCTCATCCTCGTGCGCGAGCGGGCGCAGCGGCACAACGTGACGCTTCACCTCGACGTCGATCCGGCGCTGACGTCGGTCACCGCCGACGAGCGCAAGCTGAAGCAGATCCTCGTGAATCTCCTGACCAACGCGGTGAAATTCACGCCCGATGGCGGGCGCATCGATGTCATCGCACGCGCGGCTGCCGGACGCGTTTTCCATCGCGGTCCGTGACAACGGGCGTCGGCATCGCGAAGGCCGACCACGAGGCGGTGTTCGAGGAATTCCGGCAGGTCGGCCGCGATTACACGAAAAAGCAGGAAGGCACCGGCCTCGGCCTCACGCTGACGCGCCGGTTCGTCGAGCTGCACGGCGGCCACATCGGCGTCGAGAGCGAGCTCGGCAAGGGTTCCACGTTCACGTTCACGATTCCAACGAAGTCATGAACGGCGCGAAGGAGCATCCATGAGCCTGATCCTCATCGTCGAGGACAACGACAAGAACATGAAGCTCGTCCGCGACGTGCTCCAGGTGAAGGGATACGCGACGCTCGAAGCCGGCACGGCGGAGGACGGCCTCGTCCTCGCCCGCGAGCGCTCGCCCGACCTGATCCTGATGGATATCCAGCTTCCCGGGATGAGCGGCATCGACGCGCTCAAGTTGCTCCGCGCCGATCCGGCGACCAAGTCGATCCCGGTGATCGCCGTTACGGCATCGGTAATGCAGAACGACCGCAAGCACATCACCGAGGCCGGCTTCGACGCCTACCTCGCGAAGCCCCTGGACCTCCGCGAGTTCCTCGCGACCGTCAAGCGCGTGCTGGAGGCGCGGCGCGCATGAGCGAATCCGCGAAGGTGATGGTCGTCGACGACACGCCGGCGAACGTCAAGCTGCTGGCCGACCTGCTCGTGGTGAAAGGATACGGTGTCGCGACGGCCTCGACCGGCGAAGCCGCGCTCGCGATGATGGCGGCCGAGAAGCCCGACCTCCTGCTGCTCGACGTGATGATGCCGGGACTCTCGGGCTACGACGTCTGCCGCCAGATCCGCGCGGATCCGGCGACGGCGCTGCTGCCCGTCGTGCTCGTCACGTCGCTCGATCCGCAAGGCGAGCGTCTGAAAGGGATCGAGGCCGGCGCCGACGACTTCGTGTCGAAGCCGATCAACCAGGCCGAGCTCTTTGCGCGCGTGCGCTCGCTGCTGCGGATCAAGGCGCTGCAGGATGAAGTGCAGCGGCAGGCGGGCGCTCTCAAGGAATGGAACGCCAAGCTCGAGGAACGCGTCGCCGAAGGGGTCGCGCAGGTGCAGCGGCTCGGCCAGCTCAAGCGATTCTTCTCGCCGAAGGTCGCCGACGCCATCATTTCGGCCGGCGAGCGCTCGATCCTCGCGCCGCACCGGCGCGAGATCTGCTACGTGTTCACCGACCTGCGCGGATTCACCGCGTTCACCGACCACGCCGAACCGGAGGAGGTGCAGGCCGTGCTGCGCGACTATCACGCGACGATGGGCGCCCTCGTCACCGAATACGACGGCACGCTCGATCGCTTCGCCGGCGACGGCATCCTGATCTTCTTCAACGATCCGATTCCCGTCGCCGATCCCGGCGGGCACGCCGCGGCGATGGCGCTCGCCATGCAGGCTCGCTTCGCGCCGCTGCGCGCGCAGTGGCAGAAGCTCGGCCACGACCTCGATCTCGGAATCGGCATCGCGCAGGGCTATGCGACGCTCGGCGCATTCGGCTTCGAGGGCCGGAGCGATTACTCGGCGATCGGTGGCGTGGTGAACCTCGCGGACCGGCTGTGCGGCGAGGCGCACGGCGGGCAAGTCCTGATCGACCGGCGCCTGCGGGCGGCGCTTGGCGAGCGCGCCGACGTCGACGAAGTGGGGCCACTCAATCTCAAGGGCCTCGCGCAGCCCGTGACCGCCTATGTGTTGAAGGCGATGCGCAACGACGGCGGGCCCGCGGGGATGCCGTCCACCTGATGGATGGGCAGGCTGAACTCGCGGCGCGCCTGTCGACGTCGCCGCCGTGCATCGCGGTTCTCCGAAGCCTGCGACATGCCCGGATCGACCCGGCAGCGGGTAAAATTGCGCGTCCAATTCAGACTCCGCGCAGGATGACCGCCCGATGAATCCCAGCACGCTCGCCAATGCCGTCGCCCGCCACTGGGACGACGAAATCGTTCCCGAACTCGTCGAATACATCCGCATTCCCGCCAAATCGCCGCACTTCGATCCCGACTGGAAGGCGCACGGGCACATCGAAAAGGTGATCAAGCAGGCCGAGGCATGGGTGCGGCGCCAGCCCGTGCGAGGTCTCGCCGTCGAGATCATTCGCCTTCCGAATCGGACGCCACTCCTCTTCTTCGAGGTGCCGGCATCGGGCAAGAACGCGGGTCCGCACACGATCGTGCTCTACGGCCATCTCGACAAGCAGCCGGAAATGGTCGGATGGCGCAAGGACGGCGGCCCCTGGGTTCCGCTGCTCGACGATGGCAAGCTCTATGGCCGCGGCGGTGCCGACGACGGCTACGCGGTGTTCGCCGCGCTGGCCGCGATCGCCGCGCTGCAGGCGCAGGGCGTGCCGCATGCGCGCTGCATCGGTCTCATCGAGACCTGCGAGGAGTCGGGCAGCTACGATCTGCCCGCGTACCTCAAGCATCTCGCGCCGCGCCTCGGCAAGGTCGATTTCGTGATCGGACTCGATTCCGGCTGCGGCGACTACGAGCGGCTCTGGGTGACGACGTCGCTGCGCGGACTCGCCGGCGGCACGCTGTCGGTCGACGTGCTCACCGAAGGCGTGCATTCGGGCGACGCGAGCGGCGTCGTGCCCTCGTCGTTCCGGATCGCCCGCAGCCTGCTCGACCGGATCGAGGACAGCGCGACGGGCCGCATTCTTCCGCCGGATTTCCACGCGGTCATCCCCGAGGAGCGCGCGGTGCAGGCGCGCGCCGCCGCGGACGTGCTGGGTGAGATGGTGACCACGCGCTTCCCGTTTGCCGGCGGCACCAAGCCGATGGTCGGCGGCCGCGCGGAGGCGCTGCTCAATCGCACGTGGCGACCGGCGCTGTCGGTGATCGGCGCCGACGGCCTTCCGCCGGTTGCCGATGCCGGCAACGTGCTGCGTCCGCGCACGGTGCTCCAGCTGTCGATGCGCCTGCCGCCAACCGTTGACGGTGAGCAGGCGGTCAAGGCCTTGAAGCGGATCCTGGAAGCCGATCCGCCGCACGGGGCGAGCGTGCGGTTCGAGCCCGAACAAGGTGCGACCGGCTGGAACGCTTTGCCGACCGTGCCGTGGCTCGCCGCGGCGGTCGACGACGCGTCGCGCCACTACTACGACAAGCCGGCCGCGGCGATGGGCGAGGGCGGCACGATCCCGTTCATGGCGATGCTCGGAGAATATTTTCCGGATGCGCAGTTCCTCATCACCGGAGTGCTGGGTCCGCATTCGAATGCGCACGGCCCCAACGAATTCATCCACATTCCGTACGCGAAGAAACTTACCGCCTGCGTTGCCGGCGTCATCGCCGCGCATGCAGGCAAGCACTGAAGATTCGGTTGAAGCCGGCGCGATCGGTGGAGTGACGGTTCTGCCGAAGGCGCGTCGCATCGCGGAGGTACGGACATCGCCGCGCGCCGATCCGCGACGTTGCGCAATCTTCGCTACTGGGCGTGCTCGCCGAGCTTGCGATACAGGCTCGACAGGCTGATCCCGAGTCGCTGCGAGGCCAATCTGCGGTCACCCTGCGCGTTGGTGATCGCGCGCATGATGATCTCGATCTCGAGCTCTTGCAGCTGCTCGCGCAGGCTTCCTTCCTTGGCGACTTCCGGGAGCTTCGCGGCCTTTGGATCCACCGATCGCACGAGGCCATGCGGCAGGTCGCCGACCGAGATGCAGTTGTTCTCGGCGAGGATTCGCGCCCGGTTGATCACGTTGTCGAGCTCGCGCACGTTGCCGGGCCACGCATAGGCGAGCAAGTATGCCTCTGCTTCGGGATCGAGCTCCATGTCCCGGTCGTCCGATCCACCGTGATCTTTCTTCATCAGGTACCGCACCAGGGCGGTGATATCCGCCTTGTTCTCGCGCAGTGGAGGAATCGCGATCTGGAACATGCTGAGGCGGAAGTAGAGGTCGCCCCGGAACGTGCCTGCCGCGACCATGTCGGCCAGATCCCGGTTGGTGGCGGCGACGATGCGGACGTCGACGTGCCGTCCAAGCTCGCTGCCCACCGCCCGCACCAGTTTGTCCTCGATCGCGTGCAGCAGCTTGGTCTGCATCGGCATCGGCAGCTCGCCGACCTCGTCGAGGAACAGCGTGCCGCCGTCGGCGGCGAGGAACAGTCCCTTGCGCGCCTTGTCGGCGCCCGTGAAGGCGCCCTTCGTGTGGCCGAAGAATTCGCTCTCGATGAGATGCTCGGGGATGGCGCTGCAATTCACGGAAACGAATGAGCGCTCGCTGCGTGAGCTCTTCTGGTGGATCGATTGCGCCAGCACGCCTTTTCCCGTCCCGCTCTCGCCCAGGACCAGCACTGTGCTGTCGGTCGGCGCAACCTTGTCGACGAGGCGCCCCACGTCCTGCATCGCCGGCGACTGGAAGCGGAACAGGGGAATGCCCTTGTCGCCCACCGCTTTGCGCAGGACCTGGTTCTCCTCGCGCAGTCCGCGCAAGGTCTCGATACGCGCGAGGCGCTGCAAGAGCTCCTCGTTGCGCACCGGCTTGACCATGTAGTCGAAGGCGCCAGCGCGCAGCGCCTCGACGGCCGTTTCCACGGCGGCAATCGCCGTCACCATGACGAAGACGGTGTCGAGCCCTGCGGCGCGCGCGCGGCGCAGCAAGTCGATTCCGTTGCCGTCGGGCATCTTGATATCGCACAGCGCCACGTCGATGTCGCCGCGCGAAAGGATCGCGAACCCCTCCTCCGCACTCGACGCCAGCTCGACGAAATATCCCGCGTCGTCCAGCACGCGACCGAAGATCTGCCGCAGCGCGGGCTCGTCGTCGATCACAAGGATGTGCGAATTACCGGGCATGGCTCATGCCGCTTTCTTGACGGGGACCCGGAGCGGGAGATAGAGCTTCACCGTGGTGCCCTCGGTCTCCGTCGACGCGAGCGCGATGCGGCCGCCGGAGTCTTCCACCAGCGTCTTGCAGACGAAAAGCCCGATTCCCCGGCCTTTCCCGGCCGGCTTGGTGGTGAACGATTCGTCGAACGCCTTCGCGAGGACCTCCGGACTCATGCCGCGGCCGTTGTCGGCGACAGAGATCTCGACCGCATCCGACACCGTGCGCGTGGCGACGCGGATGCGGCGCCGGCCGGGTTCGGCGAGATGATCCATCGCATCCGCGGCGTTGATGAGCAGGTTCATCAGGACCTGGGTGATGTGGTCAGCGGCCGCGGTGATCGCGGGCACGTCGTGGCCGAGGTCGAATTCGAATTCGATTCCGCGAAACCGGTTGTCGTAGCCGATGAAGCCGCAGGTCGACTGGATCAGCGCGTTGAGGTCCAGCAGTTCGGCCTCCGGCGGATGCGGCGCCGTCAGCGTCGCCATCTTGCGCATGATCCGCGAGATCCTCTCCGTCTGACCAAGTATCTGTGACGCGAACTCATTCACCGTCTTGCTCGAGGGCCGATCGTCCTTTCTTGTCTCATCCACGATGAATTGCGCGACGCCGGCAATTGCCGCGATCGGATTGCTGACCTCGTGCCCGATCGCGGCCGCGAGGGATCCCACGGCAGCCATCTTCTCGTGATGGGAACGCTGCTGCCGTTCGATTTCCAGTTGCTGCTCCCAGCGGCGCAAATCGCCCTGCATCCGGTTCATCGAATCGATCAGGCCGCCGACCTCGTCGCGCCGGGTGTTCTGCAGCGGCACTCCGTCATACCCCTCCACGATCGCCACCGCGCGATCCTGTAGACGCTTGATGTCTTTCGCCAAACGGGTGAAGAACACGAGAATCACCGCAATGCTGGCCACGGCGCCGACGACGTTGGCGGTGATGGCGAACGCGCTGATGTACTGCTGCGTATCGTGATACCGCTGCGTGAGCTCGGCGCTGCGCTTTTGCAGGCCGGTCATCAGGCTGTCCAGCTTCTCGACGACCCGCTGCTCGACGTCGCGCATGTTGGCGAGGTGAACGCTGCTCGGCATCGCGCGGAGCGACGTTGCGGCCCTTCGGAATGTCTCGACGTCCGGCGCCAGCATCGGATAGAGCTTCTGTGCTTCCTCGAGTCCGGCGCTGATCGCTTCGAAGTCGCTGGGAAGGTCGCCATAGTTGGACAGGCGGCCGCCGGCGTTCTCGGATGCGTTCAGAATGACCTGGGTTTCCACGACGGTGTGCGCGAGGATGCCGACAGTCGGCGCCAGCACGGCTTGGTGCATCTGGCTCGTCTCCAGCTCGCTCACGATCAGCACGAGGTTCTGCCGTTCGTGCGCGATGAATACACTGATGATCGCCAGATAGCCGATGAGGATGCTGACCGCGAGAATCCCTTTTGTGCGAAGCGAAACGTTCATGGTCGTTCGTCCGGCCGGATCGCATCACAACGGTTGGCCAGTCGCTCGCGGTGCTGGGGCGTGCCTCTGCACGGTGGATGGGCGCCGGCGGATTCCGCATTCCTGCATCGTCCTTCGTGGCCCCCTGGGGCGGCTGACTTGCGCGTCGTGCCGCGCACGGGGCGCTCGATCGCAGGTCGGCGTCGCATGGCGAGGTCAGACTAGTCGGTAGGAGCCTGGGTCTTCTTGTCGCAGGTCAAAGGCGAACCGGGGGTACGCAGCCAATCGAATTCGACCTTGATCGGCGACATGGCGCGGGCCTGGTACCCCGCTGGCAAGCCCCGGTCACGCGAGTGGAAACACCTCGTGCCGCTTGCGCGCCAGCGTCCGGATCAGGAGCTTCGCGATGTCGCCGTCGAACTCGGGACGAGGCGGCGCCTCGATGAGGCGGTTGAGCTCGCCGTCGTCGCGCGCGGTGCCGAGCCAGCACCAGTCGCGGATGACGTGGATGTCGGTGCGCTCGCCCAGGAGCGCCCGCTCGCGGATGGCGGCGAGCCCCTTGAACGGCCACGCCGGGACGGCCAGCGGCGCGAGCGCGGCCGCGAGGCGCGCGTGATGCGCGTCCATCGATTCCTCGCCGACGCACGCGCCGGCGCACCGCCTCACCTGTCGCGCGAAGCACGCGCCCTGACGCTTTTCCAGCCCGAGCGCCTTCCAGCAGAGGGCCTGCTCGGTCGCGAGGTGGCGCAGGGTTTCGCGCGCCTGGCGCTTCGAGCTGAACGGGCCGTAGCGGCCGGAAAGCTCGCGCGCGTCTACGCCCGCGGCCGGAATGTAGCGTGGCGGGCCGGGTGCGGGCGGCAGCTCCAGCACGCCGGCTTCGCTCTTCCGCCGCAGCGCATGGTTGTGCGCCGGCAGCAGCGCCTTCACCAGCGCGGATTCGCGCAGCAGCGCACCCAGCTCGCCCGCCGTCTCCTCGTATTCGATGCGGCGGATTTCCGCGGACAGCCGCGAATCCGTCGCGGACCGATAGTCCGACGAGAAATGCGCACCGACCCGCTCACGGAGGTTGCGGCTCTTCCCGATGTAGAGCGGAAGCGCGTTCAGTCCGTAGAACAGGTAGACGCCCGGGCCTTCGGGGAGGGACGAGATCGCGTCCTGCGGCAACTGCGGCGGGAGGCTCGGCGTCTTCAGCACCCGCTTCGTGGCCTCGGCGATGGCATCGGCGGGCCAGTCGCGGTAGAGCGCCTGTACGAACGCCCACAGCACGCGGGCGTCGCCGAGCGCGCGGTGCCGCGCTTCCGCGCCGAGCGCATGGCGCGCGATCAGGCTGTCGAGACTGTGCCGCTCGGCCTCCGGATAAAGCCGCCGCGACAGCTTCACCGTGCAGAGCACGCGCGCCGTGAACGCGGCGCCTTCGCGCGCGAAGGCGTGCTTGAGGAAGCCGTAGTCGAAGCGCGCGTTGTGCGCGACGAACAATGCGTCCGCGGTGCGCGCCGCCACGTCAGCGGCGACCGCCCGGAAGGGTGGGGCGTCGCGCACCATCGCGTCGGTGATCCCCGTGAGCGACTGGATGGCGGGCGGGATGGGCGTCCCCGGGTTCACCAGCGTGCTCCACTCGGTCACCTTCGGCGGGGCGATGCCCGCCGGATCGGCATCGACCCGGACGATGCCGATTTCGGTGATCGCGTCGTCGGCCGCGCTCATCCCCGTGGTCTCGAGATCGACGAAGACGACGCTGGGCGCGAACAGGTTCACGGGTTGCGCCCGGGAAGCGTCATGGACCGGGATTTCGGGATTGTGCGGCAAGGGGCTTGACCGGCGAACGTTCGTTCGGTATGGTACCCCAATGTCGAACGATCGTTCCTATCTGGCGCTGCTGCAGGACTATTACTCGAAGCACCGGGCGCTGCCGTCGTTCGCCTTCATCGGATCGCTGCTGGGGCTGAAATCCAAGTCCTCGGTCGCCGCGATGGTGGCACGGCTGAAGCTCGCCGGCTATATCGAATCGACCCCGGATCGCAGGCTCGCGCCGACCCGGCGCTTCTTCGAGCGCCCGGTCGCCGAATCGCCCGTTCATGCGGGTCTGCCCAGCGTCATCGAGGACGCCCCGGCCGATGCGCTGACGATCGACGACTATCTGATCGAGCGCCCGTCGCAAACCGTGCTGGTGCGCGTCAAGGGCGATTCGATGATGGACGCGGGCATCCTCGACGGCGATCTCGTGGTCGTCGAAAAGGCCGCCGCGGCCAAGCGCGGCGACATCGTCGTCGCGATCGTCGACGGCGAGTTCACACTGAAGACGCTCGACCTCGAGCGGGGCCGCTTCGTGCTCAAGCCGGAGAACCCGGCCTATCCGGTCATCCGCCCCGAGGGCGCGCTGGAAATCTTCGGCGTGATGGTGGGCCTCGTCCGCAAGATCTGAGGGTCCCGGTCCGCGGCGTCCTGCCGCAACGCCTCGCCACGCCGACCGCGCGACGGGGACTCCGACCGGCCGGCGGTCGCGATCGTGGTAACGTTTCCTCCGGGACTGTCGACGACGTCAGCGGCGTTTTCGCCGATGCGGCCTTCGGCACGCGCCCGAATCCGGGCGGTCACACCGGCAGGGAGCGCATCGATGCAACGACTGATCGTCGGAATCACGGGAGCGACGGGCGCGATCTTCGGCGTCCGGCTGCTCCAGGCGCTCGAAGGCAGCGGCATCGAGACGCATCTCGTCATCAGCAAATGGGCGCTGCAGACGATCGAGCACGAGGTCGACCTGCCCGTCGACGCCATCCGTGCGCTGGCGACGGTCACGCACGAGCCGGGCAACTTCAACGCGCCGATCGCGTCGGGATCGTTTCGCGTCGACGGCATGGTCGTCGCGCCGTGCTCGGTGCGCAGCCTCGCCGCGATCGCGCACGGCAACGGCGATACGCTGATCCATCGCGCCGCCGACGTCGTCTTGAAGGAGCGCCGGCGCCTCGTCCTGCTGGTCCGCGAAATGCCGCTCTCCGAGATCCATCTCGAGAACATGCTGAAGCTCGCGCGGATGGGCGTGACGATCATGCCGCCGATGCCGGCGTTCTACAACCGCCCGCAGACGATCGAGGACATCGTCGATCACGTGGTCGCGCGCACGCTCGATCAGCTGGACCTTCCCGCGCCGTTCGCGCGCCGCTGGGATGGCGTGCCTCGCGCGCAGGCGGTATCGCTGCGTCGCAAGCGCTGACGCGACCCGCCTCCCGACCGATGGCGGTGCGTCCGAAGCTCGCATTGGTGCTCTCCGGCGGCGGCGCCCGCGCCGCGTACCAGGCCGGCGTGCTCGCGGCGATCGCCGATTGGCTGCCGCCCGGTGTCCCGACCCCCTTCACCATCGTGTGCGGAACGTCGGCCGGCGCGATCAACGCGGCCGCGATCGCCGCCGGCGCGAAGCATTTCGCCGTTGCGACGAAGCGCCTGTGCGAGCTCTGGAGCACCTTGCATGCGCAGGACATCTACCAGACCGATGCGCTGCAGCTGATGGGGCAGGGCGGGCGCTGGCTGGTCTCGTTCGTTCCCGTGTGGCGGCACCGCCGTCCGGCGAGCCTGCTCGACAACGCGCCGCTGGCGGGCTTTCTCGCACGCAACATGCCGTTCGGCGCCGTGCAGTCGGCGCTCGAGGCGGGCGTCCTCGATTCGTTCGCGGTGACGGCGATGAGCTACCGCAGCGGGATGTCGGTGACGTTCTGCCAGGCGCGGGCCGGGATCACGCTGTGGGAGCGCTCGCAGCGCCTCGGCATCCCCGCGACGATCGGCGTCCAGCATCTGCTCGCCTCGAGCGCCATTCCGTTCGTGTTCCCGCCGGCGCCGATCGACGGCGAATATTTCGGCGACGGGGCCGTGCGGCAGGTCGCGCCGACCGGTCCGGCGCTCCATCTTGGCGCGGACCGCATCCTCGTGATCGGCGCCGCCCGGAGCACCGTGCACCACGACACGCCGCCCACTGCGATGCCGCCGTCGATGGCGCAGATCGGCGGGCAGGTGCTCGCCAGCATCTTCACCGACGCCCTCGGCACCGATCTCGAGAAGGTGCGCCTCGTCAATGTCGCGGTGCGCCAGATCCCGTCGGATCGGCTCACCGCCAGCCCGGTTCCGCTGCGCGACGTCGGGCTCGCCGTGCTGACGCCCAGCATCGTGCTGGAGGACATCGCGCTCGCGCACGTCGGCGAGCTGCCCAGATCGATGCGCGTGCTGCTGCGCGGCGTCGGCGCGACCCATCCGGGCGGCGGGGCGCTGCTGTCCTACCTGTTGTTCGCCCCGGGATTCTGCAATGCGCTGATGGACCTCGGCCGCGCCGACGCGGTGACGCATCGCGCCGAGATCGAGGCGCTGCTCGCCGGTGCCAGCTGATCGCGCGGGAGGCCCCGCAGGCCCTAGGGCGGCGCAGTCTTCTCGACTTCCACCAGGCAATCGTAGAAGGTCGCGCCGCCGCCCAGGTCGGTGAGCGCCTGGCTGGTGACGGCGTTGGCGTTGGCGCCGCCCGGTGAGAGCTTCTTCCACCACACCGACGGCGCGACGACGACATCGCGGCGGGCCCGGTCGGTGACGTTCGCGGTCGCGAAGAACGCGCCGCGGGTGTTGAAGATGCGCACGGTGTCGCCCGTCGCGATCGCCCGTGGCGCTGCGTCGTCGGGGTGGATTTCGAGTCGCGGCCCGCGTTCCTCCGCGACGAAGCGCTCGAGATTCGCAAACGAGGAATTGAGAAAATTGCGGGCCGGCGGCGAGATGAATGCCAGCGGGAAGCGCTTCGCCAGCGCCGGATTGCTCGCGGCCGATTCGCGCGGCGGCACGAAAGCCGGCAGCGGATCGTGCCCTTGCGACGCGAGCGTCGCCGAATGGAACTCGCATTTGCCCGACGGCGTCGGGAACGCGCCCTCGGCAAACGGCGCATAGGGCGCCGGCACCGAAAGCCTTGCGAATCCGTCCCGCTTGAGGCGGTCCCACTCGATGCCCGCAGCGCGCGGATGCGTGTGCCGGAAGGCGTGCCGCGCGATGTCGTCGTCGGATTCGCGGAAACACGGCTCGGTGAACCCCATGCGCGCGGCGAGCAGCCGAAACACCTCGGTATTGGGCTTGGCCTCGCCGAGCGGCGCGATGGAGGGGTTGTTGGCGAGCGCGTAGATATGCCCGTAGGAGCTGTGCACGTCGGTCTGCTCCAGCTGGGTCGTCGCCGGCAGCAGGATGTCCGCAAAGTCGGCGGTGTCGGTCTGGAAGATCTCGTGCACCACGCAGAAGAGATCCTCGCGCCCGAAGCCTGCCGCGACTCGCGTGGAATCCGGCGCGACGGCGACCGGATTGGAGTTGTAGACGTAGATCGCGCGAATCGGCGGATCGGCGAGGTCGCACAACGCATCGCCGATCGCGCTCATGTTGATGGTGCGCGGATCGCCGTGGATGAGGTCGGGCCGCTCGAGCGCGGCGGTGTCGATCGGAAAATTGCCCGACGACGACAGCAATGCGCCGCCCGCGGGATCGCGCCAGGCGCCGACGAGGGCGGGCAGGCATGCGATGGCGCGCACCGCGTTGGCGCCGCCCGCGTGGCGCTGCA
Organism: uncultured beta proteobacterium; assembly: GCA_963741355.1. GTDB lineage: Bacteria > Pseudomonadota > Gammaproteobacteria > Burkholderiales > Casimicrobiaceae > CAIWHR01. The sequence continues at coordinate 37,320 of CAVUIG010000031.1, forward strand.
GGCCGTAGTTGAGGCGGATCGCCGCGGGGCGCGTCGTCCCGTATTCGCGCGCGAGATCGACGATCGTGGCGCTCGGAATGCCGCAGATCGCCGCCACGCGTTCCGGCGGGAACTCGGCCGCGCGGCCGCACAGCGCATCGAAGCCGATGGTGTGGCGCGCGATGTAATCGTGGTCGAGCAGATCCTCGGCGATCAGCACCTGCATGATGCCGAGCGCCAGCGCCGCGTCGGTGCCGGGCAGCGGCGCGATGTGGGCGTCGCACTTGTCCGCCGTCACCGACCGGTACGGATCGATGGCGACGAGCCGCGCGCCGCGCCGCCGCGCTTCCTGCGCGCGCGTCCAGAAATGCAGGTTCGAGGTGATCGCGTTGCATCCCCAGAACAGGATCAGGCGGCTCGACACTATCTCCTCGACGTCGGTGCCGATCGACGCACCGATCGTCGCGGTCCAGCCGGCCTTGCCGGCGGTGGCGCAGATCGTCCGGTCGAGCAGCGACGCACCCAGCCGATGGAAGAAGCGGCGGTCCATCGACGAGGACTGCAAGAGTCCCATCGTCCCGGCATACGAATAGGGAAGGATCGCCTGCGGCCCGTCCGGCGACCCCGCGATCGCGCCAAAGCGCTCGGCGATCGTCGCGAGCGCCTCGTCCCACGAAATGCGCTCGAAGCGACCTTCGCCCTTGCGGCCCGCGCGGCGCATCGGATGCAGCACGCGGTCCTTCGAATACGTGCGCTCCAGGTATCGCGCGACCTTGGTGCAGAGCTTGCCGGCAGTGGGAGGGTGGTCGGCGGCGCCGCGCACTTCGATCGCGCGCCCGTTTTCGACCGTCACCTGCATCGCGCAGGTGTCGGGGCAGTCGTGCGGACACGCGCCGCGGACGACGGTCCTGTTCCCCGCTGCGTTCGGATCGAGAGGCACGCGGCAATGATAACGCGGGCCGAACCGCGATTCCCGCGCGCATCCGGCGCGGCGTCCAATGCGCGCCGCAGCCCGTCAGTTTGTCGTCGCGACGGCGCGGGGGCGACCGCGGGGCGGCCTCGTTTGTTCGCTACATTCATCGCAGGCTTGGCCCGCGATGAATGCCGCATGTCACTGAAAAACAAACGGTTTCAATCTGCCGGACGAAAGGTATCCGGCGTTGGCACGGTTGGTGCTCTATGGGTGGCAGGCAAGGCAAATCAGCAGAAAAGGAAATTCAAATGGAGGCCTCGGTGATCTACACGCATTACGACTATCTCGATCTCGCGCCGGGCGCAAGTACCGCCCGCATCGAAGCCGCGTATGCGCAGGTGCTGGAGCGCTTCGGGTATGGCGGCGCCGACATGGAACAGGACATGGGCGGTCTCGTCCGGATGATTCACGCCGCATACGAGGTGCTCTCCGACCCGCAGCAACGGCGTCGCTATGACGAAGAGCTGGCGCGCGAAGCCGCGCTCGCCGACGCCGAGCTGAAGTCCGTTCTCGACCAGCCTCCGGCCGGAACGGCGCAACGATTCCAGGATGCCCCGATGGCGCTGCAGCAGATGCTGCGCCAGCTCGCGGCGTGACCCCCCTCCTGCGGCAGATTTGACGGTCGCCGGGTTTTTATACGCAAACAGCGATGCGGTCGGCGGCCGTTTTCTTTCCCAGACGTCACGCGGCAAGGAGCCGCGGCGCGGCGGCGTCGGCGCGGTTCAAGTCGCGCCGGGCGGCGCAGCTCCCGCCGCGCGACGGCCGGCACGTGACGCAGGGCCCGCGCTGCGAGCGCCGGCGCACCTGCATCCACACGCGCCGCGCGGCGCAGCGTCCGCGGATGCGTCCCGATTCGCTCGTTCCGCGCGGACTGATCCCGTTGTGGACGCATTGAAATGCCCGCCGCGACGAGGCGCCGATCGCAATCTTGGCCACACATTGCTCTACAGACATCGACCGTAAGGATGATTTCGCAGCACCCGGACAGGCGAAGAGAATAGAACGCGACGTTTGACATCGGCAGGAACGATCCCTGAACGACCGCAGCACGCCGCAACTCAAGACGACCAAAGCGCCCACCGCGCACCGCTCCAGGAGAACCGGACGTGGACAAATGCACGACCTGCCAATACTACGAACGCCGGCAAATGAACGGCGTCAGCGGCGCTCCGCAGACAGGGCAGTGCCGACGCACAGCGCCGATGCTGAATCCCGTCAATCCCAAGCCGTACCTGATCGAGGGCATCTGGCCGACCGTTCGGGATGACGATTGGTGTGGCGAATGGAAGATCCTCGCGCGGCGCGTCGACGGTCGAACGGTCGAGGCCACCAACGCCGCCGCCATCGGGCCGAAAGCGCTCGCGACGCCATTGCGGCCCGCGACGAGCATGAATTCACCCGCGTTCGGGCGCGCGCCGACGACCAACCTCACGACGATGTCCGCCGCCCCGGCGCCCGCCGCCCAGATGTCCGCCGCCCCGGGAAGCGACTGACGATACAACCCGGCGTCGTGGCGCGGGGCGCAATGCCCGCAAACGCCGCGACGCGGTGCAGCAACGCAAGGGGACGGCGCGCCGCCGTCGTCTCGTTCCGACTCTCCACCTACCGACTTTGCTTCTGCGCCGCATCGCGATTTGCCGGCGATGCCCCCTCACGCCGGCAGGACGGCTCGCCGATCGCCTGGGTCAGCGCACGAGCCATCCGATCGTTACACTCGTCCGAACGACCCGAGCCCGGAATCCACGGCGATTGAACGCCGAAAAAGCTGCTAAATTCGGTCAGGGTCGGCCGTAACGAAGGGTTGCAGCGCGACCAATGCCGATTCACCCGCAGCGGTGCCACGCGACCGGCGCCGCGAATTTCCCGACCTCGCCACGACTCTGAAACGTGCCGGCGCGCATTGCGGCCCGCACCTCGCCGCGCCCGTCCGACTCCATGGCTTCCCTCCCGGACTCATTGCTGACCGCGCTCGCGACGGGCACGACGGTTGTGACGCCGAACAACCGTCTCGCCCGCGCGCTGGTGACCCGGTTCGACGCCGCACAGCGCCAGGCGGGAAAATCCGCGTGGGCGGCGGCGCGGGTGCTTCCATGGAATGCGTGGCTCACGACGCTCTGGCAGGACGCGGTCGAAGCCGACGCGGTCGATGCCACGTGGCGGTTGCTCACGGGCGCGCAGTCGGATTTCCTGTGGCGCCGGATCGTCGCCGCGCAATCCAGGGAGCTCATCGATCCCGCGGGCGCCGCGCGCATCGCGGCCGAGGCCTGGATGCTCGCGCACGAATGGGGCGCGGGCGGGGAGAGCTGGCGCGGCTGGGCAAACGCTTCCGCGCCCGCGGACGACGATCCGGCGGCCTTCGCGACGTGGGCGGAGCGCTATCACGCGACGCTGGACGATGCGCATGCGCACGACGGCGCCGGGCTTGCTGATCGGCTGGCGGCGGTCGCGCCGCAGGTCGGCGTGTGGCACGGTGCGCCGGTTGCGCTGTCCGGATTCACCGCACTCTCGCCACAACAATCGCGGCTGGTCGCCGCGCTCACCGCGGCAGGCATGCGAATCGACACCGCCGCCACGCTGCCGCCGGGCCCCAGGCGGGTCTGGCACAGCGCTCACGCATCGAAGCGCGACGAGATCGCGAACGCGCTCACGTGGGCGCGTGCAACGGCGCTCGCGCAGCCGGACGCCGTCGTCGCGATCGTGGTGGCGGACCTCGCGCAGCGGCGCGCGGAGGTCGGCGCTCTCGCCGAAGACATCCTTTGCCCGGCGCTGCAATGGCCGGGGCGCGAAGCGGCGGCGCGGCCGTACAACCTATCCTACGGCGTGCGGCTCGCCGACGTCGACCTCGTCGCCGCGGCGTTCGGCCTTGTGTCCCTTGCGCACGGCCCGCTGCCGGCCGGTCGCGTGGCCGCACTGGTGCGCTCGCCGTATTTCCCCGGCGGCCCGGCCGCTTGGCTCGCGCGCGCCGGGCTCGAGCGCCGCTGGCTGGAGCAAGGACGCAGCGAGATTTCGCTCAACGAGGCCATTGCCGAGCTGCAGGCGGTGGATCCGGCGCTGGCGCAGCACTGGCGCGCGGCGCGCGAGTCCGCGTCGTCCAGCGCCGCGACGACGCCGCGCGCGTGGGCCGATTCGTGGCGCGGCTTGCTCGCGCACGCCGGCTGGCCGGGCGAGCGATCGCTGGAAAGCGACGAATTCCAGGCGCGCGGCGCCTGGGACGAAGCACTGGTCGAGTTCGCCGGGATTGCCGCACTCGCGGGCCGGATCGCGCCGCGCGACGCGCTCGCGGCGTTGCGCGAGGCGCTCACGCAACGGATTTTTCAGCCCGAGGCGCCGTCGGCTCCGATACAGATTCTGGGACTGCTGGAAGCCGCCGGCACGCCATTCGACGCGTTGTGGGTCGCCGGCCTCGACGCCGAATCCTGGCCGCGCGCCCCCGAGCCCAATCCGATGCTTCCGCTCGCGTGGCAACGCGAGCGCGGCGTGCCGCGCTCCTCGCCGGCGAGCGAGCTCGCGCACGCGCGCGCCCTGACGGCGCAGCTCGCATGCGCCGCGCCCGACGTCGTGTTTTCACATGCGCGCGAAGCCGGCGAAGATCGCGGATTCCCGTCGGCGCTGCTTCCCGCGGGCAATCCGCTTCCCTGCGCGATGGCGGCGACCTTGTCAGCACTGCGGGGTCGCAGTTCGCCGCCCGCCCCGTGCTGGAACGCCGCGACGATACGCTCGCACCCTCGTTGCCGTTGGGCACGCCGTTGCGCGGCGGAGCGGGCCTCGTGGCCGCGCAGGGCAATTGCCCGTTCCAGGCGGTGGCGGCCTATCGCCTCGGCGCGGATCCGTGGCCTGCGCCGCTCGACGGTTTTTCCGCGATGGAGCGGGGCATTCTCGTCCACGATGCGCTCGCGCGATTCTGGACCGCGGTGCGAACGCAGGCGGCGCTGGCCGTGCTCTCGCCGGAGGCGCTCGAGCAGGCGATCGCGACCCATGTCGACGCCGCGATCCGCGCGCTCGATCCGCTTCGGCGCCGGTCGCTTCCCCACGCGGTGCTGGCCCAGGAAGCGCCGAGAATCGCCGCGCTGCTGCAGGCGTGGCTGAGCGGAGTCGAGCGTGCGCGGCCGCCCTTCACGGTCGCGAGCGTCGAGGAGCGGATGGCGCTCACGTTGGCCGGACTCCTGCTCACGCTGCGCATCGATCGCATCGACGCGCTGGCGGAGGGCGGCGTCGCGATCATCGACTACAAGACGGGCGACACCGACGGACCGACACGCTGGATCGAGGCGCGTCCACGCGCGCCGCAGCTCGGACTCTATGCGCTCGCCTACCAGGCGGTCCTGCCGGCGCAACCGCTGCGTGCGGTCGCGCAGGCGAGGCTGCGCCGTGGCGAGATCAAGGTCGAGGGACTTGCCGCCGACGCTGGCGCGTGGACGGGCCTGCGCACGCTGGGCGATCTTCCGGGAGTGCCGTTCGCGAGCTGGACCGACATCGAAGCGCATTGGCGAGCCGAGCTCGAGGCGCTCGGCGCGGAAATCCGTGCCGGCCGTGCGAGCGTCACGCCACGAAACGTCGTGACCACATGCCGCCACTGCAAGCGGCAGTCGCTGTGCCGGATTGGCGGGGCGGCGCTCGACGCGGAAGAGAGCGGCGGCGATGAATGAGCCGGTGACGCGACGAATCGACGCGCCCGACGATGCGGCAGCACGACGACGCGCGCTCGACGTCACGCAGTCGTTCCTCGTCCAGGCGCCGGCGGGCTCCGGCAAGACGGAGCTCCTGATCCAGCGTTATCTCGCGCTCCTCGCGCATGTGGATCGACCCGAGCGCGTCGTCGCGATGACCTTCACGCGGAAGGCGGCCGCGGAGATGCTCGGCCGCATCGTCGAGGCGCTGCGCGATGCGGGTGCCGACGTTGCGGCGCCGACCGAGCATCGCGCCCGCACGCTCGCGCTGGCGCGCGCGGTGCTTTCGCAGGACGCCAGATTCGGCTGGGAGCTCGTCGCGCATCCGGCACGGCTGCGGGTGATGACGATCGACGCCTTTTGTGCCGCGCTCGCACGGCAGGCGCCGCTGGCAACCCGTTTCGGCGCGACGCCGCGCTTCGAGGAGCACCCGCATCCGCTGTATCTTCGCGCGGCGCGCGCGGCGCTCGACGACGCCGGCGCGGACGATGAGCCGTGGCAGCGGCTGCTGACGCACCTCGACAACGATGCGGGCCGCGCGGTGGCGCTCGTCGCGGATCTGCTCTCGAAGCGCGACCAGTGGCTGAGAGCCATGGCGGGACCTGACCGCGCCGCCTATCGCGCCGCGCTCGAATCGGTGCTCACCGCCGAAACGGACGGCGAGCTCGCCGCGATCCGAGCGGCAGTGCCCGCGCGACGTCGCGGCAAGTCTCGTGGCGCCGCTGCGCTACGCCGCGGGAAATCTCGGCGCGGATCCGGAGAAGGCCGCGCTCGCTGCGGATCTGCTCTCGTGCGCGGAGAGCGGCGGGCTGCCCGTGTCCTCTCAATCCGCGCTGGCCCAGTGGCAGGCGCTGGCGCAATGGCTGCTGCTGAAGGGCAAGGCGAAATTCCGCAGCGCGGTCGATCGATACGCAGGGTTTCCCCCAAAGGGATCGGGCGCCGGCGCGGCCTTGCGCGAGGAGCGCAACAAATCGATGCGCGCGCTGTTGGCCGAGTTACGGACGATTCCGGACCTCGCCGCGACGCTGGATGCCGTACGACACCTTCCGCCGGCGCGTTACACGGAAGGTGCCTGGGCCCTGATCGACGCGCTCGTCGACCTCCTGCCGCGCGTCGCCGCCGAGCTCGTGCTGACGTTCGCCGACGCCGGGCGCGATCGACTTCGTTCAGGCGCAGATCGCCGCGAAGGCCGCGCTGGGCAGTGACGACGCTCCCTCCGAGTTGCTGCTGCGCCTCGACTATTCGATCGACCACTTGCTCGTCGATGAATTCCAGGACACCTCGTACCCGCAGCTCGAGTTGATCGAGCGCCTCATCGCAGGCTGGCAGCCAGGCGACGGTCGAACCCTGTTCGCGGTCGGCGATCCGATGCAGTCGATCTATCGCTTCCGCGAGGCGGAGGTGCGACTGTTCGTCGACGCCCAGCAGCGGCGCGCGATCGGCGGCGTCCCGCTCGAGCCGATCGTCCTCTCGCACAATTTCAGGGCACACGATGGCCTCGTCCGATGGACCAACGACACGTTCGCGAGCGTGCTCGGGCGCGTCAACGATCCCTGGCGCGGCATCGTCGCGCTTCGCACCTGCGGTCGCCGAGAAGCCCGAGATCGCCGGTCCGGCGGTGACCTTCGATGCATCGCTCGGCCGCGTGGCCGAAGCGCAAGCCGTCGTGCGCCGCGCGCAGCAGGCGCTGGCCGAGGATGACGCAACGGTCGCCGTGCTCGTCCGCGCCCGCACGCATCTCGACGAGATTCTCCCCGCGCTGCGCGCCGCCGGCGTTCCGTACAGCGCCGTCGACCTCGATGCGCTGGCGGAGCGGCAAGCCATCCTCGATCTCGTGGCATTGACGCATGCGATATCGCAGCCCGCGGACCGCCTCGCGTTCCTGTCCGTGCTGCGTGCGCCGTGGTGCGGCATGGCACTCGCCGACCTGCTGGCCCTGGTCGCGGCAGCGGACGCGCATCCTGGAGCCTCGATGGCGGCGTTGATTGGCGACGCGGAAATGATCGCGGGGCTCTCCGAGGACGGGCGCGGACGCTTCGCCCGGGTTGGCGGGATCCTCGATTCCGCGCTCGCGGCGCGCGGCCACGCGACGCTGTCGGCGCGAGTGCGCGGCGCGTGGCTCGCGCTCGCCGGCCCGGCGACGCTCGACGATCCGATCGACCTCGACGCGGCCGAGCTCTACTTCGCGACGCTGTCGATGCACGAAGTCGCCGGCGACGTGCCGGATTGGGCGGGATTCATTGCCGCGCTGGCGGAGCTTCGTGCCGCGCCGCAGGCCGTCGCGGCGGCCCGCGTGCAGGTGATGACGCTGCATCGGGCGAAGGGCCTCGAATTCGACGTGGTGATCATGCCCGGGCTTGCGCGTGCCCCGAACCGGCGGGATGCGCCATTGATCCGCTGGCGGCGCAGGCCCGCCGGATTGCTGCTCGCGCCGATGAAGGAGCGCGGCGGAAACGCGGATCCGGTCTACGCGTATCTCAAGCATCTTTCCGACGGCGAAGAGCATGCGGAACTCGCTCGCCTGCTCTACGTCGGCTGCACGCGGGCGCGGCGCCGGCTGCATCTCATCGCGGAGCTCTCGGTGAGCGAGAACGAGGAGGGCACGGTCGAATGGAAGCCGCCGCGGTCGGGTTCGGCGCTGGCGCGCTTCGGGAACGCGATCGACGCCATGTTGCCGCCGGCCGCGGGTGCCCCTGCGCCCGCAACGACGCCGCCCTCACCGCCGATGCTGCTGCGCGTTCCGGCGGCATGGTCCGCTCCGCCGCTTCCGCCCGGCGTTCCCGCGCGCGCCGAGATCGACGCCGCGCGGGAATTGCTGCCGTTCGACTGGGCGCGCGAAACGGCGAAGCACGTCGGAACGATCGCGCATCGGTTATTCGCGCAGATCGGGCGCGAGGGGCTTGCCGCATGGACGGCGGAACGCGTGTCGCATCTTTCGCCGCGCATCCGCCGCGAGCTCGCCGCCGCGGGCGTGGATGCGGCAGAGCTCGCGGCCGCCACCGCGCAGGTCGAGGCCGCCGTGATGCGGCTCCTTGCCGATCCGCGCGGGCGCTGGCTGTTCGCGCCGGAGCACGCGGACGCCCGCAGCGAGTGGGCGCTGGGCGGCATCGTCGACGGCGCGACCGTTCACGTCGCCCTCGATCGGACGTTCGTCGATGCCGGCGTACGCTACATCGTGGATTTCAAGACGAGCGTCCACGAAGGCGCCGACATCGAAGCGTTTCTCGACCGCGAGGCCGACCGCTATCGTGCCCAGCTCGCGCGTTACGCGGCTATCGTGAGCCAATTGGACGCCCGGCCGATCCGGCTCGCGCTCTACTATCCGCTGCTGCAACAATGGCGCGAATGGCCGGCGCCGTGACGAGCGGATAATCGCCATCTCGTCGGCGCGGGCGCGAGGAGGGCGGAAGCGCGCCAAAATCCGCTAAAATTGCGCTCTTTTGTCGTTCGAGGACCGCGCGTGCGGATTTTCCGAGGGTTGCCGGCTGCGGCCGACGTCCCTGTTGCACTGACGATTGGCAATTTCGATGGCGTCCACCGCGGACACCAGGCGATGCTTGCGCGACTGGTCGAGGCCGCCGACGATCTTGCGCTGACGCCCGCCGTGCTGACGTTCGATCCGCCGACGCGCGAATTCTTCGCCGGCGCCGCCGCGCCGCCACGGCTTGCCACGCTGCGCACGAAGATCGCGCAATTCGAGGAGCATGGCGTCGAACGCATCTACATCGCGCGATTCGACGCCCGCCTCGCCGCGTTGACGCCGGAGGCCTTCGTCACCGACGTGATGGTGCGGCGCCTCGGCGTTCGCTGGGTGCTGGTCGGCGAGGATTTTCGCTTCGGCAAGCGCCGCGCCGGCGATATCGGAACCCTGCGCGCGCACGCGGCGACGTTCAGCGTCGAGGCGATGCGCATCGTCTCGCACGGCGGCGAGCGCGCGTCGTCGACGGTGGTGCGGGAGGCGCTCGCGACAGGTGACCTCGCCCGCGCCGCGGCGATGCTCGGTCGCGCCTATGCGATCGAGGGGCGCGTCGCGCACGGCGCGAAGCTCGGACGCAATCTCGGGTTTCCCACGGCGAACATCCGCCTGAAGCGCAAACCGCCCGTTTCCGGCGTCTTCGCCGTGCGGGTGCACGGGCTTGCCGCGCACGCCGCTCGAGGCGGTCGCGAGCATCGGCGTCCGGCCGACGATCGAGAGCGCGGGCGAGCCGTTGCTCGAAGTGTTCATCTTCGATTTCGACGAGCCGATCTACGGCCGGCGCATCGCCGTCGAATTCGTGCACAAGTTGCGCGACGAGGAACGTTACCCGGATCTCGAGACGCTCAAGCGTCAGATCGGCATCGACGCCCAGCAGGCGCGCGACTATTTTGCGCAGCGTGCGGCGGCCTCCGACCTGGCGCTGGCGGCCCCCGGCCGCTGACCCCGAACGAACTCGCCACCCGACGAAGCCCGCATGCCAGACGAAACGAAAAAAGACTACAAGGTCGACGCTCAACCTGCCGGACACGCCGTTTCCGATGCGAGGCGACCTCGCCCGGCGCGAGCCGGTGTGGGTCAAGGACTGGCGCGAACGCAAGGTGTACGAGGCGATTCGCGCGGCGGCGCGCGGACGGCCGCGCTTCGTGCTCCACGACGGGCCGCCTTATGCGAACGGCGACATCCACATCGGGCACGCCGTCAACAAGATCCTCAAGGACATCGTCGTCAAGAGCAAGACGATGGCGGGATACGACGCGCCTTACGTGCCCGGCTGGGATTGCCACGGGATGCCGATCGAGGTGCAGATCGAAAAGACGCACGGCAAGCACCTGCCGACCGCCGACACGCAACGCCTCGCGCGCGCCTACGCGTCGACGCAGATCGCGCGCCAGAAGGCGGACTTCGAGCGCCTCGGCGTGCTGGGCGACTGGGATCGTCCGTACACGACGATGGCCTACCGCAACGAGGCCGATGAAATCCGCACCCTGGTGAAGCTGCTGGAAAAGGGCTACATCTACCGCGGCCTGAAGCCGGTCAACTGGTGCTTCGACTGCCACAGCGCGCTCGCCGAGGCCGAGGTCGAGTACGAAGACCGCACCGACGCCGCGATCGACGTCGGCTTTCCGCTCGACGACGCCGACCGCCCGAAGCTCGCGAAGGCGTTCGGGCTGCCGGCGCTGCCGCAGGGCCCGGTCCTCGCGGTCATCTGGACCACGACGCCGTGGACGATCCCGGCGAACCAGGCGCTCAACGTCCATCCGGATTTCCGTTACGCGCTGGTCGCAACGCCGCGCGGACATCTCGTGCTGGCGGAGGATCTCGTCGCCGCGTGCCTCGCGCGCTACAAGCTCGAGGGCCGCGTCGTCGGCACGGCGACGGGCGCGGCGCTCGAGCAGATCCGCTTCCGGCATCCGTTCTACGATCGCGCGTCGCCGGTCTATCTCGGCGACTACGTGACGCTGGAGCAGGGCACCGGCGTGGTGCACAGCGCGCCCGCGTACGGCATCGAGGACTTCGCATCGTGCCGGCGCTACGGGATGAAGGACGACGAGATGGAGACGCCGGTGCAGGGCAACGGCCAGTTCGCCGAATCGCTGCCCTTCTTCGGCGGAATGCGCATCTGGGACGCGAACCCGAAGATCGTGACCAAGCTCGACGAGGTCGGCGCGCTCCTGCACAGCGAGAAGTTCGTGCACAGCTACATGCACTGCTGGCGGCACAAGACGCCGATCATCTATCGCGCGACGACGCAATGGTTCGCCGCGATGGACGACGTGACCGGCTACCGCGGCGCCACGCCGGAGCGCACGCTGCGCGAGACCGCGCTCGCCGGCATCGAGCGCACCGAATTCTTTCCGGCATGGGGCAAGGCGCGGCTCTACGGGATGATCGAGAACCGGCCCGACTGGACGCTGTCGCGCCAGCGGCAGTGGGGCGTGCCGCTGCCGTTCTTCGTCGACAAGGACACCGACGCGCTGCATCCGGACACGATCGCGCTCGCCGAACTCGCCGCGGCCGAAAGTCGAGCACGGCGGCATCGAATCATGGTTCGAGGCGACGTACGAGGATTTCGGCGTCGATCCCGCGAAGTACCGCAAGCTCACCGACACGCTCGACGTCTGGTTCGATTCGGGCTCGACGCACCAGACCGTGATGGGCGGCCCCAACGCCGCGGCCACGCGCGCCGGCTCGCACGCCAAGGACACGCGGTTTCCGGCGGACCTCTACCTCGAAGGCTCGGACCAGCACCGCGGATGGTTCCATTCGTCGCTGCTCGTGTCCTGCATGCTGAACGGAGTGCCGCCCTACAAGGCGCTGCTCACGCACGGCTTCGCGGTCGACGGCGACGGCAAGAAGATGTCGAAGTCCAAGGGCAATGTCGTCGCGCCGCAGAAGGTCTCGGACACCCTCGGCGCCGAAGTCCTTCGCCTGTGGGTCGGGGCCACCGACTATTCGGGCGACCTCAGCATCTCCGACGAAATCCTGAAGCGCGTCGTCGAAAGCTACCGCCGCATCCGCAACACGCTGCGGTTCCTGCTCGCCAACACGGCGGATTTCGACGACGGCGAAGGATGCCGTCCCGCCGGCCGAGCTGCTCGAGATCGATCGCTACGCGATCGCCGCGACGCGCTCGCTCGCGGACGCGATCGAAGGCGACTATTCGCGCTACGAATTCCACCTCGTCGTGCAGCGGCTGCAGACGTTCTGCTCGGAGGACCTGGGCGGCTTCTATCTCGACGTGCTGAAGGATCGCCTCTACACGGCGGGCAACGACGAGCCGCGCGCGCAGATCGGCGCAAACGGCGCTCGCGCTGATCCGCGACACGCTGCTGAAGCTGATGGCGCCCGTGCTCTCGTTCACGGCGGAGGAGGCGTGGCGCATCGTGCATCCGCAGGACGCCACGATCTTCACCCAGGTCTGGGCCGGAACGCTGCCGGCCCAACCCGACGCCGACGCGCTGGTCGGGAAATGGTCGCGCATCCTGGCCGTGCGCGCGGCCGTGCAGAAGGAGATCGAGGCGCTGCGCCAGACCGGCGAGGTGGGCTCGTCGCTGCAGGCCGAGGTCGCGATCGCCGCGCCGCCCGACGACTACGACGCGCTCGCGAGCCTCGGCGACGATCTGCGCTTCGTGATGATCACGTCGGCCGCAACGGTCGCCGCCGGTCCCGCGCTCGCGGTGGCCGTCACCGCCAGCCGGCATCGCAAGTGCGATCGCTGCTGGCACTATCGCGCCGATGTCGGCGCGGATCCCGCGCATCCGACGATCTGCGCGCGCTGCGTCGCGAATCTTTTCGGGGGCGGCGAAGCGCGCCGCTACGCATGAACAAGGTGCGCCCGGTTGCGGGTGGATTGCACTGGCTGGCGCTGAGCGCCGTCGTGGTCATCGCCGACCAGGCGACGAAGGCGATCGTCAAGGCGTGGCTGCAGCCCTACGAGGTGCGTCCGCTCGGCAGCCTTTTCAGCTTCATCCTCACGTACAACGACGGCGCCGCGTTCAGCCTCGGCGCCGGCGCGGGCGGCTGGCAGCGCTGGCTGTTCATGGCGATCGCGGTGGCCGCGATCATCCTGATCGCGTGGCTGCTGAAGCGCGGCGGCGGCGCGATCTACTGCGCCGGTCTCGCGCTGATCCTCGGCGGCGCGATCGGCAACCTCTGCGACCGGGTCGTGCTGGGCAGGGTGGTGGACTTCCTGCTGTTCCACTATGATCGATGGGCGTTTCCGGCATTCAACGTCGCCGATTCGGCGATCACCGTGGGAGCCGCGCTGGTGATTCTCGACAGCCTCCTGCATCGCCGCACCGATTCGCTGCCGTCGAACGGCGCGCGGGAGGCATGATGGACGTCCTGCTCGCCAATCCGCGCGGATTCTGCGCCGGCGTCGACCGCGCGATCGCGATCGTGCTGCAGGCGCTCGCCAAGTTCGGAGCGCCGATCTACGTGCGGCACGAGGTCGTCCACAACAAGTTCGTCGTCGACGACCTGCGCGCCAAGGGTGCGATCTTCGTCGAGGAGCTGGCCGAAGTTCCGTCCGGCAGCACGGTGGTTTTCTCCGCGCATGGCGTGTCGAAGGCCGTGCGCGCCGAGGCCGACGCGCGCGGGCTCCGCGTGTTCGACGCGACCTGCCCGCTGGTCACCAAGGTCCACGTCGAGATCGCCAAGATGCACGAGCGCGGCCTCGAGATCGTCATGATCGGCCACAGGGGACACCCGGAAGTCGAGGGAACGATGGGGCAGTGCGAAGGCGGCGTTTACCTCGTCGAAACCGTCGACGACGTGCGCCGCCTGGACGTGCGCGATCCCGCCAATCTCGCGTACGTCACGCAGACGACCCTGTCGGTCGACGATGCCGCCGGGATCGTCGCTGCGCTCAGGGAGCGGTTTCCCGGAATCGTCGGCCCGAAGAAGGACGACATCTGCTACGCGACGCAGAACCGGCAGGATGCCGTGAAGTTCATCGCGCCGCGGGTCGACGTGGTGATCGTCGTCGGCAGCCCGAACAGCTCCAATTCCAATCGGCTGCGCGAAGTCGCCGCGCACCGAGGCATTCCCGCGTACATGGTCGACCGCGCCGACGAGCTCCGCCCCGAATGGATCGAGGGCAAGCTGCGTGTCGGCATCACGGCCGGCGCGTCGGCGCCGGAGGTGCTCGTCCGCGAAGTCGTCGCGCGCCTCGAGTCGCTGGGCGTCGCCCGCGTGCATGAGGTCGACGGTGCCGCGGAGACGGTCGTGTTTCCGCTCCCCAAGGGGCTCGGCGCGCATCCGGACACCAAGACGGCGCCACGTCGTCGCGAAGCTGATCCGGGTTGCCCGGATTCCGTGCGTCACACGCTGTTGCGCGCGCTCCGGAACGACGCCAGCAGGGCCGCGAACGCGAGGACCGCGAGTCCGGCTGCCATGGCCGCGACGAGCGCGTGGCGTCCGGATTCGCTCAGCGCCCGCACGAGCGCCTCGCCGAAATAGATCGGCAGCAGCAGCGATGCGGCTTGGCGCGCCCTGTGCGAGCCGCGGGCCATGGCGAGCCACAGGATCGCGAGCGGCAGCGCCTTCAGCGCCAGCCACGATCCGCCCGGGCGCAGCGGCGCCAGCAGCGTTTCCCAGAGCAATTCGGTGAGCGCCAGCGCGAAGACGGCCGCGAGGGCAATGCGATGCCATCGCGCGGCGGCATCTCTTGAGCTCGCGCGACACGCGGCGCTACGACACGGCGGTGAATTCGTAGAGCTCGAACCCCGGGCCGTGCTCGACCAGCTTCAGCAGCACCGCGAGCCCGGTCTCGCCGCCGCGCCGCAGCGTGATGCCCTGCTCGACCTGGAAGGTCTTCTCGGGGACCAGCAACTGCGAGGGCGCCGGCTCGGGACCGTTCGCCGATCCGTCCTCGGGCAGCACCACGACCGGGACGAACTGCTCGTCGGCGGCACCCTCCGGAATCGCCGCGGCGGCCTCCGGATTGTCGGTGAGGAGCTCGCAGCCGAACTCGAGCCCGCTGCCTTTGAGCGTGTTGCGGAACCAGCGCACCATCGCGACCTGAACGCCGGTCTTGCCCTCGACCCGCAACGCGATCAGGTCGCCGATCCGCAGGGCGGTCGGATTCGGGTCGATCTGGCGCAGCGCGTAGCCGGCCGGCGTATGGTTGATGACCTGGCATCCGGTCATCGGCGGCAGACCCTTCGGCGGTTGCGCGACGCCCGCATGCACGCCGCGACTGTATTGCCAGACACCGTAGAGCCCCGCGCACATCACGACGCGGGCGCGCGACGGCAGCCGGTTGAATTGACGCGCCGGCGGAATGGCCCATTGCCGCAACAGCCGGCGCAGCAGCGCGATGTACTTGCAGGCGCGACACCGCACCGGGCGAGATGCCCAGCGGAACGTCGCCTCCGGCGTCGAGCTTGCGCAGCTCTTCCTGGATCTGGAAGGCGAGGTCGAAGGTCAGCAGGAAGATCTTGCTCCCGTCGATCGAGCCACCCTTGTTGGCGGAAAAGGGCGGGAAGTCGTGCCCGACGGGGATGATGGCAACCGCCTTTGCCATCCGATGCACCGGGGCGACGTCGGTCAGCTTCGCCCAGTGACTGTGGTCCTGCAGGTAGCGCAGCACCGTCGCGAGCTGGCCGGGATGGAATCCGTACGGATTGGCGAGCGCCAGCAGCAGCGACTGAAGATAGGTGCGCTCCGGGGTCATCTCCGGCGCCTCGTTCGCGATCGCGCTGTGATTGAGGTGACGCTCGCGCGAGAACGCGTAGATCGCGTGCCCGTCCTGCCAGGTCTTCGGCGGCACGGGCGAGTACGACAGGTAGCTGTTGATGAGGATGCGCGCCGTGCACTGCAGGCAGCGGAAGACGAGCGCGGCCAGCACGCGATTGCCCGACAGCAGGATCCGCTTGTCGGCCTCGTGCACGAGCAGATGCTTGTACGCGACCGACAACTCGTGCGCGAGGCCCAGCGCCGCCTTGGCCGCGTCGAGACCTGCGCCCGACAGCGGATGCGATGCCCGCGCGTATTCCTTTTCCAGCAGCGGCCAGAGCATCCCCGCCGTCGCCCAGTAACGCTCGGCGAGCTCGAACCGGCGCGACTCGCTCATCGCGACGCGGTTGATGGCCGCGAGCGAGTCCCCGATGACGCTTGCTGCTTCGACCGGGTCGCGCTTCAGCGCCTCGTCCAGCCACTCGAATACCTTCGCCGGCCGGGTTTCCGGCGGGTTCGCGGGGCGCGGGTCGAGCGGCGGCAGGGTGAGCGCGAGGGGCATGGCGGGTCAGGCTGTCTCAGGCGATTGTAAGCGATGCCCCGCTTCTGCGCCGATTGAGTCCGTCGCGGTGTGGCATTCGGCCGCGGCTTCGCGGCCACGTCTCCCGGGCACCTTCAGTCGCGAAGGAAACGGATTACGGGCTCCATCTGGTTCGTGGGACATCAGCATCGGTGCGTGCCCGACGCCCGCGATTTCCACGACGCGCGGACGGGGCCCGCGAGCCGACATTTCGGCGGCGGTCGCCGCGGAGAGCAGGTCCGATTGGGCGCCGCGCAGCACGAGCGTCGGACAACGGATGCGATCCCAGAGGGGCCAGAGGTCGGGCGGCGCCGCCGTGGTCCGGAAGGGAACGGCGATGCCCGGGTCGTAGGCGAGGCCCCAGCGGCCGTCGGCACGCTGCCGGACGTTGGTGCGGACGATGTGGTCCCACTGCGCATCGTCGAGCGCGCCGAACGGCGCGGAGATCGTGCGCACGTACTGCGCGATTTCATCGTACGTCGCGAACGTCGGGTCGGTGCCGAAATAGCCGCGGATCCGCTCCACCGCAGCCGCTTCGATGGTCGGTCCGACGTCGTTGACGACAAGCCGCGCGATGGGCGAGGCGGATTGCGCGGCCATCGTCATTCCGAGCAGACCGCCCATCGACGTTCCGATCCAGCCGACGGCCTCGGCGCCGCTTCGCGCAATCAGCGCCGTCAACGTCGTCAGGTACGTGGGAAACGTGTAATCGTTGGGGTCGGCGAGCCATTCGCTCTCGCCACGACCGGGCATGTCCACCGAAATCACGCGGTGCGTCGACGCGAGCGCTTCGGCGATCGTGTCGAAATCGCGCGCGTTACGCCCGACGCCGTGGACGCAGATCACGACCCGCGGATTGGCGGGGTCGCCCCATTCGAAATACACGACGCGGTGAAAGCCGTGCGGCGAGAGGCTGGCGAAATGGCTGCGATGGGGTTGCATCGGCACGGCGATCCGTTTGCGAATTCGACACGCCGATGCTCGGCGATTTGGCGCGCCCCGTCAACGTGCTGTCGGGACTGCGGGCGCCGGCTCTTCTCATCGCGCGCATTTGGCCGCAAAATGTCATCAGCTCCGATCACAACGACTCCTGAGGAACCGATCATGCGCCACCGCAAGGCTCGCTCGCGCATCTCCGTAATGGCGCTGGCCCTGACGGCGCTCGTCGCCGCCGGCTGCGCGCCGGACGACATGGTGAACCGCAAGGCGACCGGGTTCGACGCCTTCACCGCGCAGATCGCGTCACGATGCAACCCGCTGATGCTGGGGTCGCACAACATCGGGCAGGAGCTCATGTACAGCCACGGGATCGGCGATGACAGCTACGACTACTTCCTCGACATCACGTCGCGCGTCTACTACGGGCAGATCTCGACCGCGTCGTACCGCGGCGCGGTGCTGAGCTTCTTCGGCGCGGGCGACGACACGAACCGCGGCATCGACTGCATCATCGCGAACCTGCCGTCGACGCCGCCGCCGGTTCCGGACGGCCCCGCGAAGCGGATCAATCAGCTCTAGGGCGCTTCGCACCGTCGCCGGCTGCGAGCGTGCGCTCGAGGATCAGCAGCATTGCCGCCGTCGCGCCCCAGATGTAGCGGTCGCGCCAGGGAATCGCCCAGTAGTCGCGCCGCAAGGCGCCCAGCATCCGGAAATGCCGCTGCCGGTTCGCGGGATCGAGCACGAATTCGAGCGGCACCTCGAAGGCTTCGGCGACTTCGACCGGATCGGTCTTGAGCACGAACGGCGGCTCGACCCATCCCACCACCGGCGTCACGCGATAGCCGCTGACGGTCTCGTAGTTCTCGAGCCGGCCCAGCACCGTGACGCGCTCCGCCGGCAAGCCGATTTCCTCGGATGCCTCGCGCAGCGCCGCGGCGGCGATCGACACGTCGCCTGCCTCCACACGACCGCCGGGAAAGCTGATCTGCCCCGGATGATCGGGAAGATCTGCGCTGCGTTGCGTGAGGAGAAGCTGCAGCCCGCCATCGCGGTTGACGAGCGGCACGAGCACCGCCGCAGGGGTCGGGTCGCCTTCCCTGCCGGGCAGGCGAAATCCGTCGGAGAGATTCTTCGCCGCCTCGGGCGCCGGACGCGCGAGGCGCTCGGCGAGCCACTCGCGTTGCGCCGAAGGGGGTAGGTGAAACAGGGGAAGGGGCATCCGGCGGGGCGCGGTCGAGTCGATGGCCCGCGTCACGCATTCTACCGCCGCCGGAAATGCGACTCGCGAACGCGACAGGCCGATCGGTGAATGTTACGGTGAAGATGAACGCGGCGCGCGGCGTCAGAGCACGAGCTTGCCGCCGACCACGAACAATACCGAAGCGAGTCCCGCACGCAACACGCCGTCCGGGACGCGCGCCGAGAGCATGCTGCCGAGCCAGATGCCGGGGAGCGAGCCGATCAGCAGGCTGCCCAGCAGCCCCCAATTGACGGTTCCCAGATGCGCGTGGCCCAACCCGGCCACGAGCGTCAGCGGCACGGCGTGCGCGATGTCCGTGCCGACGATCTGAGCCGTCGGCAACCGCGGATACAGGAAGAGCAGCGCGGTGACGCCCAGCGCACCGGCTCCGACCGACGACAGCGTGACGAGGATGCCCAGCAACAATCCCACGAGCACAGTCAGGACGCCGAGCTGGCGCTCCTGCCAGGCGCCTTCCTTGCGCGCCCCGATCCGCTGCAGCCAGTTTCGTCCGAGGATCGCCAGCGCCGTGAGGAGCAATGCGACGCCGAGGCTTCGCGTAATCACCCGCGAAAACAGCGCGTGATCCACCTCCAGCGAACTGAGCGCCCATAGCGTCAGCAAAGCGCCTGGAAGGCTTCCCGCCGTGAGACGGCCGACGATTCCCCATTGGATATGGCCGTGCCGCGCATGGACGATGGTGCCGCCGGTCTTCGTCGCCGCCGCGTAGAGAAGGTCCGTTCCCACTGCGGTGGCGGGTGCAATTCCGAACAGCAGAACGAGCAGCGGCGTCATCAGCGCACCGCCGCCGACGCCGGTCATCCCGACGATCATGCCGACGACGAATCCGGACAGGCTGTAGACGAGATCGAACGGGATCATGGGGCGGGAATCCGGTGCGGCCTAGGCGTGGACGATCTCGCGGACGCGAGTCGCGTGCGAGACATGAAATGATAGCTGGAACGAGGTCACTGCACCATCCCCGCCGCGACGGTGTTGTTGGTCACGTCGTCGACGAGAATGAAGCTGCCGGTGACGCGGTTCGCGTCGTATGGCTCGGCGAAGATCGGCTGCGCGAGCGTCAGCGCGATCCGCCCGATGTCGTTTCGCGCCAGCGTCGGCGGCGAAGGCTCATGCTGCTGCGTCGAGATGTTCCAGCGGTCGTCGACGCGTTCGACGCGGGCGCGCACCTCCCGCGTGGTATGGCGCAGCAGATACGTTCGACGCGCGTCGAGCGGCGCATCGCCCAGCCAGCACACCGTCGCAGTGACTGAGCGCGCAACTGCCGGCTCGTTGTCGGCGCGCACCAGCATGTCGCCGCGCGAAACGTCGAGCTCATCGTCGAGGAAAAGCGTCACCGACGCGTGCAGGCCGGCCGCGGCCTGCGGTCCGTCGTAGGTCTCGATGCCGCGAATCCGCGTCCTGATGCCGGAGGGGAGGGCGGTGACGGCGTCGCCGACCGCGATCGAACCGGATTCGATGCGCCCCATGTACCCACGCGATCGGTTCTCGGTCGGTCGAGCGACCAGCTGGACCGGGAACCGGAACGGCGAGGCGGAGAGATCCGACGAGACTTCGGCCGTTTCCAGGATCTGCAGCAGCGTCGGGCCGTCGTACCAGGGGAGCCGTTCGCCGCGATCGACGATCATGTCGCCATCGAGCGCGGAGATCGGCACGAACCGCACGTCGTCGATGCCGCTGCGGCGGGCGAATGCGGTGAACTCGGTGACGATCCGGGTGAAGGCCTCCTCGCGAAACTCGACGAGGTCCATCTTGTTCACCGCGACGACGAGATGCGGGATGCCGACGAGATGCGCGACGGTCGCGTGCCGGCGCGTCTGCGTGACGACGCCGTGGCGCGCGTCGACGAGCAGGATCGCGAGCTGCGCGGTGGACGCCGCGGTCACCATGTTGCGCGTGTACTGCTCGTGCCCGGGCGCGTCAGCGATGATGAATTTGCGCAGCCCCGTGGCGAAATAGCGGTAGGCGACGTCGATCGTAATGCCCTGCTCGCGCTCGGCGGTGAGGCCGTCGGTCAGCAGCGCGAGATCGAGCGCCGTGCCGCGCCGCTGCGACGTGCGCTCGAGCGCGGCGAGCTGGTCGGCGAGGATCGCCTTCGTGTCGTAGAGGAGGCGCCCGATCAGCGTGCTCTTGCCGTCGTCGACGCTTCCGGCGGTGAGAAACCGCAGTACGCCGTGATCGAGCACGTCCGGGGATTCGATCGCCGACATCAGAAATACCCTTCCTTCTTGCGCAATTCCATCGAAGCGTCGTTGGTCTGGTCGTCGAGGCGCGTCGCGCCGCGCTCGGTGATCGTCGTCGCTGCAGTCTCGGCGATGATGGCTTCCACGGTCGCCGCCGACGATGCCACCGGCGCCGTGCACGTGATGTCGCCGACCGTCCGGAAGCGCACCGAAGCGTGCTCGACCGTCTCGCCCTCGCGCGGCGGGGTGAGCTCGGTGACCGGTACCAGCGCCGTGCCGCGGCGCACGACCCGCCGCGTGTGTGCGTAGTAGATCGACGGTATGTCCAGCCGCTCGCGCGCGATGTACTGCCAGATGTCGAGCTCGGTCCAGTTCGAGATCGGGAACACGCGGACGTTCTCGCCCGGATGCACGCGGGCATTGTAGAGATTCCACAGCTCCGGACGCTGATTCTTGGGATCCCATTGCCCGAAGGCGTCGCGGAACGAGAAGATGCGCTCCTTCGCGCGCGCCTTCTCCTCGTCGCGGCGGGCACCGCCGATCAGCGCGTCGAAGCCGAACTCGGCAACGGCGTCGAGCAGCGTCACCGATTGGTGCGGATTGCGGCTTTCCTCGGCGTGCTTCAGCACGACCCGGCCGGCCGCGATCGAATCGTCGAGCGTGCGCACGATCAGCCGCTCGCCGAGCTCCGCGGCGCGCCGGTTGCGGCAGGCGATGACTTCAGGGAAATTGTGCCCGGTATCGATGTGCAGCAGCGGGAACGGAAATCGGCCCGGGCGGAACGCCTTTTCGGCGAGGCGCAGCAGCACGAGCGAATCCTTGCCGCCGGAAAAGAGCAGCGCGGGATTGCGGCACTGGCCGGCGACCTCGCGCAGGATATGGATCGCCTCCGACTCGAGCCAGCCGAGGTGGTCGGAATCGGCGGGAGAAACCGCGCCCACCGCGGACCGCGCGCCAAGCTCCCGATCCAGGGTCGCGGTCGTCATGTCGCCGCTCCCGCGGTCTCGGAGGCCGGCGCGGCGCTCGGCTTGACGGCGGACCGGCGCGGATGCAATCCGCATTCCTTGTGCTCGGGTGCCTCCCACCACCAGCGCCCTGCGCGCACGTCCTCGCCGGGTTGGATGGCGCGCGTGCACGGCGCGCAGCCGATCGACGCGTAGCCCCGGTCATGCAAGGCGTTGTACGGAACGTCGTGACCGCGCAGGTACGACCAGACATCGGCCTCGCTCCAATCGGCCAGCGGATTGAATTTCGGCAGCGCGTGCACGGCGTCGAACTCCTCGAGCGCGACGCCGGAGCGGGTCACCGATTGCGCGCGCCGAAGGCCCGTGATCCATGCGCCCTTCGCGACCAGCGCGCGCTGCAGGGGCTCGGTCTTGCGAACGGCGCAGCAGGCCTTGCGCAATTCGACGCCGTCGTAGAAGGCATTGACGCCGTGCTCGCGAACGAACGCCTGCAGTCGGCGCGTATCCGGCGCATAGATGTCGATCGGCAAGCCGTAACGCCTGCGGACCCGGTCGATCAGCGCATGCGTTTCTTCGGGAAGGCGACCCGTGTCCAGCGTAAAGATCCGGATCGGCAGGTTCTCCCGGGCGATGAGGTCGAGCAGCACCATGTCCTCGGCACCGAAGCTCGATGCGAGCACCGCAGGGGCGTGCTGCGTCGCGACCGGCGCAAGAGGGCCGCGGCCTCGGCAATTCGCAGCGCGAGCGTGCCGGTGCCGCCATCCACGGCGATCCCGGGTGCGCGTCGCCGAAACCAGGGCTGCGGCGTGCGCGACGTCGCCGCATAGACCCCGGCGAAGTCGGAGAGTCCCGCCAGCGCCTCTTCGGCATCGCGGTCCGTGCGAACGGCAAACGCATCGAAGCCACATTCGGCGAGCGCGTAGAGCTGGTCGCGCAGCACGTCGCCGATCGCGCGAAGCTCGCCGCGGAAGCCATGCCGGTCGCGCAGGAGTCGTGCGATCGAATAGCCGCGTCCGTCGTTGAACGTCGGAAAATCGACCGCGATCACCGGCAACGAAGCGACATCGTCGTGGAGCGCCGCGGGATCGTCGGCCGGCGCCAGCCAGACGCCGACGTCGGCGCGGGCCCGCAGCGCGTCGCGCTCGGCCTGCCACAGCTTGAGGGGGACGATCGCCGGCGTCCCGACCGGTACGTCGGCAAGCGCGATCGCGTCGCGCAGCAGCGTGAAACGATCCTCGCGACCGCGCCGTTCCTAATGAGCGGCGGCATAGACGCGCTCCTTGAACGGCTCGAGGCCGATGCGGCGGACGGTGTCGATGAAGCGCTCGTCGGCGTGCCGCGACTCGACGAACACGTCGACGATGCGGACGATCACGTCCGGAACGTCCGCCGCGGCGAACGACGGACCGATCACCTTGCCGAGCGCAGCGTCGTTGCCCTGCGCGCCGCCCAGCGAGATCTGGTACCACTCGTCCCCGTTCTTGTCGACGCCGAGGATGCCGATGTGGCCGACGTGATGATGGCCGCAGGCGTTCATGCAGCCCGACATGTTGAGCTCGAGATCGCCGAGGTCGTACAGGTAGTCGAGGTCGTCGAAGCGGCGCTGGATCGCCTCGGCGATGGGGATCGACTTCGCATTGGCGAGCGAGCAGAAATCCCCGCCGGGGCAGCAGACGATGTCGGTGAGAAGCCCGATGTTGGGCGTCGCGAGTCCCAGCGCCGTGAGCTTCGTCCACAGAGCGTGGAGGTCCGATTGCAGGACGTCGGCGAAGACGAGGTTCTGCTCGTGCGTCACGCGCACTTCGCCGAAGCTGAATCGGTCGGCGAGGGCGGCGATCGCGTCGATCTCGCTCGCGGTCACGTCGCCCGGGGGAACGCCGGTGCGCTTCAGCGACAGCACGACGATCGCGTAGCCCTTGCGCTTGTGCCGCTTGACGTTGCGCGCGGCCCAGCGCGAGAACGGGCGGCTGTCGGCGAGCGCGGCGCGGTAGCCGATGTTGTCGCGCGCGAATTCGCGGTAGGCGGGATCGACGAAGTGCGCGGCGAGCCGTGCGATCTCCTCGTCCGGAACCGTGCCCGGGCCTTCGCGCAGGCGAGCCCATTCGGCCTCGACCTGCCGCGTGAACTCGGCGGGCGTCATCTCCTTGACGAGGATCTTGATGCGCGCCTTGTACTTGTTGTCGCGGCGGCCGAACCGGTTGTAGATCCGCAGGATGGCGTCGAAATAGTTGATGAGCTCGGGCGCCGGCAGGAATTCGCGGATCACGTGGCCGATCATCGGCGTGCGGCCCTGACCGCCGCCGACGGCCACGCGAAAGCCGACGCGCCCGGCGGCGTCCCGCACGGCCTGCGCACCGATGTCGTGGACGAGGATCGCGGCGCGGTCGACCGTCGCCCCGGTCACCGCGATCTTGAACTTGCGCGGCAGGAACGCGAATTCCGGATGGAGCGTGGACCACTGCCGGATCAGCTCGCACCAGGGGCGCGGGTCGACGATCTCGTCGTCGGCGACTCCTGCAAGCGGGTCGCACGTCGTGTTCCGCACGCAGTTGCCGGAGGTCTGGATCGCGTGCATCTCGACCTTGGCGAGCTCCGCCAGGATCTCGGGCGTGTCCTCGAGGCGCGGCCAGTTGAACTGGATGTTCTGGCGGGTCGTGAAGTGCCCGTAACCTCGGTCATACTTGCGGGCGATGTGGGCGAGCGTGCGCAGCTGGCGCGACGACAGCAATCCATACGGGATCGCCACGCGCAACATCGGCGCATGCTTCTGGAGGTAGAGGCCGTTTTCGAGACGCAGCGGCCTGAATTCGTCCTCGGTCAGCTCGCCCGCGAGGAAGCGCCGCGTCTGATCGCGGAACTGCGCGACGCGCCGATCCACGAGGTCCTGGTCGAATTCGTCGTAGCGATACATCCGTCGATCCCGCCTTATAAACAGGGATATAGAATACTGACGGGTCGCTATAATTTGAAAGAATATAAAGTCATGACCATGTCGCGCCCGGCTATAACCAAGCCCGAGTCCGGCTCCGGGGGCAAGCCGCGATGGTGTGATCCTGTTCGCTCATGGCGCGCGCGACGCCCGCTGGGCCGAGCCGTTCGTCCGTGTCGCGGAAAAGGTCCGCGCCGGCGCGCCGACGACTTGCTGGTCGAAATTGCCTTCCTCGAATTCATGGCGCCCGACCTCGCGACGTCGGCCGCCCGACTCGCGGAGAAGGGCGTGACCCGCATTCGCGTCATTCCGCTGTTTTTGGGACAGGGCGGACACCTTCGCTCCGAAGTGCCGCGGCTCATCGCATCGACATCGCGCCGACCCTGCCCGGACTCACGATCGATCTGGCGCCGGCCGCCGGCGACGAGAGAGGGTGGTCGATGCGCTGGCAGCGTACTGCCTGTCCGAGGCCGCGGCGCGCTGAAGCGACGGAGCAAAAAGACCGCGGGCGGCGGGGTCGAAGCCAGTTTCCTTGAGATCGAGGCGGTCGATGGACCTGAAGGAGTGGATCGGGAAAACGGAGGAGGTGACCGACGTGGTCACCGCCACGCCGGTCGCGGCGCTCGCCGCCACGCTCGACCGGCCGGCGGAGCGTCCGATGGCGGGAACGGCGCTGCCGCCGCTCTGGCACTGGCTCTACTTCCTGCCGCTGCACCGACAGTCGGATATCGGTCCCGATGGGCACGCGAAACGCGGCGGTTTCCTGCCGCCGGTGCCATTGCCGCGGCGCATGTGGGCGGGCAGCCAGCTCGAATTTCACGCGCCGCTTCGCGTCGGGGATGCGATCGCGCGGACGTCGACGATCGCGGACGTGACGGACAAGAGCGGCCGTACCGGCCGGCTCGTTTTCGTCAAGGTGCGTCACGAGGTCCGCCGTGCGGGCGAGCGCGCCGTCGCGCTGACCGAGTTTCACGACATCGTCTATCGCGAGGCGGCGAAGCCGGAGGACGTCGCGCCGCCCCCCAAGACTGCGCCCGCTTCGAGCGCGTGGGAGCGAAAGTGGATTCCCGATGACGTCCTGCTCTTCCGGTATTCGGCGCTGACGTTCAATGGCCACCGGATCCACTACGACCGCCGCTACGTGACCGAGGTCGAAGGCTACCCGGGGCTGATCGTCCACGGCCCGCTGATCGCGACGCTCTTGCTCGACCTGCTGCGCCACGAGCGTCCCGACGCCGACGTCGCGCGCTACGAGTTCCGGGCCGTACGCCCGCTGTTCGACATCAGCCCTTTCTTCGTCTGCGGCGAGCCGCAGACCGACGGCAAGACGGTGCGGCTGTGGGCGCGCGACCACGAAGGCTTCCTCGCCATGGACGCGACCGCGGTGATCCGGTGAGGGAGACGCGATGAGACCGCTTGCCGGCATCACCGTGGTTACGCTGGAGCACGCGATCGCCGCGCCCTTCGCGACACGCCAGCTGGCGGATCTCGGCGCGCGCGTGATCAAGGTCGAGCGCCCCGGCGTCGGGGATTTCGCGCGCGGCTACGACGAGCGCGTGCGCGGCCTCGCCTCGCATTTCGTGTGGACGAACCGTTCCAAGGAGAGCCTGACACTCGACGTCAAGCATCCGGAAGCGCAGGCGATCCTGAAGCGCCTGATCGCCGAGGACGCCGATGTCGTCGTGCAGAACCTGGCACCCGGCGCGGCGGCGCGCCTCGGACTTTCCTACGCCGCGCTGTCCGCCGAAAAACCGGCGATCATCGTCTGCGACATTTCCGGTTACGGTGACGACGGCCCGTATCGCGACAAGAAGGCCTACGACCTGCTGATCCAGAGCGAATCCGGATTCCTCTCCGTCACGGGCACCGAGCAGGAGCCGTCCAAGGCCGGCGCGTCGATCGCGGACATCGCCGCCGGCATGTACGCTTATTCCAACATTCTCGCCGCGCTGTTGCATCGGCAGCAGACCGGCCGCGGCCAGCACATCGACATCTCGATGCTGGAATCGCTGGTCGAGTGGATGAACTACCCGCTCTACTACGCCTTCGACGGCGCGCCGCAGCCGGCGCGCACGGGTGCGAGCCATGCGACGATCTATCCCTACGGCCCGTTCCCGGCCGGCGACGGCAAGGTGGTGATGCTGGGATTGCAGAACGAGCGGGAGTGGGGCGCGTTCTGCGAGAAGGTCCTGCTGCAGCCCGCCCTGGCGGGCGACGAGCGCTTTGCGACGAATTCGCGCCGCAGCGAGGCGCGCGAGACCTTGCGTGCGATCATCATCGAAGCATTCGCCGCGCTCACGTCGGAGGAGGTCGTCGCCCGCCTCGACGACGCGCAGATCGCCAACGCGCGCGTCAACACGATGCGCGACGTGTGGGAGCATCCGCAGCTGAAGGCGCGCAAGCGCTGGCGCGAGGTCGAGACGCCGGCGGGCGCGGTGCCGGCACTGCTTCCGCCCGGCTCGTGGGAGGAGGGCGCGCCTCGCATCGACGCCGTTCCCGCGCTCGGGGCGCACACCGACGCGATCCTGGGCGGGCTGGGCTACTCGGCCGAGCGCATCGCCGCGTTGCGCGCGGCCAAGGCCATCTAGCCAGGAAAGCCATGACGCACGACGCAATCACCTACCTGTTCGTGCCGGGGGACCGGCCCGAGCGATTCGACAAGGCCCTGGCTTCCGGCGCCGACGCGGTCGTGCTCGATCTCGAGGATGCCGTCGTGTCGTCCGCGAAGACACAGGCAAGGCAGAACATCCGTGCATGGATCGATCAGCATCCTGACGAGGCGGATCGCATTGTCGTTCGCATCAACGACGCGAATTCCGAGGGGTTCGCGGCCGACCTCGAGCTGCTGCGCAACGGCGGCATCGACGGCGTGATGCTGCCGAAGGCGGAAAGCCCGGAGCAGGTGGTTGCCGTCATCGCCGTGCTGGGCCCGCAGGGCAATGTCCTGCCGATCATCGAGACCGCGCGCGGCGTCGCCAACGTCGAGGCGATCGCGGGTGCGCCAGGCGTCATGCGGCTCGTCTTCGGCACGCTCGACTACGGCGTCGACCTCGACTTGTCGGGCGATGACCGCGGTCTCGTGTATCCGTCAGCCCGGATGGCGATCGCCTCGCGCTGCCAAGGGCTGGCATCGCCTGTCGCGGGTGTGACGGCTTCGATCGACGACGACGACCGGCTCAGGGCCGATCTCGCGTTCGCCCGCGCATTCGGCTTCGGCGCCAAGCTGTGCATCCACCCGCGGCAGGTCGGCGTGATCCGCGACGCGATGCGGCCCACGGAGGCCGAGCTTGAGTGGGCGCGCAAGGTGGTCGAGGCTGCCGAGGGAGGAGGGGCGGCGAAGGGCGCGCTCCAGGTCGACGGCAGGATGGTCGATCGTCCCGTGATACTCAAGGCACGTACGCTGCTCGATCGCGCGCGCTGAGGCGTCAAGCCGCAGGCCGCCGGGTCAATTCAACGGACATCGACAAGGATCTCCACGCATGGGCGCCACCGTCATCGACTCCCGGATCTTCGGCAACATCTTCAGCAGCGAGGCGATGCGCCGGATATGGTCCGACGAAAGCCGCACGGCCAAGTATCTCGAGATCGAGCGCGCGCTCGCGGTGGTCCAGGGTCGTCTCGGCGTGATTCCGAAGGATGCCGCCGACGAGATCGCGCGCAATTGCGACATCGCGAAGATCGACATGGAAAAGCTCCGCACGGAGACCGAGCGGATCGGCTACCCGGTGCTCGGCGTCGTCTCGCAGCTCAACGCGTTGTGCAGGAACAAGCTCGGCGAGTACTGCCATTGGGGCGCGACGACGCAGGACATCACCGACACGGCGACGGTCCTGCAGATCAGGGAGAGCCTCGAGGTGGTCGAGGCGGACCTCGCGGCGCTGTCCGCAACGCTTGCGCGGCTAGCGCGGGAGCACCGGATGACGCCGGTCGCGGGACGCAGCAATCTGCAGCAGGCGATCCCGGTCACGTTCGGCTACAAGATGGCGACGATACTGGCCGCCGTCGAGAGGCATCGCGAGCGGCTGGCACAGTTGCGGCCGCGCGTGCTCGTGGGCGAATTCGGCGGCGCCTGCGGCACGCTGGCGTCGATCGAGAAGGGCGCGATGGAGACGCAGGCGGGGCTCATGCGCGAGCTTGGACTCGGCGAGCCGGTGATCGCGTGGCATACGGTGCGCGATTCGATTGCCGAAGTCGGGTGTTTTCTCGGCCTCGTCGGCGGCACGCTCGGCAAGATCTCGATGGACGTCAAGCTGATGATGCAGACCGAGGTCGGCGAGGTGTTCGAGCCGTTCGCGCCCGGCCGCGGGTCGAGCAGCACGATGCCGCAGAAGCGTAACCCGATCGCCTCGTGCTACATCCACGCAGCGGTGTCGGTCGTGCGCCAGCACGCGGCGGCCTTGATGGACGCGATGATCGCCGATCACGAGCGCTCGACCGGTCCGTGGGAAATCGAGTGGATCGTGCTGCCCGAGGCATTCTGCCTGACGGCCGGCGCGCTGAAGCAGGCGCGCTCGATCCTCGAAGGCCTCGAGGTGGATGCGCCCAAGATGCGCGCCAATCTCGACATCACGAACGGACTCGTGATGTCGGAGGCGGTGATGATGGGCCTCGGGCCGTTCATCGGACGCGAGTATGCGCATGACCTCGTCTACGACATCTGCCGCGAGGCGATCCGGCTGAACCGGCCGCTGCTCGATCTCCTGGTCGCGCATCCCGAGATCAGCCGCCACCTCGACCGCGCCGCGCTCGAGCGCCTGTGCGACCCCGCCAATTACCTGGGGCAGGCGGGCGTCATGGTCGATCGCGTCCTCGAGGCCCGCGAGCGCGCCGGTCACGCGTGAAGCGCGGCGTCGAGTTGCCGCAGCCGGGCCGCGCAACCGAATCGTGCGAAGGGGAGGGCGCGGCGCGGCGATGGCTGCACACCGCCGTCGCAACGCGCCGTCAGGCGACGGCCCGACGTCGGGTGAGCACGCTGCCCAGCAGCAGCGAATAGCTCGTGAAAATGACGAGCGACGCCTGCGCCAATGTCAGGCCCATCACCTTGAACGACGTGTCGGAGCAATCTCCCTTGGCATGGAAGAGCTGCGCGAGCACGTCGGTGAACGACAGCGAGTCGAGCATGTAGGAGAGGCTCGCGCTGCAGCTCGCGGCGACTGCCGGCGGGAAGAGCTGCAGGTGCGTCTGATAGGCGGCGACCCCCAAGCCACCAAGCGTCAGCAGCGCCGCCAGCATCAGCATCCGCCGCTGCGCGAGGCCGTGCGCCGGCACACGCGCTGCGCCAAGGAAGACGAAGGCGAGGCCCAGGTAGGTGAACCGCTGGATGATGCACAGCGGACACGGCTCGACGTCGAGCACGTGCTGGACGAAAAAGCTGCCGCCCACGAGTGCGATGCAGGCGAGTCCCAGCCACAGGGCCACCCGCGACGGCGAATCGAGGAGGCGATGGAGGTTTTCCATGTCGGTGTCTTCAAAACGTATTGCGGCAGGGTCGGGGAGGCGAGGGATTCGCCGGAATCGCCCGATCCGGTTCCAAATGCCGTTCACTGCAGCTTGAAGGTGTATCCGTCGGGGTCCTTGCCGCGAACGCGCCGCCACCACACCTGAAACGTCGGAATGTTGACCGTGACGATGAACAGCTTGCGGTAAACGTCGGGCCGGGGTGATTGCAGCGGGCGCACGCCGTGCCACGAGTGATCGGTTCGCTGGAAAAGCAGGCTGCCGTTCTTCCGCAGGTCCAGCGACGCCGCCACCTTCAGATCGTCGAAGCCCGGAGCCGAGTGAGCCTTGTGCCGGCCTTCGTCGTCGAAGATCAGGATGTCGCCTCCCCATTCCCGCGGCCAGTCCTCGTCGTCGGCAAAGAAGAAGATGTGCGTGGCAAGCTTTCGCCGGGCATCGCAATGGGGCGATACCGAGCAGCCCTGCCAGGCGTAGTACCACTCCATCGTGAGGATGATCTGCTGGTCCGGACCGAGGCCCAGCATCCGGCGCAGGAACGCGTCGTACGCCTTGCCATGCAGCTCCGCGATGAATTCCTGCCAGGGCGCCGCAACGGCCATTCCGTCCCGGTAGTGCAGGAGGCCGCGGTTGTGGGGCGCCTGCCCATGACCGCGCTTGACGTCGATCATTCGATTGAATTGCGACATGTCGGGAAGATCCGCGCGGAGGCGATCCCAGCCCTCCGCGGTCAGCGTGTCCTGCATGTGCGCCCAGGGATAAGGGTGCTGCGTCTGGAACGCGCTCGACGAAACGCGCTCGATGCACTCGGGATTCAGATAAGTCATGGGTTCCTTCCCGCGACTCCAACCGGGGTCGCGCCAAAAAAGTCGCTCTGTCGGCCGCGCTCTCTGCAGGGTGTTCGACGATTTCTACCAGTTCCGGCGCATCGAACAATTGCGCCAGGGCAAACCTTTGGCGCGATGCCTTCACGCGGCGGGTATCCCGATCCGCCGATCACGCAACGCGCCCGAGCCCAAACCAAGGATGGCTCCC
This sequence comes from uncultured beta proteobacterium, assembly GCA_963741355.1. Taxonomy (GTDB): domain Bacteria; phylum Pseudomonadota; class Gammaproteobacteria; order Burkholderiales; family Casimicrobiaceae; genus CAIWHR01. Next base: position 68,441 of record CAVUIG010000031.1, read on the forward strand.
GAAGCGCGCCCGGGTGAGGACTTCGATTCAGGTCCCGTCGAACCTTGGCGGCCGATCCGGGGGAGGAGCGGGACCTGCGTCGCTCGTTTGCAGGCCGCTGGATATGGGGCGAAACGGCGCCCGAATATAAGTTGACATAATATAAATTATACGACTAAACGGATCGAGCCACGGGGACGCGCTGCCTCGGATACAGAACACCGCCACGGGTGCCTCCCTCGCACGGGCGCCCCGGCAAGCAAATCGGACCCCTGTGGGTTCCCCACCTACCGCGGACCTACGCCGACCCCGACAGACTCGCCTGCGGTCCACGTCGACACTCGCAGAATCCGGTCTCGCGACGCTGACCCTCCGATAAGGGTCCCAGCGGCCCGAGTTGGAATGCGTGGCTGGTTGTGGCCACCCCGCGTGCGAAAGGATCCCATGAAGAAGATCACCCCGTTCCTGTGGTATGCCAAGGAGGCCGAACAGGCGGCCGCGTTCTACACATCCATATTCCCCGACTCCCGGGTGACCCGCGTGGTCACCATGCCGAGCGAGTCGCCGAGCGGCCCACCCGGATCGGTGACCGTCGTCGACTTCATCCTTTTTGGCCAGCCTTTCGCAGCCATGAGCGCCGGCCCGCTCGATCCGTTCAATCACGCCGTATCGTTCGTCGTCAATTGCGAGAACCAGGCGGAAATCGACCGTTACTGGAACGCTCTGCTCGATGGCGGGAAGACCGAGCAGTGTGGCTGGCTGAAGGACCGGTTCGGTCTCTCGTGGCAAATCGTTCCCACGATTCTTGCCGACATGATGGCGGACCCCGATCGTGCCAAGGCCAAGCGCGCGACGGACGCGATGCTGCAGATGGTCAAGATCGACATCGCGACACTGGAGGCGGCGTTTGCCGGAAAGACCTGAC
>CAVUIG010000032.1:0-32917 GCA_963741355.1 uncultured beta proteobacterium
ACGGGCTCGGGCGATCCCTCGCAGCTCGACGCAGGTGACGCAGGACTTCCTGCGCAAGGCGCGCGCGTCGCCCGAGCTCACGAGCCTGTCGTCGACGTTCCGCGCCAACACGCAGCAGCTGCGCGCCGTCGTCGACCGCGACAAGGCGACGCTGCTCGGCGTATCGGATTCAGGACGTCTACGGCCTGAATCGCAGGCGCAGTTCGGCTCGATAACCGTGAGCCAGTTCTATCAGTTCAGCCGCTCCTGGTGGGTGATCCTCCAGTCGGACCCGAAATACCGGCAGGGCCCGACGACCTCACCCGCCTTTAGACGCGCTCGAAGGAGGGTCGATGGTGCCGTTGTCCGCGCTGGTCAGCGCGAATGGGTCACCGGCCCCGACCTGTTGCCGCATTTCAATGGCTTCCCCGCGGCCAAGATCAATGGCAACCCCGCGCGGGATACAGTTCCGGCGACGCGATCGCCGCGATGGAAGCGGCTGCGAGGGAGGTCCTGCCGGCCGTTTACACGTACGCATGGTCGGGACTCGCGTACGAGGAGAAGAAATCAGGGCCACCTCGGCGATCGCGTTCGCTTCGGCCTCATCATCGTCTTCCTGGGACTCGCGGCCCAGTACGAGTCGTGGACCTTGCCCGGAGCCGTGATGTCGGCGGTTCCGTTCGGCGTCCTGGGTGCGCTTCTCACCAACTGGTTGCGCGGCCTCGACAATGGTGTGTATTTCCGGATCGGCCTGCTGGTGTTGATCGGCCTCGGCGCGAAGAAGCGGTCCTGCGAGTGTCGGCGGCGGTGGAATTCCGGCACCAGGGCAAGTCGATCATGGAGGCGACGGTGCTCGCCGGCGAGCAGCGGCTGCGCCCGATCATCATGACCTCGCTCGCCTTCGCCGCGGGCTGCCTGCCGCTCGCGCTCGCGCTCGGCGCCGGCGCCAACGCGCGCCATTCGATCGGCACCGGCATCATCGGCGGGATGATCGGCGAGACCACGCTCGCAATGCTCTACGTTCCACTCCTGTTCTATCTGTTCGACCAGCTCGCCGAGCGCAATGCGAAGCCTGCCGATGCACGGCCCGCGCCGCCGCCGTCCCACCGCGCATCCCGTACCGGCTGCAGAAGCGCCGGCGGCGCTGGGGCGCCACGCCGCAGGAGGGCGAGTAGATGCGTGATTGCGCTGATCCGCGTGACTCGCCGCGGCGGGCGCGCGTTCGCTACTGCGAACAGGCGAATGCGCAGTTCGTCCGTTTGCGCTCTCCTTGGTGGCCGCGCTGCTCCTGTCGGGATGCGCGATCGGCCCCGATTACGTCCGTCCGAAGGTCGACGCACCGGCCGCGTTCCGCTTCGAGCCCGCGAAGGTCGCGGAAACGGCGAACACCACGTGGTGGAAGCAGTTCGGCGACCCGGTGCTCGACCAGCTGATCGACACGGCGCTCGCCAACAACCTCAACGTCAAGATCGCCGCCGCGAACGTCGAGCAGGCGGCGGCCGTGATCACGCAGACGCGCTCGCAGCTGTTCCCGCAGATCGGCTACTCCGGGACCGGACAGCGACAACGGTTCCCGGACACGGGCATCGTCGCCGTGATCCCGAATTACCCAAATCCGCAGACCGCGTATCAGGCGCTGCTGACGGCGAACTGGGAAATCGACCTCTGGGGACGCATCCGGCGCCTGTCCGAGTCGGCACTGGCAAACATGCTGGCGACCGACGAAGCGCGCCGCGGCGTGATCCTGACGCTCGTGAATTCGGTCGCCACCGACTACATCACGCTGCGCGGGCTGGACGAGCAGCTGAAGATCGCGAAGAACACGCTCGGCACATACGGCGAATCCGTGAAGCTCTACCAGCTTCAGTTCAAGTACGGGCAGACGTCGCAGATGACGGTGTCGCAGGCGCAGTCGCAGTACGAGACCGCGGCGGCGCAGATCCCGGTGATCGAGTCGCAGATCGCGCAGACGGAGAACGTGCTGTCGATCCTGCTGGGCCGCAATCCCGGACCGATCCCGCGCGGCAAGTCGATCTACGACCTCACGCTGCCGAGCGTTCCTGCGGGCGTGCCTTCTTCGCTGCTGGAGCGTCGCCCCGACCTCATGCAGGCCGAACAGTCGCTGATCGCCGCCAATGCGCAGATCGGCGCCGCGAAGGCACTCTATTTCCCGACGATCTCTCTCACCGGCGCGCTCGGCAGCTCGAGCACGGCGCTGTCGGATCTTTTCAAGGGGCCGACGCGCGTCTGGAATTACGCCGGCCAGGTCATCGGGCCGATCTTCACGTTCGGCGCCGTCAGCGGGCAGGTCGGGCAGGCCGAGGCCGCGGAGCAGGCGGCGCTGCTCAACTACGAGCTGTCGATCCAGAACGCGTTCGCCGACGTCGACAACGCGCTGATCGCGAGCCAGAAGCTCCAGGAGCAGCAGGCGGCGCAGGAGCGCCTCGTCGCCGCGCTCAAGGATTACGCGCGCCTCGCCAAGCTGCAATACGACGGTGGCTACACCGCCTACTCGACGGTGCTGCAGGCCGAGCAGACGCTGTTTCCCGCCGAGCTCAACCTCGCCGCGGTGCGCGCGTCGGTGTTCACGTCGGCCGGCAACATCTACAAGGCGATGGGCGGCGGCTGGGTCACGCAGGCGGACAGGCTGACCGGAACCACCGGCATCTCCGCCGATGAACGTGCCAACGCCCTGCCGCCGCTGTTCTGACCGTTTCGTGACCGATGCCGTCCGCAACGCGGGCGGGCGTTTCCTGCGCTAGCGCTTAGGCAGCTCGATGGCCGAAAGATCGCGCGCGAGCTCGGCCATGGTCGCGCCGAACGCGGTCGACAGCGCCGCCGCGTACGCATCGGGAGAATTCGTCGCGAACGGCACGCTCTGCCGGTACTCCTTCGACCAGAACGGCGGCGTCCCATCCGCCCGCGCGAGGTAATAGGTGACGGCAAGCACCGCCGCGGGCTTGCCGGTGTCGCGCAGGTCCTCGTAGAGCGCGCCGACGAATCCGTCGAGCACGTAGTCACCGTCGGGCGGCGCGCCCGGCGGCACGACGCGCGCGAACACGCCCGCGCGGTCGAGCGAGCGTGCGGTGGCCTCGCCGATCATCGCCGCCGGCGCGACCAGGAATTCCGAGTAGAAGTCGCTCTCGAACCGGAGATCGCCTTCGCGCACCACGAACGAGCGCGAGCGGAACGGCGCCGCGACGTTCACCGTGCCCACGCGCAGCGTCGCTGACTGTTTCTTCACCGCGGCGTCGGCCGTGGTGGGCACCGTCGCCTCGATCAGATACGTCTGCTTGACCGGCGCCGGGCGCGTCGTCAGCGAACAGCCGCTGGCGAGCACGACCATGACGGCAATGGCCGCGGAAAGGAAAATGCGCGCGCGGCGCGACGCTCGTGTTCGCTCGTTCATCATTTGCTCTCGATCGGTCGCGGCGGCGCGCCGTAGAGCACGTTCGCCGGATAGCGCTTGGTGTCCTCGGTCAGGTCGCGCAGATTGTCGGTGATCTGGCGCAGGTTCTCGATCGTCACGGTGAGGTCGGTCTCGCCACCGCCCAGCAAGCGGTCGATGCGGGAGAGCGTGCGGTCGAGGTTCGCGAGCGTGTTGGCGAGCCTCGGATCCGAGACGAGCTCGCGGATGCGCGCCATCGCCGCGCCGGTGTCGTCCGGCAGTTTCTGCGTCGCCGGATTGGCGAGGATCTTCTTGAGCTCGGCGTTGCTCGTGCGCACCTCGGCCATCAGCGCGACCGCTTCGTCGGACAGCTTCTTGCTGTCGATGTTGTTGAGCGTCGTCTCGACCTTGGCGAGCACGCGCTCGGTGCGCTGCGAGATCGACTTGGTGTCGATCGCCTCGATGCGGTCGTTGGTCGTGACGAGCAGCTTGTTGACATTCTGCAGCGTCTTCTCGAGATCGAGCTTGCGCAGGTGATCCATGATGTCGGTGGCGGCGGAGAGCAGCGCGGTCACCGTCGACGTCGTGCTCGGGATGTACGTATTGTCCGGCTTCCAGGCGATCGGGATGACCGCCGGCGGCGGATCGATGTAGTCGATTTCGAGATAGCTCGTGCCGGTGATCCCCTGCGGCGCGAGCCGGACGCGCAGCCCTTTTTCGACCTCGAGCGCCGCGCTCTCGGGCTTGGTCAGGTCACCGGCAGCGACGCGCCCGCCCAGAAGTCTCGGCTCGATCTGCGCCTCCACCAGCACGTAGCGGTAGCGCTGCATGCTCGGAATGTCCTGCTGATACTTCGTATACGTGAATCCGATCCGCGTCACCTCGCCGATCGCGACACCGCGGTACTTGAGCTTCGATCCGATGTCGAGCCCCTGCACCGACTCGTTGAAGTAGGTCTCGATCGTCAGCTTCGGCTGGAACCAGCGCCCCGACCCGATCACGATCAGCAGGATCACGCCGCTCACCAGGGCGCCGATCACGAAGAGGCCGAGCTTGAAGTAATTGGCTTTGAGGCTCATGGATCGCGGAGTCAGGCGGCGACGGCTTCCGCCTCGCGGCGGAAGAACGCACGGACGCGCGGATCCTCCGATTCGTCGCGAAGGCGGCGCGGATCGCCCTCGGCGATGATGCCTTTCGCGGCACGTGTCGAGCAGGATCACCCGGTCGGCGGCGACGAAGACGCTGCCGAGGTCGTGGGTGACGATGACGAACGTCACGCCCAGGTTGTCGGCAAGGCGACGGATCGTCGCGTCGAGCGACGCTGCGGTGACCGGGTCGAGTCCGGAGGATGGCTCGTCGAGAAACAGGATCGACGGGTCGAGCGCCATCGCGCGGGCGATGCCGGCGCGCTTCTGCATGCCTCCGGACAGTTCCGCCGGGAGATGGCCGGTGAATGCCTCGAGCCCGACGAGCTCGAGCTTCATCCGCGCGATCAGATCGATCGCGTCGTCCGGAAGGTCGGTGTACACCTCGAGCGGCAGCCGCACGTTCTCGAGAAGGCACATCGAGCCGAACAGGGCGCCCGACTGGTACATCACGCCGAAGCGGCGCTGGATGCGCTCGAGCGTCGCCTCGTCCGCCGTCACGATGTCGTCGCCCGCGATGAAGACATGTCCGGCGATCGGCGGATTGAGCCCGATCATGTGCTTCATCAGCGTGCTCTTGCCGCTGCCGGAGGCGCCCATGATGCCGAACACCTCGCCGCGCCGGATCTCGAAGGTGAGGTTCTGCTGGATCGCGACGCCCTCATACCCGGCATCGACGCCCTCGACCCGGATGATGACGTCATCTTCCTGTGTCATATGTTCAGCAGGTAGTAGGCGACGGCGAAGACTCCGTCGACGACGACGAGCAGGATGATCCCGGAGACGACCGCACGCGTCGCCGAGTCACCGACGGCGGATGCACCGGCGCTCGTCTGCAGACCGCGAAGGCAGCCGATGGCCGCGACCAGCAACGCGAACACGAACGACTTGACGAAGCCGGCGAGGAAGTCGGTCAGGCTGACGGCGGTGTCGACTTCCTTGAGGAACGTCACGTACGGAATCGAGAACGACTGCATCGTCAGCGCGCCGCCGAGCAGTCCGACGAGGTCGGAGAACAGCGTCAACAGCGGCGTCATCAGCATCGCCGCGATGACGCGCGGCGTGACGAGGAAGCGCACCGGGTTCAACCCCATCGTCGTCAGCGCGTCGACTTCCTGGTTGACGCGCATCGTGCCGATCTCCGCGGCGAACGCGGCGCCGGAGCGGCCCGCGAGCAGGATCGCGGTCATCAGCGGTCCCAGCTCGCGCAGCATCGCGAGGCCGATCAGGTCGGCGACGAAGATCTCGGCGCCGAAGCGCTTCATCGGCACCGCCGACTGGAACGCGAGGATCATCCCGAGCAGGAACGAGATCAGCGCGACGATCGGCAGCGCGTCGGCGCCGACCCGCTCGCAGATGCGCCAGACGTCCTTCCATCGCACCGAGGCCGGATGGCGGAGGGCGAACCAGAGCGCTGCGGTCAGCTCGCCGATGAACTCGACCTGCCCGCGGATGTCGCGCCAGACGACGGTTACGGCGAAGCCGACCTCCTCGATCGCCGGGCGGCGCGGCGGCTCGGGATCGAGGTCGTGCAGCAGGACCTCGGGATGGAATTGCTTCAGCAGCGCGGCGAACGCGGGCTTGAGGTTGGCGACCTCCACCTTGGCCTCGCGCGGCTGGCGCAGGAGCTCCACGAAGAGCGCGGCGCCCGCGCCGTCGCAATAGTCGACGTCAGTGGCGTCGACGATGATCGGACGCGTCGGGGCTTCGGCGGCGGCGCGCCGGGCCTGGTTCCAGACTTCCGGCAGCGTCGCCGAGTCGAGCCGGCCGGACAGCGCAAGGACGCGGCGCCCGTCCGGCGTGTCGCTGATCGAGACGGCGGCCATCCGCGAGTGCGTCGCGCAGTCGCCGGCCCGCGTCAGTCGACGAGCTCGACGTTGTTGCCGACGACCCGGACGTAGTCGCCTTCGCGCACGTACGGCTCGAAGGCGAGCGAGACGATGCGTTTCTGCCCGCTGTCGAGCTTCACCGTGACGTTCCAGCGCGGCTTCTGGTAGCTGTTCGGCGTTTTCTGGTACGCGGCGCCGCCTGCGGCACCCTGCACGACCAGGCCCCCCGGCTTCAATCCGGGGCCGAACTGGTAGGTCGTCACGGCGACCGGCGGATTGTTGCCCATGCCGGTGCTGTTGTAGGTGCCGGCGCCGAGCGGCGTCCAGCCTTCGGTCGTCGTCGACTGCACGATCGACTCGATATGCCCGCACGGATAGGTCGTGCAATCGGGCGCGAGCGTCGAGGCGCTCGTCTGCGCCGCGGCGCCCGCGGCGGCGCACAGCGCGGCGCCGAAGAGCGCAACGCCGGAAATTCGCACCAACACCGTGCGCCACGTCGCCATCGCGTCACTCCGGGAGCGTGTTGAGGTAGAACATCGCGTGCAGCAGCGGCCCGGGCTTGCCATAAGGTGCCAGCCAGCGCTGGAAAATGGGATCGATCTCGCCGCTGCGATAGAGACCCGCGAGCACGCGGTCGACCTCCAGGCGAAAATCGGGATCGCCGCGCGGCAGCACGATGCCGTAGGGCTCGAACGAGAAATCGTTGGCGAGGATCTCGAAATCGGCCGGGCGCTCCGCTGTCAGCTTGAGGCGCGCCAGCACGGTGCGGTCGCCGGCGAACGCGTCGGCCTTGTGCTTCGTGAGGAGCGCCATGCCCTCGGCCGAGTTCTTGACCGGGACCAGCACCGCCTTGATGCCGAGCGAGTTGAATTCGCGCACGAGCGCCTGCTCGGTCGTCGTGCCGGCGATCACGGCGATCTTCCTCCCCTTGAGGTCGGCGAGCTGAGCGAGCTTCGACTTCGCCGCGACGAGCGCGCTGCCGCCCTCGACGTAGATCGGCAGGCTGAAGGCGACGGTCTTTTCGCGCGAGAGCGTGATCGTCGTGGTCCCGCATTCGGCGTCAGCCTTGCCGCTGGTGACGAGGTCGAGGCGGTCGGCGGCATCCGCCGGCACCCATTCGACCTTGAGCTCCTTGATGCCGAGATCCTTCTGGATCGCGCCGGCGATCCGGGTGCAGAGCTCGACGCTGTATCCCCGGACCCGGCCCTCGCGGTCCTTGAACGAGAACGGCGCCGCGCCTTCGCGGTACGCGAAGCGGATCGTCGCAGTATCGCGGATCCGGTCCAGCGTCGCGGCCGCGACGGCAGACGGCGCGGGTATCGCCGCGCCGCCGAAGGCCATCGCAAGCAGGATTGTTCGTAGGTGTCGCATCGGAAGGTTCCGCCTCGATCCGCCGCAAAAGGCCGGGTCGAGTGTAGCATGCGAAACGGCTCCGACGGTACGTGCGCACGGGCGTCGACGGGAAGGTCGACGCACGCGCAACCCGCGGCGCCGCCGCCCATCACCCTTCAAGAGGTCCCGTGGAAAATTCGTCACCGCTGCGCTCCCTTGCGAGCGCCACCCTGCTCTGCCTCGCGCTCGTTCCCCTCGCCGTCGTCGCGCAGGCGCCCGCGTCACCCGACGCGACGTCGCCCAAGGCCATGTCCAAGGCAGGCCCCGCACCGGCCGCGCCGCGCAAGCTGCCGGACACGCTCGCCACCATCAAAGCGGCCAGGCAAATCAACGTCGCGTTCTCGGGCGATTCACTGCCCTTCTCGTACGTCGGCGACGGCAACCGTCCCGCCGGCTACTCGATCGATCTGTGCAAGCGGGTGATCGCGCATCTCGGACGCGTCGTCGGCGTCCCCGACCTCAAGGTGAACTGGCGCGTAGGAACGGTGACCGAGCGCATCGACATGGTCGCCTCGGGCAAGGCCGACCTCGACTGCGCCAACACGACCGCGACGCGCAGCCGGATGAAGAAGGTGGACTTCTCCTCGCTCGTGTTCCTCGAGGGGGGCGGGATCATCGTGAAGGCGGGAGCGTCGATACAGAAATTTGCCGACCTCTCAGGCAAGCGGATCGGCGTCATCGACGGCACGACGACCGCGACCCGGCTCGACGCGATGCTGCAGCAGAAGCTCATCAGCGCGAAGGTCACGCGCCTCAAGGACGGCAACGAGGGCGTCGCGATGCTGGAATCGGGCTCGCTCGACGCATTCGCGAGCGACAAGATCAAGCTCCTCGGCCTCGCCATGCAGGCGAAGCATCCGGAAGAGCTCGCGATGATGCAGGAAGACCTCTCGGTGGAGCCGCTCGCGTTCGCGCTGCCGCGCAACGACTCCGCGTTCCGCCTCGAGGTCGACAGCGCGCTCACGCAGGTGTACATGGGCGGCGAGATCGAGGGGATATTCAACGCGTGGTTCGGCACGCTCGGCCGGCCGTCCGGCCTGCTGGCCGCGATGTACCTGCTCAATTCCCTGCCGGAATGAGGGGCGGCGCGGCGGCGGGGCGCCAGCCGTGGTAAGCTATTGGCGCAGCGCAAGTTGCGCCTGTTTCAAGGAGACCAAGATGCTTCGCAAACTCATGCGCCTCACGCTGGTGCCAGCCCTCGTCGCCGCCGTCGGAGCGCTCGCGGCCATGCCAGCGTACGCGCAATCCGAGCAGCAAACGCTGGTGAACAACGCAGAGAAGACGCTTTCGAACTTCCTGCGCGATCCGCAGATGACGTGGCTGCAGCGGAACATCGGCCGCTCGTACGGCGTGCTGATCGCTCCGGAAGTGGTCAAGGCCGGTTTCATCTTCGGCGGCTCGGGCGGGCGCGGCGTTCTCGTCGGCCGCGACACGCTGACGGGCAAGTGGCATGGCCCCGTGTTCTACACGCTGGCGACGGCGAGCGTCGGCTTCCAGGCCGGCATCGCGGCGTCGGAGAACATCACGCTCGTGATGACGCAGAAGGGGCTCAACACGCTGCTGGCTCCCTCGGTCAAGCTCGGCGGTGACGCCAGCGTCGCGGCAGGTCCGGTGGGCGCGGGAGCGGCCTCCGACGTCACGACCGATTTCGTCGCGTTCGCGCGCTCGAAGGGCGTGTACGGCGGCGTGAATCTCGACGGCACCGTCATCTCCGTCAACAACGACTGGAACACCGCGTATTACGGCAAGAGCGTGCTTCCGCCCGACGTTCTGGTGCGCGGCAGCGCGACCAACAAGGGCGCCGCCCGCCTGCTCGGCGACGTGGCGAAGGCTTCCGGCGCGAAGTAATCCTCGCCCGCGAAGTACGCTGGAAAACGGGGCCCGCGGGCCCCGTTTCATTTGCGACTGCGGCAGCGGATCGGTCAGGTTCATGCCTGCGATTCGTCATCCGATCCAGCCGCGCCGGCGCGATGCGCGGTACGGCCCGCCGGGCATAATGGCGGGATGATGGAACCCGCCGGCCCGGCACGCCTCGCCCTCGCCGGCATTACCAAGGCCTATCCCACGGTCGTCGCCAACGATGCGATCGGCCTCGCCGTCGCGCCAGGCGAGATTCACGCCGTGCTGGGCGAGAACGGCGCGGGGAAATCGACGCTGATGAAGATCATCTACGGCGTCGTGCGTCCCGACGCGGGGACCATCTTCTGGAACGGCGAGCCCGTCGTCATCGCGAATCCGGCGCGGGCGCGAAGCCTCGGCATCGCGATGGTGTTCCAGCATTTCTCGCTGTTCGAGACGCTGACCGTCGCCGAAAATATCTCGCTCGCCCAGGATGCCGCGCGGCCCGTCGCGGGCCTGTCGGCGCGCGTGCGCGAGATATCGCGGCGCTACGGACTTCCGCTCGACCCGGAACGCCCGGTGCACACGCTGTCGGTGGCCGAGCGGCAGCGCGTCGAGATCATCCGCTCGCTGCTGCAGGCGCCGGCATTGCTGATCATGGACGAGCCGACGTCCGTGCTGACGCCGCAGGCGGTGACGAATCTCTTCGTCACGCTGCGAACGCTCGCCGCCGAAGGCTGCAGCATCCTCTACATCAGCCACAAGCTCGACGAGATCCGCGAGCTGTGCGACCGCGCCACCGTGCTGCGCGGCGGCCGGGTGACCGGCGAATGCGATCCGCGCGCGGAGACGGCGGCGTCGCTGGCGCGGATGATGATCGGCGGCGACGTGCCGCATCCGCACCACCGCAAGTCGCGCGCGCAGGGAGCGGCAAGGCTCGAGGTCGACCGGCTGTCGCTGCCGCCGGACGATCCGTTCGGCGCCGCGCTCGCCGAGGTGACGTTCAGCGTGCACGCCGGCGAGGTGCTGGGCATCGCCGGCATCTCGGGCAACGGACAGCGCGAGCTCGTCGCGGCGCTTTCCGGCGAGCGAGCGCTCGGCGCGGACGTGCCGGAGCGCGCAATCGCGATCGACGGCACGCCGGCCGCGCGGCTCACGGCGCGCGCGCGGCGCGCGCTGGGTCTCGCGTTCGTGCCGGAGGAGCGCTTCCCGCGCGGCGCCGTCCCGGAAATGTCGCTTGCCGAGAACACGCTGCTCACGGCGCATGGACAGCACCTCGTGCGCGCGGGGTTCGTCCGCGAGCGCGCGCTCGCCGCCTTCACCGCCGCGACGATCGACCGGTTCGGCGTGAAGGCCGCGGGCCCCGGCGCGGCGGCGCAGTCGCTGTCGGGCGGCAACCTCCAGAAGTTCATCGTCGGCCGCGAGATCCGCCAGCATCCGAACATCTTCATCGCGGCGCAGCCGACCTGGGGCCTCGACGTCGCGGCGGCGGCCGAGGTCCGCCAGGCGCTGATCGACCTGCGCGACGACGGCGTCGCGGTTCTCGTCGTGTCCGACGATCTCGACGAGCTCCTCGAGATCTGCGACAGCATCGCCGTCATCGCGAATGGCCGGCTGTCGGCGAAGCGCGCCGCGCGCGATACCGATGCCGAGGCGATCGGGCTCCTGATGGGCGGATCGCCGAGCCCGCTCAACGCGCCCGCGCCGGCGCAGAGTCCGGGAGGGCCGGCGTGACGCAGATTTGCCAATCCGGCGCGCGCGTGGACGCATGATTGCGATAAGACTCGAGGCGCGTGCGCAGCCGTCACGGCTCGCCGCCTACGCGTCGCCGGTCCTGGCCGCGGCCGCGACGGTGATCATCGGCAGCGCGCTTTTCGCGGCGCTCGGTGTCGATCCGCGCGAGGCGCTCTACGTCTTCTTCGTGAAGCCGGTCGCGTCGCGCTACGGCATCGGCGAGCTGCTCCTGAAGGCCACGCCGCTGATGCTCTGCGCCGTCGGGCTCGCGGCGGGGTACCGCGCCAATGTCTGGAACATCGGCGCGGAGGGACAGCTCACGATGGGCGCGATCTTCGGCGGCGGACTCGCTCTTGCGTTTCCGCAGTCGCATTCCGCGCTGCTCCTGCCCGCGATGATCGTCGCCGGCGCGATCGGCGGGATGGCATGGGCGGCGATTCCGGCGTGGCTGCGCACGCGCTTCAACGCCAACGAGATCCTGGTCTCGCTGATGCTGGTCTACGTGGCTTCGTACGTGCTGTCGCTGCTGGTGCACGGGCCGTGGCGTGATCCGGAAGGCTTCAATTTTCCGCAGTCGCGCATGTTCGGCGCCGCGGCAGTGTTGCCGATCATGGTGCCGGGCACGCGCATCCATGCCGGATTGCTGCTCGCGCTGGCGGCGATTGGCGGCGGATGGCTGTTCATGCGCAAGAGCCACGCCGGATTCGAGATGCGCGTCGCCGGACTCTCCGCCGATGCGGCGCTCTACGCGGGAATATCGCTGCGGCGCACCGTGTGGACCGGACTGCTCGCCGGCGGCGGCTGCGCGGGCGTGGCCGGCGTGCTCGAAGCGGCCGGGCCGATCGGCCAGCTGATGCCGTCGATGTCGCCGGGCTACGGATTCGCCGCGATCGTCGTCGCGTTCGTCGGCCGGCTGAATCCCGTCGGCATCCTCGTCGCGAGCCTGCTGATGTCGCTGCTCTACCTCGGCGGCGAATCGGCGCAGATCGCGCTCAAGCTGCCGTCCGCGGTGACTGGCATATTCCAGGGCGCTTTCCTGTTCCTGCTGCTCGCCGCGGACGTGTTCATCCGCTACCGCGTTCGCATCGGCCGCGGAAGGCCTGCCACCGCCGCGACACCGGCCACGGCGTGACGGCGCCCATCGCGAACGCGGACTGACCGATGGATTCGCTGACCGAGATCATCGTGCTGACGCTGGCGGCCGGCACCCCGCTCGTGCTCGCCGCGCTGGGCGAGCTCGTCGCCGAGAAATCGGGCGTGCTCAACCTCGGCGTCGAGGGCATGATGCTGACCGGCGCGGTCGTCGCATTCATCGCGGCCGCCGACACGAACAGCGCGTGGCTCGGCGTCGCCGCCGGCATCGCGGCAGGCGCGGCGCTGTCGCTTGTCTTCGCGGTGCTCACGCTCTCGCTGCTGGCCAATCAGGTGGCGTCGGGGCTCGCCCTCGCGCTCTTCGGCGTGGGGCTCTCGGCGTTCGTCGGCAAGGCCTATCTCAACGCGGTGATCGCGGGCCTGGCACCGCTTGAGATCCCGGGGATCTCGGACCTTCCGGTGATCGGAAGGCTTGTCTTCGGCCTCAATCCGCTCGTCTACGTTTCGCTGCTGCTGTTCGCGGGCGTCCATTGGTTCATCTATCGCACGCGTGCCGGCCTCGCGTTGCGCGCGGTCGGCGAGTCGCCCGATTCGGCGCATGCGATCGGGCTCCCGGTCGTGCGCATCCGCTACGCGGCCGTCGTGTTCGGCGGTGCCTGCGCCGGCCTCGCCGGCGCCTTCCTCGCGGTCGCGTATACGCCGATGTGGGCCGAGGGCATGACCGCGGGACGCGGCTGGATCGCGCTCGCGCTGGTCGTGTTCGCGACGTGGAAGCCGTGGCGCGTGCTGCTGGGCGCGTATCTGTTCGGCGGCGTGACGCTGGCGTCGTTCCAGGCGCAGGCGGGCGGGATCGCGCTGCCCTCGCAGGTGCTGTCGATGCTCCCCTACGTCGCGACGATCGTCGTGCTCGCGCTCATCTCGCGCGACGCCGGCGTCATCCGCCGCAACGCGCCCGCGTCGCTCGGCAAGCCGTTCCACCCCGACGCTTGACGTCGGCGAGCGCGGGCGCCGCGCTCAGCTCTTGACCGCGGGAGCCTCGTCGATCCACGCCTCGAACAGCATGTAGGCGACGGCCAGCACGACCGGCCCCACGAACAGGCCGATCATGCCCATCGTCAGGAGCCCGCCGATGACGCCCGCGAAAATGAGCAGCAGCGGGAGGTCGGCGCCCTTCTTGATGAGGTACGGTCGCAGGAAATTGTCGAGCGTGCCGACGAAAACCGTCCAGACGAACAGGACGATCGCCCACGCGTGCGCGTCGATCCAGTAAAGATAGATGCACGCGGGTAGCAGCACGAGCGTCGGGCCGAGTTGCGCGAGACAGAACATCAGCATCACCGCGGTCAGGATTCCCGCCAGCGGAACGCCGGCGACGGCAAGGCCGATGCCGCCCAGCACCGCCTGCACGAGCGCGGTGACGACCACGCCCAGCGCGACGCCGCGGATCGCCTGCGCCGCGAGGCGCACCGATTGCTCGCCCTGCGTGCCCGCGAGCCGCCGCCCGAAGCGCATCACCATGTCCGCGCCGGCCTCGCCGTTAACGTAGAGAACGATCGAGATCACGATCGTCATCAGGAATTCGAGCATCAGCATCCCGACGCTGCCCGCCTGCGATGCCAGGAATTTCGCGATCGTGCCGGCGTACGGCCGCAGCTTCGCCGCGAGCTCGGCGGGAGGAAGCTCCGAGAATTCCCGCCACGGCTGCGCGATCGAGTGCCCGACGAGCGGCAGCGCCTCGACAACATCAGGCGGCGGGGGCAGCTTCAGTTTCGAAAGCGTTTCCGGCCAGTCGTCGACGGCATGCGCGTACTCGCCGATCGTGCTGATCGCCGCCCAGAACGGCAGCACGAACACCAGGATCATCGCGAGCGTCATCAGCGCGACCGCGATCATGCGCCGGCCGCCCAGTCGCGCCTCCATCCTGCGCAGCAGCGGCCACGTCGCCACGACGATCATCATCGCCCAGACGACCGCGCCGAGAAACGGGCGCAGGATCCAGAAGACGGCGACGATCATCCCGACGAGGAAGAGGACGGCAAGCGTGTTGCGGGTGAGTTCGCGTTGCATCGAGGGATTCCCGTCGTTCGAAGCGCGCGCGAATCCTCGCGCGGCGTCCTTTGTGCACGGACCGGCGCCATCATGTACCGGCAGGCTGCCGCTCCGCAAGCCTGCCGCACCGCGGGGACGCTCCGTCGACGCCCGCATGCGGCGCCCGGCGGCGGCGCCAGAGTAGAATCCGCAGCTTCGCGGACGGTCGTGGGATGGCCGGCCGCACGACAGACGGGAGCGCCAGGTGTTTGCCGAGCACAACATGAAGAAGATCGTCCGGGCGGCGCTCGTTGCCGCGCTCGCAATCGCCGCCGGCTGCGGCAAGGAGGAACCGAAGTCGCCCGGCCCGGCACCCGCGGCGGCCACCGCGGCGCCGGTCAAGGTCGGGTTCGTCTACGTGAGCCCGGTCGGGGACGCCGGCTGGACGTCGCAGCACGACATGGGCCGCCGGCAAATGGAGGAAGCACTCGCCGGAAAGGTGACGACCAAGTACGTCGAGAGCGTCCCCGAAGGCGTCGACGCCGAGCGCGTGATCCGCGAGCTCGCGCAGTCCGGCTACAGCCCGATCTTCACCACGTCGTTCGGATACATGAACCCGACGCTCAAGGTCGCCGAACAATTCCCGCAGACGAAATTCGATCACGCGACCGGATACAAGACCGCGGCCAATCTCGGCACGTACAACGCCCGCTTCTACGAAGGCCGCTATCTCGCCGGGCAGGTCGCCGGCCGGATGACGAAGTCGAACGTCGCCGGCTACGTCGCCGCCTACCCGATTCCCGAGGTCGTCATGGGGATCAACGCGTTCACCCGCGGGATGCGCAGCGTGAATCCGAACGCGCAGGTCAAGGTGGTCTGGACCAACTCCTGGTACGACCCGGGCCGCGAGAGCGAGGCCGCCAACACGCTCGTCTCGCAGGGCGCGGACGTGCTGACGCACCACACCGACTCGACCGCGGTCGTGCAGGCCGCCGAGGCCAAGAAGGTGTACGCGATCGCGTACCACTCCGACATGTCGAAATACGGACCGCACGCGCAGCTCACCGCGGTCACGCATCAGTGGGGCGACTACTACACGAAGACGGTGAAGGACGCGATCGCCGGAACGTGGAAGCCCGAGGCCATCTGGGGCGGACTCAAGGAAGGAATGATCCGGATGGCGCCGATGAATCCGGCCGTGCCGAAGGAAACGCAGGACCTCGTCGGCAAGACCGCCGCCGACATCGCCGCCGGCAAATTCCATCCGTTCACGGGGCCGGTGCGCGACAACGACGGCAAGGAGCGCCTCGCGCCGGGCGCCGTGATGTCCGACGACGTGCTGTCGAAGATGGATTACTACGTCGAGGGCGTGCAGGGCAAGCTGCCCACGGCGCAGTAGTCCGGCACGCTACTTCGGCGGCGCGGGCGCCGTTTTCGGCGGGACGATGATGGCCGCACCCATCGTCGTCATCAATCGCTGGAATTCGGGCGACGCCCAGAGGATCCGGCCGGCCGAGGCGCGCAGGCGGTCGACGGCTTCCGGCGGCAGCACGAACGACGTCGGCAGGTCGTTGAGATAGGCTCGCTCGGCGGCATCCGGATCCGCGGCGAAACTGACGTCGACCGGATACACCTCGATGTCCGGCACGTCGGCCGCGCGGGCGAGCAGCGCATTGTTGCCGCCGGCGAATGCGCTGGAGGCGCGGATCGCGCGCGCCGTCTGCCAGCGCATGATCAGGTCCTTCAGGAGCTCGACCGCCTCGTACGAATAGCGGTCGATCGGCACGCCCGCCGCCTTGATCAGGATCGCGATGTCGCCGGGCGGCCGCTCCTGCTTGTCCCAATCGGTGACCGGCTGCGAAAGCGAGTTCACCACGATGACGACGATCCGATTCACGCCGGCGAGGTAGCGCAGGCGCCCGCGACGGGCCTCGGCGCTCTCCAGCGATTCCAGCACGGCGCGCATGCCGAGGTTGTCGGACACCCCACCATCGACGAGATGGAGGTACGGCCGGTTCACGCTGTCCTCGAACATCCGCATCTCGTGATAGCGCTGCACGGCCCGCCCTGCCGGTCGCGCAGGGCTCGCGGGGTCGGCGATCTCGCGTGTCCAGCTCGCGTACTTGTGCCCGCAGCGGCCGCCGTAGTTGTTGAGGGTCACCGGCGAGAGGACGAGCGGCACCGCCGACGATGCCGCCGCCGCGCGCGAGAGCGGCACTTTGTTGACGTCCGAGCAGATGAGATCGAAATCGGATTGCACGAAACCAAGCCGCGACCCGGTGGAGATGTCCGTGGCCGTGACGAGCACGAACGGGCCCGGACGCTTGGCGAGGTCGCCGAACGTCGCGCCCTCGAACAGGATCTCGTCGTAGAGCTGCGCCGCCATCTCGGAGCGGCCGAAGCCATCCGAGGACAGCGACGGCCAGTTGACCGGGGAGAGCATTCTCGCAACGAGGGCGCCCTGCACGTCGCGCTTCAGGAAACGCTGCTCGTACTGGCCGAACAGCTTGTCGCCGTAGAGACCGTAGGCGAGCGCCGTGAAGCTTCCGCCGGACACGCCGGTGATCACGTCGACCTGGTCGATGAGGCGCGAGCGCTTGCCGCCCGGGAGGTCGATCTCGATGCGATTGAGCTCCTCGAGAACGCCGTAGGAGAACGCCGCGGCACGGGTGCCGCCACCAGAGAACGCGAGCACGATCACCGTCGCGTCGTCCGTCGGGCGCGGTGGCCGCGTCTCGACCCGGTATCCCTCGTTGTAGTCGACCTGCGCGATGGGCGGGTTGACCGGACGCGACGCGCATCCGGCGAGCGCGACCACAAAGAGCGCGAGCGCGAGCGACCTCAACCGGATGGAATACATTTGGCGCGGCACCACGGCGGAAATGCGGAGCGCGCATGATAACAGTGCCCGCTCGCGGACGCGCGAGCCCGGATTACGTGCGTAGCGCGCGCAGCGACGGCGTTTTCAGCACCAGCACGCTGCCGCCGATGATCAGCGCGCAGCCGGCCAGCATCGGCGCCGTGATCGCCTCGCCGAGAAAGAGCGCGCCCCACAGCATGCCGAAGAGCGGCATCAGGAACGTCACCGTCATCGCGCGCGTCGGCCCGATGTCGACGATCAGCCGGTAATAGAGAAGGTAGGCGACCGCGCTGCACAGGAGCGCGAGCGCGAGGACGTTGCCGACGATGCCGGCGTCGATGCGCGTCGGCGCCGCGCCGAATGGAAGCAATGGCAGCAGCACGAATCCCGCGAAGAGCTGGCTCCATCCGGCGATTGCCATCGGCTTCGCGACCGCCGCGCGCTTCTTGATGTAGACGCCCGCGACCGCATAGCAGAACGCCGCGGCGAGGCAGGCGAGGATCGACCACGCGAACATCGCGTCGGGCACGACCGGGCCGGCCTTGCTCACGAGCGCCACGCCGGCCGCGCCGCCCGCGAGCCCGGCGATCTTGCGCGGCGTCAGCCGATCCGCGAGCAGAGCGGCGGAAAGCAGCGCCGCGAACAGCGGCGTCATCGAATTCATGATGACCGAGTACGACGCCGGGATGTGCAATCCGGCGAACGCGTAGAGGACGAACGGCAGCGCCGAATTGACGATGCCGATCACGAGGTAATGCCGCCAGTTCGCGCGCACGGCCGAGTCGAAGCCGATCGCCCTCAGGTAGAGGACCAGCGCGACGCCCGCGATCAGCACCCGCGATGCCGCGGTCAAGAGCGGCCCCAGCACCGGGGCGAGCGTGCGGATGAAGACGAACGACGCCCCCCAGATCGCCGCCAGGGCAACCAGGCGCCCGATGTCCGCCGGGCGCATCAGACGGCGAGCGCGAGCTGCGCGTGCGCCTCGCCCTCAAGGGCCAGCAGCGCGCGTTTGCGCGCGAGCCCTCCGGCGTAGCCCGTGAGCGAGCCGTCGGCGCCGACGATGCGGTGGCACGGAACGACGATCGCGAGCGGATTGCGCCCCGTCGCGGCGCCGACCGCGCGGAAGCTCCCCGGATGTCCCGCGCGGCGCGCGAGCTCCGTATAGGAAATGGTCTCGCCCGCGGGCACGGTCGCGATCGCTTTCCATACCGCGTGCTGGAACGGCGTGCCGGAAGGCGCCAGCGGCAGGTCGAACACGCGCCGGCGGCCGGCGAAATATTCGGCGAGCTGCGCCGCCGCGCGCCGAAGCACGGGGGACGCCGGGTCGTGAACCCAGTCTTGCGCGGGCGGCGGCATGCCCGTCTCGTCGGCGAAACAGATGCTGGCCAGTCCCGCCGGCGTCGCCGCGAGGCGCAGCGTGCCGAGAGGCGATTCGATGCAGTCGAAACAGACGGTCGTATTCATTGCGCGGATCTCCATAGATGCATCACTGCGTACGCGCGCCAGGGCTGCCATGCGCGCGCGCGTTCCAATGCCTGCGCCGGCCGCGCGGCGCGCAGCACGCGGCGCACCACGAGGTCGCCGGCGAGAAAGGCGTCCGGCCAGCGCAGCGCGCGCATCGCGATGTACTGCGCGGTCCACGCGCCGATGCCGGGCAGGCTCTGCAGGCGCTCGATCGTCGCGTCGACGTCGCCTTCGGGGTCGAGCACCAGATCGCCGGAGCAGATCGCCGCGGCCAGCGCGATGATGGCTCGAGCGCGCGCTCCGGTGAGGCCCGCGGCGGCAAGCGACGCGGAGGACTCCTCGGCGAGGCGCGCGGCGGCGGGAAACACGTGGGTGACGTCGCCATCGCCTCCCGGCAGCGCCTCGCCGAACGAGCGCGCGATGCGGCCCAGCACCGTCCGCGCGCCGCGCACCGACACCTGCTGGCCGACGATCGCGCGCACGGCGAGCTCGAACCCGTCGAAGGTTCCCGGAACGCGCAACCCCGGATGCTTCGCGGCGAGCGGGCCGAGCACCAGCGCCACCTGCGCTGGATCGCACGTGAGGTCGAACGCGTGCTTGACCCGCGACAGCACGGCGGGCACGACCGGCGCGAGCGACGCCGACACGGCGATGGACAGCGCCGCCTTGCGCCGGGCGTGGCGCACCTCGACGCGGCCCGTGTGGAGGCTTCCCCGATGCGGGATCGCGACGCTGCGGACGTAGGCGTCTGCCGTGACGCTCTCGACGCCGGCGATCGCGCGATGCCCCAAGAAATCGAGCATCGCCTTCCAGTCGTAGGGCGGCCGGTAGGCGAGCTCGAAGGCGAGCGTCGCGGGCAGCGCGGCGGCCCCGCGATCCTTGCGCAGCCGGCCCGGCGCCATTCGGTAACGGGACCTGAACAGCGCGTTGAACCGCCGTACGCTTGCGAAGCCGCTGGCGAGCGCGACTTCGGTGACCGGCAGCGCGGTGTCGGTGAGGAGGCGCTTCGCGAGCAGCAATCGCTGCGTCTGCGCGTATTCAACCGGCGACACGCCGTATTCCGCCTCGAAGATCCGGCGCAGATGGCGGCTCGTGACGCCGACGCGCGCCGCGAGCGTCTCGATTCCGCCGTCGTCCAGCACGCCGTTCTCGATCAGGTTCACGGCGCCGCGCGCGAGGCGCTCCGATGCGTCGACGCTCGCGTGGCCGGGTGCGAGCTCCGGGCGGCAGCGAAGGCACGGGCGGTAGCCGGCCACCTCGGCGGCGGCGGCGCTCGGGAAGAAGAGGCAGTTCTCCCGGCGCGGCATGCGCACGTTGCACACCGGACGGCAGTAGATGCCGGTCGACGACACGCCGACGTAGAATCGGCCGTCGAAGCGCGGATCGTGCGCGGCGAGCGCGCGGTAGCAGGCGTCGGGATCGAGCGGCATGGGCGAATTATGCGCGCGCAGGCGCCCCTCCACTCGCCATTTTCGGACATGGCATTCGGCGCCGCCGGGCCCAAGGGGCGCGCCGGCGTCGACCGGGGAGCCCTGTCCGCGGCGCGCCGGATTCAGATTGAAAAATTTGCCGATCGGACCGGCCATTTTCTGGCACCGGTCTTGCCATGGCGGAACTTCACGCCCATGCAGGCGGTCTTTCGCAAAGTCTGCGACAATAAATACAGGAATGGCGCGCCGCACGAGCATGACGCGTAGCCCTATCATAACGTGCGCAGGTCCAATCAGAAGGCGAGGCCGAACCCGTGCGACTCTCGCTCCGCTTCATCATCCCGCTGCTGATCGCGATCGGCGCCGCCGCCTACGTCGCCGTGCCGCTCGCGGATTCGCTCATCCTGCGATGGTTCGTGCGCGACCTCGACGCGCGCTCGAGCCTCATCGCGGAGGCGGCGCACGATCCCATCGCGAGCCTCGTCGGCCAGGGCTCGCCGGCGCGCATCCAGCAATTCTTCAGCGGGATGCTCCGCGACGAGCGGCTGTACGCGGTCGGCCTCTGCGTCGCCGGGAGCAGCCGTCCGATCGCGACGCTCAACTTCCCGCAGTCGCTCGACTGCGCCGACCTCGAGGCGCGCGACGGCCAGCCGCAGGCGCTGATGCACGCGGGCACGCGCACGCTGCACATCGCGGTGCAGAAGATCGATGCCGAAGGCGTTCCGAACGCCTGGCTGGCGCTGGTCCACGACATGAGCTTCGTCGAGCGCCGCAACGAGGAGTTCCGGCGCTACCTGTTCTATTTCTTCGTCGCGCTGGGCGCGACGGTCGCGCTCATCACCGTGGTGATCGCGCAGGTCTCGTGGCGAGGCTGGGTGCGCGGATTGCATTCGCTGCTGCGCGGCGAAGGCATCCTGCGCCCGACCGTCGCCGCCACCGCGCCGGAGCTGCGGCCCATCGCGCGCGACCTGCGCGATCTCATCCGCGACCTCGAGCGGCAATACCGCCCGCTCGACGGCAGCCAGCGGATCTGGGACCAGCAGGCGCTGCGGGCGACGCTGCGAAGCGAACTGCACGGCAACAACGTGATCGCCGTGTCCAACCGCGAGCCGTACATCCACGTGCGCACCGAGGACGGCGGCGTGCGCATCCAGCGCCCGGCGAGCGGCCTCGTCACCGCGCTCGAGCCCGTGATGCGCGCGTGCTCGGGCACGTGGATCGCGCACGGCAGCGGCTCGGCCGACCGCGACACCGTCGACCGCCGCGACCGGGTCGACGTGCCGCCGGGGCATCCGCTCTACCAGATCCGCCGCATCTGGCTCTCCAAGGAGGAGGAAGCCGGCTACTACGCCGGGTTCGCCAACGAGGGTCTGTGGCCGCTGTGCCACATCGCGCACGTGCGCCCGACGTTCCGCACGCAGGACTACGAGTACTATCGCACGGTCAACCAGAAATTCGCCGACGCGGTCGTCGACGAGGCGACGACGCGCGATCCGGTGGTGCTCGTGCAGGACTACCATTTCGCGCTGCTGCCGCGGATGATCCGCGAGCGCCTGCCCGACGCGACGATCATCACCTTCTGGCACATTCCCTGGCCCAATCCCGAGGCTTTCGCGATCTGCCCGTGGAGCAACGAGCTCCTCGACGGCCTCCTCGGCAGCAGCATCCTCGGATTCCACACGCAGTTCCACTGCAACAACTTCCTCGACACGGTCGACCGACTGCTCGAGGCGCGGGTCGACCGCGAGTCGTTCACGATCTCGTTCCGCGGCCAGCCGACCACCGTGCACCGCTATCCGATCTCGATCGAGTGGCCGCCCGCCGCGCTCGCCGCCGTGAAGCCGGTGCCCGAGGCGAGGCGCGTCGTGCGCGAGCGGCTCGGCCTGCCGGCGACGCACCGGCTCGGCATCGGCATCGACCGCCTCGACTACACGAAGGGCATCATCGAGCGCTTCAACGCGGTCGCGCGCCTGCTCGAGAAGGAGCCGCGCTGGGCCGGCCGCTTCACGTTCGTCCAGATCGCGTCGCCATCGCGCGACTCGATTGCCGACTACCGGAACTATGCGGCGCGCGTGCGCGAGCTCGCCGACGAGATCAACCAGCAAGTGGTCGCACGTCGGCCATCCTCCGATCATGCTCATCATCGAGCACCACGAGACGGAGGCCGTCTACGAGTATCACCGCGCCGCGGACCTGTGCTTCGTCAGCAGCCTGCACGACGGCATGAACCTCGTCGCCAAGGAGTTCGTCGCCGCGCGCGACGACGAGCAGGGCGTGCTGATCCTCTCCCAGTTCACCGGCGCGTCGCGCGAGCTTTCCGAGGCGCTGGTCGTGAATCCGTACGACGCCGACCAGTGCGCCGCGGCGCTCAATCTTGCGCTGACGATGAAGCCGGAGGAGCAGCGCGACCGGATGCGGCTGATGCGCGCCGTCGTCCGGGAATTCAACGTCTACCGCTGGGCGGGACGGATGCTGCTCGACGCCTCGCTGATGCGCCAGCGCGGACGTTTTCGCGCCGCGGAGGTCGCGCCGACCCATGCCTGAGCGCGTGGCGTCCGCGGCCGTGCCGAAGCGCCGCCGGCGCGCCCGGCCGCCGGCGCTTGCCGCCGCGCTGCGCGCTCTTCCTCGACATCGACGGCACGCTGCTCGACATCGCGGCAACGCCCGACCTCGTGCAGGTCGACGGGCGCCTCACCGGCCTCCTCCCCGCGCTGGCGCGGCGTCTCGACGGCGCGCTCGCGCTGATCACCGGCCGCTCGATCGCCGACGCGGACCGGCTCTTCCCCGGCATCCGCCTGCCGATCGCGGGGCAGCATGGCGTCGAGCGGCGCGATGCGGGCGGCGCGATCCATCGGTTGCCCGCCGTGCCGGGGATCGGGCGCGCTGCGGCGCGAGATGCAGCGGCTGGCGGCGGGCCACGAGGGATTGGTGCTCGAGGACAAGGGCGAGACGCTCGCGCTCCATTATCGGCAGGCGCCGCGCCTCGCGCCGCACCTGCATCGCGCGGTGCGGCGCAAGTGGCGCTCGCGCCGCGATGCGCGGGCTGGCGGCTGCAGGCCGGCAAAGGGTTGATCGAGGTGCGGCCGGACGGACGCGACAAGGGCACGGCGATCGCCGAGTACATGACCGAGCCGCCGTTTCGCGGCCGCACGCCGGTGTTCGTCGGGGACGACCGCACCGACGAATTCGGGTTTGCCGCGGTCGAGCGCGCCGGGGGATGGGCGGTCAAGGTCGGCGCGGGGCCGACGCACGCGAGCTACCGGCTGCGCGACGTGGCCGAGGTGCTGCAATGGCTCGCCGGCGCCGTCGACGCGCCGCCGCCAGCCGCGACGGAGGACTGATGCGCACGCTCGATCTCGCTCTCATCGGCAACGGCGCGATCGGTCTGCTGGTCGATGCGCAGGCGTCGATCGTGTGGGGCTGCTTTCCGCGCTTCGATTCCGACGCCACGTTCTGCGCATTGCTCGACGACGCGAAGCCGGGCGCCGAGCGCGGCATCTTCGCGATCGATCTCCACGACATGTCGCGCAGCGAGCAGTCGTACGCGACCAACAGCGCGGTCCTGGTCACGCGCCTTTTCGACAACGCGGGCGGCACGGTCGAGATCACCGATTGCGTGCCGCGTTTCCTGCACAACGGACGCATCTTCCATCCGATGATGCTGGTCCGGCGGATCCGCCGCATCGCCGGCAGCCCGCGCATCGCGATACGCCTGCGCCCGGCCGTCGGCTACGGCAGCGACGTCCCCGTCAAGACGAGCGGCAGCAGCCACGTCCGGTTCATCACGCCGGAGGTCACGCTGCGCCTCACCACCGACGCGTCGCTCACTGCGGTGCTCGAGGAGCGGCCGTTCTTCCTCGACGACACCGTGACGATGCTGCTCGGCCCCGACGAGACGGTGCAAAGCGCGGTGGCCGAGGTCGGGCGCCGCTTCATCGAGGACACCGACACGTACTGGCGCGACTGGGTGCGCCGCCTCGCCATCCCCTACGAATGGCAGGACGCGGTGATTCGCGCCGCGATCACGCTGCAGCTGAATTCGTTCGACGACACCGGCGCCATCGTCGCCGCGATGACGACGTCGATCCCGGAGGCGGCGAACTCCGCCCGCAACTGGGACTACCGCTATTGCTGGCTGCGCGACGGCTATTTCGTCGTCAACGCGCTCAATCGGCTCGGGGCCACCGACACGATGGAGCGCTATCTCAATTATTTCGTCAACGTCGCGGCGGGCGCGGTGGGCGGCCTGCTGCAGCCCGTCTACCGGATCAACGGCAGCGCCGCGCTCACCGAATCCGTCGTCGACGCGCTTCCCGGCTACCGCGGCATGGGTCCGGTCCGGATCGGCAACGACGCGTACCGGCAGGTGCAGCACGACGTGTACGGCTCGGCGATCCTCGCGGCGACGCACGTGTTCTTCGACGATCGCCTGATCCGCCGCGGCGACGTCGCGCTGTTCGAGCGGCTGGAGACGCTCGGGCGGCGAGCGCTCGCCGTCTACGCCGAGCCCGACGCCGGCCTCTGGGAGCGGCGCAACGCCGCGCAGGTGCACACGTTCTCGACGGCGATGTGCTGGGCCGCCTGCGACCGGCTCGCCCGCATCGCGGGGCGCGTCGGGCTGCCCGAGCGCGTCGAGGAATGGCGCAAACACGCCACGGCCATCGCCCGTTTCGTCGACGAGCGCTGCTTCGACAAGAAGCGCGGGACCTTCGTCGCGACCGTCGACGGGTCGGCGCTCGACGCAAGCCTGCTGCTTCTCCAGGAGATCGGACTCGTGAAGGCGGACGATCCGCGTTTCGTCGCGACCGTCGCCGGCATCGAGAAGGAGCTGAAACGCGGCGACTTCGTCTACCGCTACGTCGACGCCGACGATTTCGGCGTCCCCGAGAACGCCTTCGTCGTATGCTCGTTCTGGTTCGTCAACGCGCTGGCCGCGCTCGGACGCCGCGACGAGGCGCGCGAGCTTTTCATGTGCCTGCTCGAATGCCGCAACCGGCACGGCCTGCTCGCCGAGCATCTCACGCCGGCGACGCTGGAGCCGTGGGGCAATTTCGTGCAGACCTACAGCATGGTCGGGCTCATCACCTCGGCCATCCGCCTGTCGATTCCCTGGGACGAGGCGTTCTGACGCCGCCGCCGCGCTCCGCGCGTCAGGCGTGCGGCGCCTGGGTCTCCGCCGGCTCGACGTGGATCGTCACGTGCGCGCGTGCGAGGTGCGCGACGATCGCCGCCTCGATCCGGTCGCACAGCGCGTGCGATTCGGCGACGCTCATCGCGCCGGGAACGACGAGGTGCAGCTCGAGAAAACGGCGCGCGCCGGCCTTGCGCGTGCGAAGCGCGTGGAAGGTCGCGTTCGCGGGCAGCTCGGCGCGGATCAGCGCCTCGACCTGCTCGACTTCCATTGCCGGCAGCGCCGCGTCCATCAGCCCGTCGGCGGAGCGGCGCACGAGGTCGAATCCGATGTAGATGATGTGGACGCCCACCGCGATCGCCATCAGCGGATCGAGGATCCGCCATTGCGGCATCGCCATCACGACGAGCAGCCCGGCGATGATCCCCGCGGACGTCCAGACATCGGTCAGGAGGTGCTTCGCGTCGGCCTCGATCGTGATGCTGTCGTGCGCGCGAGCCGCCTTCAGCATCATGCGCGCGGCACCGAAGTTCGCGGCGCCGGCGATGAACGCGATGGCAAGCCCCGGGCCGAGGTTCGCGATCGGCTGCGGATCGACGAGGCGGCGGATCGCGGAGGCGATGATCGCGATCGCCGCGACCAGGATCAGCGCGCCCTCGACGCCACTCGAGAAGTATTCGGCCTTGTCGTGACCGTAGGCGTGCCGCTCGTCGGCGGGACGATCGGCGAGCGTGACGGCGCCGAGCGCGATGAGGCCGGCGACCAGGTTGACGAGGGACTCGAGCGCGTCCGACCACAGGCTCACGGAGCCGGTGATGAAATAGGCGGAAAACTTGAGCGCGATCGTCGCGAGCGACGTCACGATCGAGAGCATCGCCATTCGGCGCATCGCATGCATCGCGGATTTCCCCGTCGGGCGCAACGGGGCGAAGGCGCCCTGCCGCCCGGGAGCCATCCTCCCCCGTTCCGCGCGTCGTCGCGTTGAGCAGGATCAAGCGCCCTCTGCGGCAGACGCTTCGTCGCCCCAGCGATCGGCGAGCATGGGCGATAATCGGGGCCGATCGGAAGTATCGACCTTCTCATGCCGGCCCGCTGGGACATTTTCTGCAAGGTCGTCGACAACTTCGGCGATGCCGGCGTCTGCTGGCGCCTCGCGCGGCAGCTCGCCCGCGAGCACGCGCTCGATCCCGCGCTGTGGCTCGACGATCCCGCGGTGCTCGCGCGCATCGCGCGCGGTGTCGACGCACGGGCGACCTACCAGCGCGTGGACGGCGTCAGCGTGCGCCGCTGGACGGAACCGCTGCTGCCCTCGGAAGCGCCGGACGTCGTGATCGAGGCCTTCGGCTGCGGCCTCCCCGAAGACTACGCGCGCGCGCAGGCGGCGCGCCCGCGGCCGCCCGCGTGGATCGTGCTCGAGTACCTGAGCGCCGAGGACTGGGTCGAGCGCACGCACGGCCTCCCGTCGCCGCATCCGAGGCTACCGATCGCGCGCCGGTTCTGGTTCCCCGGATTTTCCGAAGCGACCGGCGGGCTGCTGCGCGAGCGCGGTCTTCTCGACGCACGCGATGCCTATCGCAGCGGTACCGAGTCCGGTGTCGCACTGTGGCAAGCGCTCGGAATGGATCCGCCTCCCGCCGGCGACACGCGCGTTCTCCTCTTCTGCTACGCGAACTCCATGCTCCCCGACCTGCTCGACGCATGGGCTGACGGCGAATCCGGCGTGACGTGCATCGTTCCGGAAGGCGTTGCCGCGGGCGCGCTCGATCGATGGACCGGCGGCAACGTGCCGCATCTGCGCCATCCCATCGTGCGGGGCCGACTTACGCTCCATTCGGTGCCGCTCGTCGATCAGGACACGTTCGATCGCCTGCTGTGGTCGTGCGACGTGAATTTCGTCCGCGGCGAGGATTCCTTCGTGCGCGCGCAATGGGCGGCGCGGCCCTTCGTATGGCACATCTATCCGCAGGCCGAACGGGCGCACTGGGCAAAGCTCGAGGCGTTTCTCGACCGCGAGCAGGACGGCGCCGACCCGGAGGCGGCGAGCGCACAGCGACGCTTCTGGCGAGCGTGGAACGGAGATTCCCGCTGCGGGTCGGCCGCCGAGGCATGGCACGATTTCGCCGGCGCGCGCCCGCAGCTCGCGCGGCACGGTGAATCGTGGGCGCGGCGACTCGCCTCACTCCCCGATCTCGCGAGCGGGCTGGTCAAGGCGTGCAGCCAACGGGTATAATTGAGAGTTTCCCAAACCAACCGCAATTGCAAATTGGCAAATGAGCGGCCGCCAAGGCGGCCGCAGCCCAAATTTCAGTCAGGTGCATTCATGAAAATCGCCCAGGAAATCCGCGCCGGCAACGTGATCATGGTCGGGACCGACCCGATGGTGGTCCAGAAGGCCGAATTCACGAAGTCCGGCCGCAACGCATCCGTCGTCAAGATGAAGCTCCGGAACCTCCTGTCCGGCTCGGGGACGGAATCCGTCTATCGCGCCGACGAGAAGTTCGACGTGATCCAGCTCGAGCGCAAGGAAGTCACGTACTCGTATTTCGCCGACCCGATGTACGTGTTCATGGACGGCGAGTTCAACCAGTTCGACGTCGAGAAGGAGAATCTCACCGACGCGCTGCCGTATCTCGACGAGGGCCTCGCGTGCGAGCTCACGTTCTACGACGGCAAGGCGATTTCGGTCGAGCTTCCGAATTCGGTCGTGCGCGAGATCAAGTACACCGAGCCCGCGATCCGCGGCGATACGTCCGGCAAGGTTCTGAAGCCCGCGAAGCTCGCCAATGGGTTCGAAGTGCAGGTGCCCCTTTTCGTCGCCACCGGCGATCGCATCGAGGTCGACACGCGCACCGGCGAATACAAGCGTCGCGTCTGACGCTTGCGACGCGACACGTGTCGCGCGACAAACGAAGGGCTCCCGCGGGAGCCCTTTTTCTTGCCGCTCGGCAACCTGTCCGCGCGCGGTCCGCGCAGAGCGCCATCGCCGCCCTCAGTGGCCGTTGATCCACGTCAACGCTGTGGACATCGCCGGATGCGAACATTCGCCGTGGCAGCGCTACATGGGGCGCATCGGCGGCAGGGCCGCCGGCACGCGGCCTCATTCGCAGGCCCGCGGGACGGCAAATGCAAATATCAATCATCATGCGAGCGGCCGGCGCGCTCTTCTGCGCCTTCGTCGCCATCGCTGCATTCGGCAAGACCAACCCCGGGGCAGCGGCGCCCGCTCCAAGCGTCAATGAGACGTGCCTCATGTGCCACGGGGCGGCGGACGCGAAGGGCGCCGAGGGCAAGTCAATCGCCGTCGACGGCGCGAAGTTCGCGGCGTCGGTGCACGGCGGCCTCAACCTGAAATGCACCGATTGCCACACCGACGTCTCCGCGGACAAGATCCCGCACGCGGAAAAGCTGAAGCCGGTCAACTGCGCGACCTGCCACGAGCAGCAGGTGAAGGAATACAGCGGAACCGTCCACGGCAAATCGCGCAAGGGCGGCAACACCGTCGCCGCCACCTGCACCGATTGCCACGGAACCCATGACATCCTGCGCGCCAAGGATCCGGCATCGCGCGACGAACCATGCCAACGTCGAGGCCACCTGCTCGCGCTGCCACGGCGACGAGGCGACGATGGCGAAGGGCAAGCTCCCGAGCGGCAATATCGCGAGCAAGTTCCACGACAGCATCCACGGCAAGGCGCTGCAGGGCGCCGCGCAGGGCTCGGCGCCGACCTGCACGAACTGCCACGGCGCGCACAGCATCCTCGCGAAGAGCGAGGCCGGAAGCCGGACGAACCGCGCGAAGGTGCCCGACACCTGCGGCAGCTGCCACAAGCCCGAGCGCGCGGCCTGGGCGAACGGGATGCACGGCAAGCTGCGCCAGGACGGCATGCTCGCGGCGCCGGGTTGCACTGACTGCCACACCGCGCATGCGATCCAGCAGCACGAGGTGGCGAGCTTCCAGACCGAGGTGATCAAGGAGTGCGGCAACTGCCACTCCGACTACCTGTCGACCTACCGCGACACGTTCCACGGTCAGGTCACCGCGCTCGGTTACGCGCGGATGGCGACCTGCGCATCGTGCCACGGCGCGCACGACGTGCGGCCGGCGTCCGACCCGGCCTCGTCGGTCTCGAAGCAGAACCGGCTGAAGACCTGCCAGAAATGCCATGCGGGCGCCAGCGCCAACTTCGCGAGCTTCGATCCGCACGCGAGCCGGCACGACAAGGCGCGCGATCCGTTCTACTACTACGCCGCGAAGTTCATGGAGCTGCTGCTGATCGGCGTGTTCTCTTTCTTCGGCATCCACACGGTGTTCTGGCTCTACCGGGAACTGCGCGAGAAGTTCGGCGGCGGCAAACGTGACGAGGGGCAAAAATGACAACCGCTACGGGTAACCCGGCTGTCGCGACCGCGGTGCGCCGGAGGCGCCAGCCTGAGGCAGCGCTACTACCGGCGCTTTTCGGCGATCGAGCGGGTGATGCACGCGGCGCTGATGCTGACCTTCGTCGGCTGCGCGCTGTCCGGCCTGCCGCTCCTGTATTCGGAAAAGGCGTGGGCGGCGCCGCTCGCGCGCATTCTCGGCGGCTTCGAAAGCGCCGGATTCATCCACCGGATCTGCGCGTTCGTGATGATCCTGGTGTTCGTGAGCCACGTGGTGCTGGTGTTCTCGAAGGCGATCGCCGGCAAGCGCCTGATGGCCATCCTCTGGGGCCCCGACTCGATGGTGCCGCAGCCGCAGGACGCCATCGACGTCTGGAACAACTTCAAATGGTTCGTCGGCCGCGGGCCGCAGCCCAGTTCGACCGCTGGACCTATTGGGAGAAGTTCGACTACTGGGCGGTGTTCTGGGGGATGTTCATCATCGGCGGCTCCGGGCTCCTGCTCTGGTTTCCCGTGTTCTTCTCCGAAGCTGCTGCCGGGCTGGATGTTCAACATCGCGGCGCTGGTGCACGGCGAGGAGGCGCTGCTCGCCGCCGGCTTCATCTTCACGTTCCACTTCTTCAACGGCCATGTGCGGCCGGCGAAGTTCCCGATGGACGTGGTGATCTTCACGGCCGCATCTCGGAGCACGAGCTCAAGAGCGAGCGCGGGGTCGAGTACGCGCGCCTCGCGCGCGAAGGCCGCCTTGCCGGCAAGGAGGCCCCGCCCCCGACCGACGAATCGAAATGGTTCGGCTGGGTCGTCGGCGGCACGGCGCTGGCGCTTGGCATCGTCGCAATCGTCTTGATCGTCTACAGCGTATTCAAGTAACCTCGCAGTTGGGCGATCGGCCGATCGCAGCGGGTGGGGATTGAATGGGCCCTCGGGGCCCATTCGCGCATGCGGCGGACCGGCGCGATTGCGTCGCGGACGCGCCGGATCGGGACCACGCAACGCCATTGGACAGGAGCGGCGAATGAACATCAGGCTGGGGCGGCGCACGTTGATGCTGGGCGCGGTGACGACGCTCGTCGTCGGCGCGCATCGCGCTCGCGGTGCTGGGGGCCGGCGGCATCGTCGCCTGGGAATACAGCAACAGCAACGCGTTCTGCACGAACATGTGCCACGCGGTGCACCCCGAGGAGCCGGTCGCGCACGCCGCGTCGTTCCACGCGCGCGTCAACTGCGTCGAGTGCCACATGGGCCGTCTGTCGACGCTGCAGCTGATGGCGATCAAGCCGACGCACATGAACGAGCTCTGGCGGGATGATCGTCGGCTACGAACGGCCCGGTCACCACGCACAGCCTGCGCCCGGCGCGCGAGTCCTGCGAGGCCTGCCACTGGCCCGAGGCGCGCCACGACGACACGATCCGCGTGAAGTATCGCTACGGCGCCGATCCGAAGAGCACGGAGGGCAGGACCACGCTGCAGATGCACACCGGGGCGGGCCCCGCGCTCGCCAGCGGCGACAAGGACATCACGCCGCAGCTGCGGCCCGGCGGCGCCGTCGCCAAGGGCATCCACTGGCACATCGCGCAGGACGTCGAGTACGTCGCGCTCGACCCGCAGAAGCAGAAGATCGCGCTGGTCGAGGTCCGCGGCGCCGACGGCAAGGTCAAGGCGACCTATTTCGACGCCACGGCCGGAAAATCCCGCGCCGAGGTGGACAAGATGGAAAAGCGGCGGATGGACTGCATCGACTGCCACAACGCGTCGGGCCATCCGTTCACGAATCCGGCGCGACTGGTCGACGACGCGATGGAGGAAGGGCGCATCGACCGGAGCCCTGCCGTCGATCAAGGCGCGCTCGGACACGATCATCCAGAAATCCGCCGGCATCGGCGGCCCGGACAAGGAGCGCGCGGCGAAGTTCGCACAGATCATCGCCGCGGAAGCGCCGAAGGACGTCTCCCGCGAAGGCGAAGGACGCCGAGAAGAAGTTCTCGGACACGATGCAGCAGATCCTGATGCGGACGTCGTTTTCCGGCGAGCGTCCACGGCAAGCCGCTGACATGGAAGGACTTCCCGAACAACGTCGGGCACTTCGACTCTCCCGGCTGCTTCCGCTGCCACGATGGCAAGCACATGAACGAGAAGGCGAGGCCGTGCGTCTGCAATGCACGCTGTGTCACGCACTGCCGCAGGTCGCAGAGGGAAAACGGCCAGCACTCGGTCGCGTCGACCATCGTCGCCGGCGTGACCCCGCCCGACAGCCACGAAGCGCCGAACTGGATGCACGAGCACCGCTCGAAGGTCGACAGCTCGTGCGCGATGTGCCATGGACCGCTCAAGTGGGGCAACGAAGGCGGCAACTTCTGCGCGAACCCGGCGTGCCATGGCCGCAAGTGGCCGGAGCTTGATCTCGACGCGAAGAAGAGCTAGCTGCTCGCAGCATCGAAGCCGCGCCGCCCTCCGGGTCGGCGCGGCTTTTCATTGGCGGGTGCGCGCGTGCCGGCAGGGCGACGTGGCGGGGCCTGCCGCGTGCGTCAGGTTCGGCATCGGCCGGCCATGAACGGGATAACCTGACCGCCGCACCGGCGCCGCCTTGTCGGGCTCAGGCTTCGACGGGCCGCTGGCGGAGCTTGCGCTGCAGCGTGCGCCGATGCATCGACAGCGCGCGCGCGGTGGCGGAGATGTTGCCGCCGTTGTCGTGGAGCACGCGCTGGATGTGCTCCCACTCGAGCCGCTCGACCGACATCGGCCTCTCGTCGATCGGCACGACTCGTTTCCGTCGTCGTGGGCGAATGCGCGCGACGACGGCGTCGGCATCGGTCGGCTTGTCGAGGTAGTAGGTCGCGCCGAGCTTGATCGCCTCAATCGCGGTCGGGATGCTGGCGTGACCGGTCAGTACGACGATGCGCGTGTAGGCGTCCGCCGCCTTCAGGTGCTGCACGAGCGCAAGCCCCGACTGGTCCGGCAGCCGGAGGTCGACGACGGCGTATCCGGAGGCTCCGCGTCGATCGTCTGGATGGCGTCCTCGACCGTGTGCGCGATGGTGACGTCGAAGCCGCGGCCGTCCAGCGCGCGCGACATCACCTCGCACAGCGCGAGATCGTCGTCGATGAGCAGCAGGCTGGCCCGCTCGGTGTCCATGGGTTCGTCGCGTTCATCGGTCTGACTCGTCAAAAGCAATCCTTGAGCGGCAGCGTGATCTCCGCGGCGAGCCCGCCGCCGGGGCGATTCGACCAG